>NZ_JBAPEU010000004.1:0-12874 GCF_038148795.1 Sphingomonas agri | reverse complement strand
ACCGGGTCCTGGCCACCGATTTTTGCCCAAAGCAGGGTCTTGGTCAGCCATGAGCCGCCTCTCGTTTATTTGGAGTCTCTACATTAATCCACTAACTAATCACGTCAATTCGGTTCGTCTCATTTTGGAAGGTCCGGGAATCCTTGGAGAAAGAAGACATTGCGGATGCGTTCATCCCTGTTCTTCCAGTCGGCGAGCTGGTGCCGGCGAAAGTGAGGGTCGTGGAGCTTGCCGGCCGCAAAGTGGCGTTGGGATTGGGTGGCAGCGGAGTGTTCGCGTTCGAAGACCGCTGCTCGCACGCCGCGTCATCCTTTGCGGCGGGCCGAGTCATTGGTGAGTGCCTCGTCTGTCCGATGCATGGAGCGCGGTTCGATACGCGGACCGGGGCCTGCGTCAGTGCTCCATATTCGCCGCTGCGCAGTTTCGAGACCCGCATCGTTAACGGCATGGTCGAGGTCGCGCTCGCGCCTCGGATCTAGAGGATTTCAGGCGACCGAATAACCGCCGTCGATAACGATCGTGTCGCCCGTATGGTAGGCACTCGCATCGGAAGCGAGATAGACCGCTATCCCGCCAATATCGTCAGGACGGCCCCAGCGCCGCGCCGGAATGCGCCTCAATGCCTGATCTCCGACGCGCTCGCGAAGCTCCCGGCTGAGATCCGTCTCGATCCATCCGGGCATGATCGTGTTTGCCCGGACCTGCCACCGCGCCATTTCAACGGCGACCGAAGACATGAGGCTCGAGACTGCACCCTTTGCTGCTGCATAGGCATGAAGGAGCGGCGCTCCAAAGCGGCAGGCAAGCGAGGAGCAACCGACGATCGACCCGCCCGGGCGGCCACTGCGCGCCTGCCGTTCGAACTGGCGGCACGCCGCCTGGACGGTCCAGAAGGCGCCCTCGACGTGAACCGAAAGCATCTCGCGGACGAGCTCTTCGGGAGTATCCCCGAGCCTTGCCAGCGGCTGCGGCGTTCCGGCACAGACGAAGACTGCGTCAAGGAGGGGGAAATGCTCGAGCAGATCCTCGAAACCCTGCTCGACGCTTTCCTTTGAGCGCACGTCAATCTGGTGGGCATGGACAGGACCGCCGAAGCGGCGAAGCTCGTCGGCCGCGCTCGAGACCTTCTTGGGGTCCCAGCTCCAAATTACGACATTTGCGCCGGCCTGGAGAAGAGCGGAAGCGATCCCGAAGCCAATTCCCCGGCTCCCTCCGGTAACCAAGCAAGTCTTACCAGTCAGATCGAACGGAGCGTACACCTGGCATCCTCCACTGGCGTAGCGCCTTCCGGCAGCGGTCATAGGCCGGGCCGTCCCACGGATCAACTTCAGTGCAAATCGCTGATAATTATCCGATTGATTAGTTTTCGGCTCTTATTATACAAATGAGCCTGACGTCACTTCAATCGGTCGCTGGTGGATGATGGCCCCGCAGGGACTGGCCCTTGAAAAAGGGCTGAGGGGGAGGAAACAGGGTGAAAGCTGGACACGCAACGACTGCCGATCGCACCAGCGCCTCGCTCACTGCAGTCCAGCTCAAATGGATCTTCGAAACAGCGTTCCTGACGCGGTCGTTCGAAACCCGCAGTCTCCGGCTTGCCAAGGAGGGATTTCTTCCTCCCCTTCTCCACCCCGGAGCCGGCCAGGAGGTGAGCCAGCTCGCCGCGCTGGCCGCGCTTAATGAAGATGACCCTCTCCTCTACGGGCACCGGGGCATCGCCTATCTCGTCGGTCGGAGTGTCGCTCTCGACGCGATGCTCGCCGACATGGCGGGCCGCGAGGGCGGCACCAACAATGGCAAGGGCGGGATCATGCATGTCGTCGATCTTCCCCACGGCGTTTACGGCCAGAGCGGCACGCTTGGCGGAGGCTTCGTCATTGCCACCGGAATCGCCATGGCGCTCAAGAAGAAGCGGACTTCAAAGGTCGTTGCGCACTTCTTCGGCGACGGCACGGCCAATCGCGGCACCTTCCATGAGTCATTGAACTGGTGCGCGCTCCAGAAGCTTCCCGCCATCTTCATCTGCGAGAACAACGGATGGGCAGTGTCGGTGCCGACGAGCGAGAGCACGTCCGTCAAGGACATATCGGTGCGGAGCATCGGCTACGGCATCCCGGGACTGACGGTCGAGGGCAACGATCCTGATGCCGTGTTCGGTGCCGTGGCCGCCGCCGCGGCGCGGGCACGCGCCGG
This sequence comes from Sphingomonas agri, assembly GCF_038148795.1. Taxonomy (NCBI): domain Bacteria; kingdom Pseudomonadati; phylum Pseudomonadota; class Alphaproteobacteria; order Sphingomonadales; family Sphingomonadaceae; genus Sphingomonas; species Sphingomonas agri. The sequence goes on along the minus strand of NZ_JBAPEU010000004.1, from coordinate 10,681 downwards.
AGGAGGTCCCTCGCTCATCGAGATCAAAAACGTCCGGCTCCTGGGCCATTATGCCACTGATCCGCAGGACTACCGGGAGGACCGCGATTCGCTCGAAGACCTCGATCCGCTGGTTCAGCTTCGCCAACGGCTGCTCGACGATCGGATCTCAACCATGTCCGAGCTGGAAGGCATCGAAGTGAGCGTGCTCGCATCCATCGAAGAGATCGTCCGCAAAGTGAAGGAAGCTCCGCCAATCGATGAGGAGGTCGCCTTTGTTGACTTGTACGCGTGAGGCGGCCCCATGGCGGAGATAACCTACGCCCAGGCGATCAATCAGGCTCTCGCCGAAGAGCTTGAGCGGGACGAGGACGTGATCGTCTACGGCCAGGACGTCGGTGCCTGGGGCGGCATCTTCAACGTGACTCACGATCTCCAGGCGAAGTTTGGCCGCGAACGCGTGTTCGATTTCCCGATCTCGGAAAACGCGCTCGTAGGAGCCGGTGTTGGAGCAGCGATCATGGGCATGCGCCCCGTGGCCGAGCTTCAATATGCGGATTTCCTGCTGACCGCCGGCGACGAGATCTTCCTCAAGGCCGGCATGTGGCGCTTCATGCATGGGGGCGCGTTCAAGATACCGCTCGTCGTGCGCCTGCCTTCCGGCTGTACGGGAGCTGGACCGGAACACTCAACCTGTCCCGAAGCCTATGTGATGCACTCGCCTGGCCTTCTGTGTGCCGTGCCCTCGACGCCCGCGGACGCGAGAACGCTCCTGAAGCTGGCGATCCGTGACGACAATCCCGTCATGTATTTCGAGCATCGCCTGCTCTACCAGCGCAAGGGCGAAGTTCCCGACGATGACGAGGGGGGGCTTCCCTTCGGCAAGGCCGCAGTTCGCCGCGAAGGGGACCGGGTCACGATCGTTGCCTGGCAGCTCATGCTTCAGCGAGCGCTGAAGGCCGCGGACACGCTGGCGGAGGAGGGAATTTCGGTCGAAGTTATCGATCCGCGGACACTGCGGCCGTTTGACTGGGATACCGTCATTGAATCGGTCAAGAAGACCGGGGCCTGCCTCATCGTTGAAGAGGGCTACAGGACGCTCGGCGTCGGAGCCGAGATCGGGGCGGTTCTTTGCGAGCGAGCCCTGCAGTGGCTCGACAGGCCCCTCGCGCGACTGGCGCCGCCAGACATTCCTATCGCAGCAACCCGCTCGCTCTCGGACCGGGTGATCCCGAGCTCCGACGCGATTGTGGCTGCGGTACGAGCGATGTTGAAATAGGAGCCTTTCCTTTGGAAATCCTAATGCCGCAGCTCGGTCAGGCGATGATCTCTGGAGTGATCATCGCCTGGCATGTTGAGGACGGCCAGCAGGTCGAGGCCGGCGCACCGCTCGTCACGATCGAATCCGACAAGGCGGCATTCGATATTGAGTCGCCTGCAACTGGCGTTGTGACCCGGAGTGTCGCTGCGGGCGAAGAGGCCGACGTTGGTGCAGTACTCGGCTTCATCAGCGCCGACGGCGCCGCCCCTGTGCCCGCCTCAAGATCCGCGGACGAAAACGCAGCGTCCTCCGCGCGCCCACCGGCGGAGGTTTCGAAGCAACCCGCCGCCGAGATTTCCGCGTCCCCCCGCGCAAGGGCTGCAGCCCGCGGGAAAATTCCGCTGGCGAAGGTGAAGCCGAGTCGCGCTGACGGGATGATTACCGAGGAGGACGTCGAGCGTGCTCTGGCGACCGAAAAATCGGCCGCCCCGCAGGCCAAACCGGTCGGTGCCGGTGGCCGGCGAGAGCCGATCGGTGCTGCTCACGGCGCCGCGATTTCCCGTCTGCAGCGATCCTGGAGCCAGGCTCCCCATATCGTGCAGATGATCGCGGTCGACGCTTCTGCAATCGTGAATGCGCAGAAGCTGATCAAACAAGGCCTTCTCGACGCGACCCTCAATGACATCATCATCAAGGCTGCCGCAGATGTGATGGCCGAGTTTCCCGACCTCAACGCCTTCATCGATGGAAACGATATCGTCTACGCAGACGATGTCGACGTGAACATCGCGGTCGCGACGGAACGCGGGCTTCGAACGCCGTCCATCACCTCGGTTGCAGGCCTCTCTCTCGAGAAGGTGGCGGCGCGCACCCGCGATGCCGTGGAACAGGCGCGGCAGGGGCGTTCGACGATGCGCCGTGCGAGCCTTACCGTCTCCAATCTTGGCCGCTACGGCGTACAGTTCGGGACTCCCGTCCTCAATCTAGACGAATCTGTCCTGGTGTTCGTCGGGGCGGTCACCGAAAAGGTGCGCGTCGTTTCCGGAGCCATCCAGACGGGACACCAACTGATGCTGAGCATCGCCTACGATCATCGGATCGTGGATGGCCTGAGGGCTGCGGAGTTCTCGTCTGCCGTACGCCAGCGGCTGGAGCAATTTGACACTGGAAAGCCCGCGACGGCCGAGCGTGCGCACGAGCGCAAGGTGACCGCCAGAACGCGCCGCCTGCGGTGCGAGCTCGAAGACTCGGCCGGCCACCGATGGATCATCGATGAACCCCCTGCAATTGGCGGAACTGACCAAGGTCCGGATCCGGTCACGAGCGTTCTTGGAGGACTTCTATCCTGCCTGATGATCGCATTCCGGCTTCTGGCTGAACGTCGCGGGATCCCGATCGAGGGCCTGGATGGGTCAATTTCGACTCCCGACCTCGCCAAGGTCGGAAAGATCGAGGCAAGCCTGCGGGTGCGCTCCTCGGCGGACGCCGAGAAAGTCCAGGCATTGATGAAGCCGGCCAAGCAGGCCTGCTACGTGCACGCGATGCTGAAACCGGAGCTCGACTTGAGCATCACACTTCATGTCGAACCGATCGAGGCTGGAACAGCGTGAACCATTCCCGGCGAGAAGAACCTGAAATCCAGAAGGCGTTTTACGAATGAGAATGAAGGCGGCAGTCGCGCGTCACCCGGGACAGAATTTCTCGCTCGAGACGGTCGAGCTCGAAGAGCCTCGCGACGATGAGATTCTGATAAGAATTGAAGCTGCGGGAGTTTGTCACACCGACCTCGTCTTCCGCGACATGGAAACGGGCCTCGCCTTGCCCGCTGTCCTCGGCCACGAAGGAGCCGGCATCGTGGAACGGGTGGGCGCTCGGGTCACCAAGGTCGTCGAAGGCGACCGTGTGCTGATCACGTTTCGCTCGTGCGGCGAGTGCGACCGATGCCGCGAGAAGCTTCCCGCTTATTGCCGGCAGCTTCCGCAGCTGAATTTCGTCGGAATGCGACCGGACGGAAGCACGACGATCCGTTCGGACGATCAGCCGATCTCGAGCAACTTCTTTGGTCAATCATCCTTCGCCACGCACGCACTCGCCTATGAGCGCAACGTCGTCCGGCTGGATCCGGGCCTTTCGCCCGTCACGTACGCGCCGCTCGGGTGCGGCGTTCAGACCGGCGCAGGAGGGATCATGCGGTCCCTGGCGTGCAGCGCCGGCTCGTCCCTAGTCGTCATTGGCGGGGGAACCGTCGGTCTGAGCGCAATTCTTGGAGCGGTCATTCAGGGGTGCAACCCGATAATCCTCATCGAACCGATCGCCGAACGTCGTGCATTGGCCATTGAACTTGGTGCAACGCACGTCATCGATCCGATGGCTGCCGACGTTCCTGCCGCCGTTGTCGAGATTGCGCCTGGAGGCGTTGACTTTGTTTTCGATACGAGCGGAATCCCGGCAGCTCTCGAGAGCGCGTTTGGCTATCTCGGCTCGCACGGCGCCGTTGGTCTCGTGGGTGTACCGTCGATCGCGGGCGCAACGCTTTCCGTCCCCATTGCACAGGCGATCACCTTCGGCTTTTCCGTGAAGGGTATCATCGAAGGCGACAGCGATCCCGACGAGTTCATTCCCGAGTTGATCCGTCTCCATCGGGAGGGCCGTTTTCCGTTCGATCGGCTCATCACCAGCTTTCCGTTCGATAAGATCAATGAGGCGATCGAAGATCAGCACGCCGGAAAGTGCGTGAAAGTCGTACTCGAGATGCCGGCTGGCAAATAAGGGACACTGGCGATGGAAGAGCGTTCGAAGTTCGAAGTGACCATAGGCGGAAAGGCCTATGACGTTCGCGCGGCATTCGACGTCGTCAACCCGGCGACGGAGGAGGTGATTGCCCGGGCCCCCGACTGCGGGCCCGAAGAAGTTGACGCAGCGGTTGGCGCAGCAAAGGCCGCGTTCCCAGCATGGAAAAAGACGCCGTTCGAAGAACGCGCCGAATGCGTTCGGAAGATCGCCAGCCAGCTCACCGACAACGCCGACGAACTCATGCGGCTTCTGACGATCGAACAGGGCAAACCCCACAACGATGCGAGCGGCGAGATCGCTGCGGCCGCTTATTGGTGTAATTCGGTTGCAAGCCTCGAGCTTCCCATTGTCACCAATGAAGACAGCGACGATCGCCGGTCCGTGACAACGCGCGTGCCAATTGGCGTCGTCGCGGCCATCGTTCCCTGGAACTACCCTGTGCTCCTGGCGATCTGGAAAATCGCGCCGGCACTCCTTGCGGGAAACACGCTCGTCGTGAAGCCTTCTCCTTACACGCCCTTGACGATGCTGAAGCTTGGCGAGCTCCTCCGCGGGCTCATTCCGGACGGCGTGTTCAACGTGATTTCTGGCGGCGACCAGCTTGGCCCCCTGATCACCGAGCATCCCGGCATCGACAAGGTCAGCTTTACCGGTTCGACGGCAACCGGTGCTCGCGTGATGGCCAGTGCCGCGGCGAGCCTGAAGCATCTGACGCTCGAGCTTGGAGGTAACGACCCCGCCATCGTACTACCGGATGTCGATATCGACGAGGTGGCCGAGAAGCTTTTCTGGGCGGCGTTCAGCAACTCCGGACAGATCTGCATCGCTGCCAAGCGCGTGTATGTCCACCGCGACGTCTATGAACCGCTCAAGAAGGCGATCGCGAAGGTAGCCAGCCGCGTTATCGTCGGCGATGGGTCGCAACAGGGCGTCCAGCTCGGACCGATTCAGAACCGGGCGCAATATGAGCGCGTCAAATCCCTCATCGAGGACTCGCGCGCTTCCGGGCACGAATTCCTCGTCGGGGGCGACATCCCGGAACGTCGCGGTTTTTTCATTCCGGTAACGATCGTCGACAACCCTCCTGAATCGAGCCGGGTCGTCCAGGAAGAAGCATTCGGCCCGGTGCTGCCGTTGATCAAATTCGACGAGATCGATGAAGCCGTGCGCCGGGCGAACGACACCATATTTGGGCTCGGCGCCTCGGTCTGGTCTCGAGACGAGGCGAAGGCTGCCGAAATTGCCGCAGAGCTCGAGGCCGGCACGGTCTGGATCAATGAAATCCAGAACCTCTCTCCATTCGCCAGCTTCGCAGGTCACAAGAAATCGGGGATCGGCGTCGAAAACGGCCTCGAGGGACTGCTCCAATATACGAACCCGCAAACGGTAAGCCTGGGCAAGCGCAAGAGCGATCCCGCCGAAACGGCATGACGGCAATGCATCCGAGCCATCACGCTCGCACCCGTCCCGAAAAGCCGGCGCTCATCATGCAGCCCTCGGGCAAGGTCACGACCTATGCCCAACTGGAGGAGGGCTCGAACAAGGCTGCGCATCTGCTCCGTTCGCTCGGACTGAAGCGGGGCGACGTCGCTGCGGTGTTCCTCGAAAATCACCCGAAATTTCTGGAGATCGCCTGGGGTGCACAGCGCTCCGGCCTGTTCCTCGTCTGCATTTCCTCGCGCTTCGGCCCCTCGGAGGTCTCCTACCTTCTTTCCGACAGCAACGCGCAAGTGCTGATCACGTCGGCCGAGCTGGCCCCGGTCGCGCAGGAAGTGGCCAAGAGCGCCCCGGAGCTGCATCTATTGATGCTGGACGACGTTCGCCCAGGCTTCAGGTCTTACGAAGACGCTGTCGAAGAGCTTCCGGGGACTCCCATCCCCGACGAGAGCCATGGGAGCGACCTTCTCTATTCATCCGGCACGACCGGGCGTCCAAAAGGCGTGCGTACTCCGCTACCCGACGGGCCCCTCGATACGCCCCCGCCAATCGCCGGTCTCGCCCGTGAATATTACGGGTTCGATGAGAACACGGTCTACCTCTGTCCCGCGCCGCTCTATCACGCGGCCCCGCTACGCTGGTCGATGCTCGTGCAGCGGCTCGGCGGTACCGTCGTTCTGCTCTCGAACTTCGATGCAGAGCTCGCGCTCGCATCGATCGAAAAATACCAGGTGACCGCGGCTCAATGGGTACCCACGCATTTCGTGCGGATGCTCAAGCTCCCCGATGAAGTGAGGGCGCGGTACGACCATTCATCGCTGAGGACGGCGGTGCATGCCGCTGCCCCCTGCCCCGTCGAGGTCAAGAAGGCGATGATCGATTGGTGGGGTCCGATACTCTTCGAATATTATGCGGGTACGGAGGCCAACGGGCTGACCGGCCTCAGCACGGAAGAATGGCTTCGCAAGCCCGGTTCGGTCGGCCGCTCGATCGTAGGCGAGGTCAAAATCTGCGACGATCTTGGTGAGCCGGTCCCGATCGGTACGGAGGGACTGGTCTATTTCGCCAATGGATTGCCGTTCGAATATCACAACGACCCACAAAAAACGGCGGAGAGCCGGAACCGGTACGGTTGGACGAGCCTCGGCGACATCGGTCGTCTGGACGAAGATGGCTATCTTTACCTGACCGATCGAAAGAGCTTCACGATCATTTCCGGGGGTGTGAACATCTACCCCCGAGAGATTGAAGACATTCTTGTCACTCATCCCAGGGTCGCGGACGCGGCAGTCATCGGCGCCCCGGACCCGGACATGGGAGAGCGCGTCGTTGCGGTTATCCAGCCACTGAGCTGGAGCGATGCAGGTCCTGCGCTCGCCGAGGAACTGCAGCAATTCGTTCGCCAGAGGCTTTCGGGGATCAAGGTACCCCGCCAGGTCGATTTCATGGCCGAACTGCCGCGCCATCCAAATGGCAAGATGTACAAACGCCAGATCCGCGAACTCTACTGGTCGAGCGGCAGCTGATGGAAAACAAGCCGCTTCACGACTGGCCGATCCTCATCACCGGGGCATCCTCAGGGATCGGCGCCCATTTCGCCCGCGTCTGTGCACGTGCCGGTTCCCACGTCATCGTCGCTGCGCGTCGCCGGGACCGGCTCGCGGATATCGTCAACGAGATCAGAGCGGCCGGCCAGCAAGCCTCCGCCGTCGAACTCGACGTTGCCGACGAAGAGTCTGTCTCCAGAGGTTTCGAGCGTGCGGAAGCCGAGGCAGGACCGATCCGGGCCGTCATCGCCAATGCGGGTATCTCCGGGGCCGGTCTCGCAACGAAGCTGTCGGCTGGAGACTTCGATCAGACCATGGCGGTAAACGTGCGCGGGGTGTTCCTGACGGCCCGCGAAGCTGCCCGCCGGATGATGGCTGCCGACAGCCGCGACAACCGCATCCTTCTCATTTCATCGATTGGAGGATTGCTGCCGCTGCCGGCCCTGTCGGCTTATTCCGCGAGCAAGGCTGCCGTCGTGATGCTTGGTCAGAGCCTCGCCAGGGAATGGATCAACAAGGGCATCAATGTGAATGTCCTGTGCCCGGGATACATGAGGACCGAGATCAACGACCATTGGTTCGAAAGCGACAAGGGAAAGGCCCAGATCGCAGGGTTTCACCGTCAGCGATTGATGCCTGTCGAAGCGCTCGACTCGATCATGCTTTATCTTTGCGGGCCTCAGTCCGCGTTTGTCACAGGATCGGTATTCAAGATCGACGACGGGCAGAGTCTTCCCTGAGACAGGAAGTGCGGCTCAACCTTTGGCGCCCGCCGCAATCGCCTGGCCCCAGGCGATCTCCATCAGCCTGGGAAGGATCTTCACCCGCTCGCACGCCTGGGCAGAAGCTGCCGTTCCGCGAAGAATGCGGCCCTTGATGCCGTGGAAAATGGCTGCCGTCCGGAAGAAGCTGAACGCGACATAGAAGCCGTAATCGGGGATTCCGGCACGCCCGGTGCGCCGGCAATAGGCCTCGATATACGCTTCCTCGGTGGGGATATTGAGTGCCTGGAGGTCGGCACCCTTCAGCCCGGCAACGATGTCGGGCGGCATTCGGTACATGGCAGCGTGATTGGCGAAATCACCGAGGGGATGGCCAAGCGTTGATAACTCCCAGTCGAGAACGGCGATGACGCGCGGCTCCGAGGGATGAAAGATGAGATTGTCGACCCTAAAATCTCCGTGCACGATCGCTGCTGCATCGTCCTCGGGAGTGTTCGCTGACAGCCAATCGATGAGCTTGTCCATGTTCGGATCGCGGCCGGCTTCACGGTCCTCGCGATATTGGCTGGACCAGCGGGCGATCTGGCGGGCGAAGTAATTGCCCGGACGCCCATAATCCCCGATCCCGATCCTGTTGGGATCGATCCCATGCAGACGGGCGATAACCTCGTTCATTGAATCGAACATCTGCCAACGCTCGTCGGAAGAAACTTCGGGCATCGTCGCATCCCAGAAGATGCGTCCAGCAACGTAGTCCATGACGTAGAATGGCGTGCCGATGACGCTCGGATCCTCGCACCATCCATGGACATGGGGAACCTCGAAGCCGGTTTGCTCAAGCGCCTGCATCACGCGAACCTCGCGGTCGATCGCGTGCGCTCCCGGGAGAAGCTGCCCTGGCGGCTTCCGCCGCATCACATAGGAGCCGCCGGGGCTCTCGATGAGAAAGGTCGGATTGCTCTGGCCGCCACTGAATTGACGGACGCTGATTTCGCGTTCGAAGCCATCAATGTGCTCGGCCATCCAGGTAGCAAGCCGAAGCTTGTCGAAGCCGTGCTCCGCCTGAATTTCGCGGACCTGGGGCTGATTGCTCGGAGAGCTCATTTCGCGCCCGCCGTTTTCTTGATGCGCTTGGCAAGGGACCAGCGATGAACCTCCGAAGGACCATCGTAGATCCGGAATGCCCGTATCTCGCGGAAGATCTGTTCGACGACCGTATCGCCGCTCACCCCGCGGCCGCCCATCACTTGAACGCAGCGGTCCGCCACTCTGAAGAGGGCTTCCGAAACGGAAACCTTCGTCATCGAGCTCTCGGACGTGCCAAGGGAGCCCGTGTCGAGGACGTCGGCACACCAGTCGATCATGAGTTCCGATGACTTCAGATCGATAAGATTGTCTGCGAGCTGGAATCCCACGCCCTCATGGTCAATCAGGAGCTTGCCAAAGGCGGTCCGCCGGCACGCATATTCACAAGCAATTTCCTGAGCCCTCGCGGCTGCCCCGTGCCATCGCATGCAGTGCGAAAGCCGCGCCGGCGACAGCCGGAGCTGGGCATAGCGAAACCCCTGCCCGACAACGCCGAGCACATGCTCCCCGGGTATTCGCAGGCGATCGATCGTGACGACGGCATGCCCGCCGGGCATCGAGCTATCGATTGTTTCCAGCACGCGTTCGATGATGACCTGCGGGTTGGGCAACTCGACCAGAAACATCGTGGCGCCGGCCTGCGTGCTCGCCATGATGATCCCGACGCGCGCACCGACCGCCCCGGTGATAAAGGCCTTGCGGCCCTCGATCAGCCAGTCGCTTCCGTCCTGCTGGGCCGTGGTCTTGAGCATGGAGGGATCGGAACCGGCGCCCCCATCCTCCGCGGGTTCGGTCATGAAGAATGCGGATCGGGCGCGGCCCTCGACAAGCGGCTTTAGAAACTGGTCCTTCTGAACATCCGACGCCACTTGGCCCAGGAGGTACATGTTGCCCTCATCGGGCGCGGCGGTGTTCAACGCCACGGGGCCAAGGGGCGAAAGTCCGGTTTTCTTGAGCAGCATTGCCGTCTCGCGCTGCGAAACGTGCTCGCCGTCCGATCGGATGTGGGGAGTAAGAAGTCCCTCCGCGCGTGCCATGTCCCGCATTTCCTGTACCAGCTCGTCGCTGGGCCCATGGGGAGTGCATCTGGGGTCGCTTTCCAGAGGGATGACCTTCTGCCGTACGAACCGCTCAAGCTCTTGGGCGAGTTCAGCGACGTTGAAATTGTTCGCGGTCACTTTCGCACCTCTCCGGACATGAAAATCATGTCCGATTTAATCGATCGAATAAAGTGGTCAAGCAGCCAGGCGGCGCTTGCCTTGGCCAAATTCATCGCGTAGTTAAATGTCGTACTCCAAACAGGAAATTCCGCCCGTGTTCCGCATTGCCAAGAAAGCTCTCGATGTTGGGGTCGTAGTGGTGGACTTGGAGCGGCAGCGGCGTTTCTACGGTGACATTCTGGGACTTCCCTATGCCGGGTACATGCCGGTCCCGGGGGGCGTTCTGCACGTCTATCTCTGCGGCGATTCCTACCTCAAGCTCTATTCAATGGACGAGAAGCCCGGTGCACAAGGCGGCGCGTTCGGATCAACGGCGGGCTTTGCCTACATCACTCTCACAGTGCCGGACGCTCGCGGCGCTTACCGCGACGCCGTCGAAAAGGGGGCGACTGTCATCGCCGAGCCGGGAACCTTCGATGGAAAAGCTACCCTCGCGGAGCCCATTGGCCGGATGAAGGCCCGGTGGGCGTTGCTGGCCGACGGCGATGGCAACATGATTGAGCTGATTGAATATTGCGAACTGCCGGATTCCGAAGGGTAACTCGGGAACTCGCGGCGAACTGGAAGGTGCTCGGTTTCATGTCTGACTCATCCTCATCCGATCTTGGCACGGCCCGCTGCCCGACGGGAGCGAAC
>NZ_JBAPEU010000003.1:0-493171 GCF_038148795.1 Sphingomonas agri | reverse complement strand
ATAAACGTCCCCCTGCCGCTCCCCCGAAGCGAAGCTGGAACCGCCGATGAAATGGTCGATGCTGCGAAGCATGGATATAGAATCCCTTGGTCATAATTGACGTTGATGGCAGACGCGGATCAGCCGCGAAGACTTTTCCAGGTCTGTGTCTTGGCACCCGGCGGGTTGGTCGCTTCGAACACCCCCCGCGCCACCGCGCGGGTCAGCGTATCCGCCGCCAGCGCACCAATGCGGGCAACGGTGAAAGCGCGCGGCTCAGGTGCCGGCCGCTTGCCGGTCGAGATACCGAAAACGACATCGCCGTCAAATGGGGAATGGATTGGACGGATGGCCCGCGGAAGGCCGTCCTGCGCCATCATCACAACGCGCTTCATCTCGTCGGGCGTTAGCTCAACGTCGGTCGCGACGCAGGCGATCGTCGTGTTCTGCCGTGCCGCTGGGCTTGCCTTGCTCGACCCCCAATCGTCCGCGCCGATCCTGGCCGCAGGCGGCGCAAGCCCACCAAACTCGTTGTTCATTTCGAACGGCGCTGCCCAAAAACCCTTTCCATCGGGCCCAATCACCGAACCAAGGCTATTGACTGCGACAATGGCACCAACTGTCATTCCGTCGAACGTGACGACCGACGCGGACCCGGTCCCACCCTTCAGCGACCCCGCTCCCGCACCGTAGCCTGCGCCGGCGGTGCCGAGCGCGAACGTTTGCGACGCATTCTGGACCGCCCTGATTCCAAGTGCCCGGTATGGCGGCTCGAGACCCCAATTCTTGTCGCCGCCATTGGGAAGGTCAAACAAGATTGCGGCCGGGACGATCGGCGATTTCGGCACACCGGGCATTGCCATCGCGGAATAGCCACGGTTGTTCGCCCCGAGCCACGTGCAAACACCGTCTGCAGCAGCAAGGCCGTAAACCGAACCGCCTGACAGGACGATTGCATCGACGGCATGGACGAGGTTGTAGGTGTCCAGCGCGTCGGTTTCGCGCGTGCCAGGGCCACCGCCGCGGACGTCGACAGCCGCGGTCGATTCCTTGTCCGGAACTATGACGGTGACGCCGGTCCGGACCGCCGGGCTGTCCGCTTGCCCAACCGTAATTCCCGAGACGTCAGTAATGAGGTTGCGCGGGCCGGGCTTGCCGCGTCGGTCGCCACTCGGTGGCGGTGCGGGCTTGGTTTGCGCGGCTGCGCGGCTGCCCCCGAGCATCGAGGTGGCGCCGGCAAGACCGCTCAGGAGCGTACGCCGGTCTACGGTGAAATCCGGGCTTTTCATTGGTCTTGCTCCTTCGCTTGGTTCTTCTGCTCGGCGCGCTTTTGAAGCGCGGTTTCGATGATCGGTGTCGCGGCGATCAATTCGCGGGTGTAGGTGTGGGCGGGCGCGTCGAAGATTTGGCGCGCTGTGCCCTGCTCGACCATTTCACCGCCCCGCATCACCAGCACGCGGTCGGCAATGGCTCGGACAACCGAAAGATCATGGGTAACGAAAACGTATGCCATGCCGGTATCGTCGGCGAGGCTGGCCAGAAGATCGAGAATCTGGGCGCGGACCGACACGTCAAGAGCCGACACTGCCTCATCGAGCGCCATGATCGAGGGTTCGACGATAAGAGCTCGGGCGATCGCTATCCGCTGCCGCTGGCCGCCGGAGAACTCATGGGGAAAGCGTTCGCCGTCTGACGACTTCAGTCCAACCCGCTCAAGGGCCGCCGCCACACGGCGCCGTCGCTCCTCTGCAGAAACCGAATGTTCGGCAAGCGCCAGTGGCTCGGCAACAATGCGCTCGACCCGCCAACGCGGATCGAAGCTTCCATAAGGGTCCTGGAACACCGCCTGGATTTCTTGCCGCGACTTTCTCAGCTCTCGCGGTGCGAGCGCTGCATCGAACGGCGAACCCTTAATCCTTACGGTTCCCGATTGCGGCTTATCGAGCGCGAGCAGTGTTCGCAGCAATGTCGACTTCCCTGAGCCCGACTCGCCAACGATGGCCAAGGTCTCCCCGCGCGCAAGCTCGACGTCGACGCCATTCACCGCAACGTGGTCGGGCTCACGGCCGAAGAAGCCGCGACGCGCGCCAGGATAGCGTCGAACGATCTTTTCGGCGATGAGCACAGGAGGCTCGCCCCTTGCCGGCCCGGTCGCGCGAACGGGCATATGGCGCGTCGCATCCATCAACTTGCGTGAATAAGGGTGCTTTATCTCGCGGAAGATTTCGAGCGCCGGACCCTGCTCGACGATTGAGCCGGCTTGCATGATCGCGACGCGGTCGGCGACCTCGGCCACGACGCCGAGGTCGTGCGTAACCAGCACCAGACCCATATTCTGCTCGGCAACGAAGCTTTTCAGCAGCTCGAGCACCTTGGCCTGCGTGGTGACGTCGAGGGCGGTGGTCGGCTCATCGGCAAGAAGAACCTTGGGCGACGCTGCGAGCGCCATCGCTATCGCCACACGCTGACGCTGGCCACCCGAGATTTCATGCGGGTAACGGCTCAGTGGAAAACGGTCGACCGGCATCGCGACCCGCTCGAGCGCGGCGGCGGCATGCGCATGCGCCTCCTTCCGGCCGAATCCGCAATGTTGGCGAAGCGTTTCGGCGACCTGGTCGCCGATTGTCATTAACGGATTGAGCGCGGTCATCGGTTCCTGCGAGACGAAACCGATCTCCTTGCCCCGGATCGCGCACATCGCTTGGTCGTCGCCGATCGGCAACGACACGCCGTTCAGCGTGACTGAACCGCTCATCCGTGCGCCAGGCGGCAGCAGATCGAGCATGGCGAGGACCGTGGTCGACTTGCCCGAGCCGGACTCGCCGACCAGCGCCAGGATTTCACCCGGGTTCACATCGAGCGTAACGTTCGCGATGATCGGCGCACCGCCGATCGACACCGACAGGTCTCGGGCGCAGAGCAGCGTCATGCCCACCGGTCTCGCCGGAGCCGCGGATCCAGCAGGTCTCGAAGTCCATCGCCGAGCAGGCTGAAACCTAAGACCGCAATCGCAATCGCAAGTCCCGGAAAAATCGCTAGCCAGGGCGCAGAACCGATCAACGTTTGTGCTTCACTCAACATCCGGCCCCAGCTGGGCGTCGGCGGCTGGGTTCCAAGTCCGACATAGGAGAGCCCTGCTTCCGCGAGGATCGCGAGCGAGAATTGGATCGTCGCCTGAACGAGAAGTAGAGCCGAGAGGTTTGGCGCAACGTGCTCGGCTGCGATCCGCATCCGTCCTTTTCCCGCCACCTGTGCGGCGAGCACCCATTCGCGCTCAAACAAGGGGAGTGCAGCTCCGCGCGTAATTCTCGCGAACACCGGTACGTTGAAAATGCCGATTGCGATGATGGCATTGATCGCGCCGGGACCGAGTGTCGCGGAAATCATCACGGCAAGCAGCAGTGAGGGAAAGGCAAAGACGACATCCGATGCACGCATCACCAGTTCGCCAAGCCAGCCGTCTTTCGCCGCAGCGAGAAGGCCGAGCGGCGCCCCGATGCCAAGCCCCATCGCGATCGCCACCAACGCAACCCCAAGCGATGTCTGAGTGCCTGCCATCACCATCGACAGCAGGTCGCGCCCGAAGTGATCGGTGCCGAACGGATGCCGCCAGGACGGCGCCTGCAGCAAGGCGTCCGGATTCATCGTCTCGTACGAGCTCGGAGTCCAGACGAGTGAGACGAGGGCGACCAGGAACACCAGCGCGGTCAGGACCGCCCCGGTCCACAAGGCCGCCGGGAGACGCCGGCCGCTCATGGCCTCTCGCTGGGGCTGGCGAGGCGCGGGTCGACCGCGAGATAAGCAAGATCAACGAGCATCGCCATCGCGACAGCGAAGAAGACCAGCACGACGACGACGCCTTGAACGACGATGAGGTCACGCTGGGTGATCGCTTGGAACACCAATCGGCCAAGCCCCGGCAGGGTGAACACATTTTCAATGATGATCGCGCCAGCCAGTAGGAAGGGAATTTGCAGCCCGAGTACAGAAAGGACCGGAATCAGCGAATTCCGAAGCGCGTGACGGCGAAGCGCTTGCCCCCGTGAGAGCCCCTTGGCGCGGGCGGAGCGGACATAGTCTTCGTGCATTGTCTCGACCAAGGCCGAGCGCAGCACGCGAGTGAGGATCGCAGCTTGCGGCGTTGCAAGCGCAATCGCCGGAAGGATGAGCGATTTGAGCGCTGGCCAGAACCCAGCTGACCAGCCGTCGAAACCCCCGGCGGGAAGCCATTTCAACCGGATGGAGATGACCAAGACCAGCAGCATCGCCAACCAGAAATTCGGCAGCGCGATCCCCGCCTGCGCTAGCGCCGAGACCGCCGCGCCGGTGGGGCTTTGCCGCTTGGCAGCCGCAAGCAGGCCAAGCGGAAACGCAATCAGCAATGAGAGCAAGGTCGCAATGAGGGCTAGCGGGAGCGAGACCACAAGACCGTCTGCGATCAGGTTTCCGACATCGACCTTGTAGGTGTAGCTCGTGCCGAACTGACCCTGGAGAAGGCCTGTGAACCAGGCAAAGTAGCGTTGCAGTGGCGGAGCATCGAGGCCCATCTCCCGGTGCAGTGCAGCGATGGATGAGGGACTTGCGTTCAGGCCCATCATGTACCGAGCAGGATCGCCGGGTACGATCTGCAACAGGACGAAGATGACGATGGTCGCGGCGATCATCGTGGCTCCGAAGGATCCGAGCCGTCGCGCAGTCCCAAGCGGCCCGATCCTTCGCAACATCCAGGCAACGAGGACGGCAAGGCCAGCTAGCAACGCGGCCAGCCCAATCCCCCCTGTTGCCCTTGATCCTCCCCTCTCCGCCGAAGCAATTGCGGCATTTCCGTCCATGGTCACGCCGGCAAGGATCGTTCCCGCGATCGGCGAATTGACCCACAGCCCTTCGATCCCCTTCCGGTGGACATTGATCCTCGGCTGCTGGAACAGGAAAACGTTGGCGGCATCACTTGCCAACTGAATCTGCATTTTCTGCAGGATTGCCTTGCGATGATCGGGGTCGAGGGTACCTTCGAGTTGCTTCAGCAACGCGTTGTACGAAGCGCTGTGATACCCGAAATAATAATCGGGGCGACCGTAGATACCGTAGTCCATCGGTTCGACGTGATCGACGATCGTCATCTCGAAATCGTGCCGGCCGAAAACCTGGTCGAGCCACTGCGCCCACTCCATATTCTCGATCCGGGTGCGGATTCCGACTGCTTGAAGTTGGGCAACGATCATCTCCCCACTCCGTCGTGCGTAAGCACGGGGCGGCAGCCTCAGGACGAGGTCCATGCCGTGGGGATAACCGGCTTCGGCGAGCAGTTGCCGTGCCTTGACGGGGTCGTAGGGATAAAAGCCGGTCAAATCGATATAGGCTGGATCGGCCGGCGAGAAGTGACTGCCGATGGGCGTCGCGAAGCCGAACATCGCGCCCTGAATGATCGCGTTACGATTGACCGCGTAGGAGATTGCACGACGCACACGTAAATCGTTTAGCGGCGCCACTTCGTTGTTGAGCGCGAGGATCGTCTTGCTCTGTGTCGAGCCCAACGTGACAACGAAATGCGGATCGGCCTTGAATTCGGACACATTCTCCGGTGCGGAATAGTTGACGAACGCATCGACGGTGCCGGATCGGATCGCCGTATAGGCAGCTGTCGGGTCGCTATAGAATTTGAAGGTGGCACGCTGGAGTGCGGGCGCACGCCCCCAATAGGTCGGATTGCGCGAAAGCTGCACAGACGTCCCGCGCTGCCAGCTTTCAAAGCGGAATGGGCCCGTGCCGATCGGGCGGCTGGCATTGGTCGAAGCCGACGCCGGGCTAACGATTACCATGTCGCCCCACGCCAATACCGAAAGGAACTCCGCGTAGGGCCGGTTCAGCCTGATTTTGACGGTGAGGGGATCGACGACATCGACCGACGTGACCGGTTCTAGCAGTGCCTTCTGGGCATTGGCGGAGTCCTGTGCGCGCGCACGGTCGAGGGAGAATTTCACGTCGGCGGCGGTCAGCAGAGAACCGTCGTGGAAACGGACGTTGGGGCGCAGCTTGAAGATATAAACGAGATGGTCGGGCGAAATTGTCCAGCCCTGCGCCAGTGCAGGCTCGACCGTTCCTGCCTCAGTCATCCGGGTCAGGCCTTCGAAGATATTTTGGTAGACCACTTCATCGACCGCGGCTGCTGCGCCGGCCGTGGGATCCAGATTGGGCGGCTCCAGCGGCATTCCGATCACGATCGAGGAATGCTGGCCCGCCGCGATCAGCGGCGCACCGAACGCAGACAGCAGCCCGATCAGGGCTAGCACGACCTTGACGAGAACGCTTGGAATCAGGTGTGCCGGGGGACGAACGGTCACTAGTCGATCGTCGATAGGACGCTTCGTAGTCGCCCTGCGATCTCATCGATCTGCGCCGGTTCGATGATGAGCGGTGGCGACAGCGCAATCGTGTCGCCCGTCACGCGGATCAGCAGCCCCTGGTCGAAGCAGCGATGGAAAGCTTCCATTGCTCTTGCACCGGCAGCGCCGGGACGAGGCTCAAGCTCAATTCCGGCGACAAGTCCGAGGTTGCGGATATCAATGACGTGCGACGCGTCGCGCAAAGAATGAACCGCGTCTTCCCATCGGGCGCTCAGAGATCGCGCGCGTTCAAACAGTTTTTCTTCGGCATAGACGTCGAGTGTGGCCAAGCCCGCTGCAGCGGCAAGCGGATGCCCCGAGCAAGTATAGCCGTGGAAGAATTCGATGCCGCCTTCGGCATGGTCGATGATGGTATCGTGAATTGATCGGCTGACCGCGACACAGCCCATCGGGACAGCACCATTGGTCAACCCCTTGGCGCCTGTGATGAGGTCCGGAATGATGTTGAAAAAGTGGGCTGCGGTCGCCGCGCCCAAGCGGCCAAACCCCGTTATAACTTCGTCGAAAATGAGCAGGATGCCATGCGCCTGCGTGATTTCGCGAAGCCGTTCGAGATACCCAGTGGGCGGAATCAAGACGCCGGTCGAGCCGGCGACGGGCTCGACGATGACGGCGGCGATCGTTTCCGCGCCTTCGCGATCGATAATTTCCTCGAGCTCATCGGCGAGAGTCGCGCCCGCCTCGGGCAAACCGCGCGTGAACCGCTGGTGATCTGGGCCAAGCGTGTCGGCCAGATGGCTGACGTTCGGCAACGTCGGAAAGCCGCGGCGGTTATTTTCGATACCGCCGACCGAAATGCCGCCGAAGCCGACACCGTGGTAGCCGCGACGGCGGCCGACCAAACCGCTCCGCTCCGGAAAGCCTTTCGCCCGTTGATAAGCGAACGCGATCTTCAGTGCGCTGTCGACTGCCTCCGATCCGGAGTTGGCGAAGAAAACGCGGTCGAGCGGCGGCGGAAAGAAGGTCTCGAGGCGTTCGGCGAGCTTGAACGCAAGCGGATGACCGAGCTGGAACGTGGGCGCGTAGTCGAGCACCCCTGCTTCCCTGCGGATGGCATCGACAATCCGATCTCGGCCGTGGCCCGCATTGACGCACCACAGACCCGCAGCGCCGTCCAGGATGAGATTGTTCTGGGCATCACGATAGTGCATCCCGGACGCGGAAACCAACAGCCGGGGCGCCTTTTTGAAAGACCGGTTGTCGGTGAACGGCATCCAGAAAAAATCGGTGCTCGGTGCCCAGTCGTTCAGCATTTCCCCCTTGCATCCCCATGTGCGCTCACAAAGAGTGTTCCAGGTGCATGAGGCCTTGCAAGCCTCTTTCTAAGCCTGACTTAAGTATCGGAAACTGTTGGGGACTTCCGTTGACCCGCTCAGAATATTGAGCAACTTAGGCGATAATCGAAATCTCCGCGGTCAAAACGAGGGCGGCGTACAGGCGGAGATGAGGGTGCAGACATCATCCGTCACATTGCGAAAGCGGTGCGGGGTCGTGCTCTTGAACAGATAAGCCTCGCCTGCGCGGAGCACTTTTGTCTGGTCGCCCACCGTAACCTCGAGCTTGCCCGAGATGACGATCCCGCCTTCCTCGCCTTCGTGAGACAGGAGAACCCGCCCGCTGTCCGACCGCGGCTGGTAGGTTTCGTACAGAATCTGCAGCGACGAGGCGCCCGAGGAGCCGACCTGACGATAGGATACGTCGCCTCGCGAAATCTCGACGAGATCTGATGCTTTGAAGAAAACCTGGTTCTCGTCGCGGACTTCGAGATTGAAGAAGTCACCCAGCGAAATGCCGGCCGCGTCGACCAGTCGCTTGAGCGAGCCTATCGAGGGATTGGTATGGCCACCCTCGATGAGCGACACCGTGCTGCTGGGGACGCCTGCACGTTTCGCCAACGCTCGCTGGCTTAGGCCGAGGCGGGTCCGAAGCGCCCGAAGACGCGGCCCAACATCGCTTTCCATCGGTCCTCCACTGCTCAACAAAATGAGCACTTCGGGATATCGTTCAAGATTCGCGAGAAGGCAAGCCGCGAATAACAGGCTTGGCAACGCGACTTGCGATGCCTCAAAACAGTCGTCCCGGGCGATGCATGGACTGAGCAAGGAGATCGTGGTTGAGTGAGCTTTGCGACCTGACTGCCGGCGAGCTTCTCAACGGTTACCGATCAGGCAGTTTTGCTCCCATCGACGTGATCGAATCCGTAATCGCTCGGATCGAGGCGCTGGAGCCAAAACTTCACGCCACTTACGCGTTTGAGCCTGACCAGGCCCGGATCGTCGCGAAAGCCTCGCTGCAACGCTGGCGTGACGGCAGCGCGCGGAGCCTCGAAGGCGTGCCCGTCAGCATCAAGGAAATGATCGCGACCAAGGGCGTGCCCAAACCCGTTGGAACCGCCGCAGGCGACATGAATCCGCAGCCAGCCGACGCGCCGCCCGCTGCACGGCTTCGCGAGGCCGGGGCGATCATCGTCACCAAGACAACCAACCCCGATTACGGCATGCTGTCCTCGGGGGTCTCGAGCTTCCATCCACTCTCCCGCAACCCATGGGACCTCAGCCGGACACCCGGCGGATCAAGCAGCGGAGCCGGCGCGGCCGCAGCAGCGGGCTATGGACCGCTGCACGTGGGAACCGACATTGGCGGGTCGCTCCGTCTGCCTGCGTCGTGGTGCGGCATCTATTCGCTGAAACCCAGCTTCGGACGAATCCCGATCGATCCTCCTTTCATCGGTCGTGTGGCCGGGCCAATGACACGCACCGTCGAGGATTCCGCGTTGATGATGGAGGTGCTTTCGCAGCCGGATGCCCGCGATTACATGAGCCTTCCGCCCGCTGACATCGAATGGGACAAGCTCGATCGCCGTCTGGCAGGCCTTCGCGTCGGCCTGCAAATGGACGCGGGTTGCGGGTTGCCAGTCGAACCGGAAGTCGCTGCTTCTGTCGAGAATGCGGCAAAGCTGCTCGCAGATGCGGGCGTCCACATCGAGCCGGTCCGGCCGTTCCTGACCGAGGAGATGCTGGACGGGCTGGACCGTTTCTGGCGCACCCGCTTTCTTGCCGAGACGAGACATCTGTCGCCCGAGCGCTACGCGAAGATCACTCCGTTCATCCGTGCCTGGATCGAAGCCGCGCCGGCCTATGACGGGATGAGCGTCTATACAGGCTTCAACCAGATCATCCGAATGCGCGAGCTTGGCATGCGCGCGTTCCAGGGCTTCGATTTCATCATCTCACCAACGGCGCCGATTCCGGCGTGCGGCGCGGAGCAGGCGATGCCGACGGACGACCCCAGGCGACCGTTTGAGCATATCGGCTTCACCGTGCCCGCCAACATGACGGAACAGCCGGCTGCGTCTATCAATTGCGGTTACACCAGCAGTGGACTTCCGATCGGACTGCAGATCGTGGGCGATCGCTTCGACGACCTTGGTGTGTTGCAGTTCTCGCGCGAATTTGAGCGCATCCGCGGTCCGCAACGTCCGTGGCCAATCAATCCGTGATCAAGAGGCCAAGCTTGTGACACTTCGTTATCCAAAGGGGCTGTTCATTGGCGGCAAGTGGACCTCATCCCACGGCGGCGTCACGGCGATCGAGAACCCTTCGACGGGCGACACGATCGGCGAGCTTCAGCTCGCGTCGGAGCAGGATGTGGACCATGCGGTCGAAGCAGCGCGAGCGGCCTTGCGCGGACCTTGGGGTAAACTGAGCGCAGCCGAGCGGGGTCGCTTCCTGTCCTCAATCAGTGCGATCGTCACCAAGCACGCAGACTGGCTCGCCGAGCTTGAAGCGAGTGATGTCGGTAAGCCGATCAGCCAGGCTCGCGCCGATGTTCGAGCATTGGCGCGATACTTCGAATTTTACGGCGGAGCGGCCGACAAGATCCACGGCGAAACCATTCCGTATCAGGCAGGCTACACCGTCTACACCTTGCTCGAACCGTTCGGTGTCACCGGGCACATCATCCCGTGGAACTACCCGATGCAGATCATCGGCCGCTCCGTGGTCGCCGCGCTTACGATGGGCAATGCTGCAGTGCTGAAACCCGCAGAACAGGCGAGCTTGACCTCGCTAGCAGTCGCAGAGCTGCTGCATGAAGCGGGTCTTCCCCCGGGCGTACTTAACGTCGTTCCAGGGACCGGCCCTGTCGCCGGCGAAGCGCTCGCCGGACACCGAGGGATCGACCACGTGTCGTTCACCGGTTCGACGGGCGTTGGCGCCACCGTGCAGGCCGCGGCGAGCCGCAATGCCGTGCCCGTGACGCTCGAGTTAGGCGGCAAGTCGCCGCAGGTCGTGTTCGATGACGCAGACATCGAATCAGCACTCCCATTTCTCCTCAACGCCGGGATCCAGAACGCCGGGCAGACTTGCTCGGCCGGATCGCGAATCATCGTTCAGCGCGGCGTGTACGAGGAAGTCGTCGACCGGCTTGGCAGGAAGTTCAACGATCTCAAGGCTGGTCCGGCGATGGATGATCATGCTCTCGGGCCGCTCATCTCGAACAAGCAGCAGGAAGTGGTCGCGCGCTATCTCGAGCAGGGCGAGCGCGAGCTCAAACTGGTCGGTCGCGGCTCAATCGTTGAAGACGCACCGGCGGGTGGCCACTACGTGCCGCCGTCGCTGTTCGCGGACGTCTCCGGCGACCACCGGCTGGCGCAGGAAGAAGTGTTCGGGCCGCTGGTCGTCGTGATTCCGTTCGACAGCGAGGACGATGCGATCGAGCTCGCGAACGGGACGCCATATGGTTTGGTGGCAGGCGCCTGGACCAAGGACGGAGGGCGGCAAATGCGCCTCGCGCGTTCGCTCAGGGCCGGTCAGGTGTTCCTCAACAACTACGGCGCAGCGGGCGGCGTCGAATTGCCGTTTGGTGGCGTCGGCCGCTCGGGCCATGGCCGCGAAAAAGGCATGGAAGCACTCTACTCCTTCTCAACTCTCAAGACGGTAGCGGCCTATCATGGGTGAAATTTCCTGTTCGCGCTTCGTTGGCAAGACGGCGCTGGTGACCGGTGGCGGTTCCGGGTTCGGTGCCGGCATAGCCCGTCGCCTCGCTGCGGAAGGTGCACGCGTCGCGGTCGTGGACATCAACCTCAATGCCGCTGAGGAGGTGGCGAAAAGCCTGGGCAATGGCTCGCTCGCTTTCGAAGCGAATGTCGCAACTGACAGCCAAGTCGGAAAAATGGCAGCTTCGCTGCTGCGTGAGTTCGGCCGCCTTGACGTGCTCGTCAATAATGCCGGCGTCGGACACTCACCGCAGCCGCTGGAAGGCGTTTCGGAGGAATTGTTCGACAAGATTTTTTCGGTGAACGCCAAATCGGTATTTCTGACTTCACGTCACTTCGTCCCAGCCATGAAATCATCGGGGGGCGGTGCGATCCTCAACGTCGCGTCGACCGGCGCGGTCCGACCACGTCCGGGCCTTACCTGGTACAATGCCTCGAAGGGCTGGATGACCGCGGCGACGCGCGCGATGGCGATCGAGCTCGCGCCGTCGGCGATCCGGGTCAACGCAATTAACCCGGTAGCCGGTGCAACGCCCCTTCTTGCGACGTTCATGGGGGAAGACAGCGACGAAGGCCGCGCGCGAATGGTCGCATCGATCCCGCTCGGCAGGCTGTCGACCCCGGAGGACATGGCAGCGGCGGCGGCCTATCTCTGTTCCGACGACGCGGCGATGGTGACGGGGATCGCCCTTGAGGTCGACGGTGGCCGCTGCATCTGAGGGATCGCACTTCCGGCTGCTCGTCCTTCCTGGCGACGGAATCGGCCCCGAAGTCGTCGCAGCGACGCTGCCCGTGGTTGATTGGTTCGCGCAGCATCTCAATTTCAATTTTCAAATCGGGAGCGATCTGGTCGGCGGTGCCTCTATCGATGCTCATGGATTGCCCGTCACCGACGCCGTCGTCGAAAGAGCCAGGGCTTCGGACGCGATCCTGTTCGGTGCGGTCGGAGGATCCAATTGGGACGACCGCAAGGTTAGCGACCGGCCCGAAGCAGGGCTGATCCGGCTCCGCCGCGATCTCGACCTCTTCGCCAATTTGCGGCCCGCGGTCTGCTTTCCGGAATTGGTCGCGGCATCCTCGCTCAAGCCCGAGCTGATCGATGGGGTCGACATCCTGATCATCCGCGAGCTGACGTCCGGTGTCTATTTCGGGCAGCCGCGCGGACGGGAACAACTGCCTGACGGCACGGTCCGCGCTTTCGACACCCAGGCCTATTCCGAACGGGAGATTGAGCGGGTCGCGCGGGTCGCATTCGAACTGGCCCGCGGCCGCCGGTCGAAACTCTGCTCGGTCGACAAGGCCAACGTGATGGAAACGGGGGCATTCTGGCGAAGCATCGTCAGCGCACTCGCCGATGACTATCCCGACGTCGAACTTTCCCACATGTACGCAGACAATATGGCGATGCAGCTGATGCGCGACCCGCGCCAGTTCGACGTCGTGGTCACCGACAATTTGTTCGGTGACATTCTGTCAGACGAAGCGGCCATGCTGACCGGATCGCTCGGGCTTTTGCCATCCGCTTCGCTTGGCCACGCGGCGGGAGGCAAGGCGCAAGGCCTCTACGAACCCGTGCACGGGTCAGCACCGGACATAGCCGGACAAGGCCGCGCCAACCCTTTAGCGACGATTCTCTCGTTCGGGATGTGCCTCCGATACTCGCTAGGAAAGCCCGATGCGGCGGACCTTCTCGACCGGGCCGTCCGGGCATTGCTTTCAAGAGGGGTTCGGACCGCTGACCTTGCGAACGGCGGGCTCGCTCCGGTCTCGACGATGGAAATGACCGACGCGTTGCTCGCTGAACTCGACCAGTCGGCGATCCTTTGAGACCTCAGTATTTGAAGCTCAACCGAACGCCGTAAGAACGTGGCCGTCCGGGCTGCGCGATATCGGCGCTGGTGAAGAAGTTACGGGTGAGATCGTACTTCTTGTTGAAGATGTTCCGGGCCCACAAGGCTGCCTGCCAGGCACCCGACGACGGAGCGAGCGAGATTTCGGCGTTGGCCAGCCAATATCCCTTCACATCGTAGGTGGCGCCCAGCCAGGACGGATAGCGGTCACGATAGCTGTACGTGCCGTTCGCGCTCACGACATAAGCGCCAACCGGCATGTCGTAATTGATCGACCCGCCGTACGACCAGTGCGGGAACGGAATGCGCTGGCCACTCTTGTCGACGTAGACGGCGTGACCGGCGGCCCGCGACGCGGGAACGTCGAGATCGAAGAAATCGAGATATTTGCCGCTCTTATAGCTCGCATACTGAGAAATGGTCAGGCCGTGCGTCGGGTGCAGCGTCGATTCAAGTTCAAGGCCCCAGATCCGTGACTTCGGAACGTTCGCGAACCGGCCCACCGGCCCGTTCACGCCGTACACCGCCGACAAGACCTGCTGATTGCGATAGTCGTAATAATAAGCCGCGCCGTTCAGCTGGAATGCGCGCGAGAAGTCGGATTTGAAGCCGCCTTCATAGGCCCACAGCACCTCCGGCTTGAACGGCTGGATGGCCGAGGAATTGCCGGTGTTGTAGGTCGTAAAACCGCCCGATTTCACCCCGCGGCTGGCGGACGCATAGACCATGAAGTTTGGCTGGATCTTATACTGGATCTCAGCCTTTCCGGTCAGCGGCTTCATCTTCGTTGACACGTCTGTAGGAGGAAGCGCAGTCGCTCCGCCAAAGGCCGTGCCGAAACCATTGAGCTTGCGGGTTTCTTCCTCGTAACGAAGTCCGCCGATGAGGCTCAATTGGTTGGTCACGGCATATTCGGCCTGGCCGAACGCGCTGATCGAATGCACTTTCTGGTTGTACTTGACCCGGCCGTAGGTGCCGAAAATGTCTATGAAGTCGGAAAAGTAGCGCTCGTCCAGATTCTGCGCCGAATAATAGACGCCGGCGACCCAGGTGAAGCGGCTCTTGGGATGCGATGAGAAGCGCGCTTCCTCGGAAAAGACATGAACGTTGGAACCAAAGAAGGTGTCTGCCTCGATCGACGGCGAGGAATCCCAGTCCCCGAATTCCTCGCGCTTCAGTTTCTCGTAACTGGTGATCGTCGTAAACAGGGCCGGACCAAAGTCATAAGTGAGGTTCAGTGAGGTACCCCAGCTCTTGTTGTTGCGACCAGGCTTCTGGTTGGGTGACAAGCCGGCATCCCGAATGAGCGCCGGAGAAACACCCCACCCCGTCGCAAACCGATCGGTATCGGCCGGTATCGTCGGACCACGTCCGTTCCGAGTGTGCAGCGGATTGATAAGGTAGAGCCCGATCGCTTCCGATTTGTCGCGGCCAGCGTGGACGTCGATCAGCGCGGAAAGCTCGGGGCTTGGATCCAATTTGAGCAGACCACGGACGCCCCAGCGATTGGCGTCCCCGAGACCGCGCCCATCAACTCGGTTGTGCTGGTAACCACCGCCCTGCTCGGTCATCCCCGAAATGCGGAAGGACGCGATGTTTCCAAGCGGCGCATTCACATAGCCTTCCGCCTTCAGGGCATTGAAACGGCCATACTCGATCGTTCCGCCGGCCCCCAAGCGGTTGGTCGGCTTGTTAGTGATGAAGTTAATCGCGCCGCCCGTTGTGTTACGACCATATAGCGTTCCTTGCGGACCCCGCAGGATTTCGACGCGCGCAATGTCGAAGATAAGGCCCTGCGTCATTACGGGCACCGGGTAGGCGACGTCGTTCACATACACGCCGACAGTCGGTGAGTTGTTTGTCGCGTAATCCTGGAAACCTACGCCGCGAAGACGAAATTGGGCCGCGCCCCCTCCAAACGCGGGCTCGACCTCAAGGTTCGGGGTGGCCTCCTGCAGCTGGTTAACATTGGTGATGCCGCGCTTCACGAGCTGGTCACCGGTCACGACACTAAGGGCGATGCCCACATCCTGCGCAGATTGTTCGCGGCGCTGGGCCGTAATAACGATCGCGTTGGGGTCGGACTGAGCCTCTTGCTGGGCGGGCGTGTTCGGCACGGTTTGCGCGTTAGCGGCACCGGCGTGGACAAAGCCCAGCGTGCACAGCGCGGTGCTGAGAAGAAACCTGTTCATAACCCCCCCTTTTAACTCGCTCGGCCTGAGCGCGGCGCGAGCGCATCGGCTTTGCCCTCAATCACCAATTATCCGTCAGCGGTGCCTCTCCATGCACCACCGTATCAGACGCAGGCTCGCAGATTTCGGCTAATCGACGTGCGCCGCACTTCTGAATGACATGGTGAGACTGGCCCTGACCATTAGACTGGACAACCCTGTTATTTGAAATGTCAGAAGGCCCTGATAAACGGCGACTTTCCGAATGGGCCGCTCAACGGATTGAGCGATTGTTTCTTAAATGAGCGGTTACTGGCACCACTCAAATCCGAGTAGCGTTCCCTGAAACCTGCTGCAAACCATTGAAGGGTTCAATGGGCTGTTCCGCTCGCTGAAGCGCGTGTGGCTCGCGGATGGCGTGGAGGTTGACGAACACTCTCCCTGGCAGCCCTTGCGATCCTTCAGGTCGGCAGTTCCCGTCGCTCACTCTTTCAGGCGCCGATCCTTGTGAGGGCATCGCTTGATTTTCAACCGGCTGCTGCAAATCAGTCTCGCCCGGCCGTATCGAGCAGCCACCGGCTCTCACCCTCGATCGCAAGGGCTGTCAGAATTCCGGTGCGATAGGCTCCAGTGTCGATCCCGATGCGATTGGGCCGTTCGTCCACCCCTTTCGAGATCGTATGACCATGGATCACCATGAAACCATGGTCGCTACTATCGCTTAGAAATGGTTCGCGGATCCAGCGCAGATCGAACTCGCTCTGCCGGTCAAGGGGAACGCCGGGCCTCACGCCTGCGTGGACAAAGAGATAGTCGCCAAAGCTGAGGCTGCAGGTGAAGTCTTCAAGGAATTCTACGTGGTTTTTCGGGATGGCATTCCGGATGCGAGCTACAGCTTCGTCCTCGTCGAGAAGCGCGATTTCGGCGGGATCAACTCCGTAGCTCTGGAGGCATTCAGCACCCCCAAAGCAGAGCCAGTCGGCGATTAGCGGAGCTTCACCGGCGAGGATGCGAAGCAAGACCTCCTCATGGTTACCGAGGATGAAAACTGGCTCGATGCCGCCGCGACGATAGGTTCGGAGACGTTCGAGGACGTTGGCGGAACGGGGGCCCCGGTCGATGAGATCTCCGACGAAGACCAGCAGGGTGCGTTCGGGAGGACGGTGCTGAATCTCGGCATGAATCTTCGCGAGCAGGTCTTCGAGTAGGTCGAGCCGGCCATGGACGTCTCCGATCACATAGGCCCGGCAGTCCGGAGGACCCGAGGGATTGCTGCGCTGGCGGCGCAAAAATCTCAGCATTTAGCCCCCGATTGCATCGCACCGAGTTCGACAAGCCCGTCAGGGATGCCGCCGAGTAAAGGTTCAGATCGAACCTGAACCTTTCCAGTCTGCCTGTCACCCACGAGATGGAGGGACCGCGCTCGTCTGCGCACCTTCTCAGGCGCTGAGGAGCTGGAAGCGCGGAATTTCAACGTCAAAAGCGGTGCCGTCCTCGTCGACCATCCGGTAGCTGCCGCTCATGGCGCCGTTCGAAGTGTCGAGCGGACAACCCGATACATAATCGAAACTCGCGCCCGGAGCGATCAGCGGCATCTCGCCGACGACGCCTTCTCCGACGACTTCGTGGACGGTTCCGCGGCCATCGATGATCGTCCAGCTGCGCGAAAGCAGCTGCACCGCGACCTCGGCACCATTCTCGATGCGCACATGATATGACCAGAACCAGCGGTTGCTTGCGGGGTCGGATTGCTCGGCAAGAAAGCTCACCGCGACCCGCACCGCAATGCCGCGAGTCACTGCAACATTGGGGAACAGCATGGCGATCGCGTCGGTGGTCACGTTGCGGAGCCTAGGCGAGACCACTGGCGCGGCGCAACCGTTCGACGAGTCTGTGCCGGGGTTCGGTGATTGGCCTGGACCGGTCCGCGAGCGCATCACGCAAGAGAAAATGGCCGGTGAGGCTAAGCCCGTCCAATATGTCCTCCCAGGACGCACTGCCTCCTTCGCGAACAAACGACGGGAGTTTGAGGAGCTTGCCGGCATACGGCGCCGCCTCGGCTGCACTCACCGCCCTGCCCGACTTGGGACTGACGGCAACGAGATTGTCGTTACTGCCGGTCACTGCACAATTCGTAAGATCAAGGCCGAAGCCAAGCTCGGCCAGAAGCAACAACTCGAAGCGGACGAGCGCAGCACCCCACCCGCTCGCCGAAGGTGCAGCCTCGATCGCGCCCAATAGTCCATCGAGGGCCTGGTAGAGGCGTGGGTAAGGCTGGCCTTCTGGCAGCACCGTTGCGATGAGAACTGTCGCCCATTCGATCGCGGTAGCGGGCAAGGGTTCGCCAAGCAGCGGCCCACGGCTGTGAATTAATTCGATGCTGGCCTGTGGAAGCTGAGTCTCGGTCCGTGCCGACATCTGTGCCTGGACAATATTCCCGGCGATCAGCACGGGCCTCATGCGCCGGCCTCGTCCGCCCCGCACATAGGCCGCCAGGAGACCCTGCTCCGGCGTCATAAGACGGACGATCGCACCATGTTCGCCATGGCTCCTCAGCGCACAGACGATTGCCTCCGTCTCGCTTCTCATGCGCGCGGATGAAAATAATCGTACAGTTGGCGCGCCATCGCCCTGCTGATCCCGGGCGCTTTCTCAAGGTCCTCGAGCGCCGCCCCTTTGACGGCTCTTGCAGTTCCAAAATGCATCAGCAGCGCTCGTTTGCGGTTGGGACCGATTCCGGGCACTTCATCGAGGGTCGATGTGGTGAGACTCTTGGCCCTCTTCGCTCGGTGAGTGCCGATCGCAAACCTGTGAGCTTCATCACGCAAGCGCTGGAGATAAAACAGTAAGGCTGAATTTGGCGGCAGCGTGACCTCGCGCCCCCCCGGCAAGTGAAACGTCTCGCGGCCGGCGTTGCGATCGGGTCCCTTGGAAACCCCGACGATTGGCACGTCGTGGACACCCATGTCTTCCAGTACCTCGCAGACAGCCGAAAGCTGCCCCTTTCCGCCATCGATGAGCAGCAGGTCTGGCCATTCGCCACTCTCGCGGTCAGGATCCTCTTTCTCGAGACGCGCAAAACGCCTTTCGAGAACCTCGCGCATCATGGCGAAATCATCGCCTGGCTGTGTTTCAGGTCTCTTGATGTTGAACTTCCGATAGTTGTTCTTGCGAAAGCCCTCGGGGCCAGCGACGATCATTGCGCCGGTGGCATTCGTGCCCATGATATGACTGTTGTCGTAGACCTCGATACGCTTGGGGATATCCGCGAGCTCGAACGTATCCATGAGCTCGCGAAGGATCCTCGTCTGCGTGGTCGTCTCCGCGAGGCGCCTGTCGAGCGCCTCTTCGGCGTTGCGGCGCGCCTGCTCCATCAGCTTCCGCCTGGCGCCGCGCTGCGGAACTTCGATCGCGACCCTCCGCTCGGCGCGTTCCGACAGAGCTTCCTCGAGTAGTTCCCAGTCCCTCAGCTCGCGATCGACGAGAATCCGCCTGGGAGGCGGCATGTCCTCGTAAAACTGGACCAGAAAACTCGATAAAACCTCAGCTTCCGGGACGTCGCTCGTATGTGCCGGGAAGAAGGCCCGGTGACCCCAATTCTGTCCGCCGCGAATGAAGAATGCCTGTATCGACACGGTCCCCGCCTTGCAGGCAAGTGCAAACACGTCCGCATCGCCAAGGCCTTCGGCATGCACCGTCTGGCTGCCTTGGATGTAGGTGAGCGCGCGGAGCCGGTCGCGATAG
The DNA here is from genome assembly GCF_038148795.1 of Sphingomonas agri. NCBI lineage: Bacteria > Pseudomonadati > Pseudomonadota > Alphaproteobacteria > Sphingomonadales > Sphingomonadaceae > Sphingomonas > Sphingomonas agri. The sequence continues at coordinate 474,027 of NZ_JBAPEU010000003.1, read as the reverse complement.
ACGGCTGCAAGCTCGTAGTCCTGCTTTTCAGCGGCCTCGGCCATTAGGCGGGACAGGCGGAGCTGAACACCGGTCGATTTGCCGGCGAGGAACTCCTTGGCCTCGCCAACGAGCTCGACATAATCGGTTTCGCTGATGCGCCCGACGCAGGGCGCCGAACAGCGCTTGATCTGATAGAGCAGGCACGGCCGCGATCGATTGGCAAAAAAGCTGTCGGAACAGCTTCTTAAGAGAAAAAGTTTCTGAAGTGCGTTAAGCGTCCGGGTAACCGAACCAGCGCTTGCGAAGGGACCATAATACTGACCCTTGATGCGCCTCGCACCGCGATGCTTCTGGATGCGGGGAAAGTCGTGATCCTCGCGCAGGAGAATGAAGGGGAAGCTTTTGTCGTCCCGCAGAAGCACGTTGTAGGGCGGCCGGAAGCGCTTGATGAGCTGGGCTTCCAGCAGCAGCGCCTCGGCTTCGGTGCGCGTGGTGACGATGGTCATCGAGCGCGTTTGCGCGATCATCCGCTGAAGCCGCTTGGGCAGCTTGCTCACCTGGGTATAGTTGGTGACGCGGTTCTTGAGGACGCGCGCTTTCCCGACGTAGAGCACGTCTCCCCGGGCATCCTGCATTCGATAGACGCCCGGCCGCGACGGAAGGGTTTTCAGGACTTCCCTGATTGCAGCAATCCCGGCCTCGAGGTCGGGAGCGCCCTCGCCGCGCACGGCATTGGTCGCCTGCTCTTCGTTGAAGCGCTCGGCAGCTCGCGGATGATCGGGACGATCGGCTTTGGTCACCACCCGGAGATAAGCGCTAGGCCGGCCCAGCGCGAGGGTTCAGGCAGCAGCCCTTGCCTCCTTCTCCTCGGCGAGCATCCACTCGACGCACGCCCGGGCATGGAGCGCGGTCGTATCATATACGGGAAGCACATTGGCCCGGACATCGACTGCGAGGACGAGCTCGGTACAGCCAAGGACGACGGCCTGAACCCGTTGCTTGGCAAGTTCGGTAATAAGCGTCTTGAGCTTGCGCTGGCTGTCCCTGACGACCCTGCCCGCGGCGAGCTCTTCGAAGATGATGCGATCGACCTCCTTCACCCATCCGTCCTCGACGGGAGTGAGCACGATGCCCCTCGCCTCGAGGCGGCTGCGAATATGCGGCTCCAGCATGGTGAAGCGCGTCCCAAGAAGTGCAACGCGTTTGCGGCCATCCGCTGCGAGCTCGTCGGCCGTGGCATCGGCGATGTGCAGCATCGGCACGCCGACCATAGGCGCAACCGCGTCATAGACCTTGTGCCCCGTATTGGACGTGATGATGATGCCGTCGGCGCCTGCTCTCTCGAGGAGCTTGGCAGCGGCAAGCGTGACTTCCGCAACGCCGTCCCAGTCGCCCGCAAGCTCCATCTGGGCAAAAGGAGCAAGATCGAGGCTCTCGATGACGAGGCGGGCGCTGTGGAGTCCGCCGAGCCGCTGGGCGATGCCACGGTTGATGTGTTCGTAGTAAAGCGCGGTCGACGACCAGCTAGTCCCGCCGATGATGCCGAGCTTGCGCACTGATGTCCCCTCCACGGCTCGCCAATTCGATACGCGGGAATCACGCTTCCCTCCCGATCATTTCCGCGAGGACTGGAGAGCGGACAAGCCGTGAAACATCAATTTACCGCGAAGTGAATCGCTTTTGCGGCGAATGGTTGAACCACTTAGCCGAGCGACTTCACGATCTCCTCGACCATCTTCTTGGCGTCCGCAAGGAGCATCATCGTGTTGTCGCGGTAGAACAGTTCGTTGTCGACGCCCGCGTAACCGACACCGCCCATCGACCGCTTCACGAACAGCACCGTGCGCGCTTTTTCCACGTCGAGCACGGGCATGCCGTAGATGGGCGAGCTCTTGTCAGTCCGCGCTGCCGGGTTGGTAACGTCATTTGCGCCAATCACGAAGGCGACGTCGGTCTGGGCGAATTCGCTGTTGATGTCCTCGAGCTCGAACACCTCGTCATAGGGTACGTTCGCCTCGGCGAGGAGAACGTTCATGTGCCCCGGCATCCGGCCGGCGACAGGATGAATTGCATATTTAACGCGGACGCCCTTGGACTTCAGCAGGTCCGCCATCTCGCGAAGTGCATGCTGCGCCTGGCTGACCGCCATGCCGTAACCCGGAACGATGATGACCTGATCGGCCTGGCTCATGAGGAAGGCAGCATCTTCCGCCGAGCCCCGCTTGTATGGCCGGTCGATCGCGGCGGCCGCTCCGGTGCTTGCGCCGGCGCCGCCGAACCCGCCGGCGATCACCGAAATGAAGCTGCGGTTCATTGCCCGGCACATGATGTAGCTCAGGATCGCACCGGAACTTCCGACGAGGGCACCGGTGATGATCATCGCGCTGTTGTGGAGCGTGAAGCCCATCGCGGCGGCGGCCCAGCCCGAATAGCTGTTCAGCATTGAGATTACGACGGGCATGTCGGCGCCGCCGATCGGGATGATGAGGAGGAATCCGATCGCGAAGCTCAGCGCCGTTATCGCGCCGTACACCCAGGGCGACTGGTCCTGCGTGAAATAGGCAATGAGAAAGAGGATGGCGGCAAGCGTTCCAAGATTGATCACGTGCCTCAAGGGCAGCAGGATGGACTTGCCCGACATGTTGCCGTTGAGCTTGAGAAAGGCGATCACCGAGCCCGAAAAGGTGATTGCACCGATCGCGACCCCCAGCCCCATCTCGATCCTGCTTCCAGGCAGGATGCTGATGATCGACGGGCTCGCGATCGGTGTGATCCTGACGGCGATCCCGAAGGCTTCCGGATTGAGGTAGGCGGCAGCGCCGACGAGCACTGCGGCCATGCCGACGAGGCTGTGAAATGCCGCGACCAGCTGGGGCATGGCCGTCATCTGGATCTTGCGTGCGGTGACGAGGCCGATGCCTCCGCCGATGACCATTGCGGCAACGATTTCAGGAAACGAGGCCAGCTGATGGGTGGCAAGGGTCGTCGCCACCGCGATCGTCATCCCGAGGATGCCGGTGATATTCCCCCGGCGGCTGCTTTCGGGACTGGAGAGGCCTCTTAGGGCGAGGATGAAGCAGACGCCCGCGACGAGATAGGCAAGCAGCACCCAGGAAGGCTGCGAGTGCGCTGCCGCCTCAGCCATCCTTGCGCTCCCGCTTCTTATACATCGAGAGCATCCGCTGGGTGACGGAAAAGCCACCGAAGATGTTGACGCTCGCAAGGGCCACTGCCGTCAGTCCGAGCCACTTGGAGCCCGGGACGCCGGCGGCGGCCGAGGCGATAAGGGCGCCGACGACGATGACCGACGAAATGGCGTTGGTGACGCTCATTAGCGGCGTGTGAAGCGCCGGGGTAACAGACCAGACGACGTAATAACCGACGAAGCAGGCGAGCACGAAAATCGACAGGATCGAAATGAAGTCCATGACCACTCCCGCAATGAGCGCAGCGGCCGTTGTGGCGGGTCGTTGAAAAACTGTCGAGTGCCGAGCACCGAGGCGCCGTTAATTACGACGCGGTTATCAATTTCCTAACCTTTGCGCGCGCATACGTGCGGCACCCTAGCGAAGGAACCACGCGCAAGTGTCGAAGCGCGCCGATCTGGCATTCGAAAAGAAGCCTTGGAAGCTCCTGTTTTGGACGGCGCTCGCCGGCCTGATCTTCGGGCTGATCGGCTTTGGCGAGATCGCCGAGGATTATCTGCGAACGGTCCGCAACACGCTTCATCCGCACAAGGCCAGTGGGCAGCTCGTGGTCATCAAGATCGACGATGCTTCCCTTCGTCAGTATGGCAACTGGCCCTGGCCCCGCCGGCTCCAGGGAGAGCTTACCGATCGGCTGACGGCTGCCGGCGCACACCGCATCTTCTTCGATATCCTGTTCGACTATCCGGGTGAAAAATCCAACGACCGCCTGTTTGCAGATGCAATCAGACGCTCGGGCAAGGTCGTCCTCGGGACCCGCTTCAAGGTCGGCTCGCAGGACGGCGCGCTGATCGCGTCGAGGCCGATCGCCCCATTGGCAGAGCATGCGCAGCTCGCGACGATCAGTTTCCGCTACAATTACCAGAACGCCGTCTGGCAGCTCCCGTATGCCGTCCGCAAAGGCGGCGAGACGATGCCGTCCTTTGCGGCGGCGCTTGCCGATGCCAGCGGCAGGCCCGGAAGCAGCTTTACCGTCGACTATTCGACCGACGTGAATTCTATCCCGGCAATTTCAGCCGGCGATGTATTGAGCGGCCGGGTTCCGGCAGCGAGCATAGCCGGGAAGGACGTCGTCGTCGGAACCGACTCCGATCTCATCGGCGACCGCTATTTCATCCCGGGTTACGGCCGTGGCGGGGGCGTCTACGTGCACGCGCTCGGGGCCGAAACACTAAGATACGGCAAGCCGGTGCACATCGGCTGGGTTCCGGGCTTTCTGATAGCTTTTTGCGCAGGAGCTGCCGCCCTGCTTCGCAGGCGCTTCGCAGAGCGCGTCGCTCTCTTCACCGTGGCCGGCGCAATGCTGGTCGTTGCACCAGTCTTCCTCGAAGCCAGGCTCATCTTCGTCGACGTCACTCCTGGCATTTTCGTGTTGCTCATCATGGGAGCTGTGCTTGCATGGCGGCGGTATCGAACGCGCGGCCTCGTCAACCCCGTGACGAACCTTCCCAATCTCAACGCTCTTCGAACCAATCGCGAGGGCAGGAAGCAGACCCTCGTCGCATTAAGAGTCCTCAATTATGAGGAAATCGTCGCGGCGCTGCCGCCCAACAGCGAGTCCAAGCTCGTTGACCAGATCGTATCCCGACTGAAGGTCGGCGCTCCAAAGCGGGTGCTTTACCAGGGCGACGGCGGCATTTTCGCCTGGTTCGAGCAAACCGGGCAACCCGTCGGCAATCACCTCGAGGCACTGTACGCATTGTTTCGCAACCCGGCCCGGATCTCCGGCCTGTCGATGGACCTGACCGTTGCGTTCGGAGTGGAAGTGGGCAGCGGGAGGTCGATCGCGAACCGGCTCGCAAGTGCGCTGGTTGCCGCCGACGAGGCAGCTCACGACGGACTCAAATGGAAATACCACGACCCCGAGACGCTCGAGAATGCTTCCTGGAAACTCTCGATGCTAAGCCAGCTCGACGAAGCGATCGACCGGGGCGAAGTGTGGGTCGCCTACCAGCCCAAGCTCGACCTCGCGACCCGCCGGATAACCGGAGCGGAAGCGCTCGCACGGTGGACGCACCCTGAAAAAGGCCCGATCGCGGCCTCCGAGTTCGTTGCGGCCGCGGAACAGAGCAACCGGATCGGCAAACTTACGGACTTCGTCCTTGAAAAGGCCGTCGCTGCAGGCGCGCAGATCAACAAGCGAGGAAGCAGCTTCGAGATCGCCGTGAACCTCTCGGCGCGGCTCCTTGCTGACAAGGGATTTACGCTGCGCCTCTCGGCGCTGCTGGCCCGGCACGGGCTCGATGCAGATCGGCTGACGCTCGAGTTGACCGAGACCGCCGCCCTTGCGGGCAGTGGAGAGGGCCTCGATATGATCTCCCGCCTGCGCGATATCGGCGTCCACATCGCCATCGACGATTACGGCACCGGGCTCTCGACCCTCGACTATCTCAAGAAAATCCCCGCAAACGAGATCAAGATCGACCAAAGCTTCGTCAAGGGCATGGCGGACAATCGAAGCGACCGGCTCATGGTCCAATCGACCATCGGGCTTGCACACTCCCTTGGACGCAAGGTCGTCGCCGAAGGCGTTGAGGATCGCGAGATCCTGGAGCTCCTTCACGAAATGGATTGCGACATCGCCCAGGGATTCGCCGTCGGGCGCCCGATGAGCCTCGACAGCCTGACCAAGCGCATTGCTTTCGACCGCAAGCGCAGCGCCGCCTAACCTCCTCTAAAGTCGTCGAAATTGCCGGGACGCGCGCCTTGCGCGTTCACTTCGTGGTTACTCGTTTGCTAACCATAACGATTAAGGTTAATATCCCCGGAGCTGCCGAATCGCAGTCGAACAACGGGGTAACTGAAATGAAGAAGGTCAAAACTGGCCGCGGTTTCTGGAGCTGGATCCTTGGTTGCGGCTGGGATTCGGGCGGAAGCGGCGGCTGAACCGCCTCGCCTGACCGCTGGTCAGGCCGGAGCTTGAATGAATAGCAAGCGCTCGCCGCAAGGCGGGCGCTTTTGCTGTTGCGCGCTCGTCTCGAACGCGGCTGGCCCCGGATCGCCTGCCGGGAAGAACGAGCTCCGCTCCCCTGGCGGTCCCGCTCCCAGAGCACTGCGTCGGTGACCATGATCCGAAACAGATATACTCTAAACCATTATGAATCATGGATTTTCCGAGTGAATTCAAGGTGAAGCGAACCACATGGTTACTCATTTGATCACCATAATGATTAAGGTTAACGTCCCCTACTGCCGAGTCGCAGTGCACTAGCGGGGTAAGGGAATATGAAGAGGGTTAAGACCGGTCGGGATTTCTGGAGCTGGATCCTTGGCAGCGGGTGGGATTCAGGCGGAAGCGGCGGCTGAAACCAGCCGATCTGCAAGCCAGATCGAAAAGAGAAAGCGCCCGTCCCAAGCGGGCGCTTTTTTTTGCTCGGGCGAAACGAGCCTGAAGCGCACGACGGCTGGCTTCGGGGATCCACCCGCGTTAGGCCGCGCCATGCTTCGCCAGATGAGCACCACGATCAACGTTCTGACGCCTACGCAAAACCTCGCCGAAGAAACACGCCCGAACGCGAGGATCATAGTCCACCTGGCGGACGCATGACCCTCGAATCCGTCCGCAGCTGGCTTGCAGCCAATGCGCGCGACCTTCCGCTGATCGAAGTCGCGGATAGCACCGCAACGGTCGACACCGCGGCAAAGGCCCTCGGTGTGGAATCAGGCCGCATCGCCAAGACCCTCGCGGTTCGCGCCGGTGATCACCTCTTCCTTCTGGTGACGCGCGGCAATGCCCGCCTCGATAATCGCAAGTGCAAGGACGAGCTGGGGGCAAGACCCCGGATGCTCGGCCCTGATGAGACACTGGACCTGACCGGCCATCCGGTAGGCGGCGTCTGTCCCTTTGGACTGAAGAACCCCCTGCCCGTCTATCTCGATGTTTCGCTGAAGGCCTTCGACGTAGTTTATCCGGCAGGCGGCTCGCTCAACACGTCGGTCAAGGTCCAGACCGAGCGGCTTTTCGAGCTGGTTGCCGACCGGTGGGTCGACCTATGCCGATTGTCCGAACAGACGGGCGACGTCTAGCTCCGCCGGAGTGACCTCAGGGACGGGCCAGGGCGCCCCGGTGATGAGGGATGAAGCGATCGAAGCCATTGCCGGTGACGTCTGGAGGCCAAATCCGCCCTGACCGGCAAGCCAGAAAAAACCCTCCTGATCGGGCGCGAAGCCGACGGCGGGATGCTTGTCCCGCGTGAACGATCGAAGGCCAGCCCAGCGGCTGTGGATACGATCGACCTTGACGATGGTGCGTTCCTCCATCCGGAACGCTGCGAGCGCCACTTCATATTCGTCGGGCTGGGCGTCGCACGCTTCGCTCGGCACCTCGTCCATGGGCGACGCGAAGAGGCGTCCGCTTTCCGGCGCAAAGTAGAGTTCGTCGCCGATCGTCTTGGCGAACGGCAGCCCGTCGAGCCGGATGCCGGAGGGTGCATCGAAGGTGATGATCGTTCGGCGCTTGGGTTCGATTGCGATCGTGCGGGCGCCGGCAAGGCGGGCCACGTGGTCGGCCCAGGAACCGGCGGCGTTCACGAGGATGGGCGCACGATAAGTGTCGCCTTTTTCGCTCGTAACCGTCCAGCAGCCGTTCGAGCGGGCGATCTTGCCTGCGCGCTGGCCGGTCTCGAGCGTGCCGCGATTGCCCTTCAGTTGCTTGAGATTGCCTTGAAGAAGCGCATGAGGGTCGAGGCGGATGCCGTTGCGGTCAGCGATCGCGTGGACGGCATCGTCCTTCAGAAGGGGACAAAGTTCGTGCACCCCGTGCCGGTCGAGCCGCTCGATCTTCGCAAAGGGCCGGATCTCGGCCTCGAGCGCATCAAGCTCTTCGCGTTCGTCCTCGCGCCCGTGGACCAAGACCGGCATGCGATGGCCAAGCGGACCGATGAAATCGGCAGGAGGATTTTCGAAGAATGGTCGGCTGGCGAGGGTCAGGGCCCGCACCAGGCGGTCGCCGAGCGCGTAATGGACCATCGTCGCGCTCCGCCCGGAGGAATGATAGCCGATCTGCTCCTCGGCCTCGAGGACGCTCACCCGTGCGTGTGTCGAGAGCTCCGCCGCGGCCGAAAGGCCGGCGATCCCGCCGCCAATGACGATAATATCAGTGCTGTTCATTGGACTCAGGCGGCGTTGAGACGTTCGTTTACGACCTTGCCGTCCTTGGTCAGGCGGATAGCCTTGACGATCTCATCGTCATCGGGAAGCGCTGGCCGGCGCTGTTCCGCGTCCCAGAACGCCGAAAGGAAGTTGTAGAGATTGCGAGAGAACAGTGCCGACGCGTCGGCAGCAAGGCTTCGCGCGAGGTTCGAAGCGCCGATGATGATGACGCCGTGTCTCTCGCTCCGCTCGCCGCTGATGGTTCCCTCGACATTTCCGCCGGCGTCGGCGGCAAGATCGACGATCACGCTGCCGCGCCGCATCGACGCAACCTGCTCGTCGCTGATGAGGCGCGGCGCAGGCCGGCCCGGAATGAGAGCAGTGGTGATCACGATGTCCTGCTTGGCGAGGTGACCGGAGACGAGCTCGGCCTGCGCTTTCTGATATTCTTCGGACATCTCGGTAGCGTAGCCGCCCGCGCCCTCACCCTCGATCCCGGCGACATTCTCGACGAAGATGGGCTTGGCACCGAGCGATTGTATCTGCTCCCTCGTCGCCGAGCGGACGTCGGTTGCACTCACCTGGGCTCCAAGTCGCCGGGCAGTTGCGATCGCCTGGAGCCCGGCAACGCCGACGCCCATGATGAACACCTTGGCCGGACTGACTGTCCCCGCTGCAGTCATCATCATCGGGAAGGCGCGTCCATAAGTGGCGGCCGCCTCGACGACGGCCTTGTAGCCGGCAAGGTTCGACTGCGACGACAATATGTCCATGGACTGCGCCCGCGTAATTCGGGGCATCCATTCCATCGCCATCGCCTCAAGATTAGCCGCGGCATAGGCCTCGATCGCTTCGCGCCGACGCAAGGGGTCTAGCGCAGCAACCAGGAGCGCGCCCGCCTCCGCTCCTTTCAGCGAATTGGGGTCGGGCCCATTGACCGCCAGGATGATCCCGGCGCCCCGGAGCGTCTCGAGGCGGGACCCGATCTTCGCTCCGGCGGCCTCGAAGTCGCCGTCGCCGACCGCGGCGCCTTCGCCTGCCGCGGCTTCCACCGCGACTTCGGCTCCTAGAGACGTAAATTTCTTGACGGTCTCCGGAATGGCCGCACAGCGCGTGTCGGCCGCCTCCTTCAGGACCGCGATCTTCATGAGCTTATTTCAGGATCAGGAGCACGATGAAGCCGACGATGAGGCAGGCGATAGCCCCATATTTCAGCAATCGCGTGAAGCGCGTGTAGTCGGCCACATGCACGGCGACGTCCTGTGTAGGCGGGCTCACCAGGATGGGCTCTTCTTCGGCCATTCAATTTTCCCCTTCGCGGAACGGTGCGTGGAAGCGTCCATAACAAGGCAGTGGGCATCGCCCAAGCCCCTGAACCTCAGGCATCAGGCAGTTAAGGCGACCTTTACCCCTCCTCACCTAGGATGGCGCTTCGGAAGGCCATCCATCCATGCGTGAAGAACCCACACGTTCGCTGTTACTGCTTGACTCAAATCCCGAGGAGCGTCGGCTCATCTCGGCGATCGCTGGCCGTGCCGGATGGAGCGTCGTTGGTGCCGCTGACGAGGAAATGGCCGCGGCCCTCCTCCAAGGCCCGCACGGCCGCGAGGTGCTCGCCGTGTTGCTCGGAAGCTGGGATGCCGAGCGCGGACCCCAGCTGATTGCCGCGCTTCGCGAGGACCGTGCGAACCTGCCCGTCATCGTTCTCTCCCATGGCGATACCGTCTCGGTTGCGGTCGAGGCAATGCGCGCCGGCGCCTCGGACTTCCTTGTCCGGCCCGTCGCGCCTGAGCGCCTCCTCGAAGCGCTGGCGGCAAATGCAGATCGCCGCCGCGCCGCCGGAGAGCTTGCCCCTGTTTCTGAAAAGCTCGCGCCACCGCTGGCTCTCGAGCAATTGATCGGCGCGGCTCCGGAATTTCGGGCGGCGCTTGCAGTTGCTGCCAAGTCGGCGCGCAACCGTCTTCCGGTCTTGATCGTGGGTGAACCTGGAACCGGCAAGGAGACTGTTGCGCGCGCAATTCACAGCGCGAGCCTCAGGGCAAAGGGTCCTCTCATCGAGCTCGATTGCAAGGCGGTCGCCGCAAACATCATCGACAGCGAATTGTTCGGGCATGAAAAAGGCGCTTTCCCGGGGGCCTTTACCGCCAAGACGGGAAAGCTCGTCCAATCCGACGGCGGCACCCTCGTCCTGGACGAGGTAGGCTGCCTTTCCGAAGAGACGCAGGAACTGCTCGATCGCGTGCTTGCGACGGGTGAGGTGCGACCTGTGGGCCTCAACGGAAGCTATTCGGTCGACGTTCGCATCATCGCCACGAGCAGCCGGCCGCTCCCGGAAAATTTCCATCGCGGTCTCGCCGAGCGGATCGCCGCAACAACGGTGAACCTGCCGCCCCTTCGTGAACGCAGCGCCGACATTCCCTCGCTCGCTCGCCATTTGCTTCAGCGGCTCGCCGACCAGACCAGTCTCAAACCCCTGTCGATCGGCAATGACGCGCTTGCGGTGCTGATGCGCTACGGCTGGCCGGGTAACGTGCGCCAGCTCGCTGGAGTGCTGTTCAGGGCTGCATTGCAATGCGAGGAGAGTTCGCTCACCGCGCAGCATTTCCCGCATATCGCGATCCAGTCACGTTATACTGCCCGGCGCACCGACTTCGGGCCCACGATCAGCGAAGCTCGGAGCGAAGAGGTCATCGCCGACGCGCCCGGCGTCACGCTCTACCGGACGGATGGCCACCTGCGCTCGCTCGAGGAAATCGAAGCGGACATCATCCGCCTCGCCATCGGTCACTACCGGGGCCGTATGACAGAAGTCGCGCGCCGGCTCGGAATCGGTCGTTCGACCCTCTACCGCAAACTCGGAGAGCTTGGGATCGACACCGCCGCCTAGAGGCGCGGGGTCAGTGCCTGGTCGCGCATTCCGCGCCATATGCGAAGCGCCTGCAACGTCTCGAAGACGTCGTGCACGCGGATGATCTGCACCCCCTGCTCCGCGGCCTTCACGGCAAAGGCGATGCTTCCCGCGAGCCTCTTGTCCACCGGCGCCTCGCCCGAAAGAGCACCGATCGTCCGCTTCCGGCTTGCGCCGACGACGAGCGGACAACCAAGCGAATGAAAAAGCGCAAGGCCGTTCATCAACTCAAGATTGTGCGCGACGTTCTTCCCGAAACCGAAACCCGGGTCGACGAGGATCCGTTCGGGTGCAACGCCTGCGTCGACTGCGGCCTCGATGCGCTCCTCGAGCCAGACATAGATTTCGACGAGCAGATCATCATATCGCGGATCTTCCTGCATCACCTCGGGATCGCCGCGGTGATGCATCAGGACAACGGGGACGTTCAGGCCCGCGGCAACTTCCCTCGAACGGCTATCGTAGGTGAGCGCCGACACGTCATTGATCATTCGTGCGCCGGCCTGGACTGCTGACGTCATGACGTCAGCCTTGCGCGTATCCACCGAAACGGCCGCACCCCCGGCTGAGAGCTGACGGATGACGGGCACCACGCGGTCGATTTCGTCACCTTCCCAGATCGAGCGCGCTCCGGGCCTCGTGGATTCGCCTCCCACGTCGATGATTGCGGCGCCCTCGGCGGCCATTTGAGCTCCGGCCTCCGCTGCAGCAGAAGAATCACGAAACTGGCCGCCGTCGGAAAAACTGTCGGGAGTGGCGTTAACGATAGCCATCACCTGCGGCTGGTCGAGCGGTACGGTCCGCTGGCCAAGCTTAAGCGGCGCACGCAGGCTGGTGAGCAGGCGCCACTGTTCAGCCATTCCGTCATCGAACCGCGCTTCGATGCCCTCTACCGGAACGAGTTCGGTGCCGGTGCGCCGATGCCCCTCGACATGAATGAGCTCGACCATTGCGAACCAGTTCATGCCACCTGCGAGGCGCGCGACCTTCCCGTCATGACCAAAGGGACTGTCCACGAAGGCGGTCGGGCGAAGAAGCGTGCGCAAGGCTATTTGCCAAGGCCCAGCGGCGATTGGCCAACCGGTTCAGAAGTTGATTGGGGCTCGCGTTCCTCCAGCGGGTTCAGCCACCTCGCTATGCCTGAGCCGACGCTCACCTGCGGATTTGAGGGTTCCAGCTGGTCCCGGTCTTCGGCAGCGCCAATCAATATCATTGCCCTTCTTAGCTGAGTATCCAGCGGTAAGGGCTGGCGAAAAGCGTGATTGATCAATGCATCCCCAAAAAAGGTCCAATCATTGCCGGCCTTGCAGCCGAATGACGAACGATCGGCCGCGGCCGCGGTAACGACGATGCTGCTTGAATCCCTGAGTTGCGGGATGAACTGCCCCGAGAAACAAGCCTGGAGGATGAGCAGGCGATTCTTGATCCCGAGTGACCTTAGGACTTCGGCAAGACGGGCGGGCGAAATCAAGCCGCCGCCACGTTGAAGGTCTTTGTAGACGAGGCCCATGCCGGGCTCGCCGTGGCTTGTGCTGTAGAGCACGAGCACGTCCTCGTCCCTGTCCATGAGCTCGGCGACGCGCGCGAGCGCAAGTTCAAGCGTGTGAGGCGAGCCGGGGGCGTCTGCCTTGCTTGCACCCTCATCGTTAGCGAGCACGATGGTGTGACCGGTGGCATCGAAACGGCTCGCAAGGACCCGCCCTGCTTCCCTCGCCTCACGCGAAAAGACCGGATCACCGTCGAGCGCGACTACAACGACATAGGCATCGACAACGCCAGGCCGCTGCGGTTTCAGGGCTGCAAGGGCAGAATCGATCCTTCTGTGTTCGGCAAGCTGCTGAGCGGGAGCCTCGGGAAGCGCCGCATATTCGGCCTGCTGCGCAAGCGCCGCCGAGGCGGCTGACAGCAGGAACGCCGCACCGATCAATGGCTCAACAGCAAGTCGCGACAATCGAGGCTCCACGCATCTACAATCATCTGCTGCCCGGGGCTGCGCAAGCGCTAAGCAAGCGCTGACAGGTGCTGCTGACGAACTGCGTCGAGAAGGGTGAGGACGCGAGCCTGCGAGACATGCCAGAAGGTCCAGCCATTACACGATGGTGCATTCTGAAGAGCCGCGCCGACCTTGTGGATGGAGCCCGAGTGGCCCTCGCATGCAATCGACCCGTCCGCGCGGACCGTTGCCGACCAACGGCGCTTTGCATCGGTCAGCGTCGTACCTGGAGGAACCATCCCGTTCTCCACGAGCACTCCGAACGCGACGCGCGGCTGATCGCGCTTGTCAGTGACCGTCAGCATCGCGCTTTCATCGAGCGGCAGGGTCGAATTGATGCGCTCCTGCGCGACCTTCACATAAGCGGTCTCTCGCTCGATCCCGATCCAGCGGCGGCCGAGACGCCGAGCGACCGCACCCGTCGTTCCCGTCCCGAAAAAGGGATCGAGAACGACGTCTCCGGGCTTCGTGCAGGCGAGCAGGATCCGATAGAGCAGGGCCTCGGGTTTTTGCGTCGGATGCGCCTTTGCACCGTCGGCACCCTTGACCCGTTCACCCCCCGAGCAAATCGGCAAGAGCCAGTCGGATCGCATCTGGAGGTCGTCGTTCAATGCCTTCATCGCGCGATAATTGAAGGTGTATCCCGACTTCTCGTCCTTCGCGCACCAGATGAGCGTCTCATGCGCATTAGTGAATCGCGTCCCCCTGAAATTGGGCATCGGGTTCGTCTTGCGCCAGACGATGTCGTTGAGGATCCAGAAGTCAGCGTCCTGAAGCAATGCGCCCACGCGATAGATGTTGTGATAGCTCCCGATCACCCAGATCGTGCCGTCGTCCTTGAGGATGCGGCGGGCCTGCTCAAGCCAGTCCCGGGTGAAATTGTCATAGGCGGCGAGGCTCTCGAACTTGTCCCACTCGTCGTCGACCGCGGCGACGCGTCCGCCCTCGGGACGAAAGAGATCGCCCCCAAGCTGTAGATTGTAAGGCGGATCGGCGAAGATCATGTCGATCGATCTGTCGGGCAGGCGCGCCATCTTTTCGATGCAGTCGCCTTGCAGGATCTTGTCGAGCGGAAGCTCGCGTTCGACCGTTTTGGCTCCGCGATAGCTCCCGGGCTGCTCCGCGATGCGGGCGATGAGATTCATATGACCGTCTGCCCCCTGGTGAGCGGCGAACGTGAGTCACGGCGGACTCGCGGTCAAGGAATCAAGCGTTAACGACCCTTTGTGGCACCCACTGGCTCAGGCGGCGGGGCGGGCCTGTTCCACAACATGTTGAGTCGGCTGAAGGGGTCGAGACTCAAGCGCTTGTGGGTGTGACTCGAAGGACTCGCCTTCATGAATTTCGAAGTCCAACTCCGGACGGGAGTCCTTTTCGATTGCCGCACGCACGGTTGGGAAGCTCCGGCGGTGCAGCGGGGTCGGTCCCAGCGCGTGAAGCGCCCGCCAATGGGCCGGCGTCCCATAACCGCGGTTCGTCTCCCAGCCGTAGCCGGGATATTCCTTTGCGAAATCGGCCATGATGCGGTCGCGCGTCACCTTGGCGATGATCGAGGCGGCAGCGATCGAGCGGCACTTGGCGTCGCCCTCGACAATGGCCTTCGAGGGGCGCTGCCACTTGGGGCAGGCATTGCCGTCGACGAGCACCCAGGCGGGCTCGAGGCCCAGAGCCTCGACCGCGCGCGTCATCGCGAGCATTCGGGCCCAGTAGATGTTGATCTGGTCGATTTCCTCGACGCTCGCGATGCCAACGCCCCAAGCTGAACATTTGACCAGCTTTGCATAGATGGCTTCGCGCCTTTCAAGCGGCAGGTTCTTGCTGTCGTCGATACCGCGGGGAAATCGATCACGATCGAGGATACAGGCTGCCGCCACCACGGGACCCGCAAGCGGCGCACAACCGGCCTCGTCGACACCGGCGAGAGGCTGGGGAAAATCGAGCTCGAGCTTGAAGGAGCAGCGCCGCGGCATCGGGGCAAGCCTATGGAGCCGCCAGCCGAGTCGCCAGTGGGTGCCTCCAAATTTTTGTGGATCAGTCCATGCGCCAGGGCGGGAAACGCCGCGATTCCCCGGCCTTGTAGAAGAAGATGATATTGCCGTCGGGATCGCGAAGGCGCGCCTCGCGCCACATCCAGGGCTGGTTTCTGGGTCCGTGCTCGAACGTAATTCCACTGCGGGCAAGCTGTTCCACCCGCTGGTCGAGATCGTCGCACTCGAAATAGATGGCAGTCGTGGCGATGATCTTCTCTTCAGGGTCGATCTGAACCGAGAAGGTCACGCCGCCGTAGGTCTCGAAGCGCGCATAGCCGGTGTCCGGACTGTCCACGATCTGCATGAGGCCAAGACGTCGATAAAAATCGACTGAACGCTCGTAGTTGGTACCGGTCACCGTCACCTGGTTCAGTCGCGGGCCGTCTCCGACATCGAGCCTAACCCGCGCATGTCCCAGGGGACCAGTCCCCTCGCCGAGGCCTGGCGCGTCGTGAAGCGCGAGGCGGACGAATTCGCGCGCTCGCGCAACGGCGTCAGCAAGGCTCGCGCCGCGGGCAAGGAAGAATGCGATGGCGCTTGCAAGCGTACAGCCTGTCCCGTGGGTGCTAGTGGTGTCGATCCGCTGGCCCTGCCAGCTTGTCATATTGTCTTCTTCGATGAGGGCGTCTGCGAGTGCATCCCCTTCGTCGTGGCCACCCTTGATGAGCACTGCGCAGCCGTGCGCGCCTACCAGATGAAGCGCTGCCGTTACCGGATCCTCTTCCAGCGTAAGCCGCTTCAGCTCGGGAAGGTTGGGCGTAGTGATGGTCGCAACGTCCATCAGCCGGCCGAACGCGGCGATCGTTGCATCATCCGCCAGGGCGGATCCGCTGGAAGCGACCATCACCGGATCAAAGACGATCGGGATCCCGGGCTGCTCGGCCTTGAGACGGTCGAGGCGTTTTGCGACCTGCTCGGCAGCAAAGGCGCCGCCGATCATTCCGATCTTTACCGCGTCAACTCCGATATCGCCGACAACCGCTTCGATTTGGGCGAGAATCATTTCGGCGGGGACCGGGTGGATGGCGCTGACCCCGGTCGTGTTCTGCGCAGTGATTGCGCTGATCGCCGTCATCGGGTGACCGCCCAGCATGGTTACGGTCTTTATGTCGGCCTGAATGCCTGCGCCGCCGCCCGAATCAGAGCCGGCGATGATCAGGATCCGAGCCGTCGGCGTCACGCTACCCGCCTTCGACCCCCGCCCTGGGGCGAAGTTTTCCATGTGCACGGTATCGTGGTTAGGCTGAGAATTCCAAAGAAAGGGTTCACGCCGCGGTCCGGACAGCCTCGCAGATATCCTCGACAACGCGCTCAACCAGCGCGGGGTCGTCGCCTTCCGCCATGACCCGGATAAGCGGTTCAGTACCGGACTTTCGGATGACGAGCCGCCCTCTTCCCTCAAGCTCCGCCTCGGCTGCCGCGATACGGCTTCTCACTCTGTCCGTTTCGAGCGGCTCGCTGCCGCCACTGAAACGAACATTCTTGAGAAGCTGCGGCAGCGGCTCGAACTGGTTCAGGAGTTCGCTTGCCGGCGCCTCATGCTCGACCAGCGAGGCAAGGACCTGGAGAGCAGCAACCAGCCCGTCTCCCGTCGTCGCGTGGTCGGCAAGGATGATATGCCCCGACTGTTCGCCGCCGACGTTGCAGCCGCGCAGGCGCATCTCCTCGAGTACGTAGCGATCACCGACCTTGGTTCTCAAAAGCGTCAGGCCCGCTTCGCCCAGTTTCCGCTCCAGTCCGAGATTTGACATGACAGTCGCGACCACCGCATCGCCCTTGAGCTCGCCGCGCGCCTGGAGACCAAGCGCAATGAGGGCCATCAGCTGGTCGCCGTCAACGATGCGTCCTTTCTCGTCGACCACGATCAGCCGGTCGGCATCCCCGTCCAGTGCAAGGCCGATATCGGCACCGCTCGCGAGCACCGTCTCCTGCAGCAGTTCGGGGTGTGTCGAGCCGCAACGGTCGTTGATGTTGAGACCATCAGGCGAAACGCCAAGAGGAATGACTTCCGCTCCAAGCTCCCACAGCGCTTCGGGGGCGACATGATATGCGGCGCCGTTGGCGCAATCGAGAACGACCTTGAGACCGTCAAGCCGCAGGTGCTCTGGAAAGGTCGATTTTGCAAAGTGGATATAGCGTCCGCGCGCATCGTCGATCCGGCGCGCGCGTCCGATCATTTCCGACTTGGCAAGCCTCGGTTCCTTTTCCAGGCGCCGTTCGATCGCCCGTTCGTCCTCGTCGCTCAGCTTGTAGCCGTCAGGGCCAAACAGCTTGATTCCATTGTCGGCGAACGGATTGTGGGAGGCCGAGATCATCACGCCGATGTCTGCGCGCATTGACCGGGTCAGCATCGCGACTGCAGGCGTCGGCATCGGGCCGAGCAGCACGACATCCATGCCGACACTGGTGAAGCCCGCGACCATCGCTGATTCCATCATGTAGCCGGAAAGCCGCGTATCCTTGCCGATCACGACCCGGTGACGGTGGTCCCCGCGCAGAAAGTGTGCGCCTGCCGCCTGGCCGACGCGAAGCGCAGTCTCGGCCGTCATCGGTTCAAGGTTGGTCGTGCCGCGGATGCCGTCGGTGCCGAAGAATTTGCGTGTCATCACGGCGCCTTTAGCGCGCTTAGCCGATCCAGCGCCAGATTCCGGCAGGGACGGGATGAATCCAGGTCGCAAGCAGGTACAGCAGCGTGCCGCCGCCCAGGGCGACTGTGCCGGGATAGGCAAGTCCGCGCGCAAAGGGCACGAACGCTGTCTGGGCCGTCCAGCCATGCCAGTTTACGCGCGGCTGCGCAGACTTTTTCCGATCCTGCGCCGCAGCTCCTGCGAGAGCCAGAATGATGATTGCCCCGTCGAAGACCAGGGCCTTGGGCATGCCAAGGATCATCAGGTGGACCCCTGCCCACAATGCGAAGCTCCACATCATCGGGTGACGGGTGATGGCAAGTACGCCTCTGGGCCGTCCCGCGGGCAAGGGCGAACCGACGAGCGCCGGGTTGCCGAAGAAGGAGCCGACGAACAGGATCGAGGCCAACCACATGAGCAAGGTTCCGGCGATCCACCCCGCTTCGCCGGCATCCCAAAGGGGCGGTTCCCGGCCGATGACCCGATAGAAATAGACCATCAGCCCGAAGGTGACGAGCGCGACCAGCGAATAGAGGCCGCGGAAGGTGGCTTCGCCAGCAAGTTGGACAAGCCGCCGGCGAAGAGGATGCGAAAGAAGGAAATGCATTCCGACGAACGCAATCGACGACAGGAAAAGTCCGGCCTGCGGCGTCAATGTCGGTAGGCTTCCGGAAGATCGCGCCGCGGCAGGTAGCGGTAGCGGTCGCGAAGTTTTGTCTGGTGTGTCTCGAGCGGCTGGCGAATTCCGTCGATGAAGACCTGCTCGGCTGCACTCGTGCCTTCGAGTGGGTCGCCTGACCAGATGACGAGATCGGCGCGACGCCCGGCCGCAAGGCTTCCGAACTCACCACCCATGCCGATTGCTTCGGCAGGGCGCGAGGTGATCATGGCGAGCGCCTCGCCCCAGTCGACGCCCTTGGCGCCGGGGACCTTCTGCAGGCCGACCAGATTGCCCGCATACTGGCGTTCCATGAAGAGATTGCGGGTGTCGTTATCGTCGATCATGCCGATCGCGACCTTGACGCCTGCAGAGCGCATGCGCCCGACATTCGACTGGGTGGCGGCGATCTGCTCGAACGAGGCCGGCAGATCGTTCACTGCTGAAGCAATGACCGGAATGCCCGCCCGAGCGATCCTGTCAGCGACCATCCAGCCTTCGCTCGCACCGACGAGAACAATCTTCAGCGCCTGGAAATCCGCCTTGAGACCGAGAACCTGGAGAATGTCACTCGCCCGCTCGACGTGCACGAAGAGATATTGCCGTCCCTGAAGGACCGGAACGAGGGCTACCGCATCAAAGCGCGTCAGCAGGACGTCCTGACTGCGCCTGGCATCGGCACTGTAAATCCTCGATTCGTTGGGATTGCGAACCACCGGCCGGCCCGGCCCTTCGGGGGCGGCCCCGGATGAAGCTGCAATCGAGGGAGCGTAGCGACCAAGCTCTGCTGCTTCGCGAAGAGCATTGCGGAACATGACATGCGCTGACGCGCGCGATCCGCCCGCCTTGCCGGCCCCCGTTTCCCCGAGTTCGACGAACTGGAACTTCCGTGCAGCAGTGACCGGATCCATGTCCGCCCCGGTATCGATCACCGCGCCCTGCCCGGCGAAGATATTCTTTCCGGCATTGGGCGCGACAAGGGCGCGCGTAACGCCGTCGGCGCGGTTCACCGCGATCGTCGTGTCCAGCGGGTTGATCGCGGGAGTTATGTCGATGGCGGCATTGAACGGGCCATCTGAGGTCGTGTCGTCGGCGCTCCCCGACGTATCGGACCGTCCGCCGCCATCTTCGCGGCTCGCCGTGAGGTCGACCTCGGCAAGACCAAGACGGGAGAAGCCGGCAACAATGCCGGGGGTCACCCATTTGCCTGTCGCGTCGATCACTCGGGTTCCGGGAGGAAGCTTCATCCGGACATCGCCTGCAGCGAGAATGCGACCGTCGCGAACCACGACCGTGCCGTTGGGAATTGGCTGGGAGCCGTCCCCCAGTGCAACCATGCCGCCCGTGACGACAAAGGTCTCCGCTGCAAGCGGACTGGAAGCGGCCAGGAGCAGGAGTGCAAGACCGCGGATCATTTCGTGTCTCCCTCCCCTGGCTGGCCGAGCTCGAAGTCGCTTATCGGCCGGCGTTTCGGATCGTTGGCGTCGTACATCAGTGCACCGTCAATCCAGACGAGCTGAGGTCGGGTGTAATCACTGAACGGGTCACCGTTCCACAATACGACGTCGGCCATCTTGCCAGGGGCAAGAGTTCCGGTCCGGTCGAGGATACCAAGCGCCTTGGCGGGATTTCGGCTGAGCCATTCCCAGGCCACCGCTTCGCTAAGGTTCGGGATTCCGGCGCGGATCCCGTCGGAGAGCGCCTTGGCGGCCTCCTGGTTGAGACGCTGGATGTAGTTGGGATCATCCGAGTGAACGATCGCGCACGCCCCGGCATTATGGACGAGCGGGATATTCTCCTTGATCGCGTCATAACTTTCCATCTTGAAGCCGTACCAATCGGCCCACATCACCGCGCAGATATCGTTGGCGGCAAGAAGGTCGGCGATTTTGTAGGCTTCGACGGCGTGATGAAAGGCGGTCACGTGATAGCCGAACTCCTTCGACATATCGATCATGTTGGCCATTTCATCGGCACGGTAGCAGTGGTTCTGGACGAGGATCTTGCCCTCGAGAACGCCCTTCAGCGTGTCCATCGCAAGATCCCGCTCGGGCATGTCGCCGCCGTTTTTGTAATATTTGTCCCACTTGCGCTTATATTCCTGGGCCTTGATCCACGTCTCGCGGGTCAGCGCGATATTGCCCATGCGCGTCTGCGGCATGTTGTCCTTGGAGCCGTAGACCCGCTTGGGGTTTTCACCGCACGCCATCTTGAGCCCGTAGGGTGCTCCGGGGAACTTCATTCCCTGAACGGTCCTTGCGGGAACGTTCTTGAGGACGACCGACCGGCCACCGAACAGATTGGCCGATCCGGGGAGCACCTGGAGCGTCGTCACGCCCCCATTGGCCAGCGCCCGGCTGAACCCTGGATCCTGCGGCCAGACGCTGTGCTCGGCCCAGACTTCCGGCCGCACCGGAGAGGTCGCCTCATTGCCATCCGACAGCGAGGAAACGCCTGGCGAGGGATAATCACCAAGGTGGCTGTGCACGTCGATGATGCCCGGCGTCAGGAACTTGCCAGTTCCGTCGATCTCGACTGCGCCGGCGGGCGCCGCGAGCCCGGGGCCCCCAACCGCTTGGATGACGCCGTTGGCAAGGAGAACGGTGCCGTCGTTTATCTGTCTCCCCTCGCCGTCGAACACCGTTGCATGGCGGATCACGGTCTGGATGCCGGGATAGCGCACGTAGGTCGATGGATAGGGATCCTCGTTGATCCGCACGGGCGGCGCCGGATGCGTCGTTGCGCAGCCCGCGAGGAATGCAGCAGCAAGAGCCGTAGCAAGGATGCGCATCCTCATTTCACCCCGTGCATCAGTTTTTTCAGCCATGGCGAAATCGCGAGCAGGATCACGCCGGCCAGCATGGTGAGTTCACCTCCTGTCATGAACGTGTGCGCATAGGTCTCGAGCGCCAGCTGCGGATTGGTGACCTCGCCTCCCACCGTCTGGACCGAGGCGGCCTGCGCGGCCGCACCGGCGAGATACTCGCCGATAGAGATGGACAGGAACCAGACGCCCATCATCATCCCGACGACCCGAGCGATCGACAGCTTGGTGATCATGCTGAGGCCGACCGGCGAAATGCACAGCTCGGCAATCGAATGGAGGAAATAGGTCAGCACCAGCCACCACAATGCCACTCGGAAATCCGCGTTCGCGGTGGTGCGGCTCCATGCAAGAACCACGAACCCGAGGCCCACCAGGAGCAACGCAATTCCAAATTTCACCTGGATCGAGGGCTCCCATCCTTTCTTTGCAAGGGCAAGCCAAAGCCAGCTGACGATGGGCGCGAAAATCACGATGGTGATTGGATTGAAATTCTGAGTTTGCGGCGCGGAAATCGGAATTCCGAAGAGTTCGAGCGTCGTGTTGCTGTCGGCAAACAAGGTCAGCGATGAGGCGGCCTGCTCGAACAGGGTCCAGAAGGTCACGTTGAAGATCACGAGGATGATTGCAGCGAGCATCATCTGGAACTCGGCTTTGGATCCCGTGCGCCACGACCAGATCGGAATGCCGATGATTGCTGCAAGAAAGGTGACGAAAAGGACCTTTCCAAGAAACGGCGTTGCAACGAGATAGCCCCAGAGGCCGCTTCCGGGCTCCGCCTGCGGCGTGTTCATGACGTTACGGAAGATGAGCCAGAACAGGGGAACTGAGGCAATCGACAGGATGTAGATCAGCAAGGCCCTGTCGGGACCGCTGCGTTTCGGCGGCTCGCCGTAACCCGCGAGGCGCCCCCCATCGAACTGGATGAGCGCATAACCGATCAGCATACCGACGACGACGATTGCAAAACCCGCCCACCAGCCGAACCAGTTGACGAAGATCGGGCACAGGATCTGAGACCCGATCGAGCCGACGTTGATGCCCATGTAGAAGATGGTGAAGCCGGCGTCGCGGCGTCTGTCCCCTTTCTTGTAGAGCGAGCCGACGATGGTCGAGATATTCGGCTTGAAGAAGCCATTGCCAATGACAATGAGGCTGAGCGCAATCAGCATCAACGTAAGGTAGAAGGGCGAGCGCTCGGCTCCCGGCTGGAACGCCTCCTTCGCGACGGATCTGGCTACCGCACCGTTGTCGGAAACAAGCTGCACCGAGCCGTCGGGCATTCCGCGGATCGAGAGACGCTGGCCATTGGCGACGACCCACTGCTTGTTGTTCGTCGAATCGAGGAGCGAGCCGCCGTGCTCGGCCTGGACTTCGTAGCGGTGCCCATCGATCGTCGCATAGGGTTTCGCCTGGTCGCCTCCAAAACACAGCAGTAGGTAGCCCACGGCCATGACGAGCGCGCCCCATTTCACAGAGCGCTTTGATCCGAGATAATAATCCGCGAGCCAGCCGCCGATCACCGGGGTCAGGTAGACGAGGCTGAGATACCCCCCGACGATGCCGCTAGCCTGATATTGCTCGAGCAGGAAATGCTTGACGAGATAGAGGACGAGCAGGGCCCGCATACCGTAAAAGCCGAACCGCTCCCACATCTCGATCGAGAAAAGGCGGGCGAGCTGGCGCGGATGCCCCATCCAGGTCTTCTCGGCAGAGGGATCGACATGCGTAATGTCGGGCGAGGACGGCGCTTCCGCGCCGGGCGTGTCGACCATTGAATTCTCCCCAGGACGCCCGAAGGCGCAGCGACGCGAACGTAACGACCAAATTCGCCTTGTGAAGCCGATTGTTGCGGTCGACGGTGCCGCCTATTCGGACGAGCGATGCTGAACGATCGAACTTCCGCCCTTTCGCTGCTCGAGACGCGCCGCTCGGGAAAACCCCGTGAACTCATCGGTTCCGGACCCACCCCAAGCGAACTCGAGCATATCCTCACCATCGCCGCGCGGGTTCCCGATCACGGGAAGCTTCACCCGTGGCGGTTCGTCACCGTGGCAGACAGTGAGCGCGATGCCTTTGGCGCGCTGCTGCGCACTGCCCTCGCCGAACATGACCCCTGCGCCACTATTGCCCATCACCAGAAGGAGGACGAGTTCGCTCATTATGCGGGACAGCTGGTAATACTGGTCTCAGCACCCGTGCACGAACACAAGATTCCGGTGTGGGAACAGGAGCTGTCATGCGGCAGCGTCGCCATGAACTTGCTCTTGGGCGCCCACGCGCTTGGCTATGTCGGGGGATGGGTGACGGGCTGGCGCGCCTATTCGCCGCGGGTGAATTCTGCATTCTGCAGCGCGGGGGAACGGATTGCGGGCTTCATCTTCATCGGCAAACCCGCCCGCGAACTTGAGGAACGCGAACGGCCGGACCTTGCGGCGATCACCACGGCTTGGAATCCATCCTCGCCATCGAACGGCTAACATATTGAAAATCTTTGCGAGCCGCTGTATTAGTACAGCATGACGCTCCGCACACAGCATGACAAACCGGTCTACGTCCGTCTTCGCGAGACGATTGCCGATGCAATCGTCACCGGCAAATATGGCGACGGTGATCCCCTTCCTTCGGTGAGAGCACTGGCCGCCGAGGAACAGGCGAACCCGCTGACGGTCGCCAAGGCCTATCAGGGCTTCCAGGATGAAGGACTTATCGTCGTGAAGCGCGGGGTCGGAATGTTCGTCGCGCCCGGAGCAAGGGCGCGCCTCAGCGAATCGGAACGCACCCGCTTTCTCAAGGAAGAATGGCCCGAGATTCGAGCTCGCATGCGGCGGCTCGGGATCAGCCCGGGCGAACTCATGGAGAATGAGCGCGCCTGATATTCCGATGCGCTTCAGAATGCTCTAGCCGCGCCCGAATGGAGACGCGGATCCTCCCTTACGGGGATGACGGCATTGAGGAAGCTGCGCGACTCATTCTCGCCGGGGAAGCCGTCGCCGTGCCCACCGAGACGGTCTACGGATTGGCTGCCGATGCAACCAACGGCGCGGCCGTTGCCAAGATCTACGAGGCAAAGGGGCGACCCAGCTTCAATCCGCTTATCGTGCATGTCCCCGACGTTCATTTCGCGCAGTCGCTTGGCTTTTTCGATGAGGCGGCACTCATGCTTGCGGAGCGCCACTGGCCAGGGCCCCTCACCCTCGTCGTCCCGCTCCGCGAAGGTGCCGGAATCGCCTCGATCGTGACCGCTGGCCTTCCAACCATCGGGCTTCGGGTCCCCGCGCATCCCGCGATGCAGGCGCTGCTTCGACGCGTGAACCGGCCGCTCGCTGCTCCCTCCGCTAATGCGAGCGGAGCAATCAGCCCGACCCGCGCGGAACATGTCGCGGCGAGCCTTGGAGGAAGAATAGCGCTCATCATCGATGGCGGACCGACGATTCACGGCCTTGAATCGACCATCGTTGCGGCAACCGGCGGACCTCTCCGCCTGCTTCGGCCGGGCCCCGTCGACGTTTCCGCAGCGCCGGACGCCGGAGAGAAGATCGAGGCGCCTGGCCAGCTTGCAAGTCATTATGCGCCGTCCAAGCCACTGCGGATCAATGCCGCGGCTGCAGAAGCGGACGAATTCCTGATCGGCTTCGGCGATGTCGAAGGGGATGCAAACCTCAGCCCGTCGGCGGACCTCGTCGAAGCCGCCTCCCGGCTCTTCGACCTGCTGCACCGCGCCGACGAAGCGGCGAAGCGGAGGATCGCGGTTGCGCCAATCCCGCAGGTCGGTCTCGGCGCAGCGATCAACGACCGCCTGAAGCGGGCCGCGGCCTAGACGGTAGCGGCACTCTTGGTGCGCGCCTGGAAGCTCTTGCGCAGCTTCTGGAGCTTGGGCGGGATGGTCGCGAGGCAATAGGGATTGCGCTGTCCTTCGCCGGCCCAATAGTCCTGATGGTAATTCTCGGCCGGATACCATTCGCTTTTGGGTTCGATGGTCGTGACCACACGTCCGCCAAGGTCCGCGTTGGCACGTGCAAGGGCATCGCGCGCACGTCGTTCCTGGTCCTCGTCCTGGGGAAAGATCGCCGAACGGTATTGCGTACCAACGTCATTGCCCTGGCGGTTGAGCTGGGTCGGGTCGTGAGTCCCGAAGAAGACATCGAGGAGATTATCGTAGCTGATCTCATCGGGATCGAAGGTAACACGGATTGCCTCGGCATGGCCTGTATCGCCGCCGCAGACCTGCTTGTAAGTGGGGTTAGGAACCGTCCCCCCGGTGTAGCCGCTTTCCACCGACTTCACCCCGACGACGTCGAGAAAGACCGCTTCGGTGCACCAGAAGCATCCGCCTGCGAGGACTGCGACTTGTTCGGCCATGCTTCCGCTCCTTGCTGTGATCGAAGCGGAAAATAGGAGCGATCAGGAGTCTTTGTAAGACGCCTTCAGGCTGGCGAGCTCGAGGCGCTTGCCCACCCATTCTGAAAGCTCGTCGAAATCGAGCGGTTGATCGAAAACGATCCCGGCCCGGCGATCGCTGTACCACCGGACCTCGCCCTTGACCGGCTTTAGGCTCTCGACGACCACCAGCACCTTCTTGCCGACGCAATATTCGGCAATCGGTTCGACCTTGATGCCGCCAAGGGAAATGTCATGCACGTCGACCGTGTAATAGGTCTTGCCCACCCGGACCGAGGCCTTGCACGGGATTTCGAGCCTTGGCGGACGGGGACGGAAACCGTGGCGCGGCTTGCGGCCCGCAAGTAGCTCGCCGAGGTCGACATTCTGGTCGAATTTGAAGCCTGCCATTTCTTCGCGGGTCCAGACCACGGTCGCCGGGATCCGCTGGGACGAGAGCTCAACGTGGACCTTTTCGCCAACCTGCGGTGCACGGGTGACGATCGCCATGACGCCGCCCGCCGACAGGTTCTTGACCTTGATCAGCTGCTCGTATCCGTCGGCCTGGGTGAGCTTGCCGACCCGAAGCATGGCCGAAAGGCGCTCGTCGGCTCGCCTCTCGGCCGGCCGCGGAACGGCCGTCGAGAGAGACACGGTCGTCGACTCGAATGCAGCATCGCTGCTGCTGAATGCCTGACCGGAAAACTTCCTACGGATAAGATCCGCGAACATGCTGAAAACCGCCTCCAGTTGACGCGAGACTGCACCAAATTGTGACTTTATTTGAGACGCGGTTAAAAAGGCGTTGAGAAAGCTTGATCTCAGGCGTTGATGCTGCGTACGCCGTGAGAGGGGAGAAAAGAGTTCATGCCGCAGCCCCGCCTGCTGCTGATCGACGACGAACCGGTCTTGGCCGATTATCTCGCCAACGCCGCAAGAGCATGCGGTTTCGAGCCCATCATCTGCCAGCGCGATGACGAGTTTCGCGAGATTTTCATCTCCGCCCGTCCTGAAATGGTGGCGCTCGACCTTGGAATGCCGGTCGACGGTGTCGAGCTGATCAGGTTTCTCGCCGACCAGAAATATCGCGGGCCCGTCCTCATCGTGAGCGGCTTCGACCGGCGCGTCCTCGAGTCGGCCTTTCGCCTGGGCGAAGCGCTCGGTCTCACGATGGCAGGACCGATCGAAAAGCCTGTCCGCCTCGAAGTACTCGAGGACCTTCTTTCCAAACTCAGGGCGACGTTGGTCCCGTGAGCCCGGCCGCCGAGCTCCAGCTGATCGATGGCCTTCAGCGCGCGCTCGAAGGTCAGCAGTTGCACATGGTCTACCAGCCCAAGGTGTCGCTCCGCGACGGCGGCCTGAGGCAGGTGGAGGCGCTTGTCAGATGGCAGGACCCGGAACTGGGTGCGGTAAAGCCCTCGGATTTCGTGCCGCTCGCGGAAGAGCATGGCCTCATTGACGAGCTCACGCACTGGGGCCTGAGGCGCATATTGCGCCAGTGGCTCGAATGGCGCGACCAGGACATCGACACATCCATCGCCTTCAATATCTCGGCGCTCAGCCTTCAGCATCTCGACTTTCCGGACCTCGTCGAGCGCATGTGCCGCGCGCTCGGCGTACCGAGCGACCGGTTGGTGCTCGAGCTGACCGAAGGCTCCACCCAGCCTCTTGTGAAGCTCATGGACGCACTGACGAGGTTTCGGATCAAGGGCATCGGTCTTGCGATCGACGATTTCGGGACGGGCTATTCCTCGCTGATGCAGCTTCGCCAGCTTCCCTTCACCGAGGTCAAGATCGACCAGGCCTTCGTCGCAGACGCCCCTTATTCGCGCGATTCGCGGCTCATCATCCAGGCAGTGACCGATCTTGCCCATGGCCTCGGGCTCACCACCACGGCCGAGGGAGTCGAGACCATCGAGCAGTTGCGGCTCATCCGGGAACTCGGCTGCGACTGTGTACAGGGTTATCTCGTTTCCGCGCCGATCCAGGCGAATGCGCTCAAGTCCTGGATCCAGAAGTTTCGCCGTGCGTGGCCGGCAATGATCGCCGAGGAGAAGCTTGCGCTATGGCCCGACGTCGAAACGGATTCCCTGGGCGAGCGGCAGGTCTGACCCGAAATTGATCGTGTTGGTCTGGCGGCGCATGTAAGCGCGCCAGCTGTCGGAACCGCTCTCGCGTCCGCCGCCGGTTTCCTTCTCACCGCCGAACGCGCCGCCGATTTCCGCCCCCGACGGTCCGACGTTGACGTTGGCAATTCCGCAATCGGAGCCGCGCGGTGACAGGAACAGCTCCGCCTCGCGAAGATCATTGGTGAAGATCGACGAGGAAAGCCCCTGCGGTACGCCATTGTTGAGCGCGATCGCCTCCTCGATATCCCGGTAGCGCAGCACGTACAGGATCGGGGCAAATGTTTCCTTGAGGACGCTGCCCTCCTGCGCAGTGGCCTCCACGAGCGCTGGTCTCACATAATAGCCGCCCGGGACCGCATCGACCCTTTCAACGTCGTCGCCGATCACCTCGCGCATCGCGTTGAAGGCCGCTTCGTCGATCAGCGGCCCGATTAAGGTGTCGGAATGCCTCGGGTCGCCGATCTTCACGAGGCCGAAGAGGCTTTTGACACGTGTTGCGAGCTCGTCCGCGATGCTTTCGTGGACGATCAGCCGGCGCAGGCTCGTGCAGCGCTGCCCTGCGGTGCCCGCGGCCGAAAAGAGAATGGCGCGGGTCGCCAGTTCAAGATCAGCGCTCGGAGCAACGATCGTCGCGTTGTTTCCCCCAAGCTCGAGAAGGGCCCGGGCAAACCGGCCGGCCACGCGCGGCCCGACCTCCCTTCCCATTGCCGTTGAGCCCGTCGCCGACACGAGGGCGATCGCCGCCTCGTCGACGAGCGCTTCTCCGATCTCGCGCTCGCCCTGGACGAGCTCGACCAGTCCATCAGGCACATCGCCAAACCGCTCGGACGCCCGGCGCACGATCGCCATGACGAGTTCCGCACAAAGCGGAGTTTTCTCGCTCGGTTTCCAGATTACGGGGTTGCCGCACACCAGCGCCAGCGCGGCATTCCACGCCCAGACCGCCACCGGAAAGTTGAAGGCGCTGATCACCAGCACCGGGCCGAGGGGATGCCATTGCTCCATCATCCGATGATTGGGGCGCTCGCTCGCGATCGTGAGGCCATAGAGCTGCCGAGAGAGACCGACTGCGAAGTCGCAGATATCGATCATCTCCTGGACTTCGCCGAGGCTCTCCTGGATGATCTTCCCGCTCTCGAGCGTCACGAGCTTCGCAAGGACCGGCTTTGCCTCGCGCAGATATTCGCCGAGCACCCGTACCAGTTCCCCCCGCCGCGGTGCCGGAACCCGCCGCCACTCCAGGAAGGCACGCGCGGCTCGCTCCGCGGCCCGGCCCGGATCGCCGACCGTCACCCTGCCGATGGCGCTTCCATCGATGGGAGAGAAACTCGCAAGCCGCCCGCCGCTTCCGATACCGGCAAGATCGAGAATGCTGGCTGCTTCATCGGCCGGAGTCATCGGAACAATTCCCTCGCCCTTGCCATCGCTTCAATACCAGCGTCGATGGTTTCGTCCTTCTTGGCAAAACACAGCCGCACGAAATGCTGGGGCGCGTCACGATCTGCAAAGGGTGAGAGCGGGATAACCGCCACGCCAGCCTGTTCCACCGCGGCGCTGGCAAAGGCCTCATCGTCCATGGCCAGCCCCGATGCCGCAAGGTCGACGCACAGGAAATAGGTCGAGACAGGATCGAAAACGGCATAGCCCGCTTCCCGCAAGCCGGCGGCGAGCCGGTCACGCGCGCGCCTGAACCTTGCGCGCATGGGCGTCAGCCACCGATCCCCGTCGTTCAGTCCGAAGGCCGCGGCAGCCTGGAGGTTTGGAGCAGTGGAGAAGGTCAGGAACTGGTGCGCCCGTGCGACGACGTTGACGAGTTCGGGCACCGCGACCATCCAGCCCACTTTCCAGCCGGTGAGAGAGAAGATCTTTCCCGCAGACCCGACCTTGATGGTCCGCTCCATCATGCCGGGTAGTGAAGCGATCGGCCGGAACTCGTCGCCATCGAGAAGGACGTGCTCCCAGACTTCATCGCTGATTACGATGAGGTCGCGCTCTCTTGCGAGCGAGGCGACCGCTTCCAGCTCCTCGCTCCCGAACAGGCGGCCAGTAGGATTGTGCGGGTTGTTGAGTATGATCGCGCGCGTCTTGGGACCGACCGCAGCTTCGAGCCTTTTGCGGTCGATCCGCCATTGGGGCGGCTGGAGCGCCACCTCGACAGCGATTGCCCCTGCTCTCCTTATGGTCGGCGCGTAGCTGTCATAGGCCGGGGTAAAGATGACGACCTCGTCGCCCGGTTCGATTGCAGCGAAAATCGCCGCGCCGAGCGCCTCGGTCGCACCGCTGGTCACGCACACGTGATCGGCGGTCAGCTCCTGCCCGAAGTGCCTGCTGTAGTGGTCTGCGACCGCGGTTCGAAGCCCCGGCAGGCCGCGCGAAGGGGCATATTGATTGGAACATTCCACCAGGGCGCGGGCGGCCGCTTCGAGGATCTCGGAAGGCCAGCCGAAGTCCGGAAAGCCCTGGCCAAGATTGATCGCGCCGGTTCGTGCCGCGGCAAGGGACATCCGCTCGAACACGCTCGTCTTCATCTGTTCGTAAAGCGGGTTCACGGCCTGCCCCTCCTTCGAACCGCAATAGCGGCGGGGTAAGCGGATGAAAGCAACTTTCACGCCTCAGCGCGAACGGGCTCTTCGTAAGAAGCACCAGCTTCGCTGCGCTATTTCTCGGCTAGCCGCCGAGTGCAGCCTCAATTCGGGCAAGGGGCGCCGCAAATGCTTGTTTTGCCATTCCCCAGATACCAAAGGACAATACGACAGCAATCGCTCCAACGCCCACAAACTCGAAGGCACGGCCCCGCAGCCGGGCATCGTCGGTCTTCTGACGAGGGAGCCTGCGGCGCTCGACGATGGTTCCATTGAACGCTACCAGCTGAAGAGCGCTGGACTGGCCGACGGACATGATTTCCTCGACCGGAAGCCGGTCATCCGTCGCAAGGCCGGCCCGCGCGCCGTCGCGCCAGACAACGCGCGCGACGATCACGTGATCTCCGCGGCGCAGCTCGACCTCGGTTCCCTCAGGACCGGCGCGGCCGGACTGGACCATGAGCCCGCGAGAGGAAATATTGAGGATGCACGCATCGCTCCACCTGGCGCCGCTCCGAAGGCGGGCGGGAAGGACGACGCGCCGGCGAAGCTCACGGGGGCGCTGACTCGGGTTCATCCTTGAAGCAAACATCTCCGCGCCGCTCTAGTTCGCCCCCAATGTCTGATCTTTAAAGTATTGCTCCGTAACGGATTTATCCGCTGTGCAGTCCAAGCTCGTTGACGTCCATTGCAGTTCTTGTGATGGCGCGTTCACCCGCATGCCGAACCGCCACTCATCCTTGCCGTTCGTCCCGAGTGCCTGACGAGGTCCCTTTCCTGCTTGACGTGACGCGCCTCGTCTGGCGCCGCTGGAGAGGACGAAATCCGACCGGCATCGACCGCGTGTGCCTTGCTTATCTGCGCCGCTTTGCGGGCCGCTCGCAGGCAGTAGTCAACCACGAACGGTTTCGCCGGATTCTCGATCGTCAGGCTTCGTTGGAGCTCTTCGCATTGCTTGAAGAGCCAACGCCCGATTTCCGGCGAAGATTGATGGCGGGGACACTCCGGCATCTCGGCCGCTTCAACGGCAAGGGCAAAGGCCGATTATATCTGAATGTCGGCCACACCGGGCTCAATTCGCCCGGCTTTCGATCCTGGGTCCAAGAAGCGGATGTGCGGCCCATCTACCTCGTGCACGACCTCATACCCATCACGCATCCCCAGTTCTGCCGTGCAGGCGAGGCCCGCAAGCATCGCGAACGAATGAGGACGGTGCTGACGAGTGGAGCCGGCATCATTGGCAACAGCAGGACGACGCTCGATGATATTTCCGTCTTCGCGGCAAACGAGCATCTGGAAGTTCCGGCCACCCTTGCAGCCTGGCTCGGCGCCGACCCCCTGCCCGCTCCAGACAGGCTATCACCTTCGCAACGTCCGACCTTTGTCACCCTGGGAACGATTGAAGCGAGGAAGAACCATCTCCTGCTTCTGGAGATCTGGTCCAGGCTGGTTGGATCTCTTGGAAATCAGGCGCCGCGCCTCCTCGTCATCGGTCAGCGGGGCTGGGAAGCAGAGCATGTCTTCAGGCTGCTCGACGGAAAAGGCCTGAAGGGACACGTGCTCGAACTCAATCACTCCACAGATCAGGAGCTCGCGAACCATCTTGCATCGGCGCGCGCGCTCCTCTTCCCGAGCTTTGCGGAAGGATATGGACTTCCCCTTATCGAGGCCCTTACGGCCGGAACTCCGGTCATCGCCAGCGATTTGCGCGTGTTCAGGGAGATCGGGGCCGAAATCCCCGCTTACTTGAGCCCGTCGGATGCCGCCGGATGGGAAGCAGCAATTCTCGACTATGCGCGTGTCGACAGCGCTGAACGCGCGGCACAGCTCAAACGAATGAAGTCATTCCGAAAGCCGGATTGGAGCACTCACTTCGACAGGGTTGAGGCTTGGCTCGGGGAATTCGACTGAGCAACCGAGCCGAACCAGTATCGATTCGACGAGCGTCGTCACTGCCGATTCACTCGCAAGCCCGCCCCGAACGAGGCAGCGGTCGACAAGAACACGGCGAAACGCCCCGTAAAGGCCCGGCTCGGGCGGAGCCGGATCGTTCCAGAATTCGTCGACGTGCCGGGCGAAGGTCAGTCCAGGGATGTTGTAGACCGCGTCGCCAAGCGTGCAGACGGGACTTCCGGCCGCCAGGGCCAGGGTTGCCGACGTGCTGTTCACGCAGACCATTCCGCTGGTCTCAGCAGCAAGCTGCTCGAGATCTCCGCCATCGACGAAGTGGACCCGTTCGCGAATACCAAGGCGCCGTGTTCTCCGGTCAATGAACCGCCGCCAGTTGAACAGCGACGTGTCGAAAGGGTGGGCCTTGATCAAAAGATGCGCTTCTTCGGGCGCGTGGCGCGCAAAGCTTTCCATGACGTAGGCCGCGGCGGCGCGCATGTCCGGAAACGGCGAATGGTTGCGGATCTGATAGTCGCCCGAGAGCTGCAGCGGGAGCAGGAAGAATGGCTTGCCCTCGAGCTGCTTCAGGACCTCATGGGTCTGACGGGCGCGGAGGCCTTTCACCAGATACTTCCACCCCCAGCCGACGGCCTCCATTAGGGCCGAACCCGGGCGATGCGTGTGATAATGGGGATATGCGAAACGGCCCGCATGGACCGCGATATAGTGACGCGCCGTATCGCGCACGCGCCGGCGGAAATTTGCAGTGACGGGCGGCAGAAACGGCTCCGGGGGAAGCGTTCTTGCCTGCTCGATGAACCAGTCCTTATTCCTGGTGAGCCGCGAATAGCCGTTCACTCCGTCGAGCTCGAGCGTCATCCAGTGCGGCCGGAGATACCCCTCTTCAAGAACGTAGGTCCGAACCCCGCGCAGCGCTGCAATCCGGCGAGCTGACGCGTGATAGGGACGGCAATCGCCGAACAGAAGGATGTCGGTGATCTGATGCTCTCGAAGGAAGTTGTCGATGAAGACCGGCCAGTTGCGGAAACGGCCGCGGAAATCGGTCGCGGGCTCGGGCCAGTCGATCTCGTCGCCCGCACAGATGTTGATCCTCTCGACCTTCATGCCGCGCTCACGCATCGAGGTCGCCAGCTGGTGGAGCAGCGGACCAGGAGGTCCCTGAAGGAACAGGAACGCGCGTCGTTCAGGTCTGGGCCTTGGGGGGCACGGACGCTGCGGCACCTTTGCACGCGCCGGCTGTGCCGGCAGTAGAAGGCTGAGATTTCCCGTCGGTCTGTTCACTGGACCAGGCTCCTCAAGCGACGCATGAGCTTGCCCTGGAGCCGGCGTACACCGACGACGATGCCAGGATCGCGCTCACCGCCGGCGCTGAGGCGCGCGACGACGATCTCTGCAGGACAGGGCAGGCCGGTTTCAGGATCGAGATAGCGTGGATAGAGCAAAAGCGTCGCAGCGACGAGCTCATCGAGGCTGCGCCTCGCGCTTCGCCGCTCGGGCACTGGACCAAGGTCCCTCGTCAGCCCCCAACCGGCGTAAAAAGGCACGCCATGGGCAGTGACGGACTTGCCTCGAAGCAAGGCCTCGAACCCCGCGAGCGAGGTGTTCACGTGAACCTCGTCAACCATGGCGATGAGCGAGGCAATCGGAAGTTCGCCGACGATCTCGTCGGCATATCGGAGGCACGCGTCGTCGGGAATGGCACCGCGGCGATGTCCGGCAAGCACGTCCGGATGAGGTTTGAAGAGAATGTAGGCGTCGGGCGCCTCCCGGCGGACCCTCGCCAGGAGCTCGAGGTTGGAGGCAAGCCCGCAACCGCCAATGGTCACCGCCCGATCATCCTCGACCTGGCCCGGAACGAGGATGTGGCGACGTTCAGCCGTCCGCCGCTCGAGGACTGCCGTTGCGCGCTCGTACTTGCCGATGCCCGCATCGACGATAAGACGCCGCAGCTCTCCTGCACGCTCAATTAGGCCGGGACTGAAATCGCCGGCCTGGAGAAGCTCCTCCAGTTCGCTTGGACGCGATGGGTCGAAATGCGGGCCAAGCCGGTCTGCAACGATCGAGAGGGGCGGCACGCAATCGGCTCCAAGACCTCTCGAGCGCAAAAAACCGTCTTCCACCTCGATCAGACATACGCCCCGGCGCTCGAGCTCGTCTGCCGCTGCAAGCGCCTTCGAACGCCAGATTGCGACGGGAGCATTACCCGTCGCCTCGGCGACGCTTCGAAGGAACCGGAAGGGCGAACTCCCGTCCCACAGCAGGGGCGCGACATGGTCCTGCTTCCAGAAAGCGAACCCCAGGCCACCTGCGGTTCCGCGGTTGGAATCGATCAGCCGTCTCCAGAAGCCGCAAAGCTCGATCGCATCGAGCGCGTCGATCGGCTCGGCGGTGAACGGGTTGACGAACGCGAGCCTCGAGAGGGGTTCGCCAACGAGCTGAACTGGTCCTGCTGCGTCGAGACGACCAGTGCCCCCGTCGTCCGTCATGATGTGGCACGGAATGGATAGCAGGGCGGCGATCGCGCGAACCTCATCATCACCATCGGTGACGAGCGCCCGCGCGCCCGACAGCATGTGCCAGGGATCGCAGTCGCCTGAACATACAAAAATGCCGCCGGGAACCTGCCGGTCGGCCCGGCCTCTTTCCCAGACGACAATGTTTGATTGCGGGTACAGACGCTCAGCAAGCTCCACCCCTGCAGCGGAGCGAACGAGCACCTGGTCTATCGGAAGGCATGGCTGCGACGCCCAGAAGCTTCCACCGACGCGATGATGACGCACCGCATCGATGATTGCGGACACATCGGCGCCTCCAGATAGCGGGCCGCTCTCGGCTAGGTGACGAACTCGTGCCCCGGGGAAAGGCGGGATGCGCAGGAACGTTTCTCGATCCGCGACTACGAGAGGCGCGGACATCCGAGCCCGTTCGAACGGCCGGTCGGCCGTTGCACTGCAATCGGGCTGGCGCAAATTCCCCTTTCCTCTCAGAACGATAGTTGAATCGTCCTTGGCCACGTCTTTCCCCAGCCGAGCCACACCATTCCCTATCGCTCGTGACCGTCCAGTCAAGCGCGGCAGGAGCTCGCTCTTGCAGTCCAGCTGCAAGTTCACTCCAGTTATCGAAAAGTAAACGTAAATTGTTGCCGGACTGCAACAGAACGGCACAACAATATTAGCCCGAAATGATTACCCGGCCGTTTGAATTGCGCCAGATGTGCGCCAATCGAGGGCTCGCCTCCGAGCGTTCGGCTAGGACATCAATCTTCCTAGCATGGTGGCCGCAAGCCGCGCGCGGCCATGGAAGATTGCCCATCGCAGTAACTCCCATCGCTCGTTCCTCGCGAGAAGTGCCGGATCGAGGTCGCGGAAGAGTACAAGCGCATCCTTCGCCGAAAGGTAGCGAACGAGATTGAAGGCACCGTGGAATCCGAACTCCCGCCCGCTGGGCCGTGATCGCTCATAAGCAAATTGGCGTGCGAGACTTTCCGGCGCAAACCGCAGCCCCTGTTGCTCGAGAAGCGGACGGAAGAGCCGCGAAATCATGATGTCCTCTGCCTCCCTGGGGTTGAACGGCAAGCCAGCACAGGCATCGAGTAAGCGGCGGGAGCGAAGCGAGAAGCCACCGTTGCCGACGTTATGGCTATCCCGGAAATGCGGCCAGGGCGCGCCGATATAATCATAGTCGAGAAATGCCGGATTCCAGTTGGCACCCTCGAGGACGAACCCGTCCCATTGAACACAGAGCGCATGGCTCGTCCCGATCTCGGCCGAGAGCTTCTGCAGCATGAACCTTGAATAATCGGCCCTCGAAGCGAGCCGGTCGATGCGGCGCCATTCGATCTTGCCGCCCGCAATTCCTCGCAAGGGCTGATCGCTCAGAAGCAGGACATGGCCGAAATCCGCCTGCCGCATGCATGCGTCCAGCGCGCGCACCGTCGGTTCGATCGCTACGCTCGTCACTGCAACGAGGGTCACAGCCGAAAGATTGGGGCGGGAATTCATCAGGGCGCGTGGATCCGGAAGATCAGGCGCCTTCCTTCAGCACCCGCCGCAGATAATTGGCATAGTCCGACTTGCCGTGCCTTGCGACCACAAGCTCCATCTGCCGCTCGTCGATAAATCCCATTCGAAAGGCGATTTCCTCGGGGCATGCGATTTTCGTCCCTTGCCGCCGCTCGAGCGTGCCGACGAACTCGGCTGCCTCCAGCAGGCTGTCAGGTGTTCCGGTGTCGAGCCAGGCATAACCGCGGCCCATCACCTCGACCTTCAGCTGGCCCTTCTCAAGGTAGGCCCGATTGACGTCGGTGATCTCCAGCTCCCCCCGGGCCGAGGGCTGAATATTGGCCGCGATATCCACGACCTGTTCGTCGTAGAAATAGAGTCCGGTCACGGCCCAGTTGGATTTAGGCTGCGCAGGTTTTTCCTCGATGCTGAGGGCGCGCATGTCGTCGTCGAAGTCGACGACGCCATATCGTTCCGGATCAGCGACGTGATAGGCAAAAACCGTGGCACCCGAGGAGCGAGCGCGCGCGCGCTCGAGGACCTCGGGCAGTCCGTGGCCAAAGAAAATATTGTCGCCAAGGACGAGGCAGGAGGCTCCGCCGTCAACGAAATCGGCGCCGATGGTGAACGCCTGGGCCAGTCCCTTGGGCTCGGGCTGCACGGCGTAGGAAATGCTCGTCCCCCATTGTGATCCGTCGCCGAGCAACTGGCGGAACAACTGCGAGTCATGTGGCGTGGTGATCACCAGAACATCGCGAATGCCCGCGAGCATCAGTGTCGTCAGGGGATAATAGATGAGGGGCTTGTCGTAGACCGGGAGCAGCTGCTTCGAGACCGCAAGCGTCATCGGGAACAGCCGGGTCCCGCTTCCTCCTGCCAGAATGATCCCCTTCATCAACCAGGCCTCCTCACGCGCCGTCTTGAAGCAGGCGCTCGACAACCTGTTTCACGGATTGATGCCAATCGGGCAAGCTGACGCCGTGGACGCGCGCAAGCCTCGATGAATCCAGCCGCGAATTGGCCGGCCGCCGGGCAGCGGTCGGAAAATCGCTCGTGGCAATATGCCTGACCTTCGCGTCCGGACCGCCCAGGTCTGCAGAAGCGGCGAATACGGCTTCAGCAAACTCTGCCCAGCTCGCCTCTCCTCTCGCAGTCATGTTGAATATGCCGCGCAAGGCGGGATCCTCGTTGTCGAGAAGGTTCCGGGCAACGGTGAGAACTCCATCGGCAATATCGAGCGCACTCGTCGGATTGCCGCGCTGGTCGGCGACGACGCCGACTTCGTCGCGGTCGCGAGCAAGCCGCAGCATCGTCTTTACGAAGTTCGACCCGAACGGGCTGTAGACCCATGCGGTGCGCAGCACCGTGCTATTGGGATTTCGGGTCAGTACCGCCCCTTCTCCCGCGAGCTTGGACGCGCCGTAGATCCCTTGCGGACCGGTCGCGTCGTCCTCGTCATAGGGCGCGGGTTTGGAGCCATCGAAGACATAGTCGGTCGAAAGGTGAATGAGCGGGATCTGAAGGCTGCGCGCCGCATCGGCGAGCGCGCCGGGCCCCTCGGCGTTCACCGCGAACGCAATCTCGGGCTCGCTCTCGGCCTTGTCTACCAGCGTATAGGCGGCGGCCGAGACAATGACCTCGGGACGCACCGCCTCGACTGCCTCGACGAGGGTGTCACAAGGCCCCGCAAGATCAAGCTCGGGGCGGCCGAGTGCGATGATTTCGAAGCCGGCCGCGGGGGCACGCTCGCAAAGGGCACGCACCAATTGGCCCTCGCGTCCGGTGACGAGCATGCGCATGGCGTTAAGCCCTGGCAGACTTGACGAGGCCAAGGCGCTCGCCCTTGTAACGCTCGCGCAGGGGCCGCCACCACCAGTCATTATCGAGGTACCACCGCACGGTCTTTTCGATGCCGGTGTCGAAGTTTTCGCGCGCGCGCCAGCCAAGTTCGGCCTCGAGTTTGCTTGCATCGATTGCATAGCGCGCATCGTGACCTGGCCGATCGGTCACGAACTCGATGAGTTCCTCGCGGGCGCGGTTGGCGGGTGCGAGTTGATCCAGCACGGTGCAGATGGTTTGCACGACCTCGATGTTGCGACGCTCATTGCGGCCACCGACATTGTAGGTCTCGCCTGGACGTCCCTTGGCAGCGATAAGGTCGAGCGCGCGGGCGTGGTCCTCGACGTAGAGCCAGTCCCGGACGTTTTCGCCCCTGCCGTAGACCGGCAGTCTTTCGCCAGCGAGCGCATTGAGGATCGTCAGCGGGATGAGCTTTTCGGGAAAGTGATAGGGTCCGTAATTGTTCGAGCAATTCGAGACTACGACGGGCAGGCCGTAGGTGCGGTGCCAGGCCTTGGCGAGATGGTCGGACGAGGCCTTCGAGGCAGAATAGGGCGAACTTGGATCGTAGGGCGTGTCCTCGGTGAACAGCCCCTCGTCGCCAAGCGATCCGTACACCTCGTCGGTGGAGACATGGAGAAAGCGAAAATCATCCTGTGCCCGCCCTTTAAGCCCGGACCAATAGCCGCGCGCGGCATCGAGCAAGGTGAACGTGCCGATCACGTTGGTCTGAACGAAATCAGCCGCTCCAGTGATCGAGCGGTCGACGTGACTTTCGGCCGCAAGGTGCATGATCCGGTCCGGCCGGAAGCCTTCGATCGCATCGTCCATCGCCTTCCGGTCACAGACATTCTTGTGGAGGAAACGATAGTTCGACTTGCCCTCGACAGCCCTTAGCGAGGGCAGATAGCCGGCATAGGTCAATGCATCGACATTGAGGACGTCATGGCCCTCCTCGAGCACGAGGTGCCTCACGAGGGCCGAACCGATAAACCCGGCGCCGCCGGTGACCATTACACGCATCGGCTGTTGTCCATCTCAAAATAGCGGGGAAGGTCGGATAACTTCGGCTGTGCCCGATCCTTGGCAGACAGGGTCGCCGGATCGGCAAAATCGGGCCATGTGACGCCGATATCCGCATCGTCCCAGGCGACGCCCTTGTCGTTCTCGGGGCTGTAATAGCTCGTCACCCTGTAGCTGATGATGCTGCTGGCTTCGAGCGTGCAGAAGCCGTGCGCAAAACCCACCGGCACCCACAGCTGGTTGTTGTCGCTGGGCGAAAGGGTGACCGAGACCCAGCGGCCGTAGGTCGCGGAATCCGCCCGGATGTCGACCGCGACGTCGAGGATCTTCCCGGCAAGGCAACGAACGAGCTTTCCCTGTGCGGCAGGGTGCGACTGGAAGTGGAGGCCGCGGACGGTCCCGCGGCGAACGCTCAATGATTGGTTGTCCTGGACGAAATCCACGGGGCCAGCGTGTTTCGTGAACTCGCTCAAGCGGAAGATTTCCGAAAAATAACCCCGTTCGTCCTCGATCTTCGAGGGAAGGATTTCGACGGGGCCGTCGAGGTCGAATGTGCGGATTTGCATCCTCTGTTCCTGTCAGGAGCCTTAGACCTGCAGTTGCCGCGACAGCGCCAACTGCGCAATCCTCAGCTATCTCAAGGAACGGCCTGCCCCAGTCCAATGAGGGCGAATGCCATCGAGGAAAGGATCGAGACGAACTTCTGCAGATCGCTCAGCGGCGCGTTCGTTACGTAGAGCACATCCTTGTTTCGCATTGGAAATCCCTGCGCCACAAACAGCGTCGATGCCTTGCTGAGGTCTATTCTGTAGATGACCGGAATCCGCCCGTCGGGCGTGCGACGTGCTGTCGCCGCGATTGCCGGATCAAGCGCAGCCGGATCTTCGAAACGGAAGATGTAGGCACCGCGGATGTTCGCCTGGTTGTCCTTGAGGCCGCCGACCCGGCCCAGTGCCTCGGCAAGCGTCAGCCCAGTCGCTTCGAAGGGAATTTCCGCGCTGGTGTTCGTTGCGCCAAGAGCAGTGAAGCTGAACGGCTGGTAGAGTGCGGTGACAATGTCATCCGGCCCCATCCGGATATTTTCATGCGGGTTTCGGATGACGCTTTCGAGCGGCATGTAGGCGACCCTGCCGTTGCGGGTCACCTCCACCATGATTTTTCCGACGGGCTTGTTGACGCCGCCCGCGCTCGTCAGGACATCGAGCAGCCGCTCTCCACGCGGCGTCAGCGCAACTCGCGTCGCCTTCCCGTCGTCCCCAACGACGGCGACGGTTGCGCTCGCATTTTGAGCAAGGCGAACCGAAACCTGAGGATCGTGCGCCTTGCGTGCGAGCCGCGCCGCGATTTCCCGCTCGACCTGCTGCGTGGTGCGGCCGGCGGCCGGAACCGCTCCTGCAAAGGGCACCGTGATCCGTCCGGTGGAATCGACCATCATCTCCGGAAGTCCGCTCCTGACGCCGAGCCCCGCGGTGGCTGCGAGGATATCGGTCGAGCCTGCGCCCCCGAAGCTCGTGTTCGCTCCGAAGAGGGCGGCGGGAGGAGCTTCCCAGATCGTCACCTCGAGCACGTCTCCAGGTCCGATCAGATTGCCGCTCGGCGGGGCATCACCGAGGGTCTGCGAAAAAAGACCAGCGCCGCCTGCCGCAATCATCCGCCGAACCGCGGCATCCGTTACGTCGACGACCGTGATCGGCGCTCCGGCCAAGGTCTCCTTCTTGGCCGCCTTGATCTGCATTGGGTTGGGCCCGCTGGCTCCAAGAGACGAACAGCCCGCAAGAGCGGCAAACGCCAAGGGCAATACCTTCAGTGGCCATCCCGCGCCGGATGCGCGATTGCCCCTTTCAAAATTAACCATTATCACTCCGCCTGAAGGATTTTCGCAGGGTCTTTAAAGGGCTTACGGTAGCCGCTCAACAAGGAAACGCCATCCGAGATATCACCTTGCCAACAGCTGAATCGCGCGGCAGACGCCCCGCGATGTGTTCAATCGAGGTTCAGTAGTTTACCCTGATTGGCCATTATTCCACGACACCAATTCGTGAGCATCACATCGCATGGAACTTTTGCCCATCACCGGCAAGCCGGCTGCAACTGACGAGGCGCTCGACACGGGCAGAGTCAGCTTCGGAAGATTCCGGAAGGCGCCTAAGGTCGACCGCCTCTTTCTACTCGT
Source organism: Sphingomonas agri (assembly GCF_038148795.1). Lineage (NCBI taxonomy): Bacteria > Pseudomonadati > Pseudomonadota > Alphaproteobacteria > Sphingomonadales > Sphingomonadaceae > Sphingomonas > Sphingomonas agri. The sequence goes on along the minus strand of NZ_JBAPEU010000003.1, from coordinate 432,670 downwards.
CGTTGTCCTGCCTGTGGCGCTGGCCGTTCTTTACTTCGGCTTCCTCGCATCGGACGTGTACGTCTCGGAATCGCGTTTTGTCATCCGGAACCCGGCAAAGCCCGTGGCATCGACGCTGGGACTGGTCCTGCAGAGCGCGGGCTTCACGACCGGCGGCGACGAAGTCTATGCGGCGCAATCCTTTGCGACCTCGCGCGATGCGCTGAAGGCGGTCAACCAGCACGACGCGTTTGAGCGGGCCTATTCGAGCCCCGGCATCTTCGTCCTCGACCGGTTCAATCCCAACCGGCATGGCGGTTCGTTCGAGGACCTCTACAAATATTTCCGTTCGAAAGTGCTGCTTCAGAACGATACCACGACCTCGATCACGACGCTGACGGTGCGGGCATATAGCGCGCAGGAAGCGCACCGCGTGAACCAGGTGCTGCTCGACATGTCGGAAGCGATGGTCAACCGCCTCAACGAACGCGGCAGGCAGGACCTCATTCGTTATGCCGAAGACGAGGTGACACAGGCCAAGGCCCAGGCCACGTCCACGGGAATTGCACTGGCAGCCTATCGGAGCCGTGTCGGGGTCGTTGATCCCGAGAAGCAGGCTGAAGCTCAGATGTCGATGGTTTCCAAGCTTCAGGACAGCCTGATCGCGGCGCGTACCGAGCTTGCGCAGCTTCAGCGCTACACCCCGGAAAATCCGCGCATCCCGGTCGTCCAGTCACAGCTCCAGACGCTTCAGCACCAGATTGACGTGGAAATGGGCAAGGTGACGGGCAGGAACCACTCGCTGGCGCAGAATGCGGTCCAGTACGAGCGGTTGTTCCTCGAGAGTGACCTTGCGAACAAGCAGCTGGCGAGCGCCCTTGCGTCCCTGGAACAGGCCCGGAGCGAAGCCGGACGGAAACAGGCCTATGTCGAGCGGATCGTCGAGCCCAACCTGCCTGACTCGCCGATCGAGCCTCGCCGCGCCCGCGGGATCCTCGCCACGATCGCACTGTCCCTCGTCGCGTACGGGATCCTGAGGATGCTGCTGGCGGGCGTCAAAGAACATGCTCAGTAGAGAGGCTCCAGGCAAACCGCCACTAGTCGGCGAGGCGCCCTGGAAAATAGCACGCCGAGTGATCGGCGCGCTGATCCTGCGCGAGCTCCTCACCCGTTACGGGCGCAACAACATCGGGTTCCTCTGGCTCTTCGTCGAGCCGATGCTTTTCATCGCCGTCGTCACGGCCGTCTGGACCGCGACGGGGAGACTTCATGGCTCGACCATCCCGATCGTGGCCTTCGCGCTGACCGGATATACCTCGATGCTGCTTTGGCGCAGCATGCCGGCGCGGTGCATGGGAGCAATGAAGTCCAACAAGAGCCTGCTCTACCACCGCCAGGTGACGATCACTGACGTCTACGTGGCACGCGTGTCGCTCGAGTTCATGGCGACAACGACGAGCCTCGTCGCGCTCGGCATCATTTTCTGCTCGCTCGAAATGATGCCTGCTCCTGAGGACGCTTTCCAGGTGCTGAATGGCTGGCTGCTGCTCGCTTGGTTCGGGGCAGGTTTTGGCCTCACGATCGCCGGCCTTGCCGAGAAATTCCCGGTCATCGAGAATCTCTGGCCGCCCATCTCGTACGTCTTGATGCCCTTTTCGGGCGTCGCCTACATCGCCGACGCTCTTCCCCAGACGATGCGCGAGGTCGTCCTGTGGCTCCCGATGCTGAATGCCCTCGAATATATGCGCGAGGGCTGGTTCGGCTCGATGATGCATGCCCACTACGACATTCCATACGTCGTTGTTTTCAATATGATATTATCTTTCACAGGGCTAAGCCTGCTGCGGCAGATCGGTTTGGACACGAGCGAAGAATGATCCGGCTCACCAATGTCAGTAAGGATTATGAGACGAAGGCGGGGTCCCGCCGCGTGCTCAACAACATCAACCTGACCATCAACCGGGGCGAGCGCATCGGCATCCTCGGGCGAAATGGTGCGGGCAAGTCGACCCTGGTGCGGCTGATCAGCGGAGCGGAGCCTCCGACCTTGGGGACGATCGAGCGTAACATGTCGGTCTCGTGGCCCCTCGCCTTTTCGGGCGGATTTCACGGCACGCTTACGGGCGCCGACAACCTTCGCTTCATCTGCCGCATCTATGGCGTGGATTTCGAACCCCGGTTCGAATTCGTGAAGGAATTTTCGCAGCTTGGCGTGTACCTCTACGAGCCCGTCGTCACTTACTCATCGGGCATGCGCGCGCGCCTGGCGTTCGCCGTCTCGATGACGATCGATTTCGATTGCTATCTCATCGACGAAGTCATGGCCGTGGGCGATCAGTTCTTTCGCGACAAATGCCGGGTCGAACTGTTCGAAAAGCGCAACGACAAGGCGATGATCATCGTTTCCCACAGTCACCGGTATCTCAAGGACACGTGCCATCGCTTCCTGCTGTTCCGCAACGGAGCGATCGAGGAGCACGATAACTTCGAGGAAGTCTATTTCCAGTACAAGGAACTCCTCGGGGAAGGCTTCGAGAGCATGGAGCAGATGGTCAAGGAAATGAAACAGGCGAACGCTTAGGTGAGGGAACCGGAAACAGCGCAGCTGAGCGGGTCCTACTGATCATGGCTCTCATCGACCGGCATCCCAAGGTCGCCGACTATTTCGTGGAGATGTCGCTTCCTGAGATCGAGGCGCGAGGCGGCATCGCCGACCTCTTCGAGGAAGGCCGCCTGGTCCTCATCAAGGATTATCGGCTCGATGTCGACTTCGAGGCTTTCGCCGCGCTCGCCAAGAGCACGGACTCGATCGAGGACCCCGAGGTTCGGCGCAAGCTCAAGAAGATGACCGCTCCCTATTTTTTCAAAGGGAGGACGCCGCAGGCTAGCGGAGACAGGCTGATCTTTGCCGATCCCGTGCGGCAGGCGATCTTCGATGTCCTATGTCGCGGCGACAGGGAAACGTTTGAAAGAGCGGCAAAGGCGCTTCGATTTGCCCATGACGAGGTGCTCAGGATCTTCGGGATCTGCTTTCCCGGTTACGAGACGTTTCGTTTCATACCGAGCGTCCGGCTCATTCGGACGATGTTCGAGAATTTGCACTGGGACAATCACTCGATCAACGATGATTTCCACCAGGCGCGGATATTCGCAAACCTGGACAGCCGGCCGAGGATCTGGAGCCTCAGTCACGGCTTCATCGACTGGATACGAAAGAATTACGAGCGATACGATCTGGGCCGCTTCGCCGGTTCGGACCCCAATCAAATGCTGGATTTCATCACAAGCACGGTTCTTGGCGGCACATTGAATACCTGGATGGACACGTTGCCAAGGCATCGCGTCGCGTTCGATCCGGGCGAAGTCTGGCTGGGTGAATCGCGCCTTCTCTCTCACCAGATCTATTATGGCGAAGCAGCCATGGTCTACATGTGGTTCGTGAACAGCGCGTCGATGGCAAACCCGAGCAACCGCTTCAACGCCCGCGTCGAGGCCGTCCACCGTCAGATGCAGGAACAGGCGAAGGCTGCTTAGGGCAGGCTGATCCGCGCGTTCAGGGAGCTATCCTGTCGCTTGCTGCTTCATCGCCAGGGCCCGGCTGAAGATCTCGGTGACCTGCGAACGAAGACACTCATGAGTATAGGCTTCGTGTAGCCTCGCCTGTGCCCGCTCGACCATTCGCTTGCGAAGATCCGGGCGGTAGACGAGCTCGAGAAGCGCCCTTTTCCAATCCTCTTTTGAATTGGCGAGGATGCCCGCGCCGTCGGCACAGGCCCGCTCATAAAGCGGCAGGTCGGATGCAATTACAGGGATGCCGGCGCTGCTATACTCGACCCACTTGGTGTCGGCCTTGCTGCGGTTGAAGGGATTGTCCTCGAGCGGCGCAAGACCGATCCACCAACCGAGCGTACGCAGGTGAGCAAGGAACTGCTTATAGTCGCCAACTGCCTCGATGTGACGGACACGGCGGCCGAAACGCTCCATCTGCGGAGGCATTTTGATCGTTCCGAAGACCTCGAACTGCATGCCCGGCACAACATCCATGACCTCGCAGATCGCGGGAAGGACCATTGCGAGATCGGCCGCATGTCCGCTCGTGCCCATATATCCGATCACCGGACCGCTCGCAGGTGGCAGCAAGGCGCCGATTTCATCAGGACGAACCGAGCAATAGAGGCTTCCGGAAATGATCGCGGTCGAGATTCCGTGATCTTCAAAGCGCCTCGCAAGCTCGCTCGTCGAAACGTAGAGAAGGTCGCTCTGTTCGATATTCTGCCGCAGCGCCCGCAGGCGCTCGGGACTGTTATAGGCCTTGTACTTTGCTTCGCCGAGGCTCGCCGGCACCGCGAGCAGATCATCGTCGATATGAAAGACGACCGGGATTCCGGCTTCTCGCGAAAGCCGGATCCAATCGAGGCCGAGCTCCGACGTATATCTCGAAAGAACCAGTACGTGCGGACCGTGGTCACCGAATGCCTTCTCGATCCCGCCCCGGTCCGGCAGGTGCGTTTCGAAGCTGATCTGGTAGGCCGGCGCCCCGCCGCGACTTTCGAACGGCTGACCAAAGCTGATCATCTGCGTCGCCGTCGGTCCATTCTTCCCCTCATGGACCACGAGCACCCTCCTTGAGGACTGAAGCTCGGGACGGTCGGTCACGCCTTCGTCTCCACCAGCACATCCTTCGAGAGGACGATCGGGCGCTTGACGCGCTTTGCAGCACTCGAGGAGAGGATGCCGCTGGAGCGAATTGCCCTGTGGTCATCGACGGGGCGAGCATCAATGCCGGCAAGTCCTGCAACGATGAGGCGGGCAAACCGGCGATAGATTTCGTCAGGATCAAGCGGCATGTCGAGCCTGCGAAGGAAGGCGTCCTGGCGATCGATGATCATTTCGCGCCGCAACCGTACGTCGCGCTCGAACCCAAGCCAGTCGTCGAGAGTGCTGATTTCGGTCAGTCCGTCGTAATTGCTTGCATCCATGATGCCCGCGGGATCGCGCCATAGCCCCACCGGGAGCCCGGCAAGGATCATGTCGAAGATGATCGTCGAAGGCGCCGAGATGCCGAAGCTGTAGTTCGCCATGTTGAGCCGGGACGAGGGCTGCATGTTCAGGTGCACGTTTGGCGGCAAGGGAACGTTGTTCTTCAGGACGTACTGACCGCCAGGATGGGGACGAAGCGTCACGGTCTGCGACCTTTTCGCCATCTCGGTGCAGAAATCGAAGAAGATGTTCATGAAGGATGTCTTGTGATCGCCGGACGCTTTTAGCCGAACGGAATGAAGGTTCTCGCAGACGAGGCCCCCGGCAACCGGCGACTGCTCCTTGTTGAAGCTCGGTCGCTGCAGGAGCGTCGGGGGTCCCGTCACATAGAGTTTCGAACGCTGGGAGGCGGTTAGCGAAGTAAGGGAGGCAGCCCCGAACCAGCTGCAGACGACGTCCGCCCAAAAGGAGATGTTTCTCCCGTGGCTGATCACATGCTCGCGGCTTTGCAGGAAGCCGATGCATTCGAAACCATGCTGCAACGTCACTCGCAGGTAGCTTGCGGGCGCGACCTCGAAGATCTCGGCTGTCTCGCGGTGGGCAGCAAGGTTCGATTCGCTCGCTGCAAAGATAATGCCGCCACCACCATCGAGGACTGCATAGGCTTCATTCACTGACCCGAAGAGATGCATCGTCGCACCGGTCGCTGCGGCCATTGCGGCAACTTCGCGCTGCCAGATCTTTTGCCGGTCCCGTTTCAGGAAGGCCTGCGAAACGAGAAAGCCGATCTGCGCGTCCGTTTCCCGCGCGGCAAGATAGGCAAGGCCGCGAACGATGTTCACGTCCTGCACGAGGTTGATCGCGAAGATGATCCTCTTTCCGCTGCCGGGGCGGGACGCTCGCTTGCGAATCATGACTGGCCCAGATGCCTTGATGTGGAAACAGGCATCAGAAGAGTTCGCGGACTAGGCTCACGCGTTCCAGAAGGTCGGCCCAGCGTCGCGGCTCGACATACACGCCCCCGAAAGGGTCGATGGAATCGCGCCGCTGATGTGGACCGCAAAGCAAGGCCCCCACCTTCGTCGTGCACCAATTGCCAAATCCCGCATCCATGAGATCAAGGCCGATCCGGATGTCGAGAGCGCTCGGGGGTACGGGCGCGGACGGACGCGGCAGGGCTGCAAGCGCACTCCTTCGGAAAAGGGTCATGAGAAGGGTGTTCGCAACCACGGGATAGGTGAGCTCTGGAAGAGCATCGAACACGTCGGGTTCCGCAAAGGAAAGGTGCGGGGCCGTCGAGAAGGAAACGCCGCTGGGGAAAATGCCGGCGCTCACCGGCTGCAGGACGGCGAGCTTCTTGATGACTTTTTCGCCCTTGAGGAGGCAGCTTACCGACCCGATGGATCCATCGCCCTCGAGCAGGGCGCAGAGGAAGCCGAGTGCTGCGGGGTCCTCCAGACGAACCTGGTCGCTGATAACCAGAATGGTCTCGTTTTGCGCGGTCTCGGCAACATCTCTCAAATCCGCATCAGGGGAGATCGCGGACCAGCCCCCTTCCCCGCAACTGCGGTTCAGTTCATTCACCAATCCGCCTTCGTTCGAGGACAGTTTCACCAGGAACTCGATTGGAGCGCCTCGGGCGAATTTCCGTAGCGACGTCATGAGTGCACCCGCTCGAGCGCCCTCGGATGCCTCGAGGACAACGCTAAGCTGCGCGGGCCCCGCCTCATCGGCGGCGATGGTCGGCTCCTCCTCCCAACGCGCCGCACTTTCCGGAGCCAGCCGACGGAGCGCGATTGCGATATGGCCGCGACCGGCGTCCACTCCCCACTCTTCGCCCGCTTCCCCCGTTTCAGTGGAATGCGAACGGAGGATAGGAACATTGGTGCAAGTTTCGCTCGTCGAGGGCAACAACACCGACCAGCGCGGGCGGTGGCTGTCGGCCTCAGCGACGAGATAAGGGGCAAGATGCCGGTCGCCCGGTCCAGGCCGGCGCGAGACCAACACACCGATGGTCGGCATGCAATCGGAAGGAAGGATGAGTTCCAGCCCGGCGCTCGGCCCTTGCAAGGACAGCCGCGAGATATTGGCTGCGTGATCAGGGTCTGCCGAGCGTGCCTCAAGGTTCAGCTGGAATACTGCTGCGAGCCACTCCTGGACCTCGCCCGAAAGTGCAACCGCAGATTCCGTTGACCCTCGGTCGACAGCAAAGCTTCCAACCGAACGCCGCGGCCAACCGCGCCCGCCGACAGCTTCCTTCAGCAAGGCTTCCGACAGCGACCAGAAGTCGTCCATCGGGTTGGCTTCGGTTTGCTGGGCCTTGAGCTCCGCCCAGTGGACTCCGCCAGGCAGTAGTGACGGGAAAGGCATCAGTGCGATTCCCCGCGTCTTCCCCTCGGTGTCCGAGAGTTCCAGCAGGAGCGGCATGAAGGGGTGGAGCAGCAAGAGGTCGAGAAAGACAGGCCCGACCGTGGGAAGCTGAATGCCTTCGCCGAGCGTGGACAGGTCGTTCGGGCTCGCCGGACTTGCCTGGTAGGCGCGAATAACGAGGGATGATGCTGCAGGGCCTGCGTTGGTGCCGCCCGCCAGCATCAGCCGCAGCGTCGACCGGTCGGCAAACCAGGCGTTCTCGATCCGCGCCTCGCCAACCTGGAATTCCTGGGCCCCGCAAGAAACGCGAAGTTCGACGTCGGGCTCTTCGGCCGTTTCCGGCAATCCGAACAGGCGGGCATATGAGGCCAGGGCATCGAGGCCGCGCGCGCGCACGTCGCCAGGCTGGAACGGGCCTTCCGCCATTGTCTCGATGCTGATCCTTTCATTGCCGTCACGGCCGTGCCTTGGCGGCGCCGCTGCGGGCAGCACGTCCGCGGCATCGAAATCGGCGGGGCGATCGATGATGGCGGGCCCTTCCGGAGAAAGCTCGACGACCTGCCCGGCGGCCTCAGTTTCAACTGCGACAAGAGCTCCTCCATCCAAAGGAACCGGGGAAGCGGCTTCGGCTTCCTCGGCACGGCTTGCTGCCGCGCCGTTAGGACTGCGGCCCATCAGCCGGCCAAAGCGCCGGTAATGCTCTTGCGGACGCAGGCCGCTGAGGGCGACGTCCGGATAGGTCGCCTGATACCAGTCGGCGTTGAAATCTGCTGGAACCCTGCCTGCCATCGCTATCGTCCCAACACTGCGGGCTCGGACGGCAAGACGGCCGGTCTGCCCGACCGAGGCCGCCCGAACCAATCGCTTTGCGCCTGAGCTGCAGACGGTCCCTTCATGAAGTCGGTGATGGTTTCCTCCAGTCCCATGGCTTCGAACGCCACGTGCAGGCCCGCATCGAGACTATAGCCAGCAATCGAATAGGAGGCGCCGCTTCTATAAACCTCTCCTATCCTGTCGAGGAACGGACCGGCCCGCTCGTCGGTAAGATCGATGACGAGGTTCGTTGCGATCAGTCCGGTCTCATCGACGGGTTGTGGGGCAAAGGTCAAAAACAGCTCGCCCTTAACCCTCGAGTGCAGGCCGGGCCAAAGTTCATCGAACCCGGCGGCGCTCCGCATCAGCACGGCGAACTCAAATCCCTTCCTCTCCTCAACCAGCCGGCGCAAGCAGTAGAGGTCGTAGGCGTCCCTGAAACATTGTTTGCCGGCCCCCTCGGGCTCCGCCGCCCTCGCGAGCGTCTGCAGCTCGGCAATCTCGGCCGGATAACTGGCCTCGATGTTGAAGGTCGAGGCTGCCTGTTCGGCATCGAATTTCCCCGTCGTGATGACGAACTTGGTCGCGTTCGGGGTATCGATGCCCCGCATCATCGCGAGGCACCTGGTGGATTCGGCGGCATTTATCGCCGGACCACAAATGAGGAGGCGCGGTTCAGACAGGTTCCCGCTCCTCCAGTTCCATCAGCATGCGCCAGGCGCGCCCGTCACCAATCTCCTCGAAGGTGAATTGGTTGTAGGCGAGGTGCGACAGCCATGGCTCGCGGTCCGGATAAACGGGGGATTCGATCTGATCCAAATCCGTCAAACCGACGGGCGCGGCTGCGCTGGCCGGATCGACGAACACGGGAGTGCCAAGGCACGCGGCCTCGATTGCGACGTTGGACGAGTGCGTGACAAGTGCGTGTGCGCCTTGAAGCGCCTCTTCGAGTGGTACCGCGGTTTCGCCCGGCTGGGGCTTCACCCGGACGGTCACCGGGCGATCGGTACGACGAGAGAGCTTTTCGAGCGTGGTTTCGAGCCAGCCAGCACATCCGTGAGCGGCCATGAAATAGTCGGTCGGCGGACATACGATGACTTCTCGCCCGGACTTGCGCCACGGCAGCAGACCGATGCCCAGATCCGCGGCCCGGTCCATCGGGCATTCCCGAACTGCCCCGGCCTCATAGCCGTTTCTGGTGATCCTGTAGGCCTTTCCGTGCCCACGGTTGAAATAGGCGTGGTCGATATAGAAGTAATAGAGACCCTGTGCCTTGGCCTGGGCGAGAATACGGTCACTCTGACGAAGGACGCCCCAGACGACGGGAATGTCCTGCAGCTCAGGCGGTTCATCCTCGGCATAGGCAATACGGCATCCAAGACCGCCGGCGAACGCCCGGATGACGGGATTGCCGCCCCCTCCCCGATTCAGAAATGCGCTGACCATCCACGGTTCAAGTCGTGACGGCGGCACGTGAAAGCCCAGGTTGCGTACTGCCTGTGCTTCGGCCGCGACGCGCAGTTCAATCCGCACTTGCCGGGGTTCAACCGTGAGGAAGCGTGCCGGCATTCGGATCTTGATGCACTGCTCGGCGCCGATCAGCTCCCGCCGCTGCCGGACAACGACGGAGCTCTCGCCAGATTCATCAACTCTGCTGACCAGAAGCTCGCCGCTGTCCCATGAGCTAGCTATCTCGAGGCTACCTTCAGGCGAAAGCAGCACCTGGAGCTGACGCTTCGCTACGGGTTCAGGATTGAGCTCGAATGGCGGTTCGGCCGCAGTCGCAAGAGCTCTTGGGTCGGCACGAAGCGTTGCCGCAAGCGCTGCATTCAGTCCGGCCCCTGTCAGGCGCCCTGGCTCTTCGGTCCACGTCGAAAAATCGCCCGCTCGCCCAAGAAAAAAGGGCTCGCCATCCATTGGCCACGGCCCGCCGGGCGCAATTGCTGCTCCCGACGCGATTGCTTCAAGGACAGCCGCGGACAGGACGCAGGGAATGGGGAAGAAAGCGAGGGTTGCACCGGAAGGCAGTCGCTCGATGACGTTTGGGAGGTCGGCTCGCGACGTCATGTGAACCAGCCCGAGCCATTCTTCGCGCCGGGCTCTTGCTGCAGCAAGACGCGTCATCGCCGCCGTCGGAAAGGCGAGTACGACCGTCGAGGACAGGCCGGCGCTGGCAAGGAGCTGGATGAGCCCGACGTGAAGAGGAATATCCTCCAGGCGGCTCAAGGCAGCGACAGCGACGACCGCCGGCTTCTGGTCGTGCTCGACGGTGCGCTGCTCGTCGAGCCAGTGCAGCCAGTGCCTGCTGGCCCAGCCGAGCAATCTTGGATTGGAGTTTTCGAGCGCGCGGCGTCCGGCGATGAGCGCCGCAAGCTGCATATCGGCGCTCATTGTGCGAGCTTCACCACGGCGGAACTGAATGCGTCCCAGCTGTATTGCTCGACCGTCTCACGAACATCGCCCTCCAGCTCGAAGGCCTTTTCGATAAGTTCGGCGATCCTTTCCGCCGGAGCGTCGAGGTCGAAGACATAGCCGTTCCGGCCGTGATCGATGAGGTCCGGAGCAAACCCCGTCCGGCTCGCGACCGGAACGGCATTGCTCATCATGGCCTCGACCAGTGGGATCGGCCCTCCTTCTAGGCTCGAGATCGAAAGATAGACGTCGAAGTTGGCATAAATGGCCGGATAGTCCCTGTAGGGAGCCGTCCTGTAAGTGAAGTTCGGGAGCGCCTGCATCTCTTCGAACAGCGCATATTGGTTCCAGTTGCGGCCAACGAGCATGAACTCCCGGTGCGGGAGCAGTTTAAGGACTTCGAGCAGGCAGTCGGGGTTTTTCCGCTCATAGAAGGAAGACGACAGGCCGACGATGCCATTCCCTCGCTCGTGATACCTGAACAACCAGGGATCTGCCGCTCCCAGAATTACGGCAGTCTTCTCCTCCGCAAGGCCCCGTTCGATCCATAGCTGGCGGTTCGACTCGCAGGCGAAGACGACCTTCGTCACGCGCTCGAATGCCAGCAGCAGCCTCGCGACCGAATTTGCATTCTCTTCTCGTGGATGAGTGTACCAGACGAACGTCTTTGAGTTTTCAAGCTTGTCCGGCTGCTCGTCGACGAACGCCTGAAACAGGGCATAATGAGAGAAGAAGAAGTTTTTTGCTTCCGGCGGGACGTCCGGATGATAGCACACCTGCCAGCTGTCAGGCTGACGAGAGCCGATCTCACGGCAAATGCCGTCCAATATCCACCCTCGGGCCTTCTCGTTGACGATGAAGGACCAGTCGACGGTTCCATCATCGTTCAGACGTTCGTCGAAGGGACCCGGATTGCGAATGCTCGGGATTTCGCGATCGACGTTCGCGAGCGCCGAGGTCCGTGAGAAGCGGGCGACCGCCTCCTCGCTCGTCAGTACCGGGATACCGAGCTGCGCTGCATAGCCACCGACGAGCTTGGCTACCGAGGCGGAGCGTCGCTCGACAACGACGCCAGCGCAATCGACGAGGAGGTTGCGAATCCCCTCGAGACGGCCGGAATAGAATCGCGGATATTTGCGGGACAATCGCAATATCCGCCCGAAACCGGGCTGCGACTCCACGAGTTCGCTCGAAACCAGGAGGACATATTCGATGTCACGGTGCTGCTTGACCGTGCTCAGCAATGCATGGGCCTTCTTTACGTCGTCGCCGGGCTCGAGGATGAGGAGGTAGGTATTGCGCCGGATTTGAGCGCGCGCTGCCCGACCCAGCCTGATCGAGGCACTCAATAGGCTCGCCCAGATCGTGCCGATCCGCTCCGGCGTGTAGCGCGGCAGGATACGCCGGGCAGAAGCAAGGCGCGGCGGGACAAAGCGCTGCCGCGAGGGGCCAAGGCACGAGCGCAGCGCGTCCTTCATTCGCCCGACCGCAATAGCATCGTCGAATTCCGAGATTGCCGGACCTTTTGCAGTGATGACCGGCACTCCGGCGGCAAAAGCCTGAAGGACCCGGCTGGAGGACTTTATCTCGCAAAAATCATCGTCGCCCGTGGTGAGAAGGGCAGCGTGGGCGGATGCAAGCTCCGAATAGACGGCTTCGGGCGACCAGGGCACGTATCGCGTGAGAAAGCCGCATTCGTGGACGAGCGCCTTGTAAACGGGCTCGCTGTTGCTGATGATCACGAGTTCGAGCGGGATTTCCTGGTTGACCGCCCGCAGCGATTTGAGCGTGGGTTTGAGGCTGAAGATGCCGAAGTTGCTGTGGCTTGCGCCGTAGTTCCCGAACCAAACGACCTTCTTGGGCCCGAACGATTGGGGACGGCCCGGCCCGGTCAACGCGCCTTGAACGTCCTTTCCCGTGATCGCCTTGTAGGTCGCGCGATAGACGTTCCAGGTTTCCGCAACGTCCGGAATCACGTGCACCTTAAGGGAGGGAAAGCCGTTGTCGGAAGCGTAGCCAGCGATGCGGTCGGCCATCCTGGCGCTCGGGACCGTCACTCCTGCCAGGAACGGAACAATGCCGAGAAATCGCAGGAGATTCACCCCGAACTCGTTCTTCACGTAGCCAGGCGCGATCATGTCGTCGCAAAGATCGAGGAAGACCGGCACGTGATAGAGCCTGGCCTTGGCAACGAGGCTTGGGACCGCCTTGTCGATGCGCTTGACGAGAATGATGGCGTCGAGCGTTGGAAGCGCGTTCTGCATTTCCGTAGCCGACGTGAAATAGACGCTCTTGAAGCGCGGCGAGAGGACACGCGCGAAGTGGAAGCAGCGATAGCGGATGCTCGCCGAGTCAACATCGAGAGACTTCAGAAGCCAGCCGATCCGGTAGGGCCGAACGAGACTGGGAACCTGCGTCAGCGGGGAGAGCACAGCCCCCTCGAACTCGACGAAGAGGTTCCTTTCGCTAGCTAAATCCATCTGTATCGAACCTGCGCCAATGCGGACCGTTTGCCGAGCTTCGTCCTAGTCGCGAACCATCACGAAATCCCAGCCGCGCTTGTCGACCGCGACGTTCCGATAGCCGATACTCTCGAGATATTCCTTGGCGGAATATTGCGCTTCGCCGTCGAGCACCACGTGGTTCTGCTCAATGACGATCACCGGGTTCCAGCGCTCGATGGTTCGGGCGCCTCCGAGCAGCACCTTCTTCTCGAACCCCTCCACGTCGATCTTGATGTAGTCGACGTCCTCGAACTCGAACGCATCGAGCGTGTAGACCGGGACGGTCCGCGGCTCATTTCCGGCGCTTGGCGTATGGCTCCCCGCATACATCTGGATTTCGCCAGCCTCGTCGCCAAGCGCGCATTTGTAATGAGTGACCTTGCCCAGATCGACATTGTACCGGAAATTCGGCCAGATCCGCGGATCGAATGCGTGAACGCGGTCAAAGTCGAGCTGAAGATATCGGGTGAATTCTCCGACCCGACAGCCAATATCCAGCGCAACTCTGAAGTTCTCGATGAACGGCTTGCTCAACAAGTAAGTCAGTTTGCATGGATGATCCGGGTCGCTCTTGGGAGGACCCTTCGGCAGATACAGATAGTCGTCAGCCGCCCATTCTTCTTGATACGGGTTATCGGGCCATTTGGTCGGCGGGGGGACGTTCGGATGTTCCATGACAAGCTATCCGATTGGATAAGGTAGGGATTTCGGCGGTTATGGCAGCCAGCCCCGAGGCCAGCAAGGCACGGGAACGGAAGCGCCCCCTATTCGCGAACCATCACGAAATCCCAGCCGCGCTTGTCGACCGCGACGTTCCGATACCCGATACTCTCGAGATACTCCTTGGCGGAATATTGCGCTTCGCCGTCGAGCACCACGTGGTTCTGCTCGATGACGATCACCGGGTTCCAGCGTTCGATGGTGCGGGCGCCTCCGAGCAGCACCTTCTTCTCGAATCCCTCCACGTCGATCTTGATGTAATCGACATTCTGGAAGTCGAACATGTCCAGCGGGAAAACAGGCACGATCCGCGGTGCTATTCCCAACCGTTCGTGGTGCGCCCCGTCGTACATCCGAATGTCGCCCCGCTCGTCGCCGAGCGCGCAATGATAATGGGTGACCTTTCCAAGATCGACGTTGAAGCGGAACTTGGCGCAAAGCGTGGGATCGAATGCGCTTACCTGGTCGAAATCAAGCTGGAGATAGCGGGTGAACTCGCCGACCCGGCATCCAATGTCCAAGGCCGTCCTGAAGTTCTTGATGAACGGCTTGCTCAGCAGATAGGTCAGCTTGCAGGCGTGGTTGGGAAATTCGCCAGGACCTTCGGCGGAATACATATAGTCCGTCGCGGCCCAGCTCGCTTGATAAGGGTTGTCCGGCCACGTCGTGGCAGGTGGCAGATTTGCCTCTATTTCCATGCTGATAAGCCGTTGGTCTGGATGAGTGACAATGTCCGGCGATTATGGCAGGCGAAACCGGGGGCAGCAAGGCTGAGACGAGGCCAAAGAGGGTATTCAAGCGAACGATGAGCAAAGCCGAACGTCCAAGATCTCAACGAGTTAAGTCCTGTGTTTTGGTGCTGGGCGGCGACGGACGAGCGTCAGCGGCGATGGCGGGAGTCCTTGGCAGTCTCGGTTGCGGGACGCCCAGGAGTGCCGGCGCTGCCTCTCAGTCCCAGCGGATCTGCGACTTCAACGACGAATTGCTCGCTTCGGCCGGCTCCTCGCGCGACGATTTCACTCCTTTCTACGAGGCATGGCTGCAGTCGCCGCGCGCGCCCGAATTCCTCGATCGCGCCATCGCGCTTCTGGAAGAGGAATTCGGCTCCACCGAGCTTTTCGTTCTGTCCGACCCCAGCATTTGCCGACTGCTTGCTTTCTGGATGGAGGCGCTCAAGCAATTTGGCTGCACGCCCGAGGTAATGATCGTCGCGCGCAATCCAGCTGAGCCCTTGGAGAGTTCGCGTCAAAACGAGGCGCTCGGCCAGATGGTTTGGCTTCGCAACATGCTCGCCGCCGAGAGCGGGACACGCGGCATACAGCGCGCCTGCACCAGCTTCGATCAACTCGTCCGAGACTGGGAAAACGTCGCCGCGAAGGCGCAGACGGCTCTGCAGTTGATCTGGCCAAGAGCAATCGCGAGCGTCGAATTCGAAGTCGCATCCCTGTTTGACCGCCTCGGCCAAGATCGAAGCATCCCGGGCGCGGGGAGCAAAGCGCTCCTGCCGCCCTGGCTGCAGCAAAGCTCGGAAATCCTTTCGCGCTGGGCAGAGACCGGAGAGAATCCTTCCGACTACGAGGCGCTCGACAGGATCAGGGCCGAATTCGACGTTGCCGCCAGCGCTTTCGCGCGTGTCATCAGGGGAGCTCATGCCATGGAACCCGGGTCTTCGTCAGGAACGCGCCCAGCACGCGCGCCCGGAATGCATGAGACCCAGAGCAGCGATGCTATCGGCCTGAAGGCCATGCTCCAGCAGCAGCGCCGGAAGACCACTCTTCTCAACGCCGACCTGCATAAGCAAATCGAGGCCCGGGAAACCCTGGAAGCCCAGCTGATCGAAGCACAGGCCGAACTGGAGGCAAGCCGGGCACGCCGCAAGGAGATGGCACGCGTGATCGCCAACCGGGATGCGAAGATCGACCGCCTCTATGGCGAACTTGGAGCGCTGCAGCGGCACGTGCTTCGCTCCAGCCCCTTGTGGCAGGTGAAAGCGGCCTTCCGTCGCCTCGGCCGTTCGGTGCGGCGGCCCGTTCCGCCGCCTAATCCGGAGGCGCAGTCACTCAGCTGATCAAGCGGCCTTTCCGGCCGCTGCACAAAGGAGACGTCAAGCCGTCTGGGGTGCCGGCACTGGATTGGGCGGCACGAAGGTTTGCGTGAACTCCTCGAAGAAGCGGAAGTAATCATCATCCTTGAAAAAGATGAAGTTTGCTCCGCCCTTGCCCCTGCTCATGAGCGACTCGATCTTACCTTCCGGCATATATTCATGCTGATTGATCCGCAGCTGGTGCTGCGAGAGCTTCCAGCCTTGTGATTTAAGATGCGCCACGACCTCGAGGCTCTCCGGAATCTTGAAGTCCACTTCAAGCAGGATGGTCTTGAGCTCGGGCCGCTGAAAGGTGTTCGCAGCACCCTTTGCAACCTTATATTCGAATCCGTCGACGTCGATCTTGATGTGATTGGGGGGCGGCAGCACCTGCCGGGACACGAGCTCGTCCAGCGGGAAGGAAACGCAGCCCTGTTGCGGGCGCTTGTCCCGTTCGATCATCCGCCCGCCGATCAGCCGGTCGGCCTTCCACCAGTTCTCGCCAAAGTCATGATGCGAACCGGCGTAGCTGAAGCCGCTGAGGTGAAGCACCGAGACATCCGCAACATCCGTGATCGCCATGCAATAAGCCGTCACACGGCCGTGAAGGTCATTGACGAAGATATTCTTGTTGAGCTCGGCATAGTTCAGTGCCTCCGGCTCGAAGGCAAAGACACGGCAGCCGACAACGCCGGCATAAATGGCGTACATGCCGACGTTGGCACCGATATCGACAACGACCTCGTCCGGACCGAAGGTCTCGATCCAGGGAATGGTGAGCGGTTCCTTGGTCAGCAGGCTCCGGATGCGCTTCTGGGACTGGCGCGAGGTTGCGACATAGCGAACGATCCGGCCACTGACGTCCAGCTCCTCGACTGGCAGCGAGATAATTCCCGCCTCGAAGTCGCGTTTTGTCGTCGATCGGATTTCTAGAGGCATGCAACGTCCATTTCAAAATTCACCGGGCTTTTGCCGTGCTTGGAAGACGTTCGTCGCCGTGACCGTGCCTCTGATGAAGCCGGGCGATGCGAGCGTCGAACGTCAACTCCGGGCGATCCATAGTCTGAGGATTGCTAAAGTACATCGCCGCAAAGGCTTTTTCCCCATGATAGATCTGGTGGGCAACAATGCGGGTCTCGCACAGCCATACGTCGCCCTGCTCGAAGGCAATGTGATTTTTCGGCAGACGGTCCAAGCAGGCGCCTTTCATCCCGCCGACGGTCTTGTTGACGAAGCGGTTGAGATCGTCCCCGATCTTTCCTGCGAGTTGGCCAAGGTCGTGCGTGTCGTAAATCGTCTCGGCAAAATCATCGATCCGGTGGCTTGTCCGCCACAATCGCGGCGAAGCAGCGATGTTCGTAAATATGCGAACCTGGTGGAAGGGTTCCACTATCCCGAAATTGTCCCAGTGCAGGTTCTCGAACATCGTGGACGTGAATCGCCACGTGTAGACGGTGCGGGTCGCCACGTACTTGGGGAAAAGCCTTGAATAGAGAGCATCCGACTGTGCATCGCCGCTCTTCACCTGCTCCTGAAAGTAGGAGAGCTTGCCGGCATCGCGATTGAAGACGTTCTGGAAGACGAACTGATCGAGTGAATTGGGGCTTGCGGGATCAAGACCGATGACCCGGTCTCCGCCATATTTCTTGAGCTTCCTGATGATTTCGTCAGGTCCCTCGACGTCGAAGTCCAGACTGTTCAGAAAAGCATAATCGAGATCGAAGCGAACGCCGCGCAACAAGATTAGATTGCCTTCCTCGTAGAGCGCTCTGACCCTTGCACAGTCCTCGGCGGACTGAAGATCCATCTCCACGAAATGTTCGGCTACCAGGGGGTCGCGGACGATCGTCGCCATGTTAAAGCGTTTGCTCCCAGCCGCTCAGGCGGACGCCGACAAGTAGGACAAGCCGCCTTTCGCCGTCAAGGCGGCCACCCTGTAATACGCACCGCCATGAAGTTACCATTATCGTTGACCGAGCAACGAAAAATGATTGATCGAAGTCGTGGGTAACATAGCGGGCCGCATTAGAGAGCCGTTGGACTTTGAACGATCCTGTCATTTTGACGCGATGACGTGGAAATCCTTCGCATTCCGGCTATGAATGATTGTATACTTTGAGAAATGACCTTGAGATACCGAGAATTCCAGAAGCTCCCTCATATTATCGTTGGTATAATAGTGCATATGGATCGAAGACTTCGAATCGAATAGCTTCTGGGCCTTGTCGGGCGAACTGCGCGCGTGGCCGTATCGCTCGTAATGGCTGAATGACGGAGCGAAGCCGCCGTCGCGAAACTCCTCCATCATCTCCGCCATGCTTGTGGGGTCGGCAAGATAATCCTTCGAGCCGATATAGTCGGGCACGACCATCATGACCTCCCCTCCCTTCCTCAGCAGCTTTGACCAGCGCTCGAGGTGTCCGATGGGATTTACGAGATGCTCGAATACGTGGCTTGAATAGATGAAATCCAGGCTTTCGGGTGCGACCGGGATCTCGTGGGCTTCACCCACGATGTAGAGTGGCTCCAGTGCCGGGTCGAACTTCATCTTGTAATGTTCGCCGTAAAGCTGAACCCATTCCTCCGCCGGCTTCTGTTCGACGTAGAGGACGTCCGTCTCATCGCTCGGGTGGATATGGGGGTTGGGCCCGGGGCCAAGTTCGACACCCCTGCCCTTGCACCTGCCGAACAGCAAGGAGCGATCAAGGTCGAAGTGACTGGCGATGAAGACGGGTGAAGGACCGCTGCAGTAGATCTCAAGATCCAGCGGCAAAGCGACCGGATCGACCGGCCATGGAAGCACGATAGGCTCGAAACCCCGGTCGTGGACCTTCAGCCTTCGCTTCGAGACGGTCTTCCCGTTGCTCAGGAAGCGGACCGCAACTTCGGTGTCGCCGTGCAGCCCCTTCGCATACCATCCGATCGAAGCTGCTCGACTTCTGAAAGGCTGACATTCCGTCGCCCTCTCGACGTAAATCGATCCGCCATCGACATCGAGCTTCACTCCGCGCCACGTAAGGCCATTGTGCTCAAGGCGCATCTTCCCGACCTTCCTCGATCGAGCAAAACGTTCGTTGTGATTGGCGATGAGGTAGACGAGATTCATGCCGCGCCAGATGCTCCTTTCCCTATACCAACGAGGCGACGGCTGAGCGTCAAGGCCTTGTGTTCCCAACGCCTTTCCAGCCGCTGGCAGACAGTTGCAAGCTGTACAAGTTCACGGCTTAGCACAGCTTTTGGGGGTAGCGATCGGCGCGGCCATCGTGTTTAGGCTGCCGCATGGAAGGCATTCAATGTCACGGCCTGTGGGTCCCGGAGTCCGACGCCCGGGTTTTTGAGCGCTACGCCGAGTTTGAAGGTCTGCCCGATCTCGACGTCAGCAAGGTCGCCAAATGCATCGCGCTCAGCCCGGCTTTTGGGACGGCCCTCGACGTCGGCGCCCACGTCGGAGCCGTGTCGGTTTATCTCGCCCGCAAGTTTGCCCACGTCGTCGCACTTGAAGCTGTTCCGACGACGTTCGAGTTCCTTCGCCGCAACACGGCCGACCTTGAGAACGTGACGGTCCTGAATGTTGCCGCAGGTCCGAGCGAGGGAGAGGTCTATCTTTCCCATTATCCGCATCACGGCCAATTGTCGCATGTCGCGCCCGATCGGGAGGTGCCAAAGACGCACAGGGTCGGGCCAATCCCCGTGCGGCCGATCGACAGTCTCCATCTTGGGGAGCTCTCCTTCATCAAGATTGACGTCGAGGGCTTTGAACTGCCGGTGCTCGAGGGGGCGAGGCAGTCGATCGAGGAGTTCCGGCCACTGGTGCTGGTCGAGCAGAACGGAAACGAGGAACTCCATTTCGGCCGCCCCAGAAACGAGGCGTCGGCCTTTCTCGAGCGGCTTGGAATGCGGCTGCACCCGGAGGCGCCGATCATGGGCAAGGACCGGCTCTACACCTTCTGATCAAGACTTCAGGATCGCCAAGCCCCCGACCGCGACGCCCTCGCGTGCCCCTCGCTCGTGCAACCCACGAGCTCGTTGCCATCCTCGGGCCGGAGGGTCGCCGGAACCTCCGAGTAGAAGCCGAATTTCATCGTCCTCACCTTCTGCCTGTCGATCGCACGGCAGCGGACGAAGCGAATGCGCTTTGGAAAATCGAGGTCATAATCGCCGCGCCGGATGATGAAGCCCGACGGCGCGGGAAACGAAATGTGATTATAGCCGGTGTCGAGCGACGTGCAGTCGAGGAAAGTGCAGTCCTGCGTCTTGAACGGGAGATTTGCCTCGGCTGGTCCCGAGGCCATGAATCCGTACATCCCGCACCTCTGGGCAACGTGTCCCACAACCTTGCAGCCCACGGCGCTGTTCGCGAACTTCACCCCCACCGAACCGCAATCGGAGCTGTGGCCACCATTGATCACGCATTGCAAGTTGCCATCAGAACCCGTGACGTCGATGCCCTGGTCTACGTTTCGAATCTTCGGCCCGATGATGGTGACCCGCCTGTTCTTGCTAAGTGCAATGCCACGCGTTCGCAGATTGGCGAACCTGCGCCCGACGTAGGAAGCGTTGCCGGTGAGGTCGGAGACGACGGGGTTGTGAAGGATGCAATCCCGGTTGCCGTATAACCAGATGCCCTGCATGACATCGTCGGTTGCTGCTGCATCGTCGAAATGCGCATCTCTCACGACAAGATTCTCGTACCTGCTCCCTGAAGTTGCCCAAATGGCGATGAGACTGTTCTTGCCATCGCCGAAGGCTTCGACGTTCCTCACTTCGTGATTGGAGCCGCCCTCGATCCAAAGGCCAAAGGTCGAATTCATGTCACCGGTGCGCGCAGCTCGACCCAGATCGATTTCGAGACCGTCGATCTGGATGGCTTCGCATTTTTCGAAATGAAGGGTGCTGACACCGTTCGCCGGCGAGATCTGCCTCAGACGCAGCGACTTGATCCGAGGCGCCTGCCCCCTCGTCACGCGAAGAGCGCCGGCGACGGCGAATACGGCGTTCCCGCCATCGATCGGACGGCCAGACCTCAGGGCTTCGGCAAAGGCCCTGTTCAGCGCTTCTAAATCGTTGGAAGCTCCATTTCCCCGGGCTCCATGCGACCGGGGATCGACCGCGGAGCCGCCGGAGGTTCGAACAGCACCCGATTTGAGCGCGACTGCCCCCGCGGCGCTTGCGCCAAGTGCGCTGATCAGGAATTCGCGGCGCCCCAGCATCACATTTCTGACCTTTCAAACCACCGGGTATCAAAGTCCCCTAAAAGCCTGAACGACCGGGCCACGAAGAAGCTCACGAGGGCGACATTTCCTTGTCCGATCAATTGCATCCGCTAAGGAACGGACAAGACCTGCCGGGGGCACGTATTTGGCAAACCTCTTCATCAATCCGAACCTGCCGAACTATTTCGTCGACGCCCCTGAAGTGACCTCGGCGGCGACGGCTCGAAGCTATGTGCCGGAGTTCGAACAGGGAAAGGTCGTGACCTTCCCGAACCTCAGGGCCAAGATCGACCATGAGTTCTGGGCCGGGCTCGACACCAACAAATATCCGGCACTGAGGAAGTTCGGCGGATCTCTTCAGGACGACAATCGGGTTACGGTGAAGCTCCACCGCGAGTCCCTTTCACAGCGGGGCCTCGAGGGCCCACTGATCGATACGCTCTGCGAGCAGTTCGAGGCGATCTACGGGGCTCTGCTCCCGGCATACCGTTCGATTTTTGCCGAATATTCTTTCGAAAAACGCAAGGTCGTCTGGCGCCTCAACACGCTGATGAACGAGAACATGCACCTCGATGTCTACGCCGAGGAACGAGACGAGCATTTCGCCCGAATGTTCATCAACCTCGATAACCAGCCGCGCATCTGGCAGACGAGCTGGACGGCTGATGACCTGGTGGAAAAGCTTAAGGGCAGATTTCCCTCCGAGGACCTCCGCGAGAAGAGCCGCGCCGACTTGTGGAAAGATCTTAGTTTCTCTCTCTTCGGCAGCTCACCTCAGCAATGGTGGGACGACCAGCCACATCATGTCGCCTATTTCGCTCCGGGCGACATCTGGATCGTCGACAGCCGCCAGGTTTCCCACCAGATCTTCTATGGACGGAGGGCATTGTCGATCGACTTCTCAGTGAAGAAGGAATCGATGAAGGATCCTTCGCGTCACTATCTCTCGTTCATTGACCGGCTCCGGGCGGAGCCACCCTCGCCTCCTGCCCGTACCTCACTTCTCAGCAGGGCCGGCGCGGCATTCCGGCGCCGCGCCTAGGGCGCCGTCTTCACAAGCTCCGAAACGTCGAGAGGCTGGCCTGGCGTATAGGCGTCAAACAGACGAGCGAAGATTTCGTCGTATTTCGGGTCCTTGTAGAAGATGTAGTTCAGCCCGCCGACGCCGCGCTCCTGATAGGATTTGATCTTCTCGACAGTGAACTTCACCTCGCGGTTGATGCGAAGCTGCTGCCAGGAATAGCGCCAGCCGAGCTTCGTGAGCCGTTCCACGATCGCCAGGTTTCGCGGGTCATCAAAGTTGATCTCGATGAGCACGGTCTTGAGACCGGGACTGGAAAGCGTTTCGATCATTCCCTCGACGACGCGATGCTCGAGACCGTCCACATCGATCTTGATATGGTGAGGTGCAGGCAGACCCTCCGCAACGAGCGTGTCTAGCCGGTGGCCCACGCAGCCCTGAACGCGGCGATTGTCCCTGCTGACATGCCAGTCATGGGCGAACGCCTTGTCCTCCTTCCAGCTGTTTTCCTGGAAATCATGGTACGAGATGCCGAGGCCGAAATCGCTGAGCAGCAGCCTGTCCAGCTTGTCTACGTCACTGAGCGCAACGCAGTATCCAAGGACCCGGCCGTGGAGATCGTTGAGATAGATGTTCTTGTTGAGCTCGGCGTAGTTGAGCGCTTCGGGTTCAAATGCATGGACGAACGCCTTGCGCATGACTGCCGCGTAGATCGTGTACATGCCGACGTTGGCGCCAACGTCGTACAAGGTCTCGCCTTCCGCAAACGTATCGATCCACGCGAGCGTGATCGGTTCTTTCGACAAGAGGGTGCGAAGCCTCTTCTTGCTGGATGAGCCGGTCGTTGCGAATCGCATTCGCTGACCCCTCACCTCGACGTCGGCGAATTCCATGTCGAGCCACTTGGTCTGAACGCGGCCCGTATTCGCCTCGGAAGCGCTTTGCGGCTTCGATTGCTCCGCTGTTGCCGGTGGAGCAGCTTCCTGCGCGACGCGCCTCAGAAACCTTGGGACTGGAAACCTACGCATCATGCCATCAACTTCCGGGCCTTGAGCTCGGCATTTGCATGGTCGAGCAGGTCTTGGGGAACGGGCTGGTCTGCCACCCAGGCGACAAATCGCCTCATTCCGGTTTCGAGGGATATGGCGGGCCTGAACCCCGTGACGGCCTCGAGCCGCGAGACGTCGGCGAAGTTGTGCCGGATATCCCCCACGCGGTACTGGCCGGTGACCTCCGGTTCTATGGCAGAGTTCATGATTTGCTGCAGCATGTGCGCAACCGCCATGATCGAAGCGGCAGTGCCCGAGCCGACGTTGAGCGTCACCCCGCCGCGCTGGGGCTGATCGATGCACCGGAGGATCGCGGTCGCGACATCCTCGACGTGAACGAAGTCGCGCGTCTCCAGCCCGTCTTCGAAGACCGGGAGCGACAGGCCGAGGCGAATTCTCGTGGAGAAGATCGACAATATCCCCGTGTAGGGATTGCGCAGTGACTGTCCCTCCCCGAACACGTTCTGCAGCCGGAGGATAGAGTGCGAAATGCCGAGCGCACCGCAAATCACCCGCACGAGATCTTCCTGAGCGAGCTTTGTCGCAGCATACACCGAAGCCGGCGCAAGCCGGTCATCCTCCCTCGTTGCAGCAGGCTCAATGACGCCGCCGCACTCTGGGCAGGAAGGCGTCCATTGCTGTTCGGCCAGCTGCTGCTGCGTCCGCCCTCCGGGATAGCGGCGGACACCTGCAGGATCGCAGGTCCGGCAGATATAGGCTCCCTCTCCGTACACGGAACGGCTCGATGCCAGGATGAAGTTTTCAGCTGAGTGGCTGGCGTTTGCGAGGATATCGAGGAGCAGCGCCGTGCCCTGGACATTCACCCGGTAGTAGCGGTCGATCTCGTACATCGACTGGCCCGTCCCGGTTTCGGCGGCGAGGTGCACGATGGTCGTGATGCCCTCAAGCGCGCGTTCGACGTCCTGGCGCAGGTTGATGTCGCCGCGAAGGAACTCGGCACCGGCCGGAGGCTCGTATCTGGCCCCTTCACCATGAACCTGGGCCGAGAGATTATCGAGAATCCGGACGCGGTGACCGGCCGCCAGGGCCGCACGCGTCAGATGCGTGCCGATGAATCCGGCTCCGCCGGTGATGAGGATATCCGTCACTGCTATTGTCCGGAAGCGGCCTTCTGCTCCGGGTCAAGGCCGGCTTCATCGCATTCAACCTGGACCAGATGTGCCGCGAGCTCGCGGTGGTCGTTCGCAGCCTTGCTCGCAGCGCCAGGAGAAGGAGCGGAATCGGGCCGGCTCGGCGTTTCGGCGTTTTCGCCAGCGACGTGCTTCAGGAAGAGCTCCATTACGTGCTCCACTCCGTTCTCGAGCACGTTCCGAAGATCTTCCGCGTAATAGGCACCGCGCGAGAAGGCTCCCGTAATGATCTCGTAGGACGGGAAATAATGCACGTGGGGAAAGCGCGATGTCAGCATTTCGGCGGCGACGCGCAGCACCGACTTTGAATATGTCGTCGCAGTTAGGACGTGCTGGTCGGTGCGGGCGGTCGCCGCAAGCGGAACGGGCGAAACGGTGAGGATGACTTGGGCGCCCGGGTTGACGCGCGCGAGGTGCATGAGAAAGGCCGACATTTCGCTGACGACGTCGTCGACCGTCTCGTTGCAGAAAACATGCCTGTCTTTGTCGAACACGCCGCCGGAGACGCCCGGACACACGGGAAACACCGCGCCGTCCTCTCGGGAAACCCAGCATTCGGTCAATCCCAGCGTGAAGACAAACACGTCCAGCTTCTTGAACATGCGGCGGACGGCAGTGAGATGCTGATCCCGGTCGAGCCGCATCTCAAGTTCCGAGATGAACCCGCCAGGCTGTGCAGTCGGCCTGAATGGATCGAGAAAGACGTCAGGAGCCGATTGCCAGCAATCTTCTGCAGGCTGGAACAGCCCGTGGGCCCGCTCGAACAGCTGCAGGAGCTGACGCGAGGTATAGATGTTGCCGTAACGGGCGGAAAAGAGCCCGTAATTGTTCGCGAGACGGACACCTTCGGGAAGCACCGGATGTCCCGTCTCTGCCAAGAAATAATTGTAGCCGCCCTGCCGGAGGTAACGGGCAATGTGCTGGGCAAAACAGCTTCCGGCAGTTGCCACTCTTGTATTGCGGTCAATCTTGATCCCGAGATCGACCACGGGGTCGATCTCGCGCGGCTCGACGCTGCCGACGGAACGGCGCCAGGATGTGTGCGCCGGTGCGCTCTTGTAAGGGTGATCAGTCATTGAGAACCCGGGGGTGACTTTCGAAAATTTCCGCTATCTGACGAAGAACGAGCGCCCCGTAGCCTGAATTGGCATGGGTGACATCGTCATCATAATATATTTCCTTGAGAAATCCGCGATCGTCGAACGCAGCACGTGGAGCCGGCAAGAACCGCATTCCCAATGAATCGGCCCATTCGGCCATGAGGCGCTCTTCCAATAGCCAAAGCTTCAATCGGCTCTCCGCCTTTTCCACTCCAAAGTCCTCAACAACCTTGTTCCGGTATACCCGGTTCTTCGGCCTCATAAATCGCTCGAGAATGAACTCGTTACTCCACTTGGGCGGCGGCGCGCTCAGGACAAAGATGGGACAGGACGCGCAAGTTATGAGGGTACGGATCTTGTCGACATCGGCGAACTGGGCTTCGAAAGCGCTGACAATTGCCCGGTGCGGGACCCGGACCTTGGCGTCCGGATCGGGCCTCTCGCCCGCGTGGAGAAAGAAGTCGAACGCCTCTCCCGAACGCACGAGGCCCAGCAGATTATGGTAGCCGTGCAGGACTGAGAGGAAAATGCGGTCCTCGGGCGAAGCATTGGCAGCAAGCTCGCACGCCTCGCTGAGCGAAATCGAATGTTCGCTCGGGCGCTTGTCCTGCAGGCGGTAGACCGAAATCGCGCCATAGGAATCCGGCGCCTCGGCGAGAGCCTGCGCAATGGCCTCGCAATGACTGTGACCGATGACGATCGCCCGTGCCAAGGTGGTCAGGCCTCCGCTTCGCCCTGCCCGGCCGCGAGCTCCAGCATCTGCCTCAGCACGATCTCGCCGTAGCGCCGGTTCGCATGGGTTACGTCTTTGGCGTAGTAGCGCGGCGCGAGATATCCCTCGGGAGTGACTCCGCGGCCTGGCGGCCTCACGAGCGTGATACCCAGTTCCCCGCAAAGCTCGCCAAGGCAATCGAGCTGGACCTGCCAGCACTTCAGCCGGAGGCCGGCAGGGGTTGGCCCCATGTTCTCAATTCCAAGGTCGGCGAAGCGGCTTTCGAAATGGGTCCTGATGAACTTGTTGTCTTTTTTTGGCGGCGGCGGCGCCAGATGGAACACCCTAGCGCTGGTCGCTTCGCGGATTTGCTTCAGGACCGGGCCGATGGCGCCCCGAACTCCCTTCGAAATATATCCCGCCACGGTCCGGAACGGGACGAGTTCTGCTCCAGGAGAGATGCGGTCATCGGGAGAACTCATGAAGTCGTAGCTGATGGGATCGCGCACGGTGCTGATGACCGCATATTGGTTGCCGCCTACGGCGGAGAAAACCAGGTCGTCAGGTCGGAAACTACGGATGTCGCTGCAGAAGTCCTCAAGGGTCGAATCCCCGACCGCCTTTCCATCCTTCTCCTTCAGAAGACGATAGATTCGGATATGTTCATAGTCGCCCTTGCGCTCCGGAAAGTCCTTAGCGCTGATGAGGGCGGCCGTATGGCTGTCGCCAAAGACGGCAATCCGGGATCCTCCGGCGGGCTCCGGCGGTCGGATGAGGCCCCGTATCTGAGAGAAGAAGCTCATCCGGTTACGATCGGCGAGAAGCTCTTCACGAGCCGATCCACGGCCTTCATCTGCTCTAGATAGGGTCGCAGGGCATCGAGCGGCAACGCGCACGGGCCATCGCACAGGGCCTTGTCCGGGTCGGGGTGAGCTTCGAGGAAGAGCCCGGCAATCCCAAGCGCCATTCCTGACCTTGCAAGTGCGGTTGCCTGCGCGCGGCGACCGCCGGCGCTTTCACTTCGGCCGCCGGGCTTCTGGAGAGCGTGCGTCGCGTCAAAGACCACCGGCGCCATGTCTTTCATGAGGTCCATGCCCAACATATCGACGACCAGGTTGTTGTAGCCGAAGCTCGAGCCGCGCTCGCACAGGATGACCTGGCTGTTCCCCGCCTCCCGGCATTTGTTGATGATGTGCTGCATTTCCTGCGGTGCGAGGAACTGCGGCTTCTTGATGTTGATGGGGCGGCCCGTCTCGGCCAGCGCCGATACGAGGTCTGTCTGCCGCGCAAGGAATGCCGGCAGCTGCAGGATATCGACGACCTTGGCAACCGGAGCCGCCTGGTAGGGTTCGTGGACGTCGGTCAGGACCGGCACGCCGAACCGCTCCTTGACCGCGGCGAGTATCTCCAGGCCCCTTTCGAGCCCCGGCCCGCGGAAGGACTTTATCGAAGACCGGTTTGCCTTGTCGAATGAAGCCTTGAATACGTAAGGAATCTCCAGCTCCGTGCAGATAGCAACGAACCTCGAGGCGACGGCCATGACCGTGTCCTCGTCCTCGATCACGTTCATGCCGCCAATGAGAACGAACGGACGGTCGTTCGCGAAGGTGACGCCGCCCTGTAATGTTACTGTATGTGGCAAACTTGCACTTTCCTGTTCTTGTAAGCCTGATCCCGTTGCTCGCGGACAACTTCCTGGGCCCTTTGAAGCAAATCCAGCAGCTGCTCGCGGCGGCGCTCAGGACTATCGGATTGCTTCGCTTTTGGGAGGGTCCGCCGGCTGATCGCGAGCCGCTCATCCACATTGTTGACCAATAGGTCCAGAGGCCAAGGCCGGTCCTCGGCGGGATTGGACAAGATCTTGCCGCCCCCATTTGGTGCATCGGCATTCCCGCTGGTGATAACGGGCACATCCTGGCCGCGAGCCCATTCGATGATCCTCTGGGCAGCCGGTCCCCGATAATCGCAAATGACGATCACCGAGGGATTAGCCCTGTCGAGATCGAGGCAAAGCCGCGGCGCGTTGCGTTTCCCTCCCGACGCCTCAAGGTCCGGGGCGGTCATCACCATGGTCGTGACCTCGCCGCGGGCGATCAAGGGCGCAAGCACCCTTTCAAATTCGTCCTGAAGGCCGGTTCTCCCGCCGTTCGTGATGAACAGCAGCCGCTGTCGCTCGGCCACGGATCCTGGCTTTCGAACATCCATCCTCGCGGCGGCCTCGAACAATTGCGCGAAGCGGGAGAAGACATCGTGAGGATCAAGGATCATTCCTGAATCCTCGAGGAACTTCTCCTGGGCGGCGATGAAAGGCTCGGGATGAGCTTCGGCGGCGAGCGCAAACTTCTCCCAATCCCGGGCCGAGGAGACGATTGCGAGACCCTCGTAGCTGCTTGTGTCCATGGTTCCGGCACTGTCCCGCCAAACGGCGGTCGGTATCCGCGCCAGCAACATGTCGACGAGGACCGTCGAAGGCGCGGAGATGCCGTAGGAAAACTGTCGAAGGTCGAGGCGGTACATCGGGGCGTTCTCGACCTTGACGTTCGAGGGAACGGCCAGGCTGTTCCTGAGGAAATATTGTCCTCCGGGATGCGCCCGGAGCCGGACATCTCTCTTTCTCTTCCTCATGCGCCTCGAGAAAGCGTCGAACACGGCGACAAATTCCGATTTGAAATCGGTGGTCCCGCTAAAGCGCACCGAATGGAGGTTCTCGCACACGATCCCTGGCGCCCCAGGCGCCTTTGCAAGAGGGCTCTCCGGCAACTGCAGCACCGTCGTTGGGCCTGTCACCAGCAGCTTCCGAAGCTGCGAGGGAGCCATGGACGGCAATCGGTCGGCGCTCGTCCAGGAACAGACGATGTCAGCTGCAAACAGCGCGCTTTTGCCGTGAGCGCGCTCGTGATCGGCGCTGTGACGAAAGCCGACGCATTCAAAACCGTGTTGGACGGTGACTTTGAGAAAGGCCGGAGGGGCATGGCGGAAGACGTCGTGAGTTGTGGCGTGATTTTGCAGGTGCGATTCGCTCGCGCTGAAGAGCAGCCCGCGGCCCGTGAGGTGGGACTGAACCTCCCAGTCATCGTCGAAATATTCCACTCGCGCACCGCACTGCGCGGAAATCTCCTCAATCTCATGCTGCCAGATGCCAAGCGTGTCGCGGGCCGTGAACTTCGTTGAGACGAGCAGCAATGCATCGAAGCCGAAGTCCCGCGTCGCCATGAATGCAAGCGGACGCAGAACGTTCACATCCTGCACCAGGTGAATGAGGAATATCGCACAGGGACGCGAGCTCATTGGGCCGCTGCTTTCGACGCGCCGAAGGGCAGCGGGGAAACCTCCGAGAAGATGGTTCGCAATGGCCCGAAGGACTGGGTCAGTCTTTGCTCGATGCGCTGCATGGTACTGGCATAGGTAGCAAGCTGGAACGGAACAGGCGCAATCCTCCAGTCAAAGGCTTTTCCCTGCATCTCGCAAGCGCCCGTTTCATCGAACAGCGAGACGAATTCTCCGTTGCGCCTCGAGCGCTGGCGCGCCTCAGGAAGAAGGCGCTGCGCTGCCGCCTTGGAAACCACCATCTTCAGCGCTGCGCCGGCACCCCGGAACATCACATCGAAATCAAGTGCGGCCGAGCAATAGGGGCTTGCAACCGACAGACCCTTAACTTCCCTGATCAGTCGGTGAGCTTCGATCCTCGTGGATTGCCCGTGAATGAGGCTGATCGGCCGCTCCTGACGCGCGGAGGGGGGCGAGAGGTGATTGAGGAAGACAGCAAGTCGCGCAGCTTCAGTTTCGCTCGACGCCAGACACTCGACTAGCCGGCCATACGCTCCCATGCTTTGATCCGAAAATCGCATCGTTCCGGTGGCGATGTCTTCCGCGAGCTCCCGGGCGTCCCGGTAAACCAACGGTTCCAGTGCCGCACACAAGGGGTAGCCGACAGACAGGATCTGCGTGCCCGAGGACAGCGCCGTAATCGCGCGATTGAGCGACTTGGCAATGCTGAAAGATCCCGCATTAACGGGCAGGAATGCGACCATGGCATCGCGCAGCAGCTGGGCTTCGGCCGCTTGCGTCCACTCCGCCACTCGGGTGCTGACTGGAAGCTGTCCGATAAGTGACAGTCCGTCGGCGCTGAGGGAGCGCCTGTTGGTGAGGACCGTGAGTTCGACGTGAAAATCCTCGGCGCCCAGTTCCGCAAGATGATCGCGGTACGCGGCAAGATCGGCAAGTCCGACGGGGAAATAGGGATTGTCGCCAACGCCGAACCAGGCGGCGCGGACAAGCCGCGCGCTCCGTGCGGTCTCGGTCTTTTGCCGGATCAATTGCGGCAGGCGGTCGAATTCCTGCTTTGCAGCTGGATCATTCATCGTGTGAACTGGGATATCAGGCCTGTATCGAGCAACCACCTCAGCCATCGCCGCGGTCGAGCAGAGAGCAAAATCGCACGAACCGATGAGCTGCGAGAGCCAGTTGCGGTAGCGGGTGAGCCTGCTGTCCGCGCTTTGACTGAAATAGTCATCGAAGAGATCAAGGCCGACCAGCTTGCCTTGCCCGGACGCAATCGCAGCGATGATTATCGATCGGGCATCGTGGCACTTGCTGATGAGGACCGCATCATAATCTTCGCGGAGCGGATCGAATTGCGCGATGTCCAGCAGCCGCATTTCGACATCTTCGCGCCGAAGGTCGGGGGCGATACGGCCATAGCGGATGCGGGCGCCGGCCGACGCTTCATATTCCCTGGATGGAACGAGGACGGTCAGCCTCATCCGGCGTTGGCCCGAACATTCAACGAATGGTCCAACGGCGCTCGCGGGACGACGATGGACCGCCCCGCAGGTCGTTCGCATCCGACATTGCTTGCAGTGACCATGAACGAGCACAGATGATAGCCGCCGATCGTCTTGCCCGTCCGGTCCCCGATCCAGGCGCGGACGTTTGCGGCGCGGGTGAGCCACAAGTCACGAACAGGCGATGCAACGGGATAGACTGTACGCCACAATAGCCCAGCGAGCGCTCGAACATCATGATCCGTTGGCCGGCCATCGATCCTGCCGGCCATCTCGCCAAGGTCGAGCCCGGCGGTGTGCCAGCTCCGCCCGGGCTTTTCGCCGCGGATCAACACACATGAGGCCGTCTCGACGGATTGATGGCCTAGCAGGCGCGATAGCTCCAACGCCGTGCGCGGATCGTGAAGCATGGTTCCTGAACCAATGAAGGCGGCGAGTGGAGTGTCGATCCCAAGGCCCGCCGCCTTGAAATCACGAAAGAGAGCAGCGCGGCCTCCAAACCGCTCATTGGCCATCGAAAGCGTGGCTCGGTCCACTTGCCCCACGACAGCCAAAGCGTCGTGATCAGCGCCTGCTTGCATGCCCAGGGAATGGATGGCGAGAAAGAGATCTCCTTCATGCCACCCGCTCGCTTCGACTACCCACGTAATCGCCTCACGCCTGTTCGATGCACTTGGCAGGGCAGGATCTGCGACCGGCACCAGAAGCTCTGCGTCGCCGGGCCCGTTATCCCGGCAAGCGCGGATTGCAGCGGGCGGAAAGTCGAGAGGGATGGCGGATTTCCCGGCGACGAGGCGAGGCCACGTTCCGCCGCCCGGCGCCTCGAACTCGTCCAGGAGCGCAGTCATGTGTCGCGGAACGTCGACGAGACTGACCGGCATTGCGGGATCATGTCCCGCCACGACGAGCGGAACGATTGCCTCGCCCGCCTTGGCGACCTTGGCGGACCGGGGTTCAGTCAGAGCCGCGATCGTCGGCACCATGTCGTAAGAGAGGCGAATTCCCAGAGCCCCCTTTCGCAGCAGTTCTCGCGCTTCGCGCGAAGAGGGGCTGCGCGTTTCACCTGACGAGGAAATCTCGACTGCAACTCGCAAGATCTTCTCCAGCCACCCGCGCATGCGAGGCTGCAACACGGGCCCGGCACCGCCGTCGGCCCTGACCGGCTCGTAGCTGATCTGCCCGAGAGCAGGTTCGGCATCTCCGTCGAGCAGCGCGAGTAGCCGGCCTGCAAGGGCTTCGCTGTACGAGAGGGGGTCGATAAAGGCCCCAGCGTCAATTTCGGCAGCGCCGATCAGTTCAGGATAATGTGCGCCACCGCGGCAGAGCGAGGGGAAGGCAAGCAACCGGCACCCGAGAATGGCTCCATCGAGGTCGCAGAAGATGAAAAGTAGAGGATAGAAAGCATCTCGCAGCTGGAAATCCACGACGTCCAGCGGAGATGAAACAAGGCCCTCGCCCGCGAGCGCGAGCGCGCCGCCGCGCAATGGGTCGTGCTGAAGCGCCCGAACCACGAATTGCCGAACTTTGCCGGTCCAGCGCGTTCGCAGCTGGGACGAGTTCAGATACCAGCCGTCAGCCAGTTCGAATTCTGTCTTTGTCAGCTTTTTGGGCGCGCGTCGGGAAGCAGGCTGCTCGGAGGTCGAG
The DNA here is from genome assembly GCF_038148795.1 of Sphingomonas agri. NCBI lineage: Bacteria > Pseudomonadati > Pseudomonadota > Alphaproteobacteria > Sphingomonadales > Sphingomonadaceae > Sphingomonas > Sphingomonas agri. The sequence continues at coordinate 400,135 of NZ_JBAPEU010000003.1, read as the reverse complement.
AGCCGTTCAAAAAGCTCGAGCCCGCTTTCGACTTCACGGCGGAGCGGGCCCTTGCTGCAATAGCCAAGCGGCACATTTCCGATCTCGAGGGCGTCGGGCCGCTCGCGGTCGAGGCGGTAGGCTCGCAGCCAGGGCCGCGGCCTTTCTTCCCGCCGCGGAAACGAGCTGCAGGGAGCCGGGCCCGCAAAGTCAAAGCTCCGGGAGGTGCGGCTTTGGATCAGCACCCGGTGCCCGAAGGTCCCCCGCCCCTCTGCGTGACCGAACTCTATGTAATGAAGGAGGGGGTTGATGCCCGACCTTGCTACGTCCGAGTTTGCACGAAGATATGCCGAGGTCGCGAATTCGGGGCCTGGATCGCGCCCTTCCTGCCAGCCGCATGTCATGAAATGACGAAGCGGGTCGGTCCCGGCCTCCGCAACGTCAGGATAGTTGCGCAGATACCATTCGCCGTCGAACAACCCGGAATTCGCAACGAGCCGGCTTTCTGCCTTCCGGCGTCTTGCGCGCGCCGTTCGGCCGTTCATTGCGGCCAAAGTCCGGCGCCCCCCGCTTGCAATGGCGCGCAAAGAGCGGCGCAAGGGCAGTTCAGCCATGATCCCAACAGCCGTCGATGGAATAGCCAATCGCTCGAATATGCCCGGGCGCCCGCATTAAGATTTCATTTAACCTATTGGACAGAGAAAGCGTTGTGGCGCCGTAATATTTTGATCGCATTGTCGGAGGACGGAAACTCCTCATCAATTACTTGCCAATACGTTCGGAGCAGTGCAAGCGTAGTCGCCGTTCGAAGTTGTGCTCGAGCAGGTGCGGGGTTGGGGTTTTCATGGGCAACAGGGTAACTGCAAAAATCTTCGTCGGCTATGACAGCAGGGAGGACATCGCGTGGGAGGTTTGCAGGCACTCGCTGCTGCGCCATGCCGATGAGGACCTGATCGTCATTCCGATCCGGCAGGAATCGGTCCGGGAACTTGGGCTTTACACCCGCCCACTCGACAAGGGTGCCTCGACTGAATTCTCGATCACAAGATTTCTGACGCCCTATCTCGCGGCCCAGTCGGGCTGGGTCGCGTTCTGCGACTGCGACTTCCTCTTCACCGTCGATGTTCGCGAAGTGTTTGAAGGGCTTGATCCATCCAAGGCGGTCTACTGCGTTCACCACGACTATACCCCTGCCCATTCGATCAAGATGGATGGGAAGGCACAGTCGGCCTATCCGCGGAAGAACTGGTCGTCCTTCATGCTTTTCAACTGCGACCATCCCGATGTGCAGGCTCTCACGCCTGCGGTCGTCAACTCGGCAACGCCCGCTTACCTCCACCGTCTCGAGTGGGTGCAGGACGCAGCTTCAATCGGCGCGCTCGACCTCGAATGGAACTTCCTGGTGGGCGAATATCCCAGGCCGGAGAGTACGCCGCGGGTTCTCCACTACACGGTCGGCGGACCCTGGTTCGACTCCTGGCAGGACTGCGACTTCGCCGACTTGTGGCTGCGCGAGCGCGATCTCTATCTTCAGTCGCTCAACAGGCCGGTCCTCCAGGTCGCCTGAAGGCGCTTGGCCGGCGCGAGGTTCTCGGGCCGGGTCCTGGCCGGCTGACGCGATACACTGATCTAGAGAGCGACGTAGAAGCGCTCGCAGAACGGGCTTAGCTGCGGGTGGTGATAGGGATCCCGAAGCTGGTCCGTGTTCCAGTGACGTTTGAGAGCCGCGAGTTCCTTCGCAAATCGGACACGGTTCTCCTTTGCGCTGTCGCTGCCTCTCGACTTTGATTCATGGTGAATCAGCACCGCGCGCGGCTCATAGAATGACTGCCAGCCCCGAGCGTTCAGCTTAAGACACAGGTCGACATCGTTGAACGCGACCGGAAAATCGCTCTCGTTGAAGCCGCCCACATCAAAAAACTTGTCCTTGCCGACGAGGAGACATGCCGCTGTCACAGCGCTCACTCGCTGCGGCAGGCGATCGCGCAGGAAGTAACCGGTCTCTTCACCTCGCTGATACCGATGCGCGTGGCCAGCTCCACCGCCCACACCCGTTACCACACCCGCATGCTGAACGGTTCCGTCGGGATAGAGCAGGCGCGCCCCGACGGCTCCAATATCCTCCCTGATCGCCTGCAGGGCGAGCAGGGAAAGCCAGTCGCCGTCAATCACCTCGACGTCATTGTTGAGGAAGCACAGCAATTCGCCTTTCGCGTGCTTTGCCGCAAGGTTGTTCATTGCCGAGAAGTTGAAGGCGCCGGTGACATCCAGAATCCTGACGCCCTCCGACTTGAGCGCCTCGAAGTAGGCTAGGGTTTCGGGATCATCGCTGTCGTTGTTGACGACGATGAGTTCAACGTTGGGGTAGGCCGTGCGTCCCACTCCCTCAATGCAGGTGCGGAGCAACGAGAGCCGGTTACGAGTGGGCACGATGATGGAAACGAGCGGCGAGATCTTTGCGGCAAGCAACGGAGGCTTGGATGGGACGAAGGGGTCCGGCCGGCTTGCTCTGTGGTGCAGGACAACAGGCAAATGAACCGGCGGACCGCGCTTCAGCGCCGCCCGGACGAGCGTAGCCTGCCAGTCTTCGGATCGCGAGTTCGCAAGTTCGCCAAGCATGTCCGAAGTTGAGCGGATGATCGCAGACCCGGTAATGAAGTCATGGTGTTCGAATAGTTCGGGATTCCAGTCCGGCTTGAAATGCGGTTCCCGGCGCCCTCCCTCCCCTATGAGGTCATCATCGGCATAGATGATCCAGCTGTCCGGGAAACGCGCAGCGGCGGTCGAATAAATGTCGATGGCGTCCCTTGCCAATCGGTCGCCTGCATTGATGATGCAGAGCCAGTTTCCTTGAGAAGAGATCAGGCTTGCAAGTTCGCTCGCCCTGTCCGCTGCCGAACCGCTCGCCTTCAGGATGATTGGGGCTGGAGCTCGGGAACTTTCGATCGAGGCGATCGTGAGTTCGGGAGCCCCGGTCGAGCGGCCGCAATCAATCACCGGAACGATGAGCGGGGAGCGCGCAGGGCATTTCGCGAGGATGGCCTCATGGACGCCAGGCTCCACGCGGGCAATCCACAAGGCATAGGCATTGGGCGAGCGACCCATGAGCGCGGCCAGCCGGTTGCGTGAGCGGACCCGTAGTCTGCGCAGGCGCCAGAATAATGCCTTAGCGTAGCCTGGCGGATCGAACCGAAAAGCGTCGGCATGAACCAGCAACGCCAGCCAAGATCTGCGCAGGGCAGCAGACGCCGAGCGACGTCTCGAGGTTCGTTGCGAACCGCGGGTCGGAGACTTCGGACGCAACGTCTCTTCTTGATGGCTCGTGGCCATCACAGGCTTTCACTCATCCGAACATATCACTCTGGTTTGTGGAGTAAGAGCAGTGCAACTGCACGCCGATCGATGCTCGAGCCCCATGCTCCTTCAGTAGCCGACCATGATTCGGCTTGCGATCGCCTTTCTCACCTTAATTCAGTCGACGGCTGAGCGGCAATGATTCCCGCCACTTGAGAGTATGTTGCACTGCCGCAACACACCAATGCGAATTTGCGTGCTCAGACGGAACCGGACTCACTTATTCTGCGTCTCGCTTGCTGCACGATTGTTTGCTAAACTGCTGACGCGAGGAGAAGAACCGTTGGGGCCACTCAGTGATGAGCAGTTTCGCTTTGGAAATAATCGTCGTGCTGCTATTGGAACTCGCAGACTGCTTTTGAAATAAAGAGTAGTTTCGGAATTAACCAGCCGTTTACTTCTAAAAACAAAATCTAAGTTCAGTAGAAAGGGGTTACAAACATGAGGCGATTGCATACCGGCGTAGTATCGGCGCTCGCATTGGTGATGGGGCTTACGGCCGCTCAGGCCGACGCCCAGGGTCTCCGCGGCTTCCGGGCCGAAGTGGACGGCGGCGTCAGCAGCTTCCACTCGGAGGGCAACAGCAAGTCGAAGATCGGCTGGGGCGGCGCTGTCGGCGTCGACGCCTACGTGGCGAACAGCTTCGTTCTCGGCGCTGAAGGCACCTTCTGGTGGGCTCCGGCCGAGAACCACACGATCGATGGTGCTGGGCTTGCCAATCACAAGACCTTTGAAGAGTGGGGCGTTGCTGCCCGCGCCGGCTACGAGTTCGCGCCGGGTACACTCGTCTATGGTAAGGTCGGCTGGGTTCGCAACGAGCAGCGCAAGGAGTTCGTACCGTTCCTTCCGGGAACGACGACCCCTGGCGGTGCGGTGACCCCGGGCTATTACTACCATCACTTCCACACGAGTGGGCTCGTGTGGGGTGGCGGCATCGAGCAGAACATCACCGACATGTTCTACGTGAAGGCCGAAGGTCGTTATTCGGACTACAAGGACCACACCCACACGCTGACCGGCCTCATCGGCGTCGGCGTCCTGGTCGGTGGTGCTCGTGTCGAAGCGGCTCCGCCGCCTCCGCCGCCTCCGCCGCCGCCTCCGCCGCCTCCGGCGACGCAGACGTGCCCGGACGGTTCGGTGATCCCGGCTACGGACACCTGCCCGGCTCCGCCGCCTCCGCCTCCCCCGCCGCCGCCGCCGGCGCAGCGTGGCGAACGCGGCTAAGGCCGATACACATCGTCAAGTTTGGGGGCGGGCCTTCGGGTCCGCCCCTTTTCTTTGGAGTGAAGCCTCGGCCGCTGCCCGTCCCTAATTGGAACATCGCCGCCGCCCCTTCGCAGATTAAATTGTCTTTACTGTAAGGAACTTGGATACATCGGCGCCCGTTGGGTGCGAGCCCGGGGTGTTTGCCGGTGCAGGTAGAGCGAGGTCGAGAAGATGGGGACAATCACAGGTACGGCAGGTCCGGATTCACTTACCGGCACTTCCGGCGACGACACGATCTTTGGACTTGGCGGAAATGACACGCTGAATGGCGGCGCCGGGCACGATATCCTGACTGGCGGCGCGGGAAGCGACATTCTCATCGGAGGCATCGGGACCGATATCTACCAGGACACCGCCGCCAACTTTAACGGCGACGAGATCGTGAACTTCAAGATCGGCGATCGCATTCAGATAACCGATCTAGATCTTTCCCATGGTTCGATCGGACTGAGCGGGAACTTGGTCACGTACAACAACAATGGTGTCGGGGGCACGATTACGATCGACGACGTGGGACCGGGTCGCCTTGTCCTTCGACTGATGAATACAGGAGGCGTCGAGCTTCGCCTTCAGGAAGTCGCCCACAATGACTTCAACGGGGACGGCCGGAGCGACGTCCTGTGGCGCAATGACAGCGGCCGGGTCACCGACTGGCTGGGCAACGCGAACAGCGGCCTTAGCGGCAATTTCGCCAACGCCGACCTCAATGCCGGCCTCGACTGGCACATTGCCGGGACCGGCGATTTCAACGGCGATGGCCGAAGCGACATCCTGTGGCGCAATGACAATGGCGACATTACGGACTGGCTCGGCCAGACCAGCGGCAATTTCACGAGCAACTTCGGCAATGCCTATTACCAGCTCGACAATAGCTGGCACGTCGCCGGGACCGGTGACTTCAACGGCGACGGGCACGAGGACATTCTCCTGCGCAATGACAGCGGCCGCGTGACCGACTGGCTTGGCCAGGCGAACGGCAGCGGCGGCTTTACCGGCAACTTTGCCAATGCCGATTCCAACGCCGGGCTCGACTGGCACATCGTTGGCACCGGCGACTTCAATGGCGACGGGATGAGCGACATCCTCTGGCGCAACGACAATGGCGACGTGACCGACTGGCTCGGCCAGGCGGGCGGCGGTTTCGCAAGCAATTTCGGCAACGCTTATTACCAGGTCGACAACACTTGGCACATTGTCGGGACTGGCGACTTCAACGGCGATGGCACCGCCGATATTCTGTGGCGCAACGACAGCGGCCGCGTCACCGACTGGCTCGGCCAGTCGAACGGCACCGGAGGCTTCACGCCCAACTTTGCCAATGCCGACCTTAACGCAGGAACCGATTGGCACATCGTCCAGATCGGTGACTTCAATGGCGATTCCATCGACGACATCCTCTGGCGCAACAACAACGGGGACGTCACCAACTGGCTGGGCCAGGCCAACGGCAATTTCGTCAGCAACTTTGGCAATGCCTACTACCAGGTGGATAACACCTGGCACGTGCAAGATCCGATGACCCATCTCATCTGATCGCAATCACGAAGGTGGGAGTCCCGGCGAGCGCTAACCGCGCACGCCGGGACGCACCGCGCGCCTAGGCCCGGTCACCCGGACGAACTTCAAACCCTTATCGATCGCCTGGACGGATCAGAACGCCGGTCCAAGCCTCCTGTTCGCCTCACATCCCGCAAGGGCGCGATATTCGATCTCCAAGTCGGCCTCCCGATCGCGAGCGATCAAGGGCTGCAGCCGCTGAGCGCCCGGCTGCGGAACGCCCAGCATGGGGCACCCGGTCAGGAAGGCAATCGGCGGGCCTCGCGGCCCAGACTAGACGAGCGATTCCTGGACGTGCCAGCTGTTATCGATGTGGTAGTAGGCATTGCCAAAGTTGCTGACGAAGCCGCCGCCCGCCTGACCGAGCCAGTCGGTCACATCGCCATTGTCGTTGCGCCACAGGATGTCGCTTCGGCCATCGCCGTTGTAGTCGCCGGTCCCGGAAATATGCCAGTCGAGCCCGGCATTGGCATCGGCGTTCGCAAAATTGCTGACGAAGCCGCCACTTCCGGACTGGCCGAGCCAGTCGGTGACCCGGCCGCTGTCATTGCGCCACAGGATGTCCGTGCGCCCGTCGCCGTTAAAGTCTCCCGTACCGGCGATATGCCAGCTGTTGTCGACCTGGTAATAAGCGCTGCCGAAGTTGCTTGTGAAACCACCCCCCGACTGACCAAGCCAGTCGGTGACATCGCCATTGTCGTTGCGCCACAGGATGTCCGAGCGCCCGTCGCCGTTGAAATCCCCCGTGCCGACGATGTGCCAGTCAGTTCCGGCATTGGCATCCGCGTTGGCGAAGTTGCTGACGAAACCGCCGCTTGCCGCCTGGCCGAGCCAGTCCGTCACCCTGCCGCTGTCATTGCGCCACAGGATGTCCTCGCGGCCGTCCCCGTTGAAATCGCCGGTTCCCGCAACGTGCCAGCTATTGTCGATATGATAGTAGGCATTGCCGAAATTGCTGACGAAGCCCCCACCTGACTGCCCGAGCCAGTCGGTGACATCGCCATTGTCGTTGCGCCACAGGACGTCACTGCGACCGTCGCCGTTAAAATCCCCGGTGCCAGCGACGTGCCAGTCTGTCCCGGCATTCGCATCGGCATTGGCGAAATTGCTGACAAAGCCTCCGCTTCCCGCCTGGCCGAGCCAGTCGGTCACGCGGCCCGTATCATTGCGCCACAAAATGTCGTCACGGCCGTCACCATTGAAATCGGTATGGCCCGAAAATGACGAAGACATGATCGCGGCTGCAAGGCTCAGTTGGACCCCACTGCCCGAGGCCGCGCTCATGGAAAGCGCGCCGCCAGGAGCGTTCGACAAGGTGAGCGAACCGCCGCTGTAGGTCAGGGTCGATCCCGACAGGCTGAACGAGAAGCTCCCTAGACTTGCATCGCTGAACACAATTTTGTCGCCGACGGTAAAGTCCGTGATCTTGTCGCCGTTGTGGCCAGCAATCGTGTCTAGAAATGTGTCGTTCCCGCCACCCCCTGTAAGGACGTCATTTCCCAGCCCGCCGGTCAGGACGTTGCCTGCGGAATTGCCGATGATAGTATCGCTGCCGCTTCCGCCGATCGCATTTTCGATGACAACGCCGCGGCCGATGCTGAGATTGCCGATGTTGCCGTTGACGTTGGAGAACGTCTCCGGATTGAGATTGATCAGCTGATTGGCGGATGAACGCGAGTAATCGAGCGTGTCGTTGCCGCCACTGTCGAATATTGTGAGCGCAACGTTGGGGTACAGGCTGGCATCATAGACGCCGCCCGCGTTCGAGTTGAAGCCGTAAGTCGTGTTCCCGGTATGGGTGGTGGTCGAGAGCCCATACAGGGTTTGCATGGCAACGATGTCCGCTTCCATCGGAGTCACCGCGAAGTCGCGGCTGAACCCCTGGCTTGCGAAATAAGTATTCTGCCGCTCGTCGAAGTACGACATGATCGACGTTGACCAGGCGTCGTTCTGGAACAGCGCATCGGTCGAATAAGTGGCGTTGCCGTTATAGTCGCCGGCGTGACCCAGGCCTAGCGCATGCCCAATCTCATGGACGTAAGTCTGGAAACTATAGCTGTTGAGGCTGGTGCCGTAGCGGGTCACCCACGAGCTCGAGATATGAACGTGAGCGGAGCTGGTGATACCGCCCGAATAGCTTGCGTCCGTCGCTGCGACCGGGTTCCCGGTTGAGTCCTCGCTATCGTCGAACACAATCTGTCCGCCGGTCGCCACCTCCTGGAAATGAACGCCGATGATATCGGACCATTCCTGAAGGGCTGTCCGGGCAAGGTTCTGTTCCCCGGCATTCAAGGTGCTCATGTTGACGGAGATCGTGCCGCCCTGGCTCGCCGCAAAGTGATGTGAACTTCCTCCCCAGTAGCCCTGGGTTAGGTAAGCAGCGAGCGTGTCGATCGTCGCAAGCGGCGGCTGAGTGCCGGCCTGCACGGACACCTGGTAGGTTCCGCTGTAAGCATTGTTGAAGGCGCCAACGTCGACGTAATAGGTGCCGGACGAAGTGGGCGTGAAGGTAACCTCCGAGTTGCGGTCGGATCCGGACTTGATGTCGTCGTTCGTAAAGATGACCTGGCCCGAGGAATCCCGGATGTTGAGCAGCGGGTCCACGAGCGTGATGCCGAAGACGCTCGCCGTGACCTGCTGGCCCGCGACCAGATTGATCGCGAACCAGTCATGGTCGCCATTGGCATCGAGCACGTTCGTGGTGCTGCCGCCGACCGTCAGCGTAGAAGTCGTTGAAAGATCGCCCGGGATATCGGCCAACGCAGTTACTCCTTCGCCGCTTTCGCAACTTCGATTGCCAGCGCTTCTGCAAAGCGGCGGATCGAGTCCGGACTGAGCTCCCTGTCCATCACGGCGAAATTCTGGTCCGGAAGCGTGCGGCCGTTCACGACTAGGACCGCCGATAGTCTGGAAGACGACATCACGTTGATACTCGCGCGGTAGCGCGCAGTAGGTGCTGCGGCGGCGATTGCGCGTTCAATTTCGCTGCAAACGGCCTCGCTTCCGCCGGCGGCTCGGGGCAAGCTGGATGCATTGACCACCTCGCAGCGGCCTCGTGGTTCGTGACCCCTCGTGCTCACCGCGCCGGCACCTGCGGACCAAACCGCCGCACCAACGAAGAGCCATATCCCAGCAAATCTTCCCCGCATCCTCAGTGTCGTACGGCCGTTACAATTAACGTCTGATGACTTTTTTCTCAATATTACAAATGGTTACCGGACGGTTCACTTTTCGGCCGATACCCCGCTCTTAACGGGCCTTGCCACAAGTGGTGACGATTGGCGGGGGCAGTGCTCGAACCAGCGACCGCCGGTGTCAAAACCTTGATCCGTCGACCGGGGCCCACCGGCCGGGAGGTTAGCCCAGGGAAATTGTGCTTACCAATCGGTTAGGGCGGGCCGGTGCTGCTAGCCTCACACGCCCGCGCGGATTCGCGAACGCCCGGGATTAGAAGGAAAGAGCGTCCAGCGCTCGGCTTTGAGCAGGAGGTCGTCGTGAAAAGGAGAGAATTCGTGATGGCTGCAACCGGCGCGCTTGCTGCAGCGCCCGTGGCGCAAGCGGCAGTGATGTTGAGCGGTCCGCCAGGCCCCTCGCCATCAAAGTCGGGCTATGTCGATGTCAACGGCCTTCACATGTATTACGAGCGGCACGGACAGGGCGGGATCCCGCTCGTCCTCCTTCACGGCGGTTTCTCGGCGATCGGAACATCGTTCGGAGTGCTCCTTCCCGGGCTTTCAGCCAAGCGCGAAGTCATCGCGTTTGAACTCCAGGGTCATGGCCATACGGCCGACATCGATCGTCCGCTGAGCTACGAAGCGATGGCGGGCGACATCGGCGCTGCCCTCGAGGCTCTGCATATCCCGAGCGCAGACGTGTTTGGCTATTCGGTGGGCGGCGTGGTCGCGCTGCACCTCGCGCTTCAGCATCCCGACAAGGTGCGCAGGCTCGTGATCCTCTCGGCAACCTACCGGCGGGACGGAATCCAGCCGGGCCTCATGGACAATCTGGGCAAGATGCAGCCGGCGATGATGCACGGCACGCCCTGGTACGAGGAATATGAGAAGATCGCGCCAAGGCCCGAGGATTTCGACCGTCTGTTCACCAAGAAGAACGAGATGGACAAGAACCAGAAGGACATTCCGGACGATGCGATCCGTGGGCTGAAAATGCCGGTGCTCCTGATTGCCGGCGACAATGATTTGCCGACGCTCGAGCATATGGCGAAATTCTACCGCCTGCTGGGCGGCGGCGGCTTTGGAGACATGCCGCCGGGATTACCCAAATCCCGGTTGGCGATTCTTCCCGGGACATCCCACGTCACAGCGCCCAGCAAAAAGGTGCTTCTGCTTGAGATCATTCCAGACTTTCTCGACGGCTAGGAAGCGGCCGCCGGGCTTACTGTGGTTTTCGTCACCCTCGGATCAGTCGCCGCTGCAAGGGGGCTGCGAGGGGAAAGTCAGGCATAGGCATAGGGCCCGCCCCGCTCGAGCGCCTTGCGATAGCCGGGTCGCGCGTGAATGCCCTCCAGCCACTGCGCCAGATTCGGCCGGCCGTCCTCCAGACCGGCCCGACTGGCGGCAGCCTCGAGCGGAAAGCTCATCATGACGTCCGCTGCTGTGAATTCATCGCCGGCGAACCAGGAGCGGCCGGAAAGCTCGGATTCGAGCCAGTTGAAATGCACCGCCAGCATCCTGAGAACGACATCCCGGGCCCGCGCGCCTCCTTCCCCAAGCTGGCCGACGACCAGCAGCGCAAATAGCGGACCCATCAGTGAGCCCTCGGCATAATGAAGGAACTGCCGGTAGCGCAGCGCCTCGGTCGGGTTCTGTGGAGCGCCCATTTTCCCGCGCGCCTTCTCGACCAGGTATTCGATGATCGCGCCGGTTTCGACGACGACCAGTCCCTCGTCCTCGACAACTGGCGATTTTCCCAGAGGGTGGACGCGGGCCAATTCAGGAGGCGCGAGAAAGGTCTGGGGGTCGCGTGCGTAGTGCCTTACCTCGTAATCGAGGCCCAGCTCTTCAAGCAGCCAGAGGATTCGCTGCGATCGCGAGTTCTCGAGATGATGGACAATCACCATTGGGGTCACCTCCCGATCAGAACTTCCGCAATGCGCATGCGGGCATGGAAACTGTTTAGCGCCGGGGAGCGCCTGGCAGATGTCGCGCAAGTTGGGACAGTTCGTCCACCCTCGGCGCAAACAAATTGTGGAGCGGCCGGGAAGTGATTTCGGTATGCCTGTCGAGGTTAAGCGCATCGTTTGCAGGAACAAGCCGGTTCACCAGAAACTCTTCGAACCCTTCCTTGCTGTCCCAGATCTCGGTGATCCGAAATCCATCGTCGATGGGAGCCGTCATGTGCAGAAAAAGCCCCGGCGCCGGATTGCGCTCGACACCCATTTCGTCGAGCACTGCACGATATTCCTCCGGCGTGAGGCCCGAGACGTCCAATGTCGTCACTACCATTGCAAGTCCTCCTCGCAGCGGCTTGTCATCGGTTCGCCGGGGCAACAAGACGAGCTCTTATGCTAGTATCCGTGCTACTGGCCGGGCTTGCACGGGCCGGTCCAGTGCGATCCCGTCTGATCGATCAGGCAGCGGCGGAACGAGCGGCGAAGGATCGCAGCCGCCAAGCCTCCCAGCGGCTCACATCCATGCTCCGCGCGCCATTGCCGCAGCGCAAAGAAGGATCAAAGCAACGCCTGCAAGCTCAATGGTGACGATGGCCTTGAGGGTTGAGAGCTGGCGTGCCTGAATGGCCGGGGTTCCGGAACTGGGAAGCTCACGGCCCCACGACAAAAAGGTCTTGGTTGGGATGATCGACAGAAGGCCGACCGCGATAAAGAGCGAGATCTTGGCGATGAAGGCGGGGTTCGACAGGTAGAACTCGGCGCCTTTTTCCAAATAGAGCACGCGGACCACGCCGATTGCGAGGACGAGGCCGGCGGATACTCCGAAGATGGCATCGGCAAGCCGCAGCGAACGCGCGACCGACCTCGTGAATTCGAGCCTCAGCAAGACGAATTCCCCCCCAAGCGCCGCGGTGAGGGTTAATGCTGCAAGATGATGCAGGAATGCGAAGAGGGTCGGCACCGCTCAAGTTCTCCCGGCGCGGTTGGCGTTTGAGATTGCTTCGGCGAAACGCATCATGTGGGACATTCCCCCAGTCCGGGACGGCACTCGGTCGCGAGGCCGCGCCCGCAGTCGCAAGTGATCCATAATGGGCAGGATCTCCTTCAAAGTATTATCGCGAGATCTAAGATTCGAGTCAGCATCAGTCCCATGAAACGGTGCGTATTCATTCAATCAGGCAAGTATGACCTTCTTCGACCTTCTGTCGATGATGACGAGATCGATAGTCAAGACGATTAATGGTTCGTGATCCTGACTTGACCATTCACAGGTTACCTTAACGTACGTACCTTTTTAGGGTGTTTATCCCTATATATTTTTATTCTAACCAGTTCCCAAAGCAATTCCGGGGCGGAGAACAAGAGGATACTTCAAGCTTGCACCCGTCGGTTCGGGGAGCTTTGGCCGGGTAACAGGTCCTATTCGGTCAAGAATTCCATGTTTGTTTGTCGAAAGGGAGTTCATGCCTGACCAGCCCATCTTCGAGCTTGCCATCGAGCGTCACTTCAACGCTCCGCCTGTCAGGGTTTGGGAAAGAATGACCGGCAAGCTCGCCGAATGGTGGTCGCCAAGGCCTTGGACGACCGAAGTGACTGCGCTCGAATGGCGCGCCGGCGGCCCCTTCAACATGATCGTGCGCGGACCCGGCGGCGAGCAGATCGAGACGATCGGCGTGCTGCTCGAAGTTATCGAAGGGCGGCAAATCACCTTTACCGATGCGTTCGCCTCGGGTTGGTTCCCAAGACCCGCGTTCATGGTCGGGCAAATGACCATCGAACCCGATCGTGACGGGACACGCTACCGGGCGCTGGCGCGGCACTGGGACCGGGCCGCGCTCGACGAGCATCGCCAGAATGGGTTCGAAGTCGGCTGGGGTGCCGCCGCCGACCAGCTCGAGCAGCTCGTCGAGGCCTAGTCGCATGAGGACTGCAACAGGTGGTGCCAGCCCTGCAGCTCAGCCAGCGAGCGCGTCGCGGGTAGTGGTCGGACCCTTGGGGCTCCGCCATGAACAAGCGTGGCGTCGCTTGTGGGAAGGCTATCTCGCTTTCTATGAGGAAAGCATTCCACCCCAGGTCACCGACCGCAGCTGGCAAATGCTGGTGAACGCCGAGAACAGAACGATGGGCCTTGCCGCCGAAGCCGATGGCGAGCTCGTCGGTTTTGCCAATATTCTCGTTCATTCGCGCACTTGGTCGTCGGGTCCGGCGGCCTATCTCGAGGACCTTTACGTACGCGGCGATTGCCGCGGCCGGGGCGTCGGGCGAGCGCTGATCGAGGCCGTACTGGAGCGTGGGCGGCAACGGGGCTGGAGCGAAGTCTATTGGCACACCGCGGCCGACAACGCCGCCGCGCGAAAGCTCTACGACCAGTTCACAGCGGTCGATGATCATGTGCGCTATCGCGTTTTCCTTCCTTGACTGGTCAGCCGCCTGGTCGTCGCAGCGCAGCAAGTTGTCCGGTTGGGTGGAGGCCCGCGCCTTCACTCGAGGCTCGTCCCTGCAAGTCCATGCCCCCGGCCTTGCAGGGCAGTCTCCTGAACAAAAAGCACCATCATGATTTCCCGCCCGGCGCGCACTTCCGCGGCATCGCCGCGCTTGCACCCGGCTGCGCTGCGGCCGGCATCTTTCCTCCTTACCCGTCGGTGCGTTGCCGGCTTTCGTTTGGTCTGGTTAAGTGCCGTGCGCTCAACACGGCGGGACGACCAATGCGCTTTTACCGACTTGCCGCGATCCTGCTCGGCGCATCCGCGCCGGCCCAGTCGGGCGTCTTTACCGATGACCTTTCGCGTTGCCTCGTCGAGAAATCGAGCGATGCCGACCGGACCGCCTTCATGCGCTGGATGTTCGCGGCCCTGACCCGGGATCCCGCGCTCGCCGACCTTGCACAGGTCAGCCAGGCAAGGCGCGACCGGATCAACAGAACTGCCGCCGATATCTATGGACGGCTCATCTTCCTCGATTGCCGCCCCGAGGCCGTCGCGGCGCTTAAGAACGAAGGATTGGATGCCCTTGGACCGGCGGGCCAGGCCCTGGGTGGAGCGGCGGCGCGGCGGCTCCTGGGTTCGCCCGCCGGCCAGGCCGAACTGCGCAAGTTCGGCGAGCTGACCGACCCCCGAAAATGGAACGCGCTCGCCCGCGAGGCGGGCATTCCTGTGCCCGACAAATAGCGCGCTGGAGGCGCCGAACAGGCGGAAAGTCCTCGACCATGGCGATCGACACCAAGGAAAGTCTCTGCCGACACCTCCAGGCCGCCATCGAGCTGGAGCATTCGACGCTGCCGCCCTATCTTTGCGCGCTCTATTCGATTGTCGCGGGGACCAACGAGGACGCCCGCTGCGTCCTCCAGAGCGTCGCGCTCGAAGAAATGCTTCACCTGACGCTTGCGGCCAACATCCTCAACGCCCTCGGGGGACAGCCCGTGCTCGATGCGCCGACGCTGCTTCCCCCGCATCCCGCCACGCTCCCGCACAGTAACGGCAGCGTTAGCCTCCGGCTGCGCCCATTTTCGAAAGAGGCGGTCAGGGGCTTCATGGAGGTGGAGCGCCCGGCGGACGCCGGCAGCAGCGCGCAGGACGAGGGCTATGCGACGATTGGGCAGTTCTACCAGGCGATCGACGAGGCGCTGGTGCGTCTGAGCCAGGAGCTTGGCGATCGCGAGTTATTCACCGGCGACCCGCAGCGACAGGTGACGGAGGACCTTTATTATGGCGGCGCCGGTCGCATCATCGCCGTCAGCGATCTTGGCTCTGCTCGCCGAGCACTGCGCGAGATCGTCGACCAGGGCGAGGGCCTGGATCATCGCTCGGTATTCGACGGCGACCGCGACATGTTTCATCCCGACCGCGACGAGCTTGGCCATTATTTCCGTTTCGAACAGCTCCTCGTCGGGCGTGCGTTCAAGCGCGGCGATACGCCATCGACCGGTCCCACCGGCGAACCGATCACGGTCGACTGGTCGGCGGTTTATCCGATGCGCGAGAATCCGAGGAGATCAGACCATTTGCCGGGCACTGCAGCGCGCGAGGCGATGGACGCGTTCAACACCTCCTACTGCACCGTCCTTCAGCTTCTCGAGCGCACCTTCAATGGCGTGCCGACCCTGCTCAAGTTCGCAACCGGGGCGATGTACGGCCTCAAGCAGCAGATCATCGACCTCATGGCAATGAACCTGAACGGCGAAGTCGCTTCCGTCGGGCCGAGCTTTGAATGGGTTCCGCCAGAGCAGCGCCGCTTCAGCGGGGCTAGGATTTCGGTCCTTCCCGCAGGGCCCTATCTGATGCGCGGAGAGATCGACGTATTCGATGCTCAAGGGAAGGAGCGCCTTCACGGCGGCGTGTGCGTATTGTGCCGCTGCGGCGGTTCGCGAACCAAGCCCTTCTGTGATGGAACCCACGCGCGCATCGGCTTTAGGGGCGAGGAATCCGCCAGCCACGATACCATGGCGGACCGGCGCAAGGCCTATCCCGCAGCCGGCGGTGCAACGGTGTTCGACGACCGCACGCGGTGCGCACATTTCGGTCAATGCACCGATCGATGTCCGGAGGCTTTCGGGGTCGGCGAGGAGGACTTCGTCAATCCAGCAGCCGCGCCGACCGACATGCTTGCAAGGGTCGTCGCCGGCTGCCCTTCAGGCGCGCTGACCTTTGCGCTTGCAGGCAGCGAGACACTCGAGGAACGCGAGCAGCCCAGCGTTCATCCGATCGTCGATGGCCCTTACCGCCTGCGCGGGGGGATCGAGGTGATTGGCGCGGACGGCGTGCCTTTCGAGGTGCGCGAGCGGCAGACTTTGTGCCGCTGCGGCAATTCGCGCAACAAGCCGTTCTGCGACGGGTCGCACTGGTACGCCGGATTTAGGGACCCGCTTCCGCCCGAACTCGAACATGCCGACCCGTTTCCGTGGACGCAACCGGGCGCCGCCGAGCGCGGGCGCGAACGCTATGCGCGCGAGCAGGCGGCGAAGGCCGCGGCAAGTGGCCGGCCCCAACAGTCCTGAAGATCGTGGAGCGGGGACGCCTGGAGGCCTTTTCAGATGGCGTGATCGCAATCGCGATCACGCTGCTGACGCTCGACATCAAGGTTCCCGCACCGCGCGCGCAGGGGCTGTACCTCGCGCACGACCTCATTGCCCAATGGCCCTCCTACCTTGCCTACGTCGTGTCGTTCCTCACCATCGGCGTCGTCTGGATGAACCACCACGCGACGTTGCAGCGGTTGCGCGCCGTCGATCACACGCTACTTGCGATCAACCTCCTGCTGCTCATGATCATCGCAGCGCTGCCCTGGTCGACCCGCCTGCTCGCCGAATATCTCGCCCAAGCCCACGGCAGCCATCTCGCCGCGGTCGTTTATGCGTTTAGCTTCTGGTTGCTGACCGCGGTCTTCTACGCAATGCAGCGCCACATCCTGTTCGGGCGCAACCAGCTGGCGCACGAACGGGTCGACGAAGCTTCTACGCGCAAGATCGACCGGCGCGGCCGGCAGGGCCTCATTCCTTATCTGGTCGCGGCGGCGCTCGGGCTGGTGTCCGCTTACCTGACACTCGCTATCTGTGCCATCGTCGCGCTCTACTATGCGTTGCCCGCGACCATGTACGAGCGCTCTGGGAAAGCGCCCGGCTAGCCGTCCAACGCAAACTCGCCGACGGGTCATCTTCGACCATGTGATCGCGGAGCTCACGCACCTTCATTGGCAAGATGTTCAAATCTCGCTGCCGCTCCGCGGCTAGTAGACAAACTGGTCTGAAGGGCTCAATCGGGCGCGCTCGCTCCACGGCCTTTTGCCAGGCGGTAGAAGAGCCACGCGAATAGAACCAAGGAGAGCAGGGCCAACGGCCACGTGATCAATATCGCGTAGATGAACTCATGAGCGCCGACGAGAAACGGCCCGACGTCCGTTTGTCCTATTCGGCACCCGAACGGATCATTGATGTAGTCATTGGGTGTTCCGGTGAAGATTTCTCCGTCGCCGATGTAACATCCAAGCGCGTGCGCGCTGGTACTTGCAAGGATGTTGGAGGTCATGGGAGCAGTGCCTACCGCAAGAGAGCCCATTGCGGCCCACAGCAACCGACGATTGCTTGGAAAGCGCCTGTGGCCGTCGATGGTCACCCTGATCCGTTCCCATGGGAGCGGTCCTGTTCCGCGAAGATTGTTTTTGCGCCGGCACGCTCGAACGTCAGGTTCACCGACCTTTCGCCTGCCGGACGGGTGCGATGGAGCGTTCCTGCCGGAACAGTGACGAACTGCCCCGCCTTCACCACCAACTCGCCATCGGGAAATTCGATGATCAGCTCGCCGTCCACCCCGAGGAACGTTTCATCGGAGTCCGGATGCCGGTGCCAGCGGAACTGCTCCGTCATCACGCTCATCCGGATTTCGTGGTCATTGACCTTACCGAGGGAGATGTTCTGGTACGCCTCGAGCAGCGCTTGGCTGAGCGTGAGCGGATCGACGAGGACCGGAGAGCGATCAGTCATGCTCGTCAGTTAGCCGGGCTGAGATGGGGCCGATAATCAATGCACAGGCGCTTCTGATAAGCGATCCTTATGGTTGATCGCAGCTGCCGGTCTGCGCAGCGCAAATTGGGCGATCCAGGAGCGGCCGTTGGCCTTGCCGGACCGCGGCTGAAAGCGGTGCGCCGGGGCGGTAAGCGACGGGCGGACCATCATCCACGGGCACGCAGGATTGGGATGATGCGTACGAAGATCACGCCGTGGATCAGAAGATAAAACGGAACGAGCACGGTCGGAATGAGCGAGAAGGGGAGAAACTGCATCGCCTCGGATCCGGGAGGCGAATGGAAGACTTGCAGCGGCGACCCGCTCGCAGAGGTCACTCCAAGGATGATGGCGCAGATGAGATCGGCGGTGCCGAAGATGTTCCAGGCAAGAATGGCCGCCGCGAGTCCCTTGCGAGGAATACCGGTGCGGGCGAGCGCGAGCGCGAGCGGGATCGAGACCACACCGGTGATGATGTCCCCCCATCCGGCAAAGAAGGGGAAGGGCCCGGCCAAGCGGCCGGCGGAAGCGAGCGCAAGGAACAGGATTGCGGCGATCCGGCCGGTATTGAGGATAATCAGCCAAGGGGTGGGAACGCTCGCGAAGGAGGCACGGAACGGGCCATAGGCTCCTGCAAGCACGCCGAGGATGAGCGGTGTAATCAGGCACAGCCCGATCATCGGAAAGGGGTACGAGATCGCCACCACTCCGAGCGATGCCGCTCCGGTCGCGAATCCGCTCCATGCTGCTGCGACTGCCGCCGCTGCGATACGCAGCACGGGACTGCCCGAGGCAAGCACGGCAATGGATGAGACCATGAAAATGATCAGGGTAAAGATCGCAGTGTATCCCAGAAGATCCAGCATCGTGGTTCCTTTCCTCGCGGCTCGTGACCGCGCTGCGAATTTTGGGCCAGAACGCGGTACAAGGGATCTCCCGTAGGTTGCCGCCTCGCCCGGCAATGAAGCCCGGGGGGACCCTCTTTTCGAGGAACGGCTGCCCAACGAATTGCGGGAAATGGCAGAGTGGGGTTGTGCTTACCAAGTGGTGCGTTGAGCTGCGGCCTTGGTTGCGGTGGGAGGCGAGGCCGGGACCTCGGGCGTGTCGTCGAAATATAGTGCAGAAAGCCGCTCGGTCGCCGGTGAAGCATCGGCTGGCGCTTAATGCGGAAGACATGCCTCTCGCCGCGACACCATCTTCACGGCGTCAGGCTGCTCAATAGATTATCCTTGGCTCCCTCGAGGCGCGCTAACTCGATCTTGAATGGAAGGTCGCGCGCGACTTCGCGGACGGCCGTGAGCAGTTCGCCGTCGACCGATGCTGCGAAGAACAAATCGCGGCAGCCGCCGCCAGTGACTACAGCGACTTCATAGGTTTGCGCGTCCACGTCTTCGAGCTTTGCGAGGAGCCGGTCTTCAAATTCATCGAGCGCGTCGCTCGAGAGCGGAAAGCCGGTTTCGCCGACGCCGTCGCTCGGCAGAACGCATCTTAGCCTCGCCATGAAATTCGCGTCGGCAAATTCACGCAAGGGCGCGTTGGCGAGCCGCGATCGAACGATCACCGGTCGCTCGTCTTTCGAGCGGCGCCTGAAGACGTGCCACTCGGGGCCCTCGCCCGAAATCGAAAAGCTGTTCATCGATGTCTCGTCCTTCGTATGCGGGTCAGGGAATCTGCGGACAGACAGGCGTACTCATTTCGGTGGATTCCGAAGCGTTCGGCTCTCTCATGGCTGCGCCCGGTTCGGGCACTATTTGCGGATCTCCACCTGCATTTCAGCAGCGGTCGCAAGGCCCCATTCGTAGAGGCCCTGAAGCATCGGACGAAGGCCGGCCGTGCGCGCCGTCAACGAATAGCGCATTCGTTGGTCCGCCCCCTTCACGCGGGCAATCAGTCCGTCGGCTTCGAGATCTCGAAGGCGTTCGGTGAGTACCTTGTCACTAAGGTTTGGGACGAGGCGCCGAAGCTCACCGTAGGCGAGCGGCTTTTCCTTCAGTTTTGAAATAATCACGGATTTCCATTTGCCGCCAATCAAGTTCAGCGCAAACTCGATTGGACAGTCGTAGGACCTCCGCGTCCGCGGTCCGATGATGTCGATCATGAAACGCAACCTCGCATCTTTTGGTTTTCCTAACCAAATAGTTAGTGGCGGGGCGTTCGGGGCGGAGCCGATCTCAAGCTCGACTTGGCGGGTCGTTAGATCCTGATCCGGCGTACGTTCTCAACTGCCGAGTGCAGCCACCACCAGCGCAGCCGTTTCAGAGCCGGAGAAATTCTGCTGCCCGGTAATGAGATTGCCGTCCCGCGTTGCAAAAGAACGCCGCAGGCCGCCCTGGGTGAAAATTGCGCCAAGCGCGTCGAGCTCGTCCTCTATCCGCCACGGCATGATCGAGGTGCCGCGCGGCAACGCACCCATCGCCCAGGTCGCCTCATCGGCGGCGTCCTCTTCGGCGTTGGTGAAGCCGGTCACGATCTTGCCCCTGGCAAGGAGAGAGCCGTCGCTGAGACGTGCGTAGCGCAGCACCGCAACGCCGTGACACAGCGCGCAGGCGATCTTCCCCATCTCGAAAAAGCGCGCGAACAGGCGGTGAAGTCCGGTTGCCTCCTCGAACGTGAACATCGGTCCTTGCCCGCCCGCGACGACGATTGCGTCGAATAACTCGGGATCGATCTCGGCGACCGGGGACGTCACTTTCAGAAGGTCGGCATATTCGGGCGTGTGAACGAATCCCGTGGTGATGAGATCGCCCGCCGACCAGCGGCTCGGATCGCGCGGGTCGCTCAGCGGGTCACCTTCGCACGGCCCACCGTCAGGGCTGAAGATTTCGACGTCGTAGCCGTGTTCGGCAAAGACGTGGAACGGATGGGCGATCTCGCTCCACCAGAAGCCGACCGGCCAGCCGGTGGTCGTCGACTTAGCCGGGTTGGAAACCACCAAGGCGATGCGCTTGGGCTTGGGAGACGCCGGGTTAATATCTCTGTGACCGATCGCTTTCATTCACTTGGCTCCGCTGCGCCGGCATGCGTCGATGGACGCCCCAATAAGGAGCTCTGGGAAGGGCAGGTAGGCCAGCGCTTATCCTAGGATTGCCGCCACCACTTTGAGGGCGGACTCGCGATCTGGGCAAAGGGTTATCGGGGTCCGCCTCATCGCCGCCCAATCCTTACCTCAAGATGTCTTCCGAACCGCGGCCGAAGCCGAGAGCAGAGGTTCCGCTGAAGACGTCTTAGGACTTGCCCGCGCGGGTCATCGCGGCGGCGGTCACCTTGTTTCTCGGTGTAATGAAGAAAGTGAGATGATCGTTGAGCGTCGGCAGCGCAAACCGCGTCGACGCAAATTCGAGATGTCCGAGACGGGGATGTTCGAGCACGACGTCGACACTCTGGAGGGGCATCGTTCGATGCTCCCCCCACATCCGGGCAAAGTCGTGGCTCTGCACGGATAGTTCGCTGATGATGGCTTCGAACTCGGGATCCCCGATCCGCGTCGCATAGTTTGAGCGGAGGAAGGCGACACCGCCCGAGATGATGGCTTCCCAGTCGCGGTACAGCGCCTTTCGCTCGGGATCCATGAATCCGCGCCACAAATGGTTTCGTCCGAAGGGGCCGGGGCGTCCCCCGAAATCGAAAACCTCGTCGCCGAGGCGGTTGAATGCCAACACGTCGAGGCGCGGGCTGAGGAGAAAGGCCGGGCCGGCGAGAAAACCGTCGAGAACCACTTGGATCCGAGCGTCGACCTCGGTCGTGCTGCGCTTCATCGGCGCGGCATAGCCAGCGAGCCGAAACAGATAATCCATGTCGGTTTCCGAGAGCTGGAGCGCCCCTGCCAGCCGCTCGAGCATGTCGATCGAGCAATGGATGTCCCGGCCCTGTTCGAGCCACGTGTACCAGGTAACGCTGATGCCGGCGCGGTCGGCAACTTCCTCCCGGCGAAGGCCTGGAGTCCTTCGCCGCTGCCGGGGCCGCCCAGGCGGCGTATCGACGGGAAGGCTGGCGCGTCTTGCCCGCAGGAACTTCTTGAGTTCGGCCTGGCGCGAGGACTGGGCCATCGCTGAAGTCCGTTCTTCAGGGTCGCTCACCTCAGAACCTCGCCGCTACGCCGTCCATCCGGGACCTCGGATCGCTGCGTCAGGCCATAGTCGCGCAAAACCTGCGCCACCCTCAACCGGTAGTCGTCGAACAGGCCCGCCCGGCCGACGGCCTGTGCCGCGCGATGGCTCTCTTGCATCCGCCACGCGCGTACCGCGTCCTCGTCGCGCCAGAAGGAGAGCGACAGGATCTTGGCGGGGTCTGCCAGGCTGCGGAATCTCTCGACGGAAATAAATCCCTCGTTTGTCTCGAGCGTGGGACGAAGGTCGGCTGCACGAGCGAAATATTCCCCTTCCCCGCCGGGCTGGACGATCACTTCGAAGATGACGGCAATCATTGGCTGTCGCTCCCGAGAAACCATCCAACCGCATCGAACAAGGATTGGCGATTGTCTTCGAGATGCATGCGATGCGCGCCCCGCCGCAGTTTCACGTCGCGAACACCACCCGGAACGCTGGTCATCGCTGCGGCGAGCCATCTCGCGTCGTCGTCGCGCGCGATCGGATCCCATTCGCCGCGCACGATCAGCGTCGGAGCGATGATTGGCGAGGGATCGTACGGAAAATGGCCGCTCCACGCCTCGGCAAAATCGGCGTCGGGGCCAGCCGGAACCTGGACAGCGGCGGGATTCCGCGTGCTGCTGGCATGGTCGGTGGCAAGGTAGGTCCGAGCCCAGACTGCAAAACGGCTTGGCGAGATCGGCGAGCGCTCGCCTACAGGTACGCCCGATTGGAAGCTCTCCCACTGGTCCTTGGCCGTCACCATTCGCGACGGCGTCGCGGGCGCCTGGCGATGACCCTGACGCTGCGCGACGGGACCGAAAAGGACGAGCTTGTCGATCTCGCCCGGGTGGCGCGCTGCAAACATCCCGGCGGCGAGCGTTCCCCACGAATGAGCGATCAGCGATACGCGAGCAACCTTTCTGCGCGCTTTGATGTAGCGGACGACGCGCTCGATCTCGCGTTCGGCCTCGGCCGCGCGGCCCGGGATTTCGGCCCGCTTGGAGTTCACTGCAGGCCGATCGGAGCCTCCATAACCGGCAAAATCCAGCGACCAGACGTCAAAGCCGCGGGCATGCAGATCGTCCGCCCATGAGCTGCCGTCGAGACGATAGGCGATCGAAAGTGCCGTCGGAAAGGTAGAACCGTGGATGTAGAGAAGGCTCGAACCGTTGCCGGGCTCATGAAAGACCGCGAGCGCAGGTTCGCCCTTCTCGCGAAGGAGGACGGTGCTTTGTGTGGGAGGCAGCGCGGCGACGGCCATGGTCAGCGCGCCGATCAGATCTAGCATGAGACGTTTCCTTCGCGAGGACTTCGAACGCGGCGCCCAATCGCGGCGCGGAACCCTACTGTCACTTCCAATCGCTTCGGCCGAAACCGAAACGTGTCCTTCGCGACATCAGATGGCGAAGCGCTTATGCTGCACCCAATGAGCGCAAGTCCCTATATTGCGGAGGCCGCCGCGCTGATTGGCGATCCTGCTCGCGCCAACATGCTGGTCGCCCTGATGGATGGTCGCGCCTTGACCGCCACCGAACTTGGGCTCGCCGCGGGCGTTGCGCCTTCAACTGCGAGCGAGCATTTGGCAAAGCTCGTCGAAGGCGAACTCATCAAGGTCGCCGCGAGCGGCCGTCATCGTTATTTCCGACTGGGCTCACCGCGAGTTGCCGCAGCACTCGAGAGCTTGATGGTTGTCGCGTCCGACGGGCCGCGACGATTCCGCCCGCAATCGCGCTGCGACGAGGCTACGGCGCGCGCGCGCACCTGCTACGATCATTTTGCAGGGGGCCTTGGCGTCGGGATCGCCGACAGCCTGGTCGAGCGCGGACACGCGGTGCTGAGCGAGGACGGCGGCGCGATCACCCCATCGGGCCTTGCGCTTCTCGAGCGTTTTGGAGCCGACCTTGCCCCTAAGGGCACCAGCCGCCGAGCCTTTTGCAGGGCCTGTCTCGATTGGAGCGAACGCAGGTGGCACATCGGCGGCAGGGTCGGCGCAGCGATCACCGCACGCAGCTTCGAGCTCGGCTGGGCAGAGCGTCAACGGGACAGCCGTGCCGTCACGATTACGCGAGAAGGTCTGCGAGGATTCGAGAGCCTGTTCGGTCTCAGTCTCGCAGGGGTCGATAAATAGCCAGGGGACAACGGCGCCCTATCCGCCGACCCAGCGGTTTTGAGCGGCCGCGGGTCCATGATTTCCACATGCACAGGCAAGTGTGCTGGCGCGTAAATCACCGCGTTCATCACGACATCGCTGGTCCAGAAGTCGCCCCTTTCGCCGAGTGGCGGAAGGCATTCCCGCCACGTTGCAATGACCGGCCGTCCGTAACGGTCCTCGATCGTCACTGCACCGCCCGCGCGCTCAACGGCGAAGGTCACCGCGGCCGGATCTCCGGTTGCCGAGGTCGCCTCGATCGTCATTGCGGTAGATCCTTCACGCCGAACGATCCGAACCGAGCCGCGGACCAGCCTCACGACCAGCGGCCGGGTGCCCCTCTGGGTGTCCGACCACTGCCACTGGCTCGTTCGGCTGTTTTGGGAAGCAGAGGGCGCGGGCAATGGCGGACCGGCACTTGCAAGGGTGGAAAGGGCCAGCGCGGATCCCGCGACCAATTGACGGATCATGCCCTGTCGACCTTGAAGGCGAAGCAGCCGCGCCGAGCATGGTGGACATGAAGATAGCTGGCGCGCGGGTCGGAAAAGAGCGCTTCGATCAGCGTTTCGAGATCCGCCCCCGGAGCCACATCGGCGTCGACCATTTGATGCACGGCGTCGTAGGCGCGGACCGAGAATAGCCGGCCGCGCATTTCGTCCGGAATCCGGTCCAGCACGGCTGTTGGATGATTGCCTTCGCGCACGTAGATCGGGCCGGACGAGCGGTACGGGGTTACGCCCGGCTGATGCTCATAGGTCAACAGGAGGACCGCTTCGCCAGGCTCGGCGTCGCGAAGCGTCACCCGGCACGGGAATCCCTCGCCGGCGGCCACTCGGACGGCCCCTTCCAGCTTGAGTTCGGTTTCGGATTTCCCGAAAAGATGTTCGAACTCGCTGGCGGCGAGACCGGACAGAAGAAAGGCCACTTGATCCTCTCCTTGGGTGGATGGATCAGTAACCTAGGAAGGCAGAGCTACCCCCGCACTCCGCGCCTTGCTCTTGAATTCAGGTTTTTCGCCGAGACGATGATGCTGTCGCCGGATTGCTTTCAGCAACCAGCGCTGAGGCAAGGTCCAGGATGATCCTCGTCGAGCTAGGCTTGTTCAGGCCGAAACCCCGGCGGGGCCGCTTTTGCCGGCACCGGCCGTAGCTTCACGGTCGAGCAGGAGCTGCTTGCGCGCTGTTCCCCAGCGATAGCCGCCAGTCGACCGGTCGGACTTGACGACACGGTGGCAGGGAATCAGCACGGCAATGCGGTTGGCGGCGCAGGCTTGGGCGACCGCGCGGGTTGCCCTGGGCTGACCGATTTTTTCCGCGATCTCAGCGTAGCTCACCGTCTCGCCAGGCTCGATGTCGCGAAGCGCTTCCCAGACCCGCTGCTGAAACAGAGTGCCGCGGACATCGAGCGGCAGTGTGACCGCTTCCGCGCCCGGATTTTCGATGTGCGAGACGATCGTCTGAATGATTGTTTGGAACTCGGCATCGCCTTCG
Organism: Sphingomonas agri; assembly: GCF_038148795.1. Taxonomy (NCBI): domain Bacteria; kingdom Pseudomonadati; phylum Pseudomonadota; class Alphaproteobacteria; order Sphingomonadales; family Sphingomonadaceae; genus Sphingomonas; species Sphingomonas agri. The sequence goes on along the minus strand of NZ_JBAPEU010000003.1, from coordinate 374,625 downwards.
ACCACGTCTGCCTCGTGAAATCGGGCGCGAACCTCGCCGACCAGTTCCTCGGGATCGTCCCCGAACCGAACATCGCAAATGCCCGCGTCGGTTGCTGCGACGATGACCTCACCGAGCGAGCTGTGTGCGAGCGCGAAGCGGACCCGTTCGTGGGCGCCGCCCGATGCATAGGCCTTGGGTTTCATTCCAAGTCTGCTGTGCGCAGTTTCATAGAAGCGGCTCGATGATCCGTAGCCGGCTGCATAGATTGCGGCGGTGACCGATTGTCCGCCCGCGAGGCTGTCCTTGACCCGTTCGGCCTTGCGCGCGGCTGCATAGCCGCGCGGCGTCAGACCCGTTACCCGCTTGAATATCCGGTGGAGGTGAAAAGGGCTGATCGCCACTGCGCCCGCGATTTCCTCGAGGGTCGGGGTTTCTTCCGCTTCGTCGATGAAGCGGCACGCCGCAGCGACGAGTTCCGCGTGGCGGCCGGCAGTTCCGTCGGCGGGCTTGCAGCGCTTGCACGGCCGGTATCCTGCAGAGATCGCCGCTTCGGCTCCCTCGAAAAAGCCGACGTTTTCGCGACGCGCGCGCTTTGCCGCACACGATGGACGACAAAAGATCCCCGTGGTCGAGACAGCGAAAACGAAATGGCCGTCAGCCGCCCGGTCACGCGCACAAACCGCTTCCCAGCGTCGATCGTCGGACGAATAAGGGTCGTAATGGAGCACCGCACTGTCAGCGGCAATTTTCAGAACCTGCATAATTGCTCAATCTAGAGATGGGGAATGTTTGATACACTCCGCCGCTTGCTCTTGAACTCGCCTGGCTGCAGACCGCCGGATGCGGAGGGTGCCTCGCCGATCGGCACATTGCCGCCCACAGGCCTTCCAGTCGTTTCAATGTGGGATCGGGAGAGCCGGGACGCAAGCGCGTCGGGCTCAGGCAAGAAGCCGCCAAAATCCGCCGGCCGCCATATGCCGTGCCGTGCGGACGAGGCGTTGGGCTCTCGAGCGAAGGCTGGGATGATTGACGCGCCAGCGACCAGCCGCCGCGTCGGCGCTTAGAAGCGCGCTTGCGATCTCTCTCTGGTCCGCCCCCGCAATCATTGCATCCCAAGTCCGGAGGAGGAGGATCTGGCGCGCTGAAGCGGCAAAGGCCCGCGGCGCGCGCGGGAACTGGCCGACGGTCATGAAATTCAAAAAGGCGTGGAGTGTGGCGAGCGCTGCGGCGGCCGAACGTATTCCTTCGACACCATAAGACAGTCGAACAGGCCCCAGGCGCGGCGAGGCGCCGGTCACGTCGATCCTTAAGGATCTCAAACCGTCGCTGAGCAGGATCCGTTCGCAGCCGGGGGAAAGTATGACGCGCGCAGACTGCGAGACCGAGTCCAGTAGGAACGCGTCCGCATCCTTGGGGGAAGGTTCCGCCCGGGCGGTGAGGACCGAGGTCATTTTTGCTGCACTCCACATCGGCCGGCCAGCAGCAGCCTCGAGCCGCGGATCTTCAAAGCGGTGCATGCCCCAGGCAAGCGCCGCTACCTCGGCGTCGTCCAGGCTGGCCCCCGTTACGGCCCGCTGAGCGATCGCTCCGCACGCGGCGCGCCGATAATCCTCCGAGCGGCGTAGCCATTCCCACGCGATCGCGGATCTGTCGGCAGCCAAAAGCTCGCGGTAAGCTCCGGCCTCCTTCCAGTTCGCAAGTCCACTCGGGAATTCCACGCAGTTCACCAGCGGGCTGACTTACTTCATGCCTCGGGTACTGCGTGCGCGGCGTGATTGATCGGGCATCATTCGCCTGCTCCGGCAGCTCGAGAGAGCCGCATCCAAGCAGGTGCGGGGCAGAACCGACATTCCCCCACAGAGGGGAATTTACGAGCGGGAATCATCGAGAAGTTCGGTCGGGCGACAGTCGAGCACGAAACGGCCATCCTGAAGCGCACGAACCGCAAGCTGCGTTCGGCTGACCACGTCGTAGGCCAAGCGAGCGCGCTTCACATATTGCCTGGCGGTCTCGCAGCTGATGCCGAGGATGACTGCAATTTCAAAGTCGCTTTTACCCTGCGCGACAAGCTCGACGCATTGAAGTTCTCGTCTGCTGAGGTGCGGCGCTCGGGCGGGTCGGTGTATCCCAAGAATGCGCCGCGCAGACCGGAACGCATGCGCGCCGATCAGTTCCGCGTAGCGCAAATGCCGGACCGGTAAGGCCTTGCCTGAACGGACCGCGAAGGAGCATGAGCCGCGCGGCTCGCCTGGAATGTTCGCGGGAACTGTGAAGCCGCCACCTAGTCCAAAGCGATGGCTTCGAGCGAAGATCGCCCGGTGGCGGTCGCTCAACTCGATGATCGAACTGGCCTCGTCCCAGCAAAAGCCGGTGTTCACGCGGCTGCATGCAAGATGGACTGGATCGTCCCGCGCAAAACCCAAGCGGTCGACCTCGTCGGACCAGCCTTGAGGGTATCGGACCAGCCTTATGAGGCCGCCTCTCTGCCGAACCAAGCTGTCATGATGAAGGAGTGCATAATAATCGAAGCCGAGTTCGAGCGATATCTCGTTTAAAATGAGCGCGAGCCCTGCTAAGTCTTGACATCCCGCTATACTAGCTATGAACTCTTCGATGGCCCTCGTCATTCTGCCTCGTATCAACTTACCAGAAGGTAAGTACTTGCAAGTCTATTAGAGGCAGATCAGTCACCCTTCGTATTAACAAACATATTATTTATTTGCTCAACGGCAAAGCTACGCTATTCTGTACTGCTCGGTTCCTGCGTTGCTGGTCGGATTGAGACCCGTCCTTGCATCTGCGCTTGGAAGAAAGGCCGCTGCGGAAGTGTCGTGCCTTGGAAGCACCCTCCTGCAGCGTCGCGGCGATGCCGCAGCGGGAGATGCTGGATCGCGTACAGGAGTTTGTAAGAGACGTCCGGGGCTTGCGAAACGAAGCCGAATTAACAGAGGCGATCAGCGAGGTCACCGCGGACCTCGGCTTTCGCTATTTCGCGCTCACGCACCATGTCGACGTGCGTCGCTCGAGCAGCGCCATCCGGCTTCACAATTATCCCGCCGGATGGGCCGAATGGTTCGACGAGCAGTCGCTTGGCCGTGTCGATCCCGTTCATCGCGCAAGCAATCTTACCAGCGTCGGCTTTGTCTGGTCGAAGCTCTCGGAAATGATGGCGCTGACGGTGCGCGACAAAGCCGTGCTCGAAGCTGCCCGGCGCGAGGGGATCGGCGACGGCTTCACGGTACCTGCGCATGTCCCGGGCGAAGCCCATGGCTCCTGTTCCTTTGCTTGCGCGACCGGCGAGCATTTTTCCGAGGAACACCTGGCCTTACTTCAGCTTGTAGGGGCGTTCGCCTTCGAAGCAGCTCGGCGCATGCGCCGGATGCGCGACCCAAATTCAGCAGTGCGGCTTACCGACCGGCAAACCGAGTGCGTCATCTGGGCCGCCCGCGGCAAGTCGGACTGGGAGATCTCGCAGATCCTAGGGATCAGCCACGAAACCGTCATCCAGCACTTGAAACAGGCCCGCGAACGTTACGATGTCGGTAAGCGAACCCTGCTTGCGATCCATGCCTTGTTCGACGGGACGATCGGCTTTCTGGACGTCCTTCGCCGTTAAGAGCCCACGAGCGGAGTTCTCGAGCGCCGGCGCTGGCCTTCAGCGCAACATCAAGACTGAAACATTTGGCCGTACTGCGGGCTGAGCATGATGCACGGTCATATTAGATCGCGCAGGACCAGATCGACCGAGCGCAATTGCCCGTCTCGCTTCAATACCAAGGTTACGTGCGATCCCGGTGAAAGGCTCCTCAGCAACATTCGTGCATCAGACAGCTTCTCGGCATGCACACGCTGTCCATTGATCGATTCGATCATGTCGCCCGCCCGGATGCCTGCGGCTTCGCCCGGACTGCCCGTCGCGACCTCAGTGACTTTGTAGCCATCGCTGGTTGCGTTGATCCAAAGCCCTGAACGATCGAACCGGCCGGCGTCAGCCGGCTGCGGGTCGAGGCGTTTCAGGAACATCGTCTGGTGGCTGTAGTCGAAGCTGACGACAAAGCGCTTGAGGAGGCCACTGCCGATATTGCCTTCGAAATTGGGGTCGCTTAGCGAACCGCCTTTGTCCTCGGACAGCCCGGCGACAATATTGTCCGCCTTCACCGTTCCGAGCGTCAAGGAAGGCAGGCGCACGACGTAGGAACGCGAAGCACCGCCCGCCCCCCAGCCCGTAGTGACGTCGATTCCCGGCCGGTAGCGCTCACGGAGTTTCTCCCGCGCGACAAACGCACTCGTGACACTGACTTCGCTTCTTGAACCGGTGTCGATGTCGAGCCGCGCCGGGAGCGTGTCGATGAGGCCGGTGACGGACGGCAGGTGATCGTAGAACTTGAAGGGAACGGGTGCCCCGAGGCCCTTCGGATCGAATGCGCCAAAGTTGCAAATCCGCATCGTCTTCGCGCCATAGTCGAGCGTGACCGCGAACCGCGAGAAGAGCTCGAAGCCGAGCATTCCGTCGACGTCTATGCCTTCGATCGATTTGTCGTAGATGTTGCTGATAAACGCCGGCTGGCCTCTGAGCTTGACCGGGCCGAGCGCAATCTCGCGATATCTGGCAAACCCCGTCTTGGTTGAGCCGGACCCGGCGCCCGTTGAGACGCCCTCGCCCGTCACCTTGAGGCCAACCTCGGCGGCGAGCCGGGGCGACAGCAAGGTATGGCCGCCGGTATCGACAATGAAGGTATAGGGTCCATGGCCGTCGACCATCGCCTCGACGTAGACGTGGTTGTTGAGCAGCCGGAAGGGCAGCGTGACGGACTTGGCGTCACCCTCGATATGCCCCCCGCTCGCGGGTCCCCGGGGCCGCGAAAAGGCGGACGCCCCCAAGGCCGGGCCGCGCGCTGCGCGCTGCATAACCAGTTGGTCGGCGCTTCCGGCTCCCGTGTCGATTGTCTGGCTGTGCGGCAGCATCATGCCGCTTTCGGGGCGATAATTTCCGTAAGCGGTCACGACCTTGAAGAACTGCTGCGGTTCGACGACCTGGACGAGAAAGTGAGTCCTTGTGTCGAACCACGCATCGAAGCTTTTGCCCCCGCGAGGCTTGACCAGTAGGCGGTCCGCCAGATGCCCGTTGATCGTTTCGCGAGAACGATAGGAAATCGAGGCTCCGGCCCGGTCTTTTCGCCACCAGAGGTTTGCGTTGCGATAGGCCTCGCTGACCGCGACCGGAACCCGGTCGCCTCCCTCCTGGGCCGTGCTGACTCCGGAAACGTCTGTTTGCCAGGGAACTTGATTGTCGAACCCATTCGCGCCGCTGATGGCCGAAAGGTCGTAACGATTGACGAACGCGCCCGTCCCAAGGTCGACACTGGTGTCGAATGAGCCATTCAGGCCGCTGCTTCGATAGGTGTAGGAAAGCCTGAGCGTCCCAGCCCCTGGCGTCCGACCCATCGCAGCCCGATTGGCATTAAGGACCCTATCGACCGTCGGTGAATTTCCTGACGCGAGGACGCCGCTTGAGACGAGGATCACCGGAAAAATCAAAAGTACACGCACCGGTCGCTCCGTTGGTGAAATGATGCGAACCGATTAGGAGAGGCGGCGATGGCTCGTCTTGAACGAATTTCACATGATCGCTTCCGCCGCGCCATGCCGGGCCGGACGCGGCACGGCTCCTGCGAAACGCTCCTCCGTCATTGTCACCAGGAGCCATTCGTGACCCTCGTCCTTAGTGGCTGCTATGTCGAAGCCGGGGACACGGGCTGCCATCGGTTGCAGCCCGGCGACGTCATCTGGCACCAGGCCTACGAAAGCCATCTCGATCGGTTCGAGGTTCGCGGCGCCGATGTCTGGGTGATTGAGCTGCCGGGCCGCTGGTCGGGCGGATTGTTCGGCTCCGTCGCCGATGCCGACGAAATCGTCCGTGTCGGCGAAGGGAGCGCAGCCGATGCTTTCAAACTTCTTGCCGAATGCTTCGTTCCGGCGTCGGCTCCCGAGGGAGACTGGCCGGAACAACTGGCAAGAGATTTGCGGGCCGATCCGTCGCTCAGCCTGAGCCAATGGGCGAGCGGGCGGGGGCTTCACGCCAGCAGCCTCAGCCGCGGCTTCAGCCAGATGTTCGGCACGACCCCGGCTTCCTACCGGGCGACCCAGCGCGCCATACAAGCATTAGAGGCGGTCCGTGCGACCAATACGCCGCTCAGCCAGATCGCCGCACAGTGTAACTTTGCCGACCAGGCGCACATGTCGCGCGCGATCGCGGCGCTGACCGGATCTTCCCCCGCCGCAGTACGCCGCCACTCGGCGGGATTCGCGTTTCCCGGATAATCGGGTGTCCCGACCTTGGATCGTTGTTCAGGGGCGCGCAGCGACTGCCTCAATCGAGATCAGCAGACCTTTCGGCAGTTGCACGATCGGCGTGGCGCGTGTTGGCGGCGACGTTGGGAAATACTCTCCAAAAAGCAAGTTGAGGACGCTGAACTGTGACGCGTCCGCGAGATATACCGTCGTCTTTACGACGTCAGTCATCTCAAGGCCTGCAGCAGCGACCACCCTCGACAGGTTTTCGAAGGCATTGCGCGCCTGCTCCTCAAACTGACCAGGCACGTCGCCATTGGCGTCTATTCCTGGCTGTCCCGAAATAAAGACCAGCTCTCCGGAAGCAGCCACGGCGTGCGAATAAGGGCCGAGGGGCGCTGGCATATTTTCGTTGTCGATGACGCGCGATGGTATGGCTCTATTCCTTTACACCGTGAGAGTGACCGGACGCAGTCGAAGATCGTCCGTAGCTACTCGTTTCGTTACACGGCAGTGCCAACAAGAGTGCCGATTCCCGCTGTGGCGGCCATTGCCGCTGCGCCCCAGAACGCAACGCGCAAGGTCGCTCTGACGACCGGCGCGCCGCCAGTCTTAGCTCCAATGGCTCCAAGCATCGCCAAGCACAGCAATGAGGCAACCGAGACCGTGATGATCATCGGCCGGCCGACAGGCGAAAGCCATGCGCTCACCAGAGGTAGGCAGGCGCCGGTGGTGAACGTCGCGGCCGAAGTCAGCGCCGCCTGAATTGGACGTGCCGTGGTTACATGCGTGATGCTGAGTTCATCGCGAGCGTGGGCGGCAAGTGGGTCGTGCGACATCAGCTGCATCGCGACCTCGTCGGCAGTTTTCTCGTCGAGGCCACGTTTTCGATAGATTGCGGCAAGCTCGCGATGCTCGAATTCAGGATCGCTCGCCAACTCGGCCTTTTCACGTGCAAGGTCCGCGGCTTCGGTATCAGCCTGCGAGCTGACGGACACATATTCGCCGGCTGCCATGGACATGGCGCCTGCGACCAGGCCGGCGACACCAGCCAGCAGAATCTGTCCCTTTGTCGAGGCCGCAGCGGCAACACCCACAATCAGGCTTGCCGTCGAGACGATGCCATCGTTTGCGCCAAGAACAGCAGCGCGGAGCCAGCCGATACGCTCCACCTGATGTCGTTCGGGATGGAATTTGGCGCTCGGCATGGCGAATGCTCCTCGGATCGATCCAGGCGGCTGCCCGCCGCGTTACTACCGTCCAGGAGCGATGCCTACCGGCCTAAAGGCCCGCTCGAAACCGATCGCGGACTTACGTCCGTACTAGATCCGAAGGCAGATCCTTGGATGCGCGTCAATCGCGCAGGCCCAGCGACCAATTCTGGCCAATAAGATCTTGGCCGAACGAATGGTGCGGTCTCTCGTCAGCAAGAGTGAAACCGAAGCGCTCGTAAAGACGCCGAGCAGACGAAAGAACACTGTTCGTCCATAAATGGAGCTCTCCATATCCGAGTGCTTTCGCCTGTTTGATGCAGGTTTCGACGAGCAGCCCTCCCACTCCGGCTCCGCGCACGTCAGGCTCGACATACAATAGCCGGAGCTTCGCAATATTTGGCTCATCGCCGCCGACCAGGAAGATTGACCCGACCATGTCTCCTCCCATCTGAGCGATCCATGCGGCATCTCGAGCGGGATCGAACTTCTTGTGGAAGTCCGAGAGTATCTCGGCGACGAGCGCCTCATAATCCTGGTTCCAGCCATATTCCTCGGCGTAGACGAGGGCCTGTCTCGCAGTGACGAGGCCGAGGTCGCCGACGCGTAGTCCGCGCAGGCTGACGCAGGTCGAATCTTCGGCTGGATCGAGCGCTTCTGCCATCGACGTCGCCGCTTGCAGCAGTTGGTCGGTTCGTCGTCGTCCCAGATCCTCCAGGACGCCGCCGATCGCGCTGTCGGTCCGGGCGTTGAGATCTTCGAAAGCGCGCCGCCCGGCTTCAGTCAAAGAGAGCAGTTGCTGCCTGCCGTGGTGGGGGTTGTCGCGAACGGTAACGAGCTCTTGAGTTGAAAAGCGCTTGAGCGTCCGACTGATCTGGGCACGGTCCATCCTCAGCAAACGGGCAATCTCAGCAGCCGTGGTTTCTGAGCGGTGCGCCAGCTCGTACAGTATACGGGCCTCGCTCAGCGTGAAGGCACTGCCATCCAGGCGAGAGTCGAGCAGCCCAAGGCGGTTGGTGTACAACCTGTTGAACGCGCGAAGCCGACCGATTGAATTGAGATCGCTATTCAGCATGTTTCGACGGTGAGGAAGAATGTTGACTGAGTCAACATTGTTTCGACTTGCTTTGCCCGCAGGCTGGCGGAGATCGAATCAACGCAGCCGCGCTCAGACGGCCCGCTTGTGCGGCTCCTCGATGATCTGTTTTTTCAGGATCCGGACTTCGGCGACCATCAGCAGGCGCAAATCCTGGACAATGTGCGCGGCGAGCGCCTCGTCCGAGATATCATCGCCTTCGATGTCGAGACGGAAGCCTTGGCCCTGGAGTCCACCTCCATTGGAAAAATCCACCTCGAAGTCGAATAGAGCTCGATTGTCGGCCACATCGTTTCTCCACCGGCGCGCAGGCGTGCACCGACCTAGAACCGCTTCAATGCCGCATTGGCCGCCTGGTTACCAACTGGTCCGGTGCGCCCGGCTCTGCGTTTGAATGCAGGCCCCCGAGCGCATGAACGCCACATAAGACGGCGGCGCGAGAGCCCGGGGAACGTCCAAGCAGGCATGTCCCCAAGCTTCAGATCAGCGCCACGGTGTTTTCATCGTCGCCTGGGTTAGATCCAGCGAGGTCCGAACTTAGGCGGCGTGAAGCTCAGCTTAGTCGCGGCCCGCCGCTTCGGAGAAGCGAGCGCGCCTCACACGACCTCTTCGCATTATGTCGGTCACGAGCTCGATCTCCCAGAACGACGAGTTTGTCCTAGGCTACCTGAGGCGTTGGTTTGGCTCGCCAACCGACTAAAAGTGACGGTCCCAAGTTTCAGTTCGCCGCGATTCGCTCAGGCCCTAGCCGGGCTGTTCTCGCCCTCGAACAGCGGAACGATCTGCCAGAGCGCGGAGGCTCCGACGAGCGTGTAAACGATCCGGCTCAACATGGACATTTCGCCGAAAAGAGCGGCGACCAGGTCGAAGCCGAACACGCCGACCAGGCCCCAGTTGAGGCCGCCGACGATAAGCAGCAGCAGGGTAATTTTGTTCAATATGCGCATTGAAGAACTCCTGATGTCGTGAAGGGAGCGCCGGCCGCCGAATAGAGCGAGAACAGGCGACCGGCGCTGACGCGGGTTTATTTGGGAAGAAAGACCGCGTCGGTTACGTGGATGACGCCGTTCGACGAGAGAAGGTCCGCCTTCGTGACCATTGCCGTTCCTCCGTTAGCGTCGCTGATTGAGATCCGATCGCCCGACAGGCGGGCCCTCAGCACGCCGCCCTGCACGGTCGTGAGCTTGGCTTCGCCGCCGCTCGCACGGATCATCCGGAAGAGCGCCTTGGACGTCACCTTGCCGGGAACAACGTGATAAGTGAGCACCGTGCGCAGCTGATTACGATTAGCGGGCTGCAGCAGCGTATCGACAGTGCCTGACGGGAGCTTCGCAAAGGCTGCGTCGGTTGGCGCAAATACCGTGAACGGCCCCCGCCCCTTCAAAGTGTCGACCAGCCCTGCAGCCTTGAGCGCTGCGACCAGGGTCTGGTGGTCCTGAGAGCCGATCGCGGCGTCCACAACAGTCGCCCTGGGGCTTCCGGCGATAGCCGTGGCCGTGGGGAGCGTCATCAGGGCGCCGGCGGCTACAAGCGCTCTCAGGTTCAAACGCGAAATCATTAGTCCAACTCCTTGCCTCGTCGCTTTTCCGGCGTCGGACCAGAGCTAGGGTTGCAGCGTCTGCGGCTCCATACCTCCTTTGGTGTGCATCAGAGGCCCGCTTCCACCGCGATGCGAATGGCATCCGCGGAAGTCTCGACGCCAAGCTGCTCGAGCAGCAGCGAACGATGCATCTTCACCGTTGTCTCGCTGAGCTTGAGCTCCCAGGCGATCTGCTTGTTCAGCAGCCCCCGGGCCATCAGCGCCAGGACCTGCATGCGCCGCTTGGGAAGCGTCTTCACCAGTGCCACAGCGCGCGCACGCCGGGCGGCGAACTGCGGCTCATGGTCTGGTCCAAGCTCGACCTGAGAGCCAAGGAACCAGGCGATTGCTCCCTGCTCGTCAAACAGCGGCGTAACCAGCACGCCATTGCGGAACGGGGTTCCGTCGCGGCGGTAATTCAGGATGTCCACCAGGACCGACTGGCGTGAGCAAATCGCTCCACGGATGCGCTCGGTGATCCAGGGCTCGGTCGCTGCCCCTGCAAGGAAGCGGCAATTGCGGCCGATGATCTCCTCCACTCGATAGCCCGTCAGTGCGCAGAAAGCGGGATTGACCACCTCAAGCGGGTTGTCCGCTCGCCGAGGGTTGGTAATGACCGTGGCAATCGGACTGACGGCGATGCTCTCGAGAAGCTGCTCGTGATCCATGCCGTCGTTTTAGCCAGTCGACAGCGATATTGAACTGCCCGAATGCCTTGGGGTGGTCTGACAACGCCTGGATTTTTCATCAGGAAGAAATTGGCTGGGGCGGCAGGATTCGAACCTGCGAATGCCGGTACCAAAAACCGGTGCCTTACCGCTTGGCGACGCCCCAGCAGGCGCTCCGCAATCTGCGGGGGAGCGGCGCTTATAACGCCCGGATGCCGGGTGGAAAGGCCTGATGCCGCAATGGAAAGGCGCGGTTCCTCAGGTCGATGCGGCGGTTCTCGAGCGGGTCGTTCGAGCAGACGGGAGCATTCCGCCTGCGGCCGCCAGGGGAATGAGCGGAACCAGAAACGCGAGGTGGTACCAGATAGGGAACTTGTCCCAGAGCCTCAGGTGCACGGGAAGAAACATGCCAAGGACAATGAGGCCCATGAGCGCAGGCGCCCATCGGCTTCTTGGCGCCACAAGAGCGACGGCGGCACCCGCTGCAACCGATGCTATTGCAGCTTCGACCAGTCGGCCAATCTTCATCGCCAAGGTGAACTGCAGCGTCGCCTCGGCCGCATGGTAGGCCGGAATCGTAAAGCGCAGCCCGAAGTTGAGGAGGGTGGCGATAAGTACCCAGGTGATCAGTCCCGCAATGACGCTTCCGGCGACTCGAAGCATGCAACATCCCCTCTTGATTAGTCGAGTCTTATTAGTTTAATTAAACTATGAACGCAAGATTTCTTGTTCTCGGCGTGCTGCACCGAGGGAATTTTCACCCATATGAAATCAAGCGCCGGCTCGAAGCGGCGATGGTCGAATGCTACATCGAGGTAGATGTCGGTACGCTATACTATGCGGTGCGCCAGCTTGAAAAAGACGGGCTGATCGAGGCCGTTGAGCAGCAGCGCGTCGCCCGCGGCGGCGTGCGCACGATTTATTGCATCACAGCAAAGGGCAAGGAAGCATTTCGTGACGGATTGCACGGGCAGCTCGATATCGAGGGACCAGTGTCCCAGACCCTCTATGGTGCGCTTCTCTTCCTTCATCTCGCCGATCGGCGAACGGTCGAGGCGAGCCTTCGCAAGCGCATTGCACGCCTCGATGACCTCATCGCCAAGCTCCGCCCTATTTCCGAGGAACTTGCACCAAGACTTGGCACCGGCGGAACTCACCTGCTGCGCCACATCGAACTCCAGCGCGGGCTGGATCGGGATTGGCTCAACGCTCTTCTCGCCGACATCGAGGCTAACGGTCTTCGCGACGTTGCCGACCCATCGCGCCTCTCCAAGACCTAGTCGTTGGGAATACGGCCGTTCACCAAGTCATCATAATCCTTCGCGAGCTGGCGCGTCATTTCGCCGACCTCGAAGTTCCAGGGACCCGCTGATCGTACCGGCGTAACCTCGACTGCAGTGCCTGTGAGAAACATCTGCTGGAAAGTCTCAAGCTCCTCAGGCCATATCGCCCGCTCGTTGATCGTGATGCCGCGGCGCTGTGCAAGGTCCTTGACCGTCCGGCGCGTGATGCCGTCCAGAAAACAATCGGGCGTCGGAGTGTGAAGCTCATTGTCGCGCACGAAAAAGACGTTCGCACCTGTGGCTTCGGCGACCCGTCCGCGCCAATCGAACATCAGGGCATCATTATATCCCCTCTGCTCCGCGTGTTGCTTCGACATGGTGCAGATCATGTAAAGACCCGACGCCTTGGATTCGGTTGGCGCCGTGTAGGGCGCCGGCCGGCGCCACGGCGCTATGTCGAGCCGAATGCCGTTCTCCGAAATCCGGGGTTCGTAATATTTGCCCCATTCCCAGGCCGCGATCGCGAGGTGAGGCTTGGTAATGCCGGGAGCGACCCCCATCGATTCTGATCCGCGCCATGCCACGGGCCGCATGTACGCGTCCGTGAAGCCGTTGATCTTCACCACCTCAATGCACGCCGCCTCGATTTCCTCTACGGTCCATGGAAGCTCGAAGCCGAGCAACTGCGCGCTTCGCCGCAGTCGCTCCGTATGCTCGCGCAGCTTGAAGATTTCTCCGTTGTAGGCTCGCTGTCCCTCGAACACGCTGCTTGCGTAGTGCAGGGCGTGCGTGAGGACGTGCACGCGCGCGTCACGCCACGACACCAGCTTGCCATCAAGCCAGATCCAGCCGTCGCGGTCGTCGAACGTGCCTTGCACCTCAGCCATTTTCTTATCCTGTAACGGAGCCGCAACGCGCCTAGGACAGGCGCGGTGCCTCGGCAAGCGAGCGGGCTTCCTGGGCCAGCTCCGCTCCGCGGCGACCCGCCGCTTCGATCGTCAGGAAAATGAGTTCGTCGAGCACGTGTTCGTGATCGAGCACGGCGAGACCTGCTTCGGTCGTCCCCTTGGGACTGGCGACGCGGCGTGCGATCGAATCCATGTTTTCGCCGGTGGTGGCGGCCATCCAGGCCGTTCCAAGTACAGTTTCGCGCGCGATCACGGCTGCAATTTCCTGGGAGAGGCCCCGCTTTTCACCGGCCTTCGTCAACGCAGCGATGAATCTCGCGACATAAGCCGGGCCTGCACCTGCGACAGAACCGAGCGCCGCGAGCTTGCTTTCGTCGGTCATCCAAATCGCAAAGCCAAGCGCCGAAAAGAGATTGTTGAGCTCGTCCTGGGTCTTTGAAGCTGCGTCAGTGCTGTAAAGACCGGTAACTCCGCGGCGAACTGCAACGGGGAGATTGGGCATCGCACGAACGACTGCGCCCGCACCAGGAAACCATTGCCGCAGGCTTTCAGTCTCGACCCCTGCGAGAAGCGAAACGATGGTTGTGCTGGCGCTGAGGAATTGCCGCAGCTGCGGCGCGACCTCACCCAGCTTCTGCGGTTTGAAGCCGAGGACTACGAGCTTGGGGGGCGGGCCCGCCTGCGTAAAGCTCGTTACGACGCGGCAACCGTCGACGGGCGTACCACTCGGGCGGATCACGGTAACCGCGCCAAGGTCCAGTCCGCCCGATCGCCATCCCGCAACAATGGCCCCGCCCATGTTGCCGCAGCCGGCGAACCACGTCGGCTGTGGAAGTTGAAGCGTGCCGCTCATGCTTCGCCGTGCGTGTCGATGAGTGCAGCGGCGATGGCTTCGCCTGGCGCCTTGCCACCCCAGAGCACGAACTGGAACACAGGATAGAAGCGCTCGCATTCCTCGACCGCGGCTTCGGCGATCGCCTCGGCCTGTTCGAGGCTGAGGCCCTCGCCTTCGCGCGCATCAAGGATCGTCGAGTGGCGGAAAACGACCAGCCCCGAAGTCGACCACATTTCGAAGTGGCCAAGCCAGAGCTGTTCGTTGATGAGGCTGAGGGCCTCGTAGATGGCCGATCTCTTCTCCGGTGCGACCTTGATATCCGGAAACGCGAGAAACTGAAGGACCTGGTCCTCCGGGCGCCACACGCCGCGGAGTTCATATTGAGCCCAGCTTCCGGTCGCCGAGGCAACAATTTCCCCTTCGGCCGTCCGTTCACATGCCCAGCCGCGCGCCTCGAAATATTGCTCGAGCACCTCGATCGGAGCGCCGTCGTCGCGCTCGTCCTGGATTTCTTCTTCGCTCAGGATCACGCTCCCGGATTGGTCTTCGGCTTGCGGGTGCCGCTCTTGGGACCGCCGGTGCCACCAGCGCCGATCTTCGCCTCAAGGGCCGCGACGCGCGCCCTCAATGCTTCGTTTTCCTCGCGAGCAGCGGCGGCCATGGCCTTCACAGCCTCGAACTCGTCCCGACCTACAAAGTCGGCGCCGCCCATCCACTCCTTGAACTTTTCGCGCGCGGACGCCTCGGCCTCGCGGCCCATTCCCGCAAAGGTTCCGGCAAAGCCGTTCACCATCTTCACGAAGTCGTCGAACATCCTGTTCTCGGACTGCATCGCAAATCCTCCCTTTCGGCGCGGAAATAGGAAGTTGCGGCCGGTTCTTCCACCCTGGCGCCGAAACCTATCCCCATCTGGCTCAACTATCCCCAGATTTCTGGGCGGCGAGCAGGAACTCCACGTTGCCCTCGGGGCCCGTGATCGGACTGGGGGTTATTCCAAGGACCGTCCAGCCCTGCGTCTCAACCCATTGCTTCACTTCGGCACAAACGCGGTCGTGGACGGCGCTATCACGGACAACCCCGCCCTTCCCGACCTCGGCACGACCAGCTTCGAACTGCGGTTTGACGAGCGCGACCAGTTTCGCACCCTTCTTCGCAAGCCTCAGGGGCGCCCCGAGCACCTTGGCAATGCTGATGAAGCTCGCGTCGCAAACGACGATATCCACTGGCTCCGGAATCAGGGTCTCATCGAGGCTGCGGGCGTTCGTCTGCTCGTGAACGACGACGCGGGGATCGGTCCGTAACTTCCAAGCCAGCTGGTTGGTGCCGACGTCCACCGCATAGACCTTCAAGGCTCCCCGGCTCAGCAGCACGTCGGTAAATCCTCCCGTCGAGCTCCCGACATCCAGCCCAACTGCACCCGCCACGTCGAAGCCAAAATAACCCAGCCCGTGTTCCAGCTTGATGCCTCCGCGCGACACCCAGGGATGATCCTTGCCGCGAACCTCAAGAGGGGCGTCCTGGGCAAGCAGATCGCCGGCCTTGGAGAGTTTCTTCTCGCCGCTGAAGACAGCACCCGCCATGATGAGCGCCTGCGCCCTGGTCCGGCTCTCGGCAAGGCCGCGGCTTACGAGGAGCTGGTCTGCGCGGACCTTGGCTACGCCCGCACCTCTTCGACACCGACGCTGTTGCGGCGGAGGGCCTTCAGGACCGTTTCGACGATATGGGGCGCATTGAGACGCGCTTCGTCATATTGCTTCTTTGGGCTATCCTGATCCTGGAAGGCATCAGGCAGGCGCATCGTCCGGATCTTGAGGCCTGAATCCAGCAGCCCCTCGTCGCTGGCAAGCGTAAGGACGTGGGCGCCAAGGCCTCCGACTGCGGCCTCTTCGATGGTGACCGCAAGCTCGTGCGTACTCAGCAGCTGGCGAATGAGTTCGCTGTCGAGCGGCTTTGCAAAGCGAAGATCGGCCACGCTTGTCGAAAGACCCTTCGCTTCCAGTTCGTCCGCCGCCTTCTCAGCTTCCTCGAGCCGTGTACCGAGCGACAGTATCGCGACGGTCTTGCCGGCCCGGACCAGCCGTCCCTTACCGATCTCGAGGGCGCGGGGTTCATCGGGGAGCCTGACGCCCCTGCCCTCGCCGCGCGGATATCTGACCGCGCTCGGGCCGCTGTCGTGCAGTGCCATAGTGTGCACCATGTGGCAAAGCTCGGCCTCGTCGGCAGGCGCCATCACGACGAAGTTCGGAAGGGTGCACAGATATGCAAGATCGAACGAGCCGGCGTGCGTTGCTCCGTCCGCGCCGACCAGGCCTGCCCTGTCCATCGCGAACCTCACCGGTAGGTTCTGGATCGCGACATCGTGCACGACCTGGTCATAGGCGCGCTGAAGGAAGGTCGAATAAATTGTCGCAAATGGTCGGTACCCCTGCGCTGCCAGCCCGGCTGCAAAGGTCACGGCGTGCTGTTCGGCGATGCCGACGTCGAACACGCGCTCCGGAAACTGCTCGGCGACCTTGTCGAGCCCGGTTCCCGAGGGCATGGCGGCAGTGATCGCGACGACCTTCTCGTCGCGTTCCATCTCCGCGCCGAGCGCTCTTGCGTAGATACTCGTGTAGCTCGGAGCACCCGCAGCCGGCTTTGCCTGAACGCCCGAAATAACGTCAAACTTGACGACGCCGTGATATTTGTCGGCAGCATTCTCTGCCGGCGCGTAGCCCTTGCCCTTCTTGGTGACGACATGGACCAGCATCGGTCCCACCTCGGCTTCACGGACGTTCTCGAAGACTTCGACGAGCGCACGAACATCGTGACCGTCAACCGGTCCGACATAATAGAAGCCCAGCTCCTCAAAGAGCGTGCCGCCAGTCATCCAGCCGCGCGTATATTCCTCGGCCTTGCGGGCCCAGTCGTGGATCGCGTCCGGCATCATCCGCGCAATCTTCTGGGCAACCTTGCGGGGCCCAAGATACTTGCTCGACGAAACGAGCCGGGCGAGGCTGTTGCGCAGGCTTCCGACCGGCGGCGCGATCGACATGTCATTGTCGTTGAGAATGACGATCAGCCTGTTCCCCGCTGACGCCGCATTGTTCATCGCCTCATAGGCCATGCCCGCGCTCAGCGCGCCGTCGCCGATTACGGCTATCGCCTTGCCGGGATCGCCCGAAAGCTTGTTGGCGATCGCAAAGCCGAGGGCAGCCGAGATCGACGTCGAGCTGTGCGCTGCGCCGAACGGATCGAATTCGCTCTCGCTGCGCTTGGTGAAGCCGCTCAGTCCGCCGCCCTGCCGAAGGGTCCGGATGCGGTCGCGGCGGCCGGTGATGATCTTGTGTGGATAGGCCTGGTGCCCAACGTCCCAGATCAATTTGTCGTGGGGAGTGTCGAAGACGTAATGCAGTGCAACTGTCAGTTCGACCACGCCAAGGCCCGCGCCAAGGTGTCCCCCGGTCACGGAAACCGCGGAGATGGTCTCGTGGCGGAGCTCCTCGGCAAGCTGCGGCAGCTGATCCTTGCTCAGTGCACGAAGGTCCGAGGGAAGCTGCACCACGTCGAGCAGCGGAGTTACAGGACGGTCACTCATCGCGTGCGAGCCTTACGCGGACCAGTTTGTGAAGTCACCAATGACGGAACGATTTCAGGGATTGCTCAGGAATTGCTCAGCGGTCCCGCTCGCAGTCTCCGCAGGTACCGCGCACCTCGATGACGGGCCTTGGTGCCGAAAAGCCCGCACCCTTCGCGGCGGCCCGTACACCACTCGTCAGCTTGTCGTCGTCGATATGCACCGCTTGTCCGCACGTGTCGCAGATCAGGAAAATGCAGTCATGAAGGCAGGCCGGGTGCTGGTTGGCCACATAGGCATTCGCGCTTTCGACGCGGCGAGCAAGATTGGATCCGACGAAGAGATCGAGGATCCGGTAGACGCTGTTCGCAGCCACTCGACGGCCTTGCGACTTCGAGACCTGTTCGGCGATGTCGTAGGCGCTCGCAGGCCGATCGAAGCCCGCGAGTGCCTCGAACACCGCGGCGCGCATATCAGTCCATTGCTCGCCCTGGTTGGTCAGCCGATCGCGCGCAGCGGCCGTTAGGGATTGTCCCTCGTGGATCTGATGTTCGTGCTCGGCCATAGTTTGTGGATCAGGAGATACGCTCGGCGGGGCCGCGCGACAAGAAATCAGAAGCCGAGCCGGGCCGCGAGCGCATTCAGGCGGTGACCAAGGGCAAGCAGCGTGACGCCAGCGACCGTGTAGATCGGCTCGGGCCCGCCCTCGGGGAGCGTAAGCGCGTAGGCCATTACGCTAAGTCCAGTGAGGCCGACGGCTGCCGGGAGGATGAAGCCGTGCTCCCGTACACCGCGACCGAGAGCGACGGTCCCGAGAAGCATCGCCACGACGAGCCCAACCTCGTGAATGATCGGCTTTCCAAGAAATCCGCCGGCCGAGGCAAGCAAGCCGATAAGAACGGCAGTCGCAGCGCAGTGGACGAGACAAAGGCCCGAGATCGCCATCGCGATGCGGTCAAGATGACTCGTCGAAGGTGGTCGTGGCGCCATGACCCGCGCGCATATAGGCTGCCGAGCCTAGGGATACAATATAACATTCGTATAAGCCTTACGGCTGCTGCTACCGCGCTGTGAGACTCCCGCCTCCGGCCGATTTGCTGTAAGCTGAGACCCAGCGCGCACGCTCCCGGACCGGACTCAATAAAAGGAGATGCAAGGCATGGCCACCGCCCGCTTCATCAGGACTTTCAGCCTCTGCACGGCCGCCGCGATCGTCGCTGCAAGCCCCGCCCTTGCGGGCGATCCCGCGAGCAAGCCGAAGGACGACCAGAGCCGCCGGATCTGCAAGGAGCAGACCCCGACGGGTTCGCGCTTCACCCGCCGCGTGTGCAAGAGCGCCGAAGAATGGCAGCGCGACGAGGAGTTCGCGCAAACCCGCATCGATGAGAACGCGCGCTCGCTGCGCTCCCCGGACATGCCCGGAGCCGGGCATCCGCAGTAAGGCGCCGGAGTCCTAGCGCTCCGCGGCCGTAACGGCGCGATACAAGGCGTTGGCCACGAGTGCCCGCAGCGATTGCAGGTCAACCGTCAGTCTCTCGCCGGGATTGGCGCAGGACGCGACGTAGATACCGACCTCTGAAACGGCCTTGTCTTCCTGCGGGCTGCCGGGGTCGCTGAGAGCAAGGTCTGTCGCAGCGCCGACATTGTGCGACGCGACGCACAGCCCGAAGTCCTCCGAGACATTGAGCGGAGCCGTAGAGGCAAGGGCCGCGGCCAGCCGCTTGGTGTCCGTTTTCGGTATCTCAGCGCGCACGAAATGTTCGGCCAGCGCACCGACGAGAGTTGACGTTCTGAAGGTCATCTCCCTCTCATGCGTGCCGAGACAATTGTCGCGGCCCACGAGGGCTTCGGCCGCAGCCTTCGCCTGTTCATTGCTAAGGTAGGGATAGGCGAGCGTCGAACGCGCCCAGCTGGGACGAGCCTGCGCAAGGCATACCGTGAATTTGCGGAACGCCTGGCGCTGTTCTGCAGTATCGACGGCGGGCTGGATCGGGACCGCCGCGGGCGGCTGCGACTGGGCCGCGGACGCCAACATTCCGATCAAGGACGCGAGACAATGCTTCTCCATGAGCCGTCCCCTCGTTTCTGACCTACAATAATGCCTCGAAGAAGCTCAAAGCGGAAGTCCCTTGCCATCCGCTTTGCCTCTGCGGATAGCCGTTCGCACAATGAATACCATCATCTCCGCGGCTGCAACGCCGGATCAAAAGCGAGCGCAATCGCTCCCGCTGTCGAACCTTCTTTTCGCCGTCGCTGCACTCGTCTTCGCAATGGTCGTCGTCGGCGGGATCACCCGCCTCACCGAAAGCGGCCTTTCGATCACGCAGTGGAAGCCGATCAGCGGTGCAATCCCGCCGCTCAGCAACACCGATTGGCAACATGCCTTCGACCTTTACAAGCAGACGCCGCAGTATCGCGAAGTTGCGGGACCGGCTGGCATGACGCTCTCCGGCTTCAAGTTCATTTTCTTCTGGGAATGGGTGCACCGGCTGCTCGGCAGAGTGATCGGCCTCGTCTTCTTCGCGGGTGTTGTCTGGTTCGGCCTGAAAGGCGCGATTCCAAAAGGCTTCGGCTGGCGCTTGATCGCGCTGTTCATTTTGGGAGGGCTGCAGGGCGCCGTCGGCTGGTTCATGGTGATGTCGGGCCTGGAGGGCAGGACCGAGGTAAGTCCCTACCGGCTTTCCGCCCATCTTCTCTTCGCGCTGTTCCTTTTTGCAGCCCTCATCTGGACTGCCCTCGACTTGAGACGCCTTGCACGCGATCCCCGGTCACGGACTTCGCGGCTGACGATCTGGGGAGCAATCGCCCTCACGACCCTCTTCATTCAGCTGATGCTCGGTGCCTGGGTCGCAGGCTTCCGGGCCGGCTATGTATCGAACAGCTGGCCCGACATGAACGGAAGCTTCGTTCCGGAAGGGATCGACTGGTCGCGCGGGCCCGGCTTTGCACTGACCCACGACCCCTTCCTCCTCCATTTTGTGCACCGCTGGTGGGCATGGGTCGTCGTGGCAGTCCTCGTCGTCTTCGCACGGAAGGTTCGAAGGATCGAGGGCGCGCGGCGAGCATCCATCGCCATTCACTCAGCGTTCGGGACGCAGGTCATCCTCGGTATAGCAACGGTCCTCTCAGGCATCGCAATCTGGCTCGCCGTGCTCCACCAGGCAACAGGGGCCCTGCTCGTCGCCGCGACAGTCTGGGGCGCTCACGAACTCGGAAGAAAGGAAGCATGAGCGTCATCTCTGTCTACGCGATCTTCGCTGATCGCGCTGAGGCGGAGCGGATCGGCCGGTCGATGGTCGAGCAACGCCTTGCCGCCTGCGCCAACATCCTTGGAGAGGTTCATTCAATCTATCGCTGGAAGGGCGAAATCGAGGAGGCAAAAGAGGTCGCCGCCATTTTCAAGACTTCAGAAAAGAGCGCCGACGCCCTTATTACCCGAATCACGGCGCTTCATAGCTATGACGTGCCCTGCGTTGCGACCTGGCCGATCGACAAGATCCTGGGATCCTATGCCGACTGGGTCGAGCAAAACGTCGGCTAGGCCATCCGGTCCAGATACAGATAGGACGGGTCGAACTCGGCAACGCCTTCAAGCCCCCGGTGATTGAGGATCGTCAGCTGTCGGCTCTCGAGCTCGATCAGTCCACGGCGCCTCAGCTCCTGGATCGTGCGATTCGCGTGGACCACGGTCAGTCCGAGGCATTCGGAAAGTTCACGCTGCGTCAGCGGAAACTCGTAGCCGTCCGGTCGCGCACGACCGACCGCATCGAGGCGGACATGAAGCTCGCAGAAAAGGTGCGCCATCCTTGAAATGGCCGAGCGCTGCCCGAGTGACAGGGCGAGCTCGCGTGTGATCGCTGCGTCAACGTTCGTCGAGAACCAGTAGGCGCGGGCAACTCGCGGATATTGCTCCGTTATCATCTGAAGGCGCTCGTGGGGAACAATGCCGATGATGCAGTCGCTGAGCGTCAGCACGTCATGGTCGAGGCGCTTGAGCGTGAAACTGTGGAGATCCGCAAAATCGCCCGAAACGTGGAGCTCGGTGACCTGTCGCTCCCCGCCTGCAAGATCCTTGCTTCGTGCAAGCCAGCCGTCGAGCAGCAGAACGCTCGAACTGAGCTCCTCACCGCTCCGGATAAGGATCTGGTCCGCGCCGACTCTCCGGGTTTCCGCGACCACTCCCCGAATGGCCTTCTCTTCCTCGGTGCTGAGATCGATACGCCGTCTCAGCTTCTTCAAGTGCACCGTGATCATTGGGCTGTCTTGTGCAACGGGCCACCGGATTTTGCGGTTAACCTAGATTACATGCCAAAGTACATTGCAAAAAAGCGCGAGATTTCAGCAACAAAGGGTTCGAGCCTGTAACGCAGGTGAATCTAGGCGATAAGCGCTCATGCTACGCACGCCCCACTGGGGGTGCGCCTTTGCCAAGCTATCGGTTCTACCGGCTCGATGGAGCCGGAAAGATCATCGGTGCGGATTGGATCGACGCTGAAGACGACGAGCAGGCGCTTCGCGAGGCGCGCAACCTTGCCGATGGGACGCGCTACGAACTGTGGGACCGCCGGCGTCTCGTCACCGCGCCGCCCCGAACCGCCTAGGCGCCGTTGGCCTTCCCGAGCTTGAAAGGGACCTGGTCGAGCTTTCGTCGAAGATCCTCGATCGAAGCCCCGCCCTCGTCGTCTTCCAGATATTTCGACTCGAGTTCGACTTCCTCGGGCGTCTGTTCCCGAAAATAGGTGATTGTCAGCCGCCGGCCGAAAATCTCGTCGCCTCGGATCTTGAGCTCTGCCTGGTGATCTGAGGGAAGATTGTCGCGGATCGTCTCAAGATACCGGATCAGGTCATCGAGCGAGGTATATTCGCTGATGTCGATAAAATCCTTGACGCGTCTCGGCACTATTTAGTGGTCTCCGGCGGCTTTGGGTCTGGCGGCGAACGAGCCTGCGCACCAGTGAAACGGCACTAGGACTCGGGTCCGCTACAGGCAACGCGAATTCGAACCGGAATTTTCCATTTTCGCGATAGCTGGCCGTCTTTGGACGATCAGTCGCATGCTGGCATTCATGAACCTAGTTCAGGCGTTGGCGTCGAGGTACCGTCCCTCGTGGTCGAGATGCAGGTAATTGGGTTTGAACTTCGACGCGTCCATCATCCTGGGAATATCGAGGATCTGGAGCTGCTTGCGCTCGAGCTCGATGAGGCCGTCGCGCCGCAATTTCTGCAGCATGCGGTTGACATGGACGGCGGTGAGGCCGGTTGCATCGGCAAGATCATTCTGAGTGAGCGGAAAGTCGCACCGGCCATCCCGGGCGCGGCCGACCGCCTCCAGTCGCAGGTAAAGCTCCAGCAACATGTGGGCGAGACGCTCATAGGCGCTGCGCTGGCCAAGATTGAGGGTCCATTCGCGCTGCACCGCCGCAGCTACAAGCTCGTGCCACCACAGCGCCTGCGTAATGCGCGGCCTCTCCGCAGTGAGAGCGTTCATCTCCTCCGGTGTGATCGTTGCGACCTTCAGCCTGGTGATGGCACCGATGCTGTGATCCATCTGCCTCAGAATATAGACGTTGACGTCACAAAAATCGCCCGGGACGAACAGAGCAACAATCTGCCGCTTCCCATCTGGCAGCTGCTTGTAGCGGCAGGCCCAGCCGTCGAGGACAAGATGGACATAGCGAGGCTCGTCGCCCTCGCTCACAAGATCGCGTCTCGCGTCCACGAAATGAAAATTGCGGGCGACGGACTGAAGCGCTGCGCGATCGTCCGCTGAAAGCCTCGTAAATGCTTCCAGCTTCGAGACCACCGCTGAACCCGACCCAAAGGAGAATAATCGGGAAGGCTCGGCAAGAGGCGTCAAAGCTTGCACCCTCACTTATGTCACACCATGAACGCGCAGCTGCCGCGCCCTCAACTTGGTCTCAGCCGGGCATATGCCGATGGCCGAGGACAAACGTTATAGAGCAAGTGGCCTGCGGCAAACACTTAAAGGAGCGGGTCAAGGCCGTATGGATCCCTGCCCGGCTTGCAAGGGCGCAGGAGGCATCGTTCACGCTCTCTTTGCGCGCGCTTTCATCGACCTCAGTGCTCCACCTTGCCGGGAGCGGCCGATAAGCGTGCCGCGGATCGAGCAATTCGATCCGCGGCACTCCTTGAGCTTGGGTGGATTATTAAGGTGGACGAGACCCGTCTAAGAGCCGCTCAGATGACGCCGAGCAGCCAAAGGATCAGGATCAGGATCAACAGGCCACCAAGACCGATATACATGTTCGTTCCTCCCGTTTCGTGTTGGTGCTGAAACGATGGGAATGAGCGGCCTGTTCCTTTCGTTGCGAGGCCGTTCCGTTAGGTAAGTGGTATCATTTTACCCTTCGAAAAAGCGCTGGATTTGCTTGACTTTTCGCCTGTGCATCGCAAGAAGCGCCCTTGACGGCGGCGCCCCAGGTGCCGCTTTTCTCGTTAGAAAGAGGTTCAGGCCATGAAGGCGCTGATGAAGACGACCAAGTCGGCCAAGCCGGCCGAGGTCGAGAAGAAATGGCATCTGATCGACGCCGACGGCCTGGTCGTCGGACGCGTCTCGACGATTGTCGCCAATATCCTGCGCGGCAAGCACAAGCCTAGCTTCACCCCGCATGTGGATTGCGGCGACCATGTCGTCATCATCAATGCCGACAAGGTCCGGTTCACCGGTCGCAAGCTCGATCAGAAAATCTATTACAAGCACACCGGCTATGCCGGCGGCATCAAGGAAATCACCGCCGGCAAGGTCCTCGAGGGACGCTTTCCGGAGCGCGTTCTCGAGAAGGCCGTGGAACGCATGATCCCGCGCGGTCCTCTTGGCCGCGACCAGATGCGTGCACTGCACATCTATTCAGGCACCGAGCATCCGCACGGCGGCCAGAACCCCCAAGTCCTCGACGTCGCGTCGATGAACCGCAAGAACAAGGTGGGCGCCTAATGTCCGACACTCGTGAATCCATCGCCGACCAGCTCGGCGCCACCCCTGCCCCGCCGGCTCCGGCGCCGGCCGCTCCTGAGGCACCGGCCGCGGAGGCACCGGCAGCTCCGCCGGTGCAGGCCGCTCCGCTTCGCGAGCAGCAGCTCGACAAATATGGCCGTGCCTATGCAACCGGGCGGCGAAAGGACGCCGTCGCGCGCGTCTGGCTGAAGCCAGGTTCGGGCAAGATCGTGATCAACGGACGCGAGCAGGAGACCTACTTCGCACGCGCAACGCTGCGCCTGGTGATCAACCAGCCGTTCGACGTTGCAGAGCGCGGCGGCCAGTACGACATCGAAGCGACGGTCGTCGGCGGCGGGCTCTCAGGCCAGGCCGGTGCCGTCAAGCATGGCATCGCGCAGGCGCTGACGCGCTACGAGCCGGCACTCCGCACCCTCATCAAGCAGGCAGGATTCCTGACCCGCGATCCGCGCGTCGTCGAACGCAAGAAGTACGGCCGTGCCAAGGCGCGCCGGAGCTTCCAGTTCTCGAAGCGCTGATCAGTTCAAACTGTCATTCAAAAGGGCGGTCCGGGCTTCCGGGCCGCCTTTTTCGATTCTAGGCTGCCTCGATGCGCCGCCTCATCCTTCTCTTCGCTGCTCTCCTGTTCGCTACGCCGGCGCTTGCCGAAACCCTCCTCCTCCGGCCCGCCAGGGTTTTTGATGGACTTGACCCCCGTCCCCACGAAGGCTGGAGCGTCCTGGTCGAGGGCGAGAGGATAGCCGCTGCGGGCCCGAGCGTCACGGCGCCCACCGGGGCTCGTACCATCGAGCTTCCCGGGACCACGCTGATGCCGGGCATGATCGAGGGGCACTCGCACCTGTTCCTGCACCCCTATAACGAGACGCTCTGGGACGATCAGGTCCTCCATGAGCCCCTCGCGCTCCGAACCGCCCGCGCGGTCGTCCACGCCGAGAAGACGTTGATGGCAGGCTTCACCACCGAGCGCGATCTTGGCACCGAGGGCGCCGGCTACGCCGACGTCGGCCTCAAGCAGGCAATTACTCAGGGCATCGTTCCTGGACCCAGGCTCCTGGTCGCCACCAGGGCAAATGTTGCAAGAGGCGCATATGGCCCCAAGGGCTTCGAACCGGGCGTCCTAGTTCCGCAAGGCGCCGAGGAGATCAGCGGCGCCGACGAGATGACGAGGGCTGCCCGGGACCAGATCGCCGCGGGCGCGGACGTCATCAAGATGTATGCGGATTACCATTACCGGCCCCACGAACCCAGCCGACCGACGATGACCGAAGCAGAAATAGCCGCCGGCGTCGCAGTTGCCCATGACGCCGGAAGGCTGGCGGCTGCCCACGCGACAACTGCCGAGGGCATGCGCCGCGCAGCGCTCGCAGGCGTCGATACGATCGAGCACGGCTACGGCGGCACCCCCGAGGTGTTCAAGCTGATGCACGATCGCAAGATCGCGCTCTGTCCGACGCTCGGCGCTTCGGAGGCCTACGCCCGCTACTTCGAGCATTGGAACGGCCAGGAGCCGGCGCCCGAAGGCGTTCAGGAGAACCGCCGCTCCTTCCGCGCGGCCCTGAAAGCAGGAGTGCCGATCTGCATGGGGGGCGACGTCGGCGTCTTCAGCCACGGCAAGAACTGGCTCGAAATGGAAGCGATGCAGCGGGCCGGAATGCCCGCATCCCAAGTATTGATTGCTGCGACATCGGGCAATGCGCAGATCTTTCACCTTGCGGATCGGGGCGCGGTCCGGCCGGGTCTTCTTGCCGACCTCGTCGCAGTGGATGGTGATCCGACGCGCGACGTATCAGCAGTCGAACACGTCCGCTTCGTCATGAAGGGCGGCACTGTGGTCCGCGCGCCATAAAAACCGGAACTCCATCAAAAACGAAGCCTTATCCCGCGACCCATCGGCGCCTACAACCGAGCTCTATGCTTCAACTCCTTCGTCATTGATGCCCCGCGCCTTCACTCGTGCGGTCAGCCCGCTCATCGCCCAATGCCAGCTCACCCACCTCGAGCGCCGCCCGATCGACGCAAGCAAGGCGGCGCTGCAGCATCATTCCTACGAGCAGGCCCTTGCAAGCGCGGGCTATGAGCTTGTTCGTCTGCCGGAGCTGCCTTCCGACCCGGACGCTGTATTCGTCGAAGACACAGCACTGATCCTTGACGGGCATGCCGTCATCACTCGCCCGGGAGCCGCGTCACGTGCGGGCGAGACGAAATCCACGGCCGCGGGCCTCGTGCACCACTTCGAACTCCACAGCATCGAGTGCGGCTTTCTCGATGGCGGCGATGTCCTGAGGATCGGCCGCACTCTTTACGTTGGCCTCTCGACTCGAACGGACCATGCGGGGGTCCAGGCGCTTTCAACCCTCGCCCGGCCTCTCGGGTTTTCCGTGGTCGGAGCCAAGCTCGGCGCCTGCCTTCATCTGAAGACAGGAGCGAGCCTAGCGGGCGCCGACGGCTCGGGTACCCTGGTCCTTCTCTATTGTGGTTCCTCGATCGATCCCACGCAGTTTGCCGGTGTTGAACCGGTAGCAGTGGACGCGGACGAGCCTTCGGCCGCCAATTGCGTGCGAGTGGGCAACAGGCTCGTCATCCCGGCGGGAAATCCAAGGACTGCCGACCTCCTCGGAAGTCGGGGGTTCGACGTCATCGAGGTCGATGTCAGCGAGCTTCAGAAGGCCGAAGCGGGCGTTACCTGTATGAGCCTCATCGACGATCGAGCCTAGAGGTTGACGGTCTCCATCCCGCGTTCGTGATATCGTTCGCCGGCAGCAGCGCCAGCAGGCAGGATCTCGTCCAGGCGCTGAAGCTCATCGGAAGAAAGGCTGACGTCGAGCGCGCCGATATTCTCGTCGAGGTAACGGACGTGCTTGGTGCCCGGGATCGGCACGATGTCCTGCCCCTGGGCAAGGACCCAGGCGAGCGCAAGCTGGGCGGCAGTGCAACCCTTTTCCCGGGCCATCGCTTCGACTTCGCCCACGAGCTTGATATTTTTCTCGAAATTCTCGCCCTGGAAGCGCGGATGGTTCTTGCGGAAATCGTCCTCCGGGAAATCGGCCGGCGACTTGAAACGACCGCTGAGAAACCCACGACCGAGAGGAGAATAAGCAACATAGCCGATCCCGAGCTCCCGGATAGTCGGAATGACCTCGGCCTCGGCGTCCCGGCTCCATAGTGAAAGCTCGGTCTGGACGGCGGTGATCGGGGATGTTGCATAGGCGGCACGGATCGTTCGAGGCGCCGCTTCGGAAAGGCCGAGGAAGCGCACCTTCCCCTCCTGCTGGAGCCGCGACATCTCGCCCACGGTATCCTCGATCGGGACCGACTGGTCGACGCGGTGCTGGTAGTAAAGGTCGATGACATCGATGCCGAGACGCTTGAGGCTCGCTTCGCAGGCTGACCGGACATAGGCGGGATCGCCGCGAACGCCGAGAAACTCGCCCGCTGGCCCCCGCACATTCCCGAACTTCGTCGCGAGGAACACTTGGTCGCGCCGGTCGCGGATCGCCTTCCCGACGAGTTCCTCGTTCCTGCCGACGCCGTACATGTCCGCGGTATCGAGGAAGTTCACGCCTCGTTCGATTGCGTGGTGGATAGTTGCAATCGATTCCTGCTCGCTACCCGAGCCGTAGAATTCGCTCATCCCCATGCAGCCAAGGCCAATGGCGGAGACTTCGGGCCCGTCCTTCCCAAGGCGACGCTTCGTGACCTCGAACATCTTGTTCTCCCATTTTTCAGACGCCGAGACGCGCCCGTGCTTCTTCCAGCCCAAGTGGGATCGCGATCCGCTTGTTGCGAGACGTTCTCCCCGAAATGATCGTCACTTCGGAACGGCTGATCCCAAGTGCCTTCGAAAGCAGCTTCACTACCGCTTCGTTGGCCGAGCCTTCTGTCGGCGCTTCGCTTACCCGCACCTCGAGTTCCTCGCGGCCCGCAGCATCAGTGGACCACCGGCCAAGACCGGGTCGTGCCGATCGAGGACGGACGCGAATTGCGATGATGCTGCTCAATCCATGTGGACCGGAGGACCACCGCCGCCGACCTGGTTGCCGCGGCGCATCAGCAGCAGCAGTGGCAGCACCGCGAAGGTCACCAGCATCATCAGCTTGAAGTCATCGAGATAGGCAATGAAGAGCGCCTGCCGGTTTATCTCCATGTTGATGTAGGCGAGCACGGCGGGACCTGCGACGGGGAAGACCGTCTGCAGCATCGTCGGGTCCAGGGTCGGAATGGTTTGCTCGGTGATATTATGCGCAAGATCCGCATGGGCGACCTGGGTCATCCGGACGAGCTGCGTGCTGACAACCGAGATGCCGACCGATCCCCCGACATTTCGCGAGAGGTTGAGCAATGCTGCAGCGGTCGTCCTTGCCTTTGCCGGCAATGTCTCGAACGCAAGGCTTTGAAGCGGCACGAAGATCAGTCCAAGGCCAAGACCCTGGACCACACCGCTCAGGATTACGGGCTGCGAGGGCTGGTCGATCGCAAAACCGGTCATCATGTAGAGCGACACGCCCATGAAGCAGACGCCGATGCCGACAAGGATGCGGGCGTCGATCTTGCCGGTGAGGCGGCCGGCCATGAGCATGGAAATGAGGGTTCCAACGCCGCGCGGAGCAGTGAGGAAGCCGGACTGCAATACCGAATAGCCGTACAAGTTCTGCAAGAGGGGCGGCAATAGCGCGAGGCCTGCGAGCAGCAGCACGCCCGTCACCGCCATGAACAGCATCCCCGTCGCGAAATTCCGGTCCTTGAACATCGACCGGTCGAACAGCGGGTGCTCGGCCGTCACCATGTGGACGATGAACATCCAGGTTGCAGCAATCGCCAGCCCAAGCTCGATCCGGATCTCCCAGCTCGACAGCCAGTCTGCCTGTTCTCCGCGATCGAGGAAGAGCTGCAGTCCCGCAAGCGCCAGCGCGAGCAGCACGAACCCGAACATGTCGAACTGGCGGCGGTGGGTCTCCGTCTTCGGCATGAACCGCATCATGATCAGCGTGCAAAGGATGCCCACGGGCAGGTTCACCAGGAATACCCACCGCCAGTTGTAATTATCCGTGAGCCAGCCGCCCAGAACGGGTCCCAGGATCGGGCCTATCATCACCCCGCCGCCGAACAGCGCCATCGCCTGCCCGTGCTTCTCCCTGGGGTTGATGTCGAACAAAGTCGCCTGGGCAAGCGGCACGATGAAAGCGCCGCTGACGCCCTGGAAGGCACGGAACATCACCATTTCGCCAAGCGAGGTCGCGGTAGCGCAAAGAACAGAGGCGGCGGTGAAGCACACGACTGAAATCAGCAGCAGGCGCTTGCGGCCTACCCTGTCGGCAAGCCAGCCGCTGATCGGCAAGGCGATCGCGGAGGCGACGATATAGCTCGTCAGGACCCAGTTGATCTGGTCCTGGGATGCGCTGAGGTCGGCCTGCATGTGCGGGAGCGCGACGTTTGCGATCGTCGTGTCGAGCACCTGGAGGAGGACGGCCATCATCACCCCGATGGTGACAATCAGCCGTTCGCCCGATGGCAGCGGATGCGTTGCTTCGTGGGCCGGCGTCTCGGCCATCGCGTCTTATTTCTTCTTGTCGTCGAGTTGGACGGTCGCGGTCACCGACAGACCCGCGATCATTGGCCGCGAAGGCGTCCCGTCGAAGGAAATCCGGACCGGTACGCGCTGTGTGACCTTGACCCAGTTGCCGTTGGCATTCTGGGCAGGGAGGAGGGAGAACTCGCTTCCCGTTCCAGCGCCGATGCTTTGCACGCGTCCGCGGAATTTCTCGCCGCCATAGGCGTCGACCTCGATGGTCGCGGGCTGGCCTGGCGCCATTCGCGCGAGGTCCTTTTCCTTGAAGTTCGCTTCGACCCAGGCTGTCGCACTGTGTACCAGCGAAATCATGCCGATGCCCTGCACGGCCATTTGGCCGACCTGCAGCTTATCGGCGTTCTCGATGACCCCGTCCATCGGAGCCCTGACAGCGGTGCGCTCAAGGTCGAGTCTGGCCTTGTCGACTGCCGCCTGGGCCTGCGCGATCTGTGGCTGCGCGCCGCCAGGTGCAACCGCGGCGTTCGCATTGGCCGCGCGCGCACGCGCATCGGCAAGCTGCGTCTCGGCGCTCCGCACCTCGTTCATCGCGTCTTCGTAATCCGCACGGGTCGTAAAGCCTTGCTTCAGGAGCGCCTGCTGCCGTCCGAACGCGTTGCGCTTGATCGCAAGGTTCGCTTCCGCGCCGGTAATGTCGCCCGACGTACCGGCTGCCGTCGTCCTCAGCACCTGGGTCTGGAGACGCGCGTTGGCGAGCGCGGCCTCGGCCTGTTCGAGCGCTACCCTGTAAGGCTGCGGGTCGATCCTGAAGAGGATGTCACCGCGCTTTGCGCGCGCGCCGTTGCGAACGAAGACCTCGACGATCTGGCCGTTCACCTGGGGGCTGACCGAGACGATGTCCTGGCGGATCTGCGCATCGTCCGTCGAGACGCTACCGCCGCTTGTAAGCCAGTAATAGGCCCCGCCCACGATGAGCAGAGCCGGGACGATGACCAGGAGGATCGTTCGCGTCCAGTTTCGGCCGCCCTCTTTCCGGGCACGCTTCCGCTTCGGTTCTTCGACCGTTTCTGCGGGAGCCATCGGCTGGGTCTGCATTTTATTCATTGATTGGAAGCCCTGTTCATCGGTGCGGTCCGAGAGGCGTTCTCGCGCGCTCTGGCGAGCACTTGCCTCGTGATTTCAATCTCTTTGGGGTCAATTCCTGCAAACGCCTCGGCGATCATCTCGTCGGCCACTCCCCGAAGCTTCTCGACCAGCGGCTGTGCACGTGCGGTGACGTGAAGCCGCCAGACGCGACGATCCGCCGGATCGGCCACGCGTTCGACCAGGCCTCCATCCTCGAGCCGGTCGACGATCCTCGACAATGTGATCGGCTCGATGTCGAGCATGTCCGCGAGCTCGATCTGCCGAAGGCCGGGCTGGCGCGTCAGGCGGAACAGGACTTTCCACTGCGCGCGGGTCACCCCGAGCCCCACGGCACGCCTGTCGAAGGCCTTGCGCAGGGCATGGGCGGTCTCGCCAATCTCGAAGGGAAGGGTTTCCATGAGCAACCGATATAGTAAGCTTGCTTATATTAAGCAACCCTTTAGACGACCGCCGGTTCCCGCTGCCGGCGAATTTCATCTTGCGCCGGCAGCAAGACTTCTGCTTGGCTTGCCCAAGAGCCGCAGGAGACCGGCGATGCAATTCGTTTGGATGGGATTTCTAAAAGCGGGCGAAGCAATCGACCAGGACGTGCAGGAGCAAATCAGCCAGTTCCTGCAGCAGCCCTACATTCCCATCCAGGCCGCGGGGGCACTACGCAACAAAGCGGGCGAGCGAGCGGGCTACCTCATGATCTTCGAGGCCGACCACCGCGACGCCGCCGAGGCGCTCGTGGCGGAAAGTCCGATCCGCGCCGCCGGCCTCTACAGTGAATTCCACTTGTTCCAATATCAGAACGAAGTGGGCTAGCCGTCCGTTCAGCGCTCCGCGCCAGGGTCCATCGATGCCTCACCCCCGTCGCTATCGGCTTGACCGGATGAGACCTGCTGTTCCGCGGACAGAAGCGCCTTGTAATTGCTGACGACCGACCGGCACGTCTTCAGTCCCTCGCTCAACAGTAAATTTGCTGCTTCGAACTCCCCTTCGCGGGGGTCATTCACCTGCGACACGAAAAAACCTCAATCCACCGAACAACCGCGTTTATAAACCGCGGCGGATCGATCGGGTTTCGCAGCTTGTCGCTTTCTTGCGTCGACTCCTGTCGAAGAACGCGCTCCCAGGATCAGGACGACGCGGCGCCCCCGCAAGCACGGCCGATCGCGGCTTCGAGCACCGCTGGAGTAAAGGGCTTGAGAAGCATCTCGACGCCCTTCGGGCGGTCGGAAATGATTTCAGTCTCGGCGTAACCAGTGATGAGAAGCGCCGGGACTTCGGGACACAGCTCCCTTGCTTGGCGCAGAAAGTCGGTGCCGGAGAGGTGGGGCATCGCGTAATCGGTGATGAGGAGGTCGAAATCGCAGTCGCGCTTCTTCAGAAGCACGAGCGCCTCCGCACCATTGTCCGCCTCGACGACCTTGTGGCCGCCGTCCTCGAGCACCGCGGCAGTCGTGCTTCTGACCTCAGGATGGTCGTCGACCAGCAGTACCTTGAGCGAGCGCAGCGTGATCTTGCTTTGCTCTATGACCTTGGGCTCCTCGGCAACCGCGGATTCCGGAGCCCGCGGCAACCACAGTTCAGCTGTAGTCCCGGCACCCAACTCGCTTTCGAGCCGGAACGCACCGTTTGACTGTTTGGCAAAACCATAGACCATGCTGAGGCCGAGCCCGCTGCCCTTGCCTATCTCCTTGGTCGTGAAAAAGGGCTCCATCACCTTTTCGATATTGTCCGACGAAATGCCCGTTCCGGTGTCGGCGACGGCGAGATGGACATAGTCTCCGCCCGCGATTTCCGGCAGTTCCTCGTTTGAAAGCACGCGGTTGCCGGTGATGATCGTGATTGTCCCTCCGGTGGGCATCGCGTCGCGCGCGTTGATGATGAGATTGACGAGCGCGAGCTCGAGCTGCGCCTGGTCCGCGAATACCGGCCAGGTTCCATCCTCGATCTGCCATTCAAGATGGACGAGGCCGCCGAGCGTATGCGTGAGGAGGTCGGCGACAGCCTCGCGAAGCGCAACAAGGTCGATCGGCCGCGGCTCGAGCTGCTGGCGCCGGGCGAATGCCAACAGGCGCCGGACGAGCTCGCTTCCCTGCTCGGCAGCGCGCCTCGTCATGCCCAGGACGCGCCGCTGCTCCTCCGGGAGCTCGACCTTGCGCTCGATGAGGCTGAGGCCACCGATCACCGCTGCAAGCAGATTGTTGAAATCGTGCGCGATGCCGCCCGTCAGCTTTCCGATTGCATCCATCTTCTGGGCCTGGATCAGCTGGCTCTCGAGCGACCGCTGCTCGCTGATGTCGGTCAGCGTGCCAGCGAATTCGACCGGTTTGCCGTCACCATCCCTGAGAAGCACGGCCTGATCATGGAAATGCTTGTAGCCGCCCTCCGCGCACTGCCAGCGATATTCAATGGATCCGCGCCCTGTTTTCCGCCTTGCCTCGAGTGAGGCGATGACCCGGTTGCGATCCTCGGGATGGAGCCGATCGACCCAAATCTGTGGCCGCTCGTGAACCTCTTCCAGGGTAAAACCGCAGATCCCTTCAAGGTCACCGCTCACATAGGTCGGCGCGCGCGGATTGGCGTCATAGGGTTCGAGATAAAGCACCATCGGCAGAGACTGGATGATCGCTGCCTGGCGTTGCTCCGCGCGCCTTAGTTCCTGCTCCGCGCGCAGTCGTTCGGCATTGGCGCGAAGGTTCGCATCGAGAAGCGCCTGCTCGTGCCTTGCCTTTCGCTCGACCTCTTTCGATTTTTCGAACAGTTCAACGAAGACTGCGACCTTGGAACGCAGGATTACGGGATCGACCGGTTTGAACACATAGTCGACCGCACCCATGGAATATCCGCGCAGGAGATGCTCGGTTTCCTTGTTCACAGCCGACAGGAAGACGATCGGAATGCCCTTGGTCTGGTCACGGCTCCGGATGATCTGGGCGGTTTCATAGCCGTCCATGCCCGGCATGTAGACGTCGAGCAGGATTACCGCGAACTCGCCCTTCAAAAGATGCCGAAGCGCCTCCTCGCCAGAGCGGGCGAGCACCACTTCTCCAAGATCCTCGAGCACGGTCGCGACGGCGAGGAGGTTTCGCTCATCGTCGTCAACCAAAAGGACCCGTGCGTGCTCGGGCTGCCGTTCGGCAGCCGGCTCCTCGTCCGCGAGGCGGAGCGGGACTGGTATTTCCCCCACCGGACCGTTCACGGGATTACTCCGCCGCCTCCAGCGGGATCGGCGGCGCGGATGCCGCCAGGGTCTCCCGGCCGCGGGCAACCCAGACGCGCAAGAGAGCAAGGAGAAGCTCGATGTCGACGGGCTTCGCGATATAGTCGGAAGCCCCGGCATCGAGACATTTCTTCCGGTCGCCCTTCATCGCTTTGGCAGTCACCGCGATCAGTGGCAGGTCGGCAAGCTCGGGCCGCGCTCGGATCTGCTGCATCGTTTCATACCCGTCCATCTCCGGCATCATGATGTCGATGAGCGCGACATCGACGCCTGGTGTCTGCTCGAGGATCAGAATTCCGTCCTTTCCCCGCTCGGCGTGAAGCACTTCGACGTCATGGCTCTCCAGAACGCTCGTAAGCGAGAAGATGTTGCGGATGTCGTCATCGACGATCAGCACCTTGGATCCGGCAAGCTCCGCCAGGGGGTTACTCGATGGCGATGCGGCTCCCTCGGTCTTGCGCCGCTTGCGCGGCTTCTTGGCCGTTTCCTCGCGGAGGGCGTCGAATAGCTTGACGAGCTCTGCGCGCTCCGCCGGCTTCTCCGTCACTCCAAAGGCACCCATGCCAATGGCCGCCTGGCTGCGATCGGCGCCCGAAACAACATGAATGGGAACGTTCCTCGTCTCGGGATCGTGCTTCAGAAGGTCGAGCAGTACGAACCCGTCGATGTCGGCCAGGCCCAAGTCCAGCGTAATCGCGCTCGGCTGAAGCTTGCGCGCCATCGCGAGCGTACCGGCACCAGCCGTCGAGACCACTCCCTTGAGCTTTGCCTCGTGCGCTGCATCGAGAAGGATCGACGCGAAGGTCGGGTCGTCCTCGACAATGAGAACGAACGGGTCCTTGCCGATCTCGTCCCGATCATCGCTGACCTCGAACCCGGTTGGAAGGGCCGAAGGCACCACTGCTCCGCTATTGTCATAGCGGGCGGACGTCCCGGAAACCGTGGTCCCGACGTCTGCTTCCGCCTCGAGCGGGATATAGAGCGTGAAGGTTGATCCCTCGCCCGGCCTTGAGCGTACCTGTAACTCGCCTCCGAGCAGCCTTGCGATCTCGCGGCTGATCGAGAGGCCAAGGCCCGTGCCGCCATATTTGCGGCTGGTCGTACCGTCAGCCTGCTGGAATGCCTCGAAGATCAGCTTCTGCTTGTCGTCCGGAATGCCGATACCGGTGTCGGTAACGGCGATCTCGATCGCACGGTCGGCTTTCCGCAGAACCGGGTGGGTCTTGTTCCATCCACTGTGCGCAGTGCGAACGCCCAGGGTGACGCCGCCCTTCGAGGTAAACTTGAAGGCGTTGGAGAGAAGATTGAGCACGATCTGCTGCAGCCTCTTCTCGTCGGTAAGGATCGTTTGCGGCAGTTTGGCGTCGAACTTGACGTTGAATTCGAGGCCTTTGTCTGCGGCTAGCTGGCGGAAGGTGCGCTCCATGTGCTGCTTGAGATGCATCATCGGCATCTCGCCAACCTCGATCGTCACCGTACCCGATTCGATCTTCGAGAGATCGAGGATGTCGTTGATGAGGTTGAGGAGATCCGATCCCGCCGAATTGATGGTCCGAGCGAACTCGACCTGCTTGTCGTTGAGGTTTCCCTGAGCATTGTCGGACAGGAGCTTTGAAAGGATCAGCAGCGAGTTGAGCGGGGTCCTGAGCTCATGCGACATGTTGGCAAGGAACTCTGACTTGTACTTCGAGGTGAGCGCCAGCTGCTCGGCCTTTTCCTCGAGCGCGCGTCGCGCCATCTCGATTTCGAGGTTCTTCGCCTCGACCTGCTTCTTCTCGTTTTCGAGCAGCTGCGCCTTTTCCTGAAGCTCCTCGTTGGTCGCGTGGAGCTCCTGCTGCTTGCGCGTGAGCTCGGTCTGCCGCGCCTGGAGCTCGGTCGTCAGCAGCTGCGACTGCTTGAGAAGACCTTCCGTCCTCATCGTTGCGGCAATCGTGTTGAGCACGATGCCGACCGATTCCATAAGCTGGTCGAGGAAGTTCTGGTGAGTCTCGTTGAACTCGCCGAACGAGGCGAGTTCAATGACCGCCTTCACCTCGTCCTCGAACAGCGCCGGGAGAATGTTGACGTTTGCCGGTCTCGCGTAGCCAAGGCCTGAGCCGATACGGATGAAATCCGGTGGGACGTCCTTCAGGAGGATTGGCCGGCGGTCGGCCGCAGCCTGTCCGATCAGGCCCTCGCGCAGGCGGAAATCCTGCTTGAGTTCGTCGGCGTTTTCCGCGCCGTAGCTCGCGACGAGTTCCAGCTTCGTCTCGTCCTCTTCGCGCTTGGTTACGTAGAAGACACCATATTGCGCGTTCACCAGCGGTGCGAGCTCGGACATGATGAGGTTCGAGACGGTCGCAAGATCGCGTTCGCCCTGGAGCATGCGACTGAAGCGAGCGAGGTTGGTCTTGAGCCAGTCCTGCTCGGCATTCTTCAGCGTCTGCTCCTTGAGGTTGCTGATCATCTCATTGATCGTGTCCTTGAGCGCCGCCATCTCGCCCGACGCCTCGACCGCGATGGAGCGGGTAAGGTCGCCCTTGGTGACGGCGGTCGCAACTTCGGCGATCGAGCGGACCTGGTTGGTGAGGTTCGCGGCGAGCTGGTTCACGTTGTCCGTCAAGTCGCGCCACAGGCCCGCCGCGCCAGGGACGCGCGCCTGCCCGCCAAGCTTGCCCTCGATGCCGACCTCGCGGGCCATGTTGGTGACCTGATCGCCAAAGGTCGAGAGCGTGTCGATCATGAAGTTGATGGTGTCGGCGAGCGCCGCGATCTCGCCCTTGGCATCGACGGTCAGCTTCCGCTTGAGGTTGCCCTGCGCCACCGCGGTCACGACCTCGGCGATGCCGCGCACCTGGTTGGTAAGGTTGGTCGCCATGAGATTCACGTTGTCGGTCAGGTCCTTCCAGGTCCCTCCGACGCCGGGCACCTGTGCCTGCCCGCCAAGTTTGCCCTCGGTGCCGACTTCGCGGGCGACGCGGGTAACCTCGCTCGCGAACGCGTTGAGCTGATCGACCATGGTGTTGATCGTGTTCTTGAGCGCGAGGATCTCGCCCTTCACGTCCACGGTGATCTTCTTGGAAAGGTCGCCCTTGGCGACCGCGGTTGTCACGTCGGCGATGTTGCGCACCTGTCCCGTAAGGTTCGCGGCCATGAGGTTCACGTTGTCGGTAAGGTCCTTCCACGTGCCGGCGACGCCGCGTACCTGCGCCTGGCCGCCTAGCTTTCCTTCCGTGCCGACCTCGCGGGCGACGCGCGTCACCTCGCTCGCGAAGGAATTGAGCTGGTCCACCATGGTGTTGATGGTGTTCTTGAGCTCGAGGATCTCACCCTTCACGTCCACGGTGATCTTCTTGGAAAGGTCACCGGAGGCGACCGCGGTGGTCACCTCCGCGATGTTGCGGACCTGGCCCGTGAGGTTGGCCGCCATCGCGTTCACATTGTCGGTGAGGTCCTTCCACGTGCCGCCGACGCCGGGCACCTGCGCCTGCCCGCCAAGCTTGCCCTCGGTACCGACCTCGCGGGCGACGCGCGTCACCTCGCTCGCGAACGCGTTCAGCTGGTCGACCATCGTGTTGATGGTGTTCTTGAGCTCGAGGATCTCCCCCTTCACGTCCACGGTAATCTTCTTGGAAAGGTCGCCCCGCGCGACCGCGGTCGTCACCTCGGCAATGTTGCGCACCTGGCCCGTCAGATTGCCGGCCATGAGGTTCACGCTGTCGGTGAGATCGGCCCAGGTGCCGGCAACGCCTTCGACCTGCGCCTGACCGCCGAGCTTTCCTTCCGAGCCTACTTCGCGCGCCACGCGCGTCACCTCGGACGCGAAAGAATTGAGCTGGTCCACCATCGTATTGATGGTGTCCTTGAGCTCGAGGATCTCGCCACGGACGTCGACGGTGATCTTCTTGGAAAGGTCCCCCTTGGCGACCGCCGTCGTCACCTCAGCGATGTTGCGGACCTGCGCCGTCAAATTGCCGCCCATGAGGTTCACGTTGTCGGTAAGGTCCTTCCAAGTGCCAGCGACGCCTTCGACCTGCGCCTGGCCGCCGAGCTTTCCTTCCGAACCCACTTCGCGCGCGACGCGCGTCACTTCGGACGCAAAGGAATTGAGCTGGTCCACCATGGTGTTGATGGTGTTCTTGAGCTCGAGGATCTCGCCCTTCACGTCCACGGTGATCTTCTTGGAAAGGTCACCGCGAGCAATTGCGGTCGTCACCTCGGCGATGTTGCGGACCTGGCCCGTGAGGTTGGCCGCCATCGCGTTCACATTGTCGGTTAGGTCGGCCCAGGTGCCGGCGACGCCGGGCACCTGCGCCTGCCCGCCCAGCTTTCCTTCAGTTCCCACTTCGCGCGCGACGCGGGTCACTTCCGAGGCGAAGCCGTTAAGCTGGTCCACCATCGTGTTGATGGTGTTCTTGAGCTCGAGGATCTCGCCCTTCACGTCGACGGTAATCTTCTTGGAAAGATCGCCCTTGGCGACCGCGGTCGTGACTTCTGCAATATTGCGGACCTGGCCGGTCAGATTGTCGGCCATGAGGTTGACGTTATCCGTCAAGTCCTTCCAGGTGCCCGCGACGCCTTCGACGCGGGCCTGGCCCCCAAGCTTTCCTTCCGTTCCCACTTCGCGCGCGACGCGGGTCACTTCCGAGGCGAAGCCGTTAAGCTGGTCCACCATGGTGTTGATCGTGTTCTTGAGCTCGAGGATCTCGCCCTTCACCTCGACGGTGATCTTCTTGGAAAGGTCGCCGCGAGCGACGGCCGTCGTCACTTCCGCGATGTTTCGCACCTGGCCGGTGAGATTGGTCGCCATCGCGTTCACATTGTCGGTGAGGTCCTTCCACGTGCCGGCGACACCCTTCACCTTGGCCTGACCGCCGAGCTTTCCTTCCGTGCCGACCTCGCGTGCGACGCGCGTCACTTCGGAGGCGAAGCCGTTCAGCTGGTCCACCATGGTGTTCACAACCTTACCGATGCGCAGGAATTCGCCGCGCAGCGGCCGGCCGTCGATTTCAACCGTCATGCTTTGAGAAAGGTCGCCCTTGGCGACCGCGCCGATGACGCGGGACACTTCAGCCGTCGGCTGCACCATGTCCTCGATGAGCTCGTTGACCGACCGGACGGCCGTTTCCCAACCGCCGCGCGCATTCTTCACCCGGCCCCGCTGGGTGATCTTGCCTTCCTTGCCGACGACCTTGGAAAGCCGCTCGAACTCCTGGGCCATTTCCTCGTTGAGAGAGACCACCTCGTTGAAGACGGTTGCAATCTCGCCATCGAGCCCGTCGACCTCCTCAGGGAGACGCACGGAGAAGTCGCCGCGGCGCAAAGCGCGCAGCGCGCTGACGAGTTGGCGGCGATCAATGAAGTCGCGCGGTGCTTGGACGTTCACGTGGTTACTCCGGTGGCTACTCTCCCCCCACCCAGGTTGATCCAAGCGCAGCCCCCCGGCTGCGAACTCTCAGCTTATCAAAAGATTTGGTTTATGCTTCCTGAAAATTTGAACCTCAATCGTTCAAATCCTTGGACGGAGCCAATTCTGGTACCCGGTTCGCGCATTTCGCCAATGTGCCGGGGCTGGAGCGGGTAGCGGGAATCGAACCCGCGCGATCAGCTTGGGAAGCTGACAGGCTACCATTACATCATACCCGCCCGAGGTCGCGCCGATGTGGAATTTCGTCGGTCCCAAGTCAACGCCTCGCGAGCCGCAGGATCACGACATTCTTGAAGGGGTCGCGGCAGCTCCGTGGAGCGGACGTCCGTCCATGATGGCCGCGTATGCGCTCCTGCAAGAATGGTCACCCGCCACGGCCGCGAGGGTCAAATTCCGCCCTCGACTGGCTCGAAACCCGCATCCCGCAGCCTTCCGGACAATTCATCGCCGGTGCGACGGGCAAGATCGGCGTCCTCCGACCGGATCACGAAGTTCGCCCCGTAGCTCCCGTCCCTGAAAAAAGGATAGCTTCCGATTGCGACGCCTGGATTGGCGGCCTCCGTCTCCCTCAGCAGGTCCGCGACATCGCTCTCGGCCGCTCGTGCACCAACGGTGACCGAGACTACCGGGCGTCCGCCTTCGAGTTTCCCCCTGAGTGCTTCCAGCATGCTTGCGGCAATCTGTGGCACCCCCGCCAGAATGTAGACGTTCTCGATCTTCACGCCCGGCGCTCCCGAACTGGGGTTTTGGATCAACTCCGCGCCTCGCGGAGTACGCGCCATCCTCAGCCGGGCCTCAGTCAGTCCGCCCGGCCGGTCGCGATAATAATTTTCGAGGATCCTGCGTGCCTCCGGGTGCTCGATGACTTCTACTCCGAAGGCTGTCGCCATGGCATCGACGGTTATGTCGTCGTGAGTGGGTCCGATCCCGCCCGTCGTGAACAGATAATCATAGCTCGTTCGGAGCGCGTTCACCGCCGCCGCGATGCTCCCAATATCATCGGGCACCACCCTCACCTCCCTCAAGCGGATTCCCTGTTCGTTGAGCCATAGTGCGACCTGCGCGATATTCCTGTCCTGGGTTCGACCCGACAGGATCTCATCGCCGATGACCAAAAGCGCCGCGTTCCATTGCTTCGACTGAGCGGCCAAGGACCTTCTCCATTCGACTTCAAGCTGCCCAGTGCCTATCTAGGACCGATGACTCAATACATCACCGTCGCTCCCGACGACCGCATCGAGGCGAAGAGCGGAATCATCAAGCTCCACGGCCCCGAGGGATTCGAGGGAATGCGCCGCGCCGGGCGGCTCGCCGCCGAGATTCTCGATGCCCTCGTGCCCCACGTCGTTCCGGGCGTTTCGACGCAGGAACTGGACGATATCGTCTACCGGATGACGACCGAGGCCGACGGTCTTCCAGCGACGCTTGGCTACCGCGGCTATACGAAGAGCTGCTGCATTTCGATCAACCATGTCGTGTGCCACGGCATTCCAAGCGAGCAGCGCACGCTGAAGGACGGCGACATCGTCAATATCGATGTGACGCCGATAATCGATGGCTGGCACGGCGACTCGAGCCGCATGTACCTGGTCGGGAACGTCCCGCTTCGGGCAATGAAGCTCGTCGACGTGACGTATGAATGCCTGATGCTCGGGCTCGAGCAGGCAAAACCCGGCAACCATCTGGGCGACATCGCGAACGCAATCCAGCGTCACGCGGAATCCAGCCGCTATAGCGTGGTCCGGGATTTCTGCGGCCATGGCGTCGGGCGCGTGTTCCACGACAGCCCGGAAGTCGTGCACGCCGGCAGGCCCGGAACCGGGCCCGAACTCAAGCCCGGCATGATCTTCACCGTCGAACCGATGATCAATATCGGGCGTCCCGACGTGAAGGTTCTTGAGGACGGCTGGACTGCAGTCACGCGCGACCGTTCGCTTTCGGCGCAGTTCGAGCATTCGATCGGGATTACGGAAAGCGGCTGCGAGATCTTCACGAAGAGCCCCGCAGGCCTTGACCGGCCGCCATACGCCTGAACCCTTGCCGGCCGTTCGTCGGCCGGTCGAAAAGGTTCGCAGGGCGACTTGACTGCAACGGTTACCCCCTTGATCAATCGCCCGAAATCCGGGGGGATCAATGCTCGAAATCGCCAGTCTTTCGCACACCTACGCCAATGGCACGGTCGCACTTGACGACGTGAGCCTCTCGATCCCGCGCGGCATGTACGGCCTCCTGGGGCCCAACGGCGCGGGCAAGTCGACGCTGATGCGCACCGTCGCGACCCTCCAGCAGCCAACTGCTGGCTCGATCAGCTTCGGTGACATCGACGTCCTTGCCGACCCGGAACGGCTGCGACGAACGCTCGGCTACCTGCCCCAGGATTTCGGCGTCTATCCGCGCGTCTCGGCCTATTCGATGCTCGACCAGCTCGCCATCCTCAAGGGCATCACCAATGGGAAGGACCGCAAGTCCACCGTCGAGACACTGCTTGAACAGACCAATCTGTGGGCGGTTCGCAACAAGTCGATCGCGGGCTTTTCAGGCGGAATGCGCCAGCGCTTCGGGATAGCACAGGCACTGATCGGCAATCCCGAACTCATCATCGTCGACGAGCCAACTGCCGGTCTTGATCCCGAGGAGCGCAACCGCTTCCTCAACCTGCTCGCCGCGATCGGCGACAATGTCGTCGTCATCTTGTCGACCCACATCGTCGATGACGTCGCCGATCTCTGTCCGCGCATGGCGGTCCTCGCGAACGGCCGCCTGCAGCTGGAGGGCAAGCCTGCCGATCTCATCGCGGCGACGAGGAACAGGATCTGGAAGAAGGTGATCGCCCGCCAGGAGCTCGAGGATTACCAGTCGAAATACGAGGTCATTTCAACGCGGCTGGTCGCCGGCAATTCCGTCATCCACGTCCTTTCCGACAGTCCGCCGGACGGTTTCGAGCCGGTCGAGGGCGGACTGGAAGACGTCTATTTCTCGACGCTCTCCACCCTTCGCCGCGCCGCCTGAGAGGCATCCGCCATGCTTCTTGGAATCACCGGATTTGAAATCCGCTACCAGCTGCG
Source organism: Sphingomonas agri (assembly GCF_038148795.1). NCBI lineage: Bacteria > Pseudomonadati > Pseudomonadota > Alphaproteobacteria > Sphingomonadales > Sphingomonadaceae > Sphingomonas > Sphingomonas agri. The sequence goes on along the minus strand of NZ_JBAPEU010000003.1, from coordinate 331,887 downwards.
CAACCCCGTTTTCTGGGTCTCGATCGCAATCTTCTTCCTGCTTGGCTTCGGCATCACGGCAAGCGAGAATGTCCGCATCGGAACGCCCGGCGCAGTCCACGAGAACGCGCCCTACGCAATCGCCGTCGCTACCGCGATCCTGACCCTCTTCTACCTGTTCGTCGTCACCGCCTTCGTCGCCAATGCAATCGTGCGGGACGACAGCAGCGGTTTTGCGCCGATCGTCCGGGCAACTTCGGTGAGGGCCTACCAGATCGTCATTGGGCGCTTTCTCGGCGGCCTCATCATCGCCTGGCTCGGCTACCTTGCCGTTCCGCTCGGAATGGCAGCGGGGGCCGCGATGCCCTGGGTCGATCCGGAGACGCTCGGCCCGCAGAGGCTGTCCTTTTACGCCTGGAACTTCGCCGTCTTCGCCCTTCCGAACATCCTCCTCACCTGCGCGCTCCTGTTCGCGCTGGCGACGGTGCTGAGATCGATGATGGCGGCCTATATCGGTGCCGTCCTTCTCGTGATGGGCTATCTCGTCACCGTCAGCGTGCTCGGCCAGAAGATCGAGTATCGGGACACCTTTGCAAGGTTCGAGCCGCTCGGCAACGGCGCGCTTCGCGAGGCGACGCGCTACTGGACGCAAAGCGAGATGAACACGAAGCTCGTCGAACTGACGGGCGCGCTGCTCTTCAACCGAGCCTTTGCGATCGTCCTTGCACTGATGTTCCTTGGCTTCACCCTGTGGCGCTTCTCGATGACCGAGCGCGCGCCGTCCAGGCGCCGGCTCAGGCGGCTTGCAAAAAGGGACGCAAGGGAAGCTCGGATAGCCTCGGTGGTTCCGCACCTGGACGGGGCACGCGTCATTGCCCGCGACCTTCGTCCTTCGCGCCTTGACCAGTTCCTGATGCGCCTGCGGATCGAGACGCAGCTGGTGCTGACGAGCCCTGGGACGCTGGTCCTCACCTTGTTCGGCATCGGCAACACCGCTGCCCTCCTGTGGTTCGGTCGCTCCATCTACGGCACCAGCGACCACCCGACGCTTGCCGCGACGATCACTTCGGTCCGCGGCAATTTCCAGATCGTGCTGTTGATGATCGCTGCCTTCTACGGCGGCGAGCTCGTGTGGCGGGAACGGGACCGGAAGCTCAACGAGCTCATCGATTCCACCGCGGCGCCGAGCTGGGTCATGACCGTCCCCAAGATGCTCGCAATCTTCCTTGTGCTCCTGATCGTCAATCTCGCCGCAATGCTGACGGGTCTTTTCTATCAGCTTGTCGAGGGCGCTCGCGTGGTGGGCATGGCGCAATATCTTGGATGGTTCATCATTCCTGCCGCGATCGACGGCCTGCTGATCGCGATCCTCGCCGTCTTCGTCCAGGTGCTCAGTCCCAACAAATATGTGGGCTGGGGCATCCTGTTCGTCTGGTTCGTAGGCGGGATCTTCCTCAACAACATGGGCTATTCCAACCCGCTCTATACTTATGACGGGACGCCCAACGAGCCGTTGAGCGACTTCGTCGGCGCAGACGGTTTCTGGTGGGGCCAGGCGGTGCTTCAGTTCTACTGGCTCTGCTTTGCCGCCATCCTGGCGCTAGTCGCGCACCTCCTGTGGCCGCGCGGAACGGATCTTGCCGTCGGCAGCCGTATTCGCCGGCTGCCAGGGATGGCAAGCGCTCCGGTTATCGCCATTGCCGGCGTATCGCTTGCCGGAATGGCCGCGACTGGCGCCTATGCTTATTACAACATCAAAGTCCTCAATCGCTACCAGACGGACGACGAAGCCGAGAAATTCAGCGCCGACTACGAGCGCAAATATTTGAAGTTCGAGAAATTGCCGAACCCGGCGATCACCAAGGTGACACTCGCCCTCCAGCTCCATCCTGCACGGCGGCTGCTCATCACGGAGGGCCGCTATGACCTAGTCAACAAGACCGCTGCCCCGCTCCGCGAGATCCACGTGCGCAAGGGAAGCCAGGGCATCGAATGGCTGAAGCTCGATGTCGCAGGCGCCCATCTTGCAAGCGACGACGAAAAGTTCGGCTATCGCATCTACCGGTTCAACAAGCCGCTGGCGCCAGGCGCCATGAGCGCCCTCACCTTCCGCTCGCGCCTGTGGCGCCGGGGCTTTCGCGCATTCGACCCGGCGACCGATGTCATCTCCAACGGCACCTTCGTCAACAATGTCGAATTCGCTCCGATCATCGGGATGGACCGCAATAATCTGCTCACCGATCGCTCAAAGCGGCGGCGCCAGCACCTTCCTCCGGAACTGAGGCCCGCAAGGCTCGAGGACATGTCGGCAACCGCCCGCAACTACATCGGCTCGGACTGGGTGACTTCCGACATCATGCTGACGACCGATGCCGCGCAGACGCCGATCGCCCCCGGGAGCCGGGTCTCGGACGTCACCTCGAACGGACGGCGCACCGCCCATTTCGTCAGCACTGCACCGATCCTCAATTTTTTCTCGGTCCAGTCGGCGGACTATCGCATCGCCAGCATCGTCCACAGCGGCATCCGCCAGAGCGTCTATTATCATCAAGGCCACGACTGGAACGTCGGCAAGATGCTGAACGCGATGAGCGCCGCGCTGGATTATTATCGTGCGAACTTTGGTCCCTACCAGTTCAATTACGCACGGATCATCGAATTCCCCGGGTACCAGAGCTTTGCCCAGGCCTTCGCGGGCACCATGCCTTACTCCGAGACGATCGGATTCAACGCCAAGACGGACGATCCTGAGAAGATCGACTTCACGACCTATGTCGTCGCCCACGAGATGTCCCACCAATATTGGGCACATCAGGTGATCGGCGCCGACATGCAGGGCATGACGATGACCAGCGAGACCCTGGCTCAATATTCGGCACTGATGGTCATGAAGCACCTCTACGGACCCGATAAGATCCGGCGCTTCCTCAAGTACGAACTCGATAATTACCTGCGCAATCGGCAGGGCGAAGCGATCGAGGAAGTGCCCCTCGAGCGCGTCGAGAACCAGCAATACATCCATTACCGGAAGGGCGCGCTCGTCATGTACCTGCTGCAGCAGCGGCTGGGCGAGGACACGGTCAACCGGGCACTTTCACGCTTCCTTGCCAAGTGGCGGTTTGAAGGTCCGCCCTACCTCAGGTCAGTCGACCTCATCCTGGAGTTGCGCAAGGAAGCCCGGACCCCCGAGCAGCAGCAGCTCATCACGGACCTCTTCGAGCGCATCACCCTTTATGATCTCAAGGTTGCCGCCGCCAAAACGCGCAAGGACAAGAGCGGGTGGACAACGACGCTCAGCATCAAGGCCGAGAAGTTCTACGCGAACGGCAAAGGCGTGGAGACCCGGACAAGGCTTGCCGAGCGGATCGAGATCGGCCTCTTCGAGGCACGGCCGGGTCTCGGCGCCTTTTCGGCGAAGGACGTGATCATGATGGAACAGCGCCCGATCGTTAACGGCACGCAAGAGATCGTCATCCACACCGCAAGGAAACCGGCCTTCGCCGGCGTCGATCCCTATAATTTCTACATCGACCGGAACAGCGACGACAATGTGAAGGACGTGACAAGCTGAACCCCGCCGGGGACGCAACCTTCAGCTTATTGACACGTTTGTCAGCTAATGGGACCTTCTGGGGAGTTCCTGATTCGAGGCGATTACCGATGTTCCGGCACCCTGTTGCGATCGAGCCCGCTGACATCGACCACATGGGCCATGTGAACAATGCCGTGTACCTCAAGTGGGTGCAGGAAGCGGTCGTCGATTATTGGAGCAGCGTTGCTCCGCCCAGTGCCGTTGCGAGTCACCTGTGGGTCGCTCTCAAGCACGAGATCACTTACCTCAGGCCTACCTTCCTCCAGGACAATGTGGTCGCCGAAGTGATTGCGGAGAAGGTCGAGGGAGCACGTGCCTTCTTTCACACTGTGCTGCGGCGGGGCGACGACGTGCTGAGCGAGATTTCGAGCTGCTGGTGCTGCCTCGATGCCGCGACCAAACGCCCCGCACGGCTTGCGCTCGACATCGTCGGCCGGTTTCTGCCACCCTCAGGCTAGCTGAAGCATCCATTCAGCCATAGCATCGAGCGCCTCGGCCTCGGCTTCGGCAGCCGTCCTCCCGCTTTTTGCAGGCACCTTGAGACTATGATCGGCATCCGCAATCTCATGGAGGGTGGCGCGTTCGCCAAGACGGGCGACCACGTTCCTGAGAAGGTCGGTTTCCGCCAGGGCATCGTTGGCGCCGGAAACGAACAGCATCGGCACCTCGACACGATCGAGGTGCTCGGCGCGCTCAATGCCGGGCTTTCCTGCCGGGTGCAGCGGGAAGCCGATGAAGGCGAGGCCGATGACCCCCGGAAGCGGTGACTCGGCCTGCGCCTGCGAGGTCATGCGACCGCCGAACGAGCGCCCGCCGGCGAAAAGCGGCAAGTCCGGCGCGAGCCTTGCCGCTTCGCTAGCAGCGGCTCGCACCGTTGCATGCGCAACCTTCGGGACGTCCGGCCGCTTCAGTCCCTTCTCCCTGTAGAGGAATTGATAGCGAAGGGTCGCGACTGCGCGCTCAGAGAGGCCAACCGCATTCGAAACAAGGCTGCTGTGCGTCATCCCCGTGCCCGCGCCATGCGCGAACAGATAGAGCGCCCTGGCATTCGAAGGCCGGATGAGGAGACCAGAGACACTCTCCTTACCGACGGGAATGCGCAGCTCCTCCATCAGGCCGCCGCGGTCTTGACCATTGCGTCCCATCGCTGAACCAGCGCCTGGGCCGATTCAACGTCGGACGGGAAATCGACCTCGCCCCACTCCTCGCCTTGGATGTCGAGTGTCCAAACATCGCCCGCCTGAGCAAGGTGGTGGATGACGCGAAGATACCAGATCGTCGTGCCCTCGGGCGTGCGAAGTGCCTGTTCGATCGCCTCCTTGAAGCGGCCAGCGCCGTCGCCCCTGAACGCAAGGAGGCCGATCGACTCAGCGTTGACGCCGGATTTGAGCCGCTTGCCGATCGCTTTCAGCCTGCCGGCGCTCTCCACGACCTTCATGTCGTCGTCGTCGTAGCGATCCTTGCGATCGATAGTCACCGTGATGCCCGGCTGCTCGTTGGTGATCACGCGCCGCATCAGGTCCCTCGAGACCAGAGTATCGCCGTTCCAGACGAGGCAGTCCCCGGCAAGCTCGTCGCGCGCCATGTAGAGGGAGCCCGTATTGTCCGCGACCTTGTAGAAGGGGTTGAAGATGGTGCGAACACTCGGCCCGCCGTTTCGGGCGGCCAGCGCCTCTTCGACCCGGTCGTCGTGAAAGCCCGTAACGACCACGGCTTCATGAACACCGTTCGCCTCCAGCGTGTCGAGTTGCCGGTCGAGAAGACTGCGTCCGTGGAAGTCGATGAGGCACTTGGGACGCTCGTCGACGAGATGCCCGAGACGCGAACCCTGGCCTGCAGAAAGGATAATCGCTTTCATATCGCGGCGCACTGCCTTCCAAATACGGCGGCGATTGGGCATTAGCGTTGATGCTGTTGCCATGGGGATTGCTGCGTGAAGAAGATCGAAGCGATCATCAAACCCTTCAAGCTCGACGATGTGAAGGATGCACTTCACGAGGTCGGCGTCTCGGGAATCACGGTGACCGAGGTGAAGGGCTTCGGCCGCCAGAAGGGTCATACCGAGCTCTACCGCGGTGCAGAATATGTGATCGACTTCCTTCCCAAGGTGAAGATCGAGGTGGTCGTCGAGGACGGCCTCGTCGAGAACACGCTCGAGGCAATCGAGAACGCTGCGCGCACGGGGCGCATCGGTGACGGCAAGATTTTCGTATTCGACGTCGAGCAGGCGATCCGGATCCGGACCGGCGACCGCGGAGCGGACGCGATCTGATGGCCGATCAGCTGGCGGGCAGCCGCGAAATGCTGGCCTCCATGTCGCCTGAAGAACTGCGCTCGGCCATGCGAAGCCTTGGCTACCGTACGCAGAACGACCTTGCGCAGGCGATCGGAGTTTCGCGTTCGGCTGTGAGCTTGTGGCTGGAGGGCAAAGTGGGCGTTCCTCGCCCGGTCGCGATGCTGCTGCGGATGCTGGTCTCGGCTCAGCGCCGAATTTACTGACGTTGTCGGGCTACTGACGCTGCGGCTGCGCGGGCGGCGCTGCCTGGGGCTGCGCCGGCGCGCGCTGCTCGCGCAACTGCTGGCGCTCCGCAGCGGTCACAACGCCGTCATGATTGAGGTCCTGCGCGTCGAAACGGGCGAGCGCCTGCGCCTCGAACTGCTGAAGGGTGAGCGAGTCGCCGGTTGCAAACGCCTGTTCGAGCATGCGCTGGATGCGTCCTCCGCCGCGACCGTTTTCACCTTGCTGCGTCTGGAACTGCGCTGCGGCCTGCTGCGCCTCGGCGCGGGTAACGACGCCGTCATGGTTGGCGTCGAGCATCTGGAACAGCATGTGGGCGCGCTGCTGGGCTTCCGCGCGGGTCCGGTCCCGTCCTCCGCCATTGCCCTGAGCCAGGAGCGGAGCCGAGATGAACGTTGCGCCCAGCGCGACCGTGACGAACAGCCTCTTCATGCTTCTCAATTCCTTCGATCGGGCGGTTCGGTCGCGCCGCCGTTGCTCCTGTGCCGCAAAGTCACTGCGGGTTTCCCGGTGAACCCCTGATTTATGCAGACATTACAATCCTGTAATTCCCGGTCTTGCGCCCGGCGCCGCTCCTCGCGAATGAGGACGGCCATGCCCGAACTCGACGATCAGCAACAAAGCGCGCGTGACTGGTTCGAGTCGCTGCGTGACCGGATCTGCACCGCATTCGAAGAGATCGAGCGCGAAGCGGGATCGCAGGCGAGCTTCGTCTATACTCCCTGGGACCGTACCGACGTCACGGGAGCACCGGGCGGCGGCGGGGTTCGCGGCCAGATGACGGGCAAGGTCTTCGAAAAGGTCGGAGTGAACGTCTCAACGGTGGGCGGTGAGTTCAACCCTGAATTCGCAGCGAGCATTCCTGGCGCGGAGAAAGATCCGAGCTTCTTTGCAACCGGCATCAGCCTCGTCGCGCACATGGCGAACCCGCATGTCCCCGCGGTACACATGAATACCCGTTTCCTGACCACGACGAGACGCTGGTTCGGCGGCGGAGCGGACCTCAATCCCGCGATTCCCTACGAGGAGGACACGCAAGCCTTTCATGCGAGGCTTCGGGCGGCCTGCGCTGCACATGACGCAACCTTCTATCCGCGCTTTTCGAAATGGGCGGACGAATATTTCTGGCTTCCCCATCGCGGCATCGCGCGCGGCGTCGGCGGCATTTTCTACGACCACCTCGAAGACCATTTCGACGCCCATTTCGCCTTCACGAAGGACGTCGGCGAAGCCTTCCTCGATATTTTCCCCCAGATCGTCCGGCGCCGGCTCGACACTGACTATACGGACGAGGATCTCGACAGGCTCCTTACCTTCCGCGGCCGCTACGTAGAGTTCAACCTTCTTTATGATCGCGGCACGCTGTTCGGCCTCAAGACCGGCGGCAACATCGATGCGATCCTGATGAGCCTTCCGCCCATGGCGAAGTGGAAATGAGCTACGAATCCATCGAACAAGGCGAACTCGCCGCCGTCGTCACCTACCTCGAGATGACCAGGCCGCCCGAGCACGAACCTCATGGCTCGCCCCTGTCGCTGAAGCACGTCGGCGTCCCCGACCCCGAACATTACCGGAGGCTGTTCCGCCTAATCGGCGCGCCCTGGCTGTGGTTTTCGCGGCTCATCATCGATGACGCACATCTCGCGACCGTGATTCAGCATCCCAAGGTCGAACTTCACGTGGTCCTCGACGGGCGCCGTCAAGAAGTCGGAATGGTCGAACTGGACTTTCGCGAACCTCGCGAGTGCGAGCTCTCGTTCATTGGCCTCGTACCGGAGCATTCCGGCAAGGGCCACGGCCGCTGGCTGCTTGCCGAGGCCCTTCGTCTTGCCTGGCGCGAAGGCGTCGACCGGGTCCACGTACACACCTGCTCGCTCGACCATCCAGCAGCACTGCCCGCCTATCGGCGAGCCGGATTCGTTCCCTACAAGCGCGCCGTCGAGCGTTTTCCCGATCCTCGCCTGCTAGGCATATTGCCCAAAGATTGCGCTCCTCAGATCCCGCTGCTCGGCACGCTCGCCTGAACACCGGATCCTCGCGCCAGCTGCAGGTAGAGCCGCGCCAGCATCACCGCGAACAGGGTCGTGATTGCAGCACTGACAAAGGCGTCGATGAGTGCGAGCGCGAGTGCAGGCCCCGACATCGGCTGGATCTTGCCGAACAGCAGGCCGATCACCACTCCCGCGGCGCTCCCGATCGCAAGAACGACAAGCGCCGCGCCAGCGAAGAAAATGAGGAGAAAACCGAAAAGCTGCCACCAATGGCCCTCGGTAAGACGCCAGCTGCGCTGCAGGATCGCGATCGGGCCCACATGCTCGGCGCTCGCAACGGGAGCCGAGAGGACCATGCGAACGAAAAGGAAGATGAAGATCGCAAGGAACAGCAGCACTGCAACGAGTGCTGCAGGGCTCATCTGCGCTGTCATCTGCCGATCGACGCGCACGCCCAGCGCTCCAAGGACAAGGCTGATGACGACGAGAACAATCAGAAGGAGGATCACCACCAGGAAAACGGCAGCGATGTAGACGGGAAGCCGCTTGGTCCCGTGGACGATTGCTCCCCCCACCGTGATCGAGGGCCCAAGCGCAAGCCTGATCAGCGACAATTGCCCGGCGAGCGCGATGAGGTAGACAACCAGTGCCACGCAATCCATCCACAAGGGCGTCGAGGCGGCATTCACGCCACCCGGATTGATGAGCGTGTTCACCGTCGTCGGCAGCGCGATGAGCGCCAGCGCCACGGTCGTCAAAAGGCGGCCGTCGCGGGCGAGGATATCCCTCGTTTCCTCCCATGCCGCCGAGATCGACAGTCCGCGCATCGCATTCCTTTCCCTTGTTTGCGCGGTCGTTATGCGGACAGCGCCGGATCTGCGCAACGCTTGCCCTCGAGAGAGCTGCTCGCCATCTGCGACAGGTGGATGACATGCCGACAGACATTGAATGGCGGATAAGCGATGCGCCCGTGCCCTATGAGGAGGCGCGCGCATTCATGGAACGGAGGGCCGCGGCGATCCGGGACGAGGGCGCGCCCGAGTGCATTTGGCTCCTTCAGCATCCGCCGCTGTTCACGGCCGGAACCAGTGCCGATGCCGCCGAACTGTTCAATTCGCAGAATTTCCCGGTCTACGAGGCAGGACGGGGCGGCCGCTATACCTATCATGGGCCGGGGCAGCGGGTCGGCTACGTCATGCTGGATCTCGAAAAACGCGGAAAGGATATCCGACGCTTCGTCCACGCGCTCGAAGGCTGGATGATCGACGCCCTCGGAGGGCTCGGCGTCGCTGCGCACCGGGCGCCCGGGCGTATCGGAATCTGGGTTGGAGAAGGTTCCGAGGAGGCAAAGATCGGTGCTCTTGGCGTTCGCGTGAAGCGCTGGGTGACGCTTCACGGATTCGCGCTCAACGTTGCTCCGGACCTGTCGCATTTCACCGGTATCGTCCCGTGCGGCATCGCCGAATTTGGGGTTACGAGCCTTGCGGCGCTTGGGAAACAAATGCCTCTCGAAACGGTTGATGCCGGCTTGAGGCGCAGTTTTCCAGCGTTTCTCAAGGCGTTGGAAGGCTCTTGCAAAGAGTCTTGATGGAACGTTGCGCTTCAGACTATTGTCCGCGCGATTTGCGGGACGGGAAACCGTTGCAGATCGCAATAAATAGGGAGTCTTGAATGCGTGCTCTTATCCTGGTCGCTGGTGCGGCCCTGGCGGTTGCCGCTTGCAGCAGCAACGACAACGCCAACAATACCATGAACGTCGATGAGAACCTCACGACGACGGACATGAACACGACGACGACGACCGACATGAACGCGACCGACATGAACGCTACGGGCATGAACGCCGCCGACATGAACGCGACGACGACGACGACCAACACGACGACGACGACGACCAACAACGCGATGTAATCGTCCTGACGCCTCCTTTGCGGGAGGCGTTGGCTTTTCAAGAGGCTGCCGGTACTTGCCGGCAGCCTCTTTTTTGACTCAGCGGGAGTTAGCCATGCGTGTCCCTCTCCTATTTGCCGCAGCACTCGCCCTTGGCGCCTGCGGCAATAACGATCAGAAGGACAATACGCAGAACGCCGACGAGAACCTTACCGCGGAAAATATCGTATCCAACGATGTTACTGCGATCGACGCGGTCACTGGAGATGCAACCAACATGGCGGCCGACGTCGATATGAATTATGGCAATATCGACGAGAACGGCACCTCCGTCCCATCGAACGAGCCGCAGAAGATCAGGACGCCGGCCCCGAAGACGCCCCGCGAGGGAACGCTCAGTCCGGCGCCCGAACCTGGGACCACCACGACCAACACCGACTAGGCATTATGGCAGGCCCACGACCTTGTGGGTCTGGAGCGACAAGCGCCACTTCGGCCGCTCCATCGCGAGCGCTACGGCGGCCCTTAGCGCTTCGGCTCGCGCCTCGCAGTCCATCGGCTGCACCAGGAAATGATCGAAGCTCCACGTCTCGAGCTCGGTTGGATCGACGCCCTCCTGCGGCCAGACGAGCTTCAGCTCGTTTCCGCTGCGCTGAACAATGCTCGTTCCGGCCTTGGGACTGACACAGATCCAGTCGAGACCGGCAAGTGCGGGAAGCGTTCCATTGGTCTCGAGGGCCACGCGGAAACCGCGTCCGTGCAACGCCTCGAGAAGCTTATCGTCGAGCTGGAGCATGGGTTCGCCTCCCGTGATGACGACGAGACGCTGGTCGGTCCCCTCGCCCCAAAGTGAAGCAACCCGGGAAGCCAGCTCGTCTGCCGAATTGAACTTCCCGCCGCCCTTGCCATCGGTGCCGACGAAATCGGTGTCACAGAAGCGGCACTGGGCAGTGTCTCGGTCCTGCTCGCGCCCGGACCAGAGATTGCAGCCCGAAAAGCGCAGGAACACGGCGCGGCTGCCTGCCTGCACCCCTTCGCCCTGGAGCGTCAGGAAGCATTCCTTGACTGAGTAAGTCATGCGTAGGCCGTCGGATCGATGAGGCCTGCGTCCGCGAAGCCCTTGGCGCGGAGCCGGCAGGCATCGCACTTCCCGCAATGGCGTCCGTCGGCAAGCGGATCATAGCAGCTGTGACTAAGTCCCGCGTCCAGCCCGAGGCGCTCGGACTCGCGCGCGATATCCGCCTTGCTCATGTCTTGCAGGGGCGCATGAATGGTGAACTCATCGCCTTCGACGCCCGCCTTGGTGGCAAGATTTGCAACATTCTGAAACCCGGCGATGAACTCCGGACGGCAATCCGGGTAACCAGAAAAGTCGAGCGCGTTGACGCCGATGAAGATGTCGCGGGCACCGCTCGCTTCGGCAAGGCCGAGCGCCAGACTGAGGAAAATGGTGTTGCGAGCGGGGACGTAGGTAACTGGAATTCCAGATCCAACTCCCGACTTGGGAACGTCGATGTCATCGGTCAGCGCAGAGCCGCCGAACGCCCTCAGGTCGAGCGGCACCACGATGTGACGAAGCGCGAGTTGCGCCGCGATGGTGCGTGCAGCTTCGAGCTCGATCCGGTGCCGCTGATTATAATCCACCGTCAGTGCGATCACGCCGAACCCGCGTTCGCGCGCAATAGCCGCTGCAACCATCGAATCGAGGCCGCCTGAAAGAAGCACAACGGCATTTTTCACAGGCCGATGCCCACGCGCGGAGCAAGCCAGAACCAGAAGGCATAAAGCGCGAGCGTTCCGGCCACGACGATTCCAAGACTGATCCAGAAACTAACGCCCGAGCGTAGAAGCATCGGGAGCGCGATGAAGAGAGGCACCGAAGGAACGAAGAACCATATTGCGCCGACCGACAGCTCCGCAACCCGCTGCGGGTCTCTCGTATCTCGGAAGAGCCAGATCATAGCGAGAAGCGATGTGAGCGGCAGCGATGCGACAAGTCCGCCCCACCCCGGGTAACGGCGGCTTATCTCGGATACTGCGGCGACAACCAGCCCTGAAAGCGCGGCCTTGATCATGAGATAGAGCATGCGCGCGCCCTTAGAACGCGCAGATACACAAAAGAAGGGCCGCCGGTCTTGCGACGGGCGGCCCAGGTATCGGGCATACCTGCCCGATTGGGAGGAAAGCGTGCCGAATCCGGCACAATCTCCGCCTTAGCGCAGGATGGTTAAACGAGGCCTTAATGGCGTGTCAGAGAAGCGTTTTTCGGACAATCGTCGACGCGCCGGGCCTGAAGCACGTAGTTGAAGGGCAGTCCTTCCGAGATCCCCTGAGTACTGATCCTCAGTGACCTGGGCGTAAGAACATCGATCTGGCTATGCCCGAAGCCGGCGCCGGGACAGTTGTAATCGATCTGTGCCGTGCTTCCGACGTCCTTGAGGACATTGGCGGTGCAATTGTTGGTGCGATGTTCGAAGCGCGCGAGCGCAGTGACATCGAGGAGGCATTGACGGATGGGAGCATGTGCTCCTGGAGCGCCGCTGATCTCCCACAGCCCGGGTTGAACCTGCGCGAATACCGACGGGTGGACGGCTGCGGTCACAGCAAAGGCTGCGGCAAGTCCGCCCGGAATCAACGCGCGTTTCGACGACCGGCCCATCAGCTCCAGTTTAGCACGGGACCATTATCGAGGTGAAATGACAAAACGCTAGCCAAGTTCGTTCGGCTCGATCGCGAAGCTCGACGAACAGAAGGCACAGTCGACGCGTATAACCCCGTCGTCCCCGACCATCGCTTCACGCTCGTCTGCCGGAAAACGGGCGATCACCGAGCGGACGTAATCGGGGTCGCACCGGCAACCTCGACTGAGCCTGGTCGCGCCAAGGGTGCGCACCTCCTCCTCCTCATGGAAGAGGCGCCAGATGAGATCATCCAGAGGAAGATCAGGATCGATGAGCTCATCAGGTTTCACCGATCCGCCAAGGATCGCGACATGCGGCCAGTCGGGATGGTCAAGGCGCGTGTGGAGACGCTCCCGACCTTCCTCGCCCTCCGGCAGGTGCTGCAGCAGCAGGCCGCCGGCGAACCATTGATCGCCGCGCTTCTCGGCGGCGAGGCGAACCAGGCTCGGGATCTGCTCCGATTGTGCAAAGTAGCTCTGTGCCGCTTCGGCAAGATTCTTGCCTTCGAGCGGCACGATCCCCTGGTAACGTTCCTTTGCTACTGGCTGGTCGAACGTGATGGCGAGATAGCCATTGCCGAACAGCTCCTTTAGATCCGGCTCCCTGCTCGCATCGGCAAGCCGTTCGGGATCGTGACGGACATAGCCGCGCAGCTCACCGCCAAGATAATCGCAGACCATGAGATCGATGATCCCGCCCTGCGTCTGGGCCTGAAGCGTCAGCTGCCCTTCGGGCTCTTTGAGGAGCGAGCCCAGGAGCGAGGTCAGCGTGAGAGCCTCGGCAAGGAGCTTCTCGATGACCGGAGGGTAACCGTGCTTGGCAAGGACAGAGTCGATCACCGGGCCGAGGCGCGCGATCCGTCCGCGCGCGTTGCGCGAGGGGATCGCGACGCCGAGCGCGACGTCGCTATTGAGCTTCATTGTGGGCATAAGAAATAGATAGGATGAGTTGCATGCAGCGACAACCAAGTCGAAGACCCAGCCCTAACGGTGTCCGATCAGCCTCGTCTGACCTTCTTAAAACTAGAGGATCGAGCGAACGCTAGGCCGCCGCTGCCGGCAATTCATATTCGGCAGCCGCGGCGGACAGCGTATCGATGAATTCGCGGATATGCTCTTCCTCGATGGTGAGCGGCGGAAGCACGCGCATCACATTGTCGCCGGCTGCAACCGCGAGCAGCCCCTTGGTTCGAAGATAATTCACGAACGCTCGGCTGTCGGCCTTCATCCGGATCCCGAGCATGAGGCCGACGCCTCGAACGCTTTCGAACAGGTGATCATGATTGGGGATCATCTGCTCCAGCGCAGCGCGAAGGCGCTCCCCCTTCTGGCGGACCGCGGCCAGGAACTCCTCGGTCGCAACCACATCGAACACGGCTTGGCCGGCCGCCATGGCCAGAGGGTTGCCGCCATACGTCGACCCATGTGTTCCGATCACCATGCCGGCCGCGGCTTTCTCGCTTGCAAGGCAGGCGCCCATCGGAAAGCCTCCGCCGATCCCCTTGGCCGACGCCATGATGTCCGGGACCACGTCATAGTGCTGATAGGCATAAAGCTGGCCGGTTCGGGCGACACCGCACTGGACTTCGTCGAAGACCAGCATGAGATCATGTTCGTCGCAGGCCGAGCGAAGGCCCGACAGGAATTCATGCGTTCCCGGCCGGATGCCGCCCTCGCCCTGGATGGGCTCGAGCAGAAAGCCGGCAGTATTCTCGTCGATGGCTGCAAGCGCAGCGTCGAGATCGTTGAATTCGACGACCTTGAATCCCGGGAGCAGCGGCGCGAAGCCGTCGATCATCTTGGCCTGGTCCGTTGCGCTGATCGCTCCCATCGTCCGCCCGTGAAAGGCGTTTGAGAAAGTGATCAGGTCGTGCTTGTGCGGATTGCCTTTGGCATAATGATATCGCCGGGCAGTCTTGATCGCGCATTCGACGGCTTCCACACCCGAATTGGTGAAGAACACCGTGTCGGCGAACGTGAGGTCGCAAAGCCTCTTGGCGAAAGCTTCCCCCTGGGGTGAGCCATAGAGGTTCGAAACGTGCATCAGCCTCGCCGCCTGCTCTTGAATGGCCTTAGTGAGGTGCGGGTGGCCGTGACCCAAAATGTTCACCGCAATGCCGGCCGCAAAGTCGAGGTAGCGCTCGCCCTGCTCGCCATAGAGATAAACTCCCTCGCCGCGTACGGGCCGAACCGGCGAGCGCGGATAGACGGGCATGAGCGGCGTTATGGCCATGGAAAACGGGCTCCTTGTCGGCGATGTTTTGGTATTGGCGGGGCTATAGCCACGGCCCCCGAAAAGGGCAAAAGCGCAACGAAAAAGGCGCCGCGGATTGATCCGCAGCGCCTCTCCTGGAAGGGCCTGGCTGGCAAACCCGGCCTTAGTAGCCCCGGAACCGGTCCCAGCGGCGTTCGCGAGCCCACTGGACCTGCTGCTCGAGACGCTGGAGCCGGTATTGGATGTCGCCAGCCTCGCGCGGATCGAGGCCGCCGCGAGCACGACGGTGCAACCGGTCTTCTATGCGGCTGGCTTCGTCGCGAAGGCGGTTCGCCATCCGGTCGCCGATCCGGTCACGCCGATCGAGACGGTCGATCTGCCGCTCGATGTTTCCGAGCCTCATCTGAAGTTCGCGAACCTGGCCAAAACCCTGGCCGTAGCCCCACCCCGGACCCGGCCGCCCCGGATAATATTGGGCCGCTGCGGGGCTCGTTGCGGCAAGAGCCGCACCTGCTGCAACTAGTGAAAGAACGATTCTACGCATCAGGGCTCTCCTTGTGAGCGAGTTGATGCATGAGTGTATGCCGGAACGGTTTTGATGCTCGTCTGAACGGCCGCGTTATGAATTGTTCAAAATCGTAAACCGGCCATGTCATTGATTTGACTAGTTCTTGATCTTCCAGCCGCGGCGCAGGAGGCTGTAGCAGACAAACCATAGCGCAAGGTTGAGCAATAAAAGTCCGACACCTCCGACCAACAGGGGCGAATCGCTCGTCCCCAGGAACCCGGCGCGGAAACCCGAGATCACATAAAAGAACGGGTTGGCGTGACTGATTTTCTGAAAGGTCGGGGCGAGCTGCCTTACCGAATAGAAGGTCCCCGAGAGGAGCGAGAGCGGAGTCACGACAAAATTGGTGACGGCGGCCGCATGGTCAAACTTGTCGGCCCAGAGCGAGGTCAGGAGGCCAAGCAAGGACAGCAGCAGAGCGCCCATGAGGCCGAACCAGAGCACCAGCTCGGGTCTACGCACTTCGACCGAGACCCCCGGCCAAAGAAGCATTGCGAGCCAGACTGCGAAGCCCACGAGGAAGGCCCGGGTAAGGGCCGCTCCAACCAGTCCGGCGATCAGTTCGCCCGTCGACAGCGGCGGCATCAGATAGTCGACGATATTGCCCTGGATCTTGCCGACCAGAAGCGAGAAGCTCGCGTTTGCAAAGGCGTTTTGGATCATCGCCATGACGATGAGGCCAGGACCGATGAAGTTGGCGAACGGCACACCCATTACGGTGCGCCCGCCGCGCCCCAGCGCCACTGTAAAGATGGCGAGATAGAGGAGAGTGGTGATAGCCGGCGCCCAGACCGTCTGCATCTGGACCTTGAAGAAGCGCCTGACCTCCTTGATATAGAGGGTCTTGAGGCCTCCCCAATTGACGCCCTTC
The DNA here is from genome assembly GCF_038148795.1 of Sphingomonas agri. Lineage (NCBI taxonomy): Bacteria > Pseudomonadati > Pseudomonadota > Alphaproteobacteria > Sphingomonadales > Sphingomonadaceae > Sphingomonas > Sphingomonas agri. The sequence continues at coordinate 315,583 of NZ_JBAPEU010000003.1, read as the reverse complement.
AGCACCGGGATACCGGGCGCGAAGCGCACCCATTGATTGGCTTGGTCATTCACGGACAAGGCGCCTATCGGGTGGTGGCCTGCCGGGCAAGTTTGGAGCATTGATTAAAAATGTCGTGGACCGAAGAGCGTATCGAGCGCCTGAAGAAGATGTGGCACGACGGAGCCACCGCCAGCCAGATTGCCGACGAGCTCGGCGGCGTCAGCCGCAATGCCGTTATCGGCAAGGCGCATCGGCTCGGTCTCGAGCAGCGTCCCTCTCCTGTGAAGCCGGGAGAGGAAAAGGAAGCGAAGAAGGCGGCTCCGGCCACTCCCGCTCCCAAGCCGGCTGCGCCGAAGGCTGAGGCTCCCAAGCAGGCTTCCGCGGCAGCGACTGCGCCGCACGCAGCCCCGGCTGCTCCGCAGCGCCCATCGGCCCAGGAAATGCAGTACCGGTCGATCGGGCCTGGCGGCTTCATCCGCCAGGGGCCCGGCGAGCAGCAAGCTCCTATCCCGCCCGCTCCGCCGCGCCGCCTAGTTCCCGCCAAGCCGAGCCCCGAGGTCGCCGACAAAACGGGCCTTCTCGAGCTCAACGATCGCATCTGCAAATGGCCGATCGGCCACCCTGGCGAGCCTGACTTCTATTTCTGCGGCGAGCCGGCGAACCCGGGCTTTCCCTATTGTGTCCAGCATTGTGGCGTCGCCTATCAGGCGCAGCTGCCGCGGCGCGATCGTCGACCACCACCTCCGCTGCCGTTCGGCGGCCCCAGGGTCCGCTAAACCCAAGTCGCTGATCTTGAACGGGCGCACGCTCCTCCGCTGGTGGCGCGCACCGCTCTGGCTGCTGGCGCTCGGAACGGGCGCCAAGAGCTTCGTCGACAATCCGATCCTTGCCTCCAAAGCGCTCAATCGCCGGGGGCTCCACGTCGGCAGGCTGAAGCTTGCCCATCGCATCGCCTGGCTTCGCCGGAAGCGACTGGCTCAAGACGTTCCCGGCGCGTGGCGAGAGCAATTCGACAGAGATGGATTTGTCGAGGTTCGCGACTTCCTCCCAGCCGACAGTTTCGCCCGGCTGCAGCAGGAAGTGCTCCACGGTGAATTCGAGACGCGTGCCCAGCAACAGGGCGACACCCTCACGCGCCGCGTCCCGATCGGACCCGACCTTCTGAGAAGAATACCGGAACTTCGCTCGCTGCTGGAAAGCGGCAGGTGGCGCTCGCTCCTGGCTTATGTCGCAAGCACGCGGACCGAGCCGCTATACTACATCCAGACCATCTCGACTGCGAAAGGTCGGGGCCCAGCCGATCCACAGCTCGAGCTGCATGCCGACACGTTTCATCCCTCCCTCAAGGCGTGGCTGTTCCTGACGGACGTGACCGACGATCAAAGTCCGCTCACCTACGTTCCCGGGTCGCACCTGCTGACCGCGGCGCGCCTCGAGTGGGAGCGCGCGCGCAGCGTGACGATCAGCGAGAGCGATTTTCTCTCGCAGCGGGGTTCCTTCCGGATTTCCCCTGAAGAGCTCCAGCCGTTGGGCCTACCCGAAGCGAAGCGCTTCGCCGTCCCGGCAAACACGCTGGTCGTGATCGATACCTGCGGCTTTCATGCGCGCGGGAGCTCGACCTCGCCGACCGTTCGTGCGGAAATCTGGGCGTTCGTACGTCGTACGCCATTCGTCCCCTGGACCGGGTTCGATCTGCTCTCATGGAAGCCCCTTGCAATCCGGCGCACCGGCTGGATGTCCGCAATCGTTGATCGGCTCGACCGGCTCGGGATCAGGAAGCAGCACTGGCAGTCGGCTGGCCGTCGAAGGCCCATCGATCCCTGACCGATCAACACCTTCCGCCAAGGAAGCGGCGGAGCTCTGTCGTGAACCGCTCCCATGCCGGCTCGTCGCCCAGCAGGATGTGGTTGCGGCTTTCAAGCGGGATAAATTCTGCATTGGGAATTCCCGACGCAAGCTCGGCCCCTTGCGAAAATGGTACGGCCTGGTCGTTTCGCGAATGAAAAATCAGCGTCGGCGTGCGCACTTCTGGCAGAAGATGACGCACGTCGATCTTCGAGAGCACTCGCTGCAGCCGGACGGCGTTCGCGGGCGAGGTAGAGACGCGCTGCATCTCGTTGAACCATCCCATCTGCTTGGGAGTGGCACCGGGGATATAGTGCTGCGTGAAAAGCTGGCGGTAGGCCGGATTATCCGCGCCCCAGCCGGTTTCCGCGAGCGTCACCATCGCCTCGCGGCGGGCGACTTCGACCGGATCGCCCCGCACTGCCCAACCTGCAGCATATCCATTGCAGATGATGAGCCTGCGCACCCGGCCGTGATGGCGTGCCGCGTAGGCGAGCGCGACGGCTGCGCCCTGGCTGATCGCCAATAGGTCGAACTGGTCGGCGCCCGCGCGCTCCACCACACTCTCGAGGTCATCGACAAAGGCTTCGAAAGACAAATCCGGACTGTCCCAGTCCGAAAGGCCATTGCCGCGCTCATCGTAGCGGATGAGCGAACGTCCGCGGGTGAACTCGTCGATCCAATGGCGCCACAGTGGGCTGTCCCAGTCGTGCTGGATGTGATTCAGCCAATTTGCGGTCTTGACGATCGGTGGTCCCTCGCCGTTCACCGAATAGGCAAGGCGGGTCCCGTCCTGCGCCTTGCAGTAAAGCACCTTCTGTGGCGGAAGTTCGCGCTGGTCGGCGCGCTTCGCGTTCGCCGCTTCCTCAGCCTCGGCCTGCTTTTGCCAGGTCGCCGGTGGCATCCCATATTCGCGCTTGAAGGCCCGGTTGAAGGCCGCCTCACTCGCGAAGCCGACCGCATAAGCAACATTTGCAGTGTTCATTCCGCCGTCTCGCAGAAGATTTGCTGCCATTCGCATGCGCCAGGATGCGCAGTAACGCATTGGCGAGTCATTCAGGAGATCGCTGAACCGCTCCCCCAGCACGCTGCGCGACACCCCCGCCTCGCGCGCCAGCATCTCGACGTCGAGATCTTCTGCGTAACGCTCGTGGATGATCGAAAGCGCCTTGGAAACCGCCGGATCGGTGAGACCCCGGAGCCAGCCCTTGGAAGTTGACGGGAGCTGTTCGATATATTCGCGGATCGCCTGGGCGAGGAAGAGTTCCGCCATCTTGGCGACCATCTCTGGCGGTGGACTGCCCTCTGCGAGGAAGCGCATCGAACTGTCGAGCCATTGCGCTTCCTGGCCGGCGACGTTGAGCGTCAGAAGCGGCGGCAAAGCATCGATGAGCGGATGGTCAGCGGCCTTGCCGCTTCCAAGGAACCCGCACCAGACTTCGGTCTTTTCGCCGTCTGTCCCGGTCGCAACCCGATGGATGCCGTCCGCCGTGATCCACGTGATCTCGCTGACGTCGGCTGGCGGAACGCCGCTTCGATTGGTGAGGATGTGAGCGTCGTTGCGCGGCAGGATCACGATACTTCCGGTTTCCAGCGTCACCGGGTCCATGCCCTCGACCTGCGCAATCGTTCGTCCCGATCGCACGTAATGATAGGCGATCAGTCTTTGAGGCACGGAGAACCAGGGCGAGCAATGGTCCGGCGTGAACTGCGCGCGGACGCAATAGTCGCCGGTGAATTCGGCGTCGATGACGACCCCGCCGGTCAGGCGGAGCGAGCCTAGGATCTCGTCCAGAACATCCAAGCTTGGGCCCCTGTCCGCATGCGAATGCGGCGTTTCGATCAAATTATCCGGCAGCGCGGTCATTTTGGCAAACGCTCGGTTCAACTACATCAAATTCATCAAGTGCGGGAGAAGTTCGCGACCGCCTGGAAGGATTGCTTCCGGGAATGAGCGAGCTCGTCCCAATTGGAGAAGGGGAACGAGAGATGACTGAACACGAAATTGAACTTCAGAAGCGGCGAGCAGCGTCGCTCTTCTTTGCTCTTCTGAGCGGCATGGTCGCCGTTTCGAGCGCCGTAGTACCTGCTATTTTGAATATCTAGAGGAAAAATAATGTATCACGATTTCAATTATGAGGCGACGCTTTCCTCTTCGCTCCGCGCGCAGTGGGAACTCGACGGTGTGCTTCGGACCGACCAGGAACTCGATTTCTCGCGCAATTTCATGCCCGAGAGCCTTGCCCGGACGGCTGCGATTGCGACACTCAATCCTTTCGAGCAGCGGGTCCTCAACCAGATCAGCGCCCATCAGTACCTGAGCATCTTCGGCATCGTCGAAGAGTTCATCCTGCCGTTTCTGATCGACCATGCGCGTCCTCACCTGCTCGGTGATGACTGGCGGGCGCGGGCATTGCTCAACTTTGCCGGCGAGGAAGCCAAGCACATCCACCTATTCAAGCGCTTCCATCAGGCTTTCGTCCGGGGCTTCCCGGTCGAGTGCAAGATGATCGGCCCGTCGGAAGCGATCGGGGCAGAAGTGCTCCGCCACGATCCGCTCGCGGTCGGCCTTGTGATCCTCATGATCGAGTGGATGACGCAGCAGCATTACCTCGGCTCGATCAGGGACGACGGTGACCTCGACCCATTGTTCAAGAGCCTCATGAAGCACCACTGGATGGAAGAGGCCCAGCACGCGAAGCTCGACACTCTCATCGTCGATGCACTCGCGGTCGGCCGAAGCGAGGAACAGATCGACAGGGCGATGGACGAGTTCTTCGAAATCGGCGGGTTCCTCGACGAGGGGCTCAAGACCCAGGCGGCCTTTAACCTTGACTCACTCGAGACAGCGATCGGCCGCAAGCTCGAGGACCGCGAAGAGATCCTGGCCCAGCAGCACCAGGCGGGACGCTGGACCTACATCGGTTCGGGGATGGTGCATGAACGCTTCAAGGATGCCCTCAACGCCATTTCGCGGCGCGCTGCCGAACGCATCGCCGAAGCTGCACCCGTCTTCGCCTGAAGTACCCATAAAGGAGAACTGCAATGCTCGACACCGTCAAGAACGAGCGCGTCAATGGTCTCGACCTCAAAGCCCTCGGCGAAGTGGTCGACGCAATCCAGAAGGACCCCTCACAGGCGAAGGTCGCGTTCAACGTGACCACCCGCTGGGCCGGCCAGACCCGGACCGAGACGGTGGTCGACGGCTATACGATCGGCGGCCAGCGCGTCACCCGCACGCACAAGGTCGTCGCCGACGAGCCGTTCGAGCTACTGGGTGGGGACAGCGCGCCCAACCCGCAGGAGCTGCTGATGGCGGCGCTCAATGCCTGCATCACGGTTGGATATGTCGCTGGCGCCTCCCTCCAGGGAATCACGCTGGAAAGGATCGAGATCCGCACTCGCGGTGAACTCGACCTGCGCGGTTTTCTTGGCCTCAGCGACACCGTGCCGGCTGGCTACGAGCAAATCGAATACGAAGTCCGGATCAAGGGCGATGGCACTCCCGAGCAGTTCGAGGCCATCCACCAGACGGTCCTCAAGACCTCGCCCAATTACTTCAACGTCAGCAGGCCCGTCAGCGTAAAGGCAACCTTGAGCGTCGAGTGAGCTCCACTGATCGCGGTCGCGAGCGGCATCAGCCAGATGGGCGCGATTGCGGCGCGCTAGGACCTTCATCAGTTTCCGGGCGCGCTGGTTCCCTCCCCCTTCCAGCCGCAGCTGGCGCGCCCGGATCCCCACCAGAAAGGATGAAATCGTTGAGACATTTGCTGATGAACCCGGCCTTTCCGGATATCGTGGGTCAGCACGCCAACGCGCAGATCGACAACCGCGCCCGGGCGTGGATCGTCGAGCGTGGCTCCGACGGACGCCTGGCGGAACGCATCGATCCTGATTTTCTGGCCGTGCCCGATGGGCGTGAAGAGGTCGACGAGATTCTCGAAGCGCTGATCGTAGCGGCAGCCGAGCAGGACATCTCACAGACCCGTCTCTGGTAATCGATGAAGGCTATTGAACGATGAGTGTCACTGAAATCGACAAGATCAATCCCAATCGCGCGCTCTGGGAGAAAGGAGATTTCACCCGGATCGCCGAGACGATGCGCGAAAGCGGCGAGGAACTCGTCGGCGCGCTTCATATCGGCGAAGGGATGAGAGTCCTTGACCTTGGCTCCGGCGATGGAACGACGGCGTTACCGGCCGCAAGGAGCGGCGCCGACGTATTGGGCGTCGATATCGCGGCCAATCTCGTCGATGCGGGCAACGCGCGCGCCAAGGCGGCCGGGCTTCGCAATCTCAGATTTCAGCACGGCGATGCCTCGAACCTTTCCGAAATCGCGGATTCAAGGTTCGATCTCGTTCTCTCGGTGTTTGGCGCCATGTTCGCGCCGAGGCCCTTCGACGTTGCCGCGGAAATGGTCCGGGTTACGAAAAGCGGCGGACGTATCGTCATGGGTAACTGGATTCCGGGCGATCCGACCCTGGTTGCGCAGATCCTCAAGGTCAGCGCCGCGTACACGCCTGCACCTCCGCCAGGAGCCGTGAGCCCGATGACATGGGGAGACGAAACCCAGGTCAGGGAGCGCTTCACGGCTGCAGGCCTCAGCCCGGACGCCATCACCTTTGAACGCCGGACCTGGCACTTTCGCCAGCTCGGGCCACCCTCACGGCTGCTTGAGACATTCCGCGCCTTCTACGGCCCCACGATGAATGCGTTCGAAGCCGCCGAGAGCAACGGCCTTGCAGGAGATCTCGGCAAGGAGCTCGAGCAGCTCTTCAACAGCCAGAATCGCGGCGGCTCCGACACCGACATTCCTGCAACTTACCTCAAGGTGACGGCAATCAAGGCTTAACGAAAAAAGGCCCCCCGAGCCTCTTTGCTCGAGGGGCCTTGTCACCGCTGTTCCAAAAGGTCGCCTAAGCGTGCTCCGCCTCGGCATCGACGGTCCGCTCGGAGGCGGGCTGGCCGCCGATCGCGGAATGCTCCTGCGATCCTGCGATGTTGATTTTCTTGGGCTTCATCGCCTCGGGGATCTCGCGCACCAGTTCGATCGCAAGCAGGCCGTCCTTCATGTCCGCGCCCCTGACCTGGATATGGTCGGCAAGCGCGAACCGACGTTCGAACGAGCGGGTCGCGATCCCGCGATAGATGTAATTGTTCGACTTTTCGTCCGACTCGTCCTTCTTCCGGCCCGTCACAATCAGCACGTTCTGCTGGGCCGTGATGTCGAGTTCGTCGGGCCTGAACCCGGCGACGGCGAGCTCGATGCGGTAATCATTGTCGCCAAGCTTGATCAGGTCGAACGGCGGATAATTCTCGCCGGCCTGCCCGAACGAGCTGTTCTCCAACATGTCGAAGAGCCGGTCGAACCCGACGGTGGAGCGCCGGAATGGCGCAAAATCAAAAGCACTACGCATGGTTCATGTCCTCCATTTGAGCGACTGGCGGAGCGAAGGCGCGCGTGTGCGGGCGTCTGCGCCCCGTCGCCGGCCCCAGGGATGGCGGCCGGCAGCCTCGCAGATGGTTAGAAAGCAATCGTTTTCAAGACCATTCGCAGCATCGCAAAGGTTGCAGCCCTCGCCTTCAGCCTGCTGCTGGTAGGCCCCTCATCGCAGCACGCCCGTCCCCGCGCCGGGATCGCCTGCATTGTATTGGCGCCGTTCGGCGGCAGAAGCGAGTACCGGGACGTATGATCGAGCTGTGGAAAAGGCGCCTGAGCGCGCTTGGCACCCTTCAGGCCTACGCCCTATAGCCGTCGTCAAATGGCCGACCTGTTTTCGTCTTCCGCTTCGTCCACGCCCGATAGCTATGATGCTTCCGCGATCGAGGTTCTTGAGGGACTGGAGCCCGTCCGCCGGCGCCCCGGCATGTATATCGGTGGCACCGACGACCGCGCGCTGCACCACCTCGCGGCCGAGGTCATCGATAATTGCATGGACGAGGCGGTCGCCGGCCATGCCACGCGCATCGAGGTGGAGCTCGGCCGCGACAACCGCCTGAGCGTGAGCGACAACGGTCGCGGAATTCCGATCGACCCGCATCCCAAATATCCGGGAAAGTCTGCCCTCGAGGTCATCATGACCACCCTCCACTCAGGAGGTAAGTTCGAAGGCAAGGCCTATTCGACCTCCGGCGGCCTGCACGGGGTGGGTGTCAGCGTCGTCAACGCGCTCTCGATCGAAACCACGGTGGAGGTTGCCCGCGAGCGCACGCTCTATCGCCAGAGGTTTTCGAAAGGAGTTGCAATTTCGCCGCTCGAGACGGTGGGTTCGGCTCCCAACCGGCGCGGCACGACGGTGACCTTCACCCCCGATCCGGAGATCTTTGGGGACGGTGCGAGATTCAGCGCCGAGCGCCTCTACAAACTCGCGCGTTCCAAGGCGTACCTCTTTGCCGGTGTTGAAATCCGTTGGCGCTGCGATCCCTCGCTCGTTTCAAGCGACGTTCCTGAACAGGCAATCTTCCAGTTTCCTGGCGGCCTTGCCGACCATCTTGCCGACCAGCTCGGCGATCGCCCGACCGTCACCAACCAGCCCTTCATCGGCCGCCAGGATTTTCCCAATGACCAAGGGAGCGCCGAATGGGCTGTCGCCTGGCCGCTCTACAGCGATGGCAGCGAAAGCTATTATTGCAATACGATCCCGACGCCTGACGGCGGAACCCACGAGGCGGGCCTTCGCGCCGCCCTCACGAAGGGGATCCGCGCATTCGGTGAGTTGATCGGCAATAAGAAAGCGAAGGACATCACCGCGGACGACGTCTTCAACGGCGTCGAGCTCATGCTCAGCGTATTCATCCGTAATCCTCATTTCCAGAGCCAGACGAAGGATCGCCTGACCAGCCTCGAGGCGGCGCGGTTCGTCGAGGCGGCCGTCCGCGACCATTTCGACCATTATCTTGCCGACAATATGGATCGCGGCCGCGCCCTCCTCGGGGCGATCCTGGAACGGATGGACGAACGCCTCCGCCGCCGTGCCGAACGCGAGGTCCAGCGAAAGACCGCGACCTCCGCACGCAAGCTTCGTCTTCCAGGCAAGCTCACCGACTGCTCGTCGGACGAACCCGACGGCACCGAGCTGTTCATCGTCGAGGGCGATAGCGCCGGCGGTTCAGCCAAGCAGGCGCGAGACCGGAAGACGCAGGCGATCCTTCCAATTCGGGGCAAGATCCTCAACGTCGCCTCGGCTACGGCGGACAAGATCCGCGCGAACAGCGAGATCGGCGACCTGCTATTGGCCCTCGGGTGCGGGACCCGGGACAAATGGGCCGAGGAGTCGCTTCGTTACGAGCGCGTCATCATCATGACCGACGCCGACGTCGACGGAGCTCACATTGCGACCCTCCTGATGACGTTTTTCTTCCAGGAAACACCCGAGCTGGTGCGCAGAGGGCACCTCTTCCTTGCCCAGCCGCCGCTCTATCGCCTCACCGCCGGCGCGAAGACCCTCTACGCCCGCGATGACGCTCACCGGGCCGAACTCGAGGCAGCCGAGTTCAAGGGCAAGAAGGTCGAGGTCAGCCGCTTCAAGGGCCTGGGTGAGATGAACCCTTCGCAGCTTAAAGAAACGACGATGGATCCCGCAACGCGTTCTCTACTGAAAGTCACCCTGCCAAGCGCCTATGAAGACCGGCAGCCGATCAAGGACCTCGTAGAGCGACTGATGGGCCGGGACCCCGCGCCGAGGTTCGAGTTCATCCAGAGCAGAGCAAGCGCTCTTGAGGACGGTGCGATAGACGCCTGATTTTCTGGTGCTCAGCCTCCTTCGAACGTCGCCTGAAAGAGCCCATCCCTGCAAGTGTCGGGAACCCGACTGAAAGTCGAGAGTTAGCGGATCGTGCCGTTCCCCCCGATGCGGCACTCAGCATGGGGGCGACCTCGATCGAGGCCGCCCCTTTTTCTTGCCCCGTGTAAATTTTCACAGAAAGATTGTCTGCTATTTCAATGTCTTGCCGGGGCAGGCTGAAATACCGCTTCCGACGGTAATGAGGCGGGTTCATGCCGCGGATCCGGCAAGTCCTTGATAAGCATCTCGACCAACCCGGCTCGCATCTCGTGCGTCCCCGGGCCCCCCATATCTGCGGATAACTATGATCGGGCGAAGCTCTCTAATATAACGGCTTTAGGCACCAGCGCGGCGAATTCCTGATCCCGGATCGGCGCGGGGGCTCTCGGCCCGGCGCGTAACCCTTTCCGCCGGGCCGCTTTGCATGCCCTGCTGCCGAGCATTGACCGCCGTGTCGTAAGACTGATCCTTGCTCAGAGATCGGGGCGCCGAGCTGCAGCTCAGTCCGGATCCTTGTTAAAGCCGTGGACCAGGCTGATCGGCCCCTTTGCAACTGTCTGCCAATCGTGGTCACATCGGCCCCTTTGCAACTGTCTGCCAATCGTGGTCACCGAGCAATCCCGCGCCGGCAAAGCCGCAGAGGACCCACACCACAACCGCGCCAATGATATAGGGCTTCATCGGATCCCCCAGCAGGAGGTCAGGCAAGCATAGGGCCGTTCTCGGGTCAAAGCCGTCGAACGGCAATTCTGCGCGTCCTACCGTTAACTGCTCAACTTGCCCAGCCGCAGATTGAGGCCCACGTCGCCTCCTGCTTCATCTTCGCCAGAAGTTCAGGTTCGATCAGTTCGTCGAACCGGATCCCGCACAGATTGGCGGTTCGCCAAACGACCCGAGCCATCGCATCAAATGGTCCGACGACCATCATTACGTCATCGCCCGGCGGCGGCAGATCCCGCCCGGCAAGCGCAGCGCCGCTTTCGGAGATGTCCTGCACGATAATCGAACGCGAACGTGTGACCGCAAGAGCAGAGCCCGCGAGCATCACCTCTTCGCGCTTGCATTGGCGCCGGCAAAGCGGCGCCTCTCTCTTTCCGAATGGCACGGAAAATCGACCTCCGGTTGCCTTGGGACTTCGCATGTCGCACCGCCGGCGAACATTCCAAACCACGTAGATTTGATTGTGCCGGGACGGGACGGACTGTTCAGACCGGGCATTCCATGTCGAACACGGCTTCGACGACCTGCGCCTCACGCGCCACGATGCGGGCGCGGATGCGGCCCATCCGGTAGAGATGAAGGGAAACCGCCTCTCCGGGGGCAAACTCCTCATCACATTCGAATTCGCATCCATCGTAGCCGAGAAGCCTCAGGCGCACGGCGACTTCCGATCCGTTGGCCCGGCAAACCCTGACGGGCATGTCCGCATTGCATTGCTGCGAAGGCAGAAGGTCCATGTCGTGCATCACCTTACTCCCGCTTTCCGGAAGAGCAGTCGGGAGTGAAGATTGTCCTTCCTCATTGGGTGAAGCGGGGATTCACTAGCGCCCGAGCGGACTTCAGGCACGCGTTCGTGCAGCGGGAAGTCCAGAGGAGCTCCCGCTGCACGAGACGTCAGTGACGGGGGAATTCCCCCGAGGGCTTAGCCGCGCTCGCCGGCGCGCCGCGGAGGCGGCGGAGGCGGAGGCGGAGTTGGGCAAGTCGCGCCTGCCGGTACCGTCGTGCCGTCCGGACATGTCGTCATCGCAGGCGGCGGCGGAGGTGGCGGTGGCGGCGGACAAGGCGTCGTGACCGGGATCTGCGTCCCGTCCGCACAGGTCTGCATGGCCGGTGGCGGCGGCGGCCTCGTTGCGCAAGCCGCCAGCACGACCGTCGCTGCGAGGATAAGCGTAAGCCTCATTTCCCTCTCCTTCTGACAAATGTCGGCAGGCCAACGAAAGCGCCGCCGCAACGTTCCGTCAACGATAACCGTGGCTCATTGCGGGGCCGGAACAGGTCGCCGCTTGGCCCCGGCAAGCTCCTGATTCATATAGCGGACCTCGGCTGCGGCGGCGCGGTCGCTGATGAACCAATCGGGATGAAGCGCCTTTAGCCTGAGAGGGATTGAGGCGATGAGCGCATCTTCCCCGAGACCCTCGTTGCGCGCGGATGCAACGAGGCGCTGAAGGTCGAGAAGGTAGCTCCTGAAATCCTTAACGTCGGCAAGGTTCGCGACTTCGCCGTGCCCAGGCACAAAGCGGATGCGGAAGGCCCCGGGCATGGCCGCGAAACCGGCATCGGTCGCAGTCCATTCCTTCACCGAGGCGTCGATTAGATTGGGAGCGATCCTGCGCCAAAGAAGGTCGCCGGTGAACAGCACCTGCGCGTCGGGAACGAAAACGGTAAGATCGCCCCCCGTATGCCCAAGAACGGGCTTGATGAGGATCCTGCGCGATCCCAGCCAGATCGTGAGCTGTTTGTCCGTGACAATGTCCGGCAGGGGAAGGGCAGCGATGCTGGCCCTGAGCGCGGGCGTTATCCTGTCCCCGAGCAGGTTAAGGTTCTCGGTTCGCACCCAGCTGCGAACGTTGCGGTGAGCCAGAATGAGTGCCCCGGCATCCTTAAGTGCCTGATCTCCCCCGGTATGGTCGACATGATAGTGGGTGTTGACGAGGTAACGGATTGGCTTTGGCGTCAGCCGATGAATCTCCGATACGAGTGCGCGCGCCGCCTCGAGATTGAAGAACGCGTCGATCACGAGCACGCCATCGTCGCCGATGACAAATCCGGCGTTTGAGCCCGCTTTATGTTGAGGCCCGTCGGTGGCGGCGTAGACGCCTGGCCCGACTTGCGTCAGCTGGAATGGCAGCGGCGACGCATGGCCAGCGCCTGCGAAGCCCACCAATCCAAACAAAGCGGGCCGCATTTGCCGGATCATCTTACCGAGACTGGAGGGATTCCTCGCTGTTCGCAATGCCCCGGAACCCCGGGGTAGGTTTGGCCGGCCGTGCAGGAGGGAGCTTTACCGTGACGGAGCTCTTGGGATTGTCCTGCGGCAGCTTGTTGCATGCTGCAGGCGGAAGTGCGAGCGCAACGAGCAGCGCGCTCAGCCGGAGATCGGCCATTCGATCTTCGTCACCCTTTGATCGGGAGCATTCTCGTTGTGATCGGAGGATACGGGTACGAGCAGCGGCCGACGGATCGACCGCTGTTTTGAAATGACGCGTAGCCGCTCCAGCGACGCAGGCTTGATCATTGCAGCACGTTCCGAATTTCTAGAGGATCGGAAGCTTCTGAAACCTGATCTTCGCGCTCGCGCTGCCGATATCGGCTCGCGATGGCGGTCAAACGCGCGTCACGTGCCCGGTCCTCCTCGGACTGGGCGGCTTCGTTGGCCTTGAAAAATCTCATGAGCGGTGCCCCCTTCTTGCCACCGCTCCACGCCGCTTCCGATCATCCGGGGAATAGGTTGACGAACCGTAACCAGGATCCCGAGCCGTCGGAATGTCCGGGAACCGAAGGTCTCTTGCCCTATTGTCCATCGGGACATGGGATCCGCGATCGCTTTCCTCTTCGACCTCGACGGCACTCTGGTGGACAGCGTCTACAATCACGTCCGCGCCTGGCACCTCGCGCTTCGGGAGGAGGACATCGAGCTCTCCGTCTGGAGGATCCACCGCAAGATCGGCATGAGCGGTGGTTTGTTCACCCATCAGCTCCTGCGCGAGATTGGTCGGCCCATCGACGAGGCGACGATCCAGCGACTTCGTTCTCGGCACGCGGAGCATTTTCTGGCGCTGTCGGATGAAGTGGTGCCGTTGCCAGGCGCAGTCGAGCTGCTGGGGGCGCTGACCGATCTTGAAATCCCGTGGGCGATTGCAACCAGCGGGCGAACGCTAACCGCGCAGGCGAATCTCCAAAGTCTCGGGATCAGCCCCGAAACCGCGACCATAGTCACCCGCGACCAGGTCAATTATGCCAAGCCCGATCCGGACTTGTTCATAGAGGCCGCACGAAGGCTCGGGACGGCGACGCAGGGTTCCTACGTCATAGGCGACAGCATCTGGGACATGATCGCGTCTGCCCGTTGCGGTGCACTTGGGATCGGGCTTCTATCTGGCGGGTACGGTCGAGAGGAGCTGGAACGCGCCGGCGCACTGAGAGTCTACGACGATCCCGCCGACATGCTACTTCATCTGGATGAGCTTGCACCGCGCACCCGCGACTGACCACCGGACCGTATTGCCGCCCCACTCGCTCGCGGTCGCCGCATTCTCGACGGTCGTCGAATGGTATGATTTCACCCTCTACCTTTACTTCGCAACCGTGTTGGCGCGGGTTTTCTACGGCGGGGGCAGCGGGTCTCTCCTGATGACCTTGGGCGGCTTTGCCATCGCCTATCTCATGCGCCCCCTGGGAGCCGTCTTCTTCGGCCACATCGGTGACCGCCACGGCCGACGACGAATGATGCTTCTCTCGGTCGCACTCATGACAGCCGCGATGCTTATAACCGCCTTCCTTCCGACACGGGCCGAGGCGGGACCCGCCGCGGGCTGGCTCCTTCTCGTGCTGCGCTGCGTCATGGGATTCTCCGTTGGCGGCGAATATACGGGTGTCGTTGCCTACCTCCTCGAAGGGGCGCCCGCGCGCCGACGGGGCCTGATCACTTCGTCTGCCTCGGCTGCAAGTGAAATCGGCGGCCTGCTTGCCGTCGGCGTATCGGCGCTGACGGTCAGCGCGCTGGGCCCTGCAGATCTCGATTCCTGGGGATGGCGTATCCCTTTCCTCGTGGGTGCCGCACTGGCCGGAACCGTCTGGATCGCGCGTTCGACGATGGCCGAGTCGCCTGAGTTTCGCCGGCAGCGGGAAGAGGCAAGCGTACCCGATCACCCTTTCCGCCACGCGCTCACTCATCATCGTCTTGGCATTCTGCGCTCCTTTTCCATCTCGGCGCTGGGATCGATCACTTATTATGTCGGGATTACCTATGTCCCCGCTTTCCTCACCTCTGTCGGCAAGCTCACCGAACGCGAATCCCTCTGGCTGTCGACCATTGCCGCATTTGCAGTCATCCTCGTGACGCCCCTAACGGGCGCCCTCAGCGACCGCATCGGCCGCAGGCCCGTGCTCATCGGCCTTTGCATCGCGAGCGCCGCACTGCCGACCGCGATGTTCTCACTAATGGCGAATGAGGCACATTCCGAGGTGCTTGCAGGAGCGGTCATCCTTGCGCTGCTCGCAGGAGCGGTGAGCGCGGTGGGAGCGGTCGCGACTGCCGAGCAATTCCCAGGCGAAGGCCGGATCACCGGCCTTGCGCTCGGCGCGACGATGGCGACGGCCGTCTTTGGAGGCCTGACGCCATTTGGTGCACAGCTGCTCGTCGAGCAGACAGGCTGGGCGAGCGTGCCGGGGGTCATGATCGCGCTCGTCGCTGCTGCTGTACTGCCTTTGCTGATCAGGATTCCGGAGACCGCGCCCACAATGAACCGTCTGGCGCTCGTGCGCCCCTAAGCGTCGACGACAGTCGTTTTTGCTCAGCTTCGGTTCAAGTTCCAACGCCGTAACGAGGCGCGCCCCACGTCCAGGGAGACCTCGCCATGGATCTCAACTACGTCTTCCTCCGGCAGCAGGTGGAGCGGACCCTGGCGGAAGCTGCGGACAATGCGGCAGCGCGGTCCGCCCATGAAAAACTCGCCCGCGCCTATGAACTCCAGATAGAGCGCAAGAGTGGCGGGCGCATCAATTTCCCACGGCACCGGAGCGAGTTTGACCAAGCGTTGAGTTCGACACTGACCGCGCCGCGCTCGCCCGAAAATGCGGGAAACCCAAAGGTTCAGGCTGTTGCGACCGAGGGCCGCCCGCGGCCGACCCCGTAATACACGAGGCCCGCCTCCTCCGCTTCCTGCCGGTCGTAGACGTTTCGAAGGTCGACAAGAACCTTGCCCTTGAGGGATGCCGCGATGCGGTCGAGGTCAAGCGCCCGAAACTCGTCCCATTCCGTCACGATGACGAGAACGTCCGCGCCCTCCGCAGCTGCGTAGGCATCATCGGCAAACTCGATTCCCTTGAGCACCTTCTCGGCCTGCTCGCGGGCAACGGGATCGAATGCGCGAACCTGAGCGCCGAGCTTCACGAGCCCCTGGACCAGCGGGATCGATGGCGCCTCGCGCATGTCATCGGTATTCGGCTTGAAGGCTAGCCCGAGGACGCCGACGCGCCTCCCCTCGAGGCTCCCGCCCATCGCGGCAACGACCCGATTGACCATCTGGGATTTCCGGTCATCATTCACGTTGACGGTCGTGCGCACGATCCGCTGGTCGATCCCCGCCTCATCCGCCGTCTGCAGGAGGGCCAGCGTGTCCTTGGGGAAGCAGCTACCACCATATCCAGGGCCCGCGTGCAGGAATTTGGGACCGATGCGGTTGTCGAGGCCGATGCCGCGGGCAACGTCCTGCACGTCTGCGTCAACGGCTTCGCACAGGTCCGCGATCTCGTTGATGAAGCTGATCTTCACGGCGAGAAATGCATTGGCCGCATATTTGGTCAATTCGGCCGTCCTGCGGCCGGTGATCAAGATTGGCGCCCGATTGAGAAACAATGGTCGGTAGATTTCGCGAAGAACGTCCTGGGAGTGGGCATCCTCGGCGCCAACCACGATGCGATCCGGATGCTTGAAGTCCGCGATCGCTGCGCCCTCGCGCAGGAACTCAGGATTGGACGCGACCGATACCTTTTCGACACCCTCGTCTCTGAGGATCGCTTCGATCTTGTCCCCGGTACCGACAGGAACGGTCGACTTGGTGACGACGACCGTGCCTGGTTTCATGACCTTGGCGAGTTCGCGAACGGCTTCGAAGACAAAGGTGAGATCGGCGTGCCCGTCACCGCGGCGCGCCGGTGTGCCGACCGCGATGAACACCGCCTCCGCGTTCTTCACCGCTTCTGCAAGATCGGTCGTGAAAGTGAGCCGGCCCCGCTCGACGTTCGACTTGACGATCGCTTCCAGTCCCGGTTCCCAGATCGGCATGACGCCGGCGTTGAGGCCATTGATTTTCGCCGAATCCTTGTCGACGCAGCAGACCCGATGACCAAAGTCAGCGAAGCAGGCGCCGGAAACGAGCCCCACATAACCGGTGCCGATCATCGCGATACGCATGCTTGCTCCTCTTGCATTGCTGGCGCCTTAGCCGCGCTTTGCTCGCCTGAACAAGGCGTTCAGCCGCACGCCTAGTTTTCGCCCCAAAATCACTATATTGGCGCGGCTCTTCCGATGAACATCACAACTCTACCCAAGCCCCCGCGCGTCGGGCTGGTCTCTCTTGGCTGTCCCAAGGCACTCGTCGACAGCGAGCGCATCATGACCAAGCTGCGCGCCGATGGATATGACATGTCGCCCGATTACGCAGGCGCCGACGTCGTGCTGGTCAACACCTGCGGTTTCCTCGATTCTGCCAAGGAGGAGAGCCTGGAAGCAATCGGTGAAGCGATCGCGGAGAATGGCCGCGTCGTCGTCACCGGCTGCATGGGCAAGGAGGCCGAACTGATCCGGGAGCGCTTTCCGGACGTGCTCGCGGTCACCGGGCCTCAACAATATGAGGAAGTGGTTGCCGCCGTGCACAGCGCAGCCCCTCCAGTCCCATCGCCGTTCGTCGACCTCGTGCCGGAAGCCGGCCTCAAGCTGACACCGCGGCATTACAGCTATTTGAAGATTTCCGAGGGGTGCAACCATCGCTGCGCCTTCTGCATCATCCCGCACCTGCGGGGAGACCTCGTAAGCCGCCGCCCCGACGCCATTTTGCGCGAAGCCGAAAAGCTCGTTGCAGCGGGAACTCGGGAACTGCTGGTCATCAGTCAGGACACGAGCGCCTATGGGGTGGATCTGCGCCACGCGGTCTGGCCCTGGAAAGGTGGCGAAGTCCGGGCGCACATGACGGATCTCGCGCGGGAATTGGGCAAGCTCGGCGCCTGGGTACGGCTGCACTATGTCTATCCCTACCCGCACGTGAACGACGTAATCCCGCTCATGGCCGAGGGCCTCGTCCTCCCCTACCTCGACATTCCGTTCCAGCACGCGAGCCCGGACGTGCTGCGACGCATGCGGCGTCCGGCGAACGACGCGAAGGTGCTGCAGCGGATCCGTAGCTGGCGGGAGCAAGTCCCCGAACTTGCAATCCGCTCGAGCTTCGTCGTCGGCTTCCCCGGAGAAACGGAGCAGGATTTCGCCTATCTCCTCGCCTGGCTCGAGGAAGCCCAGCTCGATCGCGTCGGGGCTTTCAAATTCGAGGCGGTCGAGGGAGCTCCTGCGACCGCGATGGAAAATCAGGTCCCCGAAGAGCTGAAGCAGGAACGCTACGAAGCGCTGATGGCACTATCGAGCCGGATTTCGGCTGCGAAGCTCACCGCCAAGATCGGCTCGAGGATCGACGTATTGATCGACGCCGTCGACGAGGACACCGGCGGCGCTACCGGGCGATCCAAGGCCGATGCGCCGGAGATCGACGGCGAGGTCCACCTTCGCGACGCCGCCGGGCTCAGTCCCGGCGACATCGTGACGACACAGGTCGAAGACGCCGACGAGCACGACCTCTTCGGCGTTCCCGCTTAAGCGCTCAAGGCGAACCGGGGAGCCGCCTTTCGCCGCCGCCTGAATTCGATCGAGCCGCCGACGATGCCCAAGCCAAGCAGCATCATGAGCCACGAGGACGGTTCCGGAACGGCCGGAAGAATTCCATTGACGCCAAGCAGCGCATTATTGGGCGCAAAATCAGAGATTTGGCTGTTATTCGTGACTGTTGCCCCGAAACGTGGCCAGATGTTGAAGCCGTAACTGGCAGGGCTTGCGCCTGTGGACGGGAGAAGCGCGGTCGGAACGGTGACGATGAATTGGTTTCCAACCATCGAAACGCCAAGCGCGTTAGCACCAAGAGTGGCTGTTCCGTTCTTCTGCACGACGATCACCTGGTCAAAGATCACGTTCGGCTCCCCGATGGCGCCAAAGGGCCTGATCGCGCCCGCTCCGGTATCGACGCCGATCACATAGAAGCCCGCCATTGCAGGATCGATCTGCCCGGCAAGGACAGCGCCGAGCGTGAAGCTTGTGGCTGCAGGATTAAGACTGACCGAGAAGCTCGTTACGTCAAGGTCGGGACTGGCGGTACCGACAAAACTTGGCAGGAAATCATTGGCGGGGTCCGAAACGGTTGCCGCGACCGCGGATGACCCAAGGATGATCGGGAGAACGGCGACTGCGAACGTAATGCTCCTCATGGGGCTACCCCTATTGGCTGGGTGCCCCCCCGACGCGGTCAGTGCGGTCTCGGGGAGGAGAGGTTCAAGCGCCGGACTGGTCCTGTCCTTGCCCGCGCACTAGAGCCGCTTTCATGACCGATTTTGCGCAATTGCTTGTCGCTGATCGCGGGCAGAAGGCCCGGCCGATCCACCTCGTCGACAAAAACAGCTTCGCCGATTGGATGAAGAAGCGGCCGGCCGAGGATCGCGCGCTCCTGGAGGCACAGAGGTTCGACGGCAAGACTGCTCATTCCAGTGCATTGCTGCCGCGCGGCAACGACTTCGAAGTCGTGAGCGTGGTCAACGCCATTGATGAGCTCTCGCCCTGGTGCCTCGCAAGCCTCGCGGAAAAACTGCCGCAGGGGACGTACAAGCTTGCGCAGGGCGAGCCCGGCGAGGCGGCGCTCGGATGGCTCCTCGGGCAGCACGCCTTCGATGAATATCGCTCAAAGAACGAAGAACCGGAGCGCGGCCCGCGAATTCTCCTCAGCAAGGATGCCGCGAGGATTGATGGTTTGGTTCGCGAGGCTGGTGCGACCGCTCTTGTCCGAGATCTGGTCAACAGGCCGGCTGGCGATCTTGGACCCGCCGAACTTGAGGAGGCGGTTCGCGAGACGGCCAACGAACTCGGCGCGAGGGTTCAGGTCACGGGTGGAAAGGATCTCGCGGAGGGTTATCCCCTCATCGCCGCAGTCGGCGCCGGCGCTGCCGAACGCCGCGCGCCCCGACTGATCGAGCTCGAGTGGGGCAAGCCTGGTGACCCTTATGTTGCGATCGTCGGCAAGGGCGTCTGCTTCGACAGCGGCGGTCTCGACCTCAAGCCTGCTTCAGGGATGCGCCTGATGAAGAAGGACATGGGCGGAGCAGCCCATGCGCTGGCGCTGGCGCGCTTGATCATTGCCGAAAGGCTGCCGGTCAGGATTCGGCTCCTCATTCCCGCTGTCGAGAATGCCGTTTCGGGAAGCGCCTACCGTCCAGGAGACGTGATCCGGTCCCGCAAGGGACTGTTCGTCGAAATCGACAATACCGACGCTGAGGGGCGGCTGATCCTTGCAGACGCGCTTGCGAGGGCAGCAGAGGATCATCCAGAACTCATCATCGACTTTGCGACCCTGACGGGCGCCGCACGGGTTGCGCTGGGACCAGATCTTCCTGCCTTCTTTTCAACCAGCGAGGAGCTCGCCGCCGAAGCGGCCGCGGCGGCAGGCCGCTCCGACGACCCGATCTGGCGAATGCCGCTGTGGGATCCCTATGACGAAATGCTCAAGAGCGACATCGCGGACCTCGCAAATGCCGCAAACAGTCCGATGGCCGGAAGCATCATCGCCGCGCTGTTCCTGAAACGCTTCGTTCCTGACCAAATTCAATGGGCGCATTTCGACACTTACGCCTGGCGCGATGCTGCAAAACCTGGCCGCCCCAAGGGCGGTGAAGCGCTCGGACTGCGGGCCATGTTCGCGTTCATGAAAGCCCGTTACTTACACGCGTGAAACAGCAATTGGCGAAGATCACGCTTTTTTAAAGACACGGCACTGCAACAATTCCGGCTCTGGCCGGTTTACTTCGCCAAGCTAACGCGGCGCAGAATTGGAGTTTTGCGGTTATGGGCGAGGTATCGCTGACGGGATGGATGAAGGCCCTTATCGCCTATGTCCGCTCGGGTGAGCCGGACCTCACGAACCGGCAGATGGCACTGTTGATGCTGGTCTACCTCACCCCTGGACCTCACACGGTGCGCGGTCTGGCAAGAGTGCTGGGGGTTTCAAAACCCGTGGTCACTCGCGCCTTGAACACGCTGGGTGCGCTCGGCTATCTGCGGCGCGAGCGAGACCAGGACGATCGCCGGAACGTGTTTGTCGTCCGCACCAGCAGCGGGGCAGATTTTCTTGAAGGCTTCAAACGCAACCTCCGCGAGAGCGACAGTGGCTCCGCGGGCCACCGGCCAATCATCGGCCAAGCCCCGGCCTACGCCCACCAGCGCTGACGAGTACGCACTTTCGGGGCCGTCGAATCCGCCAGATCCTGAATTCAACGCCTACCGGAAGGACCTCGCCGACGTCTCCCTCGCCGGGAGTGTGATTGCGTCCCATTATGCCGAGCCGCTGCATCGCCTGCTCAGCCGGCGGGCGTCGCTGCGCAGCGCTCCTTCCGATGAAGCCTCTGTCATCTGCGAGCTTGGTGAGGGCGAGCGATTCGAGATGCTGGATGACAGCATCGGATGGGCCTGGGGATATGGGGGGACCAAACGGCGCGTCGGCTACGTGAGAAGCGAGGCGCTGGCGGCCGACCCCCGCGGCGCGAAAGACAAAGCTGGTCAGAAAAACCGGTAGGTCAACGCCGAGCCAGCAGCGATGCGGGCGGGCGCCGGAGCGAGCAGTTTATCCTCACATCTGCCCTCGCTGCCGGCGAATCGCATACCATCTTGCGACATTGGCATTCTGCTGGGCGAGTGTGTCGGCGAACACATGTCCACCCGTTCCGTCGGCGACGAAATAAAGCGCCTTGGTTGGCGCGGGGTGAAGCACTGCCTCGATGCTGGCCTTGCCGGGGTTCGCGATCGGCCCCTCGGGCAATCCGCTTCGGCGATAGGTATTATAACCGTTCTCGGCATTCAGTTCCGACTTCAGGATGCGGCGGCCGAGCGGTTTGCCCTTGGTGATCGGGTAGATCACCGTCGGGTCGGCATCGAGCTTCATGCCGATTCTCAACCGATTGCAGTAAACCCCGGCAATCATCGGACGCTCGGCGGCCTTTCCGGTTTCCTTCTCGACGATCGAGGCCAGGATTACTGCTTGCTCGGGCATCACGATGGGGCAATCGCTGCTTCGGCTCGCCCAGAGCGCTGCAACCGTCTTCTGCATGGCTCGCTGCATTCGACTGACGAGCGCAGCGCGCGTCTCACCTCGCTGGTAGCCGTAGCTGTCCGGTAGCAGCGAACCCTCGTCTATGCTGGGTAGCGGCCCCGCAAGATACGGGTTCGCGGCGAGTTTCTCGGTCACGGCGATCGCCGGCATGCCCTCGGTTACGGTGATCAGCCGTTGGACGGGTTTGCCGTGCTGAAGCAGGTCCAGGATGGCGGAACCGCCCATTCCCCTTGGAATCTCGAACTCTCCCGCCTGGATCGGATCGTGCGACCCGAACAGTCGCGCCATCAGGTAATAGGTGCGAGCCGAGCCAGGGATCACTCCTTCTTTCTCGAGCTTGCGCGCAACGGATCCGACCGTCGCGCCCTCCTCGATCATGACGTTATGCGGGCCAGGCCTTGGTCCGCTACTCCACCAGAGAAGATAGATGCCGAGCAATATCGCGGCGACAAGCGCCGCCCCGGCAACAAGGAGCCGCCTCACACCGCCTTCATGACCAGCGAAGCATTGGTACCGCCGAAGCCGAAGCTGTTGTTGAGGACGGCCCGGACCGGCCGCTCCTTGGCCTTGTGAGGCACAAGGTCGACGCCTTCACAGCTCTCG
Organism: Sphingomonas agri; assembly: GCF_038148795.1. Taxonomy (NCBI): domain Bacteria; kingdom Pseudomonadati; phylum Pseudomonadota; class Alphaproteobacteria; order Sphingomonadales; family Sphingomonadaceae; genus Sphingomonas; species Sphingomonas agri. The sequence goes on along the minus strand of NZ_JBAPEU010000003.1, from coordinate 293,238 downwards.
CTCGGATTATCCAGGTTCAGCGTGGGGGGCACCACCTGGTCGCGCATGGCCAGAATGCAGAAGATGCTCTCGACCGCGCCCGCTCCGCCGAGCAGATGTCCAATCGCCGACTTGGTCGAACTCATCGACACGTTCGCGATGGCATTGCCGAACAATCGCCGCACGGCTCCAAGCTCGAGTTCGTCGCCAAGCGGCGTCGAGGTGCCGTGAGCATTGATATAATCGATATCGGAGGGCTGAAGCCCCGACTTCTTCAGTGCCATCTGCATCGCCCGGTATCCGCCGGACCCTTCCGGGTGCGGCGCGGTCACGTGATAGGCGTCGCCGGACAATCCGTAGCCGATCACTTCGGCGTAGATTTTCGCGCCGCGCGCCTTTGCGTGCTCATACTCCTCGAGCACGACGACTCCTGCACCCTCGCCCATCACGAAGCCGTCACGGTCCCTGTCATAGGGCCGGCTAGCCTTTTCGGGGTGATCATTGAAATTCGTGCTGAGTGCCCGGGCCTGCGCAAAGCCCGCGATGCCGATCGGACAGATGGTCGATTCGGAGCCGCCGGCAAGCATGATGTCGGCATCGTCCATCGCGATCATTCGTGCCGCGTCACCGATCGAATGGGCGCCCGTCGAGCAGGCCGTCACCACTGCATGATTGGGCCCCATGAGCCCGTATTTGATCGAAACCTGACCCGAGATGAGATTGATCAGGCGGCCATGGACGAAGTGAGGGCTGACCCGGCCCGGACCCTTTTCGTGCAGCACGAGGCTTTCGCTCTCGATCCCCGGAAGTCCCCCAATGCCCGAACCGATGGAAACACCGGCTCTAAGCCGCGTCTCCTCGTCCATGTCGACAAGGCCCGCATCTTCGATCGCCTGGCCGGCTGCATCGAGACCGTAGACGATGAAGGGATCCACCTGCCGCTGGATCTTGTGGTCGACGCGCCTGGACGGATCGAACCCATATTCGTGATCCGCAGGCTTCACCTCGCAGGCGATCCGGCACTTCTGATCGCTCGCGTCGAACTTGGTGATTGGTCCGGCGCCGCTCTTCGAGGCAATGAGGTTTTTCCAGCAGGTCTCGACGTCGGCGCCCAGCGGCGTCACCAAACCCAGACCCGTCACGGCGACACGGCGCATCATTTCCACTCCGTCAGTCCTTCCAAAACAAACGGCCTCCCGATGGGTTCGGGAAGCCGTTCGATGCCGCCTTACTAGGCGTGCGGCGGCAGGTCAGCGGACCCGATCAGCCCTTGTTCTGATCAATATAGTCGATCGCGTCGCGAACCGTGGTGATTTTCTCGGCGGCGTCGTCCGGAATCTCGACTCCGAACTCTTCCTCGAATGCCATCACCAATTCGACGATGTCGAGGCTGTCCGCGCCGAGATCGTCGATGAAGCTTGCATCCTCAGTCACCTTGTCCGGCTCGACGCCGAGATGTTCGACGACGATCTTCTTCACCCGATCGGCAGTCTCGCTCATGGAAACCTTCCTCCGTTTTGCTTTTGTCGTTGCCCTAGCGATGCACCGATAAGCCCGCAAGTGGCGCACGGAGCGACGGCCCGCTAGCCTTGGCGAATGGAGCGGCGTTCCCTGACGCAAGGCGAGATCGAACTACTCCGCTCGATCTTTGAAGATGCGATCGATTATTCAAGGGTGCGTCTCGTCAAGGGCAAGTGGTGGCCCTTTCATCCGCGCCAGGCCGCGATGGCGCCGATGGGGAACATCTGGTTCCACCCCGATGGCGGCGGCTGGTCGGAGGACTTTTCAAAGGAGCCGCTGGGACTGCAGGGCTTCTTCATCCATGAAATGACCCACGTCTGGCAGTCGCAAAGGGGAGGATCCTTCTACTTGCCGATGATGCGTCACCCATTCTGCCGCTATGATTACAGGCTCGAGCCCGGCAAGCCCTTCGGAAGCTACGGGATCGAGCAGCAGGCGGAAATCGTACGCCATCGGTTCTTTGCCGACCGCGGCGCACCGCAGGCCCAAGTCCCTCCGGCCGACCTGCTCCCTTTCCGCAGGTGATGTCACAATCCTGCAACAGCTGCTGCATGAAAGTGACGTGACTGCTCGCCCCGTCTTCCGCGAATGCTGTTGTTTCGGGCATAGTGTCGGCAAGGCAACAAAACCGGGGGATTATTTATGCGAGCTGCAGCTATCTTGCTTGTTGGCGTATCCGTCGTCGCAGTCTCAGCGCCGGCATCCGCGCAAACCGGGCAGGAGCAGCGGGCGCAAGCCGCCAATCCGCGGCCCAATGCGTCGCCGGCGGCGCCTGCGCCAACCCAGGGCGAAATCATCGTCACCGCGACCAAGCGTGCGTCCACGGTGCAGGACGTTCCTTTCTCGGTAAACGCACAGACTCAGCAGGATATACAGCGAGCCCACGCCCAAACCCTTGAGGACATCAGCCGCAATGTCGCGGGACTTGCCGTGCAGAACCTCGGTCCCGGCCAGAGCCAGGTGTCGATCCGCGGCGTGTCGGCGGGTCAGATCGTCAGAGACCAGCCTGGCGTGAAGGAACAGGTCGGTATCTACCTCGATGAGAGCGTCGCCTCGCTGTCGCTGTTCACGCCGGACTTCGATCTGTTTGATCTTAATCGCGTGGAGACGCTCCGCGGGCCGCAGGGTACGCTTTTCGGTTCGGGTTCAGTGGGCGGCACGATCCGCTACATCACCAACCAGCCGCGAACGGACAGGATCGAGGGAACGGTCGAAGCCGGGGTCAATGTCCTCAAGGGCGGCGACATTGGCTACGATGCCAAGGCCGCGCTCAACATTCCCATGTCGAACGAGGCTGCACTGAGGATCGTTGGCTATCACACCCATTTCGCCGGATTTGTCGACGCCGTCGGGCCTGCTCATGGCAAGAACGTCAACGACGGCAACCGGACCGGCACAAGGATTTCGCTCCTGTGGCAACCAGCGCCGCAAGTGAAGGTCACGCCGAGGCTGGTGTATCAGGAGGCGAAGGCCAACGGCTTCAATCGTGAGGAATTCTATAACCTCTACGACAACCAATTCACGTCCGGTGCCGCGGGAACGGATCTTGGGGAGCGTAAAGTCTATCTCAAGCTGCCAGAGGAATTTCGCGACAAGACGGCACTTGCCGACCTGACCGTCAGCTATGACTTCGGACCGGTCGAATTGACTTCGGTCAGCAGCAAGTTGTGGCGCAACATCCTGGTCAGCCGGGATGCATCGGCGCTGACAAACTCCGTCACCGTAAGCTTCGCGGAGGCCTTCCTTGGGACCGATCCGACCCGTTCGCTCGCGATTGCCCAGCAAGCAACCTTGCCTTCGAACCTGCGCGATACGACGCGTCTCAATCAATTCACGCAGGAGCTGCGGCTCGCGTCAACCGGCAACGGGCCACTGCAATGGGTCTTCGGCGGCTTCTACAGCGATGTGCACCGCCAATATCATCAGCGGTTGCCCACTCCGGGTTACGATGTCGCAGGCGACCTGTTCCTCCAGGAACTTTGCTTCGACCAGGCACAGGCAAGCGCGACGTGCAAAGTTAATGCACCCCTGCCCGCGAACCGCGTTCCCTTCACTTCTGCAGACGCGGCGATCTCAAACGGCTTTCCTCTCAACTCGCCGTACAACGCCGACCTGCCGTATGTCATTAAGCAGAAGGCCGTGTTCGGCGAGGCGAGCTACAGGTTCAGTCAGTTCAAGATTACCGCGGGTGGCCGCTGGTACGACTTCAAGGAACGGCGCGACTTCATTTCGGGCGGCATCTTCTCCAACGGAGATACCCGGATCGGCGACCGCACCAAGTCCAACGGCTTCTCGCCCCGCGGGATTCTCAGTTGGGAGCCCAGCAGAAGCCTCAGCGTGAACGTTCAGGCGGCCAAGGGCTTCCGCCTCGGCGGGGTTAACGATCCGCTCAACATCCCGCTTTGCTCTGGAGGCGCGACGGGTATCGATGCGCAAACCTTCGGCAACCATCCGACCTATAAGGATGAAACGCTCTGGAACTACGAAGCGGGCGTCAAATATTCAAAGCACGGAATCACCTTCAACGCCGCGGCATTCTACAATGATATCAAGAATCTCCAGGTGACCGCCGATGCCGGCAGCTGCTCTTCTCGTGTAGTGTTCAACGTACCTAAAGCACACAGCGAGGGCATCGAGGCGGAATTCAGCGCACACCCCTTGGAGGGCCTTGATTTCTCGCTCGCAGGCAGCCTGCTCAGTTCCAAGTTCGACAGCAGTGTGACGACACCCACCGGTGGGATCGTGGCTGGGATTCGCGATGGAAACCGTTTGCCGACGGTTCCGAAATACCAAATAGCTGCAAGCGCCACCTATGGCACACATCTCACTCCCACCACCGAATGGTATGTGAACGGAAGTGTCCAGCGAGTTGGGAGCCGATTTACGCAGCCCGGCGACCAGGAAGCTGGGGCGGGAGTGTTCGACTCAATCTTCTACGATCCGGTGACCGGCGCCTTCGGCGACCGCCCCAATACGAACTTTGGCTCGCTAAGGCTGCCGGCTTACACACTGGTCAATGCGTCGCTCGGGATCACTTGGGACAGCGGGCTTGAGATCTCCGCCTATGTGAACAACATTTTCGACAAGGATCCCAAACTCTCGCTCGACAGGGAACGCGGCGGCCGCGCGAGATTGGGCTACAATATCGGGCAGCCGCGGACGATCGGGCTGACCATCCGCAAGAGTTTTGGAAGTTCAGTCGCAGCACCTCTGCCGCCTCCGCCTCCTCCGCCGCCGCCCACGCAGACTTGTCCGGACGGCTCGGCGATCCCGGTGACGGCGACGTGCCCGGCTCCGCCGCCACCGCCACCGCCACCGCCTCCTCCGCCGCCGCCTGCGCCGCAGCGCGGCTGACGGGAAAAGAAGGTTGAGGGTAACGCGCCGCTCGCTCCTTCTTGGAGCGGGCGGCGCAGCCGTTTCACCAGGGCTCGCGAAGACCTACAAGCGAGACATGAAGGACCATGTGGCAGTCGTAGGCGCCGGGGTATTCGGGGCCTGGACTGCACATCATCTGCAACAGCAGGGACACCGCGTCACTCTGATCGACGCTTGGGGGCCCGCGCACACCCGCGCATCCTCCGGCGGCGAATCCCGGTTGACCAGAGCCGCCTATGGCAAGGATGCAATCTACACGCGGATGGCGGCACAGTCGCTGCCCCAATGGAAGTCACTGAGCGCCATATCGGGCCTGCCAATCCTCGTTCAGTGCGGCGTCCTGTTCTTCTTTCAGACCGAAGAGGCCTATGTCGCGGACAGCATCTCGGCGCATAGGGAAGTAGGACTTCGAACCGAAGTGCTGGCAAGGGCAGAGATGGCCCGCCGCTTCCCGATGATCGACTTCGACGGGATCAGTGTTGGTCTCTACGAGCCTGATTTTGGAGCGTTGATGGCGCGACGGTCGGTCCTGACGCTTGTGGACCGCTTCGTCAGAGCGGGCGGTGAATATACAAAGGCCCTCGTGACGCCCCCCGCGCGCGGCGGGACCCGCCTCGCCGAGATCGTCCTATCGTCGGGAGAGCGCATCAGCGCGGATCGGTTCGTCTTTGCAGCAGGACCATGGCTGCCCAAGCTCTTTCCCGAAGTAATCGGTCCAAGGATCCTGCCGACCCGGCAGGAAGTCTTCTATTTCGCCGCACCTGCCGGAGACCGCCGATTTCTGCCCGGATCAATGCCTGGCTGGGCCGATTTCAACGGCGGCGATATTTTCTACGGTTTCCCGGACCTCGAGACCCGCGGGGTCAAGTTCGCCCACGATGCGCACGGTGTGGAGGTCGATCCCGACACGCAGAGCCGGCGTCCGAGCGAAGCCGCGCTCCAGGAGGTCATCGAGTTTCGCGATCGCCGTTTTCCCTTGCTCAAGGGCGCACCGCTCACCGGGGCCGAGGTCTGCCAGTATGAGAACAGCTCAAACGGCGATTTCCTTATCGACATCCACCCGCAGTGGCCCAACGTGCTGCTCCTGGGCGGCGGCTCTGGCCACGGGTTCAAGCATGGACCCGAGGTGGGGCGCTACGCAGCGGCGCTCCTTTTGGGGGAAGCCAAAGGTGAGCGCAGGTTCAGCCTTTCGACCAAGAGCGAGGAACATCACCGCGAAGTTCACTAGTGCTTCAGTCAGGCTTCTTTGCAACTCCCACGAGCGCAGGACGAAGGAGCCGGTCCTTCATCATGTAGCCGGGCTGCATTTCCTCAACGATGGTTCCAGGCTCCTGATCGCTCGGCATTTCGAGCATCGCCTGGTGCCGGTGAGGATCGAGATCTTCTCCGACCGACTTGATGCGGGTGACGCCGTGACGCTGAAACACGGAGTCCAGTTCCCGGGACGTCGATTCGATTCCGGCAAGAAACTGCGCGGCCGTTTTATCGTCCCGGAGCTCCGGACCCACCGCTGCGAGCGCCCGATCGAGGTGGTCCTTGATCGCGAGCATGTCGCGGGCAAAGCCGGCAGCGGCGTAGCTGGTTGCCTGCTGAAGCTCCTGCTCGAGCCGGCGCCGGACGTTCTGGGTCTCCGCGGCTGCATAAAGCGCCTTCGACCTCGCCTCCTCGAGCTGACGCTCGAGCTCGGCGACATGATCGTGCTCGGCTACTTCGGGCGAGGCCTTCGCGGTCTCCTTGCGCAGTTCGTCCGCCTGTTCATGGAGCTGTTCTTCGTCTTTGGTCGCCTCTGTCATGCCATCAATCTCGTAAGTGCTTTCGCTGTGAAATCCACCATGGGCACCACGCGAGCATAGTTCAACCGCGTGGGGCCGATTACACCGACAACGCCAACCACCTCCCCCTGGCTCCCTCGATAGGGTGCGGCGATGACCGAGGAGCCGGACAAGGCGAACATCCGGTTCTCGGATCCGATGAAGATCCGGCATCCCGGAGCATCACGCGCGCTTTCCAAGAGCCGGCCGATCTCCTGCGCCTCCTCAAGCTCATCGAGTAGCCGGCGTATTCGCTCGAGGTCGTCTGCCGCGTGAGCATCGATGAGCTTTGCATGCCCGCGGACAATCAGCACCGGTCGCCGTGCATGGTCCTGGCTCCACGCCGCAAGGCCGGAAGCAACCAGCTCGGCAGCAGCGGCATCGACGAGTTCCTTGCGTTCACGCACCTCGACCCGCAATCGCGCCTCCGCCTCCGCGAGGGTCAGGCCTGAAAAACGCGCGTTGATGAAATTGCTGACCTCGGTCAGCGCCGATGCGCCGGCCCCTGCGTCAAGTGACAGGATCCGGTTCTCGACGCTGCCGTCGGTGCCCACGAGCACCGCAAGAGCGCGCGTGTTGCTCAAGGGAACGAAGTTCAGCTGCTTGAGCGTCAGTTCGCGCTTGGGGGCAAGCACCACGCCCGCGGCCTGGCTCAACCCGGACAGCGCTGCGGAAGCCGCTGCAAGCGCGTCCTCGATCGGCTGATCGCGCACGATCTGCCGCTCGATCTCGCGCCGTTCGAGTGGATCCGGGGCGGCAGCCTGCATGATGCCGTCGACGAAGAGACGAAGCCCGCTGTCGGTCGGAATGCGGCCGGCCGATGTATGTGGATGGGTGAGCAGCCCTCTTTCCTCGAGCTCCTGCATCACGCCGCGGATGGAGGCAGGCGAGAGACTTACGCTCCCGCTAAGGGCCTTGGAGCCAATCGGCAGGCCGCGTTCGAGATAGGCCTCGACCACGAGCCCGAAGATCTCGCGCATCCGGTCGGTGAGTTCTCCAATGGGCTGTGCCATTCGACCCATCTAGGATTGCCGATCTTGCCGGTCTAGGGACGCGGCGCACCAGTATCAGGAGAGTCCCATGCGTCCGTCCGGCCGCGCGCCCGACCAAATGCGATCATTGAAATTCGAACCCGGCTTCACCCGTCATGCCGAAGGAGCGTGCCTCGTCAGCTTCGGCGACACGCGTGTTCTGTGCACTGCCAGTGTAGAAGACAGGCTTCCTCCTTTCCTACGCGGCAAGGGCCAGGGCTGGGTGACGGCGGAATATGGAATGCTGCCGCGTGCAACGCACACACGCGGCAACCGGGAAGCGGCCAAGGGCAAGCAGTCGGGACGAACTCAGGAAATCCAGCGGCTGATCGGCCGCTCCCTTCGCGCGGTAGTGGATCTTCCAAAGCTCGGCGAACGGCAGGTCATCGTCGACTGCGATGTCATCCAGGCCGACGGCGGCACTCGGACCGCGTCCATCTCCGGTGGCTGGGTTGCACTTCGCATCGCCATCGACCGGCTGCTCGAGGCAAAGGCGATCCCCTCCGACCCCATTCGCACGCAGGTCGCAGCCGTCAGCTGCGGCATCCACCAGGGAACAGGGGTCCTCGACCTCGACTATGAAGAGGACAGCCAGGCGGGCTGTGACGGCAATTTCGTGCTGACCGCCGACGGCTCCATCGTCGAGGCGCAGGTCACGGCGGAAGGCGAATGCTACGACGAGGAAGGGCTGCTGAGACTGCTGCGCCTCGCGCGTATCGGCTGCTCTGAGATCTTCCAGGCCCAGCTGAAGGCGACCGGCCGATGAGGCCGATCGGCGAGAAGCTCGTCATCGCGACCCACAACCCGGGCAAGCTGCGCGAGATCGCGGAGCTTGTAGCGCCCCTGGGGATCGCATGTGTCGGGGCCGAAGAACTCGGACTTCCCGAGCCCGAGGAGATCGGGAACACCTTCGCTGACAATGCCGATCTTAAGGCGCGCGAAGCTGCAGACCTTAGCGGCCTGCCTGCGCTTGCCGACGACAGCGGCTTGTGCGTGGACGCTCTTCACGGGCGTCCGGGCATTTTTTCGGCCCGCTGGGCCGAGGACGAGGAGGGAAACCGCGATTGGATGCGCGCCATGGAGCGCGTCTGGCGCGAAGTGGTGGCTACCGAACCCGATGCGCCCGCCGCCGCGCACTTTGTCTGTTCGCTGGCGATTGCGTGGCCGAACGACGGACAGACCGAGACGTTCGACGGCCGCGTCGACGGCACCCTGGTCTGGCCGCCGCGGGGCGATCGCGGTTTCGGCTATGATCCGATGTTCGTGCCGGTCGGCTATGAGGAAACCTTCGGTGAACTCGAACCCCAGCACAAGCATTCGATAAGCCACCGCGCCGATGCGTTCCGCAAGTTGCTGGCGGCGATGAACGAATGAACGGAGAAGCGCTCGCTCTCTATGTCCACTGGCCGTTCTGCGTCAGCAAATGCCCCTATTGCGATTTCAACAGCCACGTGCGGGCGAGTATCGATCAGGACGCCTGGCGCGAGGCACTCCTGAGCGATCTCGCCCACGAAGCCCGCCTGCTTCCAGGACGAGAGCTGTCTTCCATCTTTTTTGGCGGCGGCACTCCCTCCTTGATGGACCCGCGCACGGTCGAGGCAGTCATTGCCGCAGCGTTCGAAGCGTGGACGCCCACCGACGGGGTCGAGATCACGCTCGAGGCCAACCCCAACTCGGTCGAGGCGAACCGTTTCGCGAGCCTTCGTGCCGCGGGCGTCGGCCGCCTGTCGCTCGGATTGCAAAGCTTCGATGATGACGCTTTGCGCTTTCTTGGCCGCGCACATTCGGCGCGCGAAGGGTTCGCGGCCCTCGAGATTGCGCAGAAGAACTTCCGCCGGGTAAGCTTCGACCTCATCTACGCGCTTCCGGCCGATACCGAGGACAAATGGTCCGTGACGCTGGCGCAGGCGCTGTCGCTCGGAACGAGCCACCTTTCCCTCTACCAGCTGACCATTGAGCCCGGGACGCGCTTCTCCGCCATGGTAGGCAAAGGTCAGTTGCACCCCCTGGACGCAGATGCCGGCGCAGCGCTCTATGAGCTGACCGACGCCATGACGACGGCAGCTGGAATGCCGGCGTATGAGATCAGCAATTACGCCCGGCCAAATGCGCAAAGCCGGCACAATCTCGCATACTGGAGGTATCGCGATTACGCGGGTATCGGCCCTGGCGCACATGGTCGCAGGCTCGGCCTGCGCACCGTCCGCCACCGAAAACCCGAGAACTTCCTCACGGGCATCAGGCGCAACGGTCACGGGATGTCGGAAGAAGCTGCTCTCTTGGCCTCGGAAGGGGCCGACGAGGCATTGGTCATGGGACTGCGCCTCTCCGAAGGAGTGGACGCGGATGCCGTTGCCCGGCGCTTCGGCTTCAACACGATCGTCAACTGGAACAAGGTGGACCGGCTTGTGGCGTCAGGTCACCTGACCCGCAGCGACGGGCGCATTGCCCCGACTTTGGCGGGACGCCTTCTGCTCGACCATGTCCTCGCCGAGATCTCGGCGCTCGAACCTAGTTCTTCGGTTGGGCGGCAGGCGTCGGCGGCGGCGTAGCAGCCGGCAACTTCTGTGGAAGGGATGAGCCGGCCATGTACTTGTAGTGGTCGAGCGCGCTCGAAACGAAATCCGAGATCATCGAATCGGCATCTTCAGACGCGTCTTTCCTCGACATCTTGTTGCCCATGTCGAACTTGACGGTCGCCGTCCTAAAGCCGCCCAGCTCGTTGGTGCAGGCGGTGCGGACATAGGCCTCGTACCCCTCGGCGGTTACCTTGGCGCCAAGGGCCTTGCTGCTTGCGTCCTTAAGACAGGTCTTGAATGCGTCGCGAGGCGCATTGATCGAAGCTTGAAGGGCGGTCAGAGTGATCGAAGATGCCGCCAGTAATACAATCATCAAACCTCTCCCCAGGCAGACGATGAATATCCCGATGATGACTCTTTTGCATTTGATTTGGAAGAACTTTTTCGCGGTTAATGAATGACTGAAGACCTCCCTCCGGGCCTCCACATCGTGGCAACCCCGATCGGCAATCTGGCCGATCTTGGACAGCGCGCCGCCGACACCCTGCGGTGCGCCGATCGGATTCTTGCCGAAGACACCCGTGTAACCGCCAAGCTGCTGGCTCACATCGGCAGCAAAGTGCCGATGAGCCGCTACGACGATCATACGAGCGAAAGCGAGCGCGGGCGGATCGTCAACAGGCTTGGAGAAGAGGCAATTGCACTGGTCAGTGACGCGGGAACGCCCCTGATTTCGGATCCTGGCTATAAACTCGTCCGGGCTGCGCGCGCAGCCGGCCATTCCGTCCACACCGTCCCGGGGCCCTCGGCCGTTATCGCTGCGCTCACCCTTGCAGGATTACCGACTGACCGGTTCCTCTTTTGCGGTTTCCTGCCCGTCAAGGCCAAGGCGAGGACCGATGCGATCGGCGAAATCGCCGCCGTTCGGGCAACGCTCGTCTTCTACGAGAGCGGTCCCCGCCTTGGAGAAACGCTGGCGGCGCTGGCCGCCAATCTTGGCGGCAGAGAAGGTGCGGTCGCACGGGAGATAAGCAAGCTTCACGAGGAGTGCGTCACCGGCACGCTTGGCGAGCTTGCGCAGCATTATGCGGACTCTGCTCCAAAGGGCGAGATCGTCCTTCTCGTCGGTCCGCCCGGCGAAGCGCTCGAGGCCAGCGATGCCGAGCTCAACGAGGCGATCGATGAAGCGCTCTTGCGGCTGTCGCCCTCGCGCGCTGCTGCCGCGGTCGCCGACAAGCTGAACGTGCCGCGAAAGCGCGCCTATGCCCGCGCTCTCGAGCGCAGCAAAGTGACCGGGACCGACCGGCGCGTGACAAAAACCAGGTGACCCCTTAGGCCGCGCGAATGCATCTTCGCATCGCCGTTCAGATGGACCCGCTCGACCGGATCAGGATCGCGGGCGACTCCACCTTCGCGATCATGCTCAAGGCGCAGGAACTCGGCCACGAGCTTTACTATTATGCTCCCGAGGACCTCAGCTGGGCGCAGGACCGGCTATGGACGATGGGCTATCCCCTCACCGTCCGGCGAGTCGAAGGGGACCATTACAATCTGGGAGAGCCGAGGATCCTGGACCTTGGCCGCGATGTCGACGTCGTGCTGATGCGGCAGGATCCGCCGTTCGACCTCGGCTACATCACTGCAACGCACCTCCTCGAGCGGATCAAGGACGAGACTCTCGTCGTCAATGATCCGGCGAGCGTCCGGAATGCGCCCGAGAAATTGTGGGTGCTCGACTTTCCCCAGTTCATGCCGCCCACGGTTCTGACACGCTCCCTCGGACTGACGCGCAAGTTCCTCGCCGAGCAGGGTGAGATCGTCATCAAGCCGCTGCATGGATTTGCTGGCGGATCCGTGTTCCGGATCGGCGCCGACGGGCGCAACCTTGCCTCACTGATGGAGCTCTTCAACAGCAACTATCGAGAGCCGCACGTCATCCAGAAGTTCATCCCGGAGATCTCAGAGGGCGACAAGCGCATCATCCTCGTCGACGGCGAGGTCGCAGGCGCGGTGAACCGCGTTCCGGGCCAAGGAGAGATCCGATCCAATCTCGCCGTCGGCGGAACCGCGGCCAAGGCAACACTTACGGACGGGGAAGAGGAAATCTGCTCCACCCTTGGCCCGGAACTGAAACGCCTGGGCCTACTGTTCGTGGGGATCGACGTGATCGGCGGCCGGTGGCTGACCGAAATCAATGTCACTTCGCCAACCGGGATTGTCGCGGTCGATGGGTTTAATGGCACCGACACGCCCGCCCTGATCTTCGATGCGATTATCAAGCGACTTAACAACTAGCTCCAGAATGGTTTCGTCGCTTCTCTTGGAAGCCCGGAAATAATCCAACCGAAACGGTTGTTTAGCATTCGCTTTACCGCTGTTCTTTATCGATGTCCGGGTCGCGGCGAGGCGGTTGCCCCACTAGCTGCCGAGCCGCGGCAAACTGGTTTACCTCCTGAAAATCCGCCGCGGACTTGCGGCGGTCTGGGCCTCTGCTCAGGCGCGCGGGTGGGCGTGGCGATAGACATCCAGTAGTCGCGCCGCGTCCACCGCCGTGTAGATCTGGGTCGACGACAGGCTTGCGTGCCCGAGCAGCTCCTGAAGCGACCTCAGGTCCGCGCCGCGGGCAAGCAAATGCGTTGCGAAGCTGTGCCGGAGTGCGTGAGGCGTCAGGGATTCGGGGAGACCAAGACGCCGCCGGGCAGCCGCGACCGCGCGCCGCACCAGGTCAGGGTTGAGCGGGCCGCCACGCGCACCCACGAACAAGGGGACCGGGCCCTCGAGTGGAAACGGGCTTTGCCGCACATAATCCTCGATCGCCTCGCGCACCGCGGCAACGATCGGTACGACGCGCATTTTCGATCTCTTGCCCATCACCCGGAGCGTTGATCCCAAGGGCAGTGCGTCGGCGGTAAGCGACATCGCCTCGGCGACCCGCAGGCCGGCGCCATAGAGCAGCAGCAGGATCGCGAGATCGCGCGCACCGATCCACGGCGAGCTCGCAGCCTCGGCCGCCTCATGCGCGAGATTGAACGCATCTTCAGGAGCAGCGGGACGCGGGAGTGTTCCCGGCTTCTTGGGCCCCCTGGTCCGCGGAAGCTGTGCAGGTATCCCCTGCTGTTCTGCTGCATATTTGAGGAAGGCGCGGACCCCGGAAATCTCGCGCGCGGCCGATGCCGCACCCAAGCCTTCTGAACGCCGCTCGGCGAGAAATGCCCGTAGGTCCGCCGCTCCGAGGTTAGCGAGGCCCGAGATATCGATGGACGTCCCTCGATAGTGCCCAAGAAATCCGATCAGGCGGTGCGCGGTCGCGGCATAAGCGCGGACCGTGTGCGGCGAACGACGACGATCATTCTGGAGATGTAATGCCCAGCGCACGGCAACCTCGCGCGCCGGATGGTCCTTCAGACTTGCGGGATCGTCAGCCACTTGCGGATCATAGCCGCAAGACTCTTCCCAAGGAACATCAGCAGCTCGGAGCCGTGGCGCGCGTCGAGGTTCAACTCCGCCCGCTGGCCAAGCGCCAGCAGTCCGAGCGGCAGCGGAGGCTCGCAATCGATCCTGATCAGCGCCTGCGCGCGAATGAGATCGCACGCCGGGCCGAACAGCGGGTGTCCTCTCTTCACGGTCCGCATCTGGACCGCGTTGACCCGCCCAATCTCGCGCCGAAGCAGCGCGGGATCGACCTGCTGCACGCCGCCGCCGTCGGCGCGAAAGCCCTGGTCAGCGACGATGAGCGACAGGGCCACGGCATCGATCCCGAGGATCAGCGGCCATTCCTGGGTGACGACGTGGAACAACGCTTCGATGCTCTCGGCATCGATTGCCGCAATCACCGCTTCGTGGATCGAGCTAACCGCGCCCGAATGCCCGCGGGCAAACGCGATAAGGTCCTCGTTCGCTTCCTCGACCGCGCCGAGGCGGCGCCTCAGATGCGCTACCGCGCGTTCTTCAAAGGGGATGACCGTCGCCATTGCGAAGGAAGAATACGCCGGGACCGGTTAATTTCCTATGGCAGCCGCCGTTAAGCGCCATAGCGGCAGGCAGGCTGCAGACGCATTCAGCAGCAGCCTCGTCCGATTGAGCATGCAGCGATAGCCACAAAACAAAGGCGGCGGCGCCCGTGGGCACCGCCGCCTTCTCGTCTTGAACGCGAGTGCGTCTTAGCCGAGGTGGTTCGACACGTTGTTGAACGTCGTGTTCAGCTTGTTGCCGATGCCCTGCATCGCGCCAATCGCCGCAACGGCGATGAGAGCGGCGATGAGGCCGTACTCGATGGCGGTTGCACCCTCTTCGTTCTTAATCAGCTTCAGAAACTTGCTCATGGTCTTCGCTCCTTGGTTCCAAGTGCAGGTACGGCAAGCCGCCCTGACCCTGCGTGTTCCTCGTGCAGGATGGTTGGAACCTAGCTCTGGACCGGTTGAAAAAGTCTTACGCCCGAAGGTTTCTCAAGGGTTAACACGAGAAAGCCAAGTTTTTGACTTTACGCGATTTTCTGACCTGACGACTCCCAGTCTTTAAGGAATGAGGCGATTCCGTTGTCGGTCAGTGGGTGCTTGAACAGCTGCCAGATGATCTTGGGAGGAGCGGTCATCACGTCGGCGCCGATCTTGGCCGCCTCGACGATGTGCATAGGGTGGCGGACGCTGGCGACCAGGATCTGCGTATCGAAATCATAATTATCGTAGATGAGGCGGATGTCGGCGATCAGCGACATGCCGTCGAAGCCCACGTCATCGAGGCGTCCGACGAAGGGTGAAATGAAGGTCGCGCCGGCCTTTGCGGCCAGTAGCGCCTGGGCCGGAGAAAAGCAGAGAGTGACGTTGACCATCGCGCCGTCCGAGGTCAGCGCCTTGCATGCCTTGAGCCCGGCCGGCGTCAGTGGAACCTTGATCGCGATATTGTCGGCGATCTTGCGTAGGACCCCGGCTTCGCGCATCATCCCCTCATAGTCGAGCGCGACGACCTCCGCCGAAACAGGGCCTTCGACCACGCCTGCAATCTCGCGCACGACGTCGATGAAATTGCGCCCCGATTTGTGGATGAGCGACGGGTTCGTCGTGACGCCGTTGAGCAGGCCCGTCTCGGCTAGTTCCCGGATCTCGGCGATTTCGGCTGTGTCGGCAAAGAACTTCATTGGATTTGCGTACGTCCCGGCTTTGAAGGATGGAGCTTGCAATAGCCGGTGGATCAGAGCGCGTCATCCGATTTGGGAGACACCAAATGAGCGAGCACGTACGAGTTGAAAGACAGGACGGCGTGCTGGCAATCACCCTCGCGCGGCCCGAGCGGCGCAATGCCATCACGATTGCCATGTACGCAGCGCTCGCGGATGCCATTGAAAGCGCGGCGGGCGATGCAGAAGTTCGCGTGATCACCCTTCGAGGCGAGGGGCAGGATTTCGCCGCCGGCAACGATCTTGCAGACTTCCTCGATGCGGCCCCTCGCCTCGACGAGGAGATCCCGGTTTGGCGGCTGCTGCGCGCGCTCGCGACGTGCGAAACCCCGCTCATCGCCGCGGTTCAGGGAAATTGCGTCGGGATCGGCACGACCATCCTCCTTCACTGCGACCTCGTCATTGCTGACGAAAGCGCCCGCTTCTCGATGCCGTTCGTCGATCTTGCCCTCGTCCCCGAGGCCGCGAGTTCTCTCCTGCTTCCGCGGCTTGCAGGACGCCGCCGGGCAGCGCGTTATCTGCTCCTGGCCGAGCCCTTCGGAACCGAGGAAGCCATGGCGATCGGGCTCGCGAGCCATCGCGCCCTTGCAGGCGAGCTTGCGCGGAAGCTTGATGAGCTCGTCGCTGGCCTGCTGGCCAAGCCGGCCGAAGCGCTGAGGCAGACGCAGAAGCTGCTGCGGCATGGCGCTCGCGAGGAAATCCTCGAGCGAATGAAGCTCGAGAGCTCGCTGTTCGCGCAGCGCCTCGCCTCACCCGAAGTGAAGGAGGCAATCAGTGCTTTCTTTCAGAAGCGCCGCCAGGGACAAAATACCCCTGGCTGAGCACGCGATGGGCGTTTCGCGCCGATCAGGAGTAGATCGAACAGCTCGCGACCGTGCTCCCGCCGCTGCAAGTGCCTTGCGATGGCGGCGTCTCGGCAAGATAGACGAGCTTCGACTGGGTGAACGTCATGCTCGGGATGCTGAAGAAGGCAAAGTTCATCGCCTGGTGATACGTGACCGTGATCGTCACATAACCGCTCGTGGCAGTGGTCGTGTCAACTGCGGGACTGTCAAAGGTACCATTGCTCGTTCCGAACAGCTTGCTGTTCACCCGAGCGCGGATTTGGGTGCTGCTCGGAAGCGTGCACGAGCCGCCAGTCGCCGGATTGAGACAAAGCGTCCCGAGGCGCGCGCCCTCTCCAAGGGCGTGCTGCATTCCCGCCTGGGCCTCGAGGACCTGGCCGAAGCTGAAGATTCCAATGAGAAAAAGAATCAGGACCGGGACAGCGATCGCCATCTCGATGGCAGCGGCGCCATCCTCGGACTGCTTGAGGTTCGTTTGCTTGGTCATTGGACCCTGATCCCTGCGTAGCCGCTCACCGGGATATTTCCCTGCGCGTTCGCTCCGGGCCACGCCCGCGTCGAGAAGAACGGCGTGTAGGTGTTGCTGACGGTAATTGTCACGTAGCGCGCATAGGTCTGGCCGCTGGTGCAGGGCACGGTCGGATCCGATGCCCGGACCCCGTTGCACTCAAGCCAGTAATCCACGCTGGCCGTGCTTCCTGAATAGCCCGCGGCGGAAGCTGCAGTCGTGGCTTCGGTGGCGTAGGGGCTATAATCGGTGAGCACGGTGTGCGTCTGCTGGATCTGTTCGACGGCGCGCTGTGCCGACTGCTCGAGCTTGTACTTCATCG
Source organism: Sphingomonas agri (assembly GCF_038148795.1). Taxonomy (NCBI): domain Bacteria; kingdom Pseudomonadati; phylum Pseudomonadota; class Alphaproteobacteria; order Sphingomonadales; family Sphingomonadaceae; genus Sphingomonas; species Sphingomonas agri. The sequence goes on along the minus strand of NZ_JBAPEU010000003.1, from coordinate 276,154 downwards.
AATAGGCGCGCGAGAGATCGATGATGCCGACGAGAAGCGCCGCAAGGAAGGGCGCCGCAAGCGCAAGTTCGATGACTGCTGCGCCGCGCTCGTTCCGCCTGAGGTTGATTTGCAAGCTCATTCGACGAGCCTCACGATATTGGCCGTCACGGTCTGATTGGCGGTGCATGCAGTTCCGTCGGGACGCGTGAGGCTGTTCTGGAGATTGGTGTTGCCGGTGAAATCGACGAGATCGGCAACGACCATCGCGCACTGGGTCATCGAACCGCTGCTGCCGTTGAACTGAACCAACCCGCTCGGGAAATACATTCCGCCGTCGAAGTAGGAGCCGGTATTGCCGTTGATCTTGTTGAGGTTGTCGGTGGTAGCGTTGCTCGCCTGGATGAACAGCATCTTGGCATAAGTGCCGCTCGTCGGTGCGCTCAGCTGGATCGTCTGGTTGCCGCTAAGGTTCACGGAACCTGGAGTGGTGCCCGTCAGAATGATGGTCACGCCGGTTCCGGTCAGGGTCACGGTACCGCCCGGAGCGAAGTCCGTGCTGTCGAGATAGTAGGTGCCGGCATCCATTACGTAGGTGCCGCTGCCCGATGGACTGAACTGGTTGTAGCAACCGGGCGTCAGGTGCTGGGGTCCGCTCCCTCCATTGCCGTTGTTCCCGTTGCCGCCATTATTGACGGTGTAGGTATGGCTCTGGAAGTTGCCGCAGGTCATTCCTGCCGGAATGGTCGTCGGATATTTGCCGGCGAACGGATCGGGCTCGGGAATGTGAAAGGGCTGGAGATTAGTGGCGCCGTGGGTCGCAAGGTCCGCCGGAACGGCGCCCGCCGCAGCGACCGGCGAGGCAGCAAACGTATAGGCGTTGCCGTTCGAGCTCACCGCGCTCGTTGCCGACGTTGAGTTCGAAATGGCTCCGCAGCCAAGATTGACGTTCGAGCTGCCGCCAACCGTGATACTTGCAGCCGTAGTGTTCTTGAGCGCGACGAGACAATAACTTCCGGTCTGCTGCAACGTCGCGGTGGCCGATGCCGTAATCGTCGGCGCGGTCGAGACGAAAAAGCCGGAGAAGGGCAGGATCTGCTGGACGGAAAGCGTGACCTTCACCGCCTTGCTGTCGGAGGTGTAGCTCCCGGTCGTGGGCGGATTCTGGACAGCGCAAGTGGTGGTTGGCCACGCCTTGTTGTTTCTCTTGACGTCCCAGCCGACCGGCTGCGCGTAGGTCGCGCTCGTATAGTTGGTGCAGGTGCTGATGGCATTGCCCTGGGCTTCTGCATAGACTCCCGCGAGGGCGGCACTATCCGCGGCACGCTGCAGCTGGCGCTTCCACAGCGTCCACTGGACGGTGTCGGTCGCAAGGCCTGCGGCACCGATGATCAGAGGCAGCGCTGCGCCCGCGATAATGAGCGCATTGCCGCGCCGGTCACGCAACAGCTTTTTCATGAATTTGAACATGCTGGCCCCAGATCTTTTCGCGCTTTGGAGGAGGATCTAGCTCACACACGGTAAGCGAAGGGTTCAGCGCTATGGTTAAGCAAAGGTAACCTTGCGTATCGTGCTTCTCCTTGAACTTGTGTGTCTTACATCTATAATACAGCACGAGAGCCCTGGCGTTGACCGGTCGGGTCGGGCGCCGCACAAGGGCAGTGAAAGGATTGAACGATGGCGACCGAACCGGCACCCGAGACGCAGACCGCAACTGCGACCAAGCTGAAGCTCGATCCGCCCGAAGTGCTTCAGTCCGTTGCGCCCGCGGAAGCGGCAGGCCTTGTCCCGCTCAAGACCGAAGAGACGACGGAGCTCGACAAGCGTGTATCGCAATTCGTTGACGAGCTTGCTGGTCTCGACGCGAACAGCCCGGAATTCGGCAAGAAAGTCGACCAGCTGACCGGGATGGGCCGCAAGGAGATCGCGGAGGCCGCCGGAGCCTCGAACCGCTTCCTCGATCGACCCGTCAAGGCGATCGACAAGGATACTGGCATCGGCGCCGATCTTACCGAGTTGAGGCGCACCGTCGAGAGCCTGGATCCCAAGGAAGCAACCAAGACCCGCAAGTTGCTCGGGATCATTCCCTTCGGGAACCGCGTCGACCGCTATTTTGACAAGTACCGAAGTTCACAGACGCATATTTCGAAGATTCTCAGCAGCCTTGCCAACGGCAAGGACGAATTGCTGATGGATAATGCAGCGATCGACACCGAGCGCGCGAACTTGTGGAAGACCATGCACAAGCTCGAACAGATGGTGCACATCTCGAAGACCCTCGATCAGAAGCTCGAGGACAAGGCGAACGATCTCGATGCAACCGATCCTGCCAAGGCAAAGGCAATTCGGGAGACGGCGCTCTTCTACACGCGCCAGCGCACGACCGACCTTCTGACCCAGATGGCGGTCACGGTTCAGGGTTATCTCGCCCTCGACCTTGTCAAGAAGAACAATGTCGAACTCGTGAAAGGCGTCGACCGCGCATCAACGACCACGGTCGCTGCCCTTCGAACTGCAGTGACGGTCGCACAGGCGATGACCAACCAGAAACTGGTCCTCGAGCAGATTAGCGCGCTGAACACCACGACGGCCACCATGATCGACTCAACCGGCGAGATGCTGCGCACGCAGACGGGAGCCATCCATGAACAAGCGGCAAGCTCGACCATCCCGCTCGAGACGCTGCAGCGCGCCTTCCAGAACATCTACGACACGATGGACCAGATCGACCAGTTCAAGCTCCAGGCGCTGGGAAACATGAAGCAGACCGTTGATACGCTGGGCAAGGAAGTCGAAAAGTCGAAGGGATATATCGCCCGCGCCGAAGGCGTGAACCAGGGCAAGCTGGAAAGCGCGGCTTCTCCCTTCACTCCGATTGAGGCGAAGTGACGGAGGTCACTGACAAGGTTGAACGCGCGATCGCGCGGTTCGAGCGGGTCACTCGTCAGCTCGACGAGCGCGGCGGCCCGGCGCAGGAGGCAGCGCGGCGCGAGCGGCGGCGTTTGAATGCAGGGATCGGCCGAACGGTGAGCCGGGTCACAGCTGGCATCCTTGCGGTCTGGTTGGCAGTTCTCGTCGTGGGCATGGTGCGGCCAATCGGCATGACGGGCTTCCTTCTTGCCCTCCTTGCCACAGCTGTCGTTGCCGCGATCTCCCTCGTGCGCGGCGGGCGCCAGGCGATATCGGTGCCCGCGCCCTCGAGCGACCTTCCCAATGGCCCGATGGTCGAACGTTTCGACTCCTATCTCTACCGCGTGCGAGGGGCCCTCCCCGCTCCTGCCCGCGCCGAGCTCGATTCCATCAGCCAGCTGTTGCCCTCGCTGAAGCAGACGCTCGCGCGCCTCGAGACGCTTGACCCGACGGCACAGGATGCACGCCGGCTGATGTCGATCCACCTGCCCGGCCTCATCGACCGGTACGAGCGCGTGCCCACCGCCTATCGCCAGGAGCGAGACGGCGAGGGCAAAACGGTCGACGAGCGGCTTGTCGAGGGATTGGCCGCGAGCCGTTCCGCACTTGCGGAAGTAAGCGAGCAGCTTGCGCGTGCGGACGTCGCCGCGCTCGAGACCCAGGGCCGCTTCATCCAGTCGCGTTACGGCGAGCAGCGCATCGACAGCTGAATAGGGGGCGGTAGTTAGAGATTGCGTGCCGCCACCGCTCCGCCCATGATAATAAGCAGTTAACGGCAGCTGGAGCTGACGGGGATGCAGCTTGCCTTGGCCAGTGCTGCTCGAAGACAGACAGGCGGCTTTCGCCTGCCTCCTGCCGTGCCTCCCTTCAACACGCTCACCTACTGGCTGTTCACCTCGCTTTGGATGGTTGCGTTCGCGCTCGCGCTGACGGGACCGCTTGCGGGTTTTTACCTTCGCTACACCGAGCCGGCGAACAATTCGCAGCTTCTGCTCGGGAGCAGGGCGGGGTTTGCGGTCTCACCGCGGGACGCCACGATGGTGCGCTTCACCGTGGGCCCGCAGGCCGAAACCGCCGGGATCGTCGCTGGAGATCATATCGTCGCCATCTATGGGCTCGCGCTTCCCGCGAAGATGCCGGTCGACGAGCAAACGCTGGCCATTCACGCGAACGACCCTGCTTATATCGCCCTTGGCAATCTCCTCTACGGAACCGACAGCGCGGATGTCCCGATCAGCGTTCGCGATCCCGACGGCCGGGTCCGCGACGTGACCGTCACCACGGGCGAGCATCATATCGACGCGGGCGCCCGAGCGCTCGGTATCGCGCCCAAGTGGCTGAGTTTCATCGACTTGCTGCACGTGCTTGCCTACCCGTTCCTGCTGTGGGCGGCATGGCTGCTGCACCATCGCAACGCGCGCGACGCAGTCAGCTCCATCCTCTCGCTCGCGGTCTTGCTGTCGATGGCTGCCGAGCAGCCCTCCTCGATCTTCCTTCAGCACGTAGGGGTGCCGCGCTGGCTCAATGTCACGATCTACGATCTTGGCAACGTACTTCTCCTGACCGGCATCCTGCTCTTCCCGCACGGCAACCTGTCGTGGCGCCGCGCAGGTGTCATCGCGCTCCTGCCGATCCTCATGTTCCTCCGCGGTACGCTCTATCAGACCTTCTTTGTCTGCTGCATGATCATTGCGGTCCTGTCGCTTCTGCGCTGCCTTCGGCTGACTGATTCAAGCGAGCAGCGGCAGCAGGTACGATGGGCCCTCTTCGGCATCACCTCCTATGCCGTTCTCCGCTCGCTTTCGATCGTTGCAGATACCTTCAAATGGACCACCGACAGCTTCGGCCACCAGCTGCTGGTCGAAATGTCGGCGGGTATCAGCCTGGCGCTCGCAGTGCTGGTGCTGCAGTTCGGGCTGCTCATCGCGCTCATCCGCTTTCGGCTTTACGATGCCGAGTTCGTCATCAGCCGCTCTGCGAACATCGCCCTTATCACGGTGACGGTCGCGGCCGTTTTCGCGGGGACCGCGGACGGCCTCAAGCAGATCATCTATAATTATTATGGGAACAGCAACAGCGAGGGGCCGGTCATCTTCGCCGCTGCTCTCTCGACCGTGCTCATCAACCCGATCCAAGAACGCGTCCAGCGCTGGTCGGAGAAAAGGTTTCAGAGGAACCTTTTTCTCCTGCGCGATGACCTGCCCGAGGTCGCGCGCGACATGCGTGAGACCGCATCGCTCGGCGACATGCTCGACGAGATCCTGGCGCGGGTAGATCGCGGCGTTCGCGCTGTGCGGAGCGCGGCCATCGTAAACGGCTGCGTGCTTCGCGCCCGAAGCATCGCGGTCGACGAAGTCGAAAGCTGGCGCGTCAGCAAGTTCGCGCAGGATTACAAGAGCGACATGTGCGAGCCGCACGACAAGCAATTCCCCATTCGCGTGCCCTTGATCCCGAGCTCCGACAACGAAGAGCCGATCGGCTATCTCCTCGTTGGCCCAAGACCCGACGGCTCGCTCCCCAGCCGTGACGAGCAAAAAGCGCTGAAAGAAGTGTCAGAAGCGATCGCCCGGGCCATCCGCACCGTCATCAAGCGCGAAGCGCGCGAGCTGCAGGTTGCCGAGCTCATTGCCGACAATGCGCGGCGGATCGAAGCTCTGGAAGCGCTCCTTGCAGGAGGTCCAGCGGTTGCTCCGAGGCGTCCGCGAACCGCCTGATCCACGTCATTTAACTCGGCTTAATTGACCTTGTTCAAATCAAAGCATAATTCACATCCAAAGCGACACTTCAAATCCGACTCGGCCGCTCCCTTGCTAGGCGACGCGGGAACATAGCTTTGACGTGGTTCGACATGAGGAGTGTGAAGATGCGGAAGCTAATGCTGCGGGGCACAGCAGTCGCGATCGCTTTGGGATCGACGGCCGGGCTTGCCAATGTTGTTGTAGTAAAGTCGTTGGGACCCTCAGCCAGGGTCTATCCGCCGGGCAAGACTCTGCCCGAAAGCGCCAAGATCAACCTGCAGGGCGGCGACGTCGTGACCGTGATCGGGCCGGCGAGTGCGCAGACGCTCCGCGGGCCGGGCAATTTCGATGCCAAGCAGGTTGCACTTGCGGCCGCCGCTGGTCAGCGCGGCCGATTTGGTGCGCTGCGTGCCGCTGAGGTCGCTCAGAACCCGAGCATCTGGGACGTCGACGCGAGCGCCGGTGGCAAGGTGTGCGTCGCTAACCCCGCCAAGCTTCAGCTGTGGCGTTCGGACAGCGAGGGCCCGGCGACGGTCCAGATCCGCTCTGTCGACGGCAAGTCGCAGCAACTGACCTGGGCCGCAGGCAAGGCGCTTGCTCCCTGGCCGGCAACCCTGCCCATCAAGAGCGGAAGCCAATATTCCGTTGAATGGCCGGATGGCGGCGACACCAGCAAGCTCGACGTCGTAACCGTTGCATCGCCTCCCGCCGACCTTGTCGGTGCGGCCCAGGTGCTGCTCGAGAACGGCTGCCAGAAGCAGCTGGACCTTCTGGTCGAGAGCGCAAGCAAGGCTGCTGCGGCGAAATAGTCAGCCAATCACGTGCGCGGCCCTCAGGCGCTTCAACTCCTCGGAGTGGAGCCCGAGGGCTTCGAGTACGTCGTTTGTGTGCTCGCCAAGGTCGGGAGGCGGGAGTTCTGAATCCGCCCGCTCCCCATCGAGACGGACGGGGGACCCTATCTGCGGGACTCCCGCGATCGTGCGGACCATCTTGCGGTGCTGCGCCTGCACGTCGGCAAATGCCTGCGAGAGCGAATTGATCGGCCCTGCAGGAATGCCGGCACGCTCGAGTTGCTGCAGCCATTGTGCTGCAGGGCCGCTGCGAATGACCTCCTTGACCAGCCCGACAATCGCATCCCGGTTCGCCACCCGGGCCTCGTTCGAGGAAAAGCGCTGATCGCTCGCCCATTCGGGATGGCCGCAAATCTCGGCCAGCCGCGCAAACTGGCGATCGTTTCCGACGGCAATGATGATCGGCTGGTCGGCCGCTTCGAACGGCTGGTAGGGAACGATATTGGGATGGGTGTTTCCCTGCCTTGGCGGGTCTTTTCCGGAGATGAGCGCATTGGAGGCCTGGTTCGCCATCACGGCGAGCTGCGTGTCGAACAAGGCCATATCGATGGTTGCCCCCTCGCCCGTCCTTTCGCGGCGGAACAGAGCCGCCAGGATCGAGGCGCAGGTGTACATCCCGGTGAAGAGGTCGGCGATCGCAACCCCTGCACGCATCGGCCCTCCGCCAGGCTCGCCGTCCGGAAGTCCGGTGACGCTCATCATTCCGCCCATTCCCTGGATGATGAAGTCGTATCCTGCGCGATCCGCATAGGGACCGTCCTGGCCGAAACCCGTGATCGAGGCATAGACCAGGCGCGGATTGGCGCTGCGCAAGGTCTTGGCATCAAGGCCGAACTTCGCAAGGCCGCCCACCTTGAAATTCTCCACGATGACGTCCGCGCAAAACGCCAGCCTCTGCACCAGCGTGGCGCCTTCGGGCCGCGCAAAATCGACCGCCACGGACTTCTTGCCGCGATTGCAGCTGAGGAAATAGGCTGCAACGCGGCTGTCGCCCTCCCCGAACCATGGCGGACCCCAGTGACGAGTGTCATCGCCGGCTTCGGGGCGCTCGATCTTGATCACCTCGGCTCCAAGGTCGGCAAGCAATTGCGTGCACCAGGGGCCTGCAAGCACCCGGCTGAGGTCAAGGACGCTGATGCCTTCGAGCGGCTTCAATGCCGCCGCTTCCAGAAGCGGCGATCGGAGAGCACGGCGTGCGCCGCATTGTGGCCCGGTGCTCCGGTAACGCCGCCGCCGGGATGCGCGCCAGAACCGCACAGGTAGAGGCCTCCAAGAGGCATTCGATAATCCGCCGCTCCGATCATCGGACGCGCGCTGAACAGCTGGTCGAGACCCATCTTGCCGTGAAAGATATCACCGCCGATGAGCCCGAACCGCCGTTCGAGATCCACCGGTGAATGGATCTGCCGGCCGAGTACCGACTTTGCAAAACCCGGCGCGTGGCTGTCGACCGTTGCGATGATCTGATCGGCCGCCTGCTCCCGCTCCCCGTCCCAGCTGCGGCCCGCGCCCAGGTCATAGCGGAAGTGCTGACAGAACAGACTGGCGACATGCTGGCCCTTGGGCGCGAGCGTCGAATCCAGCGTCGAGGGAATGAGCATCTCGATGATGGGCTGCTTTGCCCAGCTGTTCACCGCTGCATCGAGATAGGCGCCGTGCATGTAGTCGAGGCTCGGCGCCATGATGATGCCCGCGGTCAGGTGGTTTCCCTTCTTGGGCAGCACCGTGAATTTCGGCAATTCCGACAGGGCGACATTCATGCGGAAGGTCGCGCTTTCGCATTTCCAGCCGTTCATCCGTGCAGCGACGTCCGCATCCACAGCGCCATCGGGTACCAGACGATCGAACAGCAGCTTGGGATTGACCCCGGCTACAACGATTGCCGAATTCCAAGCTTTGCCATCGGCAACCACGCCTGCGGCCCTGCCCGCGTTGACGATGACTTCTTCAACCGGAGTATTAAGCAGAATGTCGACGCCCGCTTCACGGCAGGCCCGCGCCATCGCCTGGGTAATAGAGCCCATTCCCCCAATTGCGTGGCCCCAGGCTCCGGGCACTCCCGCTGCCTCTCCGAAAAGGTGGTGAAGGAGCACGTAAGCTGTACCTGGCGATTGCGGCGAGGCGAAATTACCAACGACGCCGTCGAAGCCGAACAGTGCCTTGGTAAGGTCGCCCTGGAAATGCCGCTCGAGAATCTCCGATGCGCTTCGAACGGCAAAATCGTGAACGATCCGCGTTTCAGCGAGTGACAGGCCCGCCATGTCACGTCCAAGACTGAGGAGTTTGGGAATGGCACTTACCGTGCGCCCGACATTCGGCGGAGCGCGCAAAAGCCATTTCTTGAGCAGCCGGACGACGGTCTCGAGCTCATGATGATAGCGATCGTATGCCGCGGCATCGGCCTTGTGATGTCTCGCGATCTCCTTGCGGGTGAGGCCGCCGCGACCAGACAGCAAGTAATCGCCCTGTCCGGGCAGGAAATTGTCGATCTTGCGCAGCACAACCTTCAGTCCGTGTCGCTCCAGCTCCATGTCGCGGATGACCTTGGGCTGCAGGAGGCTGACCGTGTAACTCGCAGCCGAGTTTCGAAATCCTGGAAGGAACTCGTCGGTAACGGCAGCGCCGCCAACGGTAGCGGCAGCCTCCAGCACCGCGACTTTGAGGCCCTTTTTTGCGAGATAATAGGCGCAGGTGAGGCCGTTGTGGCCGGCGCCGATGATGATTGCGTCGTGCATGGTCAGCACCGCCATAGCGGCGGAAGATTCAACGCATCAACACCAGTTCTTCGGCCATCGTCGGGTGAAGCGCGATGGTGGCATCGAAATCGGACTTCTTGAGCTTACCCTTGATCGCCACCGCCGCGGCTTGGAGAATCTCGGGCGCGTCCGGTCCGATCATGTGAATGCCGACGACGCGGTCGGTCGAGCCGTCCACCACCAGCTTGTAGAGCGAGCGCTCGTTGCGGCCGGCAAGCACGTTCTTCATCGCACGAAAATCGGACGTGAACGTCTTTACCTGGCCAAGCTTGTTCCTGGCTTCACCCTCGGTCATGCCGACCCCCGCAAGCGGCGGATGGCTGAACACTGCTGAGGGCACGCAATCATAATCGACCCGGTGCGGCTTGTTGCCGAAGAAGCTATCCGCAAAGGCCTGGCCCTCGCGGATCGCAACCGGCGTCAGCTGGATCCGGTCGGTGACGTCGCCGACCGCGAAAATGGAGGGCACGTTCGTCCGATTGTCCGCATCGACTTTGATCTCGCCCCTTTCGCCCATTTCGACGCCGGCTGCCTCAAGGCCCATCCCCCGCGTGTTCGGATTGCGGCCGACGGCGAACAGCACCTCCTCGGCCTCGATATCGTCGCAGCCCGTCATTGCGACGTGGAGAGTCCCATCATCTCCCTTCTCGATACGCTCGATGGTCGCGTGAAACTTGAAGTCGATGCCTTTTCGAAGCGAGATCTGGATCAGCCGGTCGACGATCTGCTGGTCGTACTGGCGCAGGATCGTATCGGTCCGGTTCACCAGCGTCACGTGGCTTCCGAACTGGTGGAAGATCCCTGCAAATTCGTTGGCGATATAGCCGCCACCGGCGATGACGATTCTCCGGGGCAGATCGCCGAGGTGAAAGACTTCGTTCGAGCTGATGGCGTGCTGAATGCCTTCAGCCTGCGGCATTGCCGGGGTCGCACCCGTCGCGATCAGGATCTTGTCTGCGGTAACTTCCTTCCCGCCCGAAAGCCTGATCAGATTTTTCCCGGCAAGCTCGGCTCGCTCGTGGAAGATCGTGACGCCGTGGTTGGTCAGAGTCTCCGTGTAAGCGCCTTCGAGGCGACCGACCTCGGCAAGGACGTTGTCGCGAAGCACCGGCCAGTCGAAGCGCTTCTGGGGAACGTCCCACCCGAACATCGCGGCGTCATCAAGATCCTCGGCAAAGTGCGCGCCGTAGACGAGAAGTTTTTTCGGGACGCAGCCCCGGATCACGCAGGTGCCGCCGACCTTGTGCTCCTCGGCGATGCCGACGCGTGCGCCATAAGCGGCCGAGACCCTTGCGGCGCGGACGCCGCCCGAGCCAGCGCCGATCACGAACAAGTCGAAGTCAGCCATTCCTGTTCTCCAGTGGGAGTAAGCGCCCCAAGATGATCATTTAGAGCGGCAGCCAGACATGGGGTCCCGTCCGCTGTAATCCCGCTCCGATCACAGCGCAGACCGCTCGATCAGCGCCCGCGTCGAGGCATCGAGGCTTTTGTCATCTGCTCCTTCGGCGAGCTTTCGCGCCATATCCTTGCCGAGCTCGACCCCGAACTGGTCAAAAGAATTGATGCCGAGAAGTACTGCATTGGCAAAGGTCCGGTGCTCGTAAAAGGCGACGAGCGCGCCGAGCGAGCGTGCATCCAGCCGATCGAGGAGCAATGTCACGCTCGGACGGTTGCCCGGATACGAACGTTGCGGATCCTCACTCTGCCTCCCCTGCATGAGCGCTGCCCCTTGGGCGAACGCATTGAGGAGGAGAAGGCGGTGATGGTCTGGGTCCTGGTCATCCTCGCCCTTCTGGACCGCCACGAACTCGACGGGCACCAGCACGGTGCCCTGGTGCAGGAGCTGAAAGACGGCATGCTGAGCGTCCGTTCCCGTTCCGCCCCAGGTCACAGGCGCCGTCGGGTGCGCCACGGGCGACCCCTCCTTCGTCACCGATTTTCCGTTGGACTCCATCTCGAGCTGCTGGAGGTATGAGGGAAGCAGCCTCAATCTTTCGTCATACGCAAAGAGCGCCCGGGTCTGGCAACCCAGCTCCTCCGCATAGAGGCGGTCGGCAAAGGCGGCGATCAAGGGGACGTTGGCCTCTGCTTCGGTGAAGCGGAAGTGACGGTCCATCTCTGCCGCGCCCTCAAGCAGGGTTTCAAAAACATCCCATCCAAGTGCTAGCGCCGCAGTGATCCCGACGGAGCTCCACAGTGAATAGCGCCCGCCAACCCCTTCCCCGAACTGAAGGATGCGCGTCTCGTCGATACCCTCGCCCAGGGCAGCCTCGGGATCGGCACTGACCGCGATTAGCCGGCCATCCGGGTCCGCTACACCTGCCGCCCGGAGCCACTCCCGCGCCGCCTCCAGGTTCTTCATGGTTTCGAGCGTGGTGAAGGTCTTGGAAGCAACGACCACCAGCGTCGTCGCCGGATCAAGGGGTTTTACTGCATCGTCAAAGGCGGCGCCGTCGATGTTTGACAAGAAACGGACCTTGAAGGCCGCAGAGCGGCGCCCGAGTGCATCGACGAGGAGTGCAGGTCCAAGCACCGAGCCGCCAATCCCGATGTGCAGGATGCCAGTGACATCACCAAAGGCTCCCGCCTCGATCGCGTCGACAAGCGCGCGCATGCGCTTTCGGCGGGCTGCTGCAAGGTCGACTTCCTCGGGCGCACCGTTGCCGCGCTCCGCGACATGGGTCGCCGGACGACCCTCGCTCAGGTTGACGATCTCGCCGGCGAACAATGCATTTCGCTGTGCCTCGAAGCCGCACTCCTTCGCGCGCGCCCGATATTTGCCGATGAGCTCCTGGTCGAGATGGGTCTTGGACCAGTCAAAATAGATCCCGGCCGCTTCAAAGCTGAGACGAGCGAGCCGATCAGGCTCGATTGAGAAGAGCTCCTCGAGCCCGCGGATCGAAGGATGGTTCATTGTCGCCGCACATAATGCGCGGTCCGCCATTTGCCACCCCAGCTTGACCAATCCTGCCGCACCGGAAACAAGCGGCCGATGACCGCGCGTTCGACAAGCCGCAATCCCTCGAGCGCGGCCCCCAAAAAAGATCGGGAGCAGGAGAGCGCTGGCTCGCTCGCGCGCTTCATCCTCATCGTCGCGCTCGTTGCCTGGGCTTTCCGAACCTTCGTCGGCGCGCCTTTCAACATTCCGTCGGGCTCGATGCTGCCGACCCTCTACATCGGCGACTATCTCGCAGTCGCCAAATGGCCCTACGGCTATTCCCGTTACAGTTTCCCCTTCGGCTTCCCGCCGTTCGAGGGCCGGGTCCTGGAACGCCTGCCTCACCGCGGAGACGTTGTCGTATTCCGCCACCCGGCCGAAAACGCCGACCTCATCAAGCGGGTGATCGGCCTGCCCGGAGACACCGTCGCCGTCCACGATGGCCGGCTGTTCCTCAACGGCCGCCCCGTCGCACGCCAACCCATGCCCCCCGCGCAGATCGCGGTAGCCCCCAATAGTCCTTGCCGGGTGGTCCCTCCGGCCAGTCCGTTCGTGGCGCAAGTGGGCAGGCAGTCCTACTGCCTCTACAGGGCCTATCTAGAAACGCTTCCTGGCGGTCCAACCTACACCGTGCTCGACCAAGTGGATCACGGGCCTGCAGACGAGTTTGCCGAAACCCGAGTGCCGCCGGATCACGTTTTCCTGATGGGGGACAATCGCGATGACAGCCTCGACAGCCGTTTTGCCCAGTTCGAGGGCGGCGTCGGCATGGTTCCCGCGCAAAACCTCATCGGTCGCGCTGCTTTCACCTTCTGGTCGACGGACGGCAGCGCCTCCTGGTTCAAGCCATGGACCTGGTTTTCGGCGTCCCGGTTCGAGCGGATCGGCAACGGCTATACGGGGGACGCTCGATGAGCGAGGACATCCGCGCCTTCGTCCATGACAAGCTTCGCCATGAACCCGGGGATCTGCGCCTGTTCGAACTGGCGTTCACGCACGCAAGTGCCGGCAACCCGAATTATGAGCGCCTGGAGTTCCTTGGAGATCGCGTTCTTGGAATGGTGATCGCCGAAGCGCTCTATCAGCGATATCCGAACGAACCGGAGGGCAATCTTTCCAAGCGGTTCAACGGTCTCGTCGACCGCGAGACATGCGCCGAGAACGGCCGGGAAATCGGCGTTCCGACGCTTCTTCGCCTCGGCAAGCAGGCAAGAGAGGACGGCGCAAGCCAGAGCGGCAACGTTGTTGGCGATGTCGTCGAAGCGCTGATCGGGGCCCTTTTCCTCGATGGCGGGATGGACGCCGCAAAGGACTTCATTCTCAATCTGTGGGAGCCGGACCTCGCGAGCCAGAGGCGCGCTCCGCAACATCCCAAGTCCGCACTGCAGGAGCTTGCTGCGGCAAAGGGGGTGAAGGCACCAGTGTACGAGGTCGTATCGCGAACGGGCGCTCACCATGCACCAAAGTTCACGGTGCGGGTCTCGGTCGCAAAGCTGGGACAGGCGACCGCCGAGGGTGCGAGCAAGCAGGAGGCGGAAACCAGCGCAGCTGCCTCTTTGTTATCCCAGCTGCAATGAATGACCTCCAGACGCGCGCGGGGTTCGTCGCCGTGATCGGTGCGCCCAATGCCGGCAAGTCGACGCTCGTCAACGCTCTTGTCGGCCAGAAGGTCGCGATCGTCAGTCCGAAGGCGCAGACGACGCGCGCTCGGCTGATGGGGATTGCCATCCACGACCATGCCCAGATCCTGCTGGTCGACACCCCCGGCATTTTCGAGCCGCGACGGCGGCTCGACCGGGCGATGGTCGCGGCCGCCTGGACCGGGGCGCAGGACGCGGACCTCGTCTTGTTCGTCATCGACGCGTCCGGCAGCCTCAATGCGCAGGTCGAGGCGATCGCGCAGTCGCTCGGCGACAGCAGGCAGCCGCTGTTCCTGGCGCTGAACAAGATCGACCTCGTCAAGAAGAGCGACCTCCTCGCGCTCGCGGCGCGGCTGTCGGCGAGATTGAGCCCGGCCAAGATTTTCATGATCAGCGCTGCCCAGGGCGACGGGGTTCCCGATCTGAGGCACGCACTCGCACAAGCAATGCCGGAGGGTGTGTGGCTCTATCCCGAGGACGAGGTCTCTGACGCGACCGACCGTATGGTCGCAGCCGAGCTGACCCGCGAGCAGATCGTCAACCAGCTGCACCAAGAGCTGCCGTACGCGACAGCAGTCGAGACGGAGACCTGGGAAGACCGTCCCGATGGCTCCACCGCCATTCGCCAGCAGATCCTGGTGGAACGCGACAGCCAAAAGGCGATCGTCATCGGTAAAGGCGGACGCCGGCTCAAGGAGATCGGCGCTGCCGCCCGCGCGGAGATAGCGGAGCACCTCGGGCGCCCGGTGCATTTGTTCCTGCACGTAAAGGTCAATCCGCGGTGGGACGAGGACCGGAGCCTCTACCGCGAAATAGGGCTGGAGTGGGCCGACTGAATTGTTTCCTCCACCCATGAGGGGACGATCTCGCCCGCTTTTCCGATGCGGCTTTGGTCGAACATGTGGCTGCCAAGGCTCGGTTCGAGATTGATTTCGATCGTGCTGGCTCCGCAATAACGGGCGGTCTGAACGAAACCTGCCGCCGGGTAGACCGCCCCCGAGGTGCCGATGGAAACGAAGAGGTCGCAGCTTCGGAGTGCATCCTCGATACGCTCCATCGCGTAGGGCATCTCGCCGAACCAGACGATGTCGGGGCGCACCAGTCCCGTTTCACCGCAGCTCGGGCAAGACGCCTGCTCTCCCATGGGGCCGCTCCAGGAAAAGCGCTGGTCGCACGCGAGGCACCAGCCGCTCGCCAGCTCGCCGTGCATGTGGATGAGCCTCTTCGAGCCTGCACGTTCGTGGAGGTCGTCGACATTCTGGGTCACGAGCAGGAAGTCGCCGGGCCATTGCGCCTCGAGGCGCGCGAGCGCCTCGTGAGCCGAGTTGGGCCTCACCATCCCAAGCTTTGCCCGCCGCGCATCGTAGAAGCTGTGAACCAGCGCCGGATCACGGCGGAAAGCCTCGGGGGTCGCGACGTCTTCCACGCGGTGCCCTTCCCACAGGCCGTCCGGCCCGCGGAAGGTTGCAAGGCCACTTTCGGCCGAAACGCCCGCTCCAGTCAGTATCACGATATTGCGAACAGCCATGGCCTCAGCATAGAGCGGTCGTACGATGAGCGAAGGCCAAATCCGCATCGGCGTCGGTGGCTGGACTTACCCGCCGTGGCGCGGGGTCTTCTACCCCGACAAGCTGCCTCAGGCGAAGGAGCTTGAATATGCCTCGAACGCGCTGACCGCGATCGAGATCAACGCGACATTCTACGGCCGCCAAAGTCCCAGGAGCTGGGAGAAATGGGAGAAAATTGCTCCTGCCGGCTTCCAGTTCGCAGTCAAGGGTTCGCGTTATTGCGTGATGAGGTCGAAGCTTGCCGAGGCAGGCGAAGGGCTCTCCGGTTTCCTTGCTCAGGGCTTTGCGGCGCTCGGACCCAAACTGGGCCCAATCCTGTGGCAATTTGCAGCGCGCCGGTCGTTCGACCGGGACGACATTTCAGCCTTCATCGACCTCCTTCCCGAGAAGCTCGACGGAATGCCCCTCCGCCATGCGATAGAACCGCGTCACGAGAGCTTTCGGGACGACAGATTCTTCGAGCTCTGCCGCGCGCGCAATGTCGCGGTCGTCCTTGAAGATTCCGACGAATATCCGACCATCGAGGCCGATACCGCCGACTTCGTCTACGCACGGCTGCAGCGCATGAGGGAGAACATTGCGACCGGCTATGACGAGGCAGCGCTCGGGGCCTTTGCGTCCAAGGCCCGCGCCTGGCAAAAGGAAGGCCGCGACGCCTATATCTTTCTCATCAACGGCGCCAAGATTCGCGCTCCAGCGGCAGCGCTGGCCCTGCAGGAACAGCTTCGCTAACAACGGCGGATGCGCACCGCCGACCAGCCGATCCGCATCAGCCTCTTTGCGCCCGGCGGACGCATGGGGAAAGCAATCACCAAGGCCGTCTCGGAAGCGGACGGCTTCAGTATCGACCAGGATCGCGGCGATGTCCTCGTCGATTTCTCGTCGCCCAATGCGCTGGAACTCAGCTTGGAGCGTGCGCTGTCCGCCTCAATCCCTATCCTCGTCGGAACGACGGGCCTTGGGCCGGGTCACCATGAGGCAATTGTCAGGGCGGCAAGGACGATTGGCGTGATCCAGGCGCCAAATACGTCGATTGGCATCAATCTTCTTCGCGATCTCGTCGAACAGGCGACCGCGCGTCTCGGACCCGATTGGGACATCGAGATCCTCGAAATGCACCATCGCCACAAGGTCGATGCGCCGTCCGGGACCGCTCTGATGCTGGGCCAGGCGGCGGCGAAGGGACGAGGTTCGAGCCTCGAGAAGCTCAGCCGGTTCGACCGGATGAGCAACCACGGACAGGAGCGCGAGGCCGGAACCATCGGCTACGCCTCATTGCGGGGCGGATCGGTCGCGGGCGAACATGTCGTCATTCTCGCGACGGAGGGCGAACGGATAGAGCTCGGCCACCGGGCCGACAGCCGAATGATCTTCGCGCGCGGAGCACTCGCTGCAGCGCGCTTTCTCGTTGGAAGGCCCGCGGGCCTCTACTCCATGCGGGACGTGATTTCAGCACTGTGAGCGCGCCCGGTTCCAAAGGCCTCGCGCGCCGCCTCGGACTGTTTGACGCCACCATGCTGGTCATGGGCGGCATCGTCGGCTCGGGCATCTTCGTGACGCCGGCCGAGGTGGCGCGGCACGTAGGCAGCCCGCTCCTGATTGTGGGCGTCTGGGTGATCGGCGGAATGATCGCGCTCGCCGCATCCTTCGTCTACGCCGAGCTTGCCGCTCGCCGGCCCGAAGTCGGCGGCCAATATGCCTATCTGAGGGACGCCTACGGGCCGATGCCTGCTTTCCTCTACGGCTGGGCACTGCTGCTCGTCATCCAGTCCGGCGGAATGGCTGCAGTCGCGATCACGTTCGCGAGATACCTTGGAAACGTCGTACAGCTGGGACTTCCCGACAGTGCAGTTGCGGTTGGCGTCCTTGCCCTTCTGACCCTCATCAATTGCCTGGGTGTTCGGTCGGGAAGCAATGTCCAGAGTGCGCTGATGGTGCTCAAGATCCTCGCAATTGCAGTGCTGGTGGTCGTCGGCCTCGCGTTTGCGCCGGCGGGAACTGCGCAGCCACAACGGGCGATTTCGGGATCAATATCGACCCTTGCTGCGATCGGTGCGGCAATGACTCCGGTCATGTTCTCCTACGGCGGGTGGCAGACGGCGAGCTTCGTTGCCGGGGAAATGCGCGATCCTCGGCGCGATCTCGCGCGCGGCCTGCTCCTTGGCGTCATGGGTGTCGTGCTGCTGTACACCGCGGTCGCATTCGTCTGTGTGCATGCGCTTGGTCCCGGCGGACTTGCCAATTCCAAGACTCCCGCGACGGACGTGATGCGTCTCGCCGTCGGCGAAAGGGGCGCGACCTTCATCGCTCTTGGAATTGCGATCTCGGCCCTTGGCTTTCTTAGCCAGGGCATGCTGACGGCGCCGCGCGTCTATTTTGCAATGGCCGAGGACGGGCTTTTCTTCCGCCGCGTCGCCGAGGTGAGTGCAACAACGCGTGTTCCGGTCGTTGCTATCGTCCTCCAGGGGTTCGCTGCCGGCGTGATTGCCCTGTCCGGTACCTTCGGCCAGATCTTGAGCTACGTCGTGTCCGTGGATTTCATCTTCTTCGGCCTGACCGGTCTTGCGCTGTTCGTGTTCCGCCGCCGGGACCCCGACCAGCACGTTGCGTTCAACGCCCCTCTTCATCCCCTCACCACGGGATTGTTCGTCGCGGCCTGTTTTGTCACGGTCGTTGCAACGGTCGCGAACAACCCCGTCAACAGCCTGATCGGCTATGCAATCCTTGCGGCCGGCGTGCCGGCCTGCCTTTACTGGCAGCGGAAGAATCGCAAGGCTGCAGCGTGAGGCCGATGCAGTCGGAATACATGCACTGGGCGAAGTTCAAGGCGCCCGTGCGCTTTCCCCTGACCGGCAGCGAAGTCGTGCATTTCCGGCTCGATCGCTTTCCGATCAGCATTGCAGACCTCGATCTCGATGGCGCGAGCCATCCCCGTTATCCACCCCTTCGTGAAAGGATCGCCGAGCGCTACAAAGTGACGACCAACCAGGTCGTCGCCGCAGACGGGACCTCGATGGCCAACTTCCTCGCGCTCGCCGCCCTCATCGAGCCCGGCGACGAGGTCCTCATCGAATACCCTGGCTACGAGCCGCTGATCGGCGCAGCAGGCTTCCTTGGGGCAAGCATCAGGCGGTTCGAACGCAAGCCATCGGATGCATTCAGGCTCGATCCATCGCTAATCGAGGCGGCGTTCAGCCCAAGGACCCGCCTCATCGTCATCACCAACCTTCACAATCCAAGCAGCGTGCTTGCAGAGGAAAGCGACCTGCGCGCCTTGGGAACGCTCGCCGCGTCAGTTGGCGCGCGCGTGCTCGTTGACGAGGTATATCTGGATGCTGCGGTTCCCCCGCGCGCGAGTGCAGTCCACCTTGGACCCGAGTTCGTCACGACGAACAGCCTAACCAAGGTCTACGGTCTCAGCGGGCTTCGCTGCGGCTGGATCCTCGCCGAACCCGGACTTGCCGAGCGGATGTGGCGCCTCAACGACCTGTTCGGAGTGAACCAGGCTCATCCGGCGGAGCGGCTTGCGTGCATCGCTTTTGACCGGATCGACGAGGTGCTCGGCGACAATGCCTCGTTGCTCGCGAGGAACAGGCGCACGTTCAGCGACTTCCTCGCTTCGAGGAACGATCTTGAATGCGCGCCGGCGGAGCACGGCATCACCGCGTTTCCGGCCTGGTCCGGCGGCGATACGCAACGGCTCGATGATCACCTGCGCCAGCATTACGACACTTCGGTAGTCGCCGGCCGCTGGTTCGAAATGCCGGACCATTTCCGCCTCGGATTTTATCCTCACCCTGATGATTTTGAAGAAGCGCTCTCCCGCCTTGGCCGCGCCCTGGACGACCTTAAGTGACGCGCGACCAGGTCTTCGAATTTTTTCGCAGGCTCGCGGAGGCAAACCCCTCCCCCACCACGGAGCTTGAATTCACCAACCCCTACACGCTCCTTGTCGCGGTGGTGCTTTCAGCGCAGGCGACCGACGCCGGGGTCAACATTGCTACGAGGCCACTCTTCGGGCGAATTTCCTCTCCCGACCAGATGATCGACCTTGGAGAAGAGGACCTTCGAGAAGCGATCAAGACGATCGGCCTGTTCAACACCAAGGCCAAGAATGTCATTGCGCTCAGCAAGGCACTGATCGAACATCACGGCGGTGAGGTTCCGGCTACTAGGGAACAGCTGCAGGAGCTTCCCGGCGTTGGCCGAAAGACTGCCAATGTCGTGCTCAACACGGCCTTTGGGCAGGAGACCTTCGCGGTCGATACCCATGTCTTCCGCGTCTGCAACCGGAGCGGCCTTGCACCGGGAAAAACCGTCGAGGAAGTGGAAGCGAAGCTCGAAAGGATCGTTCCTCAGCCGTTCCGGCGCGATGCGCATCATTGGCTGATTCTCCACGGCCGCTACACCTGCAAGGCGCGCTTACCGGAATGCTGGCGATGCCCTGTGACGGACCTGTGCCGCTACCAGCCCAAGACGCTGCCGCCCGCAGAGCGACCTAAGTCCAGCGCCGGTCGAACCTCGAACCGAGTGTCGTCAGGAGCTCGTATTGCGAAAGTCCCGACTGGCTCGAAGCCGAAGGTAAATCGTAGTCGATCTCGACCCAGTCCCCCTCGCTAAGGCCCGGGGCCGCGTCCACGTTCACTGCGACAAGGTCCATCGACACCCGTCCGAGTACCGGGAGGGAGAATTCGCCGGCGAACGCTGACCCGTGAGACGAGAAGCCGCGCAGATATCCGTCCGCATAGCCAATATTGAGAATGGCCGCCTCGGTATCCTTCTTCGCGAGGAAGGTGCCTCCATAGCCACAGGTCTCGCCCTCGGGGATGAGGCGGCGCTGGACGACCTGCGCCTCCACCCGCGCAGCCTGCAGGATCTGGCCTTCGAACTCGGAGCGCTGGACACCGCCGTAGAGCGAGATGCCGGGCCGAACGAGGTCGAGGCTATAGTCCCTCCCGAGGCCGATTCCGGCCGAATTGGCCAATGCATAACGCCTCGCTGGAACAGCGGACATCACGGCCCGAAAACGCTCGAGCTGCATCGCGTTCATCGGCGTGTGCTCGTCCGCACACGCCAGATGGCTGTGAAGCGTGTCGATCGCCAACCCTTCAAGGGCGGAGATTTCGGTCGGCCGCAGGCCAAGCCGGTTCATGCCGGTATCGATCATGACGTCGCACGGACGGCCCGGCGCGATGGTCTTCCACCGCTCCACCTGCTCGGCGGAATTGAGGCATGGCCGGGCCTGCAGTTCCTGCGCAGCAGCGACGTCCGCCGGTCCAACGCCGTGAAGCACGACCAGGTGGACGGCCTTGGCCAGATCTCCAAGCGCCTCTGCCTCGGGCCAGCTCGAAACGAAAAAGTCGCGGCAACCGGCAGCGATCAGCGCCTGCGTCACCTGACGTGCGCCAAGTCCGTAGCCGTCCGCCTTCACGGCAGCGCCGGCGGGCACTCCAGCGTAGTCGGCTAGCCAGCGCCAGTTCGACTGAACCGCGGAGCTGTCGATGGTGAGACGTAGCGGACGGTGCATGGCCGCCGCCCTAGTGGCGCTGGTCCTGCGCGTCGAGGCTCGCCTTGGCCGCTTCCCAGTTCCGTCCGTCGAAAAGCTCGATCGAGAGCTCGGGAGGCTCGTCGAGACAATTGGCATTGATGCTCCAAGCTTCGGGATGGGAGCGCGGCTGGTAAAAGCTCTTAACGCCGCAATGCCGGCAGAACAGGTGCTCGGCGCTCCCCGTGCCGAAGCGGTAACTCGAAAGCGCATCGTGTCCGCTAAGCAAGCTGAACCGTTCGTGCGGCACCATCACGTGGATGAAACCGGTCATCCGGCAGACGGAGCAATTGCAGTCGAGCGCGGGCACGGGAGGATCGGGCAAATCCACCTCGAACCGCACCGACCGACAATGGCATCCGCCCTCAATCTTCATATGCGCTCGCTACGGACGCTCGAGAGCGCAGGCAAGAAGGAGGGCCTAGGTCACTGCGCTGCAGCGACCGAGACGGACCCGCCTCGGCTCGCAAGATCGCGGCTCTCGGCCCGCGCCTTTCCAAGAACGTCTACCCGGCACGCACGTACCTGATTCTGGCCGGAAAGGTCGATGTCGGCTGCAGACCCGCACGCCTCGCGGGCTGCAGTGACCAGCCGATGATCAAGCTCGGCGCGGCCACGAGCCGTCGAGAGATCGAGATCGGCAGTCCTGACGACGCTGACGTTCTGCGCCGCCAGAGGCTGGGAAAAAGCTGGAACCGCCTTGATGGCCGCTGCAGTTACGAGCGCCGAGATGGCGATGATTTTCAAGGTCTGTTTCATCGGTCGCCTCCTGTTGGAATGCGACCAGCCATTTAGTCCTTAATCGCAACTTACGTGAGCAACGAGTTCGTGCTATGGTTCTGCAAAATTGCAGAACGATCGGCGCGAACCTTCCCGCTAGAAACAGCAACGAGGCCCTCGACGATGCTCGACTGGAACGACCTTCGCTATTTCCTTGCCGTCGCCCGCGAAGGAAGCACTTTGTCGGCTGGTCGCTCGCTCCGCGTCAGCCAGACGACGGTCGCGCGGCGAATCGCGGTGCTTGAACAGGAGGCCGGCGTCGCCCTCTTTGAAAAGAGGCAGTCGGGCTATTCGCTGACCCCGGTGGGACAGGATTTGCTTGTGCGGGCAGAAGCGGTCGAAAGTGCAGCGGCGAGCTTCACGGACGCCGCCGCTGCGCAATCGCGCACCTTCAGCGGTACCGTCAAATTGACGACTGAAGAGGTCTACGCAATCACCCTTCTGGCACCGGTGCTGCGCGACCTTCATGAACGCTACCCGGACATTCTCATCGACCTCGATACGAGCCAGTCCGTGCGGGATCTCGGCGCAGGTGAAGCGGACATCTCGCTCCGAAGCGTCAACGGCCGGGATCAGCCCGCCGGCTTGGTCGGTCGTCAATTGGGCGTCGACGATTGGACCCTCTACTGCAGCCGCGACTACGCGAGCAGGCACGGTGTTCCAGCAACTGTTGCCGAGCTCAAGAACCACCCCTTCATCGGCGGCGGCGGCGGCCGTCTCTGGCTCTACTACGAAGCGTGGCTGAAGGAACTTGGCCTCGAGGGCCAGGTGGCGATGCAACATGCGACTTCCGGCGGGCTGCTCTCGGGCGTCCGCTCCGGCTTCGGCATCGCAGTCCTTCCCTGCCTCGTTGGTGATGCTGATCCCGATCTCATTCGCTGCGTGCCACCTCGAACCAAGCATGAGCGGGTCCTCTGGTTGTTCACGCACGAACGCTGCAGGCATGTTCCTCGCGTTAGGGCGGTCATCGACTTCCTCTACGAACGCCTCGCCGGACTGGTCCGCCAGCTCGAGGAGAAGCGGGCCGCGGCCTAGTCGATCGGATAATGGGGCTCAGGCCGCCGATAGAGATCTTCAAAGTGGACGAAGGCGGGCCTGGCCCCGAGAGGCACGGGCCGGCCTGCACGAAATGCCCATTCACCGCGATCGCAATCGGCCGCCCGGACGTATCCGTTTATGTAGAGCCTGCGTTTGTGCGTGGAACTGTTCTTGCCCGATCCATGAACGAGGTACGGACTCCACAACGCAAGATCGCCGGGCTCAAGGGTAAGGTCGATCGCGTCGGCGGCCGATAGCCCGATCTTCTCCAGGGCAGCGTCGGTCATCTCTGTCCCCAAGGCTTTCCTCGAAGCGTCCATGTTGAGATCGCCGCGTAAGTGACTTCGCGGAATGATCCGCATGCATCCCGAACGGCGCGTATGCGGGTCGATGGCAAGCCCTGTCTGCACGTAGGCCGTGCCAAGGCTACGATAGGCAGATTCCGGCCGTCGGGAGCGGCTGTCCTGGTGCCAGGCGAAGTCGCCAAGCAAGCCCCTCACCTTCCAGTGAACCTGGTTGATGATCTGCTTCAGGTCCTCGCCGAGGAGAGCGTCGAGCAATTCTGCGAAACGAGGGTCGAGCCGCACGGAATTGAGGAGCGGCTGGTGATAGGACGGCCATTGCACCATCCGGACAAGGGGTTCGCCGTCATTCGCTTCGCGGGCGACGTTGTAAAAGAGATTCCCGTGGCGGAAGCTGCGGCCGTGGCGGACCCCTTCTTCATGAAGCTGGTCGAGCGCATCGGAAATCCGGGCGATTTCCCAAGGCTCGAAGAACCTCCGAACGATCGCGTAACCCTCGCGCCAATAATGCGCGAGGTCGGCACCTGCATAAGCCGGAATTTCGGTGCGCAGCGGCTGCCTAGAAGCCATTTCGTTCCTCCCCGCCCATCGGGGAGGATACATCAACTTATTGACAAATCCATGATTTTAGCCGCGCGCGGACTGAAGCTTGGCTGTGGCGGCAAGCTTGCGCACCGCGGCCGCTCCGCTGTCAAAGGCGCCGTGCGCAGTGGAATAGTCGCCTGCCGAGACGGCCTCGCCGGCGAAGGCGATACGGTCGTCGCCCGCATCCAGAAGGCTTTGCCGCGCGTCGGCGCAGCCTGGCAAAGCATGGCTATAGGCTCCCCCGATCCAGGGCTGATGCGCCCAGCGCGATAGTCCGATCAGTGAAAGCCGGCTTCTGACCGAGCTTCCGAGCAGCGCTGCAAGTTCCTCGATCGCCAAGGCGGCAGCGCCGTCATCGTCAAGCTCCTCGAGAGCCCGCGCTCCGGTGCCACCGAAAAAGCCTTCGACCACCGGCATGCCCATGGGTCGGATGAAGTAGCTCCCCGTGTCGCAGGAATAGGGATTGCCGAGCAGATGCGCGTCGTGAGGAAAATCCTGTGGGTGATCGAGTGCCAGAAACAGCTTATCAGCGACACCCAGCGGAAGCTGGTCCGCGAGCTTGAGGAGCCCTCCGATCGGAGGATCGAATCTGATCCTCCGCAGGCTTGCGGTCGGAACCGTCACGATGACGCCGGCGGCCTCGATGAGGCCCTGTTCGCTCCTTACCTCTACTCCCTCTTTGCGGCGGCCGACCGCTATCACCGGATTTGCAAGGCTGCGCTCGAAGGTAGCGCCAAGCTCCCCGATGAGGGAACCGTAGCTGCCGGGCAGACGAAGGTTCTGGTCGCTCGCTGCATTGTCATAGGCAGACCAGTCGGCAATCGACACCTCGTCGAGGGGAGCGCCGTTGATATAACCGCTGAGCGCATTCAGCATCGGGTTCCAGGGATCGCCGCCCTCGAGCGCGTCCGATGCCCTGTCGCTCGGCGGCGGGTCCGAGCGCATCCGGTCCCTGAGTGCCTCGAATGAGGACCAGGCTTCCTTCTGCTCCTCTGGCGGAAAGCCAAGATTCCTGAACTGCTGGAACCACCGGGTGGGGCTTCGATTGATTTGTGCGCCGATGCGCTCGGCCTCGACCCGCAGGGAGTTGCGTTCGGCCGAATGCATCCAGGTACAACCAAGGTCGAGCTTATGGCCGTTCCATTCGATGCTGTGTGCCCGCCCCCCGAGGCGGTCCAGGGCCTCGACGATGAGGGCGTCAATACTCCTTCGGCCGGCCTCCATGGCTGCACCGATTCCGGCCGCGCCCCCGCCAATGATGACGAGGCCGCGCACCCCGCTCACTCGACGGTGACGCTCTTGGCGAGATTCCGGGGCTGGTCGACGTCTGTGCCCTTCAGCACTGCGACATGGTAGGCAAGGAGCTGCACCGGTACCGCGTAGACGAGGGGAGCGATCAAGGGGTGCACCGAGGGCATCTCGATCGTCGCCATGCAGCCTTCACCGGCTTCCGCAATGCCCTTGGCATCGCTGATGAGCACGATCTTTCCGCCCCGCGCGCGGACTTCCTGCATGTTGCTGACGGTCTTCTCGAACAACGGTCCGGAGGGAGCGAGCACGATCACCGGGACGGCTTCGTCGATGAGCGCGATCGGACCATGCTTCATCTCGCCCGCGGCGTAGCCTTCGGCGTGGATGTAGCTGATTTCCTTCAGCTTCAGCGCGCCTTCGAGGGCCATCGGGTAATCGGGCCCCCGTCCAAGATAGAGCACGTCGCGCGCGGGGGCGATGAGGTGGGCCATCGCCGCAATGTCATCGTCATGGCCAAGCGCTGCGTTGAGAGCCGCGGGCGCTTCCTGGAGGTGCGCAACGATCTCCTTTTCCTCGTCGCGGCTGAGGCGGCCGCGAGCGCGCGCGAGATTGGCGGAAAGGGCTGCCAGCACTGCGAGCTGGCAGGTGAACGCCTTGGTCGAAGCAACGCCAATTTCCGGCCCCGCGTGGGTCGGAAGCAATAGATCGGCCTCGCGCGCCATCGAACTCGTCGGAACATTGACGACGACCGCGATGCGCTGACCCTGCGAGCGGGCGTGGCGCAGGGCCGCGAGCGTATCGGCCGTCTCGCCGGACTGGCTGATGAAGAGCGCAAGTCCGCCTGGCTCGAGTACGGGTTCGCGATAGCGAAACTCGCTCGCCACATCGATGTCGACCGGCAGGCGGGCAAACTGCTCCACCCAATATTTGGCCACGAGGCCCGCATAATAGCTGGTGCCGCACGCAACGATCGTCAGGCGGTTGATCTGCTCAAGGTCGGCATCGGCAACCGGCAGCGCAACTTCACCTTCAAATGGCCGCACGTAGGTCTGAAGAGTCTGCGCGACCACGATCGGCTGCTCGAAGATCTCCTTCTGCATGTAATGGCGAAAATTGCCCTTCTCGACCAGGGCCGAGGAAGCGCCGGATTCCACGATCTCGCGTTCGACGCGGCGATTGTCACGATCGTAGATTTGGATGCCCTCGCGCCGCACGATCGCCCAGTCACCCTCGTCGAGGTAGGCGATGCGCTGCGTCCATGGCGCAACTGCAAGAGCGTCCGACCCAAGGTAATTCTCTCCCTCCCCAAAGCCGACCGTAAGGGGCGCTCCCATGCGCGCGCCGATGATGAGGTCGGGGTGGTCGCGAAACAGGAAGGCGATTGCAAAGGCGCCGATGAGACGGGGAAGCACGGTCGCGACCGCCTCTTGAGGGGAAAAACCGCGTTCGACTTCGCGGGCAACGAGGTGTCCGACCACCTCCGTGTCTGTCTCGCTTTCGAAGGTGCGTCCTTCCGCGATCAGCTCGTCACGAAGCGGCTTGAAATTCTCGATGATCCCGTTGTGCACCAGCGCGACGGGGCCAACGATATGCGGATGCGCATTACCAACCGTCGGAGCGCCGTGGGTCGCCCATCTCGTGTGCGCGATACCGGTCGTGCCATGCAGCGGATTTTCGGCAAGTTCCCGGGCAAGGTTGTCGAGCTTGCCCTCGGCGCGTCTCCGGATGAGCTCGCCATTGTCGATCGTGCAAATCCCGGCGGAATCATAGCCGCGATATTCAAGACGTTTGAGGCCGTCGAAGAGGCGCTGCGCAACGTCGCTCTTGCCGACGATGCCGACAATTCCGCACATAAGCTTACTCCGCCGCTTTCCGTGTCATGCGCTCGCGGAAGCGGCGGGCCCAGCCCGCGATACCTTTCTGCTCGCTGCGCTCGATTGCAAGGCTGTCAGCCTCGACGTCGCGGGTGATTACCGATCCCGCGCCGACGATTGCGCCGTCTCCCACCACAACAGGTGCCACGAGGGCCGTGTTGGAGCCGATGAAGGCCCCGGCGCCGATCGATGTCCGGTATTTGCCGTATCCGTCGTAGTTGCAGGTGATCGTGCCGGCGCCGATGTTTGCCTTTGGCCCGACCGAGGCGTCACCGATGTAGGAGAGATGGTTGACCTTGGCGCCCTCGGCGATCTGGGCCTTCTTCAATTCGACAAAATTGCCGACCTTTGTCCTGTCCGAGAGGCGCGTTCCTGGACGAAGGCGGGCGAACGGGCCAATGCTCGCCGCGGCACCGATCGTTGCTCCTTCGATATGACTGAAGGCGTGGATGGTCGCTCCGTCCGCGATCTCGACGCCGGGGCCAAAAACGACGTGCGGCTCGACCGTGACGTCGCGCCCAAGCTTCGTATCGTAGGCAAACCAGACGCTCTCGGGATCGATGAGCGTCGCGCCCTCGTCGAGTGCCTGCTCGCGCCTCCGGCGCTGCCATTCGAGTTCCAGATGGGCAAGTTCGGCGCGGCTGTTGACCCCGGCGGTTTCGTAGGCGTCACCCTCGATGACGACGGCTTCGCGGCCTTCGGCGGCTGCAATGTTGACGATGTCGGGGAGATAATATTCGCCGGCCGCATTGTCGTTTCCAACCCCGGCGAGCCAGCGGAACAGGTCGTTCGAGCGTACCGCCATCATGCCCGAATTGCATAGCCGGACAGCCCGCTCCTCTTCGCTGGCGTCCTTGTACTCGACCATCTTGGCGATGCGATCGCCTTCTCCAAGAATGATCCGGCCGTATTTCAGGGGATCGTCGGGCGAAGAAGCAAGGACGACGATGCCCGGGCCGCCCTCTCCATCGAGGCGATCGAGCATCCGGTGCAAGGTGTCCGCCTCAACGAAAGGCGTGTCGCCGTAAAGAATGATTACGGGTCCCTCATATCCCTTGAGGGCTGCTGCCGCTTGCTGCACCGCGTGCCCGGTGCCTTTCTGCTCGGCTTGAATTGCGATCACCGCGTTGGTGCCAACAATCGCGACCTCTACCTGCTCGCGCCCCTTACCGACCACCACGACCTTCTTCTCGGCGCCCAGCGCATCCACCCGGTCGAGGAGATGCAGCAGGAGCGGCCGACCCGCGATGGGATGGAGAACCTTATGCGTATCCGAGCGCATGCGGGTCCCCTGACCCGCTGCAAGGATGATCGCTGCAAAGCGGCGCTTTTCGCTCATGCGGTCGTGCAATGGCATGGCGCCAAGGCCAGCGCCAGTGTCCTTTGAGACATGAAAAAAGGGCGGCCCCGACGGGAGCCGCCCCATTCTTCCAAGGGCGAAACCCTTAGAAGATGTTCATGTAATATTCGTTGCCGACGAAGCCCATCTTCTGGACGTGGGCCTTCTTCGTCACCGCCAGAACCTGGTCGACGATCTCGTACCGCGCAGTCGCGTCCGGCTGCAGGTGGAGTTCGGGGATCGGGTTCATCTGCTGCGTTGCATCGAGATAGGAACGTAGCTGCTGCATCGACACCGGCGAGCCATTCCACAGAACCTGGTCCTGGTTGTTGATCGACAGGGTGTTCTTGATCGGGTTGATCGGCGGCGGCGTGTTCTGCGGCTGGTTCACCGGCAGGTCGAGCTTCACCGCATGGGTCTGGATCGGGATGGTGATGATGAACATGATGAGGAGAACCAGCATGACGTCGATGAGCGGCGTCACGTTCACGTCCAGCATTGGTTCGCCGGAGGCATTATCGCTGGTGGTCTGCATTGACATGGCGAAAAACTCCTACTCGGCGCGGAAGCCGGCCAGCGGCGGCGGCTCGGAAATGAACCCGACCCGCTGGAACCCTGCCTGCTGCATCGTGATGATCGCGGCGCCAATGCACTTGTACTGCGTGTTGACGTCGCCCCGGATGTGCGCCTCCGGCATGTTCTCTTCGTTGATGTTCTGGACTCCGCCGACCTTCTTGATCTGGTCTTCGAGCTTCTTGACCGCGCGGTCGAGCAGGTCCTTCTGAGAAACCTTGGTCATCCCCCAGTAAACCTCGCAGGTGCCGCCCGGACCATTGCGGACCGTGAGGGACACGTTCTCCGGCTTGGTCATGGTCGGCTCGTAGCGGACGTCCGGCAACTTGATGGGGACCGCCTGCTTGATAACCTGCGTGGTGATCAGGAAGACGATCAGGAGCACCAGCATCACGTCGGTAAGGGGCACGACGTTGATGTCGGACATCGCCGTCTCTTCGTCGCCTTCTTGGATTACACTTCCTGCCATAAGGCTGGCTTCTTTCTTCTAGCTCGCCCGAACCAGGCCTGGTCCGACTGGTTCGGACCAGGCCATCGTTCGAATTACTTCGCGGACGTCGGGGTCGCCTGGGCGCCCGTGGCCGTGCGGCCCGTGCGGAGCGGGTCGCTGCCGGGCTGCGTCGGAGCGCCCGGCTTCGTCTGGGTGGTGCCCTTCACGCCCGCGCTCGAACTGCCCACGAGGCGCGGCTTCACTGCGCCGTCGGACATCAGGTAGCCGTGAAGGTCGTTCGTGAAGGCCGCAAGGTCCTCCATGATCGACTTGTTGCGACGAATCAGCCAGTTGTAGGCAAGCACCGCAGGCACCGCGACCACGAGGCCGAGCGCCGTCATGATGAGCGCTTCACCGACCGGGCCGGCGACGGCGTCGATCGAGGCCTGACCAGAAGCGCCGATACGGATCAGCGCGCGGTAGATACCGACGACGGTTCCGAACAGACCGATGAACGGTGCCGTCGAACCGACCGTCGCGAGGAAGGCGAGACCTTCACCGAGGCGGGCGCCGATCGCACCCTGGCTGCGTGCCAGGCTGTTTGCCATCCAGTCGTGCTGGTCGATCGGGTCGGTCAGCCGGCCGTGCTGGTCCTGTGCAAGGAGAGCATCGTCGACGATTGAGCGGTAGGCGCTCTTGGCTTCGAGCTTCGTTGCCGCATCGCGAAGATTGGGCGAGTTCCAGAAGCTCGACCGGACCTTGCGACCCTGGCTGATGATCTTCTGCTGCTGCATCAGCTTGGTGAAGAGGATGTAGAACGAGAAGATCGACATGATGACGAGGATGGTGAACACCGAGATGGCGATGATGCCGCCCTGCTGCAGAGCGGGGATCAAGCCATAAGGATTCGCCGATGCGGCGGGTGCTGCTTGCATTGCTGTACTTTCCTTCTGAAACCTATCTCAAAAAAATCAGTCGGCTATTCCGCGATCCGCCACGTAATTGTCTGGCTGTACGTGCTCGTCGTCGGATTGCCGTTAGCGTCCTGAGCCGGGCTGAACCGGGCGCGTGCCGTCAGCAGACGACATGTCGCCGACTTGAGCGTCGCCGACGCGCTGCCGGAGCTGCTGCATCCAGTCACTCGGCCGTTCGCACCGATAGTGAGGGAGACCTGGACACTGCCCTGCTCGTTGTTGTCGAGTGCGCTCGGGGGATAATCATCGCCCGAGATAAGGCCCTGGAGGCTTCCGGTGAGGCTCCTCGCCTGCGATTGCCGCGGCGGAGGCGGAGGCGGTGGCGGTGCCGGCGCCACGGGCGGGATGTAGACCGGCGGGGCCGGCGCGGTCACCGTCTGAATCGGCGGCGGAGGCGCCTCGACCCGTACGAGCGGCGGCGGCGTGATCGGAGGCGGCGGGACCTTCGGCATGTCCTTTGGCGGTGGCGGCGGCTGCTCGGGCGGCGGCTGCTGCTGCTCAACGTCGAAGGTCTTCAGATCCTGAGTCGCCTTCTTGATCACATTGTAAGCGAGGCCGGTCACAATCGCATACATCAGACCGCCGACCACGATGACGGTGAAGATGATCGCCATCGACCGGTTGCCGCTGAGTTCTTTCTTCTGGGCGTATGCCATTAACCCAATATTCTCCTCGACACGCCGTGGAGGAATCCACGGTCAAACCGGGCGTTTGGAAGCGCGCCCGTCAGTTCGTTGATCCGCCAATGTTGCAAGATGACATCGGCAGCAAGCGCGCCTCCTTATATCCGCCTCAAAGGTCGCGCAACGGATTTTGTTCCACAGGCGGAAGGCCGGAAACCAGTGCAGCCAAAGCGATCACTCGGGCGGCCAGGCGTTCGGGAATGAAGCAATCTCGACACCGACCCCGTGCGCTTCGGCGTAAACGTCTGGCTTGGACAGGCGAATGCGAAGGGCGGCAACTCCGTGGAAGGCTGCTACCCGGTCGAAGATGGCGTGCCCCAGCGTCTCCTGGAGATTGTATCTGCGGGCAGCCGCGATGGCCTGGACCTCGGTCCTTAGAAAATCATAATCCCAGGCATTCCTCGGGTCGTCGCCGACCGGCGCTGACCGATCCTTCAGCCAGATCTCGACCGTCACCAGCAGCCGCTGCGGAGCACCGATCTCGAAATCGTGGAAACCGATGTCCGCCTGCACCTCGAGCCCCTCGAGGATGATCCGGGCGGACCGGACCTTGAGATCGTGGGGAACGAGACCCGAGAGCCTGGGCCCGGTGCCGCTCATGCCCGCCCCAGGAACTGGACGTCGCGCTCGAGCGCCATGAAGTGGTGACCGCCATCGATCCTGATCACTTCCCCGGTGACGCTTCTTGCTGATACGAGATAGCGCAAGGCATCCATGACGTCGCCCGGCTCGACGCCGAGCCCTAACGGATTATTGGCGTGCATCGCCTCGTAATTCTCCTCGCTCTGCCCGCTTGATCTCAGCATCAAGCCAGGAGCGATCCCATTGACCCGGATGGAGCGCTGAGCAAGCGCCCGCGCCGCAAGCTCGGTCAGCGCTGCAAGGGCATATTTGGACAATGTGTAGCTCAGATAATCGGGATTGGGGGCTGAAAGCTTGGAATCGAGCAGGTTGACGACCAGCGCATCGCCGTCCCGTTGCGCTGCGGCGAAACGCTCGATGAGGAGCGCTGGCGCGCGCACGTTGATGGCCATGTGCGCGTCGAACTCGCCTGCGCTGAACTCGCCGACGCCGTCCCAGGCGAACCGGGCGGCATTGTTAACGAGCAGGCCAACAGGCGGGAGCCCTTCGCTTGCGTCGAAGATCATCTCCGCGCAATCCGGATCGAGGAGATCGGCGACCACCTTTACTGCGCCTTTGGGCACCTCATCATCAACATGGTGCACGTGTGCGACCACCGCCCAGCCGTCGGCCAGCAACTCGCGGGCAAGGACCGCTCCCACGCGCTTTCCGGCCCCGGTGACGATTGCAGTTTTGTCCTTCATGGCAAGAACTCCTGCCTTGAGCAGCGCCGCGAAGCAATCCAATGACAGCGCCATGCCCGAGAGCCACCCACCGATCGAACTCCAGGGAGTGAGTTTGACCGAGCTACAGCACCTCATCGACCAAAAGCGGCTGCCGCCCGTGGACAGGTGGAATCCAGAAAGTTGCGGGCATTCGGACATGCGCATCGCGCGCGACGGCACCTGGTACCACCAGGGTTCGCCAATCCGCCGTCCCTCCATGGTCCGGCTCTTTTCGACAGTCCTCAGGCGCGAGCCAGACGGACGCCACTTCCTCGTCACCCCGGTGGAAAAGCTCGAGATCGATGTTGAAGGCACCGCCTTCAGGGCAATTGCGATGCGCGTCGAGGGAGCCGGCGACAGCCAGCGGATCGGCTTTGCTCTCGACAGCGGTGATGCAGTGATCCTCGGGCCTCATCATCCCCTTCGGCTGTGCGACGGAGCAGGCGGTCCCTCCCCCCGCATCCTCGTCCGTCACGGCCTTGAGGCCGAGCTCTCGCGCCCCGTCTATTATGAGCTCGCCGAGGTCGCGCTCGCAGGAGGTCACAAGCCCGCTGGCGTAATGAGCAGCGGCGTCTTTTTCCCGCTGGAAGAACCTCGATGAACCTCGCGCGAAAGCTGTCAGGCGCGCTTGGCGAACCGCCTCGCGAGCCGCTGCTCGTCGGCGATCTTCCAGAACTTCGAACCGAGGCCGACGTCGAGGCGGCAGTCCTGATCGCGATCACCGACCGCCCTCTTCCGGGCATGATCCTCACCGTCCGCAGGGAGCACCTGCGCACCCATGCCGGCCAGATCGCCTTTCCGGGCGGAAGGCTCGATCCGGGCGAGGAAGCCATAGCGGCCGCGATTCGTGAAGCTCATGAGGAGATCCTGCTCGAGCCCTCCGCGGTGGACCTCATCGGCACGATCGAGCCCTACCGCACGGTCACTGGCTATGTCGTGACGCCGGTCGTGGGCGTGATCCCGGCCGACCTCCCGCTCCAGCCCCATGAGCAGGAGGTCGCCGACTGGTTCGAGGCGCCGCTCGGCTTCCTGCTCGACCCCCGCAACCAGCATGTGCGAAGCGCACTGTTCCAAGGAGCGACACGCCACTATTACGAAATCATCTGGAACGATCGCAGGATCTGGGGAGCGACCGCGGCGATGATCGTCAATTTGTCACGCAGGCTGCAGTGGCACTGACTCTCGACGCCGCGAAGTGGCGTAGAAAGCGCGGAATGAAGAGGCTTCTCGCCGCCCTCGGCGCCGAGCAGGGCCTGACCCGCTACGTCGGGGGCGCAGTTAGGGACGATCTCCTGGGCCTTGCTGTAAGCGACATCGATCTTGCGACGCGCATTCCGCCCGACGAGGTAATGGAGCGGCTCGAACGGGCGCGGATCAAGGCCGTTCCCACCGGTATTGATCATGGCACCATCACCGCGGTTAGCGATGCCCAGCCGTTCGAGGTGACAACGCTTCGGCGGGATGTGTCGACGGACGGCCGCCGCGCGACCGTAGCATTCACCGACGACTGGAAGGAGGATGCGGCGCGCCGCGACTTCACCATCAATGCCTTGTCCGCCGATCCCCTGACCGGAGAATTGTTCGATTATTTCGGGGGGCTGGCCGATCTTGAGCAGCGGCACGTCCGCTTCATCGGCGACCCGTTGCAGCGGATCGCCGAAGACCATCTCCGGATCCTTCGCTTCTTCCGGTTCCACGCAAGATTCGGCATCGGGCCGCCCGATGCAGCAGCACTTCGGGCCTGCACTTCCCGGGCCAACGACCTGATGGCGCTTTCAAGGGAGAGGATCGCAGACGAGATCCTCAAGCTTCTCGGCATGCCGGATCCTTCAAATACCGTCGCCATCATGCTCGAGCATGGCATCCTGCGGCCCGTCCTGCCCGAAATGCAGTCCACCTTCGTTCCTGGTCTTCGCTCACTCATCGAGGCCGAAAAGCAGGCCGGAATCGAACCCGACGCAATCCGGCGCCTGGCGTCGCTCCTTCCCGGGGATCCGAGTCTCGCCGAGGATATCGCCGTCCGCCTGCGGCTCTCGAACAAGGCACGGAAGCGCCTCGCCTGCGCCGCGGACCGATCCCTTGGCTCTTCCTCTCGGGTGCTCGCCTACAGGGTCGGAATGGACTGTGCCGCGGACCGCCTTCTTCTCGGCGGCCGGCCGCAAGACGCCGCCGAGATTTCGCTTTGGCACCGGCCGCGACTACCCATCGGAGGCGGAGCGCTCATCAAGCGTGGACTTCCCGAAGGCCCCGTCGTTGCAAGGACCCTGCGCGCCATCGAGGAGCGATGGCTCGAGGCCGGCTTCCCCAGCGCGGAGAAATTCGAAGCGATCGTAGAGGAAGCGGTGAAGGCGGCGCGCTGACCAGGAAGGATCAGCTGCCCAGCACTGCCGAACGCGCTACTGCAAGTTCGTTCGCGCTTTCCTGCCGGGGCACGGCCTCCACCGCGTGCTGAGGCGCAAGCACCTCGTAACGGGAGAACAGGTCCGCAAAATGCTCGTCCATGGTCCGCACGCGACAAGCCCTGGCGGCAGCAGCACGCTGCAGTTCGGGCCCGCGGTCGATGAAGCGGGCAATCGAGCGCTCGAGCGAAATCTGGCTCGCCGCGCGGTAAATGGTCCCGGCGCCAGGATGCAGCTGGTCGAAGACCGCGCCCCGATCGGGAACGATGAGCGGGATCCCGCTTGCCCGGGCCTCCGCCGCGACCATGCAGAAGGTCTCGGCCTCGCAACCATGGACCAGCGCGTCAGCACTCGCGAGAAGCCGGGCAAGCTCGTCGCGGTCCCCGATGGGCGGCAAGACCGCGACATGCGGGATCCGGTCGGCGAGCATTTCGAGGCTGAACCTCTTTGACCCGTCACCCACGAGAAGCATGCCGACCGGCCGCTTGCGGGAGATCTCCGCTACTGCGCGCAAAACCATGCCCCAGCGCTTCTCGGCGGAGAACCGGCCAACGCCGATCAGCAGGGTCGCGTCCGCATCCAGTCCGAGCGCGCAAAGCGCCTGTTCACGCAAGGTGGGCGAGCGCAGCGTCGGCGAGAACAGGCCCGCCTCTACTCCCATCGGAACGGTTTCGGCATTATCGAGACCGCCGTCGCGAAGCCGGCCAGTCAGCTGCCCGTTGGCACAGACGACCGTATCGAACATCCGGCTGAGACCCCGCAGGTGCCGCCAGAAGAGGCCGAAACAGCGGTCGATCTGCTTGATCGAAAGCATGCCGCCAAGCCAGCGATACGCGTAAGCTGCGAGCGGATCCGCATGCATCACGAGCGAGCGGCTTGCCGGTCCCTGCCAGCGCCCCACCATGGTGGCGCTCGACCAGGGCGAGGAAGCCTCGACATGGTCCGGCTGCCAGGCATCAAGCACTGCGTGAAGCGCGGCCTCGTCATCGAAATAGCGGTATCGACGGTCAACTGGGAGCCTGGGCGCTGGAATGGTCACCAAAAGTCCGCCCGGACCGCGCCTCACGACCTCGTGGCGTTCGCCCGGAGCAATCACGACCATCTCGTGACCGAAGCGCGCTGCGGCGCGCAGCTTCGCCTCCACATAAGTGCGGACTCCGCCGCCGGCGGGCGTGTAAAAAGCGCAGACGTCGGCGATACGCATCGGCATTAGGAGACGGTTGCCACAGCTAAAGTTCAAGTGAAGCTTTGTTAATGGGGTGGCGCCGAAGACAAGACAATCGCACATAGGATGGCATGACCCGCTCACGCCTGTTGCTGGCATCGATCCATGACGTCTCGCCGCGCTTCGAGGGAGAGATCGACCGCTTGATCGACCTCATGGCGCCGAAGCTTGGCGAGCGCTTGGCAATGCTCGTGGTTCCCAACCACTGGGGTGATGCGCCCATCGTTCCGGGCTCGCCCTTTGCCACCCGCCTGCGAAGCTGGGCCGACAAGGGAATCGAGATATTCCTTCACGGCTATTTCCACCGCGACACGAGCGTTCACGAAGGCGCCCTGGACCGGATGCGCGCCCGCTTCATGACAGCAAGCGAGGGTGAGTTCCTTGGCCTGTCGCGAGCCGAGGCATCAGAGCGCATAACCCTCGGGCGCAACCTGCTGGAGAGCGTGATCGGGCGCGGTATCGACGGCTTCGTTGCTCCGGCCTGGCTCTATGGCAGCGGTGCTCTTGAGGCGCTGCACGATGCAGCGGTGAGCCTTGCTGAGGACCATTTTCGCGTGTGGTCGCCCGCTTCGGGAAAGCAGCTGGCCCGGGGTCCGGTAATAACCTGGGCGAGCCGCACGCGGATGCGGCTGGCTTCGTCGCTGACGGCCGCCGCATTATTGAGACATGCACCACTTGAGGTGCTGAGGATTGGTGTTCACCCGCCGGACGTTCGCCACCCGGCTCTGATCGCAAGCATCGGGGCCACTCTTGAAAGAGCGAGGCGCTCAAGACTTCCGGGCCGCTACGGCGATCTCCTGCGCAATTAGAACTTCATCAC
This sequence comes from Sphingomonas agri, assembly GCF_038148795.1. NCBI lineage: Bacteria > Pseudomonadati > Pseudomonadota > Alphaproteobacteria > Sphingomonadales > Sphingomonadaceae > Sphingomonas > Sphingomonas agri. The sequence continues at coordinate 239,610 of NZ_JBAPEU010000003.1, read as the reverse complement.
CAAGCTGACCGCCGGCTTCTGCGAGAGAACGGGTGCGTCTCCGACCCGGACAACGCGTTTGCTGCGACCGTACATTCGGGCAAGGCCGACGCCCAGTAAGGCGTTTTTCGAGAGGCCCTGCTGCACGAGCATGCCGCCGATGAACGAAGAGGGATCCTCAATACCCTGTTGCGGGTATAGTCGAAGGTCGACGATGCGCTGGCGCGCCACAGCCGCAACATCGGTGCCCAAGAGCCCCTTCATTGCCTGCGCCTGCGCAGCCGTCGCCCATAGAAGCGGCACGACGGCAGCGGCGGAAACCCACCTCCGCATCGCCCGTCCACTCCTCTTTTACGAACGCGAAAAAAGATGAATTCGCGGTCGGTTCCAGAGGGCGAAATGGGCTCGTCCCGCTGTGGGCCAGGAAGGTCAGCGGCGCCGGCGCGAAGTCCAGAATTTGAGCGCCTCGCCCGGTTCCAGGGGCTTGGCGAAATAGAAGCCCTGGCCCGATGCACAACCGAGCGTCGCAAGCGTTGTTGCAAGCTCGACCGTTTCAATTCCCTCCGCGGTGGTCGACATGCCCAGCGCTTCGGCGAGACTGAGGATCGCACGCACAATGGCGACAGCGTCCGGATCGACCATCATTCCTGAAACGAAGCTCTTGTCGATCTTGAGCACGTCGATGGGCAGTCGCTGGAGATAGGCAAGGCTCGAATAGCCGGTCCCGAAATCATCCATCGCAAGCGTCGTATCTAGCGCCTTGAGGGCGTTGAAGACCCGCGTTGCCCGGACGGGATCCTGGACGATCGAGCTCTCGGTAAGCTCGAGGGTAAGCCGGTCGCCCCCGATGCCGCTCGCGAGAAGGGCACTCTCAACCATTCCCGCCACATCGTCACGTGCGACCTGGATCGCGGAGAGGTTGACGCTGACATAGAGCGGTAGCCGCTCGCCGGCCTGCTTGTCCCAGTCGGCAAGGGTCTGCGTCGCCTTGTCCATGGCCCATCGACCCAGCTGAAGGATGAGACCCGCTTCCTCGGCTACCGGAATGAACTCGGTCGGGCCGATCTCGCCTCGCTCCTCGTGATCCCACCGAGCGAGGGCCTCGAATCCCGCGACGTCGCCTGTCTTGAGGTTGATGAGTGGCTGATAGAAGAGCTCCAGCTGATCCTTGTCGAGCGCACGTCGAAGCTCGGTCTCGATAGAGAAGCGGCGGCGCGCTTCGGTCGCCTGCCTGGGCTCATAGACCTGCGGGCATCCGGCTCCCTTGGCCTGCTTCACCGCAAACTGCGCGTTGCGGAACAACTCCTCGGCATCGTTCTGGGGGTGCATCAGCGCAACGCCGATTGCGCACTCGACCCTGATTTCGAGTTCAGACAGCTTGAAGGGAGCGGCCATCACCTGCTGGATCCGCTCTGCCGCCTTCAGCGCGTCCTCCACTCCGCGGCGAAGGGACACCAACACACCGAACTCATTGCCGCCCGTGCGGGCGAGCACATCTCCCGCGCGAAGCGCGAGGATCAGCCGGCGCGCGAACGTGATCAGAAGCTCGTCGCCGGCAAGACTGCCCATCGACTCGTTGATCCGGCTGAACCGGAGCATGTCGACGACGAGGACCGCATGCTCGAGGTCCCGGGCGATCTTGTCGCCCGCCTGCTCGATGGCCTCGGTGAAGGCGAGCCGGTTGGGCAGGCCGGTCAGGCTGTCGCGCAGCATTTCGGCCCGCAATGTTCGCTCGGCCTGCACTTCGGGGGTCCGATCGACGACGCTCAGGAGACAGCGTGGCGCTCCTGCCGTCTTTTTTGGCAAGGGCGCAAGCTTCAGCCGGAAGAAGTGCGATGCAACGCCCTCCCCCTGCTTGAAATCGAGCTCACCTTTAAGGTTCGTGCCCTTGAAGAAGCCGTTGAGGAGGTCTGCGATCGGACCTTCCTTCAGGCAATCGGCTTCGTTCCAGTCGAGCGCGGTGCAGCTCGAGCGGCGAACGGTCTCGTCGAAACGGCCGTTGTGATCGACGACTTGGAGCTTTCCCTTTTCGGTGAGTTCGATGATTGCCGCAGCGATCGGGAGCGCGTTGAGCAAGGCTTGGTCGTCGACCGCCGAAAGGTGCGGTAACGCATTCAACTTGTCCGTCCGACGGAGCCTTTGAACGCCCGCCGAACGGTTCGCTGCAGCCTGCATCCCCGCTACTTGGCCCACAGGGGGTTAATTCGAAGTAACTTCCGCTCTCTGCTGCACCTTGTTAACGCCGTTTAGTTAACGCCTCACGAGAAGCGGTTGGTGCGGGGAAAGCCGATCGGGGGCATGCGCCCTGCGGCTCCGCGCGCTGCGCGCCACTGCGAAAGGTCGCTTTCCGTTCGCACGCGACCACTCTCCCCGCCGAGCGCCCAGCTAAGACCCTCGGCAAGGCGAAAGGCGACCGCATCCGAAAGGCCGCCGTCACGGTAACGCTGGAGAGTGACGCCCTGCCCGCGGGCCAGTTCCGGGAGCTCCGAGAGGGGGAACACGACCATCTTGCGGTTCTCACCAATCACCGCAACGGCATCGGCAGCGTCCGGAACGGGCCGAACCACGGCGACGCGGGCACCCGTCCTTACGTTCACGAGCTGCTTGCCTTTCCGGGTTTCTGCGAGCGTCGCATTGCCACTGGTGATGAAACCCTTGCCGTCGGACGAGGCGATCAGCAGCTTCATCTCGGGGCTCGCAACCAGAAGGTGGACGATATCGACCTCGGCATCGAGATCGATGAACAGGCGGACCGGCTCGCCGAAGCCCCGGGCGCTCGGCAGCTTGTCGCCAGCGAGCGTGTACACGCGTCCATTTGAAGCGAACAGCGCAAGACGGTCGGTCGTTTGGGCATGGAAGTGAATGAAGGGCGCGTCTCCCTCGCGCCACTTGAGATCGGCGACCTGGTCCAGTGCAAGATGACCCTTCATCGCCCGGATCCACCCGCGCTGCGACAAAATGACCGTGATCGGCTCCTTTTCGATCATTGCGGTCCAGTCGATCTCGCGCGTCGGCGCCACCTCTTCAATTCGCGTTCGACGATCGTCACCGAATTTCTCCTTCAATCCCTGGAGATCCCTCTTGAGCCGCGTACGCTGCCGCGCGGGGCTCTCCACGAGCTTTGAGAGCTCCTCGCGCTCCCTGGTCAGCGCACTGCGCTCGCGCCCGATCTCCATCTCCTCGAGCTTGCGCAGGCTGCGCAGGCGCATGTTGAGTATGGCTTCGGCCTGGCGGTCGATGAGCGAAAACTCGGCCATCAGCACGGGCTTGGGCTCGTCCATCGTGCGGATGATCTCGATGACCCGGTCGAGGTTGAGATAGGCGGCTAGGAAACCGTCAAGCAGCTCCACACGCTCGTCAATCTTGCCGATGCGCACCTGGCTTCGGCGCACGAGAACGTCGATCTGGAAGCTGAGCCAGGCCGTAAGTGCCTGCTTGAGGCTCATGACGCCCGGCGTCCGACTGGCGTCCAGGACGTTGAGATTGAGCGGGAAGCGGATCTCGAGATCAGTGAGGCGATAGAGACTTTCGAGAAGGAGGTCGGGATCGACGGTGCGCGCCCGCGGCTCGAGCACCAAGCGGACCTTCTCGTCGCTCTCGTCCTTCACGTCGGCAAGGATCGGGAGTTTCTTGTCGGCGATCAGCTGCGCGATCTGTTCGATCAGCTTCGCTTTCTGGACGCCATAGGGGATTTGGCTGACGAGGAGGTGCCAGCCGCCGCCCTTTTCGCGCTCCACGTCGACGCGGGCGCGAAGGCGGAAGGAGCCCCGGCCGGTCGCATATGCCTCGGCTATCGCCTCGCGGCTGTCGACGAGGACGCCGCCGGTCGGAAAATCGGGTCCCGCGACAAAGTCCATCAGGCTGATGTCGTCGGCCTTGGGATTGTCGATGAGGTGAACCGCAGCATCGATCAGCTCGGCGGCATTGTGCGGCGGGATGGACGTCGCCATTCCCACGGCAATTCCGCTGGCGCCGTTGGCAAGCAGGTTCGGAAAGAGTCCCGGAAAGACCTCGGGCTCCTCTTCCTCGCCGTTGTACGTCAGCCGGAAATCGACAGTGCCTTCGTCGAGACCTGCCATGAGTTGCATGGCGACCGGGGTGAGCCGCGCCTCGGTGTAGCGATAGGCGGCGGCGTTATCCCCGTCGATGTTGCCGAAATTGCCCTGTCCGTCGACCAGCGGATAGCGAAGCGCGAAATCCTGCGCGAGGCGGACCATCGCGTCATACACCGACTGGTCGCCATGTGGGTGATATTTGCCGATGACGTCGCCCACGACACGTGCGGATTTCTTGTATGCCCCGGTGGGATCGAGCCGCAGCAGCCGCATCGCCCAGAGCAGCCTTCGGTGCACAGGCTTCAGGCCGTCTCGGACATCCGGAAGCGAGCGAGCGGTGATCGTCGAAAGCGCATAGACGAGGTAGCGCTCGGAAAGTGCTGCATCGAACGGTGTTTCGATGACTGAAGAAATATCTGGGTCGGCCATGGTTCGTCGCTAGCAAGCGGACCCAGCGCCCGCCAGCGCTTCCTTGGTGTTGGAGAAGCGCTTTAGTGCTTCGTGTCAGCCTTCTGCTGTTCGGCGTTCGACTGGCAAACGGCCGCCGAGCCCTTGTTGCCCGAATTCTTGCCGCCGTCGTCGCTCGCGCAGGAATCGACGCGTCCTTCGGCGTCGATGTCGATGGGATCCCATTCGCTCGGATCGGCACCGCTCGTGACGCCAGTATCAATCGCGGTGTCCACGTCGCCGGCTGCGAGTTGCGAGAAATCGATCACAAAGTCCTGCGGCTTCTTTTTGTCCCCGTGGTCGATCGACGTGACGATTTCGTCTCGTGGGATGTGCGGTGGCGGTGGCGGTGGCGGCGGCGGCGGTGGCGGTGGCGGTGGCGGCGGCGGCGGTGGCGGCGGCGGCGGTGGTGGCGGCGGCGGCGGTGGTGGCGGCGGTGGCGGTGGCGGTGGCGGTGGCGGCGGCGGCGGCGGCGGTGGCGGCGGCGGTGGCGGCGGTGGCGGCGGCGGGGGTGGCGCGGGCGGCGCCGGCGGCGGCGGCGGCGGCGGTGGCGGCGGCGGCGGTGGCGGCGGCGGTGGCGGCGGCGGCGGCGGTGGCGGTGGCGGCGGTGGCGGCGGCGGCGGTGGCGGTGGCGGCGGCGGCGGCGGCGGTGGCGGCGGTGGCGGCGGCGGCGGCGGTGGCGGTGGCGGTGGCGGCGGATTGGCGTTGCCCTGCTGCCCGCCATTTCCGTTATTGCCGTTGCACGGATTGCCATTGCCCTTCGCGCACGGATCACCTGGTGGAGGTGGAGGCGGAGGTGGAGGTGGAGGCGGCGTTACTGGCGGAGGCGGAGGTGGCGGGGATGGATTGGCGTTGCCGTTGCCGCCGCCATTTCCGTTATTCCCGCCGCACGGATTACCATTGCCCTTTGCGCACGGATCCCCGGGCGGTACCTTACCGGTGCTTGCGCTGTCACCATTGGGATTGCCGCGGCCCGCATTGCTCTGCGCGGCCGCAAGGACAATGGTGCCCCCTTCCACACGCGCTGTGTCGGCGGCGCGAGCGAGGCTCCCCGCCACGACCAAGGCTGCCTGCGAAAAGGGCGTTGCTGCGGAGGCCCATTGAGCGGCCGTCACGTTAGCTGCAACGTCGAATGAACCCTGATTTACGACAACTTCCTGAACCGGAGCAGGCGGAGGACCTGCCGCCGCAACCACGACGGCTGGACTGCCGTTAGCCTGCGAGGGACCCGCGCCGCTCGACGACCTGCCAGGCCCCGGTCCACCGCTCGCACCCGTCCCCGAGCCATCTGAAGAAGCAGTCGAGACGGCACTCGAGGGTGAAGATCCCGTGGACGCCGAAGGTGCGGCGGGCTGTGAACTGTTGCCTTGTGCCGAACCGCCACCCGACGAACCTGAACCGGACTGGGGACCGGCGGGCGGCAGACCGCTACTTGATCCTGCGCTGCCGGGCGAAGCTGGCGCAGGTCCTGCACCCGCGGATGAAGCGGCAGGGACAGCGCTATTGGGTGGACCCGCGTTTGGCGGCGCGCCGGCGTTTGGAGGAGGACCTGCATTAGGCGGAGGACCCGCGTTGGGCGGTGGGCCCGTGTCAGGAGGTGCTCCCGCGCCGGGCGGCGGCCCGGAATTGGGCGAAGGACCCACACTCGGAGGCGGTCCCGCGTTTGGCGAAGGACCGGCATTTGGCGAAGGACCGGCATTCGGCGGAGGACCGGCATTCGGCGGAGGACCGGCGTTCGGCGGCGGACCGGCCGTAGGCGGTGCGCCAGCGCCGGGCGGCGGGCCTACACTAGGCCCAGCGCTCGGTGGTCCGGCGTTCGCCGGCAGAATAGTATCTGGAAGCGGGCCACCGCCCGTCGAGACGCTTCCGGTCGGCAGGCTGGTGTTGGGCGTAGGTCCAAGACTGGGCTGCGCAGGACTTACATGGAGATCGGGTCCCGTGTTTGGTGGAGGACCAGCGTTTGGTGGAGGACCGGCGTTCGGTGGAGGACCGGCGTTCGGTGGAGGACCAGCGTTGGGCGGCGGGCCTGCACTTGGTGGCGGCCCCCCGTTTCCGTGGACCTCGACCCGAGGCGAGGGACCCGGGCTCATCGACCCTGCCCACGAGGGCGGAGTCGCACGAGCCGATCCGAGGCCGATTGTTGTCGAAGCCACGGTCAGCGCAGCAATCGCACAGGCGCAGAGTAGCCCTGCCCGCCCCCGAACGCGCGCACACCCGCTGTCTTGTGACGCCAAACGAACCACAGCGCTCCTTTTGCCCCTTGAGGAGACGCGACTCGACCAAAATCCTAAGCTTGAGAACGGAGGCGTCCGCTGAATCGGTTAACAAAGCAAGTGAAAAGGTTAACCATGTCCGTAAAAAGCAATATTTAACGACGTCCCATTCCGGGAGTCGCCGGTCTCAATCAGCCGATGCTCGCCTGCTGCAAGTCGGGGGCCACGAGACCGGAACTCCCCCATCCGCCGTCTTGCTCGCGAAGCGCCTTTTCCATCTCAGCCACCAGCCATTCGCGAAACCGCTTGACCTTGGGCACCATTCTCCGCTCGCGCGGATAGGCAAGCCAATAGGCCCATCCACGTGTCGAGACGCGATCGGCAAACGGCATGCACAATCTTCCGGCGGCGACATCGCCCTTCCACAGAAGCGGCGTCAGCAACGCAAATCCCTGCCCGGCCATTGCCGCATGCCCCTCGTTGGCCTGGTTTTCGAGCCTGATGCCAGCACGCCGAAGCACCGATTCGTCGGCGGGAACGCCGTTGTCGGAAAACCATTGCTGCCACCAATCGTCGCTTGGATTGATGCGGTTTTGATGGGGCAGGTCGGCAGGCTCCAAGGGACGGCCAAGCTTGCGCTCCACGAGCGCGATACAGTCGGGGCTGGCCATCGGAGTGAACGCCGATTCGAACAACCGATACTCCTCCAGCCCCTCCCAACCGCCATTCCCAGCCCGGACAGCGACATCAGCATCACCCCCACGAACGTCGCACAGCTCGTTGCTGGTCGTCATTCGGACAGCAAGGTCCGGGTGCTCCATCTGAAATGCACCGAGGCGCCAGGCCAGCCAGGTATTGGCGAAGGTGTGCGTCGTCGTGATCGTCAGAAGCGTTTCGTCTTCCTCGCGGTGACTGGCAAATGCCGCCTCGATGGCGTCAAAGGCGCCCGAGAGTGCCGGTAACAGGCGCTGGCCAAGCGGCGTGAGGCGCGCCCTCCCTTTCTCGCGGACGAACAGGGGAGAGCCAAGACGCTCCTCCAGGCTCTTCACTTGGTAGGAGACCGCCGCCTGCGTCATGCCGAGTTCAGCGGCTGCCGCTGTAAAGTTTTCGGTCCTCGCGGCAGCTTCGAAAGCCCGGATCGCCGCGAGTGGTGGAAGCCGCCTCATCAACTCACCTCATAAGTGTGATTTATCGCTTCCTTCGAGCGTTTGATTGGCGGAACGAATAGAGAAAACATATTTCCACATCAAGTCGCCGGCGGGGATAGATCCCTCCCCCAACAGCCCGCCCCGCCGGTGGCCATCAACAGGAAAGGAGACTTGCCATGGCTTATGGCCTCAGCAGCCGTGCGCCCATCGAAGACGGCCCTGTTGGGCAGGTCACCAGCGTCGAGATCACGCAGTCGACATTGCGGGGATGGCGGGCGTTGAGCGAGGCCTGCAGGCTTGAAGTTGTCGAGCACGCCCTTCGCGCAGCGAACGACCGCATCGACGGCTATCCCATCGCACTCTGACTTCGCCCGCAAGAACGAGGAAGCAGCCGACGTCAGCGGCAGCCAGCTGCCGCTGCAAGAAACGAGAGAGGAAAGGATGGTCACCATGGTGGACGAACTTTACGACCGTCACTACCGCGAGAGCCGCGCCGAATTGAACGCCGCGATCGCCAGTGCGTTTGCGCGCCTCGGCAGCGCTGTAGGCAATGCGTTCAACGTCTTGAATCGCATCGAGTACTCGGCACCCTGGACAGCAAAGTCCCGGCGCGCGCGGTCCCACTGATTATCGAAGAGGAGCGCGGACTAGCACGCACCGCGCTCCTCGCTTATAGCGCCCGCTCCTTCGACAATTGCTTTGGAGTGACGCGAACCGTGGCTCGCCGCCGTCAGATCTATGAGGGCAAGGCCAAGATCCTCTACGAGGGTCCGGAGCCCGGCACTTTGATTCAGTATTTCAAGGACGATGCAACCGCGTTCAACGCGCAGAAGCGCGGCACGATCAGCGGAAAGGGCGTCATCAACAACCGCATCTCTGAGCACATCTTCACCTCGCTTTCCGCGATCGGTGTGCCGACACATTTCATCCGTCGGCTGAACATGCGCGAACAGCTGATTCGCCAGGTCGAGATCATTCCGATCGAGGTGGTGGTGCGGAACGTCGCTGCCGGCTCCCTTTCCAAGCGCCTCGGCATCGAGGAGGGTACGCAACTCCCCCGGACGATCATCGAATATTATTACAAGGACGATGCTCTCGGCGACCCGATGATCGCGGACGAACATATCGCCTGTTTCGGCTGGGCAACGCAGGACGAAATGAACGACATCGCCGACATGGCGATTCGGGTGAACGATTTCCTGTCCGGCATGTTCGCAGCGATCGGAATTCGCCTGATCGACTTCAAGCTGGAGTTCGGCCGCGTGTGGGATGGCGATTATTCGCGCGTGATCCTTGCCGACGAGATCAGTCCCGACGGCTGCCGGCTGTGGGACATCAAGACCAACCAGAAACTCGACAAGGACCGCTTCCGGCAGGACCTCGGCGGCGTCGAGGAAGCCTATCAGGAAGTCGCCCGACGCCTGGGACTACTCCAGCCAGAGGATGAATCGGCAGTCCTCGACTTCGACACCCACCGCAAGAAACGCGGCCGCTAGGCCACGATCATCCCGCCCAATGTCGTATTCGAGGTGAAATCCTCGCCCGGCGACCTGGCGCCGCGCCGACCCTTAAGCCCTCCTCTTGCTAGACGCACCCTCGGTCCGCAATTGCGCTTTGAATGAAGCGCGTCCGGGTCGTCACATTGAATGCTGCGCTCGAGCCGCTCGATTACCGGGTGCCCGAGGGTATGACGATTGAACCTGGATCCATCGTTGTCGCCCCGCTCGGACCACGCCAGCTCTTGGGCGTCGCATGGGAAACGGAACGTCTTCCCACCAAAGAAGTGCCCGATGCACGCCTGCGGCCGCTCGCAGGCGTGATGGACGTACCACCCCTCGCCGCGCCCCTGCGACGGCTTTGCGAGTGGACTGCCGACTATTATCTCAGTCCGCTTGCCTCGGTGCTGCGGATGGTCCTCCCCTCCTCGGCCGCGCTCGATGGTCCGCGCCAGCTCGTCGAGTACCGGCCCACCGGCCTGGTGCCCGGTCGTCTAACGCCGCAGCGTGAGAAGGCCTTGGCGTCGCTGGAAGGCCGCCAGGGCACCATCCGTGAGCTCGCAGCTCACGCCGGGGTCAGCGACGCCGTCCTGCGGGGACTGGTGAATGCAGGAGCGATCGAAGCCGTCGCAATAGACGCCGACCGCCCGCTCTCCTGCCCTGATCCCGACTTTGCACCGCCAGGGCTCAACCATGACCAGCGGCAGGCCGCCGAAAGTCTCGTCTCCGCCGTCGGCAAGGGGTTCGACCCCGTCCTCCTCGACGGAGTGACGGGCTCGGGCAAGACCGAAGTCTATTTCGAAGCGATCGCGGAGTGCCTCCGAAGGAACATGCAGGCCCTCGTTCTTCTTCCAGAAATCGCGCTCACGCAGCCCTTCCTCAACCGCTTCGAAGCGCGGTTCGGCTGCACTCCAATTGCCTGGCATTCCGACCTTCGCTCGTCGCAGCGCCGGCGTGCCTGGCGAGGAATCGCGAGCGGAGAAGCAGCCGTCACAGTCGGCGCACGCTCGGCGCTTTTCCTGCCTTACGCGAGGCTGGGCCTGATCGTCGTTGACGAGGCGCATGAGCCCTCATTCAAGCAGGAAGAAGGGGTCCAGTATCACGCGCGCGACACGGCAGTGATGCGCGCCAAGTTCGAAGACATCCCCGTCGTCCTCTCGACGGCAACGCCGCCAATAGAGAGCAAACACATGGTCGAGCTGAACCGCTACCGCGAAGTGAGCCTCACGGCGCGCTTCGCCGGCGCCTCAATGCCGGACATCCGGGCGATCGACCTTACGGAGGACCCGCCCGAGCGCGGTCGCTGGCTCGCGCCGCAGCTCGTCAGCGAAATCGAGGCCAACCTCGAGCGGGGCGAGCAGTCGCTCCTCTTCCTCAATCGCCGCGGCTTTGCACCGCTGACGCTCTGCCGCCACTGCGGCCACCGGTTCCAGTGCCCTAACTGCACGGCCTGGATGGTCGAGCATCGGCTGATGCGCCGCCTTGCCTGTCACCATTGTGGCCATGTGATGCCGCCCCCAAAGGCCTGCCCCGAATGCGGCGAGGAGGACAGTCTCGTCGCCTGCGGACCCGGGGTCGAAAGGATTGCCGACGAGGTAGCGACGCTGTTCCCGGAGGCGAGGACGGCGATCGTCACGTCGGACACGATCTGGTCTCCGCTCCGCGCGGCGGAGTTCGTGGCGGCGATGGATGCGGGCGCAATCGACGTGGTCGTGGGGACGCAGCTCGTGACCAAGGGTTACCATTTTCCAAACCTGACCTTGGTGGGGGTGGTCGACGCCGATCTCGGGCTTGCAGGAGGCGATCTGCGGGCAGCCGAGCGCAGCTTCCAGCAGATACAGCAGGTCGCGGGCCGAGCAGGTCGCGGCAACAAGCCAGGGCGGGTTTTCGTCCAGACCCACGATCCCGACGCGCCCGTTATCGCCGCGCTCGTGAAGGGCGACGCCGCCGGCTTCTATGCCGCCGAGACTGAGGCTCGCCGAGAGGCTGCCATGCCCCCGTTCGGCCGTCTTGCAGCGATCATCGTCTCGGCCGAGGACGCATCCCAAGCAGAAGGCGTCGCGAGGCGCATCGGCCAAGCGGCTCCCGAGGTGGAAGGTATGGCTGTGTTCGGACCGGCGCCAGCACCTCTTGCCATGCTCCGCGGCAGGCACCGCCAGCGGCTCCTGGTTCACGCTCGAAGGAGCCTCGACGTCCAGGAAGTGATCCGGGACTGGCTCGAGAAAATCGAATGGAGCGCCAAGGTCCGCGTCAGCGTCGACGTCGACCCTTACAGCTTCCTTTGAAGAAGCAGGCATTGCGTCGTCTCCCGACCGCGCTAGACTTCTCCTGCCGAAGCTGGAGGAACAATGTCTTCTGCGGGTTTGCGTGCGTTAGCCGGGCTTGTTGCGGTTTCTATGGCGAGCATCTGCAATGCAGCATGGCTGCGCGCTGGCAGCACCCACTTCATTATCTATGCGGATGAAAATCCCGCACAGCTTCGCGCGTTCGCCGAGAAGCTCGAGCGGTTCGATAATGCGGTGCGCCACGTCCGGAACATGGATGATCCCCCGATCGGAGATGGCAACCGGCTGACCGTCTTCGTGGTTCGAAGCGACGGCGAGGTCCAGAAACTCATCCACGACAAGACCGGGGACGTACGCGGCTTCTATATCCCAAGGGCGTCCGGGTCGGTGGCGTTCGTTCCCCGAAAATCCGGAAGCGGCTCGGAATGGGACCTCGATGCCGACATCGTCTTTTTCCACGAGTATGCCCATCATCTCATGATGCAGGACCTCGATGCGCCGGTCCCCCCCTGGCTTGTCGAGGGCTTCGCCGAGTTCATGTCCACGGCTTCGTTCGAGAAGGACGGTTCGGTAGACCTCGGAATCGCGGCCAAACATCGAGCCTACAGCCTGATGCTCGGAACCAAGCTTCCGATCGAGCGCATCCTCGACGGATCAAATCCAAGAATCGGGACGGAGGAGGGCGAGTCGCTCTATGCGAGAGGTTGGCTGCTCACTCATTACTTGACGTTCGAACCGTCGAGGCGCGGCCAACTCGACAAGTATCTCGACGGGATTGCGCACGGGATTGACCCTCTCCAATCGGCGCGGACGGCGTTCGGGGACCTCAAGCAGCTTGACCGGGAAATCGATAAATATGTCGAGCGGCCCAAGCTCAATTTCATCAAGGTTTCTGCAAGCGCCATCAAGGGCGGGTCCATCGACATGCAGGCCCTCAGCGAGGGCGCTTCGGCTGTGCTTCCGTTCCGGATCCAGTCCAAGCGCGGCGTGAACCAGGAGACTGCAGAGCCGCTGGCGGCCCAGGTGCGCGCTGTGGAAGCACGTTACCCGGGCGACGAGCTCGTCGAACTGACCCTTGCGGAAGCCGAGCTTGACGCGGGCCACCCGGACGCTTCGGAAGCTGCAGCGGATCGCTCGCTCAAGATCGATCCGCGCTCTACCGAAGGGATGATCTTCAAGGGCCGCGCAATCGGCCAGCGGGCGGAAAAGCTCGAGGGAGCGGCTCGTCACCCGGCATTCGCCGAGGCACGCGACCTCTTCATCGCTGCAAACAAGATCGACACCGAGGATCCCGAGCCGCTCGCGCTCTACTACCGGACTTATTTGCAGGAAGGCGTCAGACCCACGACCAACGCGATTGCAGCACTGCACTATGCCTCGGACCTCGCGCCGCAGGACAAGGGTCTTCGAATGACCTCGGCTGTCGCTTATCTGAAAGAGGGCAAGTCCGCCGAAGCCAAGCGTGCGCTTACACCCGTGGCCTACGATCCGCACGGCGGCGGGCTCGCCGACGTTGCCCGCGCAATGATCGGCAAGATCGATTCAGGGAATGCGACAGCCGCGCTCGCGACAAGGACGGACGAGGCCGCAAGCGAACCCGGTTCGCACTAGGCGGCTCAATGGCGTTCCCATGAGGGTCTCACGAGCTCGCCGCGTTTGATTGCAAGCCGCAGGAACCACACTCCCGCACTTGTTGCTACAACCACGGCAATCACGGACCCTTCCAGCCCGAACGGACCTCCCGATAGAAGTTGCGGGCCCGTTATCGAGGCACGGATCGCTCCTGAGGCGGGACCTCCTGAAACTGGCACCCCGAAGACTGGTCCTTCCACGAAGTTCCACGCAGCGTGCAGGCCGATGGGCATCCAGAGACTGCGGGTGAGCATGTAGACGGCGCCAAGGAGCAGCCCGGCTTCGACTGCGATCGCCAAGGATGAGAACCATGTCGCACCGGGATTGAGGATGTGCGCGAGCCCGAACAAGGCTGATGTTAATCCGAGCGCGGCCCAGCTTCCGGCAAATTCTTCGATCCAACGAAAGAGAATCCCCCGAAACAGAAGCTCTTCGGTGAATGCAGGCACCATCGCGACACCGACAAGTGCGGCAAGCATGCCGGAGAAGTCGCCGCTACCAACAATTTTGTAGACGCCAAGAGCGAAAGCTATTCCGACGACGACGGTGAAAATCACGAGGCCCGCGAGAACGCCCTTCCCGAGGCCGGGAAGCGAATCCGTCACCTCCAGGTCATCGCGCGGGATTTCGCCGAGGCGGACGATCGCCAGCTTATAGGTGGCGATCACCAGCCCGAGAACGATCGCATCCTTGGCGATACTGCCGGCCGGCGATGCAGGAAGAAGCGAACCAAGAAGAGTTCCGAACGCTGCAGAGGCGAAGTAAAGCAGGATCGCCGCCGCCATCTCGATCAAGGGAAAGGTGGCGATGCTTGACCATTCCGGCAGGCTTGCGCGCCGTGCGTCCTCGTTCGCTTCCAATCGTTTCTCCGGGTCGGTCATGATTGTGCCGAGCCGGCGCAATCCTGTGACTCCCTATTCGACGAGAGGCAATTCCGGGGCAAGGAGCTCATGACCCTCGGAGGCGAGCAACTTCTTCTTGCGCGCTACGCCGCCGCCATAACCGCCCAGCGATCCATCGCTGCGGATCACCCGGTGACATGGGATGAGAACACAGACGTGATTGTCGCCATTTGCCGAGCCGACAGCTCGAACGGCCTTGGGGTGACCGATCGCTGCGGCGATTTGTGCATAGCTGCGGGTTTCCCCTGCCGGGATCTTGCGTAGCTCGCGCCAGACGGCTTCCTGAAAGGCCGTGCCGGCGACGTCGATCGGCAGGTCGTGCGCCGCGAGCGGCTGTTTGATCGCGGAAAGGGCGCCTTCGACCAGCTCCTTGAGGCCGCCGGGATCCTCGCAAATGGCGGCCTTGGGAAACAGCCGCTCCAGTGACTCAACACTGTCGTCGAACGTCAGGCGGCAAATTCCCCTGTCGGTAGCGGCGATCAACATCCGTCCGAGCGGGCTGTCGAACATCGCCCACCGAATCGTCGCGCCGCTGCCACCGTCGCGCCAAGCCGAGGGTGTCATGCCGAGCCTTTCCCTCGCATCGCTGTAAAAACTGCTGGGGGCCGAATAGCCTGCTTCGTAGACCGCATCCGTCACTCGGCCGCGGGTCTTGAGTGCAGCCTCGGTCCGGCGATTGCGCAGACCCCGAGCATATTCTGCGGGCGAGACACCAAGATCACGCTTGAAGATGCGTTGGAAATGATGAGGGGCATAACCGACCGCATCGGCGATCTCACCAAGACTAGGCGCTTCTTCGGCGGATTCGATTAACTCGACCGCCTTTGCAACTGCGGTTCGATCGCGCGCGACTTCATCAGGCTTGCACCTGAGGCAAGGCCGGTAGCCTGCCGCCCGCGCCTCATCCCGGGTCAGGAAGAATTCGACGTTCTCGCGCCTGGGCCGGCGCGCGGGGCAGCTCGGCTTGCAGTAAATGCCGGTGGTTTTGACGGCTCCCAAGATGCGCCCGTCCCAGGCGCGATCCCGGCGCATGAAGGCCGCCCAGGCCGTGTCCGCATCGAGGCGGGCGACATTCTCCATTGCCCTTGATCTAGGCGCCTCTGCGACCTGCGCAAGCATAGTCATTTCCTTTCTATCCGCGCAGCGAAGCAGCCGCGAGCGGCGTTGTGCGCGTGTATCGTCTTGATGGTGGGATTCTGGAACAGCTCGCGAATTCCCGCATCAGCCGCCCCCGGTTGGGCGAGCAGCGCATCCGCCATCATGCCGTCGGCATCAAAGCCCCGCAGCGACAGCACCCGGGTATGAAAGACGGGCGGGGCCTGATCGACATATTCGGCAGCCTCGCCCTCGCCTTCAGTGACGAAAATGGCATGGCTGGAGCGATAGGGATTCGTGACGTCGTGACTGACGTGGTTCAGCAATAGAACCTGGTCACCGATGTCGCGGTCGGTGAGGCTGACCCGGCAAGGGAAACTTGGCTTTTTCGTGACCGTCATCCGCACTACTCCGTGCTTGGCCAACTCCTCGTCGGCGAGCCCGAACAGCGGCTGGAAGGGCGCGGGATCCAGTCCTCGAACGACATAAGACATGCGAATTGCTCCTTTCGAATGCCACCCTAGCCAAGTCGTCCACCCACCGGCTTCCGCAGGCTTGCGCTCAAACAAAGACTCAGGCGGTTGCATCGCTGCGAACCCCTTGCTAGTGGCCGCGCCAACTGGTGGGGGCGTGCGGGGTTAGCCCGTTTTCACGCCCCGTTTTTCGCATCAGGGCAACATCCGTTTCTGGAGCTTTTCGCGCGTGGAGACATCCGGCGGCATTCGAGCCAGCTTAGCAGGGCGTTACGCGTCTGCTTTGTTCGACCTTGCTCGCGATCAGAGGCAGATCGAATCAGTTGGCAAGAGTCTCGATGCCCTCAATGAGGCGCTTGCAGGCTCAAATGACCTGGCGGAGATGATCGACAGTCCCCTCGTTTCGCGGGAGGAAGCCGGCAGGGCCCTTGCGGCCCTCGCCCCCCAGCTGCACCTTGATCTCACCACCACCAATTTCCTCGGCGTCCTCGCGAGGAATGGACGCAAGCGCCAGCTGCGCTCGATTATCGGAGCCTACCGGCGGCTTGCCTCCGAGCATCGGGGCGAGACCAGCGCCCAGATCGTCACGGCAAGGCCCTTGAACGACGATCAGCTTGCCCAACTTAGGCAGCAGCTTCGTACCCGCGCCGGCCGGGATGTGAACATCGACGCGACCGTCGACCCCAACATTCTCGGCGGAATCGTCGTCAAGCTGGGAAGCCAGCAGATCGACGCTTCAATCCGCACCAAACTCAACCGACTCGCCCAGGCGATGAAAGGCTAAGCAAGAAGATGGACATCCGCGCCGCTGAAATCTCCCGCGTCATCCGCGACCAGATCGCGAACTTCGACGCCGAAGCGCAGGTCTCCGAGGTCGGCACCGTGCTGTCGGTCGGCGACGGCATCGCGCGTATCTACGGTCTCGACAACGTCCAGGCCGGCGAAATGGTGGAGTTCGACAACGGCACCAAGGGAATGGCCCTCAACCTTGAGGCCGACAACGTAGGCGTGGTGATCTTCGGCTCGGACTCCGAGATCCGAGAAGGTTCGACTGTCAAGCGCACCGGGACGATCGTGGATGTTCCCATTGGAAAGGGCCTCCTCGGGCGCGTCGTCGACGCCCTCGGCAATCCCATCGATGGCAAGGGCCCGATCGAATACACCGAGCGCCGCCGCGTCGAGGTGAAGGCGCCTGGAATCATTCCGCGCAAGTCCGTGCATGAGCCGGTTCAGACGGGCCTCAAGGCCCTCGACGCGCTCGTTCCGATCGGCCGCGGCCAGCGCGAATTGATCATTGGCGACCGGCAGACCGGCAAGACTGCAGTCGCGCTCGACACCTTCATCAACCAGAAGGAAGTCAACAAGTCGGGCGACGAGAGCCAGAAGCTCTACTGCATCTACGTGGCAGTCGGCCAGAAGCGCTCTACCGTGGCTCAGATCGTCCGCGCGCTCGAAGAAAATGGCGCGATGGAATATACGATCGTGGTCGCCG
The DNA here is from genome assembly GCF_038148795.1 of Sphingomonas agri. NCBI lineage: Bacteria > Pseudomonadati > Pseudomonadota > Alphaproteobacteria > Sphingomonadales > Sphingomonadaceae > Sphingomonas > Sphingomonas agri. Next base: position 222,393 of record NZ_JBAPEU010000003.1, on the reverse strand, counting down.
CCACTGCATCGGAGCCGGCGCCCCTGCAGTTCCTCGCGCCCTACACGGGCTGCGCGATGGGCGAATATTTCCGCGACAACGGCATGCACGCCGTCATTGTCTATGACGACCTCTCCAAGCAGGCTGTCGCCTACCGCCAGATGTCGCTTCTTCTTCGCCGCCCGCCTGGCCGCGAGGCTTATCCCGGCGACGTTTTCTACCTCCATAGCCGCCTCCTCGAACGCGCTGCGAAGATGAATGAAGCCAATGGCGGCGGCTCGCTGACCGCCCTGCCCGTCATCGAGACCCAGGCGGGCGACGTGTCGGCCTACATTCCGACCAACGTGATCTCGATCACCGACGGCCAGATCTTCCTCGAGACAGACCTGTTCTATCAGGGCATCCGGCCGGCCATTAACGTCGGCCTCTCGGTCAGCCGCGTTGGATCGGCCGCACAGACCAAGGCGATGAAAAAGGTCGCAGGGTCGATCAAGCTCGAACTTGCACAATATCGCGAGATGGCGGCCTTCGCCCAGTTCGGCTCGGACCTTGACGCCTCGACCCAGAAGCTCCTTGCACGAGGTGCACGCCTTACGGAGCTTCTGAAGCAGCCGCAGTACCAGCCGATGCCGATCGAAGAGCAGGTTGCATCCATTTTCGCTGGCACCCAGGGTTTCCTCGACAACGTCGGCGTCCGGGACGTTGTGCGTTACGAGGCGGCGATGCTGAGCTTCCTGCGCTCATCTAAATCGGAAATTCTTGCGAAGATCCGCGACACCAAGCAGCTCGACGACGATACCGCAGCAGCGCTCAAGGACGCGCTCGGCGAGTTCGGCAAGCAGTTCGCGTAAGGGAAGTCGGCGCTAGATCATGGCGAGCCTCAAGGCCCTCAAGATCCGCATCGGCTCGGTGAAGTCGACGCAGAAGATCACCAAGGCGATGAAAATGGTCGCCGCGGCGAAGCTTCGCCGAGCGCAGCAGAACGCCGAGGCCGGCCGCCCTTATTCCTCGCGGATGACCGAGGTCGTTCAGTCGCTGGCTTCGCGCGTGACGGTTGGCCCGCAGACCCCCAAACTGCTTGCCGGCACTGGCAAGGACGCGACCCACCTGATCGTCCTTGCAACCGCGGACCGCGGGCTTGCCGGAGCCTTCAGCAGCAATGTTGTCCGTGCGGCCCGCCGCAAGGCCGATGATCTCATCGGCCAAGGCAAGACAGTCCTCTTCTACATCGTGGGCCGCAAGGGGCGCCCGGTCATCCAGCGCCTCTATCCCAAGAGCATCGTTGCCCAGTACGACACGAGCGAGATGAAAACGCCGACGTACGCCGATGCGCAGCGGATCGCGAAGGACCTCGTCGACCGTTACGTCACTGACGGCATTGACGTTGTTCACCTCGCCTATGCGAACTTCCGCTCGACGCTCGTTCAGGAGCCTGCGATCGACCAGATCATTCCTGTCGCGGTCAAGCCGGCGACAGAATCTGCGCCGCCGAAATCAGGCGCCCCCGCGGCCGTCGAATATGAGCCGGACGAGGAGGAGATCCTTGCAGATCTGCTGCCGCGCAACATTGCGGTCCAGATCTACCGCGCGCTTCTTGAAAATCAGGCCGGCTTTTACGGTTCGCAGATGACCGCGATGGACAATGCGACCCGCAATGCCGGCGACATGATCAACCGCCTGTCGATCCAGTACAACCGGCAACGCCAGGCAGCCATCACCACCGAACTCGTTGAAATCATCTCGGGCGCCGAAGCGCTCTAACCAGACCTGAAGGCAAGGAAGACTGACATGGCTACCGCCGCCGAACCCAAGCCCCGCGCCCGCGCCAAGAAGACCGAAACGTCGGCAAGCGGAACCGGAACCGCGATCAGCGCCACCAACCTGGTCGGCCGCGTCAGTCAGGTGATCGGCGCCGTCGTCGACGTCGCGTTCGAAGGTGATCTTCCGCCGATCCTCTCAGCGCTGGAAACCGACAACCAGGGCAACCGCCTGGTGCTCGAAGTCGCGCAGCATCTCGGCGAGAACGTCGTTCGCACGATTGCGATGGACTCCACCGACGGCCTGACGCGCGGCCAGGCGGTCAACGCGACCGGCTCCCAGATCCGGGTCCCCGTCGGTCCCAAGACGCTGGGGCGGATCATGAACGTCATCGGCGAGCCGATCGACGAGCGCGGCCCAATCGGCAGCGACCAGACTGCTCCCATCCACGCTGAGGCGCCGGCCTTCGTCGACCAGTCGACCGAGGCCGCGATTCTCGTCACCGGCATCAAGGTCATTGATCTTCTCGCTCCTTACGCCAAAGGCGGCAAGATCGGTCTCTTCGGGGGTGCAGGCGTCGGCAAGACGGTGCTCATCCAGGAGCTCATCAACAACATCGCCAAGGGCCACGGCGGCGTTTCCGTGTTTGCCGGCGTCGGTGAGCGTACCCGCGAGGGTAACGACCTTTACCACGAGTTCCTCGACGCCGGCGTCATCGCCAAGGATGCCGACGGAAACCCGACCCCCGAGGGCTCGAAGGTCGCGCTTGTGTTCGGCCAGATGAACGAGCCGCCGGGAGCGCGCGCCCGTGTCGCCCTGTCGGGACTGACGCAGGCCGAATATTTCCGCGACCAGGAAGGCCAGGACGTCCTATTCTTCGTCGACAACATCTTCCGTTTCACGCAGGCCGGTTCGGAAGTGTCGGCGCTGCTCGGCCGAATTCCGTCGGCCGTCGGCTACCAGCCCACCCTGTCGACCGACATGGGAGCGCTGCAGGAACGCATCACCTCGACCAACAAGGGGTCGATCACCTCGGTGCAGGCCATTTACGTGCCCGCCGACGACTTGACCGATCCCGCGCCGGCGACCTCGTTCGCCCACCTCGACGCGACGACGACGCTCAGCCGCGCCATCTCGGAGCTTGGAATTTATCCGGCGGTCGATCCTCTCGACTCGGTCAGTCGCGTGCTCACGCCGGCCGTCGTGGGCCAGGAGCATTACGAGGTCGCCCGCGCAGTTCAGGAAACGCTTCAGAAGTACAAGAGCCTCCAGGACATCATCGCGATCCTCGGCATGGACGAGCTCTCCGAAGAGGATAAGCTCGTGGTGAGCCGGGCCCGCAAGATCCAGCGGTTCCTCTCCCAGCCCTTCCATGTCGCGGAGGTCTTCACCGGCATTCCAGGCAAATTCGTCCAGGTCGAGGACACGGTCCGCTCTTTCAAGGCGGTGGTCAGCGGCGAGTACGACCATCTGCCGGAGGCGGCCTTCTACATGGTGGGCGGCATCGACGAGGCGGTCGCCAAGGCCGAGAAGCTCGCCCAGGAAGCTTGAGCCTTGGCCGACGACCTTCATCTCGACGATTGCGTCAACGAAGTGTGCCCGTGGTCCGGAAAGCCGGTCAGCGCGGACAGCCTGGCACGCTATAGAGGCAAAGTCGTCGGCTTCTGCAATACGGGCTGCCGCGACAAGTTCGAGGCGGCAACGCGCGCATTCGACGCCAAGATTGAAGGCAGGGAATAATGGCCGAACTGCATTTCGAGCTCGTCACGCCGGACCGGCTGGTGATGTCCGAGGATGTTTACATGGTCGTTGTACCGGGCGTTGAAGGGGATTCGGGCATCATGGTCGGCCATGCCCCGTACATGACGACCCTCAAGAACGGCGATATCGCCGTTTACCGCAGTCAGGGCTCGGCGCCCGAGCGCATTCCCGTGACCGGCGGCTTCGCCGAAGTCAGCGACAGGGGCCTGACCGTTCTCGCCGAGAGCGTCGGCGACCAGGCCGCAGCTTAGCAACACGTTTACCATCTTCGACTAGTCACCGCGGTCGATGCCGGCCGCCTCTTTGATTGCAGCCAAGCCTTCGGGCACCGGGCCGTTTGCCAAGATCGCGGCGCGGCCGCTCACCTTGGCGCTCATTACGCTCGCACTGCTTACGGCCGCCCGCGTGAATGGTCGGGTCGATTCCGACGTCGCCTGGCAACTGTGGATCGCCGAGCGGATTCACGCCGGCGCGAACCTTTACACAGACATCGTCGAAACCAATCCGCCCCTGTGGTTCTGGATGGCTGTTCCGGTGGAGCGACTTGCGGCCCTTCTCGACGTCCGGATAGAGTCGCTGCTGATCCTCGCGATGAGCTTCATCACGGCGCTATCGCTAGCAGCGACGGACCGGTTTGCTGTCCACATCGAACCTGCCCGCCGCAGCCTTCTTCTTGCCTATGGTGCAATCATTCTTGCGGCGATGCCCTGGATGCATGTCGGGCAGCGCGAGCAGATCGTACTCATTGCCACGTTGCCCTACGCAGCGCTGGTCGCAAGCCGCCGGGAGGGCCGATCCGTCTCGGTCCTGACCGCGGCGTCGATCGGCGCGGGGGCAGCGCTGGGGTTCGCGCTCAAGCAATATTTCCTTCTTGTCCCGGCGATGCTCGAACTGTGGCTTCTGGCGGGCAAGCGGCGCGCCTGGCGAGCAATCCGCCCGGAGACGCTCGCCCTCGTCGCTGTCGGTGTCTCCTACGCGGCTGCGATCGCATTCATCGAGCCTGATTTCATCGGTCGCATCGTCCCGCTCATCCGTCTTGCCTACGGAAGCTTCGGTGCGCCCGGCGTTCGCTATCTCTTTGGCCCCTTCGCCATCGTGGGATTGCTGCTGCTGGGCGCGCTGAGCTTTAGCGCCCGCGTGCTTGGCGGCCGAAGTACTCCGATCGCGTCGGCGATGACCGTGGCTGCATTCACGTTCGCGCTCGTCTATTTCATCCAGTTCAAGGGGTGGCCCTACCACGCGATCCCCCTCATCGGCTGCGCGTCGATCGCGCTTGCGTCCCTCCTTGCCGAAGGCAAACAGACACCGCCCTGGCTTCGCGTGTTCGCCCCTGCTCTACTTCTTCTTCCGCTGGCCCTGTCGGCTCAAGAGGAGCTCAACCCCGCGCTTCCCAGTCCGGACCTCTTGAATGCGGTCTCTGGCCTGAGGCCGGGCGACAGCGTGGGCTTCCTCACCACCGAGACGGCAATCCCCTGGTCGGTAACCCTCCAAGGCCACTATCGCTACGCGTCGCGATACAACGGGTTCTGGATGATGCGCGCGATCCTCCGCAACGAGCATGCCCGCAGCCCCGACCCGCGGCTGACCGCTCTCGGCCGGCAAATCGCCGCCGAGACTGCATACGACTTCGCCTGCATCCCGCCCAAGCGGATCATTGTCACCCGGCCGCGCCCTGGCGAGGCTACCTTCGACACTCTCCCGTTCTTCCTGCGGGACCGGGATTTTGCCTTGCTCCTCTCCCACTACCGCGTCCGTAGCCGCACGAGCCTTGAAACCTACGAGCTCGCCTCGCCCTTCCCGGCACTATCGTCGAGCTGCCGCAAGGGCGTTTGAGCGATGCCACGCCAAGGTTAGTCTTTCTTTAGGCATCTGCCGTTAATGGTCAGGCTCGAATTCCAGTTAAGCGAGCGACAACAGGCATGAGCGCATTCGGCAAGCGTGGTGGCATGAGCGGCGGTGGCGGACGGCCCAATTTCGGCGTTGCCAAGCCGATGAAGGGCGGCCCGGCAAGCGCTCCGGTCTCAGGCGGCGATCAGTTTCCGCCGATCGACGAACTGACGCCGCCGGTTGATGGCCCGCTTGCGGAACCCGCCAGCGGCAACATGGGGGCGATGGACCGCCTGACGGCGCGCCAGAACAGCAGCGGCGATCAAGCAAGCAGCAAGGCCGAAGGTTTCGAGGCCTCGGTCCACCGCATCAAAGAGCAGGTGCTGCCGCGACTTCTGGAACGCGTCGATCCCGAAGCGGCAGCCACCCTCAACAAGGACGAGCTCGCCGAAGAATTCCGGCCGATCATCTCGGAAGTGCTCGCCGAACTAAAGATCACCCTTAACCGGCGCGAGCAATTCGCGCTCGAGAAGGTCCTGGTCGACGAGCTCCTGGGTCTCGGGCCGCTGGAAGAGCTGCTCGCCGATCCGGCAATCAGCGACATCATGGTCAACGGCCCAGAGCAGACCTACGTGGAACGCAAGGGCAAGCTCGAGATCGCGCAGATCCAGTTCCGTGACGAGGAGCATCTGTTCCAGATCGCTCAGCGGATCGTGAACAAGGTCGGTCGCCGTATCGACCAGACGACACCGCTATGCGACGCCCGCCTGCAGGACGGCAGCCGCGTCAACGTGATCATTCCGCCGCTTTCGCTTCGCGGCACTGCGATCTCGATTCGTAAGTTTTCGGAAAAACCCATCACGCTCGACATGATGAAGGGCTTCGGCTCGATGTCGGAAAAGATGGCGACCGTCCTCAAGATCGCCGGCGCCAGCCGGATGAACGTCGTCATCTCGGGCGGTACCGGCTCCGGCAAGACGACGATGCTGAACGCGCTGTCCAAGATGATCGATCCTGGCGAGCGCGTGATCACCATCGAAGACGCGGCCGAGCTTCGGCTGCAGCAGCCGCACTGGCTGCCGCTCGAAACGCGGCCCGCCAACCTCGAGGGCCAGGGCGCGATCACGATCCGCGATCTCGTCATCAACGCCCTGCGTATGCGTCCTGACCGCATCATCCTGGGCGAGATCCGCGGCAGCGAGTGCTTCGATCTCCTCGCTGCTATGAACACGGGCCACGACGGTTCGATGGCGACGCTCCACTCCAACTCCCCACGCGAGTGCCTCGCGCGTATGGAGAACATGGTGATGATGTCGGACATAAAGATCCCGAAGGAAGCGATCAGCCGTCAGATTGCCGACTCCGTTGATCTCATCGTGCAGGTGAAGCGCCTTCGCGACGGATCGCGCCGCACGACCAACATCACCGAAGTAATCGGCATGGAAGGCGACGTCATCGTCACCCAGGAACTCTTCAAGTTCGAGTATCTGGACGAGACAGCCGACGGCAAGATCATCGGTGAATATCGGTCGATGGGCCTGCGCCCATACACGCTCGACAAGGCCAAGCAGTTCGGCTTCGATCAGCCTTATCTGGAAGCCTGCCTCTAGCCACAGCACGGCCTTCGCGTTGATGAAGTGAACCCGCGCTCATAGCTATCAGACTGCAGAACGCCCGTAAGTCGGGGCCGTTTGCCGCGACGAAAATCCGCGTGCCACCGGCCAATCGGGGATCCCAGAAGCGACAGGCGGCACTCCCTTGCCGACTTTTGCACATGAACCCTTCGTAATGGAGAATTCACTCGTCAGATCGGCGGCCGCTCCGCACGGCCGCTCCACTGCAGGCACCAAGGCGTAAGACTACCATGTGCGGAATCGCCGGCTGGTACAGAAGGGGCGGCCGTCCGGTCGAGCGCGACGAGATTGCCCGCCAGTGCGGCCGCATGCGCAATCGGGGGCCGGACGATTCCGGCTATCTGACCGAGGGCGACTTTGGGTTTGGAATGCGCCGCCTCAGCATCATCGATGTTGCGGGCGGACACCAGCCCATCCTCAGCGCCGACGGCCGCTATGCCATCATCTGCAACGGTGAGATCGTCAATCATCTCGAATTGCGCGCAAAAATCGGTGCAGCCTACCCGTTTCGCACGCGCAGCGATGTCGAGACGCTGCTGGCGGCGTTCATCCGATGGGGTGACGAGGCGTGGCTGCACGCCGAGGGAATGTATGCGGCCGCGATCTGGGATCGTGCTGATCGAGAACTGCGGCTCGTTCGCGATCCGCTCGGGATCAAGCCCCTATTCTTTTCGGAGCAGCAGGGCGGAATTGCCTTCGCCTCGGAGATCCCGGCTCTACGCGAAACACCGGGATTTGAATTCGACGTGGATGAGCGCGGCATCCACGACTTTTTCTGTTTCGGCCATGTACTCGGGCCCCGTTCGATCTTCAGCCAGGTACGCGCACTTCCGCCCGGGCACATTCTGCGGATCGGAGCGACTGCTAGCGCCCACATAGAGCGTTATTGGGCGCCGCAGATCCGGGCCCTCGAGGGTCGGAGCGATTCTCAATGGATCGAGGAAACGCGGGCGCGCGTGCTGGACACTGTCCGGCAACATATGATTTCCGACGTGCCGGTCGGTGCTTTCCTTTCAGGAGGCATCGATTCGGGCGCGGTGGCTGCGGGGATGACGCGAGCAACGCAGCGGCCGGTTACCGTCTTCACCGCCGGATTTCCGGGCTCCAGGATCGACGAGACCGCCGCTGCGCGCCGGGTTGCCGATCATCTGGGATGCAATCACATCGTCTTGCCGATCGAGCCCAGGAGGGCCGCCGACATTCTGCCCCTTGTGCAGGCTGCGTTCGATGAGCCTTCGGCTGCGAATTCCGCGATCCCTTTATGGTATCTGTCCAGGGCAGCAGCTGAGCACGTAAAGGTCGTGCTCTGCGGCGAAGGCGGCGATGAGCTCTTCCTCGGCTACAACAGACAGCGCTGGGCCGAGCGGATGCGTCGCTATGCCCCCCTCGTCCGGGCCGCGGGCAACCTCCAGTGGCTCGACCGTCTCGGCGATCTTCCGACAAGGAAACTCAATTACCTACGCGATCATGCGACGCGATTTCGCGACGGCACCCTGCTCGAGAGCGGCTTTGAAAGATTCTTCGCTGCCGTCAGCATCACCTCGTCCTCGGTCCGGGCGCGCATCTACAACCCTGATTTCTGGGCCAGACACGAGCGGGGCTGCACGCCTGCAAAGCGCGTGTCGGAAGCCTTCGGTCAGGAGGCTGCTCCCGGGCTCGCAATCGAGCAGTTCATGCTCGGCGACCTCACGGTGCATATGCCAGCGTCGCTGCTGCAGCGCCTCGATCGGGCGACCATGGCCCATTCGCTCGAGGCCCGGGTCCCGTTTCTTTCCCGCGGCTTCGTCGACTGGGCATTGACCATCCCGACGGGTCTCAAGCTGCGCGGCGGGGTCGGTAAATATGTACTCCGACAGGCGGTGAAGCCCTGGCTTCCGGCCGTCACCCTTAAGGGTCGGAAACTCGGATTCCAGATGCCGCTCGCCGACTGGTTCGTCGGTGGGTTCAGCGATTTTGCGCAGGAGGCCTGGATGTCCTCGGGGGCAGCCGACGCAGGTTTTCTGGAATCGAGCGAGATCAACCGCCTCTTCGACGAGCACCGCCGCGGGCTCGCCAATCACGGCCGTCTTCTGTACGCCATCGCGATGTTCAGCTGCTGGTGGAAGGACCAGCGTCCAACGCGACGCGAGGCGCAGAGTGCGGCACAGCCCCAGAAGCAAATCGCACTCGGCTGAAGGCGGAGCGCGCGTCTCTACTGCTCACGCGACCGGCGATGTCACGGCCCCGCTCGTCTGGCTCCTGATGGGCACGCGGGCAGGTGACAACAATCAGCTTCGCGCGCTTGCAGAGGGGCTCGGTTATCCGTTCGAAGAAAAGATGATCGGCTATAACGGGCTGCGCCGCATCGCCTTTCTTCGACGTGGCCTTACGATCGTCAAACGTCGGTCACGTCCATTGATCCGGCCGCCATGGCCCGATCTCGTCCTGTGCGTCGGCTACGCAAGTGTTCCCGTTGCCCGCTATGTTCGCCGGCAAAGCGGCGGCAGTGCCAAGCTCGTGCACATCGGAAATCCCCGCGACAAGCTGAAGGATTTCGATCTGCAGATCACCAACCCGCAATATGCGCGCAGCGCCCCCAACCTCCTTGAGCTCCTCTTCCCCATCGGCAATCCGGCAAAGCACGTCGAACCGAGTGCCGACGAACTTGAATGGCTCGCCCGCTTGCAGCGTCCGCGCCGGTTGGTCGCGGTCGGCGGCCCGGCGCGGCACTGGCGGCTCGACCATGCGGCCATTGCGAGCGCAATTGGGACACTGAGGTCCAAAAGCGGGGGAAGCCTGATCGTGGCCACCAGTCCCCGGACCACGCGTGCCACTCGTGATTTTCTTCGGACGCTCGTCACCGGCGGGCACGAGGCGCTTGTCGAGGACTTTCCGCGCTTTGCCGTACTTCTTGCCGAATGTGACGAAATCCACGTGACTGCCGATAGCGTGTCCATGCTCTCCGAGGCTGTGCTGACGGGAAAGCCCGTGGGAATGATCCCTATCGCCCGCTCGGCCCGGGGGCTGCTCAGCCAATGGTTTTGGGAACGGCCTTTCGGCGGCAGGAGCCTTCCGGATTTTGGAAACTTCTGGCGTCTGCTTCATCGAGGAGATCTGGTCGGGACGGTCCAAGACCCTGTTGTGAGCCAATCGGGCGATACTGTCGGTCAGGCGACTGCTGCAGTGCGCAAGTTGATCAGTGGGGGAAGATTTGAACGGCAAGTCGGGTGAACCGGCCGTGCGCGTCTGGGCGCTGACGGGCGCCCGGGCGGGCGATAACGACCAGGTGATCGCGCTTTCCGAAGCGCTTGGCGTCCCCTTCGAAATCAAGCAGCTGGAATATAACCGCTGGCGGCTGTTGGGGCCCCGACTCCTCGGTCGGTCACTCATGAGCCTCACCCGCGCCTCGCGCAGCGAAGTCCTCGCCCAAGAGCCGCCCGATCTTACGATCTCGGGCGGCCACAGGAGCGTGCCGGTGGTCCAGGCGCTGCGCCACCGGTCGGACGGCCGCACGCGCTCGATCCATGTCGGATTTCCCCGCGCCTCTCCGGGTCTGTTCGACCTCGTCATAGCGACGCCGCAATATCCGATTGCCGAGCACCCCAATCTTCTTCGCGTTCCTTATGCGCTGACGACTGCAGCAATGAGGCACAACAGCCCGTCAAACGACGCGACGCTTGCTGATCTTCCCCGCCCCCGCCGGCTGATCATCGTGGGCGGACCCAACCTCTACTGGAAGATCGATGAGGCAGCCCTTCTTGGAACGATTCGAGAGGCGCTCGCGGACGCCGAGGCGTCCGGAGGATGCGTTCTCGTAACAACCAGTCCCCGCACACCCTCGCCACTTCGCCGGAAAATCGCCGGCTTGCTCGGCGCCTCCTTTGCACCGTCCCTCCTTGCTTCGCCGGGCAAGGCGCCCCCTTACGCGAGCCTCCTTGACGCTGCGGACTCGATCCGGATCACCGCTGACAGCGTCGCCATGGTCTCGGATGCAATCTGGAGCGCTAAAGAGATAGCGCTCGTAAGAGTAAGCATGAGGTGGCTTGGAAGAGCAGCGATGACGATTATGGGACTGCTTCGGCCGGGCAAACCCATCCATCCCCAAGACCTGCGATTCTTTTGGCGCGCGCTGGAGAAGATCGGAGTGACGGAGCGCTTCGCCCGACCGGCGACTCCAACGAGCGAGGAAATGGACAGGATTCTCGTCCGCGCCGCGCCTATCCTCGAGGCTATCAAGGAGCGCGGCTGAGGATCTTGCCCCCGAGAATGCCGTCGATTCCAAATCATCGTTTTGACGGAGAGAGTGCTGGGTGCGGGAATGTCGACGGGAGCAACCCCGCTGGTCATGGTGAACCACTCGAACACTGCCAGGTCAGCTCCCTCAAACCCCAACCTGAGGTTGTTCCTGGTCCAGGCGGATCGTTGCTCGTAACCAGGCGCATGCGTCCCCATATGGCTAACGCCGCTCATTGCTGGCTGAGCGGAGGCTGAAAGCGAGCGGAAGGGTCCGCTCGGCTTGGGAGAACTTACATGGAGGTTTGTTTGGCGCCGATTGCCCCCCATCGCCTGGTAAGGTTCAAAGAAACGGCGTGTTCATGAGCAATTTGCCGGCGGACGGATCGTCTCTGTCAAATCCTCTCCGGAAGAAACGGAGGATTGAAACAGACAAGGGTCGGGCGGCACGGCTCGAGAACCGCGCGCTCGAGCGCAGCGAGAAGGCTTCCTCCGAAGACGAAAAAATCGACGCCGCCATCAAGCGAAGCATCGATCAATATGGCGCCTGACGCCTGAGCTTAGGAGAGGTCTCATGCACGATCCCGGCGATGCGAAAGACAAGAGCTTCACCGCCTTTCGGTCCGCGGCCGAGGAGGCCGACACGAAGCGCCACAGCGATGCAACGAAACGGGAAGAGCAATCGTGGGACAACGAGGGTGGTCACATGAGCTCGACGGCCGGCCGGGTCACGCGGGTCTCGCGCACCGACCTGCCGTATGTCGTTATGTTGGAACATCATGGAAGCGAAACCAGCGAACACGCGTTCGCGACGATGCGAGAGGCCGAGGCGTTCATCAAACGGAACACGCCAGTGCCAGGCGCGGTCCTTGCCACGACCTATGACCGGCCCGCTTCCGCGCTCGCAAGATCTCCGAGCCAAGCGGATGGCGACATGGACGATGAAAGCATTCTTGCGCGGCTAAAGGTCATTGACCGGCGATTGCGACAAATCTCGACGGAAGAGGCAGCATCGGTGCTGGCCGGTGGTCTGGCAAATGCAGGGATCAATGACCACGAGCGCCTCAGACTGATCGCCGAGACGGAGCTTATTTTGGACGAGCTCGATGGGATGAGCGATCGCTGATTACGGTACGACTGGTTGCCAGCACAGTAGGATCTTCGATCGCAATTGGCGGTGAAAGCGATTGAGACGCGACGATAGCGCGAATAACAGCTCGCGTCGGCGCTTGTGCTCACAGGCGCGGCCTCAACGGACGAATCCTTTCACGAACGACGTCGCCGCGGATCACGTCGGCTTGCAGCTTTTGCCTCATCGTGTCGGCGCCAGCGCCACTTTGGCATACCAGCCGGACGCCGCCGCCCATCAAACCTTCGATCGACGAGACTCCCACTGCAGAGCGAGCGCAGTGCGCTCTCACATCGACTTCGCTCAACGCGAGCAGGATGACGCGGCTCATCGCTTCTCAGCGCGCTTCGCAGCGGCGAGCGCGTCTCGCGCCTGGGTATAACGGTAACCTTGCCAGACGAAGGTCTCGGCCTGAACTCGTTCGATGCCATACTGCTCGAGCTCGGCATTACTCGGCTCCGCATTGGGGTATGAGCTCATCTCGATTTCCTTTCGATTTGCGGTGGAGCGTTGACGGAATAGTCAGTTCTCAAAACGATTTGTTCTGCATCCATTCCCCGACATCGGCTTCCGCATTCTCCTGCGAACGGGAACAGCGCTCCTTGATCATGGTGACGAGCTGGCGCTCGTTCTTGATGGTGGAAGCATCGAAGTGAGTCAGAAAGGGCCAGCGCGTCTGCGCTTCAGCCATATATCTCCGTTTACGGAGAACGGTTTCAGGGCTGTCGGCACCAGTGAATCCGAACATATAGCCGCCTTCTCTCAAAAATGATCACTCATGATATAAGAAAAGATAACTAGTTTACTAGATGACGGCCGCAGGTTTATTATTTCAAGTTTACTAATATGATCGATTTATATTTTACGAGATAACTTGTTTTACTCGCAGTTCAGACCTATCTAATTCAAGCTACCAGTCGCAATCGACGGTTTTGGGCGCTAAGCCGCACCTTCCTCCCTCTTTGACGTCTCCTAGCGGCCCGGCGCCATTCCGGCGCGTGCCAACAAAGGAACTCACCATGAAATATTTTGGAACCGTCAACTCGTTCGACACCGGCAAGGGCCACGGCGAGATCAAGCCGGAAACGGGCGGCGACATGCTTCGCTTTGAGCGCAGCGCCTTCTCATGGGAAAATAACGCTGTCCCGACCGTCGGTCAGCGTCTCTCCTATGACGTCGGCACCGATAGCGAGCGCAAGCCCTGCGCTCTGAACCTGCAGACGATTTAACGAAGAACGAGCGGCGGCGATTGTTCGTCTCCGCTCGAACTTTATCAAAGTCCATCGCGCGGCGCTTCGATTGCTTTCGACGGGGTCTCGACCGGCGGGACACAAGGAGAATTCGATGCGCCCGTTTTATATGACAATGGCAGCGCTCGCCGGCCTTTCGGTGGCCACGCCTGTCTCGGCCCGATGGGCAGATGAACCGACTTACAATCAGGCATCGGCCGCGACCACGATGGTACAGTGGGGCCATGACCGCACTTACAGCCGACAACTCCAGATGCAGATTGACGCGGGCATCAGCCAGGGCATGATCTCACGGCGCGAAAGCGTCAGCCTACGGAATGAGCTGGGCAGCTTGATCCGGCTCGAACGAAGGTTCAGTCCAAATGGCATCAGCGGCCGCGAACACGCCGAGCTGCTGCAGCGTAGCGCTCCTTTAGCTCGGGACATTCGTATCGCCAGTGGCGAGCGGAGCGACCGCCGCGGCGACACGGCGAGCTGGGAAAGTGGCACTATCAATGGGAAGTGGGTGCCCGACGCCAGGTTTGCAGGATTGCATCCCGGCGATCGCTTCAATGGCGACGCAAGGATCGGTCAGCAGGCGACAGCCCGTATAGTCGGCCTACCTGCCGAGTATCGCGGCCAGTATGTTGATGATGCTCGCATCTACTACGGTTACGACAATGGACGCGTCTACCAGATCGACCGCCAGTCAAAGATGATCCTGGCGCTGCTCGACATCACGCGTTGATAGGTTAGTTTGTCACGCGAAAGGTGCCCGGCTTCGGCTGGGCGCCTTTTTCTTCACGCCGCCCGCGGCAACCGTGATTCAAATGTCGCCTTGGTTATCGCTACAGCAAGCCCCTCGGTAGAGGATGTTTCGGAGACCTGAGCCTTCAACTGCTTGGCCAGTGCCGCGACGAGCGCCGTGCCAAGTCCAGTCGATGCTCCCGGCTCCTTCTCTTGGCGTCGGCCCATACCATTGTCCGCCACGGTGAGCCTCCAGTCAGATTTGGCCATCTCGAAGGTCACTCGAATACGCCCGGACAAATGCGTTCCTGCAAATGCGTATTTCACCGCGTTTATGATTAGCTCGGTTACGATCAAACCGATGCTGACCGCGTGGCTTGTCGGGAGCACACCTGGATCAGCCTTAACGGCAATGTCGATGTGTTGACGTGGGTCGACCATCGACTGCGCCAGGCCTGAGCTCAGCTTCGTGAGATAGGGGCCCATCTCGATCTGCTCGATACCGTTGGAGGCTTGCAGGTGACTTTGCACAGCGGCCACCGACATGACCCGCTGGTGAGCTGCACGAAGCTCGTTCTTGGTCTCTTCCGAACTGACTGCTCCTGCTTTCAGTAGCAGGATGCTGGCAATGATCTGCAGGCTGTTCGCGATGCGGTGCCGCATTTCGCGCAAGAGCGTCTTTTGCTGTTCGAGAAGCTCCTCTGTGTGTTCGAGGAGTTGTTGCTTCTCCTGCTCCGCCACACGTCGCTCGGTGATGTCCTTGATCGCAACCAGCACCATCCGGCCTGAACCGCTTTCATCGCGGATGGGCAAGGCGTTAAGATGAAGCGTCCGCTTGCCAAGCTTCGCGAAGTCACGCTCAAATTCGAAACTGTCGATGGTGGTGCGATCGTCAACGACGGCTGTCAGCAGCTGCCTGAGCCCGGGGATGTCCCATTGTCCGCCCGACAGCTCGAACATCGAGCGGCCGTGCGCGCTCGCGGGATCCTCGCCGTAGACTTCGTAAAAGCAACGGCTGCCCGCTAGTAGTTGGAGCGCGTCATCGAGTACCAGGAAGGGTTCTGGCAAGGTGTCGACAATCGCCAGCGCGAGCGCCTGCGCTTGAGCCAAGTCGTGGGGCTGTTTCATTGAGCGCTCCATTGGGCGGGAGCTTCGCACATCTCTCAGCCATCGGCGCGCCTATCATGTCCGATGGTTTTGTAATCATACACCGTCCGAAGCCGAACCCTAACTCAAAACATCGTTGCTCCTTTAGTTCCCGCGGACGAGCTGCAGTGCTGCCGCGCTCCTCACTGCAAGCGGAGCTCAGCGATTATCGGGACGACGATCTTGTCGCCGTTGCGATCGAGGCAGCTCCGCGGTTCCTGCAGACGTTAACGGATGTTGACCTATTTTGTGTTCAATGTGGTGTTGCTCTGCGCAAATCGAGAGGAGTGAGCATGGGCGCTGTAGTGTGCGGGCAGCGGGAAGGAGACTGTCGCGAATTGCGGGCGTTCGACAACAAGCGGGCCGCGAGCGACTGTCTCAGCTCGGTTGAGCCAGACTATTATGGCTTTCAGGCCCTAGCTGACGGCGAAGTTGCCGCGCGCAGCTTTGGGTAACGGCGTTAGAGCATGAAGCCCGCTCAACGACTGCTGCTCGTCGATTGCGCGCGAGCGCTGGCAGCCTTCGGAGTGCTGCTCTGGCACTACCACGTCTTTTTCTGGCATCCCGGGGTCTTTGGCGACCCTCCAACCGTGGCTCTGCCGCTGCATCGGCCATTGGCGCTGTTCTATGACTACGGGCTGTGGGCGGTGCCGATCTTCTGGGTGATCTCGGGCTTCGTATTTTCGCGGGTCTATATCGGCCAGGCCGTCTCCACGGGCGATTTCATCGCCAACCGCTTTGCGCGCCTCTACCCGCTGCATCTGCTGACGCTACTTATCGCCGCCGCACTTCAGGGAGGGATCTACGCGAGGTTCGGAACGTGGTTCGCCTATGATCACAACGACGCTTCGCACTTCGCATTGCAGCTCACCTTTGCGTCGAACTGGCTCACTCGCGACCTCTCGTTCAACGGCCCGATCTGGTCCGTCTCCGTCGAAGTCCTGATCTACGCTGTGTTCTGGGCGATTCATTCCAGACTTGCCCGCTCCGCGCCGCTGCTGCCACTGCTGGCAACCTTGGCCTTCTGCGAGCTGGCGCTCATTAGCGGCGGCAACTGGCTTGCCCAGTGCGGCTTCTGTTTCTTCCTTGGTGTAACGCTCGAGGTTGCCTCGCCGAAGGTCGCGAGGCTTTTCGCCATCGTCCTGCTCGCCATGGGTGCGGCGCTCTTATGGTGTGCGCGGCTTCATTTTGGCGTACCGGCGCTATTCGGCGCGATACTTGTCGGGCTGATCGAATTAGAGCGGTTCGTTCCCGACCGCTGGGCCAAGACACTGACGGCCATCGGAGATAATACCTACGGCATGTATCTCTGGCACATGCCGCTGGTGATCTTGTTGTTCCTGATCTTCGGGACGACCCTTGCCGGCGCGGCTTCATCGCCATGGTTCCTGCTTGCCTTCCTCACGACTGTAATCGTGATCGCCCGCGTCAGCTTCCTGTGGTTCGAGAAGCCGATGCGGAACCGGATCAGGCGGTTATGGGCGCAGCGCGACCAGATAGGTCTGAAGGCTCGCCCGATCGCCTGACTTCAGCGTCTTAGATCCAATTGTCGACGACACCGGCGAGAAAACACCTGGAACAACAGCATTGAATCCAAGGCCGCATCTTGCTGCAACCGAGGGCTACGGGGTTCTGATTGGAGCCTGCTAAGCGCTGAAAAGAAATGGTGGGCGTGGCAAGGATTGAACTTGCGACCCCTGCGATGTCAACACAGTGCTCTACCACTGAGCTACACGCCCACCGAGAAATCAAGCAGTCACGGGACTGATTGGATTTCAAAAGCGGACCCAAAGGACCGTCCGAAGACCGCTGCCGGCCGCCGGAGCGAGGCATTTAGGGGGCAGTTAGGTAACGCGCAACCCTGTCCTCTAGACCGGAGCCGAGGATCTCATTCGCGGCTATAGCCGGCCGTGCTGATCCTCGGTCTGGAATATCCTGTCCACCTCCATCACGAGGTCCTTGAGGTGGAAAGGCTTGGACAGCAATTTTGCCTCCGGGGCGGTCCGTCCGCCCTGCAGCGCAACGGCAGCAAAGCCAGTGATGAACATGACCCGGATCGAGGGATCAAGAGCGCTGGCCTTCTGAGCGAGTTCGATGCCGTCCATCTCCGGCATCACGATGTCGGTCAGAAGGAGGTCGAAATGCTCCGCTTCGAGAAGAGGCATCGCTTCGGTCCCGCAGCCGACGGCCTCGACCTCATAGCCAACCCGCTGCAGCGCGCGCTGCAGATATTCGCGCATCGACGTATCGTCTTCGGCCAGGAGGATTCTCGCCATAGCGCTTCTATGCTCCGCTCGATTGCGTTTTGCCAGAAGCGAATAATGCTCTCACGCGTTGCAGGCTCCCTCAGCAAGTCCTAAAGTGGCACGGAAATTAACCTTGAGCCCTGTGAGCAAGCTCCACCCAACCCTCATTCATGAACCTCGGGGCGACCTTCCGGTCCTGCTCTCCGTTCCGCACTCGGGTCGCGATTATCCTGACTGGCTCGTCTCTCTTGCCTCTGGCGGAAAGGCTGCCCTGACGACGCTTGAGGACCCGCTTGTCGACCGCCTCGTCTGGCGTGCGCTTCAGCGGGGCTGTGGCGCAGTGATCGCGCGGGCTCCCCGAGCGGCAGTCGATTGCAACCGCGCTGAGGACGAGGTCGACCCGTCGGTCGTCGACGGGGCCCGGCGCAGCAGGATCAGTGCCCGTGCCCGTGGCGGCCTTGGTATTGTGCCCGCACGCACGCAGCAGCACGGCTATCTGTGGCGACGGGCGATCAGCCCGACACAGCTCGAAGAGCGGCTCGTGCAGGTCCATCGCCCCTATCACGAAGCGATCGAAGCCCAGCTCTCGCTGCTGCTGAACCGGTTCGGCTGCGCGCTCCTGCTCGACTGTCACTCGATGCCGCCTCCGGCTTCCTCCGCACCCTCGATCATCTTCGGAGACTGCCGCGGCAAGACGGCCGACGGATGGCTGAGCGAAGACGCGATGTCGATTGCGCGGCGCGCCGGCTTCGAGGCGGGTCTGAACGATCCGTTCGCAGGAGGCCACGTCATCGATCGCCATGGTCACCCGGCGAGCGGAGTTCATGCACTTCAGCTCGAAATCGATCGCCGCTGCTACCTGGACGAAAAGCTGCAGCGCCCAGGTGGCGGGTTCGACGGCGTAGCTGCCCTAGTCGAAACGCTCGCGGTCGAGCTCGGCCAGGCGCTCCTGGGCCGCCAATTCGCGACGGCCGCAGAGTAGAAGGTCAGACGATCGCAGCGTCGGGCTGCGGAACCAGGTTGGGTGCCTTGCCCTGCTGCATCTGCCGCGCAAATACGTCACGCATCTGCGTCAGCGAGAACAGGTGCGCGAATATCAGCGGAAGCATGCCGTTCTGGTTCATCTTCCGAAGCTCGTCACCGCGCAGGTTGCGCACCTTTTCCTCGTCGACCATCCGGAACCCGCGGTAGACGAACGGCTGCTCGAAACCTTCGGGCTGGATCGCCACTTCGCCGTCCATCAGCAGGTCCGACTTCTGGAGATCCTCGACGAATGCATTGGTCCGAAGGCCGGCGGCCTCGAACTGCTCGCAGAACTGCAAAATTGCCTGTGTCGCGGCGCTCGGCTGGTCACCATCGAACAGCGGCTCACCCTCGGTGAAGTCACCAACCGCGCCCGAGGTCGGGTCGTAGCATAGAGAAAGCTCGTCGCTGTCGGGTCTCAGCTTTGCAAGAAGGAACGGATAGCGGCGCAGGTAGGCCGGGATATAAAGATTGGGATCGGTCGCCCGGCCGTTCTCGTCGAGGAAGACGTTGACGCCCTCGTTGAGGCCCATGAGCGCGATCGGGACGGGCGCGTCTCCGACCGAGAAGACGATGGGAAAGTGGCGCTGGACCAATGCGAATTCATCGACAGTCAGTGGCACTGCATGCGTCCGCCCGAGTTCCGGCATGCTGGTGACGCCGCGCACCTTCATCTTGCCATGCTGCTCGAGGTTCAACGGTTCGAGCGCGTTGTAGAAAAGAGGTAAGCCTTGGTTCGGAGCGGCAGTCGCCATCTAGAATCTTCTCCTGGGATCCGGTCTTACGGCTGCGCTTGCCCTCGCGCGCCTGCCGTCAACAGTGAGGCGCCTCCTATTGGCCCCGCGCGCGTAAGGCAAGCGGCTGGAAGCATAGGGCATTTGGACAGCTAGTTCATTGAACATTCAACGCTTTGCTGCAAAGCCGCGGCCATGGGGATCGGCCGTCAGTGATTTCGGGGACATTCTGGACTCTCGTGCCGCTGCTGCTGGGTCTCGTCGGCGCTCAGCCCGGCATCGTTAGCCAGTCGGTTACGCGCCTAATCATCCAGGACGAAGTGATCCTGCGCGTACCGGTCGATCCGCGGCCGCTTGTTCCCGAGATCGAGTGGATCGAAAAGAAAGGGCCCAAGTGCGTGCCCGTGGCCGAGATCCAGCGTGCGCTGCTCTCGGGCTCGGGACAGGTCGATTTCGTCTTCTTGAACAGGGCCCGCGTCAGGGCCCACCTCGACGAGGACTGCCCGGCACTCGATTTTTATCGCGGTTTCTACCTGCAGTCGCGGGATGATCACCTCTGCGCGCACCGCGACGCTATCCATTCGCGGATGGGTGGCAGTTGCACTATCGAGGGATTTAGACAGCTCGTGCCGCGATTCCGGCGCTGACTTGGAATTAGGTACCCCCCTCCCCACCTTTTCTTGACAACACTGGCGCACGCGGCATAGCCCGAAGGCCTGATCGCCGCACCGGCCAGGAGAAGCCGCGGCCACCTCTATCTTCCGGAACTTGAATGACTTTTGCCGACCTCGGCCTTTCTGACGAACTACTCCGCGTAGTAACCGACAGCGGTTATACCGATCCGACGCCAATCCAGCGCGCGGCCATTCCATCCGTTCTCATGGGCAAGGACCTGATCGGGATCGCCCAGACCGGCACCGGCAAGACCGCGGGTTTCGTGCTTCCGATGATCGATATCCTGCACCACGGGCGCAGCCGCGCCCGGATGCCGCGCTCGCTGATACTTGAGCCGACACGCGAGCTCGCGATGCAGGTCGCCGACAATTTCGAAAAGTATGGCAAATATCATCCGCTCTCGATGGCGCTGCTGATGGGCGGCGTGCAAATGGGCGACCAGGTCAAAACGCTTGAAAAAGGCGTCGACGTGCTGATTGCGACGCCGGGCCGGCTGATGGACTTGTTCAGCCGCGGGAAGATCATGCTCAATGATTGCAGTCTGCTGGTGATCGACGAAGCCGACCGGATGCTCGACATGGGCTTCATCCCCGATATCGAGGAAATCTGCTCCAAGCTGCCCAAGGGGCGTCAGACACTGCTCTTTTCGGCGACCATGCCGCCACCGATTCAAAAGCTCGCAGCCAAATTCCTCAATGATCCCAAGCGTGTCGAGGTGGCTCGCCCGGCGACCGCGAACGTCAATATCGAGCAGCGGCTGGTCACGGTAAGCGCCGATAAGAAGAAAGAGGTGCTCAAAGACTTGCTGCGCGAGAGCGACGTCAAGAACGCCATCGTCTTCTGCAATCGCAAAACCACCGTTCGCGAGCTCGCCGGGAGCCTGCGCCGGGCGCGGCTCGCGGCTGGCCAGATCCACGGCGACATGGAACAGTCCGAGCGCATCGCGGAGTTCGACAGGTTCAAGAAGGACGAGATCAACATCCTCGTGGCTTCAGACGTCGCGGCCCGCGGCCTCGACGTCAAAGGTGTCAGCCACGTATTCAATTTCGACGTGCCATGGCAGCCCGATGATTACGTCCATCGCATCGGTCGCACCGGCCGAGCCGGAGCAAAGGGCATTGCCATCACCCTAGCGACCAAGGCGGAGGCAGAGCTGGTCGACCGCATCGAGAAGCTCACCGGGCAGAAGATTGCGCGGACACCGTCTCCGGGCGCGCCCGCCAAGGCAGAACAGCCGAGGAAAGCGGAAAGCCCCAAGGCCGAAGAGGTAGCGCCAAAAGCGCGCAGGCAGCACCAGAGCAGAGAAGGCAAGGGCAGAGAAGACGAAGGCCGAGAAGACAAGCGCGGGGAAGACCAGAGCAGGGAAGAACGCTCCGCCGTCGTCGAGGACATCAAGAACGAGTGGAATGGCCCACTGCCCTCGTTCCTGTCGGTGAGCGCCGGCTGATCTGACCTCCGCGCCTTTCACCTGGCGCTGCCCCCGACAGGCACATCGATGACACTGGAAAGCCTGAGCGCGCATTCCTAGCTGCCGGTCCTAAGGAAAAAAGGGACCCAGCATGACCGAATATGTGCTTCCCAGGGTATGGAAGTCGGAACTACCGAGCGGCGGGCAGTTCGCCAATATCAACCGGCCGATCGCTGGCCCCACTCACGACAAGCAATTGCCCGTCGGGAAACACCCGTTCCAGCTCTATTCGCTTGCGACGCCCAACGGGCAAAAGGTCGCAATCATGTTCGAGGAGCTGCTCGAGAAAGGCCATAAGGACGCCGAATATGACGCTTGGCCAATCCGCATCGGCGAGGGTGACCAGTTCAGCACCGGCTTTGTCGAGGTAAACCCCAATTCAAAGATTCCGGCTTTGATGGATCGAAGCGGCCCTGAGCCGATCAGGTTGTTCGAGTCCGGCGCGATCCTCCTCCACCTGGCGGAGAAATTCGGCGAATTCCTGGCGGCTGGCGGGCCCCAGCGGGCAGAAACGCTCTCGTGGCTCTTTTGGCAGATGGGTAGTGCGCCGTTCCTGGGCGGCGGCTTTGGACATTTCTTCGCCTACGCTCCCGAGAAGATCGAATATGCGATCAATCGCTATTCGATGGAGGCCAAGCGCCAGTTCGACGTCCTCGATCGCCGGCTCGGGGAAAGCGAATATATCGGGGGGGATGATTATTCGATCGCCGACATCGCGATCTGGCCCTGGTACGGCGGAGTCGCACTCGGCCGCTCCTATCCCGGCGCCGATGAGTTCCTCGCGACCAACGAATATCGGAACCTGATGCGATGGGCCCGCGCGATCGACGCGCGTCCCGCGGTTGGTCGCGGCCGCATCGTCAACAAGCTCACCGGCGATGAACGCGAACAGTTGCATGAGCGGCACGATGCCAGCGACTTCGACTTGAGGACCGAAGACAAGATCGCGGGTATAGCGCTCGACGACAAAGCAGGCGTCAAGGACGACGCAATCTAAAGCCGTTGACCGCAAAGTCTCGAAGCCAAGGGCTGACTTGGCTCTTGAGGCTTCCTCGCCCCCGCGCCAGCCTCTTCATTGAGGCTGGCCAGGCGCCTCCATCAGCCTTTCGCCCGATATTTCGAAAGGAAGGCAGCAGCGAAGTTCGCCAGCCGTTGCTCGCTGACGGCCGCCCGTAGCCCTTCCATCATGCGCTGGTAGAACCATAGATTGTGCTGGGTCATCAGCATCGCGCCGAGGATTTCGCCCGATTTCACGAGGTGGTGCACGTAGGCGCGGCCAAACGCGGTGCACGCGGGACATGGGCATCCAGGTTCGATCGGCTCTTCATCCTCCGAAAAGCGGCTGTTGCGCATGTTCAATGGACCTGCTGCAGTAAACGCTTGGCCGGTGCGCCCAGAGCGCGTCGGAAGGACGCAGTCGAACATGTCAATTCCGCGGACCACAGCCTCGACGATATCGTCGGGCTTGCCGACTCCCATCAAATAGCGGGGCTTGTCGGAAGGCAGCATCGCGACTGCATAATCGAGGCAGCGGAGCATCGCTTCCTGCCCTTCGCCCACGGCAAGTCCTCCAACGGCATAACCGTCGAAGCCAATTTTTATGAGCGCTTCTGCCGACGCGCTCCGCAATCCCTCGTCGAGCGCGCCTTGCTGGATACCGAAGATTGCGGCCCGCTTCGAGTGCCCGACGTCCCGGTCGAACTCCTCGCGCGAACGCGCTGCCCATCGTACCGAGCGTTCCATCGCCTCGCGCCGGGCCTCAACTGGCGCTGTGGCCGGCACGAGCTGGTCGAACTGCATGAGAATGTCGCTGCCGAGCAGCCGCTGCACCTCGATCGAACGCTCGGGCGACAACATGTGACGCGACCCGTCGAGGTGGCTGGCAAAGGCAACGCCCTCCTCGGTGACCTTCGTCAGCTCGGACAGGCTCATCACCTGGTATCCGCCGCTGTCCGTCAGGATCGGCCGCTGCCAGCCCATGAACCTGTGGAGACCGCCGAGCTTCGCCACGCGCTCGGCACCGGGTCGGAGCATTAGGTGATAGGTATTGCCAAGGATGATGTCGGCCCCCGAAGCGCGCACTTCCTCGGGGCGCATTGCCTTCACGGTTGCTGCAGTCCCGACCGGCATGAAGGCCGGCGTGCGGATATCGCCGCGCTCCATGGAAATCGTGCCGGCGCGCGCGGCACCGTCGCTCGCGCCAATCGAGAAGGCAAAACGGGTCACTGCAGGTCCAGTGGCAGCAACAGGCTCGCATCGCCATAGGAGTAAAAGCGGTAGCCCTCGTCGATGGCATGCGCGTAGGCCGCCTTCATGACCTTGGTACCCATCAGCGCGCTGACAAGCATGAACAGGGTCGATCGCGGCAGGTGGAAGTTGGTGAGAAGGCCATCGATCGCGCGAAAGCGATAGCCCGGCGTGATAAAGATTGCGGTATCGCCCTCGAACGGCCCGATGATGCCATGCTCGTCAACCGCACTTTCAAGGAGACGAAGGCTCGTCGTACCGACAGCAATTAGCCTGCCGCCCGCAGCACGCACGGCGTTGAGACGGGACGAGGTTGCAGCATCGATGCGACCCCATTCGGCGTGCATCTTGTGACCCTCCGTGTCCTTCGCCTTCACGGGCAGGAAAGTGCCCGCGCCAACATGAAGCGTCAGGGTTTCG
Organism: Sphingomonas agri; assembly: GCF_038148795.1. Lineage (NCBI taxonomy): Bacteria > Pseudomonadati > Pseudomonadota > Alphaproteobacteria > Sphingomonadales > Sphingomonadaceae > Sphingomonas > Sphingomonas agri. The sequence continues at coordinate 198,158 of NZ_JBAPEU010000003.1, read as the reverse complement.
CGGCCCACGCCCCGGGCCTCGAGCGCATCGAGGACCCGCGGGGTGAAGTGAAGCGCTGCCGTGGGGGCCGCGACTGCGCCCTCCTCGCGCGCGAACATGGTCTGGTAGTCCAAAAGGTCCTTTTCGTCCGCTTTCCTCCTTGATGCGATATAAGGCGGCAGCGGCATTTGCCCCGCGCGTTCCAGCAGAAGCTCGACCGGTTCCTCGCCCCCGAAGCGCAGCAACGCCGAACCGTCTGCTGACTTGTCGATCACAAGAGCCCGGGCGCCCGATCCAAAATCGATCTCGTCCCCGATGCGGGCCCGCTTTGCGTTGCGCAGGAACGCCTGCCACTCGCGCGGGCCCTCGCGCTTGTGCAGCGTCGCCCCGATGGCCGCCTCTCCGCGCCGCCCCTCGAGCTGCGCGGGAATAACCTTGGTGTCGTTGAACACGAGGACGTCACCGGATCTCAGAAGATCCGGCAAATCGAGGATGCGCCTGTCGGAAATCTCGCCGCCCTCGACCACAAGGAGGCGCGCAGTGTCGCGCGGACGCACGGGGCGAAGCGCGATCCGGTCCTTGGGAAGCTCGAAATCGAAAAGGTCGACGCGCATGCGGACGGCACTAGCCGCCGAGATACGCTCTCACAATTTTCGTTGGCTCGGCGGGCGGCTCACCCGGTGCGATCCCATCCACCGCGTCCATTCCGGAAATGACGCGGCCCATGACGGTGTAGTTGCCGTCGAGCTCGGGGTGAGGCGCATACATGATGAAGAACTGGCTGTTGGCCGTATCGGGCGCATTGGTGCGGGCTGCGCCGAGCATGCCGCGAAGGAAGGGCACTGCAGTGAACTCCGCCTTGAGATCCGGCAGCTCCGAACCTCCTTCTCCAGTCCCTTTGGGATCCCCTCCCTGGGCCATGAATCCAGGAACGACGCGGTGAAAGGTTAGCCCGTTGTAGAAGCCGCGCCTCACCAGGGCCTGGATGCGCTCGACATGGTGGGGAGCAAGGTCCGGCCGCAGCACGATCTCGACGGTGCCGCCGGTAGATAGGTCGAGAAACAGATGGTTCGCCTTGTTGGCGGCAATCTCCGCGGGCGCAAGGATGCTGGGCAGCGGCGGCGGCACAGGCGCCGGCTTTGCTGCAACGAGCGCCGCTGCGACGAGCGGCAAGGCGATCAACGTCCTAAACATTTCCCTCCCCGAATAATTCGGCGGCGCCCTTTGTCGGGGCGCTGCTTTCGTTAGCGTGAACCGCCGTTCAAATGGCGCCGAACGTCGTCGGCAACTGCGGGCGTCACGAACTTGTCGATGGCGCCTCCAAAACGGGCGATCTCCTTGACCAGCTTCGAGGCGATCGGCTGGAGCGACGCGTCGGCCATCAGGAATACGGTTTCGATATTGTCGTTGAGCTGCTGGTTCATGCCCGCCATCTGGAACTCATATTCGAAATCCGCCACCGCGCGGAGACCACGAAGGATCGCGGTAGCCTCCTGCGCTTCTGCAAAGTCCATAAGCAGGCTGTCGAACTCCACCACCTCGACGTTGCCGCCAATGCCCTGCACTTCCCGGCGGACCATCGCGAGTCGTTCCTCGACCGAGAACATCGGCTCCTTGGATGGATTGGTCGTAACGCCGATCACCAGCTTGTCGACGAGATGTGCGCCGCGCCGGATGATGTCGAGATGGCCAAGCGTAATTGGGTCGAAAGTCCCCGGATATACTGCGATCTTCACGCCGCCCTCCCTCAGTGATCCCGTTCAACGGCGAACCGGGCGATCGCCCGCAGCAGGTCCGCCTCCCCCCCGTGGCCCGATATATGCTCGACCGCCTGCTCGACGAGAAAGCCCGCCTGCTGGCGCGCCCTGGCCTCCCCAAGGAGCGAGACAAAGGTTGCTTTTCCGGCGTTCGCGTCCTTCCCGGTCGGCTTTCCGGCTGCAGCCGCATCGCCGCTATGATCGATGAGATCATCCGCGATCTGGAAGGCAAGGCCGATGTTGCGCGCATATCCCCGATAGGGCGTCCTCGCGTCCACCGGCATCTTCGTCATGATGCAGGCGGCCTCGACCGCATATTCGATGAGCGCGCCGGTCTTGAGCTGCTGGAGACGCGTGATCGAGGGAAGATCGAGACTTTGGCCCTCGGCAGCGAGATCCATCATTTGTCCGCCGGCCATTCCTGCAGGCCCGGCTGCGCGGGCAAGCTCGAGCGCGAGGTCGGAGCGGACCCAGGGATCTTCATGGGTCGCGGGATCCGCAAGGATCTCGAATGCGAGTGCGTGCAGGCTATCGCCCGCAAGAACCGCCGCCGCCTCCCCGAACGCCTTGTGCACGGTTGTCTTGCCGCGCCTCAGGTCAGCGTCGTCCATGCATGGGAGATCATCATGGATGAGCGAATAGACGTGGATCGCCTCTATCGCGCAGCCAACTCTCAAGGCGCAGGTGCGATCAATTGCAAAAAGACGGGAGGCAGCGACCGTCAGGAGGGGCCGCAGGCGCTTGCCGCCGCCGATCGCAGCGTGGCGCATCGCCTCATACAAGGGCTCACGGCTGTCGCCGGGCGCTGCGAGCAGCTCACCGAAGAAAGTGTCGACGTCGCCCCGAACCCGCGCGCTTTCCGCGTTCAGCTCGTCAGCGAGCCGCTCGACGGTCTCAACCGGCATCGAAGGGCTTCAGCCCCGCCGGCTTGCCATCGCTTCCAAACGCGATCTGCTCGATGCGGGCCTGGGCATCCTTGAGGCGCGCCTCGCAGTGCCGTTTCAGGCGGTCGCCCTCCTGGTAGAGCTCGATCGAGCGATCGAGAGGCGCCTCGCCCTTCTCGAGCGTACGCACGATCTCCTCGAGCCGCTGCAACGCGGCTTCAAAGCTCAGCTGGCTAACATCAGTTTCCGCCGTGTCCATCGACGCGACTTTTGGTCCCCGCTGCCGTTCAAATCAAGCGAGCGGCTATTCGACGGGCGTATTCTTGAACGGATCGCGAATGCCCGGAACGACCTCGTCGCGAAGCGCCTCGTCACTCGCTTCGACGAGCGCAGCCTCCGCTTCCCGCGCGTGGCGCTCCCGCTCGTGGCGCAGCTCTTCGATGAGAGCCTCGCGGTCGCTGTCCAGCCTCGTGTCGGTCGGAGCCTGCATTCCTGCAGCCTTGGCCGCCTTGGCGACTGCCGCGTCGAGTTCGCGCTGGGTCGTAAGGCCGAGTGTCACGGGATCCTTGGGCGTGATGTTCGCCATGTTCCAATGAGTGCGCTCGCGGATCGCGGCGATCGTCGTGCGCGTCGTCCCGATGAGCTTGCTGATCTGGCCGTCGCTGACCTCGGGATGGTTCTTGATGATCCAGGCAATGCCGTCAGGCTTGTCCTGGCGCTTGCTGACGGGCGTGTAACGTGGCCCCTTGGTCCGTCGCACCGCTTCGGGGGCCTTGTGCATTTGCAATCGATAGTCGGGGTCGGCCTGCCCCTTCTCGATCTCCTCGTGCGTAAGCTCGCCCGCACGGATCGGGTCTCTCCCGGTCAGCTTGGTCGCGGCCGTATCGTCGGCGATCGCCTGCACCTCAAGAATGTGAAGGCCGCAAAATTCGGCAATCTGCTCGAAAGTCAGCGACGTATTGTCGACCAGCCAGGCGGCGGTCGCGTGGGGCATCAGAGGCTGGGCCACTGGGTTTCTCCCGAAGAATCTGTGTAGTGAAAACAAATAGGGCCGCCCCTTCACGGAGCGGCCAGCTTGGGCGGCGATGTAGCCAGCGACGGCTCCCGGGGCAAGGCCGCTCAGGACATCATCGAAACATAGCGGGGATGACCCTTAACGCGCTCCGTCCATTGCTGGACGTGGGGATAGCGCTTCAGGTCGAATTCGGCATCCCCTGCGACGTGGGTGTAGGCAAAGAGGCAAACGTCGGCGAGGCTGGTATGGCCGCCGACGAACCAGTCGTGGCCGGCCAGATGCTCGTCCATCAGCTTGAGCGCGGAGTTGCCGGCCTGACGTTTGCCCGGCATCTGCAATCGCTGGAGGTCGCTCAGATTCTCCGGACCAAGCCACTTCATCCAGAATCGCAGCGTCGCGACATTCGGTTCGTGGCTATATTGTTCCCAGAACATCCAGCGCAGCATGTCGGCGTGGTCGAACGGATCGGTCGGGATCAGGCTCGAACCTTCGGCGACGAAGTAGCAGGCGGCATTGCTCTCCGTGATGAAGCGATCGCCCACCTGGAGGACCGGGATGCGGCCGTTGGCATTGATGTTGCGGAGAAACTCCGGCGTGCGCGTCTCGCCTTTCATGATGTCATATTCGCGCCGGTCGAGTTGAGCGCCGACGAGGGCTGCAGTGAGACGCACCTTGTAGCAATTCCCGGATTGCGAATATTCGTGAAGGATCAGCCTTTCCGACATCGCGACACCCCTTTAGCGGCGAACCTCGAGGACGATCTTACCCACATGCTCGCCCGATTCCATCCGCGCATGAGCCTCGTCGGCCTGCGCAAGGGGAAACACGCTGTCGATGACCGGTTTGAGGCGGCCTCCCTCCGCATAGGGCCAGACTGTCTTGGCAATCTCGTCAGCGACCATGGTCTTGAATTCAACCGAGCGGGCACGAAGCGTCGAACCCGTCAGCATCAGGCGCCGGCGCATGATGTCGAAAATCGGGATCTCGGCAGTCGGCCCGCGCTGCACGGCAATCGAGACGTGGCGCCCGTCCTCCGCAAGGCAGGCAAGATTGCGCGGAAGATAGTCGCCGCCCACCATGTCGATGACGACGTTGACCCCCTCGCGGCGGGTGACGCGATGAACCTCTTCGACGAAGTCCGCAGTCTTGTAATTGATGGCAGCATCGGCGCCCATTTCGAGGGCCCGGCCACATTTCTCATCCGTTCCGCAAGTGACGATGATGTTCAGCCCGAAGAGCCTGGAGAGCGCGATCGCCATCGTACCGATACCGCTGGTCCCCCCATGCACCAGCACCCATTCGCCGTCCGCTGCGAAACCGCGCTCGAAGAGGTTGACCCAGACCGTGAACAAGGTTTCGGGCATCGCCGCCGCTTCGACGCTCGAGAGCGCCCTTGGCACCGGAAGGCAGGTACCCGCTGCGGCAACGCAATATTCGGCATAGCCACCGCCTGCAACGAGCGCGCAGACCTTCTGGCCGACGAGGCGTTCCTCCTGCTCACCGCCGGCAACGATCTGGCCGGCGATCTCAAGTCCAAGGACGTCGGGGGCTCCGGGCGGCGGTGGATAGAGCCCGCGGCGCTGCAATATGTCGGGACGATTGACCCCGGCTGCCGCGACCTTGACCAGCACTTCGCCGGGACCCGGCTGCGGGACCGGCCGGGCGACCACAGCAAGCCCTCCCGACCCGTCCGCGACGACCGCGCTCATGGAGGAGGGAAGGTCTGGCACGAGCCGGCTTATTGACTTGGCCGCCCTAAGGGTCAACGATTCGCCAGTGGACCTCGACGACCTCTTCCCGAGCAAGCCAGGCGATCCGCTCGTGGAGCTTGCAAAGCAGGATCTCGATCCCATGTCGATCGAGGAGCTCGAAGCCCGGATCGAGGCGCTCAAGGCGGAGATCGCCCGGGTCGAAGCCCATATGAATCGCGCGCAGAGCCACCGCTCGGCAGCCGAAGAACTGTTCAAGAAGTCGTGACCGGAGCGGCCGTTCAGCCGCCGACAACCTCGAAGCGCGATAATCTGTTGAAAAGGCGAGACGCGGCTCTTGATTGCTGCGTTCGAGCGTATGACATTGAAATCAAAGCCCGTGGGCTTGTCCGCGGGTGCGGGAGTTACAGCCTAAATGCCTAGTTTTGCTCGCGAACTCGAACAGACCCTCCACAATGCACTGGGAGAGGCCAGCCGCCGCAGGCACGAGTATGCGACCCTTGAACATCTTCTGATCGCGCTGATCGACGACGAGCATGCCTCCAAGGTGATGACCGCCTGTGGAGTAAGCCGCGACGAGCTCAGAGCCTCGGTGAAGCAATATCTCGACAACGAGCTCGGCGCCCTTGTCGCCGACAGCGCTACCGATCCGACGCCGACCAGCGGATTCCAGCGCGTTGTCCAGCGCGCAATCCTCCATGTCCAGTCCTCCGGCCGCGACGAGGTCACTGGCGCCAATGTGCTCGTCGCTCTTTTTTCCGAGCGCGAGAGCTATGCTGTCTATTTTCTGCAGCAGCAGGACATGAGCCGCCTCGATGCCGTGACCTACATCAGCCACGGCGTTGGCAAGGGCGAGACTCCGGTCGAGACGCGGGCCCCCGAGGGAACCGAGGAGAAAAGCGAGAAGGAAGGCGGTAAGAAGGAATCCGCTCTCAAGCAATTCACCGTCGACCTCAACGAGAAGGCGAAAGCGGGCAAGGTCGACCCGCTCATTGGGCGCATGCCGGAGGTCGACCGGACCGTGCAGATCCTCTGCCGCCGCTCGAAGAACAATCCGCTGTACGTGGGCGATCCCGGCGTCGGCAAGACGGCGATCGCGGAAGGCCTTGCGCGCAAGATCATAGAGGGCGACGTCCCTGACGTCCTCAAGGGCGCAGTGATCTATGCTCTCGACATGGGCGCCCTCCTTGCGGGAACCCGGTACCGCGGTGATTTCGAGGAACGGCTCAAATCCGTCGTTTCCGAGCTCGAAAAAATGCCGCACGCGATCCTGTTCATCGACGAGATCCACACCGTGATCGGCGCCGGCGCCACCTCCGGGGGCGCAATGGATGCGTCGAATCTCCTGAAGCCTGCGCTCTCGAGCGGTGCGATCCGCTGCATCGGTTCAACGACCTACAAGGAATTTCGCAACCATTTCGAGAAGGACCGGGCGCTGCTCCGGCGGTTCCAGAAGATCGACGTCAACGAGCCCTCGATCGAGGACACGATCAAGATCATCGCGGGCCTCAGATCCTCGTTCGAACAGCATCACAACGTCCGCTACACACCGGATGCTGTGAAGAGCGCCGTCGAGCTCTCCGCCCGCTACATCCACGACCGGAAGCTTCCGGACAAGGCAATCGACGTCATCGACGAAGTCGGTGCGATGCAGATGCTAGTGCCGCCCAGCCGCCGCAAGAAGGTGATCACGCCCAAGGAAATCGAGGCCGTGGTCGCGACCATGGCGCGCATTCCGCCCAAGTCGGTCAGCGCCGACGACAAGCAGGTGCTCGAACATCTCGAGGCTGACCTCAAGCGGGTGGTTTTCGGACAGGACCTCGCGATCGAGAAACTTGCCTCGGCGATCAAGCTCAGCCGGGCCGGCCTTCGTGATCCCGACAAGCCCATCGGCAACTATCTCTTTTCCGGTCCGACGGGCGTTGGAAAGACCGAGGTCGCACGCCAGCTTGCCTCCGTGATGGGCATTCCGCTCCAGCGTTTCGACATGTCGGAATATATGGAGCGCCACTCGGTCAGCCGACTGATCGGCGCTCCTCCTGGCTATGTAGGCTACGATCAGGGCGGGCTACTTACCGATGCCGTCGACCAGCATCCGCACAGCGTTTTGCTGCTCGATGAAATCGAGAAAGCCCATCCGGACCTGTTCAACATCCTCCTGCAGGTGATGGACAACGGGAAGCTCACCGACCACCACGGCAAGACCGTCGATTTCCGCAACACCATTCTCATCATGACGACAAATGCAGGTGCGTCCGACATGGCGCGCGAAAGCATCGGTTTCGGTGCGGCGAGCCGCGAAGATGCCCAGGAGGATGCGGTCAAGAGGATGTTCACGCCGGAATTCCGCAACCGCCTCGATGCGATCGTTCCGTTCGCCTACCTGCCGCCGGCGGTGGTCGCGCGGGTGGTCGACAAATTCATCCTGCAACTGGAGCTCCAGCTCGCTGATCGCGGCGTACACATCGAGCTCGACGACGAGGCTCGTCAGTGGCTGGTCGACCGCGGATACGACAAGCTCTACGGCGCTCGCCCGATGGGCCGGCTGGTCCAGGAGAAGATCAAGCAGCCGCTCGCCGAGGAGCTGCTCTTTGGCAAGCTCGTCAATGGAGGCGAGGTCAAGGTGCGCATCAAGGACAATGCGCCGGCCTTCGAGATCGTGCCGGCGGCGCCCAAGCCGACGAAGGCGAAAGCCAAGGGGCCGAAAAAGAAGGCCGGAGGCGAGGAAGCGTCCGCAGCAGAATAAGCGGGAGCCTTTGAGACCTCATTTGCATGGACCGGGCATTTGCGCCCGGTCCTTACCAGAAGCGACTGATCGCGATCGCGGGCGTCACCGACGCGGACGTGTTGTGGCCCTTGGGGCTGATCCAGACACCCAGGAGAACACCCGTGGTATCGCTCCAATTATATTCGACCGCCGGCGCAAAGCCGACGTCGGAGCTTGACGGGCTTCGCAGCCGCAACAGCGAACCGCCGGGATAGCTTCCCTCGACCCTTGTTTTGCCGGCCGATTCCCTGATCACGTCAAGCGCCAGCACCCATTCGCGCGTGACGCTATATTCGACGGCCCCGATGAGCGTCGTCTTGGAGCCCGGGTGAGCGCGTCCGCGAAATCCAGGTAGGGTCCCGTAGACGCTCCGATCGGCGAGCTTCGTGCCGCTTGGAAAAGAATGAAGCACGTTGATCCGCGCGCGCAGCAGGCGATTGTTCTCCAATAGGAAGTAATATTGGACGTTCACTCCGATCTCGGTTGCGAATGCCCCCGAGCCGTGTCCCTCCTCCCTCGGCCCCAGTTTGTCGTCCTTGCCGGTCGGAAGCACTTCATTGACGACGATCGCAATGGTCGGGACACGGTGCGTGGGCGTGAAGCGCGTCAGGCGGACCTGAGTCAGCAGCTTGAAGTCGCCGATCGCCATTCCCGAGCCAAGCCTGTTCGTCGCGGTCGCAAATGCAGGCTGAACCCCGACCGTGAAATTATCGAGGAGCCCGTACTGGTAAAATCCGCTCGAGCCCGGGTGGTGATCGCCGTTCGAGATCACGTCGAAAAAATAGGGTTCGGTATAAAAGTGCCCCTGAGGCAAGGTCTCGGCGGTCGAGGCGAGCATCGGACCCGTCCAGCGTGCAGACTTCATCGCAGCTCCGAGCCGGTCGGCAAGCGGCGCCTCGGCCCGTGAAACGGCGCTCGTACATGCAAGCAACGTGGCAAGGATCCGCGCGACCACGTTCATTGCACATGCCCTCCCAAGGTCTGCCCAAGCAATTAGCCGCGGTACCTCAACGGGAGGTACCGCGGCTTCCGGAACTGACTCGTCAAATTCCGAGAGGGACTGAACAGAAAGCGAACGTGGCGCGCCAATAAAATTGCGTTAGGACTCCATAAGTTGGAGTTTGCCCGTTCAACCCAGCGCCCTTGCGACCTCCTCGCGCGATTTCGAATGAAGCGCCCAGAAGTCGCGGACGCTTCGCCCGGCAAGCTTTTCCTGCAGGACCGAAAGATGCGAGTTCCAGCCCCCGCCGAAATCCTGGAAACCGCTCGGACTGGCGATCTTGCTGTGCGTCAGTATCAGCCGCGTCTTTTCACCCTCCGGCATCAGCTCGTAGGTGACGATACCGTTGTCGCCGCCCTGGAAGGTCGTTTCGAGGAGCCGGGGCGGCTCGAAACGGATCACTCGTTCATTGAAGATGCGGCCCTTGAAGCATTCGTAGCTGTCAGGATAGGAAACGGCCTCGCTCGACAGCTTGTCATGATCGACGAGAAGCTCGAACTCGCCCCCGGCGACGGCGTCGGTGCCCCCCATGAACCATTGCTCGCGAAGTTCTGCTTCGGTGAGATAACGCCATACCGTTTCAGCCGAGGCATCGAGCAACCGCTCGAGGCGGATCGCATCCGGCCCGACGCGTTCGACCACCTTGCTATTCTGGACCAGTAGCTCAGCCATTTTGGATCTCCATCTGCTGTGAAAGTTTATCGAGGATCATCGTCCATCCACGTTGCACGGGCTCGGCGTAATCGGCCCACTGCTCGGGAATTTCGTGGGTAAGGGTCAGCGTGCAGCCCGACACCGAGGGGCTAAATTCGAGGATGACCTTCGACCATTCGCCTTCGCTTGTCCCCGGCCCGCGGAAGAGGAACGCGAGCCGGCGAGGCCGCCCGATCTCGAGAAATTGGCCGTGATGCTCGGCGTCTCCGCCGGGGCGGCGGTCCGTGATCAGGAACCGGCCCCCAACGCGTGCGTCGATATCGCATCGAACGATCCTGCCCTCAGGGGTCGCGAACAGAAAATCCTTCGCCTGCGCCGGATCCAGCCAGGCGTCGAACACGCGCTCGGGAGTCGCGGAAAATTCGCGGCTGACCGTGACGATTGCATTGCTCATTACCGCTTGTCCTGCCCGATCAAGGCCTCGAGGCGGTCGAGGCGGCCCGCCCAGAATTCTTCCCACTGCCTCAGCCAGCTGTCCGCCTCCTCGAGGGGCTTTGCCCTAAGAGTGCAGATCTGCCTCCTGCCCACTTTGCGACGTTCGACGAGGCCAGCGCTTTCGAGGACCTTCACATGCTTGGATGCCCCGGCGAATGTCATCGCGAACGGCTCGCCAAGCTCCCCGATCGACTTGTCTCCAAGTGCAAGGCTCGCAAGCATGCCGCGCCGCGTCGGATCGGCAAGCGCATGAAAAGTCGTATCAAGTCTATTTTCAACCATTCGGTTTACTAATGCGCGAGCCCCGAACGATTGTCAACCAGTTAGTTGAACGACATTCACTTGCCGCGCGAACTCGAAAGTTGAATCGTGCACCATCGACTTTCGGGAAAGGGGAATGTCCTTGAGCATCACGAAGCTTGCGCCGTTCGCGGTCCTGTTTTCCGCCGCGGTTCTCGCAAGCCCGGCACATGCGGTCCCAGCGACCGGGCCGAGCCGCTACCTGGCCGGCTCGGACCTGTTCGGTCTCGAATGGGCAAGCGATCCCCAGATCAGCCCCGACGGCCGCACCATTGCCTACGTTCGCCAGTCCAACGACATCATGACGGACAAGGCCCGTCCCACCATATGGCGCGTCGACGTTGCAACCGGACAGCAGCGTCCCCTCATCGCGGGCGCCGGATCCTATTTTTCTCCCCGCTGGTCGCCCGACGGAACGCGCCTCGCTTATGTTGCCGCCGAGGGCGCAAGCCCTCAGCTCTACGTTCGCTGGATGGCAAGCGGCGAGAGTGCACGGATCACCGGGCTTCCCGACAGCCCTGGCGGCCTCGCCTGGTCGCCCGACGGGCGGCGCATCGCTTATTCGATGCTGGTCCCGGACGATGCCCCGAAGCTCGGCAGCGCGCCGCCCAAGCCGGACGGCGCCAAGTGGGCCGATCCCCTCCAGGTCATCGACCGGGTGACCTATCGCTTCGATGCTGCGGGTTATCTGAAACCGGGATATCGGCAGATCTTCTGGGTCCCCGCCGACGGGGGCGCACCGACACAGCTGACCTTCGGTCCGACCAATGCAGGCGGTGAGGTTTCGTGGGCGCCCGACAGTCGGTCAATCGTCTTCAGCGCTGACCTCTCTCCAAACTGGCAGCGCGAGCCGCTGCAGAGCGAAATCTACCGGATCAGCATCGATGGCGGCGCGCCGGTCGCCCTGACCAGCCGCGACGGGCCTGACAACGCGCCGGCGGTTTCCCCGGACGGCCGCTCGGTCGCCTGGGTCGGGTTCGACGACAAGCATCTAGGCTATCAGAACCGCAGGCTCTCCGTCATGAACATGGATGGGTCGAACAAGCGCGTTCTGACCTCATCGCTCGACCGCTCCGTTTCGAGCCCCGCCTGGTCCGGCGATGGGCGGTCAATCTACGTCCAGGTCGAAGATCGCGGCGTTAACAAGGTCGAGCGCGTCGGTCTTGACGGCTCTGTCCGCGAGGTCGCGAGCGACATGGGATTTGGAGAACTCGATCGTCCTTATGCCGGCGGCGACTTCAGCGTTTCGAGAAACGGCGTGGTTGCATTCACGTCTGGAGATCCATCGCATCCCAACCAGGTGGCGGTGGCTTCAGGGAGCGGCGGTCGACGGCTGACGCACCTGAGCTCCAGCCTGCTCGACTCCAAGGTTCTCGGACAGGTCCAGAAATTTCCTGTTTCCTCGCAATATGATCACCGCCCGATCGATGCCTGGATGGTCACCCCGCCGGACTTCGACCCGGCGAGGAAATATCCAATGATCCTCGAGATCCATGGAGGCCCCTACTCGGCCTATGGCCCGCAATTCTCCAGCGACGACCAGCTTTATGCGGCCCACGGCTATGTCGTCGTCTACTCGAACCCGCGCGGCTCGACGTCGTACGGCGAGGACTTCGCCAATCAGATCGAGAAAGCCTATCCAGGCCACGATTACGACGATCTCATGAGCGTCGTCGACGCAGCAATCGCGACCGGTCACGTCGATCCCGGCAATCTTTTCGTCACTGGCGGTTCCGGCGGCGGGGTTCTCACCTCGTGGATCGTTGGCAAGACCGACCGCTTCCGCGCGGCTGCCGCACAAAAGCCGGTCATCGACTGGGCAAGCTGGGGACTGACGGCGGATATCGCCGGGTTCAGTTCACCCTATTGGTTCGCCAAGCGCCCGTGGGAAGATCCGATGGCTTATTGGCAGCGCTCGCCGCTCAGCCTCGTCGGAAACGTCAAGACCCCCACCCTGGTCGTGGTGGGAAGCGAGGACTATCGGACCCCGGTGAGCGAGGCCGAGCAATATTACGAGGCGCTGCAGCTTCGGGGGATCCCGACCATGCTCGTAAAAGTCCCCGGAGCGAGCCACGAGACGCTGACCGATCGGCCCAGCCAGTCGGCCGCCAAGGCGAGCGCGATCCTTTCCTGGTTCGACCGCTACAGGACCGACAAGGGGATGCCCGCCGCTGCTTCCAACGAAGGGGCTTCCCTCCCCGCGGCACACTAACTATCGGCCATTCCATCCCTTTTTGGGCGCCGCCCAACGCGCGAGCGGCGCCCAATTTCGCGATTGGAGAATCCGATGAAGATATTCCGCTGGCTCGCCGTAAGCAGCTCCGCGATCGTCCTCGCTGCCGTGTCGGCGTCCGCTTCAACCACGAGCGGCATCAGCCCCCAGCGCCTATCGGACATCGACCGCACGATATCCTCGGATGCATTTGAAGGTCGCGGGCCTGCAACCCGCGCCGAAACCAAGACGATCAACTATATTGCCGAACAGTTCGGGGCGGTGGGGCTTCGGCCTGCAGGCGACGTCAGGGGCGGACAGCGCAGCTGGTTCCAGGACGTGCCGCTCCTCAAGTCGGACATCGTGGGCAACCCGCAGTTCACGCTCAATCTCGGGAATGGCAAGTCGCTCCCGCTGCTCCAGGGCAACGAGATCGCACTGCGGGCGCCGCTCAACGGCCAGAAGCTGGTGGCATTTCAAAATGCGCCGCTGCTGTTCGTGGGCTATGGGGTCTCTGCACCCGAGCGCAACTGGGATGATTTCAAAGGTCAGGATGTACGGGGCAAGCTTCTCGTCGTCTTGATCAACGACCCCGATTTCGAAGGCGGAGAGGGCAATTTCGGCGGCAAGGCCATGACTTATTATGGCCGCTGGACCTACAAATATGAGGAGGCAGCCCGTCGCGGGGCCCTGGGCGTGCTCATCGTTCATGAGACCGACCCTGCCGCCTACGGCTGGAACACGGTCAAGAATTCCAACACCAATACGCAGTTCGACATCGTCCGGCAGCAGCCGGAGGCGACCCACACGATCTTCGAGAGCTGGATCCAGCGGCCAGTCGCCGAGCAAATCTTCGCTGCGTCCGGCCTGAACTTCGACCAGGCGAAGGCGCAGGCAAAAACCCGCGCCTTCCGCCCCGTCCCGCTCAAGGCAACTCTCAGCGCCAACGTGCAGGCAAAGGTCGAGACAATCACGTCGCACAACGTGGTGGGCTACCTGCCCGGCAAGAAATATCCCGACGAAACCGTTATCTACTCGGCGCACTGGGATCACCTTGGCATAGGCAAGCCCGATGATCGCGGCGACACCATCTACAATGGCGCCCTCGACAACGCGACCGGCATTGCCCAGCTGATCGAACAGGCGCGCGCCTTCGCTCATGAGCCGCGCACCGATCGGTCGATCGTGTTCCTCGCAGTGACTGCAGAGGAAAAGGGATTGCTCGGCTCAGAATATTACGCGCAGAACCCGCTGTTCCCGGCCGCCAAGACCGCCGGAGTCCTCAATACGGACGGGGGCCAGATCTGGGGCCCCGCCAAGAACTTCACCATTTCCGGAAGCGCCAAGCTGGGTTTGCTCGACATGCTGATATCCGAGGGCAGGAAGCAGGGCCGCTACTACAGCCCCGACCCGCATCCCGAAGCGGGCCACTTCTATCGCTCGGACCATTTCTCTTTCGCCAAGGTCGGAGTGCCCGCGATCAGCTTCGGCGACGGTGATGATCTGGTGAGGGGCGGCGTCGCCCGCGGCGAAGCGCTCAGCAAGGAATATGTCGAGAAGCATTATCACCAGCCGAGCGACGAATGGTCTCCGAATTGGGACTTCAGCGGCATGGCCCAGGACCTGCAGCTTCTCCACGATCTCGGGCGAGATCTTGCCAATTCACGCGCTTGGCCGAACTGGAGCCCGGACAGCGAGTTTCGTGCCGCGCGTGACCGTTCGGCCTCGGAGCGTCCGGGCGACGTTCCAGCGCCCGCGAGTACTGCGAGGAAAGGAGAGCGCGGCTGAGCGCCAGGCTCGGGAGGGACTTCCCGGCGATCTCGACATGCAGAACGAGCCTTGCCGGCTGGCGAGGCCAACGGAGGTTTGGGGCCGGGTGTTTGTCGCCGGTGCGATCGGCCGAGCGGGCTTTCGCCTGAAATCCTTGAAAGCCATGCTCCCCATGCTGGAGGAGACGCTCGAACAAGCGTAATTGCTCGCACCTGCCGCTGATCGACTGGAGACGCTCGCATGGCCGACCTCATCTTCTACACCAATCCCCAATCCCGCGGCCGCATCGTCCGCTGGATGCTCGAGGAAACCGGCGAGCCGTACGACACCGAGATCGTCGGCTATGCTGAAATGAAGAGCGAGGCCTACCTCGCAGTCAATCCCATGGGAAAGGTGCCTGCGATCAAACATCGTGGCCACGTCGTCACTGAATGCGCGGCGATCTGCGCTTATCTCGCCGATGCTTTCCCCGGCTCGGACCTCGGCCCCCGCGAGGGAGAAAAAGCCGATTTTTATCGCTGGCTTTTCTACGCTGCAGGCCCCCTTGAACAGGCCGTCACCAACCATGCTGCGAAGTTTGACCCGACACCCGAGCAGACCCGGATGTTCGGCTACGGCACCTACGACAAGGTCGTTGCCGTGCTCGATGAGCTGTTCACCTTGCATGAATATGTGTGCGGCGCGCGCTTTACTGCGGCCGACGTCTATTTTGGTTCGGCGATCATGTGGGGCACGCAGTTCGGCACGCTCCCTGAGCGCGAAAGCTTCAGTCGGTACAGCGACCGGCTGAAAAGCCGTGAGCAGTTCCAGCGGGCCTGGGCCAAGGACGACGAGGCGGTGGTGCAGATGCAGCAAGCCCAGCCGCACCCCGCTTGAGAAATTCGCGCAGCTAGCGTGGGCTGTCCGCCAGCCACCGCATGATTGCGTCCACCACATGCTCCTGCTCCTCTCCCGTCAGGAGCCGCCCGGCCTCGATTCCGTGCCACTTCGCAAGGCAGGAGCGGCAGCAGGTCCCGGTTGCATGCTGGGCGACGAAGACCGGGTGGCCGCGCCACGGCGTCTGTTTCCCGTCCTTGTAAGGGCGGGCAGGCGCGAGGCGCCTCGCAATCAGGTCCCGGGCATGATCGCGAATGACGCGGGCCCCACGCCCCTCAAGATAGGCGCGATCCTTGTCCCCCAGCGCGAACCGGGAGCGGAACGCGGACAAGGCGAGCTTTTTGAACACGGTATCGAGATCACGCATGGGCGCTTCGCCGCGTCTCATTCATTGCGGGAGCGGTAACCATTTCCCTTTGACCAAGCTTAACACCGACTCGGTTAAATCTGTTTCCGCACCCAGCCTTACCCCCCGGGTGCTTTGCACAAGACCGGTCCTGCCACTTCATCCGCTTGAACCCACGGCAGGACCGGGAATTGCCCTCAAGAACAAAGGGCCGGCGGATCGCTCCGCCGGCCCTTTTCTTTTTGACCTGTGCTGCGCCGGCCTAGCGGCGGTCACCCATGAACCGAAGCAGGAACAGGAACATGTTGATGAAGTCGAGGTAGAGATTGAGCGCTCCGATGACGGCGCTCTTGGCCACGGCCTCGCCGGTCCCTGCAACCGCAAAGTAGATGCTCTTGATTTTCTGCGTGTCGTAGGCGGTGAGGCCCGCGAAGATCAGGACGCCGATGGCGCTGATCGCAAGGTTGAGACCAGGAGAACGCAGGAACAGGTTGATCAGCATCGCGACAAAAAGGCCAACCACGCCCATGATCAGGAACGTGCCAAGCCCGGAAAGATCGCGCTTGGTCGTGTAGCCATAGACGCTCAGGCCCAGGAACGCCGCGGCTGTCGCAAAGAAAGCCTGCGCTATCGATGTACCGGTGTAGACAAGAAACAGGCTCGAGAACTGCACTCCGACGAGCGCAGCGTAAGCCCAGAACAGCGCCTGAGCCGTGCCGGCCGAGATGCGGTTGATGCCGAAGCCGAGCATGAAGACGATCGCCAGCGGCGCAAACAGCGCGATCCAGAACAGGGGCGTCGCCTGGCCTGTCGCCGGGTTGACGATGAGCTGGATGAGGCTGCTGTTTGCAAACAGCATCGCGACTATGCCGGTGAGCAGCACGCCCGATGCCATGTAGTTGTAAACAGAAAGCATGTACGACCGAAGGCCCGCATCGCGGGCAGCGCGCGGTACACCTACCGTCGCGGCGTTCACGCCGGTCGTTTGCGGGTCTTGCCAAATGGCCATTTGTTCTCCTCTCGCGCGGGCGAAGGGCCCGTTCGCTGCAACCGAATATCGTGAAACCCTTAAGCGACTTCAAGCGAAACCGGTCAATGTAGATGCCGCGTTTATCAGTTCTTGCAGAACGGCAGATTAACGGCATTGCCGTTCGGGCCTTCGAATGCGACACTGGATCAAGTCGATCGGGGGGAGCCAGCGCATTGGTTCGACGCCTTGCAGTGTTCGCGCTTGCCTTGCTTGCCTGGCTTGCAACGACCGTTCCCGCACCTGCAGCACCCGCCCGGATCGTCGCCGTCGGCGATCTCCACGGGGACTTCGACGCATGGATGTCCATTGCCCGCACCGCAGGCCTCATCGATGCCCGCGGTCGCTGGGCCGGCGGAAACACCATCCTTGTCCAGATGGGCGACATCACGGATCGCGAACCGGACTCGCTCAAGATCATCCGCGACATTCAGCGGTTGCAGAAGGAGGCGCCGCACAAGGGCGGAAAGGTCTTCGTCGTCCTTGGCAATCACGAGGCGATGAACCTTCTGGGGGATAACCGGTACACGACAGCCGGAGAATATGCCGCCTTTGCGGACAGCCAGTCGGCCGCGCGCCGCGACCGCGTCTACGGGGCCAATCGCGCCAATCTCGAAGCGGCCTTCCGAGCGCAGGATCCCAAGCTCACGACTGAGCAGATAAAGCAGAAGTGGATGGCCGAGCATCCCCTCGGCTGGGTCGAGCATCGCCTCGCCTGGCAGCCGCAGGGCGAGCTTGGGAAATGGGCAGCTGCGAACCCCGCGATCCTGAAGATTGGCGACACGTTGTTCGCGCATGGCGGCATTAGCATCGAATATGCCCGCCTTCCCCTGGCGATGGTCAACCAGCGGGTCGCCGCAGCGATGGCGGCGGCCGATGAAAGCCCTGGCTCGGTGCTGACCGATCCTCTGGGGCCGCTGTGGTATCGCGGACTCGTTCAGGCCGATCCCGATGCTCAGGCGGCGCGCGCAGCGGCCAAGCCTCCGTCGGCAGCGCCCGCTCCGGGCCAGGAACTGGACGCGGTTCTGAACGCCTATGGCGCGCGGCGTCTCATCATCGCGCACACTCCCAGCCTCCAGGGCATCCAGATCACCGGCAACGGCCGCCTTGCACGCATCGATACCGGAATTTCTCGATTCTACGGCGGGCAGCTCAGCTGGCTCGAGATCACCCGGGCTCAAATGGTCCCTCACTCGGTTCCAAGACCGCAGTGACGACAAGGAGCGGCAAATGAAGGCCTTGATCAGCGCAGTGACCCTTGCTTTCGCGGCACCCGCGGCGGCGCAAGCTCTTGAACCCCTGTTTGCAAGCTCCGACCCGATCCACATTACGATCCAGGCCCCTCTCAGCAGCATCTCGCGCAATCGCGATAATCCGCCGCCGATTGCTGGAACGCTCACCGATCCTGCAGGCCAGGCGCTTCCCGTCTCGCTTGCGCTTCGCAGCACCACGAGGCGCAGCTCCGACGTCTGCGATTTCCCTCCGCTGCGAGTGACCTTCACAACGCCGCCTCCCCCAACCTCGGTGTTCGCTCACCAGAAGCGGCTCAAGCTCGTTACCCACTGCCGGAACGCGGCGTCATTCCAGCAATATGTACTGCTCGAATATTCGGCATACCGCATGATGAACGTGCTGAGCCCTCGAAGCTTTCGAGTGAGGCTTGCGAACATCGATTATTCAGGCGCCGACGGGCGCCCGATCATTTCGCGCATCGGCTATTTTCTCGAGGAGCTGAAGGAGGTCGCCAAACGCAACGGGATGAAGGAAACGCACGGGCCCTCGCGGATACCGGTCACAGACCTCAGTCCCGCGGACGCGGCGCGATACGCGCTTTTCCAGCATATGATCGCAAACCACGACTGGTCGATGCGAGCCGGGCCCGAAGGCCATGATTGCTGTCACAATGCGGAGCTCATCGGCCCGCTTGCCCCGGGCTCGACCATACCTATTCCCTACGACTTCGATTTCTCGGGCTTCGTCAATCCGCCTTACGCCACCCCGCCCGACGAACTGCATCTCAGCAGCGTCCGCGAACGTCTCTACCGCGGTTATTGCATGCACAACGGGGAGGCGATTGCTGCGGCGCGCGAGTTCCGCGCAGCGCACGCCCAGCTAATCGCGGCGTTGACCGCCACCCCCGGCATGGAGCCAAAGACCCAGCAGCGCGCGATTGCTTTCCTCGATCCGTTCTTCACTGACATCTCAACGGATCAGTCGGTCACGAGCCGCGTGCTCAATCGCTGCGTTAACTAGGCTTCTTCTTTTCGATGATCGCTGCAGTCTTCTCGACGACGACAATCGACTCGTCGACGCCGTCATAGTCCGCAAGAAAGCGCTTCATGCCGGCGCGCTCACCATATTCGGTGATCCAGAGTACCGCGAAACAATAGTTGAAGGCGATGCTGATCACTGCGGCGAGCTCGATCGCGCCGATGCCGGCACTCAAGCCGATGCCGACCGCAAGTAGGATGAACAGCGCATCGCCCGAACTCTTGAGCGAGTTTCGAAACCGCACCGCGCCTGCAATGCCGGCAAGCGAAAATGCGAGTGCAAGCGAGTTCTGGACAATGATCACTATGCCGGTAACCACCATCGGGAGGACGATGATCGTATTGACCAGCGACTGGTCATACTCCTGGCCCCCGCGCACCGTCATGTAGACCCAGCTCACCGGCAGGGAGACGATGATCGCGGCAATGATCGCGACCACCAGCCAGAAGACGCTCTGTCCGAAATTGGCGACATGAGCTGCTCGTACAGCCTCGCTCGCCTGCAACGGGTTCTTGGTGGGTTGGCTGATGAGCTGCTCAACTCCGCCGATCGGCAGATACCCCCGAAGCTCGGGCCACAGCTTCAAGGCCAAGAAGACGGCGACCCCGATCAAAAGGTAATAGGCCGTGATCTCGAGAAGCAGTTTTCCTGCACGCATTCCCTGTCCCCCATCCAAGCGCCCGCGGCGCGTTCAGTTCAATCAGTCAGTTCCGATGCTTCATGGTCGTCTTTGGCCGGCTCACAGCATAGTTCGCGATCGGCCTCAGGACACCGTAGCGCTCCTTCAGGGGCTCGTGACCGAGCGGCGGCCAAGCGATTTCTGCGAGCGGGAGCTCGGTATCCGGCACGCGGTCGAGCAGATCCCTCAGGAGAGTCAGCCGGCCGAGCGGCTGGTCGTTGAAATCAACCAGAGTCCAGGGCGCAAAATCGGTGTGGGTCGCTGCGAGCATGAGCTCGCGCGCCTCCGTGTAATCGTCGTAATGTTCGCGTGCCTTGATATCGATGGGCGAGAGCTTCCAGCGCTTCATCGGGTTATGCAGCCGGTTCTGGAACCGTTCTTCCTGCACGGCCTGGTCGCAGCACAGCCAATATTTGTAGAGCAGCATTCCGTCATCGATGAGGTGACGCTCGAATTCCGGCGCGGCATTGAGAAAGTCCTGGGTCTGGTCGGGCGTGCAGAAGCCCATGACCTTTTCCACTCCGGCCCGGTTGTACCAGCTGCGATCGAACAGCACGATCTCGCCGGCGGCGGGGAGATGCTCGATGTAGCGCTGGAAATACCATTGGGATTTCTCGCGCTCGCTGGGCGAGGGCAGCGCGACGATCCGACATTGGCGGGGGTTCAAGAGCCGCGCGAACATGTCGATCGAGCCGCCCTTGCCTGCGGTATCCCGGCCCTCGAAGAGAACGACCATGCGCTGATCGGTCTCTGAGACCCATCGCGCCATCGCGCTGAGCTCCTTGGCCATCGGCTTCAGAAGCTCGGCATATTCAACTTCGCTGAGCTTGCTTTCCCCGCTCATCCGCGCCCCCTGCAGAGGGCGACGTTGTTGCACGACAAAGCCGCGATTGAAACACCGGTGCGGGCCCCCCTTTCAGGAACCCATTGCAGAGCGCGCCTCCCTGCCAACGCTGACATTCCCTTCTCGTTCGCTCGCCGCGCTTGCGCACGATTGCAGAGCGGCCGCCCTACGCTTACTCGTCCAACTTCCACACGGCCGTTTTTTGCGAGGTAACCTTGCGCCCAGTCCGCACGCCGATCGCCGCCCTCCTCCTGTCTTCGGTCCTTGCAACGGGCGCTTTTGCGACGCCCGTCGATCAAGCACACTATTCCCAGCTTCGCTGGCGGCTGCTCGGGCCGTTCCGCGCCGGTTGGGCTGAGATGATCGAGGGAATTCGCGACAAGCCGAATTCCTATGTTTTCGGCGCCTCCGGGGGCGGCATCTGGCGCACCGACGACGCCGGCCAGACCTGGACATCTCTGTTCGATCGCGGCGCAAGCTCGGCGATCGGCGCGATTGCAATCGCACCGTCAAATCCGAGCATCATCTATGCAGGCGGCGGTCAGCCCGAGCCGCGTTACGACGTCCAGTCCGGCCGCGGCGTCTACAAGTCTCTCGATGGCGGCGCGACGTGGACCGATCTGGGCCTTGCCGATACGCGCTACATCGGCCGCATCTGGGTAAGTCCGACCGACCCGAACACCGTGGTAGTCGCCGCCGTAGGCCATTTCTTCGGCGCGAGCGATGCGCGCGGAATCTACCGCTCGACTGACGGCGGCAGAAGCTGGACGCACGCGCTTGCGCCCGGAGGCTTCACCGGCGCCAACGACGTGGTCAGCGATCCTTCGAACCCGCGGACGCTGTTTGCATCGACGTGGGACGCAAGACAGTGGCCCTGGCAGAGCTATTTCACCGAGATTTCCGGGCCCGGCAGTGCGGTCTGGCGATCCGACGATCAAGGCGCGCATTGGCGAAGGCTGTCCGGCGGCGGCTGGCCAACCGGACCACTTGGCAGGACCAGCCTCGCAGCAACGCGCAAGGGCGGAAAGATCCGGCTCTATGCGGTCGTCGATTCCAAGACGAACGGCGGTCTGTGGCGCTCCGACGACGGCGGCGCCCATTGGACGAAAGTCAATTCCGAGAAGGCGTTCGCGAGCTATTATTTCAACCGGGTGACGGTCGATCCCAGGAACCCCGATGTCGTTTATCTGGTCGGGCAGTCGATGCGACGCTGCGACCAGGGCGGCGCGCATTGCACCATCTTCCGCGGAAGCCCCGGCGGGGACGATTATCACTCGATCTGGATAAGCCCCAGGGACGCCGGCCACATGGCTGAAGGATCGGACCAGGGCGCTGCAATCACGGTCAACGGCAACCGCAGCTGGAGCAGCTGGTACAATCAGCCTACCGGCCAGTTCTACCACCTCGCGGCCGACAACCGCTTCCCTTACTGGATCTATTCGGGCCAACAGGACAGCGGTACGGTCGCGATCGCCAGCCGCAGCGACTACGGCGCGCCCAACATGCGGGATTGGCACCCCGTCGGAGGTGACGAGCGCGACTACGACATCCCGGATCCTGTCGATCTCAATATCGTCTATGGATCCGGCCTTGGCGGCCGCGTCAGTCGATGGGATGCGCGAACCGGCGAAGTTGCCGACGTGTCCCCCTGGCCGGTGCAGAATTATGGCCTCAGGCCGACGCTCGTCGCCCACCATTTCAACTGGGTCACTCCACTCGTCGCCTCGCGCTCAGGCCCGCCCTCTCTCTATCTTGGTGGCGACGTAATCTTCAGAACGGGCGACCGGGGCGCAAGCTGGTCGATCATCAGTCCCGATCTCACTGGCAAGCGCCCCGGCGCGCAGCATTGCGATGGCGACGTAACGCTCGAAGCGGCGCTTCCCTGCGGCTACGGCACCATCACTGCAATCGAGCCTTCGCCCCATTCCGCTGCCGAAATCTGGGCCGGAAGCGATACCGGCATCCTCAGCATCACCCGCGATGGCGGCGCCAGCTGGTCGCAGGCACAGCTTCCCGGCGTCGCGCCCTGGAGCAAGATATCGAGCATCGACCTCTCGCCACTCGATCGCTCCACGGCCTACGTTGCTGTCGACGGGCAGCGGATCGACGACTGGCGCCCACACGTCTTTCGGACCCATGACGGCGGTCGTAGCTGGATCGAGGTCACGCGCGGCCTTCCTTCCAGCCAGGTCGTCAGCGCGGTGCGCGCCGATCCCGTCCGCCGGGGTCTGATCTATGCCGGAAACGAGACCAGCGTCTTCGTGAGCTTCGATGACGGGGACAATTGGCAGCCGCTGCGACAGAACCTGCCGACCGCCTGGGCCCGTGACCTCCTGGTCCACGGAGACGAACTCATTGTGGCAACTCAGGGACGCGCGATCTGGGCGCTCGGCGATCTTGCGCTGCTGCGCCAGCTGGGTTCGGACGGCGGTGCGCCGGCGGCACGTCTCTTCACGCCTGCTCCAGCCTATCGCGTGCGTCTCAACAACAACCATGACACGCCGCTCGCACCGGAAACCCCGGTGGGTCAGAACCCGCCGGAGGGAGCCGTCATCGACTATTGGCTGGCAAGCCCTGCACGCGGTCCGGTCACGCTCGAAATCCGCGATGCGTCCGGTTCGCTTGTCCGTCGCTACTCAAGCAGCGACAAGGCGATGAACCTTCCTGCCGAGCGGTACTTCGCAGCGGAATGGGTGAAGCCCGAGCCGATACTCGCCGCAACCCAAGGAGCACACCGCTGGGTATGGGACCTCAGGCGGCCACGGCCCAAAGCCGTTACCTACAATTATTCGATCGCTGCGATTCCGGGTCTCGACACCCCGCTCGACCCGCGAGGTCAGCTTGTTGAGCCCGGTCGCTACACGGCCGTTCTCACCGTCGACGGCCGCCAACAGTCCACGACCTTCGAGGTCCTTCCGGATCCGCGAGTCATCGGGGCCGATTACCACGCCGCGCGTCTCTTCTCGGAAAGCCTTTACGAACCTATGGAAAAGGCCTGGCGCGGCTATGCCGAAACCAGGGCCGTTCGCGACGCGCTCGACAAGCGTATCGCCGGGATCCGCGATCCTGCACTGCTGACACAAGCGAAGGCATTAAGGGCCAAGCTTGAACCTCCAGTCACGCCCAACGCGGGCTTTGAGGGTGAAAGCAACACGCTTGCCGCCCTCGAGACATCGGCGGAAGCGGCGGATTCCGCGCCTTCCACCGGCTTGCAGCAGATCGCCGCCGAGACGGTTTCGACCGTCAACCGCGACTGGGCGGCATGGCAGCAGATCAGGGCCAACGATCTTGAGCAGCTCAATCGGCGCCTCGCTGCTGCGCGCCTTCAGCCCATTGTCGTTCCACCGGAAGGCGAACTCCATGCGGAACCACCGTCGGGGGGCGAAGAGCTGCCCTGAGCAAGATGCTTCTCAACGACGCGACTGACGGCGGCTCAATGGCGGCAGACGTGTCGTGTGCGTTATTGGCAAACCATGCACCGACTGTTCGTCGCCATCCGTCCGCCGGAATTCATCCGTGACCTGCTCATCGACGCAATGGACGACAGTCCGGACTTTCGCTGGCAGGACGAAGAACAGCTTCACCTGACACTGCGCTTCATCGGCGAGGTCGAACGGCCCCTCGCCAACGACATTGCCGATGCCCTTTCGAGCATCCGGGCGCAGCGGTTCGATCTGCGCATCAAGGGCGTCGGACGTTTCGAGCAACGCAGTAGCGGAGCGCTCTGGGCCGGTGTCGATCCAAGGGCGCCCGTTGGTGCCCTGGCCGCGAAGGTCGAGCGATCGTGTCAACAGGTCGGCCTTGAACCCGAGCGGCGCGCCTACCACCCGCACATTACGCTTGCGCGGTGGAAGGGACGTCGCACCCGTGAGCTGCACGATTACCTCACGCGCCAGGCGGCCCTTTCATCGGAGCCCTTTGCAATTACCGGCTTCACGCTGTTCGAGAGCCGGTTATCCCGTCACGGCGCCCATTACCAAGAAGTCGCGAACTACGAGCTTCAATAGCTTGCTCAGGTCGCGAGCCGAAGCCGCTGCTCGACCTTGTAGCCGTACATGCTTGCTCCGTTCCAGCGCTTGAGGAGCACGGGAGCGCTCTGCCTCACCAGTACCGTGCCTGATTTGTCGCCGCGACGCAGCAGGCAGGCGCCGCGCGTATTTTCGACCCATGCAGACCTCCAGGGATCGCTTGGGTATTGCGCCTTCATGATGGGTCCTGCGCGCGTGAGCAGATCAAGTGCACCTGCATAATCACTGCGGCGGCACTGGAGATCGGCAAGATCGACCATGATCGGCGCCACAAGACGCGTGCCATGCAAGCGGGCAGCGGCGAGCGCTCGGGAGAGCAGAGCCTCGGCTTGCGCCAATTCCCCCATCCCTTCCTTTGCAAGCGCGAGGTTGGAAAAGAAAAAGGCCAGATCGTCATGCGTATCGCTGCGCTCGGCGAGGTAGAGGTTCACGCTTCGGTCCAGCAGCGGCTCGGCTTCGGCAAACTTGCGCTGCTCCACGAGTACGCGCCCAAGATTGTTCAACTTGACGGCCAGATCGGGATGATTGGGACCCAATATCTGTTCGTCGATCGCAAGCGCTTGCCGCCAGTAGCTTTCCGCGGCCTGCGGGTTGCGCTGCAAATATGCATCGTTTCCCAGGTTATTGAGATCATTGGATAAGTCGGGATTGAGCCTGCCCCCCGCCGCGAGCCGAATGGCGACGGCCTTCGAGTAATAATCGCGGCTTGCCGCGAGATCGCCTGCAAACTGCGCAGTCAGTCCGGCCGCCGCGAGATCGCGGGCAACGTCCGCCGACCTCCGGCCTTCGTGATTTTGATCCCACGCCAACGCAGCACGTGCCGTGCGCATCGCCTCGCCATAGCGGTCGAGCGCCGAGAGTGCCTCGGCCTTTCCAATCAGCAGACGCGAGTAGAGCGAAAGATCCTGCAATCGCCCGGGTGAGGGGACCAGTCGAAGGGCACGATCGAAGGTCCGCACGGCGTCATCGTAATTGCTCTGCAGGGCCTGCGAGGAACCAAGAACGCCCAATTGCCGCGCTCGGGTTTCCGTCCGCGCGACCTTCAGCGAAAGCGAATTGTGAATAATGGCATCGGCGCGCCGATAGGAGCCAAGGCCCATGTAGACCTCGCTCAAGGTGCTCATGAGCTCGGCCTTCACGTCCGGTTCACTGTCGAGCTGGCCCTCGATCTCCCGCGCGCCGCGGTCGAGCACCTCGATCGCAGTGATCGACCGGCCCTTGGCTTCGGATGGATCGGAAACCTGGAAAAGGCCTTTGACGAAGTCGGTCGTGCGCTGCGCAGCGAGAGTCTGCTGGCGCGCGATATCGCGTTGCCGGACTGCTTCGGCACGGGAAATGAACGCGAATACAGCAAGTGCGGACATGACGAGGCATCCGGCGCCGGCGGCAGTCGCGAGGGCAAGAAGCCGGCGGTGGCGGCGTGCCTGCTCCCGCTGCCGAAGCTCGTCGTAGCGAACGCCCACGATCCCCGCGACGAGCTTCAGGAATGCCGAGCGCTTGCCGTCGCCGGCCCTACGCGCATCGGCGGCGAGAGGTTCACCGCCAAGCTCGAGGAGCGCTGGCGGAAAGATGGCGCTGTCCGATCGCACCGGATCAGCCGGGCCGTCAAACTCCGGAACGATGAGGCACTGGATCCGGTCTCGCCTGCCGAGTGCCGCAAACTCGCGCACCTCCTCGTTGACCCAGCGCGATTTCGCCGCGTTCGTCGAACAGATGACGATCAGGCTATTCGCGCCCTGCAGCGCCTCGCGCACTGAGCTTGCAAGATCGGTGGAGGCAGCCAGTTCTTCCCTGTCCTGGAAAACCGGCGGCAGTCGGCGCTCAAGGGGCCCAAGCGGACTGTCGCGGCCGACCAGCGCCTTTGGCAGCCGGTAGCGCTCGAGCTCGCGGTGAAGCCACCCCGCCCATCGCCTGTCCCGATGATTGTAACTGATGAAGGCTGAATAGCGCACCGTTCAGCCTCCCCTTTCGGTGTTTCAGCCCGGCTGGTACGCGTGCCTGGGGCGCCGCCTCAAGGTAGCGCCAATCAGGCCAAGACCAATCAGCATAAGTGCCCAGCTGCCCGGCTCCGGGACAGCGGCCGGATTCGTGAACAGGAACGCCCAGATTCCGTTGGCACCACCAAAGTTGCTCTGCATCGGCGTAAAGCTGACGAACTGCGGCGGCTGCGGGGCACTGGGATTGAAATCGTCCGCGGAGAAGTTGAGGCCGCCGAGGTTGAAGCCGATGTTGGTGCATTCGTTGATGCACTGAAGGATGAGCTCGAAGTCTCCAGGATTGCCGCTGCCGGACTTGTCGATGAACTGAAAAATCGCGGAATCGGTCATCGGGCCGTAGCAGGCCATTGTGATCCCGCTGATGTCGCAGTCCGACGTGTCCGCGGGAGCCGGTCCGTTGAGGTTGTAGGCGACGCCGAAGTCGAAAGTCGACGCTTCGCTCACCGGGTGCAACGGCGTCGAGGTTTCGGTGGCATTGCCGAGCCTCACTGCCGGTCTCTGCTGGAAGGGGTCACTGCCTCCGATCACCTTTGCAAAAAGGACATCTGAGGGCGAGCTCGTGAACGTCAGTCCGACAGCGGCAAGTGCAGGACCGCTCGGCTGGACAGTGAACGAGGAAGGAAGCTGGACGGTTACGCTCGATTGCAGACCGGCGCCGTAATTCACCGGGAATGGGAGAGCCATGGTCTGGGCGTTGTCCGCATCGCTCCAGATCTCATCGGTATTATTGTCAATCGGGACGCCGCGGTCGGCCATCGCGGGACCGCCAGCAAGGCCGAGGCAAAGAGCGAGCAGCACCAGCGCACAAACAAGATCGAGCCGCTTCTTCAAGGCTCGCAACACGCAACTACGCACTGGCCCCTCCAAGGGAATGTGGCGATTCGGCAAGGTTAACCAGTGTTTAACATCCCCGTTAGCAAGGCAAGCGCAAACGCTGTCAGCGCGTCATCGTAACCTGCCGTAGGCCGTTCTTCCGCCGAGCACGGTCGCCAGCACCTTGAGGTGTCAGATCTTCCGCGCCTTCAGGATCAGCGCTCCGAGCTCGTAATTGTGCATCTACTGCGAGCCCTTGAGGTCGACTTCTCGATTGGACTTGCTGCCTCAGTGCCGACTGGCCCCTCTCGAGGCGGTTTGGCTAGCCGATGAGGCCAGTCATCCGCGCGAGGAAGATGAGAACCATTGCACCGATGATCGCCTCGATGAAGCCTGCCGGGTGGAACGGCTGGTCCCTTGTCGAGGGATGCAGCATCCGACCGGCGAAACCCGCAAGGAACGAACCTGCAACACCAAGCACAGCGCTCGCTATCAGTCCCATGTGAACGGCGCCCGGGTAGAAGAACCGCGCCAGGATGCCTACAATGAGACCGACGACGATCATCACGACATAATGCATGATCCACTCCTTGGTTGTGCGCGTGAACATGGCCGGCCCGCCGAGCCTCGCTCCGACCAAACAGCTATACGCCGGATGCCGATCCAAGTGTAGGTGGAGGTGTGGCAATCCGTTACGGCGCACCCATATAGCGCAAGCGCGTTGACCCGAGCGTCGGCGAGCACTACCACTAGAACATAAACGGAACGAAGCCGATCGATGCTGACGCACATTTCGGTCCGGGGCGCCCGGGAACATAATCTCAAAGGCATCGACGTCGACATCGCGCGCGAGAGCCTCACCGTCATCACGGGCCTTTCCGGCTCGGGTAAGTCCTCGCTCGCGTTCGATACGATTTATGCCGAGGGGCAGCGCCGCTACGTCGAGAGCCTGTCGGCCTACGCCCGCCAGTTCCTGGAGATGATGCAGAAGCCGGACGTCGAGCATATCGACGGCCTTTCCCCAGCGATCTCGATCGAACAGAAGACGACCAGCCGGAATCCCCGTTCGACTGTCGCAACCGTCACCGAGATCTATGATTATATGCGCCTGCTGTGGGCGCGCGTCGGCATTCCCTATTCTCCCGCGACAGGACTTCCCATCGAGGCGCAGCAGGTCAGCCAGATGGTCGACCGCGTGATGAACCTCCCGGAAGGAAGCCGCCATTACCTGCTCGCGCCCGTCGTGCGGGGCCGGAAGGGGGAATATCGCAAGGAACTTGCCGAATGGCAGAAGGCAGGCTTCACACGCGTGCGCATCGACGGCCAGTTCCACGCGATCGAAGAAGCCCCGACTCTCGACAAGAAATACAAGCACGACATCGAGGTGGTCGTCGATCGCATCGTCGTGCGCGAGGGCATCGAGGCACGCCTCGCCGACAGCTTTGAGACGGCGCTGAAGCTGGCCGACGGGCTAGCCTATCTCGATCCCGCCGATCCGCAGGAGAGCGAGGCGCCCGCAAGCGGGATGAAGCTCGATTACGCTCCTCCGGGTCGCATCACCTTCTCGGAAAAATTCGCCTGCCCGGTTTCGGGCTTCACCATTGCGGAGATCGAACCGCGGCTGTTCAGCTTTAACGCACCGCAGGGCGCGTGTCCTGCCTGCGACGGCCTTGGCGAGAAGCTCATGTTCGACGAGGACCTCGTCGTCCCCAACCACAATATCTCGATCGCCAAGGGAGCAATCGTACCCTGGGCCAAGTCAAACCCGCCAAGTCCCTATTACATGCAGGTGCTCTCTAGCCTCGCCCGGGCTTACGATTTCGACCTCAATATCCCTTGGAAGAACCTCTCCGAGGAAGCACGCGAAATCATTCTCCACGGCACTGACGGGAAGCCTGTCACCCTTCGCTTCATCGACGGCAGGCGCAGCTACGAGGTGAAAAAGGCATTCGAAGGGGTCATCGGCAATCTCAATCGGAGAATGCTCCAGACCGAATCGGCCTGGATGCGGGAGGAACTCAGCCGCTATCAGGCCAGCCGGCCGTGCGAGATATGCCACGGCGCTCGCCTCAAGCCCGAGGCACTGAGTGTCAAGATCGCGGGAGAAGACATCTCGATGTCGAGCCGGCGCAGCGTTGCCGACGCGCATGCCTGGTTCGGATCGCTGCATGACAAGCTCTCACCGCAACATCGGGAAATCAGCAAGGCGATCCTCAAGGAAATCAACGAACGCCTTGGCTTCCTCCACAACGTAGGTCTCGATTATCTTCATCTCGACCGCACCAGCGGCACGCTCTCGGGCGGCGAAAGCCAGCGGATCCGACTTGCCTCCCAGATTGGCTCGGGCCTGTCGGGCGTTCTTTACGTGCTCGACGAGCCTTCGATCGGGCTCCACCAGAAGGACAACGACCGGCTGCTCGAGACGCTGAAGCGCCTTCGCGGCCTTGGAAACACGGTTCTGGTCGTCGAGCATGACGAGGACGCGATCCGATCCGCCGACCAGGTGATCGACATGGGGCCGGGCGCGGGGGTCCACGGCGGTGAGGTCATCTACTCGGGCGCGCTAAAGGGTCTGCTCGAATGCAAGGGCAGTATAACCGCCGATTACCTTTCGGGACGGCGCGAGATTCCCCTGCCCCGCAAGCGTCGCCGCGGAAACGGCAAGTTCGTCACCGTCCATGGGGCGAGCGCCAACAACCTCCAGGATGTGACAGTGGCGTTCCCCCTTGGCACGTTCACCTGCGTCACGGGGGTCAGCGGTTCGGGCAAAAGCTCGCTCACGATCGATACGCTCTATGCGGGGGCTGCGCGCTCGCTCAACGGCGCGCGTATCGTCTGCGGTCCCTGCCAAAAGATCTCTGGCCTGGAGCAGCTCGACAAGGTCATCGACATCGACCAGTCGCCGATCGGGCGCACGCCGCGCTCCAATCCCGCGACCTACACCGGCGCCTTCACCCAGATCCGCGACTGGTTCGCAGGGCTGCCCGAGGCGAAGGCCCGCGGCTACAAGCCCGGCCGTTTCTCGTTCAACGTTAAGGGCGGCCGCTGCGAGGCCTGTCAGGGCGATGGTCTCATCAAGATCGAGATGCACTTCCTGCCGGACGTCTACGTCACTTGCGATGTATGTCACGGCGCCCGCTACAACCGCGAAACGCTCGAAGTGAAGTTCAAGGGGAAATCGATCGCGGACGTCCTCGACATGACGGTCGAGGACGCCGCCGAATTCTTCAAGGCCGTGCCCGGTATCCGCGACAAGATGGAGATGCTGAAGGAAGTCGGGCTCGGCTACGTCAAGGTCGGCCAGCCAGCAACGACGCTGAGCGGAGGCGAGGCGCAGCGCGTCAAGCTTTCAAAGGAATTGTCCCGGCGCGCAACGGGCAAGACCTTGTACATACTCGACGAGCCGACGACCGGCCTCCATTTCGAAGACGTACGCAAGCTCCTCGAGGTACTTCACCGCCTTTCGGACCACGGCAACACGGTCGTGGTTATCGAGCACAACCTCGACGTCATCAAGACGGCCGACTGGGTCATCGACCTTGGACCCGGGGGCGGGGTGAACGGCGGGCGGATCATTGCAGAAGGCCCGCCCGAAACGATTGCCGAGGCGCCGGAATCGGCGACCGCGCAGTATCTGAAGCCGCTTCTGGAGCGGGCGTCGGTGAAGCCAGCCATCGTCGATTCCGTGCCCAAAAAGCCCAGGCGGTCTCGCAAAGGCGTATCTCAAGACGACGAACTGGGACTGGTTGCTGCAAAGTAGGCGCTGCTTTTGAGAGCGCTGCTATTTCCCCTCATGCGACTGTTTGGGTTCCGATGCGTTTTGGCTGGACAATGAGATAGAAAGAGCAAGCCTCATGACGCCCCTCGCCAAGCTCCTCACCCTAGCCGTGGCCATCGCCACGCCGGCCGCGGGGCAGTACAACCCCTATCCCAACCAGCCCGGGTACAATTACCCTGTCTATCCAGGTCAGCCCTACCAGGGTTACGGCTACAATCAGGGTTATAACCAGGGCTACAATCAGGGCTATACCGGCAATCCGGTCACCGACATCATCGATCAGCTGCTCGGCAATCGGTACAACGTCACGGATCGCCAGGCCGTCCGCCAGTGCGCCCGCGCGGCTACTGCCCAGGCACAGAACCAATATGGCAGCGGCTACGGCAACCGCTACGGCTACAATCAGGGATTTGCACCGCCGAGCCTTCGCGTCACTGCGATCACCGATGTCGAACGGCGCTCAAATGGCCTTCGCGTTCGCGGCGTCCTCAGCAGTGGCTACCAAGGTCAGTACGGAAACGGCTATCAGGGCTACGGGAACGCCTATGGCAACCGTGGCTACGGCGACCTCATATTCCGCTGCAACGTCGATTACCGCGGCGTCGTGACGGATGTGCGTGTCGGCCCTGGCGGAAACCGGCGCTACTGAGCGCGCTTTAACGGTCGCCGCTCTTCATGCGGCGGCTCCATAGCGGCAGCAGAGGCACTGAGCCCAATCCTCGAAAAGCGCGGCCGGCGGCAGCCGCGGCAGCGTGACTTTCTCGTAGGCCCGCAACCTCTTCTCTTGTTCGCAGCTCTTCCCGTCCCGCGATTGAAACCAAATGTAAGTATCCTCGTTTCGGCCGCGAAAACTGTCGCAATTGCGACAAGAGACGCAAGGTTTGTGAACGTGACGGGCTACAGGCTTTATGACCTCGACGGGGTCCACAAAGTCGCGTCCGGCGAATGGTTTGAGGCCGACGACGACGAGGCCGCGATAAAGGTCGCGAGGAAGATGATGGACGGACACGACTGCGAGCTCTGGCAGGGCCGCAGGCGCGTCGCGCGCATCAGCAAGGACGCTCGAAGCTGAGTGCTACTTGAGCGCCAGCACGACGGGACCCGAGACGGGGTCGGTGACGCCGTCCCCCACCGGTTCGAGCATGTCCCGGAAGCTATCCAGCGTGGCGCCCATGCGCGGCCGCGCCGCCGCGAGCGCATCCATGTCGTCCCACTCGCCGATGATGCAATAGGTCTGCTCACCCGTCTGGATAATGTTGACGTGCCTGAGGCCGGGCCAATCACGCTCGACGCTCTCGTGGGCATCGAGGAAATCCTGATTGCGGCCTGGCTTAACCTTGAAACGCACTGCGTTGAAAGCGGTCATGGCGCATTCTCCAGCTGTGGCTTCGCATCGCCGGGACCCAGAGAACCTAGGCCGGTGCTGGTCCCTTCATTTGGGCAACAGCCGCTTCGAGGGTCTTGCGGTCATTGCCATGCTGCTTGATGAGGTTCCTCACCTCATCATCAGTAAGTCCGTGCTTCTTTCCGAAATAGCGCACTTCACTTGGATCGCTGGCAGCAACCCGGCTGCGGTCACTGGTGGTATTGCCCATGGCGTGGCTCCTTCACTAGCCCCCGGCGCAGACGGCGATACGCTTCTGCCGGCCCGACATCCATAGCAACGGAGGAGCCACCAGCGCCGCGATTGCCGGTGATTCTCTCTCAACACGTATGTGGTCGTTCTTTTTCCCCAGGGAAACGGGCCACGCTACTGCTCAATTTGCCGCAAGGCGCTTCACCAGCAGATCGAGCACGGCAGGGTGGATCGGCCGATCGAACTTCAGTCCCGCCGTGAACCCCTCGACCCAGCAGGCTTCGGCGTCCATGACCTCGAGCCCCTCAAACTTGATCATCATGATATCGCCGACGCTCGGCCGCTCGACGAGCTCTACGCGACAACCGTCCGTCGACAGGTCGAGAACCCTCACGTGATAATTATTGTGTCCGGGAACTCGAAGCGCCACCTCGCCGGGTACCTCCAGCCGAGCGGCGCGCCGCTCGATCTGTTCCTTGGCTTCGGCGGCGACCGGCTCAAAGATGAGGCCCGCCTTGCCGTCGGCATACCAGCGTACCTCGGCCGCGATCGACCCCCGGCCGCGCACCGAGACCTTCACCTCTTCTCCAGGTACGAGCTCGAAAGTGGTTTGGATCCCGCATCCGCCATAGTTGAGGTCGGTCAGCGTGATCAGCTGAGTAACTCCGCCCGCACGAACGAGATGGCCCTGCATGCTGACGGAGCGCCGCTCCCGGCGCTGGTCGGTGGGGCTGCCACGGCGCCTCGGTTCCGGTTCGGGTCCGCTCATCCAGGCCTCCCAGGATAGGCTAGCAACCACAAACTTTGCTAAGGCCGTTTACCCTAACCTTGATGAATGGTCGATGCGGATAGTCGTCGGGCTCGGAACGCAACTCGCCGTTTCGTCCGGTGAGCCGCTCTCGGCGAGCAAATCACTTTGAAGCGATAGTATCTATCTGCCGCTCGAGTCCGAGTTCAGATCGACCGCCGGCCTGGTCGCGTCATCTTGCTGTGCCTCGCTGACCTCCTGGCGCTGTTCGGCGCTGAGATTGGCTTCCCATTGCCCCTCGGCCTGCACCGGGTTCCACGCGAGCATGAGGTCTCCCGCCGACCCGCCCTCTTCGATCTGCGCCGCGAGCTTCTGCAGAACCGGCCGTACCGCAAGGTTCAGCATCCAGTCGGGTGCATAAGCGAGCTTAGCCTTGCTGGTCCCCGCAAGTGCGGTTCGAAGCGCCGCGTGATTGGAGTGGATCCGGGTGACAACGAGCGTATCCCTGCCGTCGTTCTTTCCGATGAAGTCCAGCTCCGCCTGCGCTCCTGGCTGGCCATTGAACAAGAGGTTGACCGTCAGATGCTGATCCGCGGCGCGGTCGACCTTCAGCTCATAGGGCATCGGCGTCCCTCCCTCGAAGGAGGTAGTGCCGCTGGGCCGGACGTCGTCGAGCGCCTGCTCGACCGCTGCATAAGTGACGGCCGGACTCTTGTGGACCAGTTGTTCGGCGTCGGCGCCATAGACGCTGCCGGCCGCATAGCCTGCTCCCATCAAAGCGGGACCCATCAGGAACTTGTACATGGGCCCATCCTAGTGCGGCGCTCGGTAAGAAGCAGTTAAGCGGCCGAGGACTGAGGTTGCCCGCACCCGAGGCGGGAGACGATGAGGTCGAAGACGGCGGGATGAAGCGGACGCGAAAAGCTGACTCCCGCATTTGCGCCGGAAAGCCAGCGAACCCGCGCTTCGAGCGCCTCGAGGCCATCGAACTTGATCCACAATTGCTCGTCCAGCTCCGGCCTCTCGACAAACTCGGCTTTGCACCCCTCGGGAGACAGGTCGTAGATATGGACGCGAAAGTTTACCTTGCCGGACCGGCGCATTGTCACCTCGCCCTCAACCGAAACACGCTCATGGCGTCGCGGCTTCCTGGAGGCGCTTTCGGAGACATCGACGGACTCGAACGAGAGACCGGCCCGCGCGCCGTCGACCCACCGAACCAGCGCCTCGGCCGTACCCCGATGGGCAACCGACAGGCTGAGCCGCTCGCCGGCAACGAGGCTCGTCGTGCAGATCACGCCGCAGCCCGCAAAGGACAGATCGACAATGGTGATCTCGCTCGCAGAACCATCGGGGCGAGTGGCGAAAGCGGTCAGCGTTACGGGCCGCCGCTCACGCCGGTTCATCGGTTGTGAGCCGACATCCGCAAAGACCTGAACTTGCTGAAGCATGGACCTTCTATTCCCGACGCGGCAAATGTCTGCCGCGACGGAGCCAAAATAGTCACGAACTTGTCGCGGCGCGCTTAAGCAAAGATCCGCTTTGGATCCATTTCCAGCCGGAATCAGGCGGCCGCTTCTGCATCCACTTTGACGAGGAGCTGGCCTTCGGCGACCTGCGTGCCTGGCACGACGGTAAGCTTGGCGACGGTACCGTCAAAGGGAGCAATCAATGCGTGCTCCATTTTCATCGCTTCAAGGGTCAGCAAACGTTGCCCCTGAGCAACTTTTTCTCCTTGCGAAACTTCTACCGCCGTCACCTTGCCCGGCATCGGCGCCTCGATTTCGCCGTCGTGAAGACCATGAGAGGTACCGGTGCCTCGCGAGGAAAGCGCGAATTCAAACGCCTGGCCCTCCGTGAACACGACCACATGTTCACTGTCCCGAAAACCGGATAGCTCGGCGATCGGACCGTCCGTCGTCGAGACTGTCCGGAACTCGCCCCGGACGCCGAGCGCCGCGCTAGAGATTGGCCGAGCATTGAGGCGGAAACCGGAAAGGCCGGCCATCGGCTCTTCGTCTTCGCTTGGAACGAGCGCAATCGCAGCAGCGCCGCGCCACACAGAATCGTCCGGTTCCGGATCCGGAACCAGGTCGGCAAGATGGCGCTCGATGAACGCCGTGTCGATCCTGCACGATCCGAAATCCGGGTGCAGCACGGCGTTGAACAGAAATCCGGCATTCGTCCGCACCGGCCAGACCTCAACAGTGTCGAGCAACGATGCGAGTTCGCCTATCGCTTCGTCACGGTCCCTGCCGCTCCCGATCAGCTTCGCAATCATCGGGTCGTAGAACGGCGAGATTGAATCGCCCTCCTCAACCCCGGTTTCAATTCGGCCCTCATTGCCGAGGTCGAAATGGTCTAGCCTGCCAACGCTCGGCAAGAAGCCCTTCGCAGGATCTTCGGCATAAAGTCGTGCCTCGATGGCGTGGCCAAGGATCACGAGCTCGCCCTGGGCCTTTGGGAGCGGCTCGCCCGAGGCCACCCTAAGCTGCCACTCGACGAGGTCCTGGCCGCTGATCTCCTCGGTTACGGGATGCTCGACCTGCAGCCGGGTGTTCATCTCGAGGAACCAGATCCGATCAGCCCGGAGACCTTCCGAGGCATCGGCAATGAACTCGATTGTTCCTGCACTTTCGTAATTGACGGCCTTCGCAGCGCGGACTGCTGCCCCGCAAACCGCCTCCCTCGTCTTGGCGTCCATGCCCGGCGCCGGAGCTTCCTCAATGACCTTTTGGTGGCGCCGCTGCAGCGAGCAGTCCCGTTCGAACAGGTGAACCACGTCGCCGTGACTGTCGCCGAACACCTGCACTTCGATGTGGCGCGGCGAAAGAATGTATTTCTCGATGAGAACCCGGTCGTCGCCGAAGGCACTCCGCGCCTCGCGGCGGGCGCTATCGAGCGAGTCTTCGAACTCCTGCGGAGAATCGACGCGGCGCATCCCCTTGCCGCCTCCGCCGGCCACCGCCTTGATGAGTACCGGATAGCCGATCGCCTCCGCTTCCTTCTTGAGGCGACCAGGATCCTGATCCTCGCCGAGATAGCCGGGCGTCACCGGCACTCCCGCCTCGATCATCAGTTTCTTTGCAGCGTCCTTCAGTCCCATCGCGCGGATGCTGTCCGGCTTTGGGCCGACCCAGATCAGACCGGCCTCGATCACGGCCTGCGCGAAATCGGCATTTTCCGAGAGGAAGCCGTATCCAGGATGGACGGCCTCGGCGCCACTCGCCCTTGCCGCCTCGATGATCCGATCGCCCACAAGATAGCTCTCGCGCGCGGGACCTGGACCGATGTGCAAGGCCTCATCCGCCATGCGGACGTGCAGTGACCTCGCATCAGGATCCGAATAGACCGCGACCGTTCGGATCCCGAGCCGCCGGGCAGTGCGAATGACACGGCAGGCAATCTCGCCCCGGTTCGCAATGAGAAGCGACTTGATCATTGCGCGTGACATCCCGCCGTCCGCTCGGACCAGCTGACGTTTGCAATCTTCCAGGAGCCGCTTTGGCGAACGAGATCGAAGTGATCGATGCCGCAATGGTGAACCTTGCCATCGATCAGGAAGACATAATTGCCCCAGACCATTGCGACGCTTCCGTCGCTCTCGATCGCCGGGTCGCTGAGCCGCTCCTCGAACTTCTCGGGTCCCGGCTGGAAACGCGCGAGCACCTCGGGCCACGTCCTTCGAACAACCGCACGGTTCCCGCCCGGCTGCTCGGTGACAATGGTCGCGCTGCCACCGGCGACGAGCTGCCTTTCCATCGCTGCCGCATCGCGTGCAGCAATCGCGCTGAAGACGGCATTGACCGGCTGCAGGATCGCCTGTTCCTCGGCACCGGGGGCCGGGAGCGGGCCCGCCGGCGGGAGCCTGGTCGCGGCTCCCTGGGCCGCAAGTGCAAGAAGAATTGAAATCATCGCGGGCTACATCCTGAAAACGCCGAATTGCGGCCGGTCCGGGATGGGCGCGTTCAGCGTTGCCGCAAATGCAAGACCAAGGACGTCGCGCGTCTGCGCGGGGTCGATGATGCCGTCGTCCCACAGGCGCGCGGTCGCGTGCCAGGGATTGCCCTGCGCCTCGTAATCCGCGCGGATCGGCTGCTTGAACGCTTCTTCCTGGTCGGGCGTCCACTTGTCTGCATCGCGGTGAACGGTCGCAAGCACGGAAGCCGCCTGCTCACCCCCCATCACGCTGATCCGGGAATTGGGCCAGGTGAACAGGAAGCGGGGCGAGTAGGCGCGGCCGGCCATCCCGTAATTGCCTGCCCCAAAGCTGCCGCCGATCAGCATGGTGATCTTGGGCACGCTCGCGGTCGCGACGGCGGTCACCAGCTTGGCCCCGTGCTTTGCGATTCCCTCGGCCTCGTATTTGCCTCCCACCATGAAGCCAGAAATGTTCTGGAGAAAAAGCAGCGGTGTTCGCCGCTGGCACGCGAGTTCGATGAAATGAGCCCCCTTGAGGGCACTTTCGCTGAACAGGACGCCGTTGTTCGCGAGAATGGCGACTGGGATTCCCCAGATGTGCGCGAACCCGCACACTAACGTCGTTCCGAACTGGGGCTTGAACTCGTGAAGTTCGGAACCGTCCACAATCCGAGCAATGACCTCGTGGACGTCATAAGGAGCGCGCACGTCCTCCGGGATGATGCCGTAGAGGTCGTCGGCACCGAACAGCGGCTCACGTGGTTCGCGAAGGTCCAGCTCCGCGCCACGCTCTGACTGGAGCGTTGAAACGATATCACGAACGATCGTCAGTGCGTGCTCGTCGTTTTCGGCCAGGTGATCGACCACGCCGCTCTTCTTTGCGTGGAGATCCCCGCCCCCAAGATCCTCGGCGCTGATTTCCTCGCCCGTCGCTGCTTTCACGAGCGGCGGACCGCCAAGGAAGATCGTCCCCTGGTTGCGCACGATCACGCTCTCGTCGCTCATCGCGGGAACGTATGCTCCTCCGGCAGTACAGCTGCCCATCACGCAGGCGATCTGGGCAATGCCCTTCGAGCTCATCTGCGCCTGGTTGAAGAAGATCCTGCCGAAATGATCGCGGTCGGGAAAAACTTCGGCCTGGTGCGGCAGATTAGCCCCACCACTGTCGACCAGGTAGATGCATGGCAGCCTGTTCTGCTCTGCGATCTCCTGAGCACGCAGATGCTTCTTGACCGTCATCGGATAATAGGTGCCGCCTTTGACCGTCGCGTCGTTGCAGACGATCATCACTTCTCTTCCCGACACCCGGCCGATGCCGGCGATGATGCCCGCTCCAGGCACCTCCCCGTCATACATGTCGCAACCCGCGAGCTGTCCGATCTCGAGAAACGGCGAGCCTGGATCAAGCAGGCGTTCGACGCGATCGCGCGGAAGAAGCTTGCCCCGCGACACGTGCCGATCGCGGTGCTTTTCGGGGCCGCCCCTTGCTGCTTTGGCAACATCGGCGCGCAGCTTTCCGGCAAGCGCACGATTGTGCGCACTGCGCTGACGGAACTCGTCGCTGTCCGTCGCGATTTTAGTCTCGATCCGCGGTGCGCTCATCGGTTTCGTTATGCCCGTTGGTCGAAAAAGCCCTGCCGCCCGCCTAGCCCGTGCTGCAGGCATTGGCAAAACCGATCCCGGAGGCTTACCGAATGAAGCGTCACATCCTGATCATCGCCGTGTCATCCATTGCGTTTGCAGCGTGCAACAGGACTGCGAGCACACAAAGCGGTGAAGGAAAACAAGAGCCACGCGGACCGCAATCCGGGATCGACAAGTCCCTGATGGACACGTCGGTGAAGCCGGGCGACGACTTCGACAAATATGCCAATGGCGCCTGGGAGAAGAACGCGCAGATCCCGGCCGACAAGTCCAACATCTCCGTCTTTTCAGTCATCAACGATGACGCGCAGAAACGCGAGGCCGCGCTCGTCGGTGACATCGCCAGGTCGAACCCTGCATCAGGATCGGACGAAGCGCGCATCGCCAATTATTACAACGCCTACATGGACACGGCCGGCATCGAGAAGAAAGGCCTTTCGCCGGTCAAGGCGGACATCGATCGCATCGAGGCCATTGCCGACAAGGGCGCCCTCGCCGAGGCGATCGGCCATTCGCTGCGCGCCGATGCGGACCCCTTGAACGCGACCAACTTCCACACCGAGAATCTCTTCGGAGTGTTCGTTACGCAGGGGTTCAACGATCCCACCAAGACGATACCCTATATATTGCAGGGCGGGATCGGACTTCCGGATCGTGACTATCTGGTCTCCTCCGACCCTGCGATGGCCAAGATCCGGAGCGACTACACGCCCTATGTCGCCAAGATACTGACGCTCGCCGGCATCCAGAATGCGCAGGCGCGCGCGCAGAAGATCGTCGCCCTCGAAACCAAGATTGCGCAGGCCCACGAGACGCTCGAGGCAAGCCAGTCGGCCGAAAAAGCGAATAATCCCTGGAAACGCGCCGACTTCGACAAGAAGGCGCCCGGCATCGACTGGAACCGGCTCCTTGGGGCGGCACAGCTCGGCAACCAGCAGGACTTCATCATCTGGCAGCCAGGAGCGGTGACCAAGATCGCCGCCCTGGTCGGTTCAGAGCCTCTGGACGTCTGGAAGGACTGGCTCGCGTTCCACCGTCTCAACCAGATGGCACCGGTCCTTCCAAAAGCATTCGATGATGCGCATTTTGCGTTCTACGGAACCGAGATCAACGGCCAGCCCCAGCAGCAGATTCGCGAGAAGCGCGCGCTGTCCTCACTCGATGCGCAGCTGGGAGACGCCGTCGGCAAGCGCTACGTCGACCGCTACTTCCCAAGCTCGTCCAAAACCGACATCGAGGGCATGGTGAAGAACATCAAGGCAGCGCTCGAAAGAAGGATCGACGCGCTTGCCTGGATGGCGCCTGCAACCAAGGCCGAGGCAAAGAACAAGGTTGCGACTATGGTGGTCGGGATCGGCTACCCCGACACTTGGCGAAACTACGGGTCGCTCGACATCCGGGCCGGGGATGCGTTCGGCAATCTCGACCGCGCCCAGCTCGCCAACTACCAGTACCAGCTCTCGAAGATCGGAAAGCCCGTCGACCGGCATGAGTGGTGGCTCGAGCCGCAAACTGTCAACGCGCAGAACCAGCCCCTGCAAAACTCGCTGAATTTCCCAGCGGCGATCCTGGAAAAAGGCTTCTATGACCCGTCCGCCGATGCGGCTGCCAAATATGGCGCCATCGGATCAGTAATCGGGCACGAAATAAGCCACAGCTTCGACAATCTGGGTGCAACTTTCGATGCGACCGGCAAACTTCGGAACTGGTGGACCCCTGCCGACTTCTCGCACTTCAACCAGGCCGGCGCGGCACTGGCGGCGCAATATGATGCATATGAGGCCCTTCCTGGCCTCCACCTCAATGGCAAGCAGGAGCTTGGCGAGAACATTGCCGATGTCGCAGGGCTCGCAGCAGCCTATGATGCGTGGAAGGCGTCGCTCGGCGGCAAGCCCTCAGCCGTGATCGACGGGCTGACGGGCGACCAGCGTTTCTTTCTTGCCTACGCCCAGTCCCATCGCGGCAAGCTTCGCGACGCGGCGCTCCGGGCGAGGGTCGCGACCGACGTGCATGCACCCGGACCCTGGCGGGTCCTTACAGTCCGAAACGTCGATGCCTGGTATCCCGCCTTCAACGTGGAGGCCGGCGAGAAGCTCTATCTAGCGCCAGGCAAGCGGATCACCGTCTGGGGCAGCT
Source organism: Sphingomonas agri (assembly GCF_038148795.1). Classification (NCBI taxonomy): domain Bacteria; kingdom Pseudomonadati; phylum Pseudomonadota; class Alphaproteobacteria; order Sphingomonadales; family Sphingomonadaceae; genus Sphingomonas; species Sphingomonas agri. The sequence goes on along the minus strand of NZ_JBAPEU010000003.1, from coordinate 156,932 downwards.
AGGATCACGGCGCAGGCCGGCACCTGATCCTCCAGGCTTCTATCAAGGAAAGCAGCCCGCCATGGGTCGATGGGGCGGGCGGGAGCGATCCGCTGCGCCGGCGCCCGTGTCAGCCGATCAGCTCCCGGCCGATCAGCATGCGGCGGATCTCGTTGGTGCCGGCCCCGATGTCGAGAAGCTTGGCGTCGCGGTAGTAACGCTCGACCGGCCAGTCCTTGGTGTAACCGGCACCTCCGAGCGCCTGGACGGCCTCGTTGGCGACCTTCACGGCGTTTTCGCTTGCAAGCAGGATCGCTCCCGCCGCGTCGTACCTGGTCGTCTTGCCGGCGTCACACGCCTTGGCGACCTGGTAGACATAGGCCCGCGCGCTGTTGAGAGCGACATACATGTCGGCAATCTTGGCCTGCATCAGCTGGAACGACCCGATCGGCTTCCCGAACTGCTTTCGCTCGCGGACATAGGGCAGGACCGTGTCGAGGCACGCCTGCATGATCCCGATCTGCATGCCGGCCAGGACCGTGCGCTCATAGTCGAGGCCGCTCATCAGCACCTCGACCCCCTTGTTTTCTTCGCCGAGGATATTCTCGGGGGGCACGAAGCAATCCTCGAACACGAGTTCGGCCGTGGGCGAGCCGCGGATGCCGAGCTTGTCGACTTTCTGTCCGATCGAAAAGCCATCCATGGTCTTTTCGATGAGGAAGGCCGTGATCCCGCGGCTCCCGGCGGCCATGTCCGTCCTGGCGTAGACGACGAGCGTTTCCGCTTCGGAACCGTTGGTGATCCAGAACTTGGTGCCGTTGAGACGGTAGCCGTTGCCGCTTTTTTCGGCTTTCAGCTTCATTCCGACGACGTCGCTGCCGGCCCCGGATTCGCTCATTGCGAGCGCCCCCACATGCTCACCGCTGATGAGCTTGGGCAAGTATTTGCGCTTCTGCTCGGGATTGGCCCAGCGCCGGATCTGGTTGACGCAGAGGTTCGAGTGGGCGCCGTAGCTTAGTCCTACCGAGGCGGAAGCGCGCGCGACCTCTTCCTGCGCGACGACGTGCTCGAGATAGCCTAGGCCCAGACCTCCCCATTCCTCCTCGACCGTGATCCCGTGAAGGCCAAGTTCGCCCATCTGCGGCCACAGATGGCGCGGAAATTCATCAGTCTGGTCGATCTCGGCCGCGATCGGCGCGATCTTGTCGGTGGCAAAACGCTGGGTGGCGTCGCGGATCGTGTCCGCCATTTCGCCAAGGTCGAAATCGAGTCCGGGCTCGGACATGTCCTCTCTCCTGTTCCGGCCGCCGCTAGCAGAGCGCGAAGCGTTTGAACAACCGCCCCGGCGGTCTTATGTGCGGTGCAGCAAATCGACTCCGGAGTTCGTCATGGCCACTCAAGCATCTGACCCGACCGTCATCCTTTCGATCGCCCGCACGCCGATGGGATCGATGCAGGGCGCGCTCGCCGAGGCGTCGGCGACCGACCTTGGGGCGACTGCGGTCAAGGCTGCGGTCGAACGTTCCGGTGTCTCCGTGGAGGACATTGACCGGATCTACATGGGCTGCGTCCTTCCGGCGGGCCTTGGACAGGCTCCAGCGCGCCAGGCCGCCATCAAGGCCGGCCTTCCAAAGTCGGTCCAGGCAACGACCGTCAACAAGGTTTGCGGTTCGGGGATGCAGACGGTGATCATGGGCGACGAGGCGATCCGCACCGGCAATGCCGACGTGATCATAGCGGGCGGAATGGAGTCGATGACGAACGCGCCTTACCTCCTCAAGAAGCACCGTTCCGGCGCGCGCATCGGTCACGATACGGCCTATGACCACATGTTCCTCGACGGGCTCGAAGATGCTTACGAGGAGGGCCGGGCGATGGGAAGCTTTGCCCAGTGCACGGCCGATGAATACCAGCTCACCCGCGAGCAGATGGACGATTATGCGATCGAGAGCCTGCGGCGTGCCAAGGACGCCATCGAAAAGGGAGAGTTCAGGGACGAGATTGCGCCCGTCACCATCAAGAGCCGCGCCGGGGAGACCAAGGTCGACACAGATGAGGCGCCCGGCCGCGGACGGCCGGACAAGATCCCGCAGCTCAAGCCCGCCTTCGCAAAGGAGGGTACGATCACGGCAGCCACTTCCTCCTCGATCTCGGACGGCGCGGCAGCAGTCGTCCTCACCAGCGAATCCAACGCTCGTTCAAAGGGCCTGCAGCCGGTAGCGCGCATCATTGCGACCGCCGCGCATGCACAGGAGCCTGCTCAGTTCACCGTCGCCCCCATCGGCGCGATCGAGAAAGTGCTCAAGAAGGCAGGCTGGAAGGCCGCGGACGTCGACCTTTGGGAGGTCAACGAGGCATTCGCCTGCGTCGCGATGTTCGCCATGAAGGATCTTGGCATTCCGCACGAGAAGATCAACGTCCACGGCGGAGCGACCGCGCTCGGTCACCCGATCGGCGCCAGCGGCACGCGCATCATCGTAACCCTCGTCAATGCGCTCAAGCAGAAGGGCGGCAGGCGCGGCGTTGCGAGCCTCTGCATCGGCGGCGGCGAGGCAACGGCGGTGGCGGTCGAGCTGGTCTAGGCTCGGGCCTCACCCGCGTAAGCCTGGCACTCGATCTCAAGCAGCGCACCGAGTGCCAGCCCGTTCGCGCCGAAGGCGCTGCGGGCGGGAAGCTTGCCTGGCTCGAAGTACTGCACATAGACCTTGTTGAACGCTGGCCAGTTCTTCATGTCGCTGAGGAAGGCGGTGCAGTGGAACACGTCGCCATAGCCAAGCCCCGCTCGCTTCAGGACGCCTCCGATATTGTCCATCGCGAGCTTGGTCTGGGCCTCGATTCCCTCGGGCACCTTGCCGTCGGCTCCAACGCCGATCTGGCCCGACAGATAAAGAACGTCGCCAACGCGCACGGCATCCGAAAAAGGAAGCGGCTGGCCGTTGAGGGCCGGTCTTCCAAAATGCTGGACCACGGGTCTTGCCGGAGCGGCGTCGGCGGGGGTGGTCACGATGAGAACTCCAGTTGCTATTGCGGCGATCTGTTTCATGCGCTTCCCCCAGTCTCGTCTCAGTCGACGACCTCGCCCTCGGCGACACCCCAGATATCGCTCGTCCGAACGTAGCCCCGATGACTGCCGATCTCGATCCGGCACCATCCCTCGCTGCACTTGCTGACGCGTCCTACGACGCCCTGCTCGGCCATGTATTGAGGCTTGGCGGCATCGTTCCGTCCGACACGGATCGGCCGCGGCTGGCCAGGCTTCACGATCGCCGTGCGGCGGTCGCTGAGCAGCGTCACGAGCATCCAGCCCTGGGCGCCGTCCGGATCCTGGATGAGACGCCAATTGTCATATTTCTTGACCACGCGGACCGGCAGGTCGCGCCGCTGGTAAAGCCAGACGCCAGGATAGTTCTTGCCCGGTCCCGTGCGGGTCATGGCCTGGCCGCTCGCGATCGACGCCCAGTAAGGTGGCTGTTTTTCCTGCGCGGCAGCGGGAGCAGCAGCGCCAAGGATCGCAATGGCGGTGAGCAGCCCCCGAGCAAGCATCAGGCGCCGGTCAGGATCCGATCGACGAGCTGCTTCACGGTGGGAATGAAGCCGTTCGAATAGAAAGGATCGCTCTTGAAGCGAAATGCGGCATGGCCCGCAAACATGAGATTCTGCTCGACCGGGCCGCCGTGGGCGATCTGCTGGAGCGTCTTTTGAATGCAGAAGCTGCGCGGGTCGGCAAGCCGGCCCGTGGAGTTCTTCTCATTGTCGGCCCATGAGGAGAAGGCGCACTGGCTTAGACAGCCCATGCATTCCGCCTGGTCCACACGGATCTGCTTTTCTTCGTCGGGTCTTACGAAGATGAGCGTGTCATCGGGCGTCTTCATCGCGTTGGTGAAGCCGCTCGCGAACCACTCTCGGGCATGCGTCAAATCGCCCTTCGTCACCCAGAAATTCTTCTTGGTGCCGACACCGACGTCCAGCTGGAAATGGTGATCGCCGATCGGCTCCTTCGTGAAGGCAATCTGCCGCTCGCTACGGTCCTCAAGACCGCGCAGGAATGGATTTCGGACGGCCGAGGAATAAAAGCCCGTCGGTGAGAAACGGTGCAGAAGCACGTCGCCTTCCTCAAGAGTGAGCAGCCGGGCTTTCCACTCGGGCGGAATCGGGCTTTCCTGCGTCAGAAGCGGCCGGGTTCCAAATTGAAAGACGATCTGGCCGAGTTCGGGATTGTCGATCCAATGTTCCCATTCATCGAGCCGCCAAACACCGCCTGCCATCACGATTGGAATACTGTCGGCAATCCCCTGCTCGCGCATGGTGTCGCGGAGGGCTTTCACTCGTGGATAAGGATCCTGGGGTTTGCGCGGGTCCTCGGCGTTGGAGAGGCCATTGTGTCCGCCGGCCAGCCACGGGTCTTCGTAGACAACCGCCGCGAGCCACTCGGCGGCCTTGTGATAGGCGCGCTTCCAAAGCGCACTGAACGCCCGGGCCGAACTGATGATGGGGAGGTAGTTGACGCCGTAAGAGGCAGCGATTTCGCTCAGCTTGTACGGCATCCCGGCGCCGCAGGTGACGCCTGAAACCAATCCCCTGGTGCGTTCGAGCACGCCGTGGAGCACTCGCTGGGCCCCGCCCATTTCCCAAAGGACGTTGATGTTGATCGCGCCCCTGCCGCTCGCCATGTCGTAGGCGCGCTGAACCTGCGCGACGGCGCCGTCGATTGCATATTTGATTAGCTCTTCGTGGCGCTCACGGCGGGTGAGCCCTTCGTAGATCTGCGGGATGATCCGTCCTTCGGGATCGTAGCTGTCGGCGTTGACTGCCGACACGGTTCCGATACCGCCCGCAGCCGCCCAGGCGCCGCTGCTCGCGTGGTTCGTTGCGCTGACCCCCTTGCCGCCTTCGATCAGCGGCCAGACCTCGCGTCCGCCGTAGAGGATGGGCTTGAGGCCCTTGAACAAAACCCGTCTCCCCGGCGCAGCATGCGCCATCTTTCGCGCCCATATAGGAGCGGTTCGTTCGCAATGCGCGAAAAAAAGTGAGCGGGGCCCAGGTCGGTTCCGGGGCCCCGCTCCATCCAATCAATGTCGGTGATCAGCCGTATTTAGCACTGCCCGGCAGCAACGGCCCCGCCGAGGATTGCGCCGATCGCGGCGCCGGCGATCGCGCCGTCGGTACGACCGCCGCGACTATAGCGATAGCCGTAGCGGTAACGGTGGTGGCCGCTATCGCCGATCGCGCTCCCGATGACTGCGCCGGCAAGACCGCCCGCCGCTGCTCCAGCGACAGGGCTCGTGCAATAGCCGTAGCCATTGCGCGAACCATAGCCATAGCCGTAGCTCGGGTAATTGTAGCCATAGCCGTAAGATGGATAGCCGTAGGCCGGGTAGCCGTAGCCATAGCTCGGATAACCGTAGCCGCCGTAGCCGCCGTAGCCGCCATAGCCGCCATAGCCGCCGTAGCCGCCGTAGCCGCCGTAGCCGCCGTAGCCGTACGATCCATATCCCGGATAACCGATCGAAATCACCGTCCGCGAGCGCGGATAGGCGTAGCCGTAGTTGCTGTAGCCGTAGTAATCGTGCGCCTGGGCCGCGGCGGGGAGTGCGACCAGCGAGGCGGCAGAAAGCGCCAGTGCTAATTTCGTCAACATGACATTCCTCCGTCTACATCCTGGCCGTGGAGGGACTTCGCGGCCATTTGATACCGGAATTACGCTTCGCAAGCTGTCGAGGTTCTGAACGTTGCGGTCAGGAATCGATAAGCCTGCCTACAATCGCTGCCAACCGGGTCTTAACCCAGCGAATAATCGAGCCCGATGTCGACGGCAGGAGCGGACTGGGTGACACGGCCCACGGAGATGAACGTCACGCCCGTCTCCGCAAGAAAGCGGATGGTCTCCAAAGTGACCCCTCCGGAGGCTTCGAGCGGAACTCGGTGGGACACCAGCTGGACCGCCTCGCGCAGCTGCGCGGGATCCATATTGTCGAGCAGCAACCGGTCCGCTCCCGCCGCGAGCGCCGGCTCGATCTGGTCGATCCGGTCCACTTCGACCTGCACCTCAAGGCCAGTCGCGGCTGCCTTCGCACGGCGGACCGCCTCGGCAACACTGCCGCAGACCGCCACGTGATTGTCCTTGATGAGAACGCCGTCGTCGAGGCGCATGCGGTGGTTCTGAGCGCCTCCCATTCGCGACGCGAACTTCTCGAGCACCCTTAGTCCTGGAATGGTCTTGCGCGTGTCGAGGAGCACAGTCCCGGTACCGTCAATGGCGTCCACATACTGTCGCGTCAGAGTCGCGATGCCAGAGAGATGCTGGAGCGTGTTCAACGCGGAACGCTCTGCCGCGAGCATGGAGCGGGCATTTCCACCAAGACGCATCAGCGTCGTGCCCCGTTCGACGCGCGTACCATCCTTGATCAGCTGCTCTACCTGCACATCCTCATCAAGAGCACGGAAAAAAGCCGCCGCTATTTCAATGCCAGCGACGACCAGGGCCTGGCGCGCGTTCATTTCGGCAGTGAAACGTGCGTCCTTCGCAATGATCGCATCTGACGTGACGTCGCCCGTGCCGAGATCCTCGGCGAGCACGCGCTGCACGAATTCGGAAAGGCTGAAGTTATCGGGAAGGGTCATGGTGGCCCGTCTACGCGAGCGCTGCGCCCAGGGACAAGCTCAGTGCGCCGGCTCCGCCGCCTTGTTGAGGATCCACCTGCCCTCCTCCCACCGGTAGGCCCGGGCGTCGCTTGCTCTGAAGCGATTACCCGCCCAGCCGTTGACGGTGATCGTCGTGCTGCGCTGGGCAATGTCGATAGTGTTGAAACTCTGTTCCTGCTCGCGGACCCGCGTCGAAGTTGCTGTCCCGGCTTGAATCACCAGCACCCCGCCTGCACGGGTGACGAGATCGCTCGCATCCTGGCTGGATGCGTGGTGATTGTGTCCGGCGAGCAGGATGTCGACGCCCGATTTCTCGACAGCGTCGAGTGCCAGCTCCTGGCGGCCGATGGCGCGCTCGACTTCCCCCCCGACCTCAAGCGCGAACAAGGGGTGATGGGTCACAAGTACGCGCATTGCCTCGCTTGACACTCGGGAGAAGCCTTCGCGGATAAATTCGACCTGCTGCTTGTTGATCCGGCCATCCTTGAATGTGAACGAACGGGCCGTGTTGACGCCGAGCACGGCAACGCCGGGAAGCTCGACGAAAGGGCACAGGCTCTGGTCGATGAAACGACGATATCGCGCGAGTGGGGAGAGAAATCGCCGCAGGACGTCGTACAATGGCACGTCGTGGTTCCCCGGCACGCCCAGCACGTCGTGGCCGTGATCGCGCAGCTGCTCGAGGAACTCGCAGGCTTCGCGAAACTGTTCGGTCCGCGCGCGCTGCGTGAAGTCGCCGCTGACGACGACGAGGTCTGGCTTCAGATCGTCGATCTCGCTGCGCACGGCTTCAACAAGACGCTCGTCATGAGCGCCGAAATGAAGGTCCGACAAATGAACAATACGGGTCATGTGGGCTTGTCGAGAACGCGCCGAAGCGCAGCCGGTTCAGCCCGGTTGCACTAGAAATTGAGGAGCAACAGCAGCTTGGCGTCGACCCCCACGCCCTCGGCACGCTTCTGTTCGATGAAGTTGGGGATGTCGGCTCGGGAAACGAGATGAACCTTGATGTCCTCGTTCTCGTCGCCGCCTCCCTCCCCGACCTTGCTGACGCCGTGGGCTCTTACCAGCGTGAAGCCTTCCGAGAGCATTCCGGGCGACGAATAGAATGTGCCGAGGTGCTCGACCCGCTCTGCTGCATATCCGGTCTCCTCAAGCAATTCCTTTAGCGCGGTTGCCTCGACCGTCGCTTCCGGGTCGAGGTCGCCCACGAGACCTGCTGGAAGTTCGATGCAACGACAGTCGGGGGCGACCCGCGGCTGCTCGACGAGGATGATTTTCTGCTCGTGCTCAGCGAGGATGACGACCGCACCGATATCGCGGGCGCGGCTCGCATATTCCCATTTTCCGCGACGAAGGGCTTTTACGAACTTTCCCTCCCACATCAGTTCGACGGGAGGCAGATCATCCAGATTCATAACTCGATTAGCTTGTCCGGGATTTCATTCACGTCGTCGGCCGAACGAGGGAAGTGCTCGGCAAGAACCGTCCCGACGCGCTCGATGGCCGCCACGATCCCGTCCCCGGGCCTGCCCTGACGGACTTCGCCCACAAGGGAGGCCATGGCCTCGCCCCAAGCATGCTCATCGGTAACTTTGAGGATGGCCTCGTCGGCAACAATTTCGGCGCGGTGCTCGGCCATCGAGAGATAGATGAGGATGCCGGTCCGTCCGGCCGTCCGGCGCTCGGCCGCGGCCTTGAAGATTGCGATTGCACGGCGGCGAACTCGCCGGTGCTTGGTCGCCGGCGGAGTTAGCAAGAGCCTCAAGGGCATCCATCTGAGGATCAACAGCGCGACCGTGAACTTCAGTGCCGCAAACACCATCAGCAGTGTCAGCAGCTGACTTAAGGTCGGATCCGGCTGCCATCCGCCGAACAAGAAATCATACCACCAGACAAGCGCCGTCGGTCGCCAAGCGGCCCAGGCGAGCACCGCGAAGAGCGGAACGAGGGCCCAGTGCAGCGCAACGTCATGATAGGCGTCGCTGATAGGGGTCGCGACGGCGACGATTTCGCCACTGCTCTTGGCCTCGGCGCCTGTAATTGCAGCCGACACCTTTTCACGATCCGATTGCGACAATTGCAGGCTCACCAACTGCCTCCCGCACCGCCGCCGCCGAACGAGCCGCCGCCCCCCGAGAAGCCGCCGCCACCACCCCAGCCGCCGCCTCCAAAGCCACCGCCGCCGCCCCAGCCGCTTCCCCGGGAGCCACGGCTGAGCGCGCTCAACCCCCACAGCACCACCCACGGGTTGATGCCGCCGTTGCGATGCCGGTAACGGCGCCCGGGACCCCGCCGGAAGTGCGACAGGACGACGAACCCGATCACCATCAGCCAGAAGAACAGCGGCAACGGGTTGCCGCCGGAATGCTGCCTGTGCTCCTGCGCCTGCTGCGCTGCTGCGACATTCTTCTGCGCCTCGCTGGCAGGAAGGCTCATCTGCTTGATGATCGCTGCTGCGCCCGCTTCGATCCCCCCGCCATAATCGGGCGGATTCTGCTTGAAGTGCGGAAGGATCGCTTCTCGGGTAATCACGCCCGCCATCGCGTCGGTCATGAAGCCGCCCGCGCCATAGCCGGTGGCGATCCAGACCTTGCGTTCGTTGGGGGCGACAAGCAGGAGGACCCCGTCGTTGTTCTTCGCGCTGCCGATCTTCCACTCGCGCCCGAGTCGATAAGCGTAATCCTCAATCGGATAGCCCTCGAGGCTGTTGACGGTCGCAACGACGAACTGGCGGCCCGACTGCGCTTCGAGTGCTTCCGACTTACTGGCGAGATCCTGCACCTGCTGCGCGCTCAGCAGATGCGCCTGGTCCACGACGCGGCCGGTAAGCGGAGGAAAAGTCTGCGCAGCGACGGGCGTAGCCAGCGCCACGAACGCTAACCACAACACCGCCAGGAGCTGCCTCATGCGATCAGCTCGCGTTGAAGTTGACGGAAGGCGCCTGCTGCGCGCCTGCCGAAGCTTCGAAGGGAACCTTCGGCTTGGCGCCGTAGAAGACCCGCGCGCCGATCGCCGTCGGGAACGTCCGGATCAACGTATTATAGCGGCGAACCGAGTCGTTATAATCGCGTCGCGAGGCATTGATCCGGTTCTCTGTGCCCTCGAGCTGGTCCTGGAGCGCGAGGAAGTTCTGGTTCGACTTGAGGTCGGGATAAGCCTCGAAGCTGGCGAGGAGACGACCAATCGAGCCTCCGAGCTGGGCCTGAGCTGCCTGGAAGGCCTGGACTTTGGCCGGATCGCTAAGGTCGCCGGCATTGAGCTGGATGCTCGTCGCCTTGGCGCGGGCTTCGGTCACCTCGGTAAGAACAGTTTTTTCCTGCTGGGCGTAGCCCTTCACGGTATTGACGAGATTGGGAATGAGGTCAGCCCGCCGCTGGTAGTCGGCCTGGAGGTTTCCCCATGACGCGGTAACCTGCTCTTCGGCAGTCGGGACGCTGTTGATCCCGCATCCGGCAAGGCTGAGGGCCGCAAGCGGCGCGAGTAAACCAAGGCGACGAAGCACGGTCATTGGTAGTCCCCTTCAATGCGTCGTGCATAACTAGATGTACGGCCGTTCGCTTTCAATATGCTGTCTTAAGTGAACAATACACGCTCTCGCCTTTCCATCGCGTCCTGAACGGCGCTAGTGTCGCCGATCCCACAAGCAGCCGATGAGGCCACCCATGCTGAAAGAATTTCGTGCGTTCATCGCCAAGGGCAACGTACTCGATCTCGCGGTTGCAGTGATCATCGGCGCCGCGTTCGCCAAGATCGTCACGAGCCTCACCGAAGACATCATCATGCCGGTGATCGGCAAGATCTTCGGCGGTCTCGATTTTTCAAGCCACTTCCTGATGCTTGGCCCGGTACCGGCGGGCTATCACGGCTCGATGAGCGACTATGCTGCGCTCAAGAAGGCGGGCGCTCCCGTGCTGGGCTGGGGAGCGTTCGTGACCGAGATCGTGAGCTTCCTCATCCTTGCCTTCATCATCTTCCTGATGATCAAGGCCGCGAACAGGGCAATGCGCAAGGGCCCCGACGCGCCGGCAGGTCCGTCGGAAGTCGAGCTGCTTGCCGAGATCAGGGACGAGCTCAGGCGGCGCTGAAGATCAGGGCAAGTGGGGGACTTCTGTTGCCCGGCGTCCCCCGTGCCGCTGGAATCCCCTTCTGTTGCCCGGTGGGGTCCGACCGCGCTTTAGCTTTGTAACGTCAGTCCGTTAGGACGTCAGTTACGCGGCAAGAGCGAGCGCCTCGTTATCGTTGGCACTTGTGTGAATGAGCCGTTGCGGTGGCTCAATCCGATCGGCAGTTGGGCCTTTATTGCACTCGTCGATCCTATTTCGCCCCCATCAACAGCCGCGAGACCCGCGGTTGATGGTGGAGGCGCCGGGGTACTGCCCCCCGGGTCCGAAGTGCCTATTCCACCTAACAGTCTACCGACGTAGCCGGCGAACCGGCATGCGGTAGATAGGGATTTTGCACGTGAATCTCAAGAATAGCGCTGTTATTGCAATAATTGCCAACCGGTTTGATGGGGAACGGAACGTGATGAAAGTACTGGTTTTTGTGACATTTGGCGCAGCTTCGCTAGCGCTTGCCGCTTGTGACAAAAGCAACCAGGACGCTGTCCAGAACGCCCAACTCAACCAGCCCAGCGCCGAGCAGCTGAATGATCTTGCGGCCCAGGCAGCGATGGACGCGGCAAATGCGCAGGCGCAGGCGCAGGCGAATGTCCACAACCAAGTCGTGCAGGAGAATGCGGCGGTCGAGAATGTGACCAGCCCCGTTGAGGCGGACGAGCAAAACGTCAGCGGCATGTAAGCGCCGGCGGCGGTGAACGACGAGGCCATTCCCGCCGCAACACTGATCCTCGTCCGCGAGCGGGGCGACAGGCCGCCCGATCTACTGATGGTCGAACGCGCCGGCGGAATGGCCTTCGCTGCGGGCGCACTCGTCTTTCCTGGAGGGCGGATCGACGAGGGCGATCGCCGCCTCGCTGCCGAATTTGGCGTCAAGGCGGCAGCGGTCGCCGCAATCCGCGAAACGATCGAGGAGACGGCAATAGCGGTGGGACTAAGTCCGACGCCCGATGCTGCGCGGGCGCGGATATTGCAGGACGCGCTGGTTCGCGATCGGCCCCTTGCCGAATTGCTGGAGGAACATCAGCTCCAGCTCGACGCGAGCGCGCTGACGGCCTTCACGAGGTGGGTCCCCAAATTCCACGCTGTCCGCCGTTTCGACACCATGTTCTTCATTGCTCCGGCTCCTTTCGGAGACTGGGAACCCCAGGTCATCGAAGGCGAATGTGCGGGCGCCTTATGGGTGTCGGCAAGAGAGGTGCTTGAACGGGATCGCGCCGGGAGCGCACGGCTGATATTCCCGACACGCCGCACTCTTGAACGTCTCGCGCAGCACCCGAGCTTCGATGCGATCCGCGAAGATGCGCTCGCGCATCCGATCGAACCTGTCACTCCCTGGGTCGAAGAAGTGGACGGCGAGCGGTTCATTACGATCCCGGACCATCTGGGCTACCCGGTGACCCGGGAACGTCTCGAGGGACTTTGGCGCGGTTGATCGGGCGGTCGAGTCGCCCGCACGCCAAATAAAAAAGGGGACCGCCGAAGCAGCCCCCTCCTCTTTTCTTGTTAGTCGAAACCTACTTCAGATGGTTCGACAGGTGCTTGTTCATCTCGAACATGCTAACCCGGTCCTTGCCCCCGAAGACCTTCTTCAACTTGTCGTCGGCAACAATTTCCCTCTTGTTCTGAGGGTTTTGTAGGTTGTTCTTGCGAATGTGATCCCACACCTTCGAGACAACCTGGCTACGCGGAAGCGGCTCGCTGCCGCAAATCGCTGCCAGATCGGCCGACGGGGTGACCGGGCGGGCCAGTCCGCCCCCTGCTTTACGACTGCCTTGTGCCATCATGGCCCTCCTGTTGTTCCTATCTGTGGATAGAGCGCAAAGCTCAGTGCTTTGCAATGCCGTTGCAGAGGGAAAATCAGCGATTTTTTCGCTCGAACGGAACGACCCTGTTCAAGACGTCGTGGCCAATGTCGGCTCGGCCGCCAAAGGCAATGCCGGAACGATTGCACCATTGCTCGACAATGTCGGCCTCGTCGGCCCCGAAATCCGGGTCGTTTGGAAGGACATCCAGGACCCGCCCCAGCCTGATGCGGCGTACAGACTGGATCGCCGCGCTTGCAGTCACATGAAACATCGACCGGTCAATCCGATAGAGCTGCTCGCTGAGGTCTTCGATCAAGAGATCGACCCCGGTGAAATCGGGTTCGAGCGAAGTTCCCAGAAGGTTAGAAAGCACCGTCAGGTTGAAGGCCATTGCCGGCCCGTCGAGCGCCGGCTCGAGCGTATCGGGATCACGGCGCACGAGCCAGTTCAGGGCGCGGTTTACCGCTAGCTCGCCGCCCGGGCGAAGGACGTCCTGCGGCATCGGGCCCCAGGCGACATCAAGACCGGCCCGGTGGAATCCCGCGAGCAGAAAACCAGCGTCGCTATAACCCATGTAGAGCTTATTTCGAGCTGCAGCGGGGAAATCGATCACGGCCGCTTCGGCGATCCGGTTCGAGCCATAACCTCCACGGGCGAACCAGACCGCATCGATGGAAGGGTCGCCCATCACCTCGCGAAGCGCTCCCAGCCGGTCTTCGTCGGGCCCTGCGAAATGGCCGTCCGACAGAAAGCATTGCGGGTGGACGAGGAGCTCGAAATCGCCCCTCGTGGCCGCAATCGCCTCTAACCTGTCCGATGCCTCTCGCTTGAGCGGGCAACTTGGGGCAACTACCGCGATGCGCATGGGTGGTGCAGCGTCCGCGGGCTAAACGAGGGCCGCGACGACAGCGCCGATCGCGGCAACCCCGGCAAGCGTGACAGCGAGCCTCTTTCGCATCGACCTGCGCCAGCGGTCATAGGCCGGGACGTCGAGAAAGAAGGTGTCCTGCCCCGTCTCGATGATTACGCCCTGCCGAACGAAGCGAGCAAGTGCGCGGCGCTTCACGAACCGGTCCGGCACCCATTGGATCGCCTGGGCAGAACTGACGGCATTTTGCTGCATGAAATGGGAGACGACGTCCCTTCGTGCCTTCGCCACTACAGCTGCTGCCGCGCTCGCCATTCCATTCTCCCTCGTGAGCAAACCCGACACTAGCTGCGATCCAAAACTCTGCAATCGCGGAGGTTGCCCCCTTTCCTCTGGTAATCACTTCGCAAGCATCGAGGCCTAACTTCCAAGGCAAGAGGCTCGAAAGGCGAGTCTCGGGCGCAAGCGGAGTGCAATTATGTCGGAAGTCCTCGTTTACGAGCGGGCATCACCAGCCTTTGCTGCAAGTCTTGCTCAACGCGGTCACCACATCGTTTACCGCGCAAACAGCGACAATCACTGTCCAGGCTGCGGGCGCTCGCATTGGTACATCGGGCGCGTGAGCGCCGAATGCGGCTTCTGCGGAACGGCGGTTCCGCTTGCCGAGGCGCGCCGCGACGAGCCGGCCTCGCACGGCCAGCGGCGCAGTTCCGTTTCGGCGGCCGAGCAGCGCCGTCATCAGCGAATGGCGGCCAAGGACCGCAAGCTCCAGCTCCTGATTGACGGATCACCCAGGAGCTTTGCCTTGCAGAATATCTCGGAAGGGGGCGCCATGGGCGACAATGTCGCCGACCTCGCGCCCGGCGCGAACGTGCACGTCCGGTTCGAGGGCGGCATCCTCGTGCCGGCCGTTGTCAAATGGGCCGAGGACGGGCTCGTCGGCCTCGCGTTCGTGACACCTGTCCTGCTCGATCGCTCGGACCAGCAAACCCACTGACGCCGACGAATTTGAGGTAGCGCAAGAAGCGTCAATCGGGCAGCTTCCCCTCGTTTCGTTTGAGGGGAAATCATGAAGAAGTGCGTCGCTCTAGCGGCCGCCGCCGGCAGCCTTTTCGTCGTCTCCGCGGCCCCGCCGCCCGCAAGCTACAGCATATTGATCCGCGGCGGCACGATCTACGATGGGTCGGGAGGGTCGCCGTTCGTCGGTGATGTCGCTCTAAGGGGCGATAAAATCGTTTACGTGGGTCCCCACGCCACAGGACGCGCGGCGCGCACCATCGACGCTTCAGGCAAGGCCGTGTCGCCGGGTTTCATCAACATGCTGAGCTGGGCCAACGAAGACCTCATCGCCGATCCCCGCGGAATGAGCGACACCTACCAGGGAGTTACGCTTGAGGTGATGGGCGAAGGCGATTCCATGGGCCCCTGGACCCCCGAGATGAAGCGCCTTGAGATCAAGCGGCAAGGGGATATCAAGTTCCCGATCAGGTGGACGAGCCTCGGCCAGTACCTTGAATGGCTGACCCGCAAGGGCATCACGCCCAATGTGACCTCGTTCGTCGGTGCAACGACGGTCCGCGTGCACGAGCTGGGCGAAAAGGACGTGGATCCTTCGCCGGCGCAGCTTCTGCGAATGCGCGCGCTCGTTCGCCAGGCGATGAAAGAAGGAGCAGTCGGTGTCGGCTCCTCGCTGATTTATGCGCCGGCGACCTATGCCGAAACCCCAGAGCTCATCGCACTGGCGCAGGAGGCCGGCCGCTGCGGGGGCATGTACATCAGCCACATGCGCGACGAGGGACCCAAACTCCTTCAGGCAATCGACGAGCTCGTGACTATTTCCCGCAATTCCGGCGCGCCCGCGGAGATCTATCACTACAAGCAGGCGGGCAAGGACAATTGGGGAAAGATCGACGCAGCCATCGCGCGCGTGAACGCCGCCCGCGCCTCCGGCCAGCGGATCACCGCGGACATGTATACCTACGCGGCAAGCTCGACAGGCTTCGACGCCGCCTTCCCGACGTGGATGCAGGACGGCGGACTTGAGGCATGGGTGAAGCGCCTCAAGGATCCTCAGCTTCGAGCCAAAGCCATCGCCGAGATGAAAGGTCCCCAGGGGACTGAAAATGCAAAACTGGTCGTCGATGATCCCGAGAAAGTACTGCTGGTCGGGTTCAAGCAGGCAAAGCTCAAGGCCCTCACTGGAAAGACCCTGGCGCAGGTCGCGAAAATGCGCGGCAAATCCTCCGCGGAAACGGCCGCAGATCTCATCGTCGAAGACGGTACGCGCATTCAGGTCGTCTATTTCTCGATGAACCCCGACAATGTGAAACGCGAGGTCGCCCTGTCCTGGATGAGCTTCGGGTCGGACGCTGGGAGCCAGGCCCCCGAAGGGGTGTTCCTGAAGTCGAGCACCCACCCCCGCGCCTATGGCAATGTTGCCCGCCTGCTAGGCCTTTACGTGCGCGACCAGCACGCAACGACGCTTCAGGATGCCATTCGGCGACTGACCGCGCTTCCCGCGACGAACCTCTCGATCCGGGAACGAGGTTCGCTAAAGCCCGGCTATTATGGCGATGTCGTCGTGTTTGATCCTGCGACCATCCGTGACAACGGCACTTTTGAAAGGCCGCAGCAACTCGCGAGCGGGGTCGAGCAAGTGTTCATCAATGGGGTCCAGGTGCTGCGAAACGGGAAGCACACAGGGGCGACGCCCGGTCAATTCGTGCGCGGGCCCGGCTGGAGCGGGTGGCCCGGCGGCGGCGCGTGCCGCTGAGTGTTGCTCTCGTCCAGGGCCGCCGCCCGCCGTCCGGGGCGACAGCCCTACTAGCCATCGCGCCAGCTGCCGAATAGGGCCGCGGGCAATGATTGATTCGCCTGTCTTTTTCAGTGGAATCGGGGGAAGCGGAATGCTTCCGCTGGCCTCGATCGTACGCGCCGGCGGGGCTCGCGTCTCCGGCTCGGATCGCTCTCTCGACGCGGGCCGGACGCCGCACAAGTTCGATTATCTTCGTTCGCTCGGCATTCAGCTCTTCCCGCAGGATGGGTCCGGCCTTCAGGAAGGCATGACCCTAGTGACGTCCGCTGCGGTCGAGGCAACCGTCCCCGATGTCGTCCGCGCCAGGGAGCTTGGCCTCCCGCATCTGACACGGCCGCAGTTCCTCGCGCGCCTGCTGAATTCTGCTCAGCGAAGCGTCGCCGTCGGCGGGACCAGCGGGAAGTCCACTGTCACCGGGATGATCGGCTGGATCCTCCACGCTTGCCATCGTCAGCCAACGGTCATGAACGGCGCCGTCATGAAGAATTTCGTGACCCCGTCAGCCCCCTTTGCAAGTGCCATTGTCGGCGATCCGGAGCTGTTTGTCAGCGAAGTCGACGAGAGCGACGGTTCAATAGCTCTCTACGCGCCGGAGATCGCGGTCCTCACCAACATCAGCCTCGATCACAAGGAAATGGACGAGCTTCGCGCTCTGTTCGCGGGTTTCCTCGCGAGCGCAAGAAAAGCGGTACTCAATCTCGATGATCCCGAGACCCGGGCGCTCGCCGAAGGAGTTCGCCTAGAGAAGATCATCGGCTACGGCTTCGACAGCCCTGGCGCCTCGTACATGGGCAAGGACCTCAAACTCGAACCCGGCGGCGTCACCTTCGCGCTGGAGGCTGAGGGAGAGAGGTATGACGTGCGCCTCGCCGTCCCTGGCAGGCATAATGCCTCCAATGCGCTTGCGGCCATTGCAGCCGCCCGCGCACTTGGAGTGAGGATCGAGGACGCGGCCAGCGCTCTTGGCCGGTTCGAGGGATTGAAGCGGCGCCTCGAGACCGTGGGTGAGGCTGCCGGTGTCACAGTGATCGACGACTTCGCGCACAATCCGGACAAGATCACCGCCACGCTCGCGACCCTGCGCGCGCAGCCGGGAAGGCTGCTGATCATGTTTCAGCCGCACGGCTACGGGCCGCTTGCCAAGATGGGAGAGGCGCTTGCTGAGAGCCTAGCCGACGGGATGGGGCCGGAGGACCGGCTCTACCTGCCCGACCCGGTCTACCAGGGCGGCACCGTTGAGAAGGTCCGCGGCTCGGACTGGCTTGCACAGGAGGTTCGCGAACATGGAAAGCGGTCCGAGCATATCGCCGAGCGTGCGAAGATTGCCGGAGCGCTCGTGAGCGAAGCGAACGCTGGAGACCGCATTCTCGTCATGGGCGCGAGGGACGACACCCTCATCGATTTCGCGCAGGAACTTCTGGAGCGCCTGGCCGAAACCCAATCTCGCTGATTCGGTTGAGAGGGGCATGGCAAGGCCCGGAACAGTCACCGGCTGGAAGCTCGGGGCCGGAGAGCGCGCAAGGCTTCTCGATCGCTTCCCTCCCCGGTATGAAAACGTGATCGCCGATCACGTCACCTTGCGCGTCCATGCAGCAGCAAGGACTTCACTCCCGAGGAAGCCTCAGACTGCGCGGATCGTGGGTCGCGCGGACGACGGAAGAAGCCTTGAATGCATGGTCGTCGAACTCGACGGCACCACCCACCGCCCGGACGGATCCACCTACCACATCACCTGGTCCCTGGGATCGGACCGCAAAGCCCGGGAAAGTAACGATCTGCTGCGGGACCACGGCTGGAAAGCGATTCAGGCGCCGGTTGATGTCATCCTCAAGCCCGCGCGTTTCTGATGCGCGAAGCCCGGCTGTTCCTCGACTGCGACGGTGTACTCGCCGATTTCGACGAAGGGGCAAGGCGGCTGCTGGGATCAAGTCCCGGAACCTTCCAGCGAAAGCATGGCCGGAGCGCCTTCTGGAAGCGGCTTGCCGCCGCCAAGGATTTCTACGGCACGCTGGCGGAACTGCCCGACGCCCACATCCTGTTCGAGGGCGTCAGGCATCTCAACCCGACGATCCTTACAGGATTACCGCTCGGCAATTGGGCCGCGGCCCAAAAGATCAGATGGGCCGAGGAGCATTTCCCTGGCGTTCCCGTGATCACTTGCCTCGCCCGCGACAAGCACAAGCACATGCATCCAGGAGACGTACTGGTGGACGACCGCGAAAACCACCGCGCAGCCTACGAAGCCGCGGGCGTTGTTTTCGTGCATCACAAGAATGCGAGCGACAGCCTTCGGCAGCTCGCGAAAATCTTCCCCTCGGTAAAACCCCCGCGAGGCGCCTGAACGTCAGGCGGCGGCCTGGAGGTCCACTTTCTCGACCCATTCCGGCCAGAAGACGGGCTCCCGGCTCGACCAGCCTGGCGCAGTTGCCGCGCTCTCGCTGATCGACTGGAGCAAGGTCCGGCGGCGATCCGGGTGAAGGTGCGGAAGCGCTGCGGCGGCACAGAAGGCGCTTGGCAGCCACGGGCGCGCAGCAGCGCCGATCAGCCGCTCGTAAAGGAAGCGGTAAGCCGCGAAATTCGGCAGGCGGTCCTGGCCAAGGTCGAATGCGGAAATGGTGATCAGCATGCCAACGAACGGCTCGATCATGTCGAGGCCGCTGTCGTCGGGGACCTGCAGACGCAGATGATCAAGTTGCTTGTAGAGGCGGGCCTGGGCGCGGATGGACGCGCCCTCGCCCTCGTCGCGGGCCCAGCACTCAATCGGGTCGCGGCGCCCATAAGCCACATCGAGCGAGCGGCGAATGTAGCGCTGCGTCGCCTTGGCGAAGCTCGCGAACTCCTTCATCTCGGAGATCAGCATCGCACCGCTGGCCGGCTGGCTGGTCCGCGTAATCATGAACCCGACTCCTCAGTTCCCGAGCAGGATCATGCGGCGGCATTGGTTTCGAGAAACTTAACCACGGTCCCACTCCCCGTTCATATTGAATCAAAGGGGAGTCACCGCGTCTAGGCCAGAAATTGACGCACCGAGGGAAATCTGTGGATTGTTGAATTCGGGCAACGCCCGATGCGTTTTTGTGACGGTACCGTTATTTTTCTCGTTCCGGGAAGCCCGACGACGGCGCAGGTTCGTCCGAGCCACCCGGATGAACCGCCGAGGAAGGATCGGATGCGTCCATCGACTCATCACTCCCGACATCGGCCTTGGCGTTGGGATCGTCGGGATGTCGCTTGAGCTTTCGCTCGAGATCATGCTCGGGCGGGGCCGAGATCACCGGCGGTGGCGGCGTGTTCTTATCGTCTTTGCCTGCATTCACAGCCGGGGCTCCCTCGGTATAAACATTGCAGCGCGGAAACGAGCGGGAGCGCCTGCGCGTTCCGCGACCCGTCTGGTTTCGACCGGCAGCGGCGATGCTTCTGCCAACGGGCAAGCGGCGGTTTGCCGGGGAGGAGTTTTGGGACATGACAGTGCCAATGCTCATGATGCAACCTCCGGTCGTGAAGACACGATTCAGCGACTGGCCATTCGCTGTGAAATCGATCCTCGGCTTCTGGCTCTTCTATGCCGGGACCGTCGTCCTTCGGGCCTTCCTCGGCTCCGACCCTTGGACGACGCTCGAGAACAAGCTCATCGTGATCTGCGTCGGTATAGTCATCAATGGCGTCATCTACCTCGCAATCAGCGGACTGTCCGGCGGAAGCAGCATTCGCCGCAAGGCCGTGATTGCCGGGGTCAGCACAGCCATTGGCTCGCTGATCCTGGGCGGCACCGTCGTCATGACCGAAGACATGATGCGCGAGAGCAAGGAGGAATTTCGCTTCCAGGCGCGCGAAGGCTTCACCGTCGTCGAGCAGGGCAACCAGATCCGCATCGAGCGGACTGCGGGCGAGCCCCTCGTGCTGACCATGCCCAAGGTCCACCAGCTCGATCCGATGAAGCGCTTCCGCTATGCGCTCGATATCGCGATCACCTGGCTCTTCTTCTACATTGGCTGGAGCGCCTTCTACATTGCAAACCAGGCGCAGGCCGAGGCGCTCGGCGCTCAGCGCCGCCTCGCCGATGCGGAGAACGCTGCGCAGGCCGCGCAGGTCAGGGCGCTGCGCTACCAGGTCAATCCGCATTTCCTCTTCAACACGCTCAATTCCCTTTCCTCGCTCGTGATGACCGGGCGGACGGATCGGGCGGAAACCATGCTGCTCGCACTCTCGACCTTCTTTCGCACGAGCCTTTCACTAGATCCCAGCGCGGACGTCAGTCTTGCCGAGGAAATCGACCTTCAGCGCCTGTATCTCGACATCGAGATGGCGCGGTTTCCCGATCGCCTCACCGTCGAGATCGACGTTCCAAGCGAACTTGAACAGGCGCGGATGCCGGCCCTCATCCTCCAGCCCATCGTCGAAAATGCCATCAAATACGGCGTATCGAAGAGCCGCAAGGCGGTGGTCATCCGCATAGAGGCACGTCACCTCGACAACCACCGGATGCTGCTCGAGATCAGCAATCGCCTGAAGCACGGCGGCAAGGAAGAGCTTCCTGTCGCGACGCACGAGGGAACGGGTCTTGGCCTCGCCAACGTCTGCCAACGTCTCGAGGCTCGATGGGGCAGTCGCGCAAGCTGCCGATTTGGGCCAATGAAGGGCGGCGGGTTCAAGGTATCACTGACAATGCCGGTGGAGACGAATGGCTGAACTGGACCCGCTCCGCGTTCTCATCGCAGACGATGAACCGCTGGCCGCCGAACGCCTTCAGTTGCTGCTGGCGCGCGCGGAAGGCGCGCAGCTCGTTGGAACCGCAAGTGACGGCGAAAGCGCCATCAATCTTACCGAAGCGCTGCACCCCGACCTGTTGCTGCTCGACATCGCAATGCCCGGTCTCGACGGCATTGGCGTCGCGCGCGCACTCACCGCGCAGCGGCCCTCCCCCGCAGTGGTCTTCGTGACCGCCTTCGACCAGTTCGCCGTCGCGGCCTTTGAGGTCGAGGCGGTGGACTATCTGATGAAGCCGGTCGATCCGGCACGACTGCAGCGCGCACTCGACCGTGCCCGCGCCTATCTCCAGCAGCGAAGCGCTGAACCTGCGCCTGGCAAGGCTTCGCAATGGCTCGAGGAATTCTGGGCTTCGGATCTTTCAGGGCTGGTGCGAATTGCTGCGCGCGACGTCGACAGGGTCTCGGCGGAGCGCGACTATATGCGGCTGCACGTGGGCCGTCGAAGCTGGCTGATCCACCATTCGATGGCGGCGCTGGAGGAAGGCCTGGACCCAGAGCTATTCGTGCGTCTGCATCGCTCGGCGATCGTCCGGAAGGATTTCATTGCAGGGTTCAGCCGCAATCCATCTGGCAGGTGGATCGCGCGGCTCGCCGACGGCACCGAGCAGCCCGTCGGGCGCCTCTATTCCGATCGCGTCCGGGCAATCGCGGGCCGCTAAACGAAAACCGCCGCACGCGGGGGTCAGCGTGCGGCGGCCATTTCGATCGGCATCTTGGGTCAGTGGGCGGTGATGATGAGGGCAGCGCCGAGCACCTCCACCTCGCCGTGACGAGCTGATCTGATCGCTGCCTGGTAAGCAGGCTGCGCATCGGCGACGGTCGCAGTCCGGCACTCTCCCACCGCCTGCAGGAACGGCACGTCGCGATGGTCCGCGGGACCGCATACGACCGACGCTGCGTAGACGATGCGTCCTTGGAGCCTCTGCTGGCCAGCGTCACTCGCAAGATTGAGATCGGCATATGTCACCCGGACGGAATCCTGTTCCGCGGCCTGGCTGACAGTCGGCACCACCAGCGCGGAAGCAACGGCAAGCGCCGCCACCGCGGGAAGGGTCTTCAACATTTTTCGTCTCCCTTTTGCGCGGCGCGGGAGCTGGGGAAGTTGGAGGGGACCCGCGCCGCAGCCTTTCTTTGCACCACAAAGAAGCCGCGGGCCCGCCAGTCTCGATGACCGCTCGGCAATTTGTCGGCAATGCGACGAAGGCCGTTCGTCAGCTGTTCAATCGACGAACGGTGGTCAGCTGGCGTTCAGCTTCGGGTGCCTCTGTTCACGATCGCTGCAAGAGCGACGTCATGGCTGACGTTGCCGACTGTCCGGAAGATGTCGGGCACCATTTCGACTGCGACAAGCAGGCCAAGGGGAGCGATCGGAACGCCGAGCGCAAGCGCGATCGGCGCGATCGAGCTGATGTAGCTGACCTCGCCCGGAAGACTGACCGCACCATAGCTCATGACCGCACCGACGGCAGTCGCAGCGATCATCTGCGTGATGGTGGGCTGGAGCCCGAGCCAGTGGGCCACATAGAACGCGACCGCGACGTTCATCGCCGGGCCCGTCGCGCGAAACAGCGCCACCGCGATCGGCAGCGTCACGTCGCTCACTTCCTCACGAATGCGCATCATCCGCGCGGACGCAAGCATTGCAGGAAGGGATGCAAGAGACGAGCGCGTGGAGATCGCAACCGCCTGGGGGGCGATGAGGCCACGGCTAAACTCGCCGAGCGAAATTCCGCCGGCGATGACTGCCAGCGGATAGGCCGCGATCGTGACGAGGATTCCGATGGCGGAAATTACGACGACATAGTGACCAAGTCCGGCGAAAGCCGCGCCGCCCGCTGTCGAACCGACAGTGAAGGCAAGCGCGAACACGCCGATGGGGGCGACTGCAAGCACCCAGGCAATTACGACCAGCAATGCATCCGCGATAGCATCGAACAGGAGCACCACGGCGTGCCTGCCCTGAGCCGTTATCCTCGTTAGAGCGAGCGCGAACATCACTGCAAAGACGGTCAGGGGCAGCACATCTCCGTTGCTTGCAGCAGCGACCACGTTTGGAGGAACAACGCCCTTGAAGAACTCTGCGGCGCCGGGGAGCGGACCCGAGGCGGTCTGCTCAACCTTGCCCAGGGCCCCCTGGAGCAGCAACGCCGTTTCCCGCCCGAGCGGAAAGACATTGGTCAATGCAAGCGTCGCAAGTGCGCCGAAGACGGCCGAGCCCGTGCAGATGATCACGATCCACAATACCGACCGACCCGCGATCCGGCCCGCCTGCGCTGCCTCTGCGCTCTTAGCGATTCCGACGACGAGCAGGGCGACGACGAGCGGGATGACCGTCATCTTGAGGGCATTGAGCCACAAGGTTCCAACGAACGAGGCGATTCCAAGGGCATTGGCGCGGGGCACCTCGGCAAGATTGCCAGCAAGAATGCCCGCCAGAAGTCCAAGGACGAGTCCCGCCAGCGCATAATAAGCGCGAAAGTTCTTGCTCCCCGCTTCCGCTGCGGGCTCGCTGGCGTTCGTCAACGCGGCTTCTTGAACTTGAAGACGAAGCGGTCGGTCTTCCCCGCGATCTTGGGATCGTGAACCTCGATGTCGTGCCTGTCGGCGGGGTTGCGCAGAATATTGCTGCTCCCGACCAGAACGAAGCCCGCGCGCTTGAAATCCGCCTTTACGACGTTGGGATCGATCCGGTGATATTTTTCGACCGTCGCACGGGTATCCGGGTTTGGATTTGCCACATGATCGATGACTCCGATCACCCCGCCAGGCTTCATTGATGAGTAGACGGCCTTGAGAAAGGCGTCCGGGTCCATCCGGGGCACCTTGAGCTTCTCGTTTTGCCAGTAATTGTCGTGATAATTATCATTCAGGATCACCAGATCCGCGAAATTCCTGGGCAGGTCAGGAGCCTCGAACGCCGACGTCACGATCGAGACGTTTGGATGCGAGGCCCTGAAGGTCTCGAACGCCTGCTTCGTCTTGTCGCTGTAGAATTGCGTTGGATTCCAGACTGTTACGTGACCCTTGGTGCCGACCACGGGGGAGGTGATCTCGGCCCAATAGGCATTGGCACCGAATAGATCGAGGACGTTCATGCCCCGCCGCAACCCAAGGAACTGAAGGACTTGGACGGGCTTTCGACCAGCGTCGAGCTTCACGTTGCCAGGAGAACGCGAAGCGGACGCCGCCGCAGCGGCGATGCTTGGAGAAGCCGGTGCGGCAGCGCCTGCGCCAACCGGCACGGCGGCAATTGCAAGGGTCACGGCAGCAAATCTCGTCAAGCGCATGCGAAATTCCCCCCTTCGAGGCGATCGGCCCCTTCTTATTGCCGGAGACCAATGCGCGCCAGCCGTCAGAGCAGATCCGCCCATCGACAACCGATTTTCGACAAATGCCGTCAGCCCAGCAACGTCCTTCGCCGCTCCAGGCTCTCGCGCGGCCAGACCTCGCTGCTGTCATAATAGGCCTCGACGGCCCGGGCGCCGTCGGGAAGCCGGACCCAGGGCAGCTTCGAGCGCGTGTAGATATGGATGTCGGGCTCGACGTCCTCGGGTCTATCGAGAGTACCGACGCGAACGAAGCGCAGGACATCCCTTGATCCGCCGTAGTTGCTCCACAGCGCAACCGCGCACTCAGGACATCGCCAGATCTGCTGTCCGCGTCCACTTTCGGAAGGGGTCATGAACGGTTGGGGAGAACCCTCGATCGTTTCGACTTCGGCGCTTTCGATCAGGGCATTGATCACGAATGCGGATCCCGTCTCCTTCTGGCAGGACCTGCAGTGGCAGCAATGAACGAACATGGGTTCCCGAGTAAGGCGATACCGGACGGCACCGCATGCGCAGCCACCCTCGCGGCTCACAGGCCCGCGACCTTTGCCGGTCCAGCTTTCGCCATCTCCGAGACGAGCTTCAGGGCCTGGTGAGCCGACAGTGCGGCGCCTTCCTGCCACAGCCCCTGGTAGCTGAGATGCTCGCCCGCAAAGACGATCGGGCCCTCCGGCTTCAGGAGTTCAGCATATTCCGGCGGGCGCGGCTGGTTTCCGGCGGGACCTCGTTGCCAGATGGCTCCAACGCCTTCCGAATAAGGAACCAGTCCCCACCCGACCGAAACTCCCTTCGAGAGTAATTTCGAGCGCCCTGGATGAAGAGCTTCGACGGATTCGCGGCTGACCCGGAGGCGCTCCTCGTTGCTGAAGGCCGCAAACTTTTGGGGATTGTCGGGGTTGGTCCAGCCCGCAACATAGGCGCCAACGAGAACTCCCTTCGAGGCCCCGAAGCCGCTGGAAGGATATATCACGTTCTCGTTGGCCCGGTCGGTCCAGGCGAGGCCACCGAAAATGTTGTCGTCGGTCTCCCAGAAACGTGGAGCCTCGAACGCCACCTTGACGCTCGGGAGGTATTGAACCGTCTTGAGAGCGGCATTCTTCGCGGCCGAGAAATCGTTCGGAATGCGCGAAAGGAGGTTCGCGCCCAATGTGCAGATGCAAAGGTCGGCCTCACTGATCCGCTTTCCCGGTCCATGCTCGATCCGAACGCCGCCTGCTGTCCGGCGAATTGCGGTAACCGGCGAACGCATCCTCACTACAGGCTTTACCTCGTCGTAGATGGCGTGCGCGATCCGGTCCATGCCGCCAACAGGCTGGAGCATGGTCATCTGCATGTCCCAGATATGCTCGAACAGATAGGGCAAGCCGATGGCCGGCGATGGAGCGAGCTCCTTGAAGCCGAGCGGGGGCAGCGCAACTGGCGACTGGGAATAGGCCCCGCCCTCAACGGCCCAGCCAGAAGAGCCGGATGGCACGTAATCCCCCTTGGGACCCAGTGAGCCATAGGGCACCAGGAACTGCCGGACCGCTGCGAGCTCGTCCGCCGAAACGGCTCCATCGAGCGCCTTGCGATCGATCGCCTTCGCAAGCAGCTCCGCCAGCTGACCGCGAAGATCCTCGACCCGTCGCCGCTCGGGATAGACCTTCCCGCCGAAGTCCCATCCCGCGTTTCGGTTGTCGTTGATGAAAGGTTCGAGCTGAACGCCAAGGCGCCGCGCATAGCCAAGGATCACGCGGTGGGTGGAGGGAATGCGGGCGGGCCCTGCATTGAAATAGAGGCCCGCCGAGAAGCTCGCGAGCTGGTCGGGCCGGCGATCCTGGACGATGCGATCACCGCCCCGGATGGTCCAGGCTCTTCCGCCGATCCGATCACGCGCCTCGAGGACCGTGACCCGGTAGCCGGCCCGCCTCAGTTCATAGGCCGAAACCAGCCCTGCTATTCCGGCTCCAAGGATGATGACCGAGTGGCCGTTGCCCGATGTGGGCGGAAGGCGGAAATTCTCTGCTCCCGCCGGGGTCGGCACCGCGAGGCCCAACGTCTCCATCGCCATGTAAGCCGCGGCGATGCCACCGGCCTTTCCGACATGCTCAAGTAGTGCCCTTCGCGTCAGCGCCATCGACTCGCCCCCTTCTCGCCAATGCCCTCGACAGACTGACAGCAATTCAAGGCCGGTGCCGTAAAATTTCGATCGGCCGTTCGCATCGGCTCGTGCGGTCGAGCGTTGTCCGCCTGAAACCCCCAACGTTAACGGAGCAAGATGATGGCGGAACATTCAGAGACGATCAGCACATTGAACACGCTGATCGCGACCACGATCGATAGCATCACGGGCTACGAGGACAGCGCCCAGAACTTCGACAACGAGCGCTTCCGCGAAATCTTTCGCGAACGAGCGAACGAGCGCCAGCAAATCGTCGATGAGCTCCGGTCCGAAGTGCGCCGCCTCGGCGGCAATCCGGAGGACGACGGATCGTTCATGGGCAAGGTCCACCAGCGTTTCGAGGACCTCAAGGCGGCAATTACCGGCCGCGACGAGAAGGCGATCATCAACGAGGTCGAGCGCGGCGAGGACTATCTCAAGGAAAAATGGCAGGCGGCCCTGCAAAGCGGCGACCTTGATGGAGAGACTCACGACCTCGTCGAACGGCTCTACCAGCAGGTGAAGTCAGGCCACGACCAGATGAGCGCGCTGAAGCACGGTATGGAGACGCCTTCACACGCCTGAGATCCAGGCTAAAGTTGATCTTGCCGCCCCTGGTTGGGGTGGGGCGGGGCGATCCCAAGGCCAGCGGGATCGCCCCGATTTTTCTTCCCTAAAGGATCAATAACCCATCAGCGCGAGCACTTCGCGGCGGCTTCGCTCGTCCTCGCGAAACGTGCCCATCATCCGACTGGTCGTCATCATCACGCCTGGAGTGGAAACGCCTCGCGCGGTCATGCACGCGTGGCTCGCCTCGATGACGACGGCAACGGCCTTGGGCTGGAGATGCTGCCATATCGTGTCGGCGACCTGTGCGGTCAGCCGTTCCTGCACCTGCAGGCGCCGCGCAAAACCGTGAAGCACACGGGCGAGCTTGCTGATCCCGACGACCTTGTCGCGGGGAAGGTAGGCAATGGCCGCCTTGCCGATGATCGGTGCCAGGTGATGTTCGCAATGCGACTGGAACGGGATGTCCTTCAGAAGCACGATCTCGTCATAGCCGCCGACCTCCTCGAAAGTGCGGCTGAGATGAGCGGCAGGGTCTTCCTGGTAGCCCCGCGCATATTCACGCCAGGCGCAGGCGACGCGCTTTGGAGTATCAAGAAGTCCTTCGCGGTCCGGGTCGTCGCCAGCCCAGCGGATGAGGGTCCGAACGGCGTCCTTGACTTCATCCGGCACCTCGGTTTCGGCGCCGTTCTCGACGAGATCGCCGTCTTCGGGATCGCCGCGCTCATCGGACGGGGTCATGCGCAAAGCTCCCTCTCGATGGCATCAGCAACGTGAGCTGCCTGCTCGCGGATGTCAGGCACTGCGATAATCTCCCAATAGCGACCCTTCGTGAGCGGGCCCATTGCCCATAGATGCTCGCCGGCGCGGTTGGTTTCATCGACGTCGAGCCCGATGCCGAGATGATCGGGGCGGATCTCCGTCTGGTCCAGAAGGCTTCTGAGCAGCGGGTCGCTCGATCTTGCAATCGAATGGAGGGGACCTGTGCAGTTGAACGCATAAGCGAACCGTTCCTTCCGGCTCCGCTCGCTGCCCCGGGGGCGATACTCGACTTCGAGGCCGCTTCCGTTGCCTTGCGCCGAAAGGATGCGCCCGGCGACGACTTCGAGCCGACCATCGGCAACCATCCGCGCAACCGTAGCAGCAACTTCTGGCGCAATGCGGTGGCGATGAACATCCCACCAGGGCCGTGCATGCCGCAGAAAGCGTTGATGTTCCTCGCAGCTGAATTCCTGCCACAAGACGTGGCTGTACGGGCGAAGGCTGTCCACCGCGGCTCTCCAGCCGACCTGGGCGCTACGACGCCGAAGCCAGCGGAAAAGTGGTCGAAGGCCCCTGGGCAACTCGTCACGCGTCACTGCAGCAGGTTCGAAATCGGCGTGCCCGCGGGGTGCAAGGCCCCGGCGCGAAAGCGCCACGATCCTGCCGGAATAACCCGCCGCCTCGAGCGACAAGACGAGGTCGACCATGGTGAGGCCGGTGCCCACCAGCAGTGCCGATTCTCCCGTTGATGCAAGATCGATCACTGCAGCACGCGCTCCAGCGTCCCAGGGATTCCCGATGAACCGGCTTCCCGCAGCAGCAAAGGCGGCCAGTCCCTCCGGCTCCTGGTTGCCGATAGCAAGTACCAGGGCCTCAGCTCCGATCGAGGAGCCGTCGCTGAAACCAACACGCCATCCATCCTCGCGGCGCTCGGCGCTGCTGGCGGTAGCTTCTACCAGCTCGACGCGTCCGCTCGTCACCGCATCGTTCAGGATCGCCCCCAAATAAGTCGCGAAGAACCTTCGAGGAGCAAAGCCACGGCGGCTACCGCCCTCTGCCTCGAAGGCGCTCGCAAAATGGTCGGGCTCGCCGGCAAGGGCGCTCATGCCTTCCGCGCGTACGTTCAGGAGGTGGACGGCCTCGGTCGTCGAATATGCAACGCCCCTCCCCATGCGGCCGCTTCCGTCGATCAGGGCCGACCGAATTCCCCGACGAGCCAGCTGGGCGGCGACAATCGTGCCGGATGCGCCGCCGCCGACAATTGCGACCGGCACTTGCCGGTCAGATTTCGTAGTCAGGCCAGTTCTCCGGATTGGCGGCGCCAGCTTTGCGACGAGCCATGTGCTCATACATGTTGGTGATCGTCTTGCCGGCAGTTTGCGTGAACATCCCCGGGACGACCGCGTGGACCAGGCAGGCAAGACCGGCGCCGACGAGCTTGGTGCCGATCGCCACCGCGCCGACGCCGTGGCCAGCCCAGCTCATTCCGAGCGAACGCGGATGTTCGAGAAACAGGCGTTCTGCCATCCCTGAACGGTTCCCTGGTCCTTGCTGCGTTGCCATCGTCAGCCCTTTTTCCTTGGCGACCCCGACAGGATTCGAACCTGTGGCCCTCAGATTAGGAATCTGATGCTCTATCCTGCTGAGCTACGGGGTCGCTGGGGCACGAATAGGAGTAGGATGCGCGGCAATCAATTGATCTGGTTGGGCGGCGTCACGGGCACGATGAGGGGGGCGATGGGGACGCCGTCCTCGATAAGCGATTTTGCCTGCTCGAGCGTCGCATTGCCGTGCACCTGGGCAGGCTCCAACTCGCCCTCGTGCATCGCTCGGGCCGTGCTTGCAAAATCGTCGCCTACCCAGCGCGAGCTGCGAAGCATCGCGGCCTGGAGCGCGGCGAGTTTCGCGATGCCGCTCGAGGGACCCTTCCGAGGCACGCGCGGCGCCATTGGCGCCTTTTCCACGTCCGCGGACTGGCAAACAGGGCATTGCACCAGACCTGCCTGACGCTGCTCCTCATAATCCATGCCCGAGTTGAACCAGGCCTCGAAAGTCCCGCAATCTTCGCGACACTGAAGATCGAAAACGATCATAGGCTCACCGCTGCCGGGATCGGCCTTCGGTGGGTCAGCGCCGGTATGCGCGAACGAACGTCCGAGATGCGCTTGAGATCGACTTCGGCAAATCCCAGGCCGGTCTCCTCCTTCATGTCGAGCAGGACCTCTCCCCACGGATCGACGACGAGACTGTGACCGAACGTGTTGCGGCCGTCCTCGTGATGTCCGACCTGCGCCGCGGCGACCACGAAGAGCCCTGCCTCGATCGCGCGGGCCCTTAGCAGCACGTGCCAATGGGCTTTTCCAGTCGGGACGGTGAAAGCCGCCGGAACCGCGATGAGGTCCGCGTCCGATTCGGCAAGCCGCGCGAAAAGCCCCGGGAAGCGAAGATCGTAACAGATCGTGAGCCCGAGCTTGCCGACAGGAGTGCCGTTCACCAGGACGGCGCCCTTCCCTGCAGCGTAAACGCTTGATTCGCGCCAGCTCTCACCCGTTGGCAGGTCGACGTCGAACAAATGCATCTTGTCATAGGTCGCACGTATTTCGCCGGCACGGTCGATGACGAAGCCGCGATTGGCGACCTTGCCGTCCTCGCCAAGGACCGCGAGCGATCCGATGTGAAGCCAGATCCCGTGGCGCGCCGCAGCCTCGCGGCAGGCGGAGAGCACTTGGTCTTCCTCCTGTGGGCGCAGGTTCTTCGCCGCCCGAGCAGAATCGCGGTCCAACAGCCCCGACATTTCAGGCGTGAACAGCATCTCCGCGCCGCCGGCCGATGCCTGTTCCACGGCATGCGTCAATGTTCGCGCATTTGCGGCCGGGTCGATCCCGGTCGTCGACTGGAAAAGGGCGATCCGGGTCATGCGCCGAACAGATCGTCGAGCTTGCCGGAGCGATCCAGCGCGACGAGATCATCGCATCCGCCCACGTGATGCTCGCGGATGAAGATCTGCGGAACGGTGGTCCTCCCTTTCGCGCGCTGTATCATGAGGTCCCGTGCTTCCCCGCCGTAGTCGACTGGGATCTCGCGATATTCGACGCCCTTGGCCTCGAGCAGCTGCTTTGCTCGCCAGCAATAAGGGCAAAATGCCTTCGTATAGATTTCGACAGTCACGTTCAGTCCTTCAGGTCTGATACTTAGGCATGAGTCTCAACGCATCAACTGGAAAGGTTCACCCGCGCGCGTTCGCACTCACGGCTGAACGTGCATGGCGCAAGCCCGTCCGGACCTGTCCGCGGCGGGGATCGGAAAGGTGAACGGGAGATCCTTGTCGGCCACCCGTGCCCGGCGCAAAAGCGCGGCGGATGCCCGACCTCTTCGACATGAACCTGCGCGCGCAGCGGCGCGACCGCGCAGCGCGCAACGGGCCAGAACTGTTTCTTCTCGAGCGCGCCTTTGAAGACTGCCTGGAGCGCGTCTCCCTCCTCCAGCGCCGATTTGGCCGAGCCCTCTTGCTCGGTTGCCCTGATCCATCGTGGCGGCAACGGCTCGCCATCTTTGCCGACAAGGTCGACGTCCGCGACCCCGGTCCCCTGTTTTCGCTTGCCGCAGGAGCAGAGGCGATCATCGAGGATCGGTGGCACCCAAACCCGAACGATTACGGGCTGGTCCTTGCGCTTGGTACGCTCGACACCGTCAACGAACTTCCCCTCGCACTTCGTCTCGTCCGCCATGCAATGCAGGCCGATGGGCTTTTTCTGGCGGCCATGTCGGGCGGAGACACGCTTCCGCAGCTGCGCTCGGCGATGCGCGCTGCGGACAGGGTCGCGGGCGCTGCTGAACCTCATGTCCATCCAAGGATCGAAGCCTCGGCCCTCTCTTCCCTTCTCGTCGACGCCGGGTTCATCAATCCGGTCGTCGATGTCGATCGGGTTTGGGTCGCCTACTCATCCCTGGACGGGCTCGTGCACGACCTGCGGCAGATGGGCTCGACAAACATGCTGAGCGCCCGCTCGCGCTTTGTAAGCCGAGCGGCCCGTCAGGCCGCCCTGGATGCCTTCCGCGCCCTCGGTGACGGATCAAGAACGAAGGAAACCTTCGAAATCCTTCACTTGGCCGCCTGGACCGCCCAACAAAGATGAAGGCGCGTTAACTCTCCCCCGGGAAGAGTTGTTAACCCGACGTGACGTAAACCCGCCGCGTGGACGTGGACCAGAGGAGGGTGGCGTGATCGCTATCCGGAAGATCTTGCGCATGCTTCGCGCCGACGAACGCGGAGCCACTGCGATCGAGTACGGCCTGATTGCCGCGCTCATCGTCATTGCCATGATGACCGGCCTGCAGTCGCTTGGAGGCGGCGTCGGCGGAATGTGGGGCAAGCTTGGCAATACTGCCAACACCTACATGCCCTAAAGCCGATCTCCTGGTTCAGCCCTTCCGCGCACCATAAACCACGAGCTTGACCTTCTGACCCGGAACCAGAGCGCTGTTCGCGGCCAGCCCGTTCAGCGAAAGGAAGCGCTCCAGCCTGAACTCGCGATACGCCATGCGGCTAGCAAGAGACTGAACCGTATCTCCCGGACGTACCGTCTCGATATGGATGATTCGAGGTCGGATCGCGGCCGCTTGGGCAGGTGTGATGCGCCTCAATGAATTGATCATCGGGACGAACGGTCCGACGCCGTACCCCCCCGGGGTCAGCATCACGAAATAATAAACCCTGTCCGGGTCCCACTGGTAGGCGGCGACGCTTGCATCGATCGGACCTGAATCGGTCTCTACACGCGCCGTCGTAACGGCAGCGGGCATGCCATTGATCTGCACGTGCACTGGTTCCGGGACGGGGATGTTGAACTCGCCCCTCGTGAGCTCGCGAAACGCGAGCACAATCGCATTGTCGAGCGAACCGCGGAACTGGCCGCCCCTGAACTGCGCCTTTCCGGCCGATCCCGAAACCGTCACCGCGTCGGTACCGTTGGACATGAGGTAGCCCTGGGGCACGCTGAACT
This sequence comes from Sphingomonas agri, assembly GCF_038148795.1. Classification (NCBI taxonomy): domain Bacteria; kingdom Pseudomonadati; phylum Pseudomonadota; class Alphaproteobacteria; order Sphingomonadales; family Sphingomonadaceae; genus Sphingomonas; species Sphingomonas agri. The sequence goes on along the minus strand of NZ_JBAPEU010000003.1, from coordinate 124,129 downwards.
GGATCCTAAGGTCGGGATGCGTGAACGTTGCTCCTTCGATCACGCCCTGTGCCGGGTCATCATCGACATAGACTCCCTCAAGCTCGCTGAGGAAAATGTCGCGGTTGTGAACTCCCTTGCCGAGCCGGCCACTCGCACGCCCTTCGGCGAGCACTCTCTGCATGCGGTTTTCGCTCAGCGGGTGAGTGCTGGCCCATTCAGGGGTTTGCCGGTTGGTCCGGCCCTGGACGCGCTCCTCGAGCGCGCTTTCGCGGCTCAGCGCCGACAGAACGGCCGCGGCGCCGGCGGGATCATAGCCGGCCAAGATCATGTACTGCAGCGACAGAGTATCCGCTTGATATTCCTGCTCGCGCGAGAAGCTCAGCATGTCGAGCCGCGCCCGTGCCTGGAGGACGTCCGAGACTCCGCGTCCAAAGATCGCACCCACGATCTGTCCGAAGATCCCGGCCGTGCTGCGCTCGGCATATTGCTCGCGGATGTGCGCGTGGTTGGCCGCGATGTGACCAACCTCGTGGCCGAGCGCGAACGCCAGCTGGGACTCGTCGTTCATGAGGCCCATCAACTGGCGCGTCACGTAGACGTAGCCGCCCGGCACCGAAAAGGCATTCTCGACTGCCGAATTGAGGGTGGTGAAGTGGAGGGCCTGGCCCGGGTTGGCGATGCCCGAATAGGCACTGACGCGCCGGCCGACCGATTCGACATAGGCAGCTCGCAGTCCGGTTTCGGCGCCGCCGAGCTCCCTCACCAGCTCGGCATTCTCGCGCTGCGCGTCGGCAACGTCCTGCGGGTTGAGATAGTGCAGCTGCTGCGCCGCAGCCGGCGTCAGCGCCAGCGCCGCGCAGGCGATCAGAAGGAAGGTTCTACGCATCAGGCCGACCCGCTCTCCCGTTTCACTCCGATTAAGCGTTGGGGATTTTGAACGGAATATGACTGCGAGCGGTTCCTGGAGAAGTCCTAGCCGATGGCGAGGAACTTGGCCCGGCGCTGCGCGCGAAGCTCATCTCCTCCCAGCCGGCCGCAACCGTCGAGTTCCTCGACAAGGGCGCCTTTCAAGGCGCCGATCGCAGCTTCGGGGTCTCTTTGCGCTCCGCCCAGCGGCTCATTGACGATGCGGTCGACAATTCCGAGCCCCTGGAGGTCGGCCGCGGTAATCTTCATTGCCTCGGCAGCCTCGGCGGCCTTGTCGGCGGTACGCCACAGGATCGAGGCGCAGCCTTCGGGCGAGATGACGGAATAGACGGCATGCTCGAACATCAAAACGCGGTTGGCCGACGCAATGGCGACGGCTCCTCCTGAACCCCCTTCACCGACGATGACCGCGACCATCGGCACGTGCAATGCAAGGCATTCCTGCGTCGACCGGGCGATCGCTTCAGCCTGGCCGCGCTCCTCGGCCTGGACCCCGGGGAAAGCCCCCGGCGTATCGACGAGGGTCACGACCGGGATGCCGAACTGGTCAGCCATCTGCATCAGGCGGATGGCCTTCCGGTACCCTTCAGGCTTGGCCATTCCGAAATTGTGCTTCAGGCGCGAGGCCGTGTCGTCGCCCTTTTCGTGGCCCAGCAGCATGACACGTCGCCCGTCGATACGGGCAAAGCCACCGATGATCGCGGGATCGTCGGCGAACGAGCGATCGCCTGCGAGCGGTAGGAAGTCGTCGGCTATGCCAGCGACATAGTCCTTGAAATGGGGGCGGTCCGGGTGCCGCGCCACCTGCGCCTTCTGCCACGGCGTCAGCTTGGCATAGGTATCGCGCAGCAACTTGTTCGCTTTGCCCTCGAGACGAGCAACCTCGGCATCGATGTCGATGTCGGAACTGTTCGCCGTCTCCTTGAGCTCGGCGACTCGCGCCTCAAGCTCGGCAATGGGCTTTTCGAAGTCGAGATAGGTCTGCATTCGAAGGCGGCGCCTAGGCGGAAGCCACGGTCGAGGTCAACGATGCCTCGTCGCAAGCGGATGCTTCTCGTTGACCAGCTCGACGAGGCGCGCGCTGTCGACATGCGTATAGATCTGGGTCGTCGCGATGTCGGCATGGCCGAGCAGCGACTGCAGCACGCGAAGGTCGGCGCCGCCTGAAAGAAGGTGCGTCGCAAAGGCGTGGCGAAGGACGTGGGGGCTGACGCGTTCCGGGGCGATCCCCGCATCGGCCCCCATCTCACGAACGATCTGGAACAGGCGCACTCGGCTGAGGTGCGATTTTCCGCTCGGGAACAGCCAGATCGTGCCCGTTGGAGCAACCTCGAGCCACTTGGCGACCGCGACCTGGGCGCGCGAGGAAATGGGAACCAGCCGCTCCTTTGAACCCTTGCCCCGAACCATCAGGAAAGGCTGTTGGGGCCGGACCGCGCCGCGGGGCAGGCCGACGAGCTCGCTTGCCCTTAAACCGGAGCCGTAAAGCAGTTCCAGGAGGGCAAGATTGCGAAGGGCCGCAAATGCACCGCTTGCCGCCCGATCCTGCGCTGCTTCAAACATGCGGCCGACCTCGTCGGCATCGAGGATCCTTGGCAGCGGCCGCTCCAGCCGCGGCCTCGGGAGCGCCTCGGACGGATCGTCCGCGCGCAGGCCGTCATCGAAAAGGAAGCCGTAAAATCGCCTGAGCGCGGCAGAGCGGCGGGCGACGGTCGAGGAAGCAAGGTCCGACCATGCAGCACCGAGGCCCGAGAGGTCGTCAGCCGACGCCGAAGCAAGCGACCCAAGTCGCTCGGCGCTCCGCTCAAGATCGTTGCGATAGGCATCGAGTGTGTGCCGCGACGAGCCCGCTTCAGCCGCCATCATGTCAAGAAACCGATCGACCAGAGCGCGATCGTCAGGTGTCACGTCCGCGAAAGTGCCTCGGCGGCCACCATGCGCGCGGTGAAGTTCTGGCCCGTCCGCGAAAGAGCGGTGAGCGCATGATAAAGGTGGGCCGGCGGCACTCTTTCCCACGACGGGGTCTGAAAGCCGGTGCCCGTGAGGACGAGCACGGTCCCCCCCTGCCCCCGCACAGCGGCCGCATCGATCATCTTCGTCCAGCTCGTCACATGGCCAAGGCCGAGGCCGTAGCGCCGGTTGAGCGAATTGGCGGTGTCCGTGGTGATCCGGCCGAGGCCTGCAAGGCCCGCGACGAGGAAAGCGCTCCGCACGTGATCCCGGCTCTTGTCACGCTTGATGAACGAGGTGATCCGGCCCGTGCCCACGTCGGCCACGTTAGGCGCTCCAAGGGCAAGCATTGCCCAGCAGCGATCGGAAGCCTCATCGTCCATTCGGCTTACCGCCGGTATCCAGCGGGCGGCCGCCTGATCGTAGCCGCCCGAGAGCATGGCGGAGATGAGATCGGGCGCATCCTTGGCAAGGCTTGGATCGGGTTCGACGAGTGTCGCCGCGCGCGCGACAAGGGTATGTGCGGCTTCCTTCCGAAGTCCGTCCTTGCCCGTTGCAAGCAGTTTGCGGATTGCTCCGAGCCGCGCGTTTGCGTCCTTCCCCACGAATGCCTGACGCAATTGCCAGGCGTCGCTGTCCGGCAGGTCGCCCGGATCGGTGGAATCATAGATGGCCGAATAGAGATCGATCATCGTCTGGGACGAAAAGACGCCCAGGCCGGCAGCGATTTGCGCAGAAGACAAGCGCTGCTGCGCACTGAGCAGAGGAGCACGCGCCTGGAAGGCATGAAGTTGCACCGAGGCCTCGCTCATGAGGCGGTCAGGCGGGACCATCCCCGTTCCGGTCGCAAGGCCGAAACGCCAAGCGCTGAGCGAATCGACCGGATCCCACTCAATCGTCGTGGCCCGGCCACTCGCGCCCGCGCCCACGACCTTTTCGGCAAGCGCGAGATCGGCGCCGCCAATCCGGCCGTATCGCCGGGCCTGATCGATCATGGCCGAGGCGGCCTCGGGCTCGCCTGCAAGGGATGCGCACATGGCCTGCACGAGGCGCAGGACGCCCGAATCAAACTTCTTGATGCCGTCCTCGAGCGGGCAAAGCGCAGGAGGGTCGGCATTAGCGAGCGCGCTTTGGACCGCTACCTGTACCATCTTGGGCGTGAAGCGATCGGTGTCGACGCCCGCAACGAGCATACGTGCGCCATCGGCTTCGCCGAGGCGAAGCAGCAGCCAGGCCCGCTCCGCGACCCAGTCGACGCTGTTGACGTTCAGCGGCGCATGGATCTTTGCAAGCAGTCCGTCGCGAAGCGCAATGTGCACCCAGCGCGACGCAAGCGGCGTGTGCATTCGCCGCATGAGGGTCGAAAGGAAGGGGCCGCTCGCCTCGCCCCAGGCATCGTCGGCAAGGCCCGCGCGCCCGGGCGGCAGCGCCCCTACCGTTTGGGGATCGCGCCTTGCCCAGCCTGGATATTCGACCGGCGGACTGGGAGGCTGGAGGTTGGTCGACGAAACCTCTTCAACAGCGGTCTCGTCGCCGCCCCCTTCGGAGGGAGCGGCTTCTGACGTGGACGCTTGCGGCACCTGCGCAGCTGGAGCAGGCGTCGCGGGGGCCGGCTGGGACGGCGCGGCTTGCTGCGCGATTGCAGGCAGCGCCAGGACGATGGCTGCCGATGCAAGGAGTAGCGGCTTAATGCGCATTGCTCCCCTGCGCGACCGGAACCTCCACGGTGTGCGTCGGCTGCTGCTTGGGCAGCGTCGAGAGGAAAAAGAGGGCGCCGATCAGGATGACGGCGATGATGATGAGCACGACCAATCGGGACATGGCACCGGCTTTTGCCGAGCGCCAAAGCCGCTGTATAGCCCTTTAAGCGATGGAATTGGGCAAGCGTCTCGACCGGCCCGTAGTGCTGGTCGGGCTAATGGGGGTCGGAAAATCGACGGTCGGGCGCCGCCTGGCCCGCCGCCTAGGCGTGTCTTTCGTCGATACCGACGAGGAAATCGAAGATGCCGCGGGGTATCCGGCGGCAGAAGTCTTCGAACGCTATGGCGAACGGGATTTCCGGGACGGCGAACGGCGACTCGTCGCCCGCCTTGTCCAAGGGGATGTCCGGGTCATTGCAACGGGCGGCGGCGCCTATGTCGACCCGCGCACGCGCCGGTTGCTGAACGAGCGAGCAATCACGGTCTGGCTCGATGCCCCAGTCGACATTCTCGCAGAGCGGACGTCGCGGCGCGACACGCGCGCACAGCTTCGAAGCGGCGATCGCAAGGCGGTCCTCCACCGGCTGGATGCCGAGCGGCGACCTTCCTACGAGGAAGCGCACATCCACGTGAAGAGCGGCGACGGCGCCCATAGGGACGTCGTCGACGCCATCATCGATGCACTCGAAAAGCATCTCGCCGGCAGGGACAAGACCTAGGAAGGGTCCTGGACTGTCTCGCCGGGAAGCGGCCGGTCCGCAGCGAAAGCCGTTTCCCAGCCGGCACGGACATCGCCGGTCTCGCCCTGGAGCTCCAGCCGGTCGCAGTCACGCATCCGGTACTCGCGCTCGACGCGATCGATCTCCTCTCGCGGCACACCGCTCGCCCTCAGTGCCGCTTTTCCCATTGCAACCGCGCCTTCGAACAGCTCGCGCTCTGCAAAGGCAAGGTCGAGGCCCCTCAGCTGCAGCATGTGCAGGCGGTCGAACGTCCGCACCATGACCGAAGCCTGGGGAAAGGTCCTAAGAACGGCGGCAACCGCATCACGCGTCATCTCGCCGCCTTCATTATCGTTGCAAAAGGCGATCACCCTTGCAGTCTCGGCACCGGCTGTCCGAAGGAGGTCAATGCGCAAGCCATCGCCGTAATAGACCTTGGTCCCGAATTCGCTCGAAAGCTCGATCTGTGCCGGCTTCTTGTCGATGATGGTGACCCCGATGCCCTTCGCCATCATCATCTGGGCGACCGTCTGACCGAAACGGCCGTAGCCCACGACGATGGCGCTCGTTTCGGGCGACAGCTCGGGTCCGTCGAGGTCGTCGCGCTGCTCGTCGTCCTGGCCCTCGAGAAAATCAATGAAGCGCATGAGAAAGGGAGTCGCGGCCATGGAAAGCGTGACCACCGCGCTGAAGAGTGAGGCGGCGGTCGTCGAGATAAGCTGCGCTGCCGTTGCCATTGCAAAGAGGACGAACCCGAACTCGCCCGCCTGGCTGAGGAGCAGTCCAAGGCGGATGCTGACCTTCCAGCTGCAGCCGAACAGCCGGCTCAGAGCGCTGATGAGGATGGTCTTGGTAATGATGACGCCCGCCGCAAGACCAATGACCAGCAGTGGGCGCGCAGCAATGATCCTAAGGTCCAGCAGCATTCCGACGGAAAGAAAGAACAGTCCGAGCAGAATGGAGCGGAACGGCTCCACGTCGCTTTCCAGCTCGTGGCGATAGGGCGATTCGGCAAGGACGACACCGGCGACGAAGGCACCGAGCGCCGTCGATAGGCCGAAGTGGCGCATCAGGGCGGCAGCGCCGATGACCGTGAACAGCCCGGCAACGACGAACAGCTCGCGTTCGCCCATGCGGCCGATGAGGCGAAACAGCGGGTTGAGCACGAAGCGGCCGAAGGCGACGAGGCCGATGATCGCAAGCAGCGTGTAAAGAGCAAGCTTCCAACCGAGCGGAGCGCTCGGATCCGGCGACACCCTCGCCATCGCCGCGATGATCGTGATCAAGGGGACGATCGATAGGTCCTGGAACAGCAGGATCGAGAAGGCGCGCTCGCCCTGCGGCGTGTTCAGCTCGTTTTCCGAGCGGAGCATCGGCAGCACCTGCGCAGTCGAGGAAAGCGCAAGCGGCAATCCGATGGCAAGCGAGGCCTCCGGCGAAAAGCCGGGTCCGAAGAACAGGATGGCGGCAATCGCGACCCCGCAGAAGGAAACTTGCGCAAGCCCCAGGCCGAAAATGTCGGTCCGGAGTCGCCATAAGCGGCTTGGCTGAAGCTCCAGCCCAACGATGAAAAGCAGCAGCGCAATCCCGATCTCGGAGACGCTTTGAATGGCCTCCGGCTCGCGAAAGAGCCCGAGGACCGAGGGGCCGATGAGCGCGCCCGCGACGATATAGCCAAGCGTCGCTCCAAGACCCAGACGACGGAACGTCGTCACAAATACGAGCGCGACGCCAAGCATCAGCGCTCCGTCCCGAAGGAGCGTCCCGGTGGCGACTGGCGAAGCGCTACCCAATCGAGGCGGCGTCCATGGCCGCGAGCAGGGTTCGGAACGGCAGCAGGATCGCGCCGTGCCGCCCCCGCCGTGGCCTAGCGGGTTCAAGCGCGCTTATTCCAGGCCAGGGGGGCGTGTCGTGCTCGTCGGCAAGCCAGCGGCTGAGGTCGACCAGCGCTTCTGCGACCTCGTCGTGACTTCGGCCAATGCCATGTCGCTCGACAAGGGCAGCCGAGGCCTGACCAAACGCGCAGGCGTGCACTTCCATCGAGACGCGCTCGATGCGGCGCTCGTCGTCGAGCTGAACGGCCAGCGTGATGCGGCTGCCGCACATCGGAGACCTCAGCTCCGCGCGCCCGTCCTCGCGCTCGAGCTCGTGCGGCTCTCTTAGCGAGGCCGCCAGCCGCAGGATTTCGGTCGTATAGAGAGGCTCCGTCATTCCTTGCGCCAAGTAGTGCCGGAAGGACCGTCCTCCAAGACGATGCCCTCTTTCCTGAGCTCGTCACGGATGCGGTCGGCAGTGGCAAAGTCGCGCGCTTTCTTCGCCTCGGCCCGGGCCGCGATCCGTTCCTCGATCGGTGCCGCGTTTGCATCCGACTGGAACCACTCGGTTGCAGAATTCGCGAGGAGCCCGAGGAGGTTTGCGCTTGCCTTCAGCGTGCTGCCCTCGAGACTTCCCAGGCGCGAGAGGGCGAGCGGCGTGTTGAGGTCGTCACGAAGGGCGTCGAGCACGCCGTCATCAACGCTTCCGGCCTGCGCATCCCCGGCCTTGCGATAGAGACCGTCGAGCGTCGACTTGGCCTGCAAAACCAGAGCATCGGTCCACGGCAGCGGTTGCCGGTAATGCGCCGAGAGCAGCCCGAGCCGGAGCGTCTCGCCGTGATGGCCCTGTGCCAGCAGGTCAGCCGGCGTGACGATATTGCCGAGGCTCTTCGACATCTTCTCAGCGCCCATGTCGACGAAGCCGTTGTGGACCCAGAAGCGAGCGAGCGGCACGCCCCCATGCGCACAGCGGCTCTGTGCGATCTCATTCTCGTGGTGCGGGAAGATGAGATCGAGACCGCCCCCATGAATGTCGATCGTCTCGCCCAGGTGCGCCCGGATCATCGCGGAGCATTCGATATGCCAGCCAGGGCGGCCCCGTCCCCACGGCGATTCCCAGCCGATGACGCCCTCCCGGCTCGGCTTCCAGAGCACGAAATCGGCAGGATCGCGCTTGTAGGGCGCGATTTCCACTCGGGCGCCCGCGATCATCTGATCGCGGTCGCGCCTGCTCAGAACACCATATTGAGGATCGCTCGGAACCGAGAAGAGCACATGGCCGTCGGCCTCATAGGCATTGCCATGTTCGACCAGTCGCTCGATCATCGCGATCATCGGCGCGATCTCGCGGGTCGCGTGCGGCGCAATTGTGGGCTCCTGGACTCCAAGCGCCCCCATGTCCTCCAGATAGCGGCTCTCGTATCGCTCGGTGATCACCGAGGGTTCAACGCCCTCGGCCTCTGCCGCTGCAATGATCTTGTCATCGACGTCGGTGACGTTGCGGGCATAGACGAGGCTGTCGGACCCGAACTCGTGGCGGATGAGCCTCGCGAGCGTGTCGAAGATCACTGCCGGGCGGGCGTTGCCGATATGGGCGCGGCCGTAGACGGTGGGCCCGCACACATACATGGTGATCCGCTCCCTGTTGAGCGGAACGAAGGGCCGCTTTTCGCGAGCAAGCGTGTCGTGGAGGCGGATCACTGGGACTTCCCGGCGGGATTGGGCCTCAGCTGTCGCGCCTGCACCCAGTCGATAATGCCCCGGCCGCTTGCATTAAGCAGCGGGTAGGTCCTGGATTTCGTCATCCACTGCGGTCTGTCGGCCTGAGGTCCATAGACCATGTCGGTCGCAAGATTGGCGAGAAGGAAGAAAAGGGTTGCGCCCAGCAGGCCCTTGAGCGCTCCAAAGCCGCCGCCCAGCGTCCGGTCGAAGGGGCCAAGCACTGCATGCCGGCGGGTCCTTCCCCCCAGTTGCCGCGCAAGCAGCTTCACCAGCAGGAAGCTCGGAATGAAGAGGATCGCGAAGGCTAGCACCGCAGCCGCGGCCGAGCTCGTGTGAAAGCTGTTAATGAGCCCGGTCCACAACTGCGTGTGAAAAAGCTTGAGCATCGCGACGGCGACGATCCAGGCAAAGAGCGAAATCACCTCGTGCACGAAGCCGCGGACGAAACCGACGGCACAGCCACCGATCAGCAACAGGAAAACGAAGACGTCGAGCGCGGTCACGCCAAGGCGCTAGCCGAGCGAAACAGCCGATTCCAGCCCCGCTAGTCAAGGATCGGGCGATAGACCGCGACGCGCGTTGGCCCGGGAACCCGCAGCCGGGTCAAGCTGAGGCCCGCAGCGACCAGCGCTGCAATGGCGGCCGCAAGCATCAGCTGCGGCGCAACACCCACTCCTGCAAGGTGGAAAGCAGCGCCGACTGCAACGGCTCCGGCAGTCTGGCCGAGCAGCCTTGCAGTTGCCAGCATTCCGCCTGCTGCTCCCGACCGTGGCTTGGGAGCCGCGCTGACGATCGTCCGGTTGTTGGGCGATTGAAAAAGGCCAAAGCCAAGGCCGCAAACCGCCATCCGCCAGACAATGTCCAAATTGCTCGGCGAGGCGCCGAGGCGCGATAGAAGGAACAGTCCGGCGGCAAAGATCGCAAGCCCGACGCCGCCCAGGAGGCCGGCGTTCAGCCGGTCTGCCAAGCGTCCCGCCACGGGCGCTGCGATGCCGACCGCGATCGGCCAGGGCGTCATCAGCAAGCCGGTTGCGACAACTGACCGGCCGAGCACGCTCTGGAACAGGAACGGAAGCGCGACATAGGCCAGCATCTGAGCTGCGAACGAGACAACAGAAGTTGAGATCGAAAGGGCGAAAATCGGTATTCGCAGGAGGTCCAGCGGGATCAGGGGACGCGGATCGCGCCGCTCGCGCCATACGAGGATGGCACCGGCGACGACGCCCGCGATGATCAGTCCGAATGCCAGCTGGTTGCCCTCGCGTGCGTAATCCTCGGCACCAAAAACGATGAGGCCCATCATTGCCGCGCTCAGCAGTGCAGACAGCCAGTCGAAGGGCTGACCATGCCCCGCCGGGTCGGGAAGCGCCTTGCGGCCGACGATCAGCGCAGCGATGCCGATTGGAAGGTTGATGAGGAAGAGCCAGGGCCAGGAGGCTAGGCTGAGGATCAGGGCCGCGAGCGTCGGGCCGGTCGCGGCCGACATTGAGAGCACCATCGCGTTATAGCCGATGCCGCGACCAAGCATGCTGGAGGGATAGGTCGCCCGCACCAGCGCAGCGTTCATGCTCATGATGCAGGCTGCACCAATACCCTGGAAGACGCGTGCCGCGATCAGAAGGGGCAAGGTGCCGCCAAGGGCGCAGCCGACGGATCCAAGAGTGAACAGGGCAAGGCCCGGGATGTAGATGCACTTGTAGCCGAGCCGGTCGCCCAAGGCCGCGAGCGGCAGCAGCAGGATCGTGATGGTGAGCTGGTAGGCGTTGATGATCCACACGGACATCGCCGGGCTTGCCCCGAGCTCGCGGGCAATCGTCGGAAGCGCGACATTCGCAATGGCGCCGTCCAGCACGGCCATGGTCAACGCGAGCCAGATGCTGATGACGGACCAGTATCGTCGCGGAATGGGCAGACCGTCCTGGTGCTGGTCCTTGGTCGGGGTGGAAGTTTCGCGGTTCACGGCTGCCAGTCCATTGGCGACCGCCCCAACGAACCGCAACCCAATGCGGCCGCGCCGGCCCGTTTTCGAAGCGGGGTTAGGCCGGCCGGCGGACGATTGCGACGAGGCTGACGCCGAAGGGCATCGGGACCCGTCCGAGGAGGCCCGCTTCAAAACCGAAGACCCGCTCCAGGACGCCGTTCGCGAGGTCCCCCGGAAGCTTGTCATCCGCCGAACGACTGCGCGTTACCTTTCCGACCAGCCTTGCGGCGGCGACAAGCGGGTAAAGCAGGGTGTTGAAGTAGCTCAAAAGCTCCACCTCAAGTCCACTGCGCAGGAACAGTTCCTCAAGGCTGCCCTTCGTATAGCGGCGAAAATGGTGATGAGCCGTGTCGTGCGCGCTCCACATCCAGGGATTGGCCGGCACGGTCAGCAGGAGCTTGCCTCCCGGCTTCAGCCGGCGATGGATCGCGCGGAGCGAAGCGAGGTCGTCGGGCACGTGCTCGAGGACGTCGAGGAGGGCTACCAGATCGTAGGAATTACGCTCGAACATCGAGAGGTCGGGAAGCTTTGCTTCCTTCACCTTGCCGCGCAGGCGCTTGTTGGCGACGGCACGAGCCGAACGGTCGAGCTCGCTTGCCTCGACGCTTCCGAACTTCTTCAGCATCGCAAGATTATGTCCGGTGCCGCAGCCTACTTCGAGGATGCGCGCTTTGGCAGGAAGCCGGACCACTCGCCTGATCAGCGTTTCAAGAATCCGCCGCCGGGCCACGAACCACCAATGAACCTGATCGAGTTCGGCCATTCGGTCGAAGACGGCGCGTTCCATACTCTTCACAACCCTCCCGTTCGTCCGGGCCTGTCTGCGGCCAAAGAAGTAAAGGTCTCGTAAACCATTACCGCCTAGCCTCCTTGGAAACGGGAGGGAAAATTGGCTGCCCAGCGCAAGAAACTCGCAGTCGCATCGCCGCCGCTGGTCGGCGACCTTCGCGCTGCTCTCGTCAAGCGCGGCATGGTGGCGCCGCTTCTCTCCGTCGTCGTGCCAGTCAAGAACGAAGAAGAGGCGGTCCTGCCCTTCGTCGAGCGGGTTGGCGCAATCCTCGAGGAAATCGCACAGGGTGAAGGCTGGGAGATCCTCTTCGTCGACGATGGCAGCACCGATGCAACCCTCGCTGCGATCGTTGCCGCCAATCAGCGGGATCCGCGCGTTCGAGCGCTCTCCTTCTCGCGCAATTTCGGGAAGGAGGCGGCGCTAAGCGCGGGCCTCGACCATGCCCGCGGCAACGCGGTCATTCCGATGGACGTCGACATGCAGGACCCGCCCGAGGTGCTTCCGCAGATGGTGGCCAAGTGGCGCGACGGCGTCGAGATGGTGTTTGGAGTGAGAAGGTGCCGTGCGAGCGACCCACTTCCCAAGCGCCTGACCGCCGGCCTCTATTACCGTGCGCACAATTGGGTCAGCCAGGACAAGATTCCGGAAAACGCGGGCGACTTCCGGCTGATGGACCGCAAGGTCGTCGACGTGATCCGTGCGCTTCCCGAACGCAACCGCTTCATGAAAGGCCTGTTTGCCTGGGCGGGGTTCAGACAGGCGGCGGTTGAATACGACCGCGTCGAACGGGAAACGGGGACGACCAAGTTCAACTACTGGAAATTGTGGACATTGGCGCTCGACGGCATCACGTCGGCTTCGACCGTGCCGCTGCGCATCTGGTCCTATGTCGGTGCCGTCATCGCGCTCTTCGCCCTTTGCTATGCTGGCTTCATTGCCTTCGACACGATGGTCTTTGGCAATCGGGTCCCCGGCTATGCATCGATCATGGTATCGGTGCTCTTTCTTGGGGGCGTCCAGCTCATCTCGCTGGGCGTGCTCGGCGAATATGTCGGGCGCATCCTCACCGAGACCAAGCAGCGCCCGCTCTACGTCGTTCGGGACACCGTCGGGATCGAGCCACTGGCCCACTAGGGATCCTGCTTGCCGCTGCTATCGCGTTACCGGGCGCCGCCGGTCCGGTGTGCAAGGAGGATGCCTCGAGACTGATCAGCGGCCGAGTATCTGGTCGACGAGTTGCCGCAGGTTCGCAAATTCGCCAGTGCTTAGCCCCTCGCTTCCGTTCGCGCCCCGCGGCCCCCAGGCCGAATCAAAGCCGAGCTTGGCAGATTCTTTGAGCCTTAGTCCCAGATGAGCGACCGGCCGGATCTCGCCCGACAGCGCGATCTCGCCAAGGACGACGCAGTCGCTCGGAACCGGCCGTTCCGAGAGCGCCGAGACGAGCGCCGCGGCCACTGCAAGGTCGGCGGCGGGGTCGCTCAGCCGGTATCCTCCGGCGACGTTAAGATAGACTTCCGCGGTCGCAAAGCTGAGGCCGCAGCGCGCCTCGAGCACGGCCAGGATCATCGCGAGTCGCCCGGCATCCCAGCCCACCGCCGCCCGCCGTGGAGTGGCTCCGGTCGCAAGCCGTACCGTGAGCGCCTGAATTTCGACGAGAACCGGGCGCGAGCCCTCGATCGCCGGAAACACGCTCGTTCCGCTCACCGGCTCTCCGCGATGCGTAAGAAACAGGGCCGAGGGATTGGGCACCTCCGTCAATCCCTGTCCCTCCATCGCAAAGACGCCGATCTCGTCGGTCCCGCCGAAGCGGTTCTTCATCGCGCGAAGGATCCGGTACTGGTGACTTCGTTCGCCCTCGAAGCTCAGGACCGTGTCGACCATATGCTCGAGGACGCGGGGACCCGCGATCGTTCCGTCCTTGGTGACGTGACCAACGAGCACGAGTGCCGAGCCGCGTTCCTTGGCGAAGCGGACCAGTTCCTGCGCGGACGCCCGGACCTGGCTCACTGTCCCTGGTGCGCCCTCGATGAGGTCGCTGTGCATCGTCTGGATCGAATCGACGATGAGAAGCGCCGGAGGTTCGCCCTCACCGACGGTGGTGAGGATGTCCCGGACCGACGTTGCGGCAGCAACGCGTACGGGCGTTCCGCCAAGCCCCAGCCGGATTGCCCGAAGCCGCACCTGTTCGACCGATTCCTCCCCCGAAATATAGGCGACCTTGCTGCCGGCGGAGGCGAGCCTCGCCGCGATCTGCAGCAGGAGCGTTGATTTGCCGATCCCCGGATCGCCTCCAACGAGCATCGCCGAGCCGGGAACTATCCCTCCACCGATTGCACGGTCGAACTCAGCAAGGCCGCTCGGCAGCCGTTGTGGAAGGACAGCCGGGGTCTCGAGACCCACCAGCGGAATGACGCGCCCACCGCCCTGGAGGTTGTGCTTGGCTGCAAAGATGCTCGAGACCTCGGCGCCTTCCTGGACGAGCGTATTCCACTCGGCACAGTCGGGGCACTGGCCCTGCCAGCGGCTCGAAACGGATCCGCATGCTTGACAGACGTAGCGCGATTTCACCTTTGCCATGACGGGAACAATACACGAACGCTGGTGCCGTGAAAGAGGAACTGGAACAGCAGTGCAGACCGACGGGGACCGCCTTGGTATGACCGTTTCATGGACGGCGTCTCACTCGTACCGATCGGAGCCTTGCTACTGGTCTCCTGCCTCATCGCGATCCTGACGCGACGGCTTGGCCTTCCCTATATCGTCGGGCTGCTGGTTGCAGGTTTTCTCATCGCGCTTCTTCCCATCAGCCCTGACGTGCCGCTCTCGCGCGAGCTCATGTTCAACATCCTTCTTCCGCCCCTTGTATTTGAGGGAGCATTGCAGCTCGACTGGCAGCGCTTCCGCCGCGAGCTGCCACTCACCCTCACCCTTGCCTTTGCAGGGGTTGCAATCGCCGCGGCAATTGTTGCCGCAGGCATGCACTACCTGGTTGGCTGGAGCTGGATCGGCGCGTGGCTGTTCGCAGTGCTGATTGCCGCAACCGATCCCGTGTCGGTAATCGCCTCCTTCAGAGAGCTTCGCTGTGACGCCAGGGTCTCGATGGTGGTCGAATCAGAGAGCCTCCTCAACGACGGCGTTGCAGCGGTTGGCTTTGCAGTCTTCGCCGCGGTCGCTTCGGGAGCCTCGCCCGGAGTGACAACCATCGTCCCTGCCTTCCTCTGGTCTCTGGCCGGAGGAGCGCTCATCGGATTGTTCGTGAGCGGTGCGATACTGATGATGGTGGGCCGCACCGACGACCCGCTGGTCGAGATCACGCTGACCACGATCGCGGCTTATGGCTCGTTCCTTCTCGCGGAATACCTGCACGCATCAGGTATTATCAGCGCACTTGCGGGCGGCCTCCTGATCGGCAGCGGCGGTACGCGATTCCTGTCTGAGGAGGGCGGCGTCAGCGTACGCCGCGCCTGGGAATATTTTGCGTTCCTCGCAAACAGCTTCGTCTTCATCCTGATCGGAATGACCGAAGCCAACCAGCCGCTCGGCAATCTCGGATCCGCTGCGGTCGCAGCCGCGATCCTTCTAGTGCTCGCGGGCCGGGCTCTTGCCATTTATCCGCTGGCCCTGTTCTTCAGGGGGTCGAGATGGCGATTGCCCGCCGCCTACCAGCACACCTTGTTCTGGGGAGGCCTCAGGGGAGCACTGGCACTTGCACTTGCACTCGCGGTCCCCGCAAACGTGCCCGAACGCGACGCCATCATCGTCACTGCATTCGTGGTCGTTGCCTTCTCGATCCTGGTCCAGGGGCTAACCATGCCCTGGCTGATCAGGCACTTTGGTCTATCGGGGCGCCATTCCGAGGAGACGATTGCGGCACCGGCGAGCGCTGGCTAGTCGGCCATCGTGAGCCTCGTTCCCGAACCCCTTCGAATTCCGGCTTTCCGCTATTTCTGGCTTGCCCGGTTGAGCTGGACGATCGGCAGCCTTGCGATGGTCATCGTCATCGGCTGGCAAGTGTATGACATTGCTCGCGCGACGATGGGCCTCAAGGAAGCGGCGTTTCGCCTAGGCATCATCGGCCTCGTTCAATTTGTCCCGCTCTTTCTCCTGACCCTTGTCAGCGGCTGGGCCGCGGACCGGATCGACAGGCGCTGGATCGCGCGTGCCGCGGTTGCCCTCGAGCTTGGCTGCGCAATAGCGCTCGGCTGGCTCGCCTGGACGCACACGACAACCCTTCTTGCACTCTACACGGTCGCTGCCCTGCTCGGCGTCGGTCGCGCTTTTGCCGGACCGGCTCTGGGAGCGCTTGCGCCCAATCTCGTACCCGCCAAAATCCTTCCACGTGCAATCGCACTGTCGTCAATGTCCTGGCAGACGGGAGCGATCCTGGGCCCTGCCGTCGGGGGCTATCTCTATGCCTTTGCGCCCTTTGCGCCCTATGCCGCGAGCGCAATCCTGTTCGCGACAGCCTTCCTTGGCCTCCTTGCGATCCCGCCGGTTCCGCGGACTGAGCTCACCCACCGCAAGAACCCCTGGGCGCAAATGGTCGAGGGATTGAAATATGTGCGCCACAACCGGTTGGTGCTCGGCGCAATCAGCCTTGATCTCTTCGCCGTTCTGCTGGGCGGAGCAACAGCGATGCTCCCGGTATTCGCGCGCGACGTGCTTCACGCGGGGGCAGAAGGCCTCGGCCACTTGCGCGCTGCCCCGGCGCTCGGCGCGACATTGACGGCGGCATTCTTCTCGATCCGGCCACTGAAGCACAACGTCGGGACCAAGATGCTGACTGCCGTCGGCGTGTTCGGCGGGGCCACGATCCTGTTTGGCTTTTCGCGCTGGATGCCGCTTTCACTCCTCTGCCTTGCGCTCCTCGGTGCAGCCGACATGTTCTCGGTGTACGTTAGGCAGTCACTCATCCAGCTTTACACGCCGGACCAGATGCGCGGCCGCGTTGGCGCAGTCTCCTCGCTCTTCATCTCCGCCTCGAACGAACTTGGCGAAGCAGAGTCTGGCTTCCTGGGCGCGGTCATCGGTCCTGTCCCAGCAGTCATCGCTGGCGGTATCGGCGCGATGTTCGTGGTCATACTCTGGTCCTGGTGGTTCCCGGAGCTCCGCCTTGCAAAAAGCTTCGAACCACCCGATTTGCGCGCTGCACAAGCAGAGGAGAGCTAGGGCATGAAGGCCGCCAATATCCTCGAGACGATCGGCAACACGCCGCACATCCGCATCAACCGCCTGTTCGGTGACAAGGCCGAAGTCTGGATGAAATCGGAACGCGCCAACCCGGGCGGTTCGATCAAGGACCGCATTGCCCTTGCCATGATCGAGGATGCAGAGCGGACCGGGAAGCTCAAAGCCGGGGGCACGATCATCGAGCCCACCTCGGGCAATACCGGGATCGGCCTTGCCATGGTCGCGGCGGTGAAGGGCTACAAGCTCATCCTCGTCATGCCCGACAGCATGAGCATCGAACGGCGCCGACTCATGCTCGCCTACGGAGCGCAATTCGAGCTGACCGACCGGGCAAAGGGCATGAAAGGCTCGATCGAGCGGGCTAACGAACTCGTGGCCAAGACTCCCAACAGCTGGATGCCACAGCAGTTTGACAACCCGGCCAACGTCGAGATCCACCGCCGGACGACCGCCCAGGAGATCCTTCGCGATTTCGGCGACCAGCCGCTCGATGCGATCATCACCGGCGTCGGAACGGGCGGACATATCACCGCCTGCGCCGAGGTCCTCAAGCCGGTGTGGCCAAACCTCAAGGTCTTTGCCGTCGAACCCGCGCTTTCGCCGGTCCTCAGCGGCGGAGCACCCGGGCCGCACCCGATACAGGGGCTCGGCGCCAATTTCGTCCCGAGCATCCTAAACACGAAGATTCTCGACGGAGTCATCGACGTCGACGCGGAACAGGCAAAGGAAATGGCACGCCGCGCGGCAAGCGAGGAAGGCCTCCTCATCGGCATCTCGTCGGGGGCAGCACTGGCCGGAGTTGAACAGAAGCTGCCCGAGCTCGGCGACCGGCCGCGGATCCTCACGTTCAATTACGATACCGGCGAGCGGTACCTCTCCGTCCCCGACTTCCTGCCACAGGAGGCTTAAGGCACCGGTAACCGCGTTCGTTTGGGCAGCTATTAACCGGCGCCCTGCAATACTGCACCATTGACCGCGACGCGCGGTCCTCTTGGTGGAAACTCAATGCGTCGGACCTTGTTCGGCAGACCGCCGGCAGTCGAGCTCAATACGCCTGCGCGCGCGTCCGTGCGCGAGGCGCTGCTGTTCGACGTGGTCGACCACATCGAGAGCGCCAATTTCGCCCTTGGTGAGCGGCGTCTCGCGAGCTGGATGTATGCGCCGTGGCTGCTCCTGAGCGGCCACCTTGCACTGGCGATCAGCCTGTTTGTGGAAGCGCCTGCCGAAGCCGGCGGCGGAGCGCTCGCAGGAGCTCTCGTGCCGCTGGTTTTCTCCCTCGCGCTCGACAGCGCGGCAGGCATCACCATGGCCATGTGGCGGCGACTGCAGCTGGCACCGCACACCGTCTCACGTCTCATGTGCGGCTATCTTGCAGTCACCGGTATGTTGTGGGCTGTTGCCTGCTTTGCTGCAGGATCGGGTCGGCTTGCCGATCCGACCTTCGTCACCGTGGCGATGGCTTCCGGTTTCTTCCTGAGGTCGATCGTTGCCGTTTCCTCCCCGCCGCTTGCACTGGTCAATACGGCGGTCGCCTTCATCACGACCTTCCTCTTTTCGAGCAACTCCGACGCCTCGTTCGCAATCGAGTGGATGTCGGTTCTGATGATCGCCTACAGCGTGCTCATCACGCAAAAGTCGCTATTTGCGGGACGAACTCGCCTTGCGCTCGAGAGTCAGGCCAAGAAAGCGCTCAACTTCGTCGATGAATTCGAGAACAGCGGCCGCGGCTGGTTCTGGGAAACGGACTCGCTCGGAACCCTCTCCTACGTATCGCGCCAGCTTGCCGACGATTTCCAGTGCGAGCCCGAAGCGTTGCTCGGCCGCCAGTTCACCGACCTCCTTTCGGTCGACCAGGCATCGGAATCGCTCGAGGAGCGCAAGACTCTGGGCTTCCACCTTTCGGCACGCTTTCCCTTCTCCGACGTGGTCGTCAGCCCGGCGAGCGAAGAGGATGTCCATTGGTCCCTGTCGGGAAATCCGATCTTCGACGAGCGCGGACGTTTCCTTGGCTTTCGCGGGATCGGCACCGATCTTACCGAGCAGCGCAAGTCCGAGCGCGAGATTTCACGTCTTGCGCGGTTCGATTCGCTGACCGCTCTTCCGAACCGCGCAATGATGCGTCAGACGCTTGATGAAGCGCTTCGCAACGCAGCGCACCGCAAGAAGGGCTGCGCGCTCTTCATGATCGACCTCGACCGGTTCAAGAACGTCAATGATACGCTCGGCCATCCCGTGGGCGATGCGCTCCTTCGCCAGGTGGCCGAAAGGCTGAAGTCGGTGATGGGCAATCACGGCCAGGTCGGCCGTCTTGGCGGCGACGAGTTCCAGGCGGTCCTGCCAGGCGCCGTCGAACTGGGTCTCCTCGAATCGCTTGCACGAACGTTGATCGAGCAAGTGTCGCGGCCCTACATGATCGAGGGATACAAGGTCACGATTGGCGCCTCGGTCGGGATTGTCATCGGTGATCCGGGCCGCGCCAGCGCCGACGCCATGGTCCGGAACGCAGACCTTGCACTTTACGCAGCCAAGGCGGCGGGGCGCGGCAAACACCGGCTGTACGAGCCTTCGATGCACAGCGAAGCTGCCGAGCGGCAAGTGCTCGAGAACGATCTTCGCCAGGCCATCGAGCGCGGCGAACTGTCCGTCCATTACCAGCCGATCGTCCGCACGGCGGCCGAGGAAATCTCGGGCTTCGAAGCCCTTGTGCGCTGGCAGCATCCGACACGCGGCGCGATCTCGCCCGCCAAGTTCATTCCGTTGGCCGAGGAAGCCGGCATCGTCGGCAAGATCGGCGAATGGGTATTAAGGACCGCTCTTGAAGAGGCAGCGAACTGGCCCGACCAGGTGCGCGTCGCAGTGAACCTCTCGCCGCTCCAGTTCAACGATCCGGGCGTCGTGAAAATGGTCGCAGGTCACCTGCGCGAGACGGGCGTCCGCGCAAGCCGGCTCGAACTGGAAATCACCGAAGGCGTATTTCTCGCCGAAGGCGAATCAACCGACGAGACCTTCGCGAGACTGAAAGAGCTGGGAGTCCGGCTTGCGCTGGACGATTTCGGCACTGGCTACTCATCGCTCGGCTATCTGAAGAAGGCGCCCTTCGACAAGATCAAGATCGACCAGAGTTTTGTGCGCGGCGCTGCATCGACAAGCGCTACCAACCGCAATGCAGCCATTATCCGTGCAATCGTCACCCTCGCCGAAACGCTCGGCATGGATACCTGCGCCGAGGGCGTGGAGACCCACGATGATCTCCAGCTCATCCGCGAGCTCGGTGTCAGCATGGTCCAGGGATACATATTCGGTAAGCCCGAGCCTGCCGAAACATCTCGCAAGATTGCCAACAGCACGACCATGGAAGCGGCGGGCTTTGCGTGCATCCGCGAACCTCGCCACCGGCTCATGCGCCGCGCACTTGCGTCCATCGGCGGTCAGACGGTCGAGCTGAGGCTGCGTAACATTTCCTCGATGGGAGCACTCGTCGACTGCTCCAAGCCCGTTGCGCCCGGCGATGAACTCACCATCGACATCGTCGGGGTCGGGCCCGTTCACGGCCTCGTCCGCTGGGCGCAAACCGGCAATTTCGGAATCCAGTTCGCCGGGCACTTCGACCTTGGGCGCCTCGCGCCGACCAAGGAGAAAAAGGGCCAGCCGGCGGTCACCAGCCCGTGGCATACGGGCCGGCGCGAAGCGAGCTGAGCTCCTACCGGCCGGCGAACTGCCGCGCCTGCGCCCGGTCCTTCCCGTAGAAATCGTCGAAATAGACGATGGAAGTCCCGCTCGGCACCGCCGTCAGGTAGGTGATGTAGAGCGGCACCGGCGAGGGCAGATTGACCTTCTGCTCGGGACGAGCTCCTTTGGGGCTCGGCGCCCGGCCGTTGAACAGCCAGCGGGCAAAGCGGGGAGCATCCTCGAGACGGACGCAGCCATTGCTCTCGAGCCGCGCTGCGTCCTCGATCTTTTCCTTCTCCGGAGTGTCGTGGAGCCAGATCCCTTGCTGGTTCGGGAACATGAACTTCATTCGGCCCATGGAATTGGCCGGTCCCGGCTTCTGTCGCATGCGGACCTGAACGCGGCCCCCGACCACACCATTCCAGTCGACCGACATCGGATTGAGGACATGCGCATTGTCGCCGAACTGGTCGACAATCTCATAACCCTTTTCGTTGAGATAGGCGCGCCCGCGCTTCAGGACATTCGGGGCAAGCTTGCGCGCTGCGATGTCCGGCGGCGCATTCCAGTAGGGATTAAGCGCCTCGAAGCGGATGAAGGCGTTCATCATAGGCGTCTGCGCAATCGGATCGGGACGCCCGGCGACGACCCGCATG
Source organism: Sphingomonas agri (assembly GCF_038148795.1). Taxonomy (NCBI): domain Bacteria; kingdom Pseudomonadati; phylum Pseudomonadota; class Alphaproteobacteria; order Sphingomonadales; family Sphingomonadaceae; genus Sphingomonas; species Sphingomonas agri. The sequence continues at coordinate 103,029 of NZ_JBAPEU010000003.1, read as the reverse complement.
GAATCCACGACCTGGCCGTTCTCGTACATGTACAGGCGAGCCGCTGGAGGATTGACGATCACGTAGCGGCCGCCACCAGAGGGCAGTGCCCGCGCACGCTCGAGGTTGAGCGAGAGAAGCCTGTATTGCGCCTGATTGCTGTAGATGCGGCTTGCGAGCGCCTGCCTCAGCTTGGCGTAGATCGGGTTCATCCACCCCATCTGCTGCACATAATCGCTGAGCGAAGGAGCGCGGGCGGCGGCTGTCAGCAATTCCATCGCCGAGGGGGGCTCGGGCTTCAGTTCCGGGTCGACATAGATGATGCCCACTCCAGGATCATGCTTCATGTCGCGCGCATAGGTTACGAAGGCGGCGCTCAGCATCGCCTCCGCGCGCTGGACCGCTGCCGGGTCTCCCGTACGAGCCGAAGCGACTGCGCTCGCAAGTCCTCGGACATTGTAACGCCGCGGGTTGAGACGATCCGCTTGCGCACTGGCGAGCAGCTGGACGAGCTGCGGAGCGGCATCTCGGGCCGTTGGAGCAAACCACAGAGGCGCGCCGCTTCGCGAACGGTAGAAATCGGCAATTTCGGCGTCGAATGCCGGAGCCTGCGCGCCGTTTGCGGGCGCGAGCGGGAGCACCGCCGGCAAGCCCAGGCCGAGCACCACCAGCAAAGTTCCAGCCCCAAGGATCCGGCCGAGCGGCATCCGGCCGCGCATCAATTTACCCATCAGTGCTTTTTCATCCCTCAATTGCGCTCGAGCAGCGCTGCAGCGCCATGAACGCACAAATGCAGCATGGGTTTTAAAAGGAAAAGCGCTGACCCTCAGCTGAACCGGGAAAGGACCGAATGCGCTCAAGAAAAAGGGCGCCGGGGGTGGCCCGGCGCCCTTCCTGTTTCAGATTGCCGTCCGTTTAGCGGCGGTTGATGCTTACGCTGTAGACGGCGCCATTCGGCGCAACGTCGCAGCGGAAGCTCAGGTCAGCTGCACTGGCATAGCCGTAACCCAGCGCACCATACGCGCCGACGCCGTACGGACCGTAGCCGTTGGAGGCAAAGCGACCGCTGCTTGCAAGACCGCGCACGCGGATGAGACCGTTGGCGCGCGGGCTGACCTGCGTCACCGAGACCACCCGGCCGCTCGTGTTGGTGCCAAGGACTGCACCCAGGATTCCGCCGATGCTGCTTCGGTTATAAAGGCGGTTCTGGACGGCGGCCGAGCATTGCGAAGCCGCCAGGTTGGTATTGACGCCATAGCCATAGGGGTGGGCATAGCCATAGGACTGCGCGTAGCCATAGGGCTGGGCATAGCCATAGGGCTGCACCTCGCCATAATATTGGCCCGCAGCGGGCGCCGCGGCCGCCAATGCGGCGAAGCCGGCACCGAGGCCAATCATCTTGTTCACCATCGACATGACTCATTTCCTCCGTCTCTGCGTTGGAGTCGTGCCGGTAAAACGCTTGGGACCGCACAGCGGATCGGCGTTCATCGTAGCAGCCGTTCGAGTCGTCGTGGTAATCTGAACCGCGGCTAAATATCTCAAAAGAAAGGCGGCCCCGAAGCAAAAACCCCGGGGCCGCCCGCTTTTCCTGCCGACCTGGACTTATTGATAGTCGGCCTTGACGTCGAAATTCTCGGAATAGACGCCGGCAGGCTGGTTGGGAGCCAGCGTGAAGGTGCCGCCGACATAGACGGTGAACTGGCCCGAAACGTTCGTCTGGCGCGTAGCACCTCCGGCGTCGAGCTGCAGGCTGACTGGGATCGTGTCCACGCCATTGGTGCTGGTCACGACGCCCGTTGCCGGCGGCGTAAGGGTCAGCTGAACGGTTTCCGAGGGAGCAGCCTCGCCAAGAAACTTCGCGGCCTGGTAGGTTCCCGACAGGGCAGTGACGCCGAGTGTCGTGCTGCGCGAGCCGGTCGCATCGGCCGAGATCGACACTGTGCCACCCTGCGCATCGACGGTGACGACGCCGAAATCGAGGTCCTTGTCCTTCACCAGCTGATGAGTTTGGAGAACAACGCCGCGAGCTGCAGCCGAAGCCGTGTCCGAAGCGGTGGGAGCCTGCTGGGCGAGCGCCGGCGAGGCCACGAGAGTCGCGGCAAGCGCCGCTAGGCAGACATTCAAACGCATCTTGATTCCCCACTTTTAAAACATCGAGGCGGCCCAAATGCCTCGAGCCCCCTTCACGTTCGTTGAAAGCTTGTGGTTGCCGGAAAATTTACCTTGTGCGTCAATCAGCAAGCGCCTCGCGCTGCAGGGGCAGCCAGGCGCTCTTCCCCGGCCGGCCCTCTCTCGGTGACCGCGGTGTTAACTCACTCGCATAGGCCAAGTCATTGATCGTAAACGGGCCGCTAAGGCTCCCGCTTCAACTGGAAACCGCCGCTTTCGCGAGGCTCCTAGAAGACTTCGGCCGGCATCTGCATCAGCGTCTCGGCGCCCGCTTCGATCTTCCTTTTCAATGAAACCGACAGAGGTAGCTCACGCTGCGCGTAAAAACGCGCGGTCGTGAGCTTGGCCTCGTGGAACGGTCTGTCCTGGGCGCCATTCTCGAGCGCGCGGCTCGAGGCTGCCGCCATCTTGAGCCACATCCAGCCAAGCGCGACCAGGCCCATCAGGTCCATGTAAGGATAGGCGCCAGCGCCGGCATTGTCCGGATCGGCAGGAGCATTCTGTGCAAGCCACATCGTTGCTGCCTGGAGGTCCTGAAGTGCAGGTTCGAGCGCCGCGGCGATGCCCCCGGGATCGCCGGCCCGCTTGGCCTCGGCGATGTCGCCCCCGACCAGTGCGAAGAAGCTGCGCACGGCCCGGCCGCCCTCGCGTGGGAGCTTGCGTCCGACGAGGTCCATCGCCTGGATCCCGTTCGTGCCTTCATAGATCTGGGTGATGCGCGCATCGCGCACGAACTGTTCCATGCCGTGTTCGCGGATGTAGCCGTGGCCGCCCAGCACCTGCTGCGCATTGACCGCGGCTGCAAAGCCCTTGTCGGTCAGATAGCCCTTGATGACCGGCGTGATGAGCCCGAGCAGATCGTCGGCCTGCTGCCGCTCAGCCTCGTCGGGCGAGCGGCGCATCAGGTCGACCTGCAGCGCTCCCCACAGAACCAGCGCCCGGCCCGCCTCGTTCCACGCGCGAGACTCCATCAGCATCCGCCGAACGTCGGGATGGACGATGATCGGGTCGGCCTTGGCCTCAGTGTCGCGCTCATGTTCGCTAAGCGCCCGGCCTTGTCGCCGGTCGCGTGCGTAGGAAGCAGCATTTTGGTAGGCGACCTCACCCTGGGCGACGCCCTGGAGACCGACGCCAAGGCGCGCCGCATTCATCATGATGAACATCGCCTGGAGCCCTTTTTCGGGTTCGCCGACGAGCCAGCCTTTCGCGCCGTCGTAGTTCATCACGCAGGTCGCATTGCCGTGGATGCCCATTTTCTTCTCGAGGGCGCCGCAGACGAGCGGATTGCGGGCGCCGATCGAGCCGTCCTCGTTAACGAGGAACTTGGGAACGACGAACAGTGAAATGCCCTTGACGTTATCGGGCGCGCCCGTCCGCTTGGCGAGCACCAGGTGGATGATGTTCTCCGACAGATCATGCTCGCCCGACGAGATGAATATCTTGGTGCCGGTGATCGAATAACTGCCGTCCGGATTTTCCTCGGCGCGGGTCTTCAACAGGCCAAGGTCGGTACCGCAATGCGGCTCGGTGAGATTCATGGTGCCGGTCCACTTGCCGGTCGCCATGTTGGGGACGTAGCGCTGCTTCAGCTCGTCCGACCCCTTGACCAGCAGGGAAGCGATCGCGCCCGACGTCAGCCCCTGGTACATTTCGAAGCTGTGGTTGGCCGACAGGATATATTCGCTGACCGCGGTGCCGATCACCTGCGGAAGGCCCTGGCCGCCATATTCCTCGGGCACGGTGAGGGTCGGCCAGCCTGCTTTGCAGAACTGGTCCCAGGCATGCTTGAAGCCGGGCGGCGTCGTTACTGAACCGTCATCCGAGCGCTTGCATCCCGCCTCGTCGCCGATGCGATTGAGCGGCTGGAGCACCTCTGCACAGAAACGCCCGGCTTCCTCGAGGATTGCTTCGATCAGGTCCGGTGTCGCGTTGGCAAAGCCAGGCAGGTTCGAATAGCGCCCGATATCGAGGACATTCTCGAGGACGAAGCGGGTGTCACGCACCGGCGCAGAATAGGTCGGCATTGCTTACCTCCGTGTCAGTACTGTCCTAGCCGCGAGCGCAGCGTCCCGTCCAGCATCTGTAAATGTCGGGCGCCCCACATTAGATTTCCGTCCGGAAGGAACCTTGATGAAGCTTGCCAAGCTGCTGATTGCATCCGCGCTCGCGGCTGCTCCTGCCAATGCCGCTCCAAGAAGTGACACTGCTGTTCTTGCGGGAGGCTGCTTCTGGGGAATGGAAAGCGTGTTCGAGCACGTGAAGGGGGTAAGTGACGTCGTCTCGGGCTATGCCGGGGGCGGCGCCAAGGACGCCAGTTACGAGAAAGTCAGTTCGGAAGGTACGGGACACGCCGAGGCGGTGAAGATCACCTATGATCCTTCACAAGTCAGCTACGCCCAGCTTCTCCAGATCTATTTCACCGTCGCGCATGACCCGACGCAGGTCGACCGCCAGGGGCCCGATGTCGGTCACAGCTACCGCTCCGCCATCTTCCCGCAATCGTCGGATCAGGATCGCTTCGCCCGGGCCTTCATTGCGCGGCTTGGTGCAGCTCATGTCTACAAGGCGCCTATTGTGACGAGGATCGAGAGCGGAAGCTTCTATCCGGCGGAAGCCTATCACCAGGGCTTTGCGAGGAAACACCCATATTTCCCCTACATCGTGGTCAACGACCGGCCCAAAGTCGCTGCCCTCCACCGGAAATTTCCCGCACTTTACAAGGCCTAGGCCCGCTAAACGGTTAAGATTTCACGGAATATTCAGGCCGGGGGCGACAAAGGCAAACCCCTCACCTATATGACGCGCAAGTTACAGCGACCGTGCTCGGGGGATCCTGTGCTGACGACGAATCCGTTCGACGATGACAAGCTGCGCGAGGAGTGCGGCATCTTTGGCATCTGGGGTGCAGACAATGCAGCCAGCTTCGTCGCCCTTGGCCTTCACACGCTTCAGCATCGCGGCCAGGAGGCTGCCGGAATCACCAGCTTCGACGGCAAGCATTTCCATTCGCACCGCGCGATGGGGCATGTCGCCGGAAATTTCGATCGCGACGACATCATCCGGCGCCTCGCCGGGCGGGCTGGCATCGGTCACGTGCGCTATTCGACGACCGGCGAAACCGCGCTCCGCAATGTCCAGCCCTTGTTCGCCGAGCTCGCCGAGGGAGGCTTTGCGGTCGCCCACAACGGGAATCTTTCCAATGCTATGAAGCTGCGGCGGACTCTCAATCGCCGCGGTTCCATCTTCCAGTCCACCAGCGACACCGAAGTCATCATCCACCTCGTTGCAACGTCCGATCGCGGCAACATGCTGGACCGCCTGACGGACGCCCTCAAGCAGGTCGAAGGTGCCTATTCCCTCGTGGTGCTGACCGATGAAGGCCTGATCGCATGCCGCGATCCGCTGGGTATTCGTCCGCTCGTCATGGGCAAGCTTGGCGAGGCGACCATCTTTGCGTCCGAGACGGTGGCACTCGATGTCATCGGCGCGAGCTTTCTGCGCGACGTCGAACCCGGCGAGCTGATTCTGGTCAACGACGGCGGCATCCGTTCCTTCCGGCCCTTCGAGAAGGTCGCGCCGCGGCCCTGCATCTTCGAGCACGTCTATTTCTCGCGGCCGGACAGCATTGCCGAGGGCGTTTCGGTCTACGAAGTCCGAAAGAACATCGGCGCCGAGCTCGCCCGTGAAGCGCCGGTCGAGGCCGACTATGTAGTCCCGGTTCCCGACAGCGGCGTGCCCGCGGCAATCGGCTTTGCGCAGGAAAGCGGAATTCCATTCGAACTTGGAATAATCCGTTCACATTATGTCGGGCGCACCTTCATCCAGCCGAGCCAGGACGTCCGGCTGCAGGGCGTCAAGCTCAAGCACAACGCAAATTCGGCCCTGATCGATGGCAGGACCATCGTGTTGATCGACGATTCGATCGTCCGCGGCACGACGAGCGTGAAGCTCGTCCAGATGATGCGCGACGCCGGCGCGCGCGAAGTTCACATGCGCATCGCTTCCCCGCCTACCCGGCACAGCTGCTTTTACGGCGTCGACACTCCCGAGCGAGCCAAGCTGCTGGCAGCCCAGATGAGCGTCGAGCAGATGCGCGATTACATCAACGCCGACAGCCTCGCGTTCATCTCGATCGAGGGACTGTATCGCGCGCTCGGCCAGGAGCGCGATGCAGCGCAGCCGCAGCGCTGCGACGCCTGCTTTACCGGCGCCTATCCAACCAGCCTTACCGACGTGGGGGAAAAGGAAGACGGCGCGCCGCTCTCTTTGGTCGCGAGCCGCTAAGCCGCTAGAGGCGGCCCAATGACTGATTCGAAACCCTTCGCGGGACGCCTCGCGCTTGTGACCGGGGCAAGCCGCGGGATTGGTGCCGCCACTGCTGAAGCGCTGGCCGCTGCCGGCGCGCACGTAATTCTCGTCGCCCGAACCGTTTCGGCTCTCGAAGAGGTTGAAGACCGTATCCACCGGGCGCGGGGCACTGCGACAATCGCCCCGCTCGACCTCACCCAGGGAGAGAGCATCGGAAAGCTCGCAGCTGCCGTTCTGGAGCGCTGGAAGAAGCTCGACATCCTCGTCCTCAACGCCGCGATGCTCGGATCCCTGACTCCGGTCCAGGACATCGATCCCAAGGAATATACGCGCATCCTGAGCCTGAACCTCCTTGCGAACCAGGCGCTCATTGCAGCGTTCGACCCGCTGTTGAAGCGGGCCGACGAGGCAGACGTGGTTGCTCTCACCTCGTCCGTAGGTGCTGAGCCACGCGCCTTCTGGGGAGCCTATGGCTCGTCAAAAGCAGCGCTCGAAACGCTGCTTGGAGCCTATGCCGACGAGACCGCGCACATGAAACGGGTCCGGGTCCACGTGGTGGATCCCGGGGCCACACGCACGCGCATGCGCGCGCTCGCCTTCCCCGGAGAGGAGCCCGAGCGGGTCAAGCCGCCCGAGGCGGTCGCCCGAGCGATCGTCGAGCGCCTTGAGACCAAGGCTGACGCCGGGAAGATGCGGATCGACGAGCCCGCTGCGCCTTCCCCGGCCCAGGCCTGACCGTATCTGCACGGCAAGTCGGCGCGCTTCATTTTTCGTTAAACGGGCGTTGCCCGACTCGCATGCAATGCCTATGGCAGCGTAACGGTTTGACGCATTTGGGATGGGCGAACTGAAATGTTCGTGCCGATCCTGTCTTGTTGTTGGGTCTAGGCGCCGGGTCGGGGCGCTCACGTGTAAACGGATTGCTCGGCGCAACGTTGCCCCTGTGCCGAGCACGGGTGAGCCCTTCCAAGCTTCGCGCCGGGTAGAGCTCACCCGACTTTCTCCTGAGGGATGCTGCTGCGCCTCGGGCCCCATTTGGTAAACTCAATCTCAACCAAAGCATGTCATTCCCGCGCGAACTGTCCGGGGAGTGGTCATGTCGGTCGAGTGGATTGGGCAAAACCGGATCGGCGCTGACGGCGGTCTCCCTCGGGAGAGGCAGCACACATTGCTCGCTCTTGGAGCGCTGCTCCTCGTGGCGGCAGCTCTCGCACTTCCTGCAGCGCTCGGACCAGTCCGCCTCAACGACAGCTTCTGGATCGACCTCGTGTGGCTCGAGCAATTCGCACGCGAGCTCGGCAAGGGCACGCTCTACCCAAGATGGCTGCCGCTATCCCACGACGGGCTCGGCTCGCCCGTCTTCTATTACTATCCGCCGCTCGCCTTCTATCTCGGCTCCGGCTTCGCGCTCGCGGGCTTCAGCACCTTCTCCGCCCTTATTGCAGCCTTTGCCGCGGCTTCGTTGCTGTCAGGCATCAGCGTCTATTTCTGGCTGAGGCCGCAAAGCCGGGCGGCGCTTCCAGCTGCACTGCTGTTCATGGTCGCACCCTATCAGCTGTTCAACTTCTACCAGCGAGGCGCAATCGCCGAATTTCTTGCAACGGGCTTCGTACCGCTCGTTCTCATCGGCATCCGCAGAATGCTCGAAGAAAAGCGGGGCGGCGCCGCCCTTGCAGCACTCGCCTACGCGGCGCTCGTCATGAGCCACCTGCCGCTCGCGCTTCTCGCCTCGCTGTTCCTCTTTTCGCCCTATGTGCTGGTGAAAGCCTGGAAATCGCCCATGAGCCTGCTGCGCATCGGAGCAGCATTCGCACTGGGGCTTGCCGCTTCGGCAATCTATCTCGTTCCAGCAGTTCTACTCGAACCTTATCGCAGCAGCGCCGACCTCTGGACGCTGCACTATCTCCAGCCTTCGACATGGAACCTGTGGAGCGCCGAAGCCTGGTCTGACCAGACCTATCGAGCAGTCCTCCTGGTCGGCGTCGCGCTTGCAGTGCCGAGCGTCGGCCTCATCATTCGCGAGCGCTCGCCATGGGCAGTCTGGGCCGTCCTATGCCTTGCGATCGGGGTTGGGATCCTGCCCATCATCTGGGAATTTCCGTTCCTGCGCTCAGTCCAGTTTCCCTTCCGCCTGCTGCCCATCGCCGAGCTCGCCTTCGTCACCGCGGCCGCGCTCGGAGCAAGAAACCGCGTGCCCTGGCTGATGATCTGGGTCTCGTTCCTGTTGATGGCCGGGTTCATCATCGCCGCGAAGCCGGACAGCGCCAATTTCGGGGACCGCGTGATGCGCGCAGTCCATCCGGACGTTCCTGAAAATCTTCCGCCCGGGAAACGGCCTTACAGCTGGCCTTCCAAATGGGCGCTCGAGATTGGCGCCCGGCATCGCAGCGCGCAGTTCGACGGCAGGATCACCCGCGAGGCGGTCTTCTATTTTCCTTCATGGGAAGTGCATTGCGGCTCAAGGCGGGTCTCGACGTTCCCGGATCCAAGAACGCAGCTTCTTGCCTATGAGGGACGCGAGTGCGCCCGCAAGCTCGTGCCGACGATGCCCGAGCGCATCGGCGCTGTCGTCAGTTTCGCGGCCTTCCTTCTTATCAGCCTGTCGCTTTTGCCATGGTCACTTGGGCAACGTCGATCGCGCCGCCGCGAAAGCCGCCTTCACAATACATGAGGTAGTAGCGCCAGAGATTGTGGAAGGGCTCTTCAAAACCCCTGAGCGCTCCGTTCGAGACCGCCTCATTGTAGCTGTCGCGCCAGCGCCTCAGCGTCTCGGCATAGTCGAGACGAAGACTCTCCCGGTCCGTCCAGCTCAGTCCGCGTTCGCTCGCCAGGGTCTCGAATTGTTGCTCGTCGAGCAGAAGTCCGCCGGGAAAGATGTAGGTCTGGATGAAATCGGCGTTCTTTGCATACCGCTCGAAAAGCCGGTGATCGATCGAGATGAATTGAAGGGCTGCCCGGCCCCCTGCACGAAGGTTGCGGGCGATGCTGTCGAGATAGGTGCCCCACCAGCGCCGCCCGACGGCCTCGACCATCTCAACCGATGCGAGGGCGTCGAATTGCTCGTCCGTCTCGCGATAATCCTGGAGACGGATCTCGATACGCTCTTCAAGACCAGCTTCGGCAATCTTGCGATCGGCCCACTCCTTTTGCTCGCGCGAGAGGGTGAGGCCCACGACGTGCGCGCCCCGCCTGGCGGCCTCGATCGCAAGCGTGCCCCAGCCGCATCCGATCTCTAGCAGCCTCTGCCCGGGCTTGAGATCGAGCCGGTCGAGCAATGCGGCGATCTTGTTGAGCTGCGCGGTCTCGAGACTTTCGCCGGGAGTATCGAAGCGCGCGGACGAATAGGTCATCGTCGCGTCGAGCCACGCACCATAGAAGTCGTTCCCAAGATCATAATGCGCCGCGATGTTCTGCCTCGCCTTCCCGGGCGCGTTGTCGCGCAGGCGATGCGCAAGCGCGTTGATCCAGCGGAACGGGCCCTTGGCACGTCCAATGTCGCCCAGTGCAACAGCATTGGCGGAAAAGAGCTCGAACACCCCGACCGGGTCGGGACTGGACCATTCGCCGAGCGTCCAAGCCTTGTACCAGCCCACCGAACCGGACGTTGCAAGCCGCACGAGCGCAAGCCAGCTCGAGAGTCGGACCACTGCCTTGGGACCGCTCGTGTCCGAGCCGAGGCGGCGCATCGAGCCGTCAGGCAACCGAGTCTCGATGCAGCCGCAGGCGAGCTGGCGGTCGATCTGGTCGAGAACCTTGGAGAAGGCTGGAGCAGTCAGGCGCGCAAGCGCGCCGCCGCCGGTCGCGAAACCGCGGTCGGCGCGAACCAGATGTTCGCCGCGCGTGCTCATGTCGCGCCAGTTATGAATTCATTTACCGCTTGTCGAGCGGGACCATGAAGGTGGTGCGCCGGAGCGCCGGAAAACGCTGGTCGCTGAGGTAGGCGCGGCCGTCCAGTTCGATCACCAGCGGCATGCGCGACCAGAAAAGGAAGTTGCACACGTCCGGGTCGGTGCGCGCAGCCGGCAAGAGCCGCGGGTCATCGAAATTGAGCGGAAGGATCCTGGGATCGAGGCTCGCACCGGAAAAGGGCACGAACTCGGCGGTGCCGGCAAGCTTGTCGGTCCGCCACATCACCTGGCGCTTCCAGAATGTCAGCGGAACCTCTCCCGCGACGATCATGCGCGGCTGTCCAACCTGCTGAACGAGCGGCCGCGCGGCCGCGACTGCCCCTGCCGAAATGACGGCATTGAGACCGATGTAGGCGAGCACCGCGGTGAAGGCATATGCCGCGGGCCTGGTCCAGTTCCGGCCGAGCCGTTCCGCGCGCCAAGAGAACTCCAGCCCCAGGATCAAGGCGATCCAGATCCATGGATCAACGATGAAGAGCGTGTCTCCGTAGTACCAGCGATGCGAGAAGGGCTCGAGCAGGCGCACCCCGTAGGTGTTCATGAGGTCGAGGAGCGGGTGGCTCAGAACCCCGATGAAACAGGCCAGGAGAAGCCCCAGGGGCTTCACTGCCCCTTCCCTTCCAGGGCGAAGCCTGTCCCACAAAAGGATGACTGCCGCTGCAACGAGCGGCATCACGACGAGCCCGCCAACTCCGTGAGTAAAGCCGCGATGGAAGGTACGCGGCGAGAGGCCGAGCGGGCGCGCGATCCAGCTGTCGATGTCCGGGAGGTTTGCCGAGATGATGAGTGCCGGCATTGCGCGCGGCGTCAGGCGCTTTAGGCCCATGCGCCCGAGGACGGCGCCCACCAGGCTGTGGGTGAGATTGTCCAATTTCTAGGGCTGTCCCTTACGAGCCAGGGTGGCCAGGCCGGTGGCGATCGTGCCGAAAACGAAGGCTCAAAGCTGGCGCGGCTCCTTTTCGACCATCCAGGTCTGGCCCTTGCTGACCAGCGCCTGGAGGTCCGGAGCCTTGCCGGCGGCAACGGCCTTGTTCTGTTCGATGACTGCGCTTTCAAACGTCGGAGCCGGATCCTCGTAAATCACTCCAAGGGCGACGGGGAAGCTATCGGGCATCTCGATCAGCATCGCGGCAATGCCCTTGTTCCTGGGCTCGTGGATGATCACCGAGGGATCATCGCCAGCAACGATCTTGAGGCACAGCCGATCGACGTCGAGCGCGATCCCCTTGGCACCCCCGGCAAAGAGCATCCGCTCGCCCGGCTTGAGCCAGAGCTGTTTCTCAGCGGCAACGTCGCGCTCGGTGAACCCTGCGAAAACATCGTCGTTATAGACGACGCAGTTCTGGTAGATCTCGACGAAGCTTGCGCCCTTGTGCGCGTGCGCAGCCTTGAGAACATCGGGCAGGTTCTTGTGGACGTCGATGCCGCGAGCGATGAAGCGTGCGCCTGAGCCCAATGCAAACATGCACGGAGTGACGGGTCGGTCGACCGAGCCGAACGGGGTCGATGGGCTTCTCGTACCAACCCTGCTGGTGGGAGAATATTGGCCCTTGGTCAGTCCGTAAATCTCGTTGTTGAACAGGAGGATCTGACAGTCGAGGTTGCGACGCAGCACATGCATCGTGTGATTGCCGCCAATGGACAGGGCATCGCCGTCGCCGGTGATGATCCAGACATCCAGCTCGGGGTTGGCGAGCTTGACCCCGGTCGCGACCGCCGCGGCCCGCCCGTGGATCGTGTGAAAACCGTAGCTCGACATGTAATAAGGAAAGCGGCTCGAGCAGCCGATCCCGGAGACGAAGACGGTCTTTTCGCGGGCGACGCCAAGATCGGGCATCGTGCGCTGAACGGCTTTCAGCACCGCATAGTCCCCGCACCCCGGGCACCAGCGCACTTCCTGGTCGCTTGCCCAGTCCTTGGCGGTGGTGATGGTCGTCACTTCGTTCATCAGTGGGGCCTCAACCAGATTACGAGTAAGACAATGGCGATCAGCAGAAGGACCATTGGCCAGACATTGAGGGGCCTCATGGCGCCTCAGTCCGCAGCTCTCGTTCGATTAGACGCGATACAGCCATTCTCAGCCTCCTGAACGAAGGATCGCGTCAATCGCGGCCTCGATCTCGGCAATGCGGAACGGATGGCCCGAGACTTTGGTCAGGGACTGCGCGTCGATCAGAAACTGGTCCCGAAGCACGGTCTTGAACTGGCCCATGTTCATCTCGGGAACGAGGACATGTTTGAAGCTCTTGAGCAGGGCCGACATGTTGCCTGGCATGGGCCAGATGTGGCGGACATGGACATGGGCGACATCACGTCCGCTGGCGAGTGCCCTTCTCACGGCCTGGTGGATGGGCCCGAAGGTCGAGCCCCAGCCGACGACCGCAAGCTCGGCGCCTTCGCGGCCGGCGCAAATCTCCTGATCGGGAATATTGTTCGCGATCCCGGCCACCTTGTTCCACCTCGTGTCGGTCATCTTCTGGTGGACGGCCGGCGAATAATCGATGTTGCCCGTCCCGGGAGCCTTCTCGATGCCTCCGATGCGGTGCTCGAGCCCGGGCGTGCCGGGCTTGATCCATGGCCGCGCGAGTTCCTCGTTGCGTGCGTAGGGCATCACCCCCTCGCCTTCGGCCGGCGGCGTATCGAAATATTTCACTGGAAACGGCTCGTAATTGCCCATGTCCGGTACTCGCCACGGCTCGGCGGCGTTGGCGATATAGCCGTCCGTCAGAAGCATCAGCGGCGTCATGTAACGGGTGGCAATTCGGCAGGCCTCGATCGCGCAGTCGAAGGCGTCCGCAGGCGAGCGCGCGGCAATCACCGGCAATGGCGAATCGGCGTTTCGCCCGTAAACCGCCTGGTAGAGATCCGACTGCTCGGTCTTGGTCGGAAGGCCCGTCGAGGGCCCGCCGCGCTGCGAATTGACGACGACCAGTGGCAGCTCGGTCATGATTGCAAGGCCGATCGCCTCGGTCTTGAGAGCAACGCCAGGCCCAGAGGACGAGGTGATGCCGAGCTGTCCCGCGTAGCTCGCCCCAATGGCGGCGCAGATGGCAGCGATCTCGTCCTCCGCCTGGAAGGTCGTGATTCCGAATTCCTTGAGCCTCGCCAGGTGATGGAGGAGCGGACTTGCAGGAGTAATCGGGTAGGAACCGAAAAACATCTGCAAGCCGGCGAGCTGGCAGCCCGCGACAAGTCCGAGCGCGAGCGCTTCGGCACCCGTGACCGTGCGATAGAGCCCCGGCTCCGCGGGCGCTGCGGCAATGTGGTGCTGCTTGAAGGGCGCACCCATCTCGATGGTTTCGCCATAGGCATGGCCGGCATTCAGTGCCGCAATGTTCGCCTCTGCAAGTTCTGGCGCTTTGGCGAACTTCTGCTTGAGCCAGTCGACGATCGGCTTGCGATCGCGGTCGAACATCCAGAGCGCGAGGCCAAGCGTCCACATGTTCTTGCAGCGGAGCGCTTCCTTGTTGCCAAGGCCGAAGGGCTTCACGGCATCAAGCGTAAGCTGCGAAATGTTGAAATGGACCACCTGCCACTTACCAAGGCTGTCGTCCTCGAGCGGATTTTGCTCGTATCCGGCCTTCGCGAGGTTGCGTGCGGTAAACTCGCCCTCATCGGCAATGATGAGGCCGCCCTCGCGAAGCGCCTCTGCGTTCACCTTCAGCGCGGCGGGGTTCATCGCGATCAATACGTCTGGCTGGTCCCCCGCCGTTTCGATCGCGGTCGAACCGAAATTGATCTGGAAGGCCGAGACTCCGAAGGTCGTGCCCTGGGGAGCACGGATCTCGGCCGGAAAATCGGGGAAGGTCGCAAGATCGTTCCCGGCAAGCGCGGTCGAGAGGGTGAACTGGCCGCCGGTGAGCTGCATACCGTCGCCGGAATCGCCGGCGAAACGGACGACGACCGCTTCAACCGGCGGACGCGCCGCGGCTTCCTTTTCAGTGAGGAGATGGGTGGCTGTCGCCACGAGCTGGTCCTTCACAAACGCGAGTTTTGACGTGGAGGTCACCTTTAGGCTCCTGAGGCGAGCTTCGCTACCTATTCTCATCCTGGCATGCGGGTTGAGCCATGAAGTCGCCAGGCGGATTGCATCAAGGCTTCACTCCCCGCAAATGACACCGCCATGGACAACGCGTTCATCCGGCCCGACGTGCGGCAGTTCCTCGACTATCTTGAGGGCCTTGATCGGCCCAAGGGCCACGAGATAGGGGCTGAGGCAGCCCGCAAGATGATGATTGCCTCGCGTCATGCCTTCGAGCCTCCTGCCAGACCGATCGAAGTGGTCCGCGATCTCGAAGCTCCAGGGCACCAGGGCCGGATCGGTCTCAGGCTCTATGATGCGCGGGGCGAACGCGGTCCTGGTCCAGTGCTCATGTTCATCCATGGCGGCGGGTGGGTGCTTGGAGACCTCGAGACCCACGAGCCATTCTGCATCGAGCTTGCCCTTGAGCTGGATGTCCCCGTCGTGGCCCTCGATTACCGGCGCGCGCCCGAGCATCCCTTTCCCGCAGCCGCCGAGGACAGCATCGCCGCAGCCCGCTGGATTGCAGGCTCGCCGCCAGAAATTGGGCGGGCCGCGACCAGCCTTTTCCTCGCGGGCGACAGCGCGGGGGGCAATCTTGCGGCTGTTGTCGCTGCAGCGCTTCGCGACCAGCCTTCAAAGGTCCCCGTCGCGGGACAGTGGCTGATCTATCCCGCAGCCGATCCGAAGGTCCGCTATCCAAGCTATGACCAGTTCTGCGCCGGACACCTCCTTACCAAGGAGAGCATGGACTGGTTCGAGGAGAGCTATGCAGGGCCGAGCGAGGACTGGCGCTACAGCCCCCTTCTTGCAGGGGTCGCCGGCCTTCCCAGAACCTTCGTTGTGACAGCCGGTCTCGATCCCATCCGTGACCAGGGCCGCGCCTATGCTGCACGGTGCGCCGAAGCGGGGGTGGAGACCGTCTATCTCGAGGTCGAGGGAACCGTTCACGGTTTCCTCAATCTGCGCAAAGCCATCCCGTCCGCACAAAAGGATTTCACCCGATGCCTCAGCTATCTGAAAGCGTGGATGGAGCAGACCCGATGAGCGCCGACAAAAAGGGCTATCGGCGCGGCGTAGGCGTCATGCTGCTCAATGCGGCGGGCAAGGTATTCGTGGGTGCCCGGATCGATAATACGGACGAAGCCTGGCAGATGCCGCAGGGCGGGATCGACCCGGGGGAGCACGATCCCTGGTTCGCCGGCCTTCGAGAACTAGAGGAGGAGACCGGAATCCCGCCGCACCTCGTCGAGCGCATCGCCGATTGCCCGAAGCGCATGAAATACGATCTACCCGACGAGCTCCGCGGCAAGCTTTGGGGCGGCCAGTACATGGGGCAGGACCAGGATTGGTATCTCGCCCGCTTCCTCGGGCGCGACAGCGACATCAACATCAAGACCAAGCATCCCGAGTTCCGCGAATGGAAGTGGGTCGAGCCAGGCCGGCTTCCCGACCTCATCGTGCCCTTCAAACGCGACCTCTATCGCAATCTGCTCGAGGAATTTGCGATCCACCTTTAAAAACGCGCTTGCTGCTTCCCGCAGTCGGAGCGCCGCTGTCGGTCGAAAGACAGTTTCGAGAGACCAGCGATCGTCTAAACAGGCGCCGGGATCGATCTTGTGGAGGCCCCCCGCATGCGGCGCATCGCTTTCCTGACCCTCACGGCCCTCGCCATTGTCTCGGCCTGTTCGCGCCAGGCGCCCCCGCCCAGCATCGGGAAGATCATCGAGAAGGCGGTATCGGATACGGCGCGGCCGGCGGCATTCAGGGCCGCCGATCCGCTTCGCATGCCTGCCGAGACCCTCGCTTTTTCCGGGGTGAAACCCGGAATGACCGTAGGCGAATTCTATCCGGGCGGCGGCTATTTCACGCGCATGCTAAGCGATGTCGTCGGGCCCTCGGGCCACGTCTACGCGATCGAGAATGCCGGTTGGAACGACTCAGTCAACGACGACAAGGCGATGCTTGCCGAAGGGAAATGGAAGAACGTCTCGCTCGAGGTGAAACCCTTTGGGACGGTAAGCTTTCCAAAACCGCTCGATCTCGCCTGGGTCACGCAAAACTACCATGACCTCAAGATCGCGAAATACGGGACTGTCGACACCCTCGCCTTCGACCGCGCGGTGTATGCGGCGCTAAAGCCCGGCGGGACGTTTTTCATCCTCGATCACCAGGGGCCTGCCGGTATGACCGAGCCCGAGATTGCAAGGATGCACCGGATCAATCGCGATGACGTGATCCGCGAAGTCACCTCGGCCGGATTCAGGCTCGCCGCGGAGGGCAATTTCCTTCATCGGCCCGCCGACGATCACACCAAGCCGATCTTCGATCCCGCGATTCGCGGGCACACCGACCAGTACGCGCTAAGGTTCGTGAAGCCCGGGGCGTAAGCTCTGCTTTTTCCGGGAAGGAGCCTCTTTCGAGCCGGCCTTGGTTGCCCTGTCGCGGAGCCTTCTTTAAGCGGGCTCCCGGCAACGGGGACAAGCATGTTCAACTGGTTTCAGCGGCTTCTTCCGAAGACGGGCGATTTCTTCGGGATGTTCGAGGCTCATGCGGCAACGCTCGTTGCCGCGGCGACTGCAATGACCGAGCTGGTCGACGGCCGTCCGCCGTCCAAGGAACAGATCCGGGAAATCGATCGGCGCGAGCACGAGGCCGATGACATCATCCGCCAGGTGCTGCGCGCCGTCCGGCAGACATTTCTGACACCGTTCGACCGCGGGGCGATCACTTCGCTGATCGGATCGATGGACGACACGATCGACGAGATGCAGAGCACCGCCCGCGCGATCGACCTCTACGAACTCGAGACATTCGAGCCCGAGATGAAGCAGATGACGCGAATGATCGCCGAAGCCGCCGACCTTACTGCCAAGGCCATTCCGCTACTGCGCAACATCAGCCGCAACGGTGCTCAGATCCACAGTATCACGGAAAAAGTCGTACGCCTCGAGGGCCAGGTCGACGGGGTTCATGAAACGGGTCTGAAGCGCGCGTTCCAGCTGCACGGGAAAGAACCCATGCAGTTCATCATCACGAGCGAAATTTACCAGCACCTCGAAAGGATCATGGACGCGTTCGAGGACGTGGCGAACGAGATCGACGACATCGTAGTCGATCACGCCTGAGGACCCGAGCGTGCACCAGCTCGCCCTTCCGCTGCTGATCGGCCTCATCATTGTCGCGCTTGCGTTCGATGTTCTCAATGGCCTCCACGATGCCGCAAACTCGATTGCAACAGTCGTCGGCACTCGCCTCATCAGTCCTGTCGCCGCCGTCGGGTTTGCCGCCTTCTTCAACTTCGCAGCCTATTTTCTGGCGCTGAAGTGGCCTGCCCTCCACAACGTCGCGGACACCATCGGGAAGGGGCTGATCAACAAGGATCTCGTAACTCCCGCAGTCGTGTTCGGAGCGCTCGTCGGAGCGATGTTCTGGAACATCGTCACCTGGGTGAAGGGACTTCCCTCGTCTTCGAGCCATGCCCTCGTTGGCGGCATCATCGGTGCAGGAGTGGCACATGCGGGCTTCCCGAGCATCCAGTGGGTGGGCCTAAACAAGACCCTCATCGCGATCGTGCTGTCGCCGATCCTTGGGCTCATGCTCACCATGTTCATCATGCTTGTCACAAGCTGGCTCGGCGCGAGGGCGAGCGCGAGGGGGGCCGAGAGCACGTTCCGCGGTCTGCACCTCATCTCGGCCGGCGCCTATTCACTCGGCCATGGGCTTAACGATGCCCAGAAGACCATGGGCGTCATCACGGTCCTTCTGTATTCGACCGGCTATCTGCGCGGCGAGTTCGCTGTACCCAATTGGGTTGCTTTGAGCTGCTATATCGCGATGGGCATCGGTACGCTTACCGGCGGCTGGCGGATCATCGAGACGATGGGCACGCGCATCACCAAATTGTCGCAGCACCAGGGGTTTTCGGCGTCGCTCGGCGGCTCGATCATGCTCTTTGCCGCCTCATACCTTGGGATTCCGGTATCGACGACGCACACCATCGCCGGCTGCGTGATCGGGGCGGGCACCGCGCGTAGGGCATCGGCCGTTCGTTGGGGACTTGCCGGAGACGTCGCAATCGCCTGGATCATCACGATCCCTGCATCAGCGATGGTCGCCGCGATGTTCTACTGGCTGATCAGCGGCTTCTTCGTGCGCGTGTTGGTCGCACTCGCGGTCATCGCCTTTATTGCATATTCGGCGAAGGCCTGGCGCGTGCAGTCCTGAGGCCAGCGCCTTGTCAGGCGTCGGCGAGGAGCGCCTTGCTCGCGACCAGGGTTCGAAGTTCGCCGCTTGCATAGGGCTTTCGCAACGTTCGGGCGCCCTGGGGAACGGCAGTTCCTGCAAGCTCCCGGCCGGCCGAGGTCACCACCAGTTGCACGTGGGGCCGTTCGCGGGACACCCGGCGGCAGAGCTCGATCCCGTCCATCGGTCCATGAAGGTCTGCATCCGTGACGACCACTTCGATTTCCGGATGCTCTTCAAGAAGCTGCTCCGCGCCTCGAGCGTCATAAGCGTGGAAGGTCTGGAAACCTGACTCTCGCAAGATGTCGGACGCGACAAGACCAACAAACGGCTGGTCTTCGACGATCAGTGCAGCGGGCCGACTCGGAGCCATTTGCCGTTCACCTACGTTGGAGGCACGAGGAGTGGAGAGCGCCTCAAAAGGAGTCAACAGCGGTCGGTGTCACTTGACCTTGCCGCGCACCCTCTCGGCTTCTTCGCCGGAGAGAGTCTCGAGGGTCCTGCGCCCGACTTCAAGCGCCAGCTGCCACATGGCACTGCTCTTGTCGGAACCGCTCTTGGTCATTTCTCCGAGCTGATCGCCCGCATGGGACGCGATCTTGCGGGCCTTGTCGGAATCCTTGAGCGCCGATGCCATTGCAACGAGCGCCGCTGCAACGACGTCGGCGACGAGCGGGTTCTCGGTGATTGACTTAAGACCGGTCGCAATGGAGCCGTCGGCCTTGTCCTTTCGGTCCTTTTTCTTCTTTTTTTTCTTATCCTTGCTCACTCGGCGCCCCTTTTGCGACTCCGGAAGTCGCGGCCTCATACCAATTTTCGTCACAAGACTGTAACAGCCGCCTGTTTCAGTTCCGAGACATGCTTTGGGCAAGATTGACCGCATTCCTCCCGCGACGGCCAAGCTGATGAACAAGATCGGCGACGTTGCCGTGCCTACACCGGGCGCGGAAGCGCCGGTTGCCGAATCACGTTACTTCAACCGCGAGCTTAGCTGGCTCGCGTTCAACCGCCGCGTCCTCGAAGAGGCCTGCAACTTCCGGCATCCGCTGCTGGAGCGCGTGCGCTTCCTCTCCATTTCCGCCAACAATCTCGACGAATTCTTCATGGTGAGAGTGGCGGGCCTGAAGGCCCACCAGACACTGGGCATCGAAGAGATCTCGCCAGATGGAATGACGGTCGCCCAGCAACTCGCTGCCATCACTTCGGATGCTGACCGTCTGGTCACCAGCCAGCACGAGGTCTGGGCCGACCTTCAGGCGCAGCTCGACGGCGTCGGAATGCACGTCGTGGGCGAGGAACCGCTCGATGCAGAGGCCGAAAACTGGATCGACCAGCATTTCCGCGAACAGATCTTTCCGATCCTCACCCCGCAGGCGATCGATCCTGCCCACCCTTTCCCGTTCATCCCGAACAAGGGCCTCAGCCTCATCTTCGAGCTGAAGAAGGGACGCACCAGCGTCCGCGAGCTGATCATGGCCCCCGCGACCCTTCCGCGGTTTATCCGCATTCCGGGCGAGACCGCACGCTACATATCCCTGGAAACGCTCGTCAGGCGCAAGACTGGCTACCTGTTCCCCCGGTATGAAGTGCTTCGCGGGGGCGCGTTCCGGATCATCCGCGACAGCGACATCGAGGTCGAGGAGGAAGCGGAGGACCTCGCCCTCTATTTTCGCAGCGCAATCAAGCGCCGCCGCCGCGGACGGGTGGTGAGACTGGAACTCGAGCCCGAGATGCCCGAGAGCCTCGTCAACGAGGTGCTCGAGGGCCTCGATGCCGGCAATGCGATCACGTCCGAGACCCGCGGCTTTCTTGGAATGACGGACCTCCTGCAGCTTGTCGACGAGGACCGGCCGGACCTTAAGTTCCCGCCCTTCACGCCGCGCTTTCCCGAACGCATCCGCGAGCATGGCGGCGACTGCTTTGCTGCGGTCAAGGAAAAGGACATCCTCGTCCACCACCCCTATGAAAGCTTCGAGGTGGTGGTCGAATTCATCCAGCAGGCCGCCGCCGATCCGGACGTGATCGCGATCAAGCAGACGCTTTACCGGGCGGGCAGGCAATCCGCCATCATCAAGGCGCTGATCGACGCAGCCGAGGCAGGCAAGTCGGTGACGGCCGTCATCGAGCTCAAGGCGCGTTTCGACGAAGAGCAGAACCTCATGTGGGCCAATGCGCTCGAGCGCGCCGGCGTCCAGGTCGTCTACGGCTTCATCGAATGGAAAACCCACGCCAAGGTCTCGATGGTGGTGCGAAGGGAGGAGAAGGGGTTTCGCACCTACTGCCACCTCGGCACCGGCAACTATCATCCGGTCAGCGCACGTATCTACACGGACCTTAGCTATTTCACTGCAAATTCGCAGATCGGCCGGGACGTCGCCAAGCTGTTCAACTACATTACGGGCTATCTCGAGCCCCGAAACCTCAAGCACCTCGTCATCTCGCCCGCGCAGATGCGTCCCGAGCTCATCCGCCTAATCGAGGCCGAAACCGCGAGCGCCAGGGCCGGCAAGCCCTCAGGGATCTGGGCCAAGCTCAACGCGCTCGTCGACCCTGCCCTCATCGACAAGCTCTACGAGGCAAGCGCAGCGGGGGTTCAGATCGACCTCGTCGTCCGCGGCATCTGCTGCCTCAAACCCGGGGTTGCGGGGATGAGCGAGAACATTTTCGTCAAATCGATTGTCGGCCGCTTTCTCGAGCACGGGCGGCTATGGTGCTTTGCCAATGGCCACGAGCTGCCGAACGGCCAGGCCAAGGTCTACATCAGTTCCGCAGACTGGATGCCGCGGAACTTTGATCGGCGCATCGAATATATGCTCCCGATCGAAAACTCGACGGTGCACGCACAGCTTCTCGACCAGGTGATGGTGGCCAATCTTATCGACAATGAGCAGAGCTGGAGGCTCAATCCCGATGGGAGCTATACGAGGCTCGTCCCCAAGGCCGGTCAGGAGTTCAACCTTCACGACTATTTCATGGCCAACCCCAGCCTATCAGGGCGTGGGCAGTCGCTGAAGAAGGGCCGCCGGGTTCCCAAGCTCCGTTTCCAGCGCGGACGCTGAGCCCTGAGCCCGGCGGATCCGTCAGCGATCATCGACATCGGGTCGAACTCCGTGCGGCTGGTCGTCTATGCCGGTCCCGCGAGGATCCCCGCACCCATCTTCAACGAGAAAGTGCTTGCAGGCCTCGGGGCCGGTCTCGACCACTCGCGAAGCCTGCCCAAGGAAGGCCGCCGAAAGGCGCTCGCGGCACTCCAGAGATTCCGGCTGCTGCTCGACCACATGAAAGTGAAGTCGACGCAGGTCGTTGCAACCGCAGCCATTCGCGACGCACAAGACGGCGCTGAGTTCGTGTCCGAAGTCGAACGCATCGGTTTTGATTGCGATGTCCTTAGCGCGCGCGAGGAGGCAGAGCTTGCCGGCGAAGGCGTCCTGTCGGGCATTCCGGAAGCGCGCGGCGTCGTGGGGGATCTTGGCGGAGGGAGCCTCGAACTCGTCGCTCTCGATGAAGGATCGACGAGCGCCGGCATCTCGCTTCCGCTTGGCGTCCTTCGCCTCGACGCCAGCCCCTCTGGGGAGCGCGAAGCGCGCAAGATCCTCAAGACGGCGCTGAAGCAGTCGCCGCTCTGCCGCGATGCGCGTGGGCACTGCTTCTACATGGTCGGCGGCTCATGGCGCGCACTTGCGCGGATCGACATGCTTGCGACGGACTTCCCGCTGCCGATCACTCATCAGTACAAAATGAAGCCCGGAAGGCCCAAGGAGCTCAGAAAGCTCGTGAAAGCCCTCGATCCGCGTCTCGCCGATGCCGCTGCGCCGCCGCGGCTCGCGACCTTGCCGGTTGCAGCTATGCTGCTCGAGCTTCTGGTCAACGAGCTGGAGCCATCGCACCTCGTCGTTTCCACCTACGGAATCCGCGAGGGCCTGCTCTTCTCCAAGCTCCGGCCACGCGTTCGAAGCATCGACCCATTGATCGAGGAAGCCCGCGAGGCGGCCGGCGGCGAACATCGCTTCGGAGAGCACGGAGAGCTGCTCGATGCGTGGATCGCGCCGCTCTTCAGCGATCCTCCCGCCATGCGCCGGCTGCGCCTTGCCTCGTGCCTGCTTGCGGACGTCGCGTGGCAGGCGAACGCGGGGTTTCGCGCGGACCGGGGAATCGAGATGGCGTTGCATGGCAATTGGGTCGCCGTCGATCCGGCCGAACGCGTGATCATGGCGCAGGCGCTGGCATCGAATTTCGGCCGTGACCGCTTGCCGGATGCACGGCTCTCGCAGCTGTGCAAGGAAGACCAGCTCACCCGCGCCCACTGCTGGGGCGCAGCGATGCGCCTTGGCCAAAGGCTGTCGGGAGGCGTCGGATCAGTCCTGAAGCGAACGAGCATCGGGATCGTCAACGGAGCAGTCCGGCTTTCCGTCCGGCGCGGCGAGGAAGCGCTTATCGGCGACCAGGTCGAAAGGCGTCTCTCAAGGCTAGCCCAGGCACTTGGCCGGCAACCGGTGATCGCTTCGGCTTAAGGCGGCACGTCCCCGGCACGGCTGAAATCCATGATCCAGTTCATTTCCCATTGGGTTCCGCCGTCATAGGAAAAGAACTGGCTCCAGCGAGCGGATGTGGGTTCGATCCGGAGCCAGGTGAAGCGAACTTCGACCGCACGCCCGGCGTCCTCGTCGACTCCCTCGAATAAACCGACATCGCCTGAGAAGCGGCCGACCACAGGAGGGCCGAGCACACCGTCGCGCCTGCTCACCCAGTAAATCGACCAGAGGCCCGATGAAGGGCTGTAGGTCCTTAGCGCGATGCCTCCAAAATCCTTGCCGGCAATCGCGTGCTCCTCGATATTGGCGAGGCCGCCGAGGAGCGGGCGGTTTACGGCCGTTCCTTCGAACTCCTCCCAGTTGGTCGAGCCGGCGCCGCGTTTGCGGAGCCTTCGATGGACCACCTTCCATCGGCCATGAAGAAAGTCGAAGTCGTCCCTGGAGTTCACCGCAGCCTGGAGCGTGATGTCGGAGCGAGGCGGAGCATTTCAGGACCCCGTGCGCGGAGCGGCAAGAGCGGCTTGCTTGCCTCGTCCACAGAAAGGCGATGGTCGCGCTCGTCCGCTTCATCCGCAAAGCGGGCGAACCAGACCAGCACCTGCTCGCCGCTCCGAACCGGAAGGGCGGGGAAATTGTTCGGCGAGGTCTCGGTCACAAACCATGCGATGGGCGAAATTCCGTGACGTTCAAGCTTGCTCTTCACCTGCGTTTGGAAGAGCGCGAGCACGGCTTCACTCGGCGTCTCCAGATATTCGATGACGGCAAGGATGAGGCCCGCTTTGTGATCTTCGCCTAAGCAAGGCCTGGACCCGGGAAGCTCAAAGCCCGACGAAGAGGTGCCGGCCCTCAACAGAAGCACGTTGTCACTGTCGATCATGGTGGCGTTCGCTTCATCGCGGTGCGACAGCCAGGCGGGTCCTGAATAGAAGCCGCTCAACCCGGCGAGGCGCGAATCCATGTCGGCAAAGCCGCGAAGCCAGACGAACCTTTCCGGCCGGTCAAGGTCACGGAAGGTACCGATCACCCTCATGCCGAAGGCTTCCTGCGTCTCGACGAACTCCCGCTCGAAAAGACCGATGAGCCTGTCCCGCATGCCCTCGTGAAGCGTGTACTGACGAAGTTCGACGATCGGACAGGAGGCCAGATCCCGCCTTGCCTCTTCCCTTTCTTCCGGCACCATTTCCTTGGACATCCAGGCTCCTCGCAATGCGCACGAACAAACCGGTTGTCCTGTTTTTGTCAAGCGACTAATCAGGGCGGGATCGAGCCGCTATGTGGAGCGACGTGAAGAACAAGATCAGAGAGCCCGCAGCCGCGCGGAGGCGCAGGAACGACCCGGCGGGCCTCCGCCGGCGGATTCTCGATGCGGCGTTCGAGCTTTTCCAGGCTCGAGGCTACAATGCGACGAGCGTGCACGAGATCGCGGCTTCAGCCGGAGTGACCGGCGGCGCGCTGCATCACCATTTCGCAACCAAGAAGTCGCTGGGCCTGGCAGTCATCGAGGAACGGGTCTCGCCCGCCCTCGATACGACGTGGCTACGACCAGTACGCGAGGCTGAAGACGCGGCCCGCGCCATCCTCGACGTGTTCGGGACGCTTGCCGATGAGCTTGATGGCCAGGGTTCAGTCCGCGGCTGCCCGGTCAACAACCTGACGCTCGAGCTCGCTTTCGCCGACGCCGATTACCGCGATGCCCTTCGCAGACTGTTCGACAGCTGGCGCGAGACCATCGCGGCGAGGATCGGCGGCCCCGACGGCGAGGCTCGCGCAGCGACCGTCATCTCCGCATATTCGGGGGCGATGGCGATTGCCAAAGTCGAGCAGCGGGGCGAGCCGCTGCGCGTCTGTGCGCGGGAGATTTCCCGGCTGCTGTAGCGGTGTGGTCTTCCGCAAGCGGGACGGCTAGAGCCCTTTGCCATGGCGGAATTATCGTCGGACGAGCGCGCGGTCGTCGAACGCGCGAATGCCGAGCCGATGCTCGATCAAGTGCTTGCCTGGGCTGCGGTCAACAGCGGCTCACGCAACCTCGCGGGCCTTGAGCGGATGGCCGACCTCTTGATCGAGGCCTTCGCTGCATTACCCGGGCCAATCCGGCTGGAGCCGCCCGCGAAAGTCGAGACGATCGACGGCGAGGGCAGGACCGCGAGGATCGAGCACGGGCGCCACCTGCATCTGACGGTGCGTCCGGCAGCGCCGGTGCAGCTCCTTTTCACCGGGCACATGGACACTGTTTACGCCGCGGACCACCCGTTCCAGGAAACACGCTGGCTCGAGGATGGGCTTCTGAACGGTCCGGGCGTCGCCGACATGAAAGGCGGCCTTGCCGTCATGCTCGCGGCCTTGAAGGCAGTGGAAAAGAGCGCTGCAGCGCAGAGCATCGGCTACGAGGTCATCATCAACAGCGACGAGGAAGTGGGTTCACCCGCTTCCGCGTCCCTCCTCTCGCGCGCCGCCACAGGCAAGCGCGCGGCACTTACCTACGAGCCATCGGCGCTTCCCGATGGGACGCTCGCTGGAGCAAGGCCGGGCAGCGGCAACTTTTCATTCCTCGTCAAAGGCCGCGCAGCGCACGCCGGCCGAAATCCCGAAGACGGGCGCAACGCGATCGTCGCCGCGTCAGAACTTGCACTGCGCCTCGCCATGTCGAAGACGCCGGGACTGTCGATCAATCCGGCGAAGATCGACGGCGGCTCGCCCAACAATGTCGTTCCCGACCTTGCGATCCTTCGCGTCAACATGCGACCGCGCACCACCGACGATCAGGAGATCGCCGCTCGTCTCATCGCCAAGGCGCTCGATGAAACGGCGGCGGCGCATGACGTCTTCATCGAGGCCCACGGCGGTTTCGGCCGCCCGCCCAAGCCGCTCACCGAAGAGGCAGAAGCGCTGTTCGCGCTCGTCAAGAAAGCCGGCGATGACCTTGGCCAGATGGTCGCCTGGCAGCCCTCGGGCGGCGTGTGCGATGGCAATAATATCGCGGCCTGCGGTGTTCCCGTCGTCGACACGATGGGGGTTCGCGGCGGCAAGATCCACAGCGCGGAGGAATTTCTGATCACCGAAAGTCTGGCCGAGCGCGCCGCCTTGAGCGCTCTCACGATATTGCGGCTGGCCGCGGAGGACGCATGAGCTTCCGGATCAGGCCGGCGCACGCCGACGATTTTGCCGCCATCTACGAGATGGCAAAACTGACGGGCGGCGGCTTCACGAACCTTCCGCCGGACCGGGCAACGCTGGTCGCCAAGCTTGCACGCTCGGAAAAGTCGTTCGCCCGAAAGGAGGACGACCAGGCGGGCGACATGTACATGTTCGTGATGGAAGACCCCAAGAAGGAGATCGTCCGCGGCACCTGCCAGGTCTTCGGTCAGGTGGGCGTTATCCAGCCCTTCTATTCCTATCATCTCAGTACCCTCACCCAGACCAGTCCCGAACTCGGGACCACGTTTCGCAATCAGCTCCTCAGCCTCACGACCGACCTTGAGGGCTCGTCGGAGGTCGGCGGGCTCTTCCTTCATCCCACCGCGCGGGCGGGCGGATGGGGCGCCCTTCTCGCCCGAAGCCGCTACCTCTTCATGAAGCTGCACCGCAGCCGCTTCGGCGAGCGCACGCTCGCCGAGCTTCGCGGAGTGATGGACGAGGCCGGCCATTGTCCGTTCTGGGACGGGCTTGCCGGCAGGTTCTTCGGCATGAGCTTTCCCGAGGCCGACGAGTTCAATGCAATCCATGGCACGCGTTTCATTGCCGACCTCATGCCGAGGACGCCGATCTACGTCGCACTGCTCGCGGAAACCGCGCAAGCCGTGATGGGCCTTCCCCATCCGACGGGACGCGCGGCTCTTCGCATGCTCGAGGAAGAAGGTTTCGCCTACGATCGCTACATCGACATTTTCGATGGCGGCCCAACCGTTACCGCCTTTACCGACCAGATCCGGACCATTCGCGAATCCGCGAGCGAGAAGATCGGCGAGATCGGCGAGGGAGGCCGCACCAAGATGCTGGTGGGCACTGGCCGCCTCAAGGATTTCAGGGCCTGCTGCGCGTCCGTCAAACGGCTGCCCAAGAAGGGGATCTGCATCGATCGCGAAGCCGCTGAATTGCTCGAGGTCGACATCGGCGACGAAGTTCTCGCCGTCATTCGCTGATGCTGCGCGAGATCAACTTCGACGGCATCGTCGGGCCGAGCCACAATTACGCGGGCCTCAGCCTTGGCAACCTCGCCTCGGCCCGTAGCGCGGGCGAAGTCTCCAAGCCGCGTTCGGCGGCACTGCAGGGCCTCGACAAGATGCGAGCGAACCTTGCGCTCGGTTTGACCCAGGGCATTTTCCTGCCACACGCGCGGCCGGACCACCGCTGGCTCGCCGAGCTTGGTACCTCCGTCGACGGGGCCGAGCCGGCCCTTGCAGCCAATGCCATGTCGGCCTCGGCAATGTGGGCTGCCAATGCTGCGACCGTCTCGCCCTCGCCCGATACGCGTGACGGGAAGTGCCACCTCACGGCCGCCAACCTCAGGACCATGCCGCACCGGAGCCACGAATGGCCGCAAACGCTTGCGCAGCTGCAACTTGCCTTCGCGAGCGATGCCTTTGCGGTCCACGCCCCGGTGCCGGCGGCCTTCGGGGACGAGGGAGCGGCAAACCACATGCGTCTCTCCTCGGCCCACGACGCTCGCGGCGTTGAAGTCTTCGTCTATGGCGTAACGGGAGGTGCCTTCCCGGCCCGCCAGCATCTCGAGGCATCGAAGGCGGTCGCGCGCCTCCACCGCCTCGATCCTGCACTCACGCTCTTCGTCCAGCAGTCCGAGGAAGCCATCGCCGCCGGGGCTTTTCACAACGACGTGGTCGCAGTTGCAAATGAACGGGTGCTGTTCGCGCACGAACTTGCCTTCAGCGACAAGGCGGCGCTCCTCGACGCTCTGCAAACGAGGGTTCCGGACTTTGAATATCTGGAGGTCGCAGCCGCCGACGTCCCGCTTGCTGACGCAATCCGCTCCTATCTCTTCAACGCGCAGCTGGTCACTCCACCGGATGGCCAACCAACGCTCATCCTTCCGACAGAAGCCAGCGAGACGCCGTCGGTCCGGCGCTGGATCGAGCAGCATGTCGCAGGAAACGGGCCGGTCCGCCGCGCCGAGTTCGTCGACGTGCGCCAGTCGATGGCCAATGGAGGCGGCCCGGCGTGCCTGCGGCTGCGCGTCGCTGCGGACCCCGCGACCATCGATTCCCGATTTCTGGTCGATGATCAAAAGCTCGACACCATCTCGCAGGTCATCGAGCGCTACTGGCCCGATCAGATCCACCACGACGATCTTCAGGAACACTCGCTCCTTTCGGATATCGAGCGAGCCCGGGCGGCCCTGCTTGATCGGCTCGATCTTGCCGAGCTGCTTTGACGGACGTCCCGAAACGGGACGAAGGTTAAGCTCAATTTAACGCTGTTCATTAAGAAACTTCCGGCTCAAAACGGCCATTGACGCGTTCGGGCGTTAACAATGGTTATGCTGAGCAAGATCGGTCGCCTCTTTCAGATCAAGACGCGCTTCGAGGCGTGGCTGGTGATCTATGCCATCGCGCTGGGAGCCGTGGAACGCGGCCGGCACTATCTTGAAACCTATCCAGGATGGGGTGGCTGGGTGCTGGCGGTCGCGTGCACCGGGGTCGTCTTCCTTGCCGGCGGCAAGCTGCTGGACTCGGTGAGATCCCCTGTTCCGGCGCCTGCTGCCATTCCGAAGCGCCGGCAGACACGGCATTTCGCGCGCAATCGCGGGACCCCGGTGGCGGACCGGCGCGGGTCGCAATCGCGAATGTCCCGCGGCAAGTACTGATCCCGCCCGGGATCGCTGCGGCCCGGCGCTCAATACAAAAAAGATGCGCGCGAACCCAAAGGGTCCGCGCGCTTAGATCAGGCCTCGGCGCCTTTAAAGACTAGGCTGCGAGGTCGGTATAGTTGGGCCGCGTTCCGCTCCAGAAGACAGGCGCCGGCGCAGGGCCATGGGTGAGCGCTTCCATCAGCGGGAGGGCAGTCGTGCAGAACGCACATTCGGCCGAGACACGGCCAACGATCCAGTGTGTGCGGCCGCATCCGGGACAGTGATTGACCTCGCCCGCGCGATAAACGGCGTGATAGCCCCGCGAGCTGGGGTTGAACGCTGGGCGGTGTGACTCAATCGAACTCAGCATGGTGCTTTCCTTCGAAACCATTTGAGCGGACCAACGAGCGGCGAATCGTTAGGTTTCATCGATGATCTGTGATTGACCCATTGGTGTCACTCTGGCGACACGCCCCTGTTTCATCGTGGGACAAAGCGCGGGGAATCGTTTCGCCTCTGCGACAATCCGCGCGAAAGGCTGTGGATATTTACCGTCTCTTAGCCATTGGCAGGTGATGGTCGGCTTGTCTCGGAGCGGAGGGACAAGTGGAATCGAACGAACGTTACTACCGCCGGCGCGCAGTGGAGGAGCGCATGGCAGCCCAGCGAGCGGTGACCGAAACGGCCCGTGCCTGGCACAGCAAACTTGCCGAGGATTTCGCCGCAAGGGCGAGTCCCGCGACCGTCGCTATCTGCGAGGCGTCCGCCTTCAACGGCTGATCAAATCCTGCCTTACATTAGTCGCGGCTGAGACGACCGCGCTGGACCGTCAGCATTTTCATCCAGGACAGGGACGCCAAAAAGGCTTCACTTCCTTGGGTCATTTGCTGGGGGTCTTCACGCAACGCATCCTTCGCGTCGCGTCCCACCAATCGGGTGCTCTCCAAGCGGAGCAAGGATAGATTCCGCCAAGCTATTGAAATAACTAATGAAAATGGCGCGCCCGAAAGGATTCGAACCTCTGACCCCCAGATTCGTAGTCTGGTGCTCTATCCAGCTGAGCTACGGGCGCGCTGTGCGGCGCCTTTGAGGCGCTTCGCGGAGGCCGCGACATAGGGGCGTCGGCGCGGGCGCGCAAGCCTTAGCATTTGCCTGCTCGCGAGCGCGCACCTAGAGCTTGGCTTCGATGCGAAGCGGCGCCTGCCTGACCCTCCTGCTGGTAACGGCCTGCTCGGCTCCGGGCGGCCCCTACCCCTCGCTTCAGCCGCGCGCGGCTGAAGCCATCGATCCGCGCGTTCCTGTCGTTCGCCCGATGAACGGGCGGCCGGCTTCCGCCGATCTAGAGGCTCGGCTTGCTGCACTCCTCGATCAAGCCCGCATGGGCGATGCCAGGTTCATCAGCGCCGTATCGCAGGCCGAGCGGCTAGCGGCGTCCGCCGGAGCGCCGCACAGTGAAAGCTGGATCGCCGCGCAGGAAGCGCTCACTGCGGCCATTGCAGCCCGAAAGGATACCGCGACTGCCCTTGGTGACATTGACGAAATCGGAGCAATCGCCCTTCAAACGCGGCAAGGCATTGCACCCAATGACCTGTCTGCAATTGAGCGCGCTGCAGCCCAAGTCGGCTCGCTCGACCGAGCTCAAGCCGGGCGGATCGACGCGGTCCAGAAGCGGCTCGGGATCTAGAAGAGCGCTGAAGCGCGCGCCGGCGGCCAGCCCGCTGCCTCGACTGCGAAGACAACCTGCGGGTTGACGTCGCTATCAGGTGCAAAGCGCCGGTCAATGAAGTCGAGCTCTTCGCGGCGCGTCATTCCGAGCCGCTTCATCAGGCCCTGGCTCGGCGCATTTTTCGCTGCGGTAACAGCCACTACCCGCGGGGCATTGAAGCGGTCGAAGGCAAGATCAAGGGAGGCAATGGCCGCTTCCTTGGCGTAGCCTTGTCCCCACGCCTCCTCACGCAGGCGCCAGCCGATCTCGACCTCACCGGCAATCGCGTCGGCACCAGGCGCATTGGCACGTTTCAGTCCGCAGAACCCCAGTATCTCCTCGTCCGCCCTTCGGTCGACGATCCAGAAGGTGAATCCCAGATCGCGCTCATATTGGCGCAGCCTTTCGTAGCCCTTGTGCCACTCCTCAGGTGTCTGGAGGCCGCCCAGCCAGCGCATCACCGGGGGGTTGTTCATGATCTCGTAGAAGCGTGTCTCGTCCGCATCGTCCCAGGTTCTAAGGCGGAGACGATTGGTTTGCGCAACGATCCTAGCCATTGATGAGGCGAGCGGCGTCCACGGCGTGGTAGGTGAGGATGCCCGCCGCACCGGCGCGCTTGAATGCAAGAAGAGTCTCGAGAATGAGCGCCTGGCGGTCGCCTGCGCCCGCGGCCGCTGCATGCTCGATCATCGCATATTCGCCGCTCACCTGGTATGCGAAGGTCGGAACCCCGAATGCATCCTTCACTCGGGCAATGACATCGAGATAGGGAAGCCCCGGCTTCACCATCACGAAATCCGCTCCTTCGGAAAGATCGAGTTCGACCTCGCGCAGGGCCTCCTCGATATTGGCCGGATCCATCTGGTAACCCCGCTTGTCGCCCTTCAGCCGGCCAAGCGAGCCGACGGCTTCCCGGAAGGGGCCATAGAAGGCCGAGGCGTATTTGGCCGCATAGGCCATGATTGCGACATTCTGATGCCCCTCGCGCTCGAGCGCTTCGCGGATGGCCGCAACGCGTCCATCCATCATGTCGGAGGGAGCAACGATATCGGCGCCTGCCGCGGCCTGGACGAGCGCCTGCTCGACAAGGATCCCCACCGTGTCGTCGTTGATGACGTTGCCGAGCTCGTCCACCAGCCCGTCGTGGCCATGAGCCGTATAAGGGTCGAGCGCGACATCGGTGAGGACGCCGATCGAGGGTGCCGCATCCTTGATCGCTCGAACCGCACGGCAGATGAGATTCTCCTGGTTGAGAGCCTCCTCCGCCCGCTCGGTGCGCAGATGTTCAGGAGTGTTCGGGAACAGCGCGATGCACGGAATGCCCAGATCCGCGGCCTCCTTCGCTCTCGCACCAATGCGATCGACACTCCAGCGGCTGACGCCCGGCAGGGAAGCAATCGGCTCCTCGCAATCGCGGCCCTCGCAAATGAACAGGGGCCAGATGAGATCGCTCGGATGAAGCCGGTTCTCGGCGAGCATTGCGCGCATCCACGGACTCGAGCGGCCGCGGCGCATGCGAAGGTAAGGAAAGGAAGCGGACATTGCGAAGGCGCTTAGCCTCCGCTCATCCGTTCGTCACCCTGCCGGGTTGAGACGGCCGCCGGGTTCAGCCTCCGCGAGAGCCTCTTCGATGGCCTCTTGCTCGTCCATCGGCGCCCGCCCGATTTCCATTCGGGCCTTCCTCCATCCGCCGTGTAGGTAGAAGGCGATCGCCATGGCGATGTTTGCAAGCGAGCTTACCGGGAAGCTCAGCCAGAGGGCATCAGCCTTCAGCCATGGATAGGCCCCCAGCGCGAACCCGAGCCGGACCGGCACCAGCCCGATCGCAAGGATGATCAAGGGGCCGATCACTGCTCCGTTGGCCCGGACCGTCCCGAAAATGACCATCGTCGTCCCCATCAGGAGAAAGCTCCAGGTCGCAAGCAGCTGGATATGCCTGGCAATCGGAAGGGCCGGACTACTGTTGCCCAGGAACAGCGCAAGAGCGGGCTTGTCCGCGATCGCCAGCAACAGGACGAGGACGCCGGTAATGAGCAGCGCCTGGACAACCCCCGAGAGCGTGATCGAGCTGACGCGGTCCCACCGACCGGCTCCGATATTCTGCGCGGTCATCGCGCTTACCGCGGCGCCAAGCGCCATCGCCGGCATCTGGAGATAGGTCCAAAGCTGCATTGCAACGCCGAATGCCGCCGTGGTGTCGACACCCTCACGGTTGACGAGACCGATGAGCGCCAGCGCGGATGCCGAGATGACGATCATCTGGAGGCCCATTGGGATGCCCTTGATGACGATCGTCCTCAGGATGGCTCTGTCGGGGATCAGATAGGCAAGCTCGCGCCCTCTCAGCCTCAGGGGAAGATCGCGCACGTACATGAAGCCAATAAGACCAATGAGCGCGGCATAATTGGCGATGACCGTCGCTGTCGCCGAACCTGCGATACCGAGCCGCGGCGCCGGGCCAAGGCCAAGAATGAAGACGGGGTTGAGGCCGCTGTCGAGAATGACCGCGACGAGCATCGCCAGAAGCGGCGTCATCGCGTCGCCCGCTCCCCGCATTCCCATCATCAGGAGCACGAGGATGAGGATGCCCGGCATGGCGATGAAGATCACCCGCAAATAGGCAAGCGCGAGGGGCGCTGCGTCCGCCGGCGTCGCCAGGAGCCTGAGGAGCGCCGGCGAGAAGATCCAGCCGAGCACGGCGATAAGGAGCGCGACGAACACGAACGAGCCGATCGCCGTCCCCATGACGCGGCGCGCGCCATCGATGTCATGGCGGCCAAATGCCTGCCCGATCAGCACTGTCGAGGCCATCCCGAACCCGAACACGAACGCCATCAAGAGGAACATGATCATGTTCGAGTTGGACGTTGCAGCAAGCGCGCTTTCGCCGAGGAAACGGCCGATCCAGATCGCGTTGACGGTGCCGTTCAGCGACTGAAGGATCGAGGAAACGAGCGTCGGAAGCGCGAAGGCAAGAAGCGTCTTGCCGATGCTGCCGGTCGTAAGGTCGCGGCCCCCGTGCGGTCTACTCGCCATTTCACTGCCCCCTCGCTGCCCCCCCAGGGCCTTAGGGGCTACCCTAGCCGCTCGAGCGCTGCCCGCAAACGCTCGCCCTCGGCCCTCTTCGCTTCATGGTCAGTGCGGGCTTTCTCCACGGCTTCTGGCTTTGCACGTTCGGTGAAGCTTGGATTGGCGAGGCGCTGGCCGAGGCTGTCGCGCTCTTTTTCAGCGGCTGCGGCGGCCTTGTCGAGCCGGGCCTTTTCAGCCTCGACATCGATCACCCCTTCGAGCGGAAGCGCGAACGTCGCTTCATCGACCACGACTTGTGCAGCACCGCTGCCTGAGAAGCGCGACAGCTCGATCGATTCGAGGCGGGCAAGCCGCGAGATCACGGCGTGGTTCCGGTCCAGCCTCTCGGCAGTCTCGTCGGATGCATCGGCAGCAAACAGATGAAGCTTGGCCGAAGGGGGGATGTTGAGCTCGGTCCGGGCGGAGCGGAGCTCGCTCACGAGCCGGACGAGCCAGTCGAGCTCCGCCTTCGCATCAGGATCAACCTGGGCATGCGGCTCGGGCCATTTGGCGATGATGAGCTCGTAGGGCCGGTCGCCCATGGCATGCCAGAGCTCTTCGGTGATGAAGGGCATGAGCGGGTGCAGCATCACCAGGATCTGGTCGAAGGCCCAGGCTGCAACCTGTCTCGTCTCCTCGCCGAACGAGCCCTTGATGAGCTCGACATACCAGTCGCAAAAAGTGCCCCAGACGAAATGGTAGATGGCATCGGCCATTTCGTCGTAGCGAAGCTCGTCAAAAGCACGGTCCAGTCTGGCGAGCGTCTCGATCACCTCGCCGATGATCCAGCGGTTGACCGCAAGCTCGGCTGGTGGTGCGGCGATGCCAGCGCTTGCGCCGACGCCGTTCATCTGGAGGAAGCGGGCCGCGTTCCACAGCTTGGTGGCGAAGTTTCGATAGCCCTCCACGCGCTTCTCATCGAGCTTGATGTCGCGGCCCTGGCTTTCCATTGCCGCGAGCGTGAAGCGGAGCGCGTCGGCGCCGTACTGATCGATAAGGCCCAGGGGATCGACGGTGTTGCCCTTCGACTTGGACATCTTCTGTCCCTGGGCGTCGCGGACGAGACCGTGAAGGTAGAGCGTCTTCCAGGGAACCTCCCCCATGAACTCGATGCCCTGCATCGCCATCCGCGCATCCCAGAAGAAGAGGATGTCGAAGCCCGATATGAGCACGTCATTGGGATAGTGGCGCGCAAGATCGTCGGTTTGTTCGGGCCATCCGAGCGTTGCGAAGGGCCACAGGGCAGAGGAGAACCAGGTGTCGAGGACGTCGGCGTCCTGCCTCAGGGGCTGGTCGCCCGCTTCCTGTCGCGCCTCTTCTTCCGTCTCGGCCACGAAGAAGCGCCCGTCTTCGGCATACCATGCTGGAATTCGATGACCCCACCAGAGCTGCCGCGAAACGCACCAGGGCTGGATATTCTCGAGCCAGTTGAACCAGGTCTTGGACCAGCTCTCGGGCACAATCCTGATCTTGCCGCTGCGAACCGCCTGAAGTGCCGGCATCGCAAGCTTGGCCGCATCGACATACCATTGGTCGGTTAGCCAGGGTTCGATGGCGGCGCCCGAGCGGTCGCCGAACGGCGTCGGGATGACGCGGTCCTCGACCCTCACGAGGGCACCTTCGTCCTCGAGTTTCGCGACGACGGCCTTGCGTGCCTCCTCGCGGGTGAGGCCAAGGAGGTCGGCCGGGATCAAGCCATCCTGCGTCTGCACGACGTGGGCGCTCTGATCGAACATGTTGAGCATGTCCGATGGCCTGATGCCCGCCCGCTTACCGACCTCGTAATCGTTGAAGTCGTGGCCAGGCGTGATCTTCACCGCGCCCGAGCCGAGCTCCGGATCGGCGTGCTCGTCGGCAATGATTGGGATGAGGCGGCCGGTGACCGGGTGCTTGAGCTTCTTTCCGATGAGCGGCCGGTAGCGATCATCCATCGGATGGACCGCGACTGCCATGTCGGCGAGCATCGTCTCTGGGCGCGTCGTTGCGACCTGAATGGCGCCACTGCCGTCCGCGAGCGGATAGCTCAGATGCCAGAACTTGCCCTGGACGTCGCGTGTCTCGACTTCGAGGTCGCTGATGGCGGTTTGGAATTTCGGGTCCCAGTTGACGAGACGCTTGTCGCGATAGGCAAGACCGCGCTTGTAGAGCTCGACGAAGACATGCGTGACGGCGCGGGAGAAACCTTCGTCCATGGTGAAGCGCTCGTGGGCCCAGTCGCAGCTTGCGCCGAGACGGCGAAGCTGCCTTGTGATCGAGCCGCCCGATTGCGCTTTCCATTCCCAGACGTGGGCGAGGAAGGCTTCGCGGCCAATCTCGGCGCGCTTGATCCCCTGGCTCTCGAGATTTCGCTCGACGACCATCTGCGTCGCGATGCCCGCATGGTCCGTCCCCACCACCCAAAGCGCGTCCTTGCCGCGCATCCGCTCGCGCCGCGTGAGGACATCCTGGAGCGTGTTGTCGAGCGCGTGACCGATATGCAGCGAGCCCGTGACGTTGGGCGGCGGCATCACGATCGTCCACGGTTTCGCATCGGGGCGATCCGGCCGGAACAGGCCGCTGCTCTCCCAGTGCGCGTACCAGCGATCCTCGATCGCCCGGGGTTCGAAGGTCTTGGGTAGTTCGCTCATCGCCGCATGCGGTTAGCGATGCGGCGGTGCAGCATCAACCTCGCTCGGGACGTCCGGGCGCGGGCGTCACCGGTATGGCGGCGGGGATCGGCTGCCCCTGTCCAAGCCAGCGGCCCATCCAGGAAAAGACCTCGCCATACCATTGGACCGAATTCTTGGGCTTCAGGACCCAGTGGTTCTCGTCCGGATAAATCAGGAGCCGCGAGGGGATGTTGCGCCGCTGAAGCGCAGTGAAGGCCGCGATGCCCTGCGTATAGGGGATCCGGAAATCCTTCTCGCTCGTGATCACGAGCTGCGGCGTCTTCCAGTTCTGGACGAAGTTGACCGGGTTCCAGCGTTCGAACTCCTGCGGCGCCTCATAATAAGGATGGCCGCCATGCTCCCATTCGTCGAACCACAGTTCCTCAGTCTCATAAGCCATTGCGCGGGCATCGAAGACCCCGTCGTGCTGAACGATGCAGCGGAACCGGTCGGGCCACCGTCCCTCGATCCAGTTCATCATGTAACCGCCATAGGAGCCGCCAAGCGCACAGGCATTGTCGGCCTCCAGCTGGGGATCGTTGGCCGTTGCGTACGCAAGACCTTTCTGCAGGTCCTCGAGCGGCCAGCCGCCCCAGTTGCGGTTGATCGCGTCAGTGAAGGCCTGGCCGTAGCCGGTACTTCCGTGGAAATCGACGCTGACTGCCGCGTAACCGGGCGCCGTGAACAGCCGCGGGTTCCAGCGGAACGACCAGCTGTTGGAAAAGCTGCCCTGGGGACCGCCGTGGACCAGGAAAGCGATTGGCAGCTTCGCGGCTGTATTGGCGGGTTTCAGCGTCCAGCCCCAGACGCGGTCGTTGTTCGCGCCGGTGAAGCTGAATTTCTTGAAGCTGACCGGGTCCAGCTGCGCCAGGAGCGCGCGGTTGAGCTGCGTCAGCTGGCTCGCCCGTCCGCCGGGCTCGAGACGATAAAGATCGTCGGGCGCAAGAACGCTGTTCATCGTTGCAACGAGCCCGCCTCCGGGCAGGGCATGGACATTGCCGTAGCTGCCCTCGCCCGTCAGGCGTGTGACCGTGCCGCTTGCGGCATCGATCCGGAAGACCGGTTCATCGAGCGTGTCGCCCGCGGTGACGAACAGGCTGCGCCCATCCCTTGCCCACTCGATCGAACCCACAGACCGGTCCCATGCCTGCGTAAGCGGCCGCGTGCGACCGGTCGCGAGGTCGCGAAGCATGAGGACGAGCCGATCGGACTCGTACCCCGGCCGCGCCATTGCAGCGTAGGCAAGCGTCCTCCCGTCGGGCGAAACGGCGGGAAGCGTATCGGTTGCATCGTTGGCGTCGGTGAGATTGACGGGCGGCGCTGAGCCGTCGCTCGGCGCTGCAAAGATGTCGAGGTTGGTCGACAGGGATTCGATCCGTCCTGCCTCGCGAAGAGCGAAATAGATGGTTCGGCCGTCGGGCGAGAATGCGATCTCTTCGGCGCCCCCCATGGGCTTGCTCGGTGTATCGCCAACGAGGCTTCCCTCGATCGGCACCCCGGCTCCGGCAAGCTTCCCGGCGGCCACCGGGAAGGTGAAAAGCCGCGAGCGGACGCCGGGCTCGGCCCAGGTGTCCCAGTGGCGGATGAAGAGCTGGTCATAGGTGCGGCCCGAGCCGATCCGCTGTTTCTCGGGAAGCCCCGTGCAATCAAGGCTCGTGCAGCGAAGGTCGCGATCCGCCCAGACGGCGACGCGGTCGCCCGACGGAGCAAGGCGGAAGCCTCCGACGTCGCCCGCGAAGTTGCTCACCTGGAGCGCCGCCCCTCCCGGGGACTTTTTGAACAGCTGGTCGTGGTCACCGACGGCCATCAGGAACCACAGCGAGCCGTCGGGCCCGAACGCCGGGTCGTGGCCCTTCTCGGCGCCCTGGACGAGTACGGGCTGCGCACCTGCCCTGGTGAGATCGAGAAGGTAAAGACTGTTCACCCTCTTGTTCTTCGCCCAGTCGGTGTCGGAAATCGTGAATGCCGCATAACGGCCGTCGCGCGAGACGTCGGGCCCGCCCAGCCGGTGCATCGACTGGAGGTCGACGGCCGTCATCGGGCGGGCGTTGGCCGAGGAAGCGGCGAGCACTGCTGCCGCGGCGATCAAAAGGTTGGGCTGGATCATGCCGCAGGCGTAGCAAACCAGCGGCGGCTGGCAAGAACTAGAGTGGGCGACCCGTGATCCGCGAGATTTCGCGCTTCACATGCTCGTCGACCATCTGCGGGAGATGCTCGTCGAGCCATTGCTTCAGCATCGGCCGGAGCATTTCGCGGATGATCTCTTCAAGCGGGTTGCCAGCCGGCGTGGGCGGCACCGTCGCAGCGACGGTCTGCAGCTGTTCGAGCGCCTGCCGGCTCTTGCCTGCCGCATGTTCGTCGATGAGCGGCGGACCAAGGTCCATCGGGGGCGCAAGCGGCTGGTCAAGCTCCAGCACGTCCTCGTCGGGCGTGTCCTCCGGAAGCGGCTCATCCTCGCCGGAGTCCGAGGGATGAACAGTGGTACGAAGCTCCTTCTCCTCGGCGATCACTTTCTTGATCGACGCGAGGATGTCTTCCATCGATGGTTCGCGACCGGCGGACTGCATAAGCCCGGTGTATATTTAATGTGGGCGCGGAGTCACGCTCGGCGTGGAGGTCGTCGTCGTGGTCGTGGTCGTCGTCGTGCTCGCCGGGATGGCGATGACCGGCGGCGAAGCATCGATCCGCGCGTTGTCTATCTGCGGCGTCACGATCGGGTTGGGTGGCAGTTCTTCGGGGCTTACCGTGCGCGTTGCAATGGTCGGATGACGCGGATCGTTGGCCCAGTCGCTCCAGTTGTTCGCGACGTGCCGGTAATTGCCGAGCGGATCATAGAGCGGTCCGCCATCGAGGCCGAGCGCCTGCGCCTGCGCCTGGCCCATTGCGTTCAAGAGCTGGAAACCCGCGACATAAGCGTCGCGCTTGGCGCTCACGAGCGCGACCTGTGCGTTCAACAGTTCCTGCTCGGCGTTCAGGACTTCGATGATGGTGCGCGTGCCGACGCTCTGCTCGGCGCGGTTGCCCTCGAGCGCAAGCTCGTCGGCCTGGACCGCGACAGTCTCAGCCTGGATCGCCCTCTGGGCAGCCGTATAGGAAGCAAATGCCGCGCGCGTCGCCTGGATGACGGCCCGCTCGGTCCCGACCACCTGCTCGAGGACCTGTCCTTGCTGCGCCTGGGCCTGACGGATCCGCGCGGCAGGCAAGCCGCCCTGGAATATCGGAACTCGTGCACTGAGGCCCACCGCGGTCGCGTTGCCCCTGTTTCCGAATGCGTTGTTGCCGGCGAGGTTGTTTACGTAGGTTTCGCTTCCAACCGCCGAGAGCGTCGGGAGGCGGCTCGCCCGGGCTACGTTGACGTCATAGCCGGCAGCGATTGCCTGGCGGCTGACCGAGACGAGGTCGGGATTGTCGGTGAGCGCGATGCGAACTGCCTCGTCCGCCGTCGCCGGAAGCGGCGGCAGCGGCGGCGGCGGGGCAAGGACGCCGGGCGCGTGCCCGACGATCTGCCTGTAGGTCGCCTCGCTGCCCGTCAGCTGGCCCTGCGCGGTCGCGAGCTGCGAGCGCCCGAGCTGCAGGCGGGCTTCCGACTGGGCAACGTCGGTGCGGGTGAGATCACCGATCTGGAACCGGTCCTGTGTCGCCTGGAGATTTGTCTCGAGGACCCTGACGTTGTTCTGGTTGAGCTCGACGATCGCCCGGTCGCGGATGACGTCCATGTAGGCTGTGACGGCCTGCGTGAACACGTCGCCTTCGACGGCCTGGAGCGTTGCCCGCCCCGCCTGGACGCGGGTTTCAGCGGCCCGAACGGAGTTCTTCACAGACCCGCCCGTGAACAGGGGGACGCTGAGGTCAACTCCTGCGGAAACAGTGGGACCCTTGCCGCCGTTGATGAGGAGTCCGGACTGCGTCAGGGTCCGGTTGAGGCCGACGGTGGCGCTGACCTGGGGGCGTCCCGCGGCCTTGGCGATCGCGACCGTCGCGTCGGTCGCGCGCAAGGTCTCGCGCTGCCCAGTCAGCGTCGGGTTGCTGTTATACGCCGAGACAAGCGCTTCACGCAGCGTGTCGGCCGAGGCCGTGCCGGCCATCAGCGCAGCAACGAGCGATCCGGAAATGAGCTTTCGAAACACCCGTTCCCCCTAGAAAATAAAAGCTTTCCGGCGGCTGAAGCCCGGCAAGGCCGGAACTCCCGCATCGCCGATTGACAAGATTCCGAATGCGGCGCCCACCTTGCGCCCGACAACGAGCCGGGTGATGCCGCGGTCAACCAATGCCGCGCCGAGGCGTCCGCCGTCAGCCAGCTGGTCGATGATCGGATCGGGAAGAAATTCGACGGCACCGTCGATCAGGATGAGATCGTAGGGCGCGCCGGCAGCATGACCGTCTTCGAGCGGTGCCTCGATGACCTCGACGCCTTGCTCACGCGCAGCCCCTGCAAGTTCCGGGCTGCTTTCGATCGCAACCACCTCAAGGCCCATGTCGCGAAGAACCGCGGCCGAGTAACCCGTACCCGCGCCAACCACCAGCGCGCGCTGGCCGGGCTCTGGCTGCATCTCAGTCAGGAGCTGGCCAAGGACGGCCGGGGCGACAAGGAAACGGCCGGCGCCGATTGCCACTGCACGATCGACGTAGGCGAGCGGACGCGTGTGGCTCGGCAGGAAATTCTCGCGGCGAACCCGGCCCATGACATCGAGCACGGCGGGATCCGTGACGCCCGAGGGCCGAAGCTGGTTTTCGACCATCGCTTCGCGGGCTGCGGAAAAGTCGGGGATAGGTCTTTGCACCGTCATCGCTGTTATATGCCAGTAATACACCTGTTGTTCAAGCCGTCCATATCCGCCGACACCGTTCGCGCCAACCGTCATTCATCGAACGACCAATCGACGAACCGGGGTTGACCCCGGGCGTCGCTCCGCGCCAAAGCGCGTGCCACTCTCCCGGCCCGATGGCGGAGTGGTTACGCAGAGGACTGCAAATCCTTGCACGCCGGTTCGATTCCGGCTCGGGCCTCCACTTTCCCTCAGTTCCTGTCGCGTTCCATCTTCGCTGACTCCGAGCATCGGCCAAATTGGTCCAGAAATGCGCGACTTGTCGATCATCATGCGTTGAGGAGAGGGACTCCAAATTCCGCAGAGTCTGACTCAACTCGCTCGATATTCCGCTTTGAATGACTCTGGGAAGATACGCGCAACGTCCCTCCTCTCCCACAAATTGACGCGACAAAGCTTGGCAGATTTCGCTCCCCCCGCTCGCATCGTGTTGCAAAAAACGCGGCAGCCGCCCGAATACCTATCAGCAACTTCCGCGGGGAAAACATAGCGTGATTGAAAGTCCAATAATGACCATAGTGACAGCCCCCCGCCTAGTCTCTTAACCATTCCGAGTGCAGCCGCCTTTGATAGGACCGGATAGCTTACCCGCATAAGCGGGCTTGCCTCAGAGAGTTGGACGCTTCTGTCGACGTTCGGTCGGACATCCAGGTCAGCAATTAGCCGACGAAGCTGCAAAGCGTCGACGTGGACGGCCTTGGCAAGCGGCTCCCCGACATCAACCCGAAAAGCGAGCAACTTCCCGGAAAGCATCTGCTCGATCACGCCGATCCAAACGGAAGGATTTAGTTGATGCCGTAGACCTCGCTCCAACGAAATAGTTTCCACGTTTCTATTCGATATCGAAACGCGCAGAACACCTTTCAAAAGTTCATCGATAGAGTCTCGACTGATCAATTCCTGGGTGCCGGCAAGGACTAAGACGTCATTGCCTTTGACCGGAGACAGTAAACCTCGATCCCGGAGATACGGTATGACGTGCACCGGAACTCCAAGGCATTCTGCGGCCTGCCCATATTCGAGCGAGGTCGCGCGTAACTTGATCATGTTCTGAATCAACTCGCGATCGAAGAGCCGAACGGAGCTTTTTGGCTGGGCATATGCCGCGACGCGCTTACCGCGGTGTTTGAGTCGACGCATCGTCGACCAACTTACTCCTAGCAATTTGATTGCCTCCGACGTCGTCATCGCATCTGCTAATGCGCTGCGCTTCTCAAGACGGACGCCCGCCCGGTTGAAGTTGCTGAGACGCGAGTCCACCAGAGGGATCGTCGCCCGAAGCAAATTTCGCAACTTTGTAGGACGTGCTGCAGGGTTCAGGTGACGGGCGAGCGGACCTAGTGACGCAAAATTTTCGCCTCCTTTCCCGAAATTAGCCGAGAGAATTGTTTCGACAACGGAGACTAGCGGTGCAGGCCAACCTTGCACCATTCGCCATCCCAGAAAAATGCCGTTAGGGCCGAGCGCCGTGAAGTCGCCCGACGCAGTCTGTTTGCCTAAGGGATGATTGTGCGCGCTTAATGGATTCGCAGCTATCACTCCGAGATCCACGACAGCTGCAAAGACTTCTCCAGCCTTCCAGCTATCGAAAGGCTGGGGAAGCTGAATAAGTTCCGCGTCTCTCACTGCGGATGTGCGGTGAAGTAAGTTGCCTATCTGAACAGCTTCTGCCGCAAGCGCCGGGTCAAGCTTTACGGAGTCCGTGTCCAGTGTGGCTCGGCAACTCTCGCAACGAGCCAAACCATGTGTTCGCACCCAACCCAAAGTTTTCTTACATGATGGACAGCAATGACACAGTAGATCAAGAGATAGAGGACAGTAATGCAGTGGTTTGATCATCCATAATGAACGGCCATATGCGCCGTCCAAGAGTCCGGACGGAGAATATCGACGACCCTTCACTTCAATGAACCGCCGCTCGAGTGGGGTACCGAACCAGTCTACTATTGGGGAGTCGAGCTCCTCGATACGAGGATGCATACGTCGTTCGATGGCTGACTTGTCGAGACCTAGTAAGGACGCGATGTTTCCACTGGCGCTTCGCTGGGTAAAAGCCGTGAATGCGGGATTCTTAGCTGCGACGTCCGCGAATTGAAGCAGCTTGCCCAGGGAAGTCATCTCATTAACGACCGCTGCTCGCCCGATCAGGGAAATCAGACTTTCGTCCTCAAACGGTGTTAT
Source organism: Sphingomonas agri (assembly GCF_038148795.1). Classification (NCBI taxonomy): domain Bacteria; kingdom Pseudomonadati; phylum Pseudomonadota; class Alphaproteobacteria; order Sphingomonadales; family Sphingomonadaceae; genus Sphingomonas; species Sphingomonas agri. Next base: position 59,632 of record NZ_JBAPEU010000003.1, on the reverse strand, counting down.
CGAAGCGCAAAGGGGCCGTATCATGCGGCCAACTTCTTGCGCTTTATCGGCGCGCACCCCTCTCGGAACGGATTCCTGATGTAAAGTCGATTACGAACTGCTCGGTCCGCGGCAACCGTGAAATCATTACGAGAAACATTCAGTCGGCTCTCGCCGGCCGCAACATGGACAGCCTCCTTCACCAGGTTACACGCGGCGCCCAAGACGCCTTGCGACACCTCCAGAATGCAAGCCGGACCGTCGCCGTTAAGGATCGTTCTAATATGCTCCGCTGCACCCACCTGCTCGGTTTTGATCAGATAGTCTGTCAAGAAATTGAAAAAGAGATCGATGTCGCTCTTGGACATCGGATCTAAAGGGCTCAGGTCCAGATGCGCCTCCGCCCGGTGCGCAAGCTGCGTGTTGGCGTCAAATGGTCGCCGAGCTTCGTCCAGCCCCGCTACGACAATCGGGCAGCTTCCAGTAATCAACAGGTGCTTGACCGTTTCGCTTACCGATACGACAACTTTTCGATTGTCACTGTGCACGAGGTGATGAAACTCATCCAGAAATAGGATCTGAACGCGCCTTGCTGCGAGATAGCTGATGGCCCTCCGCAACATTTGAATCTCAGTGCCGGTCTCAACGAGCGCATTACAGCCAAAGGCTTCGAATGCCTCCAGAATGTCCTGAGCGAATTGCCTTCGAGTGATGTTGGCACGAAGCGTTACCTTCAAGGCCGGAATGTCTCCGCTCATCAAAGCATCGGGCGTGTTCAATGCGCCGACGTAACTGTCGATGATTGTAGTCTTACCAGTCTGGGCTGGCGCGATCAGGCTGGCGCATCGCTTTGGCTCCCCGGGCCGGTGTCCGCTCAATTCAACCAGGAAATCGAACGTTGCATGGGCGGCTCGCGCCCGCGGATTATCGATCACAATGCTGTCCATCAGCGCCCGCCGTTTAGCCGGTGACGGTATGGCTGCTTGGACGGTCACGTCAGTCGAGCCAACGACCGCTCGATCGCCGCCTCGCGATCGCGATCGGCGAAGGGATCATAGTAGACCAGCTCCTCGATCTGCTCATTCTGGTCCGATTTGGCCGATGATTTCGATTTGCGAGACCTTACTGGGGCCTTCTCGGGTCGATCGCCGCCCGACCTGCTACTGACGGCGTCAATCTTGATTGACGTCCGAGCCGGCTCACTGACGTCGTCATTCAGCATTCGAGCGCGACGGCGACGCTCCTTTATCGGCATGCGATCGTATGCGTCCTGGATGCTTTTTAATAGCGATGCTTTCTTGAGAATGAGTTCTTCTTCGTCGACTAAGGTTTGCGCCGCCCTACGAACTTGTCGCTGCAGCTCTTCGTGTACGCGCTCGCTGAGTCCTTGAGCATATTTCTCATTCGTGCAGGGCAATGTGACGTAGTCGTTGCGAGCCTCATTCCAAACGAAAATGCGGGACAGGTCCTCAGGGTGATATTTGATCTTAACCCTGGCCGAGCCTTGACGCACATCTGCGGCTTGCAAGGGGAGCAAGTCCGCTAAGAGTCCGTCGACGGCTGCCGATCGATAAGTGAGATTCAGGAACTTAACGCCTTCATGATTTAGCGTGCGGTTCCGGACGAGCTTAGCCATTGCGTGTTCGACAGCGGCAAGATCATGCGCAAGCTCAATGCCATGCTTCGAGGCACTCTCACGCCAAAGTCGAAGCGGACTGTCGTTTATGCCGGTGTGGAAATCCTGCGGGTAGATGTCGACCAAATAGCGGAGGAGCAATTCATTCAGCTCGTGAAGTGTGAGCCCCGCATCTGACTGTGGGTCGATTCGACGCTGAGCGAGAGCGTACGGGTGATCTACAACTGCGCCAGGCAGCTTATGCGCAAGCTGATCATCTAGGCGGCCGAAAAATCGCTCGAGAATGCCCTTGTATTCCGGCCGTCTCACTGGCGCCCATTCAATCGAGATACCATTATCGGCACACGCGTCCACGAATGACGAACCAGTGTTCTCCCATGCATTATCGGCTAGAATCGTTCTTGGAACGCCGAAGGCTTCCCATTCGCCGTCGACTGTCGGGAAGCGCCGCTTGAGATGGGGCATACCTCGCATGGCTGCACGAACACAGGCCATGGCGGATAGGACACTAGGGTCTTCAAACGAGAGCGAATAGCCAAGCACCATTCGCGACTTCACGTCGATCAACACGGCCAACCAAGGTCGTCCGATCGTGAACTTGCGGGTTTCGTCACAGATGTGCACGTCCATGCGCTTGTGATCGATGATCGCCACGTCCAGGATCCGCTTTGCGCCGAGCGAATTCCGGACGCTCTTGAACAAGCGGTCCGCGACATGGCGACCTTGCCGCGTTGTAATGTTATCGTAAGTCCGCTCCTCGCGAAGCCACCGCCAAAGCGTTGTCCGACCTGGCACCCTCAGAAGAGGTAGATCGTCTCTCTTACGTCGGTTATTTTCGGCGAAGACCGCTGCACGAACCTCGATCTGCACATCCCGAAAGGTAACTTTGTAGTTGGACCAATATTTGATCGAGGCCGCTTCGTACGCACCCCGCACAAACTCGTGGACAGCCTGGCGCCCCCGCTTGAGCCGCAGCCGATTACCCATCTGCCTCGGCCGTCGGTCACCGTTCTGCCCGCGTTCGCGCAACCAGCGGCGAAGCGTGTGTGGGCTGGGCGGATCGATTGGGTCCGGCTGCTTAGACTGATTCGCCTGGATAAAGCTCTGCAACTTAGCTGTGGACTTCGGCACCGGAGCATCGTCGAATGTCTGCGTCCAGAATAGTCGCCACCGTCGAGCAATTTGCTTGGTAGGGCTCTCATCGTCACCGACGACATCTCCGGGCTTTTTCGGTGAACGATGGAGAAGGACTCTCCCTTCGGAATAAGCCAACAGAAACTCACCGAGAGTAAAATTGTGTGCGCGCCGGTTTCGAGCGTCGAGAAATTGCAGGTCATCCGTTCCGTCAGAACGGGCCGTGACCGGCGGGACGAAACCATCGAACCGCAAGTGTTGTCCATCGAGCGTGACAAGCTCACCTGCCTCAAGGCTTGGCCAGCCCTTCATTCGCATGGCCGATCAACCAGTGAGACCGTCGCATCTCCGCGTAAACCCTGAGCCAGATCGATGGCAACGATCCTGCGAACCATCATCGCGAATAAGACAGGTCGAGGATTAGGCCGCTCAAGACCTTCGAGAACGTCGCGTAGAGACAGCCGCCCGTTCCGGAGCAGCGTGCGTATGAGCTTAACATCCGCGACGGTGACTACCGAGCGCCGATAAGCTTGGATTTCTTCGATAGCGGAGAAGTCAGGCTCGACGTTGATCTGAGACCGCTCACGCACTTCGAATGCCCGTCCGAGCGCGGCGTAGATATGCGCCGCCTGATCCAGCTTGTCGGTGTATTCGGCGTCCTGGCAGGGATCGAACCGATCCTTGATCTCGACCACACGCGTGCTTCCATCGAACATCAAATCGAGACGGTCTGGAGTGTACCGGTGCCTCTTCCCAACGTATTCCCATTGCAAGGTTTCGGGCTGAACTGCGTACGACACTATCGCCGGATCAACCTCGGCGCGGTAAAGGTCATGAAGTTCCAGGCGCGACTCCCACGGAATCGTGCTCCCCATCTTGATGCTCGCATATCGGCCGACGGCGCGATGACGACGCCCATTCGTCAATCGAATATGTCGGCCATCTGACCGACGCGCGATCCTGACGCCCTGAAATCGGGAGTCTGGAACTACCAACGATAGAGTGATGACTGAGTCAGTCATTGCCGGACTCATCAGCGGCACGGATCGTGCGCGAAGTCCAGGTAGTCCCGAATGCTGCTTGGCCTCGGCGACAACCGTGAAGCTTACGCAGCTTCGCCCAGGCGGCAATATTGTTCGACACAACGAAAACTCCCCAAAGAGCGAAGGCCGCCGCGGTGAAGATACCGCGACAACTCACGCCAAGTGGTTCGTCTCCGAGCGCCTCATTCCCTTAAATCTCGAGACGTGTCAACAGGAAGTGTTACGATTAAATCAACGACAGAGGCAGATTGTCGCGCTATCTCCATTTCGAGATGCATTCGTTGATCAATGTGCATTAGTTATTTTAAATAACATACGTCGGCCGTCGTAAGCGAACTCCAAGTGATTACTGAATGTTTATTGGTCTACGTAAGAGACAACGATGGGGGTACTTTACGTCGTTCAAGAGCTCATTCTGAGAACTCCATGATCATTTGGATCCGTGCGACGGGAATGAGGACGATGCTGTCGACCGCGGCACCGCCGATTTCCACCATGCGACCCCCGATGAAACGAGCACTGCCAATCGCGTGGTGCAGCTCGCCTAAGTCCCGCTCGGGCAGGTCCAAAACCGGCATCTGGGGCGTCCCGACGAGAGCGAACTTGAAGCGCGCCATTACGCGACCCTCCGCCGCTGCCAGCAGCCAGTCATCCATCTCGAGGGTGGATAAGCGATCGCACTGCCAATCGTGGCGCCGAACTGCTTATCGGTCGAAACTTGCCGGTGATCCTCGAGCCATCTGAGCTCGCTGGCGTACAAATCGGTATATTTGTGCATGTGGGCCACGTTGCACGCTGCGCAACTATCACGCTTGATTGCCCGACCATGAATCGGGCACTTGGGCACCGGAAAATTAGGTTTAAGCATGGGAGCACTCCGAACGACTCGTGGGCGCTATCATGCAATATATTGGTGCTAAAATGCAAATCGTCGGTCATCGCCGAACGTGATTACTGGTGGTCAGCTGCGAGCGGCGAGAGGGCTGCTAAATTGGTCTGTAGCCGAGCTGGCCGATCGAGCTGACCTCGCGATCAACACAATCAGGCGCGCCGAGGCTACAAACGACGCCCCGCCTATCACCGTCAAAAATATGCTGCTTCTTCGGGGGACTTTCGAAGAAGCAGGCGTGGAGTTTATCGAAGCCGGCGAGAAAGGTCCGGGCGTCAGATTCAGCTGCCCGACGCCCGCGCCTCCACGGTCCAGACGCCGATAGTCCGCGTTCGAGTGCGTTTGCGACTCCCAAAGGTGGATTAAGCGCCTGCTTTGCGCCCTTCTCAGCCATTCCAGGACCTTCACGAACTTACCTGAAAGCAGCCGTTTCTGCGGATCACGGTCTCGTACGGGTTCGAGTCCTGTAGGAGGCGCCACGTCATGTCGCCCACAGTCTTGGTAATAGTTGTCGGAAGCAGACATAAGGGGATGGTGCCTGCTGGCCGGAAAGCGGACGTTTCGAAACGGAAGCGTGTCACGTCTTGACCATGACATAGTGTCAAGGTGCAGAAGTCATTCCCATGACGAGTCGCCCAGAAGCTGAAACGACCGCAGCCGAGTGCCACGGCCATGCGCACGCACATCACGGTCCTTCCCGCGCAGACCAGCACGGAACGGTCGTGACCGACCCCGTCTGCGGGATGAAGGTCGACACCCGGACCGCGACGCATCGCTACGAGCTTGGCGGCACGCCTTATTATTTCTGTAGCGCGCGGTGCCTTGAGAAATTCAAAGCGGACCCCAATCACTACCTCAATCCGTCCGAGCACGATCCGGCGGTGACCCATCCTGCGATGGGGGCGCTCCCTCAAGCCGCTGAAGGCACGATCTGGACCTGCCCGATGCATCCCGAGATTCGCCGCGACGGGCCCGGCCAGTGCCCGATCTGCGGCATGGCGCTTGAGCCGCTCGAGCCGACGGTCGACGAAGCGCCCAACCCCGAGCTGATCGACATGAGCCGCCGCTTCTGGGCTAGCGCGGCCTTGTCCCTGCCGCTCGTCATCCTGACCTTTGGCGCGGACCTGTTCGCCTGGCAGCCGCTGCCGATGCGCGCCTCGGTCTGGCTGCAGCTCGCGCTCGCGACGCCGGTCGTGCTGTGGGGCGGCTGGCCGTTCTTCGACCGCTTCTGGGCGAGCCTCAAGACCCGCAACCTCAACATGTTCACGCTGATCGGTCTCGGCGTCGGTGCGGCTTATTCCTACAGCCTCGTCGCCGCGCTCGCGCCGCAGCTGTTCCCGGCATCGCTGCGCACGATGGACGGCATGGTGCCGGTCTATTTCGAGGCGGCGGCGGTGATCACCACCTTGGTGCTGCTCGGCCAGGTGCTGGAGCTGCGCGCGCGCTCGGCGACCGGCAAGGCAATCCGGGCCTTGCTCGGCCTCGCGCCCAAAACCGCACGCCTGGTGAATGCCGACGGCAGCGAACAGGATGTGCCACTCAATGAAGTCCATGTCGGCGCCCTTTTGCGCGTGCGGCCGGGCGAGAAAGTGCCGGTCGACGGCGTCGTCGAGGAAGGCCGGAGCTCGGTCGATGAATCGATGATCAGCGGCGAGCCGGTGCCCGTCGAAAAAGGACCCGGCGACAAGGTCACGGGCGCCACCGTCAACGGCACCGGAAGCCTGCTGATGCGCGCGGAGCGCGTCGGCAAGGACACGATGCTGTCGCAGATCGTGCGCATGGTCGCCGCGGCCCAGCGGTCGCGCGCGCCGATCCAGAAGCTCGCCGACAAGGTCTCGGGCTGGTTCGTGCCCTCGGTGGTCCTGGTTTCCTTGGCGTCTTTCGTTGTCTGGAGCCTGTTCGGCCCTGCACCGCCGCTGAGCCACGCGATCGTCAACGCGATCGCGGTGCTGATCATCGCCTGCCCGTGCGCTTTGGGGCTGGCGACGCCGATGTCGATCATGGTCGGCACCGGCCGAGGCGCCCAGGCCGGCGTGCTGATCAAGAACGCCGAGGCGCTCGAGCTGATCGAGAAAATCGACACGTTGGTGGTGGACAAGACCGGCACGCTGACGCTCGGCAAACCCAAGCTGGTGGCGGTAGAGCCAGCCGATGGTTTCAATGAAGCCGACGTGCTGCGCCTCGCCGCGGCGCTGGAGCGCGGCAGCGAGCATCCGCTCGCTGAAGCGATCGTCGAGGGGGCCGAGCAACGCGGCCTCACCATCCCGGCGAGCAAGGACTTTCAGTCCCAAACCGGCAAAGGTGTCACCGGCGCGGTCGAGGGCCGAGCGGTCGCGCTCGGCAATGCGGCACTGATGAAGGACGCTGAGGTCGAGTTTTCCGCGCTCGAGGCCAAGGCCGACGGCTACCGCAGCCAGGGCGCGGGCGTCATGTTCGTCGCCATCGACGCCAAGCTCGCCGGCCTCCTGATCGTCGCGGACCCGGTCAAGGAGAGCGCGGCCGCAGCCGTCGCCGAACTCCGGCGCGACGGCGTTCAGGTCGTCATGCTAACCGGCGACAATCGGCGGACCGCTTTGGCGGTCGCGGCCAAAGTCGGGATCGACGAGATCATGGCCGGCGTGCTGCCCGATCAGAAACAAGCGAAGGTTGACGCGCTGCGCAAGGCGGGGCGCCGCGTCGCCATGGCCGGCGACGGCATCAACGACGCGCCCGCCCTCGCCGCGGCCGATGTCGGGATCGCCATGGGCACCGGCACCGACGTCGCCATGGAAAGCGCCGCGATCACTTTGGTCAAAGGCGACCTCGGCGGGATCGTCCGGGCGCGGCACCTGAGCCGGGCGGTGATGCGCAACATCCGCCAGAATCTGTTCTTCGCGTTCGTGTTCAACGCGGCCGGGGTCCCGATCGCCGCCGGCGTCCTTTATCCCTGGTTCAACTTGCTCCTGAGCCCGATCATCGCGGGCGCCGCGATGTCGGTCAGTTCGGTCACGGTCATCGGCAATTCGCTTCGGTTGAGGAACCTCAAGCTATGAAGATCGGCGAAGCCTCGGCGGCCTCGGGCATCAGCGAGCGGATGATCCGGCATTATGAGAAGATCGGGCTGATCGCGCCGGCGGCGCGGCGGGACTCGGGCTATCGCGATTATGACGAGCGCGACGTGCACAGCCTGAGCTTTATCGGGCGAGCGCGCGATCTCGGCTTCCGGATCGACGAGATCGGACAATTGCTTGCTTTATGGCAGGACCGCAGCCGCTCGAGCGCGGATGTGAAAGCGCTGGCGCTCACCCGCGCTGCCGAACTCAAGCGGAAGGCGCGCGAGCTCGATGCGATGCGGCGGACGCTGGAGCGGCTCGCCGCCGACTGTCATGGCGACGCCAGGCCCGACTGCCCGATCCTGGATGACCTCGAAGCAAGCGAGCATGATTCTGGTTCTGTGGCGGAACCTCGCCCCGCGCATTCGGTTGAACGAGCCGACTGATGCGCGCATATCCAACCTCGATGGGCAGCCGCTCCCTCTTTGCATTCGTGATCATGATCGCGGTGCTGTTCGCGTCGGCCGTTACCGGCACCGCGTCCGCATCGGCCGCGACGATGAATCACGACATGCAGATGATGGAAATGGGGCATTGTTCATCCCCGCCAGCCAAAGAAGACGGCAAGGCGCCGGTCAAATCCTGCTGCATCGCGATGTGCATGGCGGTCGCCATCGAGCCGTCAGCGCCCGCGCGGCTCGGCGACCTCCACCATCAAACGACCTATTTCGCCGTGCCCAGCTCGTGGCACGGCTTTCTTGGCGAGATCGCCACCCCGCCGCCTCGAGTCGCGTGAAATCGAACCAATCCACTCGATTTCACGGAGACTGAAATGACCAAATTTGTGACGGCGATCGCGTTGGCGATCGCATTGCCTGGGGCGGCGTTCGCCCAGGGCAAGCCTGCGCCGGCGCAGAGCGCGATGGGCGACATGCACGGCATGAAGATGGACGGCATGAGCATGTCGAGCATGAGCATGCCGGCCATGAGCTGCAAGGACATGCAGGCGATGATGGCCAAGGGTCATTCGATGCACATGTCCAAGGCGGGCATGGACAAGATGTGCCCTGAGGCGGCCAAAGCCGCGCCCAAGGGCGCCGCCGCCGACGCCCATCAGGGGCACAGCGGCCAATAAGAGGGGAGGCGCCGTCCATTTGCGGCGGCGCCTCTCTTCCTTCGGCCGCTGTTCCTGTCCTCCCTCCAACGGGTCAGACATCCCATGTATTTGATCAACCGACGCCGCTTCCTCGCCGGGGGAGCCGCCGCGGCAGGCGCCGCAGCGATCATGCCGGCCTGGGCGCAATCGCTTTCCAAGGGCATTGCGCCCGCCCTCCCCACGGTCAGCGGGTCCGACATCGCGCTCACCATCGGCAATGTCGCCGTCCGCGTCGACGGAAAGATCGGGCGCGCCGTCGGCATCAACGGCACCGTTCCCGGGCCCCTCGTCCGGCTGAAGCAGGGCGAAAAGGTCCGCCTTCAAGTCACGAACAGCCTCGACTCGGACTCGTCGATCCACTGGCACGGCATGCTGGTCCCGTTCGCCATGGACGGCGTGCCGGGCGTCAGTTTTCCCGGAATCAAGCCGCACACCACCTTCGACTATGAGTTCCCGATCATCCAGTCGGGGACTTATTGGTATCACAGCCACAGCGGTTATCAGGAGCAGGACGGACTTTACGGGCCGATCGTGATCGATCCCGCAGATGCCGACCCGGTCGCCTACCATCGCGAGCATGTGATCGTGCTCGCCGACCAAAGCCCTATGGGCGGCGCGGCCATCTACAAAAAGCTCAAGCAGATGGGTGGCGGCTATTTCAACATGCAGCGCTTGACGCTGTCGGGCCTGCTCGCCGGCCGCGACCTCACTGAAAAGGAACGGCTCGACTGGGCGAAGATGCGGATGGACCCGGCCGACATCGCCGACGTCACCGGCTCGACCTACACCTTCACCATCAACGGCCATGGACCGTTCGACAATTGGACCGGGCTGTTCACACCCGGCGAGCGGGTGCGGCTGCGCATCATCAACGCCTCGGCTCAGACCAACTTCAATATCCGCATCCCCGACCTGCCGATGACCGTCGTCCAGGCCGACGGACAGGATGTGCGGCCGGTCACGGTCGACGAGTTCCAGATCGGCGTCGCCGAGACGTTCGACGTGATCGTGACGCCGGGGGACCGCGCCTATTCGTTCGTCAGCGAGTCCATCGACCGGTCCGGCCTGGGCCGGGCAACGCTGGCGCCGCGCCAGGGCATGTCTGCTCCCGTGCCGCCACTGCGCGCCCGTCCCCTGACGACCATGAAGGACATGGGCATGGACATGAGCAGCATGGGCGGCAGCGGCATGGCTGGGATGCCCGGAATGGACATGCCGAACGCGCCCAACCCAGCCGCAGTCCGCGGCGTGGATCCTTCGGCCGAACAGAATGCGTCGAAGAATCTGTGGAAGCTGACCGGCTGGAAGGAGCCGACCGACCACGGCACCATCAAGGCGGCGGCTGGCGCCGCGATGAGCGGAATGGCAGGCATGGATCAGGGTTCGATGCCCGGAATGGCCGGCATGGACCATTCGCAGATGGCCGGCATGGCGGGGATGGCCGGCATGGATCATTCGGCGATGGGTCACGGGGCGGTGCAGATGCCGGCATCCGGCTCGATGGCCAGGATGCCGGGCATGGACCAGGGCTCAACGGCCGGAATGCCGGGGATGGAGCACGGCTCCATGGGAAACATGGACATGCGCGACTTCAGCAAGGCGCCGCAGGTCAAGAAGGGGCCCGGCGTCCAGACCATCTCGCCAATGCCAAGCGACCGGACGGGCGAGCCGCCGCAAGGCCTCGAGGGCATGGATCACAAGGTGCTCGTCTATCGCGACCTGATCGCGCTCGACCGCAACCCGGATCTGCGCGCGCCGACGCGGCAGCTCGAGCTGCACCTGACCGGAAACATGGAACGCTACATGTGGGGCTTCGACGGGCAGAAGATGAGCGATCCCGCCGACCCGATCCCGTTTCGCACGAACGAGCGGGTGCGGGTGACGCTCATCAACGACACGATGATGCCGCACCCGATCCATCTGCACGGCCATTTCTTCGAGCTGGTGACCGGGCACGGCGCCTATGGCCCACGCAAGCACACGATCAATGTGCCGCCGGGCGGCAAGATGACCTTCGACCTGACCGCGGATGCGCCAGGCGACTGGGCGTTCCACTGCCACAATCTCTACCACATGACCGCTGGCATGATGCGCGTCGTCACCATCCGCCCGCTCTCCGAAGGAAATCAAAATGCGCCTTCGTAAGATTGCGCTCCTCAGCGCCGCGGCGTCGTTCGCCTTCGCCACCCCGGCGATTGCGCAGATGAACATGCCGGGCATGCACATGCCTGGAATGAAGATGCCAACGCCGAAAAGGAAGCCTCCCGCAAAGAAGAAGGCGGCTCCCACGAAGAAAGGGACGGCCGGAAAGAAGGCCGGCAAGGTCAAGGCGTCGACGAAAAAGACATCGGCGAAGAAACCTGCCGCCAAGCCGCATGCGAAGCACGGCATGAAGTCGATGCCCGGGATGGAGATGAAACCCGGCGAGACCATGCACAGCATGCCCGGGATGGAAATGCCGCAGGGCCAGAGCATGCCGGGGATGCAAATGCCGTCGGGCCAGCCCATGTCGAACATGCCTGGAATGACCATGCCGGGGATGGAGGCGCCTGCGGGCACGGACCTTCCTGCCGGCAATGCCCCGCCACCGCCGCTTCCAACCGACCATGCCGCCGATCAGGTCTATGGATCGCAGGCGATGGCGATGGGCCGTCACCATCTGGAGACCTTCCACGGCGGGCAGAAGATCGGGCAGGTCTTATTCAACCTCGCCGAGTATCAGTTCCGCAAAGGCCACGACGGCTTCGAATGGAACGGCGAGGCCTGGTATGGCGGCGACATCAATCGCGTCTGGCTGAAGAGCGAAGGCGAAGGCAGGTTCAGACGTTCGGTCGAGCGCGCCGAAGTGCAGGCGCTCTACAGCCATGCGATCGGACCCTATTTCAACCTGCAGGGCGGCGTCCGCTACGATTTCAAGCCGAACCCCTCGCGCGTCTACGCCACGATTGGGATCGAGGGGCTGGCACCGAGTTTCTTCGAGATCGAAGGCGCCTTGTTCCTGTCCGACAAGGGCGAGCTGCTTGCTCGCGCCGAAGGTTATTATGACCAGCGGATCACGCAGCGGCTGATGCTGCAGCCGCGCGCAGAGCTCAATTTCGCCGCTCAAAGCAGCCGCGAAACCGGCGTCGGGTCCGGTCTGTCCAACGCCGAGCTGGGCCTTCGGCTGCGCTACGATATCAGCCGTCAGCTCGCGCCTTATGTCGGCGTCCAATATCGCCGGGCCTTCGGCGACACGCGCCGCTTCGTGCGCGACGCCGGGGAAGATTCCGGAGGCTGGGAACTCGTGACCGGCGTGCGGACCTGGTTCTGATCACAACAAGGGAGGGAAGAGATGCGCGTTGGTTTATCTGGGGCGTTTGCAGTGATGCTGGTCATTTCAGCGCCGCTAGCCGCCCACGAACAAGCGCCTCGAGCGGCGCAGGCTGGAACGCTCGCTCCATCGGCCCGAGGCGCGGCAGCGACGGTCGATGCCTTCCACGCTGCCCTGCAACGGGGCGACGCCCGAGCGGCCGCCGCCCTGCTCGCCGATGATGCCCTGATCTTCGAGTCCGGCGGCGCCGAGCGCAGCAAGGCCGAATATGCGGCTCATCATCTTCCCGCCGACGCCGAATTCTCGCGCGCGGTTTCGACCGTGGTGACCCGCCGCGCGGGCCAGGCCGACGGAGCATCGGCGTGGATTGCGACCGAGGGCCGGACGACGGGCACCTACAAGGGCAAGCCGCTCGACCTGATGACGACCGAGACGATGGTCCTCCGTAGCACCGGCGGCACGTGGAAGATCATTCACATCCACTGGTCGTCGGCGAAGCGATGACGGGACCGGATTACGGAATTTCATGGGCAGAGGCCAGGAAGGGGATGAGTTATGACTGAAGGAAAATCGTTCGACCTCAAAAGGCACCTTCCGAGCACAGCCTTCGTGGCCCTGCTGCTGGTCATCGTCGCGGCCTTCGGGGCGATCTTCATCTATATGGGAATCTACAATATCGGCGCCGACGCGCCGCACTGGCGATGGGTCTACAACACGCTCGACAGCCTGCGCGAACATTCGATCGCGAGCTACTCGAAGGACATCAAGCCGCCCGCCGACCTTAACGATCCGAAGCGCATTTCAGCGGGCGCCGGCCTCTATAATGAGATGTGCACCGGCTGCCATCTCGGTCCTGGACTGGAGAAGTCCGAGATGAGTCAGGGTCTCTATCCCCCGGCGCCGGAGTTGGCCAAAGGCAACGACCACACGCCGGCGCAGATGTTCTGGATCATCAAGCATGGCGTGAAGCTCAGTGCCATGCCGGCCTGGGGCAAGACCCATGACGACCAATTGATCTGGGACATGGTCGCGTTCCTTCGCCAGCTGCCGAAGATGTCGCCCGAGCAATATAAAGCAGCGGTCGCCAGCGCTCCCGCCGATCATGACGAGATGATGAAGGAGATGATGCCGGGAATGTCGGGCGGCGACGAGGCGCATGACACGGCGGCAGCGCCGCACAGTCACGGCGACGAGAAAGCCGGGCACAGCCACGCGCATACGCACTGACGGGATCGACCCGCGGGAGGGGACACGCACCAGGAGGAAAGCGAATGCAACAGGGACACGGACAGCACGGCGCCATGGACCGGCAGATGGCACGCAAAAATTACGCAATGCTGGGCGTCAGCGCCGTCGGCATGCTGACCCTCATGTATCTGATCATGTTCACGATGATCTACAGCTGGGGCGAGTTCGTCCAGAACATCAACTTCTTCTACATGGCGGTCATGATGGCGACGCCGATGGTCGTCATGATGCCGCTGATGATGGGCTCCATGTATCCGGACCGGAAGCTCAACCTGGCGATCACCATCGGCGGCGCGGTCCTGTTCGTCCTCGCTTTCATCGGCATCCGCGGTCAGTTGCTGGTCGGCAACGACCAGTTTCTGCGCTCGATGATCCCGCACCATTCGGGTGCGATTCTGATGTGCGAGCGCGCCAAGATTAGCGATCCGGAAATCCAAACACTGTGCGGCGATATCATCCGCTCCCAGAAGCAGGAGATCGATCAGATGAAGGCAATCCTGAATCGCAAATAGGCCAATCTTGAGAGAGGTTTGAATTCGAGCCGAAGGCACTGAAACTGAGGCTGGTTTGACTCTGTTAATGGCTAATCCGTATCCTATGCCGGTGATCAGGCTCTTCCTCGCGGTCCTCTGCTCATTCGGCCTGGCGCTCAGCCCGCCCGCGGCGACTGGCGCGGTCGCTGCGCCGACCACTATGCCCGGCTGCACGATGGACGGGCATATGCCGGCAAAACCAGCCGATCACTCGAAGATGGATTGCTGCACGCCTGCCTGTCAGGTTTCAGCCGCCGCGGCCCTCCTGCCGGATCGAATCTCAACGGATGGACCATTGAGAGTCAATGGCGCTTTGCACGACCGTCGCGCCGTCAAAGAGCTCGCGTCCCTCACTGCGTCCGGGCTCGACCCGCCTCCGCGACTGCCTTCCTAAGATTGCGGCGACGCTGCCCTTCGGCGGCGTGGCCTGAGAGCTGATCCGGCGTCCCAACGGCCGCCGGGTCGAAGCATGTTCGCCAAGCGAACGCGCGCTCAAGGAAGACAGACAATGAGAACAATTTCGCTTGTCGGCATCGCGGCGGTTGCGCTTGCGACGACTGCGATTGCCGAGGACAGGCCGACCGCACCGCCAATCCTCACATTGCAGGACGCGCTGGCGCTCGCGTCGGGCGATCAGCCAATGGTGACGGCCTATACCCGCGACGCCCAGGCGTCCGAAGAGGCTGCCGCCGCAGCGCGGAGCCTGCCCGATCCCCAACTGTCGGTGGGAGTCCAGGACTTTCCTGTCACGGGAGGGACGGCCTTCAGCCCGACCCGAGACGACTTCACCATGTATATGATCGGCATCATGCGCGAGCAGGTCCGCCGCTCCAAGCGCGAGGCCGCGGCGGCGCAGCTCAAGGCCGAGGCGGTGGTCAGCCGCGAACAGGCAACCGCTCAGCAAGTCCACGTCCGCCGCGATGTGACGGTCGCCTGGCTCAACGCCGTGGAAGCCTCGGCGAAGGAAAGGTTGCTGCTGCGGGTCATTGGCGACCTCAAGACCGGCCAGAAGATCATGGAAGCTGGCGTACCGACGGGTGCTTCGTCGCCCGCGCTCGCGCTCGAAGCCCAGGCTGAGGTTGCGCTTGCCCAATCGCAGCTCGCCGACGCAAAGGGTGCGGAAGCGCATGCCCGCGGCGAGCTTGCCCGCTGGATCGGCGGCGCCGCGCAGCGGCCATTGCCTGATGCCCTTCCGAACCTCACCCTACCGGCATCAATGCAAGGTCAAATGCTCGATCACCCACACCTTCGCGTCGCCTTAGCTGAACAGGCAGCAGCGCAGCGGCAAGTCGATGTCGCCCGGACTGATCGCCGGCCGGACTTCACCTGGTCCGTCAATTACGGGTTCCGGCCGTCTTTCGGCGACTTCGTCAGCGCCCAGGTCAGCATTCCGCTGCAGATCAATCGCAAGGGTCTGCAAAACCGTAAGATCGCCGAGGCCCAGGATCGCGCCGATGCCGCAATGCTCAGGGCCGAGGATGTGCGGCGAGAGCTGGAGGGTCAGTATCAGACCGCGCTCGCCGATTATCGTGGTGCGGACGCTCAGCTCGACAGCCTGACGAAGACCGCGATCCCATCGCTGGAGGCGGCGTTTAAAGCCGCTGAAGCCCGCTACCAGGGCGGACAGGGATCGCTCGACCTGCCGCTCAATATCGTGCGCCGTTATGTCGAAACCAACATCACGCTTGTCGAGCAGGAGGGCAAACGCGCCCGCGCCGCCGCCGAGATCATCTATCTGATGGGGGAGGCCGCGAGATGACCCGCGACAGCTCGACAACGGTCGTCCGTCGTATCGGTGAGCGGCCGGCGCTGATCGCAGCGCTTGCTCTCTTACTAGCCATCCTAGCCGGTATTGCGGGTTACGAGTTCGCGACCGGCGGCAAGGGGCAGCGGCAGTCCGACCAAACAGGCCGGCGCGTTGCCTATTGGTATGACCCGATGGTGCCGCAGGAGCATTATCCCGGCCCCGGCAAGTCCTCGATGGGGATGGCGCTCCAACCCAAATATGCCGACGAAGGCGCGCAAGGCGGGGTCACGGTCTCTCCGGCCGTGATGCAGAACCTCGGCATTCGCTTGGCCAAGGTCGAGGTGCGCGACCTTTCATCCGTCATCCGTTCGGTGGGCCATGTCGACTTCGACCAGCGGCTGATCACCCAGGTGCAAACGCTGACGCCTGGCTTCGTCGAGAGTCTGTCGGTGCGCGCCGAGGGCGAACCAATCGGCGCCGGTCGCGTGATTGCGACTGTCTATTCGCCAGACCTGCTGGCGGCGCAGAATGAATATCGGGCGCTCTTGGCGAGTGGCAGCATCATCTCGGCAAGTCTGCGCCAAGCCGCACGCAGCCGTTTGTTGTTGCTCGGAGCTCCGGCATCGTTGGTTGCACGGCTCGATCACGGCGGCGCTCCGCAGCGCACATATCCGGTGTTCGCCCACACTTCGGGTGTCGTGACCGCGATCGGTGCACGGCCTGGGGCGCAGGTGAGCCCCGGTCAATCAATCGTGACCATCCAGGGCTTGGGCCAGGTGCTGGTGATCGCCGATGTGCCTGAAGCGTCGCTCGGCAGCATTCGTGTCGGCCAGCCGGCCGAAATCACTTTCCCGGCCTACCCCGGCGACACCCGGCGAGGCGTGGTCGATTACATCTTTCCGTCGCTCACCGCGCAGAGCCGGACCGCGCAGGTCAGGATCACGCTCCCCAACCCCGGCGGCCGCCTCAAGCAGGGCATGTTCGCAAATGTGAACATGCAAGGCGCTGGCGGCATTGCCACCGTCGTTCCAAGCGAGGCCCTGATCGATACCGGGCGCCGCCAAGTGGTTATCGTGAAGCGCAGCGGCCGCTTCATTCCGCAGGAGGTGCGGGTCGGCCGCGACTCCGACCAGTGGACCGAGATCGTCGCGGGGCTGCGGCCCGGCGAGGATGTCGTCGCCTCGGGCCAGTTCCTGATCGACTCCGAGGCGTCGCTGCAAGGCTTCCTCAGCCGTCTGCAGGCCGGCCAGCCGGGAGCCGCACGGTGATCGCCCGCATCATCCGTTGGTCGGTCGCCAACCGCCTGTTCGTGCTCTTGGGTGCCGCGATCCTCGCACTCGCCGGAAACTACTCGCTGACCCGCACGCCGGTCGACGCCCTCCCGGACCTGTCCGACACGCAGGTCATCATACGAACTACTTATCCGGGCCAGGCTCCGAGCATTGTCGAGTCCCAGGTCACCTACCCACTCGCCAGCACCATGCTCTCGGCGCCGCAGGTGAAGGCCGTGCGTGGCTTTTCCTTCTTCGGGGACAGCTTCGTCACCGTGCTATTCAAGGATGGGACTGACCAATATTGGGCGCGGTCGCGGACGCTCGAATATTTGAGCCAGGCGCGCGACCGATTGCCGCCAGGAGTCTCACCGACCCTCGGCCCCGACGCGACTGGGGTCGGCTGGGCTTTCGAATATGCGCTGATCGACCGGACAGGCGGACACGACCTCTCCCAGCTTCGTTCGCTCCAGGACTGGTTCCTGCGCTTTCAGTTGAAGGAGATCGATGGCGTGGCCGAGGTCGCGAGCGTCGGCGGCATGGTCCAGACCTTCCAGGTCCAGGTCGATCCGATGAAGATGCAGCTCTACCACGTGTCGGTGTCGGATGTGATCGACGCGATCAAGAAGGCCAACAACGAGTCCGGCGGATCGGTGATCGAGCGCGCGGGCGCCGAATATATGGTCCGCGTCGGCGGCCATCTGAAAACGCTGCAGGACTTCCGCGATATTCCATTGAGCGCACAGGCGGGCGGCATTCCGGTGACCGTCGGCGATGTCGCTCGGGTCCAGCTCGCCCCGGACTTCCGGCGCGGGATCGCCGAGCTCAACGGCCAAGGCGAAGTCGCTGGCGGCGTGATAGTCGTTCGCCAAGGCGCCGACACGCTCTCGGTCATCCAAGCGGTCAAGGAGAAACTTGCCACCCTCCAGCGCAGCCTGCCCCCCGGTGTCGAGGTGGTCACGGTCTACGACCGCTCGGCGCTGATTCAGCGTGCCGTGAACAACCTGTGGGAGAAGCTCGCCGAAGAGTTGGTGATCGTGGCTTTGGTCACCGGGCTGTTCCTGGTGCACCTCCGTTCCTCATTGGTCGCGGTTGTAACGCTCCCCCTTGGCATCCTTGCGGCGTTTACCGTGATGGACCTCCAAGGCGTCAACGCGAACATCATGTCGCTGGGCGGAATTGCCATCGCCATCGGCGCGATGGTCGATGCGGCGATCGTGATGATCGAGAACGCGCACAAGAAGCTGGAGCACGCCAAGGCCAACGAGGGCATTTCCGAGACGCGGCGCGTCCAGCTTCTCGTCGAGGCCGCGGTTGAGGTGGGCCCCGCCCTGTTCTTCTCGCTCTTAATCATCACCCTGTCGTTCCTGCCCGTGTTCACGCTCGAAGCGCAGGAAGGGCGGCTGTTCCGACCGCTGGCGCTGACCAAGACCTATTCGATGGCTGCCGCGGCGGGGCTGTCGATCACGCTCGTGCCGGTGCTGATCACGATGTTCGTGAAAGGCCGCATTCGTGCCGAGCAGGACAATCCGATCAACCGTTTCTTGATCCGCGTCTACCGGCCGGCACTCGCGTGGGTGTTGGCCAGACCCAAAGGAACCTTAGCGATCGCCGGGGTCGCACTTGCGATAACGCTCGTTCCCCTGAGCCTGCTCGGCGCCGAGTTCATGCCGCCGATGGACGAAGGCGACATCCTCTACATGCCGACCGCGCTTCCCGGCCTGTCGGCGGCCGAGGCGAGCCAGCTGCTCCAGGTCACTGACCGCATCATTAAGACTGAGCCCGAAGTGAAAACGGTGTTCGGCAAAGCCGGTCGGGCTGAGACCGCCACGGACCCGGCGCCCCTAGAGATGTTCGAAACCACGATCCAATTGAAGCCGAAGAGCGATTGGCGGCCCGGCATGACCACCGACAAGATCATCGCCGAGCTGGACTCGAAGCTCAAAATTCCCGGTCTCGCGAATGTGTTCGTACAGCCGATCCGCAACCGGATCGACATGCTGGCGACCGGCATCAAGAGTCCGGTCGGTGTGAAGATCACCGGACCCGATCTCGACACGCTCCAACAGCTTGGTGAGCATGTCGAGCGGGCGGTGAAGCCGATCCCCGGCACGGCTTCGGCGGTCTCGGATCGCATTTCTGGCGGCCGTTATATCAGCGTCGACGTGAACCGGCTGGCGGCGGCTCGCTACCGGCTGTCCATCGAACAGGTGCAACAGACGGCGGCGACCGCCGTCGGCGGCGAGACGATCGGTCAAAAGATCGACGGTCTCGCGCGCTATCCGATCAATGTCCGCTTCCCACGCGAGCTCCGCGACAGCGTGCAGGCGCTTGAGCAGCTGCCGATCATCGCGCCCGATGGGGCCGTGGTCTCACTCTCACAAGTCGCAACGATCCGCGTCGAACCCGGCCCGTCGATGATCAAGAGCGAGAACGCGCAGCCGACCGTTTGGGTATATGTCGATGTTCGCGACCGCGATCTCGTCGGCTATGTCCACGAGGCACAGCAGAAGGTCGCGTCGGCCGTGCGGCTCCCGCCGGGCTATTCGATCGCGTGGTCAGGCCAATTCGAATATGCTGAACGTGCGGCGAAGCGGCTGGAATGGGTCGTGCCGGCGACGCTTGGCATCATCTTCCTGCTGTTGTTCATCGCCTTTGGGCGTGTCCGCCAGCCGTTGATCGTGTTGCTCACAGTGCCGTTCGCGTTGGTTGGGGGCATCTGGTTCATCTTCCTGCTCGGCCACGCCGTCTCGGTCGCAACCGCCGTTGGCTTCATCGCATTGGCCGGCCTGGCTTCGGAGTTTGGCGTCGTGATGCTCGTCTATCTCGATCAGGCGATTGATCATCGCATTAAGACGGGCACATTCAAGAGCGACGACGATCTCGACGATGCGCTGATCGAAGGGGCGGTGCTGCGAGTGCGCCCGCTGGCAATGACGGCGGCTGTGATCCTTGCCGGGCTCTTCCCGCTGCTGATCGGCCACGGCACTGGCCATGAAGTGATGCAGCGCCTCGCCGCGCCGATGGTCGGAGGAATGATCACCGCCCCATTGCTGTCGCTGTTCGTAATCCCGGCGATCTACAAGTTGCTCGGTGTCAGACGGCCCGCCGTTCAGGCGCGAAGTGACGCGGACATTGTTATCGGAAAGAGCCCGCCTCAACCCGCCTAGGCGCGAGTGTCAAAGAGCCTCGATCACCCTCCGCAGCTTCTGCCCCACCTGCTCGGCGGCCTGCTTCAATCCGGGGTTATCAATGGCCGCCATGGATGCGACCGGGTCGATCGCCGCGATCTCGGTGCGACCGCCGCCCACATCCTGAACGATGACATTGCACGGCAACATTGTGCCCACCTTGTCCTCGATCGTCAGTGCTTCGTAGGCGAGCGAAGGGTTGCAGGCACCGAGAATCCGGTAGTCGCGAAAGTCGACGCCGAGCTTGGTCTTGAGCGTCTCCTTTACATCAATCTGGGTGATGATGCCGAAGCCCTCATCCTTCAGCCGCGCCATAACGCGCTGAATCGAGTCGTCGAAAGGGGCCTCCACGGTCCTCGCAAAATAGTAGGTCATTGGGCCCATGGGGCTGCTGCTACTTTCAGTTGCGGGTTGCGCATAATCGGGCTCCTTCATGGGCGGGCTGTTACGCAACTTCGGACGTGAATATCATAAGTAGAGTTCCGGGTCGTTCAAAGCCGCCGCCGGCTTTTGTCTGCCAGCGTCGAGTTCGCACCAACAAGGATAATCTAAGCCTTGGAAGAGATCGGTGACGGCAGCCGATGCAAAGCGAATCCGACAATCAACGCGATCAAAGCTGTTACTTGGGCGACGACGACCTGAGCACTGGGCTGCAGTCCTAGCCAATCGATTCTCGGCACGAACGCGAGCGAAGTGACACCCACCAAGCCAGCCTCCTGAAGGGCCCCGATGCCCTTGCCGGCGAGCACGACCGCAAGCACGGCCATGAGAATAGAGCTGTAGCGGAAGAACTTGGAGATCGGCAGCTTCGCGCTGTAGCGAAGCATTGCCCACGCGACGCCGCCGAGAATGGCGGCGCCTGCACAAACGCCGGCGAGCAGCGCGCCCGGTGAATCTTCCCACATCGCGGCATAGAAGAGGATCGTCTCGAACGCTTCGCGGTAAACCACCACAAATGCGAGACCGAACAGGAACCAGCCGGAACGCTCGTTGAGGGCGCGGTTCAATTTCTCCCGGACATAACGCTGCCAGGCATCCGCTTGCGCCTTGCCGTGCATCCAGATGCCCACAAAGACCAGGACCAGCGCCGCGAAGACGCCGCCAAAGCCCTCGGTCAGTTCGCGGCTGGCGCCACTGAAGGAGATCAAGGTCGTCGCGACGAACCAGGTCAAAAGTCCGACAAGGAGCGCAGCAATCCACCCGCCGTGGACGAAGCGGAGCTCGTTCGTCCGCTCGGCTTTGCGCAGGAAGGCGATCATCGCCACTACGATCAGCAGAGCCTCCACACCCTCTCGCACAAGGATCGTGAGAGCGCTCAAGAAGGTGGAAACCGAGCTGCTGGCTTGTGGGGCCAACGCCTGCTCGACCGCCGCGAACTCGCTGTCGAGCGCTTGCGCCCTGGCCTGAATCTCCGCCACTGGCGCGCCTCGTCCGATCGCGCCCCTGAACTCGCCCATGCCGGACTCGATCCTGTGCATGAGGTTTGGATTCCGCGCGGTGAGGATCGGTTCGACGGGCTCGAAGCCGTCGAGATAAGCGGAGAGTGCAAGTGTCCGCGCTTGCTCTTTGTCGCCGGCCGCATAAGCACGCACGCTCGCTACGAGCTTCGACCGGCTGACCGTCAGGGATTCGCCGCTCGACGGCTGCACTGCAGCGGGATTGGAGCGCAAGTAGGCGATCAACGCAGTCGCTTTGTCCTCGCCTATCTGCTGAGCGAGGGCATTTGGCGTGATAGTGGCCAGTGCAGCGATGTTCGGCACGCGTGATCGGACGTCGGGATCGCTTTCCCAGATCCGTCGCCCTTCGGCCGCGAGACTCGTCGGATAAGCAAAAGTCCCAACCTTGAACGCGAGGTCCCAGCGGTCCTGGACGGGTAGGCTCGCAAAGCTCTGCATCGCCGTGCCGCTGAGGCCTTGGTCGATTACCTGCTCAAGGGCGAAGCTGCTCCGCTCCCGGCCCCGTGTGCGGTCGGTGAAGTTCACGGGTTTGGGATTGAGGCTTCGAGCAGCCGGACCATCTCCTTGGCCGGAACTGCCATGACACGCCGCGCAGTTGGTCTCGAACAGCTGAGATCCGCGGTTGAGATCGGGCAGCTGTGCTGGCGCGAGCGGGACAGGATAAGCCTTCAGGAGGTCCGCACCAAGTTGCCGGGCTAGCTGTGCGATCTCGGGCGGGGAGGCCTTCGTCGCAACTTTGAAGTGCAGAGCGTTGGCCTGCGCGAGCAGCGCGGGCTTCGACCCAGATGCAGGGAGAGTCCGGAGCTGCTTCTCGGCGGTCGCCGTGAATTCGTTCATTTCCGCAAATTCAGAGGCACTGACTACGCGCCCATTTTGGACGGCCCCAGGATAATCGACCGCTACATAGTCGAGAAGCCGCCAAGTGGTTTGGACGGTCGAGGCTGGGGCCTGCGGATCGGCGAGTCCGGCCGTGGCCCAAAGTAGGCCTAGGACGCATGCGACTAGGTATGTCAGATGAAGCGAAAAGCGATACATGGCGCCTGCATAGCTTTTTGCGAACGCTTCGCAAGAGCGGCTATGGGCACAATCGGGCTGAGCGAGATTGGGCTGTTCAGAGTTCACTGAATGCCGGCTAAGAGCCGGCGCATGGCTGATTGCGGTTGCAGGACGAACGAGGCCGACACACCCGAGCAGAGACGCGTTCTCACGATCGCGCTTGGCCTCAATGCTGCTATGTTCGTCATAGGGGTGACCGCAGGTGTGATCGCCGGATCATCAGGGCTCATCGCTGACGGCCTGGACATGCTCGCAGACGCAACGGCCTACGCGATCGGACTTGCAGCAGTCTCTCGCGGCCCGAATTTTAAAGGCAAATGCAGCTCGGGCAAGCGGATTGTTGCTTCTTGCGCTCGGCGCGGGTGTTCTTCTCGATGCAGCACGACGCGCCTTGTTCGGGGAACGCCCCGAAGGCTGGATCATGGTCGTAGTAGCCAGCATCGCGTTGATCGTGAACTCGACGGTGCTGCGAATGCTGACCAAGCAGCGCAACCGAGAGGTCCACATAAGAGCGACGGTAATCTTCACGCGCGTGGACGTGATCGCGAACATTGCTGTGATTGTCTCCGGCGCGATCGTGATCGTTACAGGTTTCCGGTTCGTCGACTTGCTGGTGGGCGGCGCGATCGGAGTGTACATCGTCAGGGAGTCGTTTGAGATTCTGGCCGATGCACGAAAGGCCAAAGAGGCTAGTTCCTGAGGGCCGCTCACCAGCGCCGCCGATGGTTAGTCAGTTAGGCTTCGCACCCGCACATTAACGACGCCTGGCGACCCAAAAAGATGATGCGCTGGGACGAAACGGGTCAGGCGTCCGGTCCCTGCGAACTACGAAGAGGAGCAGCACGCACCGGCGGAGCCCGAGTTGCGCGCCTCTTGGACGGGTGGACAAGCCACATCTCCATAGGAGCAAAAGACGCAGCAATCGCCGGAAACAGGTTTCAGCACCGCACCGCAATGCCGGCAATCATAGAAATACTGGCAAGCGTCAGCCGGCATCGTTTCGGTCGAGACGCCGTCACATCGGGGGCAGGTCAGAGTTGATTGGAGCTCGGTCAAGTGCGTGTCGCTTTCAAATCCCAGATGGCAATCCCAATCATGAGCACAAGGCCGGGATAAAGCAGCCATTCTGTCGCCATGCCAAATGTCGCCATCAGCAGCGCTGCAGCCAGCACAAGTAATGGTCCACTGATCCCGAGAACCATCCGCACCCAACCTCGGCGGCGGAGTCCACCGATAACGTTTGCGGCCAAGCCGATGAGGGCAAACAGCGGCAGTATGTAATGGATTGAGATGCCCTCGAACTGGCTGAGAAAGCCTAATCCGAGCGCGGAAGCGAGACTGGCGAGCGCAGGAAAGCACGCCGTGCAGCTCATCGCCGCGATGATGGCGCCGATGGTGCCGGTGCTGCCTGCAACGCGTGTGCCTTGGGTGGACATGCTGGTGGACTGACTCTCGTTTGTATTGATGTCGAGAAGGGTGCCCGGCCTTTCCGACCGGACACCCTTCCTTACTCTACCCTACTGTCTCACTTGCCGTGGGGGCAGTCGGGACAGCTTGGGCAACAACAATCGGCGACAGCCTTGGCCACCTGCGGCGCGGCGGCGAAAGCCCCCGACGCAGCAGACAGCGCTACTATCGCCAGAATGATTTTCTTCATGATGTTTTCTCCATCAATGAAATTGAATTGCTTGGCTCTCACGCCGTTCCGGGGTGGCGGCGGGTCCGGCGCATAAACATGGCCCCGAAGCTCTGCGATGGTCACGACGTAGGCGGGCGGGTGAACTATCGCGACCGGCGCGACGGTCGGAATCGCTGGCACCACGCCAAGGCACACCGGGCCGCAATCGGGCATGACGCTGTTGACGGGCTTGGAGTGCGTGCAGCTGTCATCGGCTGGCCTGGCAGCCACAGGCTCAGGGCAGGCATAGGCGGCAGCTGTCCAGCCAAGTCCGCAGAGCATCGCGAACGCTGCGAGGATGCTGAAGAGCGCGCGGCGAAGCCCAGCCATCAGGCGCTATTAGCGCGATTCAATCCTCTTTCCCATTGTCTGACCTGCTCCACCCAGCCTTTTCATTTCTACTTTTTTCGAAACATCCTTGACGTAGGTTGGAGAACAGGTCATTTCGACAATTATCGAAAGGACGAATTATGGCTTCCGTATACGGTTTCTTCCGGGCGGTTCTGAACGCTTTCACCGCGCTCCCACCGGCCCCTTGTTGCGCGGCCGCCGTTCATTGGGCGAGCTTCCGTTAGGATGCGCGCCGACAGTGCCATCGGAGCGCTCGGCGCGCTGGCCCAAGAGCACCGCCTCGCCTTGTTCCGCCTGCTCGTGCAGGCCGGCGACAAGGGCATGGCGGCGGGCGCGATCGCCGAGAATCTCGGCGTCCCCAATAGTTCGCTCTCCTTCCACCTCGCCCAGCTCAAGAATGCCGGCCTGATCCTGCAGGAGCGGCAGCACCGCTCGCTGATCTACCGCGCCAACTATCCGGCGATGAACGCGCTGGTCGATTACCTCATGGAAAATTGCTGCGCCGGTGCCGACTGCGGCGCCGCCTCGGCCTGCGCACCCACCCCTCAATCGGAAAAAAGGAAGTCCGCATGAAACGCCTGCACGTCCATGTCGGGGTCGACGACCTCGCCAATTCCATCCGCTTCTACTCGACACTGTTCGCTGCCGAACCGACTGTGGTGAAGGATGATTACGCCAAGTGGATGCTCGACGACCCGCGGGTCAATTTCGCAATCTCTCAGGGCAATCACGCGAAGAAGGGCATCGAGCACCTCGGCATCCAAGCCGAGAGCAGCGAAGAGCTGTCGGAGGTTTACGGACGCCTCAAGGCCGCCGATTGCCCGGTGCTGGAGGAAGGCCAGACCACCTGCTGCTACGCCAAATCGGAGAAGAGCTGGATCAGCGACCCCGACGGCGTCGTGTGGGAAGCCTTTCTCACCAACGGCGAGGCCACGACCTACGGCGATAGCCCTGCGCTCGGCACGCTGTCCGACAGCGTTGGCGATAAATGCTGCCTGCCGAAGGCCGCCGCGTGAGCAGGACCTACAACGTCCTGTTCCTCTGCACCGGGAACAGCGCCCGCTCGATCCTCGCCGAGGCGATCCTCAACAAGGAAGGCGAAGGCCGCTTTCGAGCCTTCTCCGCGGGGAGCTTCCCTAAGGGCCAGGTGCATCCGGGATCGCTGAAACTGCTTAGCGAGCTTGGGTTTCCGACCGAAGGCTATCGCTCGAAAAGCTGGGACGAATTTGCCGCCGACGGAGCGCCGCCGCTCGATTTCGTCTTTACGGTCTGCGACGACGCGGCGGGCGAGACTTGTCCAGTCTGGCCGGGCCATCCGATGACCGCGCATTGGGGCATTCCCGACCCCGCAGCCGCAGAACCGGACAGGCGAGATCGTGCGTTCCGCGACGCCTTTTACGCCCTGCAACGGCGCATTCAGTTGTTCCTGTCGCTGCCGCTCGACAGTATCGACGGGATGAGCCTCCAATCGAAGGTGCGCGAGATCGGACGTCGCAACGACGAAGATGCAGCTTGAGCCGCCGACCCTCGCACGCCGCGTTGCCGCCGAGGGCCTGGGCGCCTTCTTCCTCTTCGCCTGCGTGATCGGCTCGGGGATCATGGCGCAGAACCTCTCGGGCGGGAACGATGCCATCGCATTGCTCGGCAACACGCTCGCGACCGGCGCGATCCTGTTCGTGCTGATCACCTTGCTCGGGCCGATCTCTGGCGCGCACATGAACCCGGCGGTGAGCCTGGTCGCCGCCTCGCGCCGCGAGCTGGGTTGGGGCGACGCCGCCGCCTACATCGCTGCGCAGTTCGCCTTCGGCATTCTCGGCGCCTGGGCAGCGCATTTGATGTTCGGACTGCCGACGCTGCAGCTGTCGGTGAAGGCGCGCACCGGGCCCGGCCAGTGGACCGGCGAGTTCATCGCCACCTTCGGCCTGATCCTGACGATCCTAGGCACTGTCCGCTTTCGCGAGCGCTGGGTGCCGGTGACCGTCGCGGCCTATATCACCGCGGCCTACTGGTTCACCTCCTCGACCAGCTTCGCGAACCCGGCGATCACCGTCGCCCGCAGCCTCACCAACAGCTTCGCCGGAATCGCGCCGCACGACGTGCTGCCGTTCATAATCGCTCAGTTGCTGGGCGCGGGGTGCGGAGCGCTGTTAGCGAAGTGGTTATTAGCAGGATCCTAGTTTCCGGATTGGGTCGCAAGCCGCCGCTCGGCGAATTCCTGAATAGACCTCCGAAGTGCGACTACTCCAACCCAAAGCGGACGATCCGCCTGCGGCCAGAGCATGCCATTCGGCTTAGCGCCATCGCGGTCGTAGCCGGTCATACACAGAATCTGCGGAAGCTGCCGATCCTGCATTTACATATCGGCATCTGATCACGCAGCTAACATGCACTCTCGGGTCCCATGAAATAGCACGCCGCCCACGTAATTCTTGATGTGCTGAGCGATTTGCCAGACGTCAACGCACCGAGAAAGCTGCCCATTGCTGCCAGGCGACGGATGTGAGTCACTAAAGGCGAGGGTCCCGTGGGCCCCAAAGATCGCAAACTGTGCATAAGCACGGGTACGCACACCCAGCCTGTCCTGGAGTTCAGCAAGCCCCTCTTCTGAATGCATCTTCTGAGCAAGCTCGATGAAAGAGCTGCTTGTGACGTAGCGAGGTTCCCAGCTGCGCCGACTGAATTCCAGCATCGCGAGCCGCACGTATGCGACGTCCGCAATCTGGGTGATTAGTGGAAGCGCTTGCTCTCTGACGACTCCGGCTCTCTCCGCGTCTACCAAAGCCTTCCCAGCCGCAACTTCCCGCAGTGACACTCTTGAGACCGCATCGGCATTCGCACGGCCGAACGCACCGCGGGCGCGCAGCACCGTGAACGCGCCTCGACTGTCGAAGCCACAAATAGAGGCGGCGTGGTCGTCGGGTATACCGTTGTCGTGGATGTACCAAGTTCGCATGAGCATCTTTCAATTCTGCGGCGAGAGGGGAGCGCGTCGCTGCGTGCGGCAACGTGACGCGCGGGAATTTTTGAGCCATTGAAAGCTCAGATTATGCTTATAATCTAATTTCTACAGTACTGTCAAGTAGAAATCCGCGGTTAGTAAGTTATTCCAACTACAACCAAGAACTTTTATCCACCTTTTACTCCGCTCTACTGCGGGAGATCGCCCCTAATCGGCGCACCCCGCTCGATGGCACCAGTCGCGTCCTGAGGCGGGCCCTTGAGCGATCAACGGGGCGCTAAGCGGCGTCCCAAGCGACGCGGGGTAAAGCCTCTGCGCCGACCAAAGCTTTCCTCCGTCGATCTCTACAGTTAGCATCAACGATATGATCAATCACGAACGCCTCAGGTCATGAAGACCATCATCGACGTCTACTGTGATGAATCCTGCCACCTTGAGAATGACGGTCAGAGCGCCATGACGCTCGGCGCCCTGTGGCTTCCGGATGAGCGAAAAGCCGAGATCAGCGCGCGCATCGCCGAGATCAAAAACAAGCATAAGATGCCGTCCAGCTTCGAGGTAAAGTGGACGAAGGTCAGCGGGTCAAAAGTCGATCTTTATATGGATCTGGTCGACTATTTTTTCGATGATGACGATCTAAGATTCAGGTGTGTGGTCGCGCCAGATAAGTCGGCGCTCGATCATGAAAAGTTCCAGCAGAGCCACGATGATTGGTACTATAAGATGTACTTTCATCTGATCAGCTTCCTGCTGAAGCCGCAGTACCGGTATCGCATCTACCTCGACATCAAGGACACAAGATCGAAGCTGAAGGTGAAGCGGCTTTGGGAAACGCTATCCAACAGCCAATTGGATTTCTCCAGGAGCATGATCGACCACGTTCAGCAGGTTCGCTCGCATGAAGTGGGCCCAGTACAGCTTGCGGACCTCCTAATCGGCGCCATGTCCTATAAGGCTCGGGGCATGGGCGACAGCGCGGCAAAGCGAAAGATCGTCGAGCGGATAGCGGCGCGCAGCGGCTATTCGCTAGCGAAGAGCACCCTCCCGAAAGAGGACAAGTTCAATATTTTGATTTGGCAGGCGTCTTAATGCCAGATTGGTTGCCGCCGCTCATCCTCCTGGAACAGTTTAATGGTGATTGGAACGCTTATCTGGCCGCCATCTACGCGAAGTTTCAGCAGGACTTTCTCGGACATCGGCCTCCCTTTCAGGGCAGGCGCATGGGCCTAAAGAGGCAGCCGATCGAAGAAGGCAAGGAGGCCACCTTTTGGCACTTCGTATCGACTGGGAACGTGGAAGCGGATCGCATCATCGAGCCCCGTCGGTGCGAGCGTATCGCTTGGCCTCGCGCTATCATC
The DNA here is from genome assembly GCF_038148795.1 of Sphingomonas agri. Lineage (NCBI taxonomy): Bacteria > Pseudomonadati > Pseudomonadota > Alphaproteobacteria > Sphingomonadales > Sphingomonadaceae > Sphingomonas > Sphingomonas agri. Next base: position 30,604 of record NZ_JBAPEU010000003.1, on the reverse strand, counting down.
GATCATTGCACGGATCCTGCCATTAAGATGTGGTCAGAGGAGCGCAAAGACTCCGTGAATATCCATCTGTGGTGCGAGGAGGCCGAGTACCTCGTCGTGCTCGCTGATCGCGGCGAATTCGTTCTTCCGTGGACGGGATATCCAGTTGAGCGAGAGCACCAACGGGAGAAGCTCAATCGGCGCTGGGAAGAATTTGGAGGGCCCTGAAACGGCTGGACCCGCCACTCCGAAGAGCAACGGGCCCGTAACTCCTTCCACACTGACGCCTTAGCGGCTGGTGGATGAGCTGATCGTTAAATAGCGCGTCAAGCCAAAAGTTTCAAGACTTTTCTACAAAAAACCCTTGACAAAAAGAGAATTGCTCGTTCCCGGCGCCTCTCTCTCAACTCTCTGCGTACGAGCACAAAAAAGTCGGATGAGTCAAGCGGACTGAGAGAGCCTTTCGGATCTCATCTAACTGTCCGCCTTTCTCCAAAGACGAAATCGCCTCTGCAAAGAGGCAATGTGGTGCACATTAGCAGCAGTGAAGAATTATAACGTGGCGGCCATTGCCTCGTGCTGAACCGAGCCTTCGGTCGCTCAATTAGGAGGCAGGTCGGACCTTCTCGGCCACCTAAACAGCAGCCGATCCGAATCGTCACGGATCTTAGCCCAGTCGGCGACGCCATCCTCTACCCAGCTCTGAACAGTTCCCCGAGCAGCCTCGAGAGGATAGTCGTTCCAATACTCTGGTCCCGACAGTTCGCCGTCTTTGGAATGTGTGATCCTAAGGTCCATGCTCAATGTCTCTGCGTAGCGCACTCCATATGGAAAGCGTCCTTTGAAATTTCTAGCACTCAACCTTGATCCAGGCTCGGCTTAGCCCATCTAATTTTGCCGTCTCGTACGACAAAATGACTGCCACAGCCCCTGGTGCGCCATACGGACGGGGATAGCGAGATAATACCATTCTCTGCGACCTGGGCGCGCCAGCGTGGGCGATCATTAGGGACCAAGCTTAGTTGTATGGTGGTTTGACACCCGCACGGACACACCATCGCTGCGCTCCACCACAAGCCATCTTCCCCCACGAGGTAGATGTGGTCCTCACTCAGTTCGTCGGGCAGATCCTCAACCTCCTGAGCTTTGAGCGGCCAAATCCATCGACGGAGAGCTACGAGCCGCCGTCTGATCCACGAAATCTCGCTACTCATTACGCCGCCTCCCGACTGAGCTCTGGCCACTCGAGCAACGGCTCAACATCGCCTCGGCCGAGATGTTTGGTGAGTGATGGGCAAGGTTCGCCATCGGATTCCGTTTCGAAGATCCCGTGGCTCAAACTGATACGTCGGACGGCGAAATCCGAATTGGGATCAAGTCGATATGGATGAATACGCGCTAGAAGCTCGTTCACGCCGAAACTGGCGATCAACATATTCAATTGAATGACCGCTGGGCGATCTTCGGCCACACCCTTGATGTAACCCTCTTCGAGAAGGTTGCGATAAGACGCTGGATCGGTTCGCTTCAGCCCGGCAGCTCTCAGTTGCTCTCCCGAATACACGTGACGGCTCAACAAGCTTGAGCCGCCGGGTTTGAGGTAGTGAACGGACCCGCAAACCTGTTCGACACCACCGGTGCCGTCCGCCTCGAGCTTCACGCCCAAATCGAAATATGGGATCATGTAAAATGCCGCTAATCGGTTGAGGAGGTGTCGCCCATCGACGCTATCCATGCAGCCGAAGAGCACATCGCAGTCGGCAAGAGCCTCGACGACATTCCGCTCGAAAATTGTCTCCGCGAACACATCGACCTGGGTGCCAAGGCCCATGGCGTCGATAGCGCGCTTCAAGGCTTCAACCTTCGGACGACGGGCGCGCGCATCTTCTGAGCTTGTGTTGAGAATACGATTGAGATTCCGCCCCTCAACGGTATCAGGATCAACGAGTACCAAAGCACCAACGCAATTCCGCGCGAGCATTTCAATGACGGGACTTCCAGTCCCTGAGCAGCCCACGACACCAATCTTCATGTGTCTGAGCAGCTCGAACGTGCCCTTTCCAAAACTTTGTGCGATGCGCTCGCCGAAGTCGGGAACTTCCTCCGAAGGGTGAGCGAATGAGATTTTGATGTCGTCGCCCACAACCGCGGCGCTCTCGAACGGTGTGAAGCCGCCATCCGGTTCGCAAACGCGGCCGATGAGGTCCCCGTCTGCCATCATGATCATGCTTCCAAGCGGGTGCTCACCGCCCAACCAGCCGTAGAGCGAGGGAAACAGCGCGTTATCAGCGACGTCGTCGATCTCTGAAAATTGACGATAGTCCGGGTGGCCGTGAACCTTAAGGACGCTCATTCCCTTCTTATCGGCTCGCTCCAGCAATGCGGGTAAGAGTTCCGTTGACCACGTCACTCGGTCTGCGGTCCGTCTGCATTGGTCATGAGCGATGGGTATCACTTCGCGGACGAAGAGTCGGTGGCGGCGGCCAGCGCGTCTGCCACAAAGCAACAGTGCGACCGCTTCAAGGCCATCGCCGGGGAAGAGATGTCGGTGAAGATCACTGTGCTGAGCTTCGGTCATGGTCACTGAGACGCGCGTCATCTTCAACACTTCCTAAATTCGCGGACGAGCCATTCCTCGACCAAGGCGAAGTGGGTCGAGAGGTTATCTATTCCCGGTCGCCAGGGATTTGCGGGAGTGCGGTGACGGCTCCATCTTTGCCAGTTGCGGCCGTCGAATGGATCGTGGGCTAAGCACCCAATTGTTGCCCCATCCCTTCGCGCCAATGGCGGGTGGAAATAGGCCATATCAATCTGCGAGTCCGGGTAGCCCGGTTCGATGCGCACGTTGATCGAGACGCGTTCCACTGTGTAGCCATCCGGGACCGGAAACTCGTGCAGGACGACACGCTGGACGGCGCCCTCCCGCACGAGTTCGTAAGGGCGGCCCAACGATTCAAGCCACTCCATGTCCTCTTCTGGCAACGAGAAGTCGCGTCGCATCGATCAGCCCTCGGTCTGATCGAGTGGGAGCGTCACGAACCTTTCAATCCCTTCACCACGAAGGTCGACAGTTTGATCGAGCATGATCCGCTCGGCCTGCTGGCCCTGTAGGCGAAGATAGATGCCAAATTGTTCCACCGGGATCTTGCCGGCCAATGTCAGCAGGAACCGGCCGGTGGGCGTCGGCTCTTCCACCTCGTATTCGCGCTTATCAATTTGGATTTTATACTTGTGGGGCTTCGGCTTGCCATGCTCGTCGCCCGCTTGCTTTTCGGCCACTGTCCGTTCCTTTCATCATCGCGGTAGTTTTGCCGTATGATGCTGGTCAGGATGGCTGATTTGGACGCGCGGAAATTTTTTGTTCGCCGTGTCCAAATGCGGCAAGCTGGAGCGCATGGAGGTTCATGCTGAACGCAAGAGTCGAAGGTGATGGTGAGCCGCGATTTGCGGGATTAGCCGAGGCAGCCCGTGGCATCGCAACGCTCGGGCGGGCAGACCTTCGACGACTTGAGTTGATCGCAAGAGCGAGAGCTCAGGGCTTACCGGCAATGGATTGGCGCGACCTGCTGCAAGAAAGCATTGTCCGCACGCTGGAAGGATCCCGGCGTTGGCCACACGGCATCCCGCTCGTCGTCTTCCTGGCTCAAACCATGAGAAGTATTGCGAGCGATGTCAGACAACGTGCCTCCGAGGACTATCCCGGCGAAGGTGCGACCATCGAGCCTGTCGATGATGCCCATCTGAAGATCGAGGCGGATCAACAACTGAGGGACATAATGCGCCACTTTCAGGATGACCGCGCCGTCCGAGATCTAATCAGCGGTCTGCAGATGGGCGAAACGGCGCTTGAAACGCAAAGGCGATGCGGCCTGAGCGCAAACGAATTTGACGCTGCCCGGAAAAGATTTTGGCGCGGTGTCGCTCAAGCGAGTGGAGGCGACTTGTGATGGACGATGACGACCGGCTCGAACGCGTTCTTCACGGTTTCGACGATGCGGTCATTGAGGCGAACGATGAAGAGTTGGGGGCGCCCGATGAAGGCGTCGGCAAGTTAATTGCCGGTGCCCTTAAGGCGTATGGTTTCGACCGCGATGGTTCGCGTGTGCGGACTTCTTGGAAGCGAGCGAGGCGCGGCCGTCCACGACCGGTCGCTCGCTCACCCGTTTCTGCATCACATTCCGAAACACCTTTGCGAGCAACTTTCAGCTGCGATCGCCATGATGAAGATGATGATGATCCAGAAGGGTCGAAAACGTGAGCCGTTAAGAAGCTAGGAGAGCTTGATGACGTCGGAAGTGGCAGTGATGAATCGGCTGGCGGTCGCCTTGGCGGCGGACAGTGCCGTTTCGGTGTCCGATGGTCGTCGGAGCAAAGTCTACAACACAGCGAACAAGCTGTTTATGTTGTCAAATCGGGACCCGGTGGGTGTCATGGTTTACCAAAACGGCTCCCTGATGGGCGTCCCGTGGGAAGTCTTGATAAAGACCTTCAGAGCGACGCTTCCGGACGAGGGGTTTCCAACATTAGAGGAATATGCCGCCGCGTTCCTATTCTACATCGAGGAGCAGAAGGGGCTTTTCACTCCCGAACTCCAGGAACGCTACTTCCGGGAAATGGTGGAGAGCGAATTCGCCGAACTCGCCCGCCAGGTGCAGAAAGCCCTGCGCGAGGAAGAGCAGAATATCAAAGACGACGATGATTGGGAGGCAATTCGAGACAATACGATCAAAAGGAAGATCCGTGAGGCGCATCAAGAATGGTCAGAGTACGAACCGTATCCTGGAATACCTTCCGAGTATGGCAAGCACCTGCGGACCCAAGCGTCTGGCGAGGTATCGAAAATTGTCCTCACGCATTTTCGAACGCGAGGCTGGACTATACCGAGTGAGGATATCCACCTGCTGAATGAGCTCGCCGAGTTTTACGTAGAGAAGAAATTTATCGCGCCGGCATCTTTCACTGGCCTCGTCGTTGCCGGGTTCGGCAAATCCGAATTTTTCCCCGTCTTGAAGCGATTTAGGGTGGGAAATGTGTACGACGGCCACCTTAAGAGGGTAGAACTTGATGCCGTGAAGATTACAGAAGAGGAGCCGGTGCATGTCGGCGTGTATGCCGACTCCGATATGGCAGAATTGTTCCTAAAGGGCTTCTCGCCCCCCGCGCTGAACATGTTTCTGCGGGAAGCTTTCAAGCGCGGACATCAGATCGCTGCCGAGACTTTGAACATCATGAAGATCTCGCCGGACGAAAAGGCGTGCGACGCGATCGAGCAAAAGTGCGATGAGATCCTAATGGAGCTTGTCGACACCATTCAGCGGTATCGACATCGTTCGGGGATGACGGATTTTGAGAAAGCGCTGATTCACATACCGAAAGACGAGTTGGCCAATGTCGCTGCGTCGCTCGTCAACTTGAATTCGTTCAAGAAGCGCATGTCGATGAATATCGAGTCTGTGGGAGGTCCGGTCGACGTCGCCGTGATCTCTAAGGGCGACGGATTGATCTGGATCGATCGGAAACACTATTTTGAGGCGGAGAAAAATCCGCAATACATGCAGCGGCAGTTCAGGCAATCCGGAACGGAAGCACCGCAATGAACGATCGCGATAAATTTCTGAGCTCAGATTCAGGAAAGAAGCGCTCCACGGAAGTCGATCCCGATGGCCGCTATCAACGGTTTCTCGACAAGGTCATCAAACGCCATCCCGATTTGAAGATGTTAAACGGTCTCCGAGACCCGCGGCCTTAGCTATGTGGTCGCGAGCGCCTTCGTGAATATGCCGCCGGCGCGGGTGCACTTGAGCCGTTAGGTCGTATGATCGGAAATGGAGTCAGGTGCCCGGAATTTGAGTCCGTGCCCGCGGAATGCGACAGTTCCGCCCCCCTTCAAATCCTGCAGGCCCCAGTCGGCACGGGCGGCCGGCAGGTTCCGAAGCAGGCCTTATTCCGCTGATCACAACGAAGGTTCGTCATGGGCGGAGCACCGCGGTAATTGTCCGTTCGAGCGAAAATGCTCCTCCGCTGCCACCGCCTGGCGAACGGGCGGGTGCAGCGGACTTCTTCGTGAAGCGAGCCCTTTCACGCGGCGGCTCTGCAAAGACCGGGGTCACCGCGGACGCGAGTACAGCCCACGCGCCCGCGATGACCACCACACGCCGCTGTGAAGGGGACTTCGACGGCGTGTTCACGTGTTCACTCATACCTCAAGGCATGGATCGGATTTGCTCGCGCAACCTTGATCGCGTGTCCGACGACGGTCGCAATCGCGATCCCAAGCGCAATCGCTGCCGCTATCAGGAACGGGACGGGGGTCAGCGAAATGCGCTGGTCGAAGCCGTTCAGCCAGTCACGCATCAACCACCAGGCAATCGGCCAGGCGATGATGTTGGCGATGATCACGGGCCGGCTGAACTGCCACACCAGAAGTCTCACGATGTCGCGCGTGCTGGCACCAAGGACCTTCCGGATCCCGATTTCCTTGGTACGCCGTTCAGCAGTGAAGGCGGCTAGGCCGAACAGCCCGAGGCAACCGATGACCACTGCCAGAAGCGAGAAGGCAGCGAAGATCTTCGCACGCGAATCCTCCGCCTTGTAGAGCTCGCGCATGATGTCCTCGCTGAACTTCGCCTGGAACGGGACGTCGTTCGTGATCTGCTTCCACTGCGCCTCGATCGCGCCCTCTACCGTCGCCGGATCGCCGCGGTAGCGGATGATCATCCAGCCCGGCCCCCGGTGCTGGTTCTGGAACATGATCGGATCGATCGGCGTGCGCACGGAGCGGAAGCGGGTGTCGCCGACGACTCCGATGATGTTGATGTCGACCATGCCGGTGCCGGGCTCGAACAGCTCGCTCTTGAGAACCTTGCCGACTGCGTCCCGCGGAGACGCAAAGCCGAGCTTCTTGGCCGCATATTCGTTCAGGACGACGTTCACGCCGCGCTGCGCAAGCGCCATCTCCTGGGTCTTCTGGACCGGGAAATCGAGCGTCATGTCGTCCATCGGCCGGTTCCGGTCGAACCACCGGCCAGCCAGCAGCTTGAGGCCCATCGCGTCGAAGAAGCCCTCGTCCACGCCATATTGGCCGATCGTCACCTGCTTGTTGCTGCCCGGCGGGATGAGGCCCGTGTTGCTGCTGTTGTCGGTGGCAACGCCGATGTCGGTCAGTCCGACCGCAACGACGCCGGGTACGCGCTTCATCTGCTCGATGATCGTCTGCACCTTGGGGAGAAGCTGGTACCGATTGAGGTCCTCGACCTGGACTATGTGGTCCCGCTTGTAACCGGGATCGACCGAACGAGCATAAACTGTCTGCCCGTAGATTACCGCCGTGCAGATGATGAGGCCGATCGACACCGCGAACTGCGCGACCACCAGCGCGGCGCGCAAGCGCCCCGAGCCGGGCGTCTCGGCCGCGGACCTGTTGGCCTTCAGGACCTGCGCGGGCTGGAACCTCGAGAGGAAGAAGGCTGGATAGAGGCCGCTGACGACGCCAACGACAAGCGTGAGCAGTAGTGCAGGCAGGATGATGCCGTTGCTCCCGATGTAATTGAGCGTGATGTCCGCATCGAGGAAGGCCGCAAAAGGCCTTACCAGGACTTCGACGAGCGTCAGTGCAAGCAGCATGGCAACTGCCGAAATCAGGACCGATTCAGCGACGAACTGGACGACGAGCTGCCGGCGCGTTGCGCCGAGAACCTTCCGCAGCGCCACCTCACGGGCCCGCTGGGCGGCCCGCGCGGTCGCGAGATTCGTGAAGTTCACCACCGCCATCGCAAGAATGAGAACGGCGATGATCGCAAACGTCGTGATCGACCGCTCGTCGTTGCCCGGCGTCATCGAGCCGCCCTGCGCCTTGCCCAGGTGAACGTCGCGCAGGTTGACGAAATGCCAGTCCTGGTCGTCGCCCTGGTTGAAGCGGATGCTTCCGTTGGGCTCGTCCGGGATGTTCCTCTTCTCCCAGGCAGGCTCCTGCGCCTGCAACTGCGCAGCATCGGTGCCGGGACGGAACTTCAGATAAACCCAGCCCGACTGGCAGCCCCAGCAGGTGAGGAACCGCGGCTCCTGGGCGAAGAAGCTGTTGAAATCCAGGCGTTCGATGCCGTTGATCTTCAGACTGGAATTCTTCGGGATATCCTTGAAGACACCGGTGATCTTGAAGTCTCGGCTGACGCCCTTGGAGATCGTCGTCATTGTTCTGCCGACGACGTCGTCGGTGCCGAAACGCCGCATCGCTTCGCTTTGCGAGAGAATCACGGTGTTCGCTGAAGGAGTGCCGGTGCCGCGAACGAGCGGCAGGTTGACGACTTTCAGGAAGTCATCGTCGGTAAGAAGATAGTCTTTGGTCGTCGAAGCCTGGCCGTTCTTGACGAATACCGGCTGACTGCTGAGCGCGTAGACGGCGCCCGTGACCTGTGGGAAGTCCTTCCTGATCGCGTCCTTGGTGACGTAGGCCGACATCTGCAGAAACAGCGGGTCGCTATCCTTGGGATGCGGGTACCACGCCTGAAGCTGGTAGGTGTTCTCGACGTCGGGAAGCCAGCTGTCGTAGCTCCGCTCGTAACGAATATAGAGAAGGATCATGACGCACGCGGCCATGCCGATCGCAAGGCCCGCGATGTTGATCACCGAATAGGTCTTGCTCTTCGCGAGCGCCCGGACCGCAACGGTCCAGTAATTGCGCCACATGATGACTGTCCTCTCCAAGATACGGGTTCCTCTGATCAGATGGTGCGCAGTCGCTTATTCATAGCGAAGCGCATGGATGGGGTTGGCGCGGGCGACCTTCATCGCGTGGCCAACGACGGTTGCGACGGCGATTCCGAGTGCGATTGCAGCGGCCAGAAGAAAGGGAACGGGCGTCAGCGCAATTCGCTCGTCGAAACCGTTCAGCCAATCGCGCATCATCCACCAGGCGACCGGCCAGGCGATGAGGTTCGCGATGATGACGGGACGGCTGAACTGCCAGACCAGTAAGCGAACGATGTCGCGGGTACGGGCACCCAATACCTTGCGGATGCCGATTTCCTTTGTCCGGCGCTCGGCCGTGAAGGCAGCGAGCCCAAAGAGGCCGAGGCAACCGATGATCACTGCAAGAAGCGCAAAGGCAGCGAAGGTCTGCGCCCGGGCATCCTCTTTCTTGTAGAGCTCGGCAATCACGTCCTCGCTGAACTTGGCGTTGAAGGGAACTTCGTTCGTAATTTGCTTCCACTGGGCTTCAATGCCGGCGCGCACGCTCGAGGGATCACCGCGGTAGCGGACGATCAGCCAGCCGGGACCCGCGGTTACCTTGTGGAACATCATCGGTTCGATTGGAGTCCGGACCGAGCGGAAGCGCGTATCGCCAACCACTCCGATGATGGTGGCGTTGGTGATACCCGCCTCCTCCGACATGAGCTTGCCGCGGACGACCTTTCCGACTGCGTCCTGGGCATTGCTGAAGCCCAGTTTCTTCGCGGCATTCTCGTTGATGACGACGTTGACGCCGCGCGCCGCGAGCGCCTTTTCGACATTGAGGTTCTGGGGATAGGGCTGCGTCATGTCATCAACGGGCCGGTTCCCGTCGAACCAGCGTCCCGCCTTCAGGCTGAGGCCCATGGCGTTCAGATAATCTGCACCGACATTATACTGACCGATCAGGACCTGGCGGTTGCTTCCCGGCGGAATGATGTAGGTATTGCTCTGGTTGTTGGTGTTGACGCCGATCTCGGTCAGCGAGGCCGCGACCACTCCTGGAACCCGCTGCATCTGGTGCACGATCATGTCGGCCTTGGGCCAGAGCTGAGCGCGTCCCAGTTCCTCGACCTGCAGAATGTGATCGCGCTTGTAGCCAGGATCCACCGAACGGGCGAAAACGGTCTGTCCGTAGATGACGGCCGTGCAGATGATGAGACCGATCGAAACGGCGAACTGGAAGACGACGAGGATCGTCCGGACACGCCCTGATCCCGGCGTTTCTGCCGCAGACCGGTTCGCCTTGAGAACCTGCGCCGGCTGGAACCGCGAGAGGAAGAAGGCGGGGTAGAGGCCGCTGAGGATCCCGACCAGCAAGGTCAGCCCGATCGCGGGGAGGAGGACGCCGTCACTCCCGAAATATGAGAGCGTGATGTCGCCGTCGAGGAACGCCGCAAAGGGCCTGACGAGGAGTTCCACCAGCGTGAGCGCAAGCAGCATCGCGACTGCAGAAATGAGAATGGACTCGGCGACGAACTGGACGACCAGCTGACTGCGATTGGCGCCAAGCACCTTGCGGAGCGCAACTTCTCTCGCCCGCTGGCTCGCGCGTGCCGTCGCAAGGTTGGTGAAGTTCACGACCGCCATCCCAAGAATGAGAACGGCGATGATTGCGAAGGTGGCGATCGAGCGCCGGTCGTTGCCGGGCGTCATCGGCGAATCCTGTGCCTTGCCGAGGTGAATGTCCCTGAGGTTGACGAAGTGCCAGTCCTCGTCCTGCCCGGCATTGTAGCGGATATTGCCGTTCATCTCGTCGGGAATGTTGCGCTTTTCCCATGCCGGCATCTGTGCCTCGAGAGCGTGGGCGTCGCTGCCGGGGCGAAGCTTCACGTACACGTAGCCTGACTGGCACCCCCAGCAGGAGGTCAGGAAATTGGGCGTGTCGGCGTAGAATTGGTTGAAATCGAGCCTGATGACGGCGTCGATCTTCATGCTCGAGTTCTTCGGCAGGTCCTTGAGGACTCCGGTGATCTTGAGATCGTGCTTCACGCCCCTCGTGATGATCGTCATCGTGCGCCCGACGACCTTGTCGGTCGCGAAGCGCTTGATCGCCTCGCTTTGGGTGATGACCGCTGTCTCTGGCGCAGTGAGCGAGCCGCCTGCCAGGAGCGGAAGACTGACGACCTTCAGGAAGTCATCGTCGGCGAAGTACCAGTTTTTCGTCGCCGACGCCTGACCGTCCTGGACCAGGACCGGTTCATTGTCCTGGACGTAGACCGCATTCTGGACCTGCGGAAAATCCTTCTTGGCCGCATTCTTCGACACATAGGCCGACATCTGCATGAAGGCCGACACGCCGTCCTGCGGGTGCGGGTACCAGGCCTGCAGCTCGTAGGTGTTCTCGACGTCGGGAAGCCAGCTGTCGTAGCTCTGCTCGTAGCGGATGTAGAGGAGAATCATGACGCACGCGGCCATGCCGATCGCGAGACCTGCGATGTTGATCACCGAATAGGTCTTGCTCTTTGCAAGCGCGCGAACCGCGACTGTCCAGTAATTCCGCCACATGTGACCGTCCTCTCTTCAAGAGGGAGCTTTCATCAGATCCTCAGGCAGCGCGCCGGCGCTCCTGGAGGATGCGGCCGTCGAGCATGTTGACGACGCGGCTCGCAAAATCGGCGTGCGCCGGCGAGTGTGTCACCATGACGATGGTCGAACCTTCCTGGTTGAGCTGGCGGAGCATCCGCATGACTTCTTCGCCGTGAGCGGTATCGAGGTTGCCCGTCGGCTCGTCGGCAAGGATCAGCTTGGGCTCGCCAACGAGGGCCCGTGCAACAGCAACGCGCTGCTGCTGGCCGCCCGAAAGCTGGGTCGGGCGATGCTTGGCGCGGTGGGCGATTCCGACCTTGTCGAGCACCTTCTCGACGCGCTGCTTGCGCTCCGAGGCGGGGAAGTTGTGATAGAGCAGGGCAAGCTCGACATTCTCGCGCACGGTCAGCTCGTCGACCAGGTTGAAGCTCTGGAAAATGAAGCCGATGTTACTCTTACGGGTGTCGGCGAGCTGGGACTCGTTCAGCCCCGCGACCTCGTGACCGTTGAAGACGTAGGAACCTGCACTCGGGCTATCGAGCATTCCCATGACGTTGAGCAAGGTCGACTTGCCGCAGCCCGAAGGGCCCATGATCGCGACGAACTCGCCGTCCGCAATGTCGAGGTCGACGCTGTCGAGTGCGGTCGTTTCGACCGTGTCGGTGCGATAGGTCTTGGTGAGGCCAGTCATGGTCAGCACGAGAGGGTTTCCTTTCTTATTCGCCGGAACTGAAGGTGAGGTGGTCCTTGTCGACCAGCCCGCTGTAAGATGAAGTGATCACGCGCTCCCCGGGCGAGAGGCCGCCGAGCACTTCGATGAAATCGGCGTTGCGCCGGCCAAGCTGCACCTGGCGCTTGCTCGCGCCGCGGCCGCCCCTGTCGACGACGAACACCCAGTTGCCGCCGGTGTCGTTGAAGAAGGCGCCGTTCGGGATCAGCACCGCCTTCGAGGAATCTCCGAGCGTCAGCTTGGTCTGGACGGTCTGGCCGCGCTGCACCGATGAGGGCGCAGGGCCGTCGAACACGAGATCGATCTGGAACTGGCCGTTGCGCACCTGCGGATAGACCTTGGCAACTTTGAGCCGGTAGGTCTTGCCGTCGAGATCAGCGGTAGCCGTCTGCCCCACGCGTACGCGCCCCAGATAGAATTCGTCGACGTCGGCCTGGAGCTTGTTGCCGCCCGCGCTGTCGATCTGGCCGATGCGTTCGCCCTGCTGGAGCGACTGGCCGAGCTGGATGTCGAAGCCGCTGAGCTCGCCCGTCACCGGCGCACGGATGCTGAGCTGGCCAAGATTGTTGCGGGCAATGCCCATGCTCGAATTGAGCGAGCCTGCAGCAACGCGCAACTGGGACAACTGGCTGGACTGCAATTGCTCGGTCTGGGCGATGCTCTGTTTGAGGATCTGCAGTCGCTTGGACTGGTATTCCATGTCGTCTTTGGTGTCGTTGTAGGTCTTCATCGACACGAACCCGCGCTCGGCGAGCGGCTTGTAGAGATCATACTGGCGCCGTGCCTTAGCGAGATCGGTTTCGGCCTGGTTGAGGTCGCGAAGGTTGCCGTTGCGGGTCTGCGTCAGCGCCAGCTCCTGGCTTCGCATATTGTTGAGCTGCTGTTCGACCTCGGCCTGCTTCTCGAGCGTCGAAAGCTGGAGCTCTGCGTTCGAGAGCACTGCGAGAAGCTGCCCTTGCGTAACATGAGCACCGTCTTCGACGAGCTTCTGGTCCACTCGCCCGCCCTCGACCGCGTCGAGGTAAACGGTGACGAGCGGAGTGACCCGCCCGCGCAAGGGGAGGAAATCGTCGAAGGTTCCGGACGCAATCGTCGAAACCGTCAGCCGGTCCTGCGCCACGCTGACCGAGTCAGAGCGGGGCGCGAACAGCCAGAAGAAAGCGATGAGGATGAGCGCCGCGCCGGCAGCACCGGCTATGATGATCCGGCGGTCGAGGCGCTTGCGCACGACGACACGGTCCATCGCGCCGCCGCTCACTGCTTCGGACCGGTTGGCCTGGCGCAGTTCCACGAGGCTCACTGTCCACCTTCGGTCAGCGGATGTCCGGAACCGGACAGATCGAAACACTCGTCGGCAGCGATTTGCTCTGGGGAGCGCGAATGAGAAGCAGTCGTCATGCCCCAATCTTTGCAAGTGCCGTGCCAAACGCCCATCGGTTCGCTGCGACCTCTTTCGCGCGGTGGTAGGAACGGGCGCGCCTTCACCGGTCTTTTGGTGATTTAACAGAATAAGACACTGTTCATTTCCGAACAGTGGCGCTACAGAAGTAGCGTGCAACCGCCCTTCAGCCTTGCGGTCGTCGTCGACGACGACCCCGACATCGCGCTCGCAGCGCGCCTGGCGCTGCGTGATCTGTTCGAGCGGGTGGAGACGGTGGACTCACCAGCGGAACTCCTGCCGCTGCTCGACAGGGAAAGCCCGGAGGCCATCCTGCTCGACCTGAATTTCGAACGTGGAGCAACCGATGGACGCGAGGGCCTGAGCTTCCTTTCCCAAATCATGAAGCGCGATCCCGACTCGGCAGTGGTCATCATCACGGCGCATGGTGCGGTCTCGATCGCTGTTGAAGCGATCAAGGCCGGCGCAAGCGATTTCGTTGCAAAGCCCTGGAGCAACGAGCGCCTCGCAGCGACCGTGAGGAGCGCCGCGGCGCTTCGCCGTAGCCGGATCGATGCAAGGACCGAGCGCGGGCGCGCGTCGGAACTGGCGCCATCGGGAGAAACACCTCTTCTTGGAAAGTCGCCTGCGATGGAGCGCGTGCGGATCCTTATCGAGCGCGCCGCACCGACAGAGGCAAATGTCCTGATCCTTGGAGAAAACGGAACGGGCAAGGAAATCGTCGCGCGCGAAATCCACCGATTGTCACGCCGCAGCGGGCATCCATTGGTATCAGTCGATCTCGGCGCGACGAGCGAAACCCTGTTCGAATCCGAGCTTTTCGGCCATGTGAAGGGCGCGTTCACGGGCGCCGACTGCGACCGGATGGGCCGCCTCAAGGCCGCTGACCATAGCACGCTGTTTCTCGACGAAATCGGCAACCTGCCGCTCCATCTTCAGCCAAAGCTGCTGACTGCGCTCGAGCAGCGCGAAGTGGTCCCGGTCGGCTCGAACAAGCCGATCCCGATCGATGTTCGCGTCGTTGCCGCGACGAACCTTGCTGCCGACAAGCTTAGCGACGAGAAGCGTTTCCGTCAGGACCTGCTTTTCCGACTGAACACGATCGAGATCGAGCTGCCGCCGCTGCGCGAGCGGCGTGAGGACGTTCCCGTCCTGCTCGACCATTATCTTGGCCTTTATGCGCGCAAGTACGACAAGCCGCAGCGAGAACTCCCGCCCAACGTCCTCGATCTGCTTTCCCGCCACGACTGGCCCGGCAACGTGCGCGCGCTTCGTCATGCCGCGGAGCGCGCCGTAATCCTTGCCGAAGGCGATCGATACCGGGTTGAAGACTTCCCGCTGCCGCAGCGCTCAGAGGCCGCGTCGATGGCGGTCGTGGGGGACAGCCTCAACCTCGACCAGCTCGAGAAACAGATGATCGAGCGGGCCCTGCGCATGCACCACTTCAACGTGTCGCTTGCGGCTTCAGAGCTTGGCCTTTCGAGGGGAGCGCTATACCGCCGCATGGAGAAACATGGACTTTAGGCGCAAGTTCGAGTTCGGACTCGCCTGGCGGACGCTGCTTCTCATTGCCGCGGTCCTCCTGATCGCCAAAGCCGCGACAACGCCAGGAATTCGCGCCGGCATCGTCGTCGCCGCTATCGTCGGCATTCTTGCTCTTGCAAGTCTTTGGAATTTCATTCGCCGCACGAACTTCCTCGTTTCGCGCTTCATCGAAAGCGTCCGCTTCGAAGATTATTCGCAACGCTTTTCAGATCCCTCCGGCGGCGGCTTCGATGTCCTCGGCCAAGCGCTGGATCAGGCGCTGAAGAGCCTCCAGAAGAGGCACACCCAGGAAACTGCGGAGGCGCGCTATCTTGCGGCCATTGTGGACGATGCGCCAAGCGCTCTTCTCACGATCGACCATGATGGCCGTATCGAGCTTCTGAACAAGGCTGCGCGCCAGCTGCTCGGCCAGCTGCCGCTGCAGCGCCTCGAACATCTTGAGGCGCTTGGTCCAGAGCTTGCGACCGCCGTGCGGCTGCCGCCTGGCACGCGAAAGATCACTCGTCTCATCCTCGAAGGGGTCCCGCAAAAGGCGATCTTTGCGTCCGCGCAGGTCGCGCGTCTCGACCAGCCAGTCACTGTCCTCTCGATCCTTCCAGTCCAGAGCGAGCTCGGCGCTCTTGAAGTTGCCGCGCAGGCAGACCTTGTCCGGGTTCTCACCCACGAGATCATGAACTCGCTGACGCCGGTGACATCGCTTGCCAGGACCGGCGCCGAGCTCGTTGCGGTCGCGGCAAAGCGCGACCCTGCGCTTGCCGATGCGAAACAGGCCACCGATACCGTTGCGCGGCGCGCCGAAGGGATCCTCCGCTTCGTCGAGAGCTACCGGGAATTTGCGCAGGCACCCGACATTCACCGCCGCCAGTTCAAGGCAGCGCCATGGGCCGAGGAGATCATGCGTCTCGCGCTTGCCAACGCATCGGACCGGAAGATCGACGCCCGCCTGGAAGTGGAGCCGCAGACCATGAGCGTCACTGCCGACCCCGAGCTCCTCGCCCAGGCGCTGCTCAACCTCCTGCGCAACTCGATACGCGCGGTCGCCGACCTTGATCATGGAATCGTCGTGCTCCAGGTCGCACGCGAGCCTGGAGGGCACTTCCGCATCGAGGTGCGCGACAACGGCGTGGGAATCCCCGAAGATCGCCGCGAGGACATTTTCTTACCCTTTTACACGACGCACAAAGGCGGCAGCGGAGTGGGCCTCAGTTTCGCTCGACAGGTTGCCTTGGCTCACGGAGGCTCCATATGCGCGCTTGAGGCGCCCGAAGGGGGCGCCAATTTGCGCATGGTGATCTGACAAGTGACGGGGAAGACTCCTCCCAAGTCGTCGTTGAGGACGGTACGGCTGATGTTGTGGGCACTCGTTGGGCTCGCGGCCATTGGTACGGCAGCACTCTTCCTCGTGCCGCGGGAGCAGGCACACGAACGCGGGGCCTCGGCCGGCCCCGTCCAGACGAGGTTCGGAGGACCGTTCACACTCATTGGGGGCAATGGCAAACCGTTTTCCAGCCAGGCCCTGGCGGGGAAGCCCTACGCCATCTACTTCGGCTTCACGCGCTGCGGCGACGTTTGTCCGACGACGCTGTCGCGGCTCGTAAAGCTGAGACGGGAGGCAGCAAACGATCAGGCGATGCACATCGTCTTCGTGACCATCGATCCTGCAAATGACGGACCAAGGGAGGTCGGACAATATGCAGGCCTCTTCAACGCGCCCATCATCGGCCTCACGGGGTCAAAAGCGCAGATCGAGGCGGTGAAGAAGCAATATGGGATCTATGCAGAACCCGTTCCCAATGCCCCGATGGGCAAGCAAATGGAGCATACGGCAACGGTGCTGCTGTTCGACCGAGGCGGAAATTTCGCGGGCGCGATCTCACCTGACATGAACGATGGTGACGCGCTCGAGAAGATGAGGAAGCTTGTCGCTTGAACCATCAAAACCAGGTCCCTGCATTGCCGCTCGAGCGGGAATGACAAGCCACCGGCCTGACCCCAGGATCCTCGCTCTTGGACCCGACTTCTACGATCCCGTCGAACCTGCCCGATTTCCAAGCTGCATCCCGCGCTTTCTCAACCATCGGTGGGCGCTGCGGATCGGGCTCGAGCTCGACGAGCAGGGCTGGTCGAACCATTTCTGCCGGTTCGAGCCGCTCCCCGGGAATATCGGAAAGCCGCTTGCCCAGCGGTATCACGGCCATCAGTTCCGGGTGTACAATCCGGAAATCGGCGATGGCCGCGGCTTCACATTCGCGCAGCTGCGGGACGACCGTGGCCGCCTCCTCGAACTCGGCACCAAGGGTTCGGGCGAGACTCCCTACAGTCGCCACGCGGACGGCCGTCTGACGCTAAAAGGCGGTGTGCGCGAAGTTCTCGCGAGCGAAATGCTCGAAGCCCTGGGTGTGAACACGTCGAAGAGCTTCGCGCTTTTCGAGACGGGGGAAGCCCTGGAGCGGGGCGACGAGCCCTCGCCTACGCGTTCCGCGGTCCTCACCCGCCTCAGCCGCGGGCATGTCCGCATCGGCACCTTTCAGCGGTTTGCCTTCTTCGGCGAGGTCGACAACCTCAGGAAGCTGACGCGCTATTGCCTCGAAAGCCTCTTTGGGGAGGACAGTTCGGGTGATGACCCGACGGATGCGCTCAGACTGTTCGACCTTGCATGCGATGCGACCGCAAGGCTCGCCGCCTCCTACCTTGCCGCCGGTTTCGTCCACGGAGTGTTGAACAGCGACAATATCAACGTCACCGGCGAGAGCTTCGATTACGGTCCCTGGCGCTTCACGCCTTATTGGGAGCCCGAATTCACGGCCGCTTATTTCGATCATTACGGCCTGTACGCGTTCGGCCGGCAGCCCGAAGCCATTCATTGGGACCTTGCGCAACTTGCGGGCGCGCTCTCGCTCAACGCCGAGAGTTCGGCCCTGTCGGCACGCCTTTCGGGCTGGAGCCAGCAATTCGAGGAGGCAATGATCGGCGCGATGGTGCGGCGTCTGGGGCTTGCTTCTGGAGACAATGACCGCGTCCTCACTGCCGCCCTGATCCGCGCCCTTGCAACGAGGGCGCAGCCAATCGACCGGGTCTTCTTCGACTGGCGCGGGGGCCGTGACCCGGGAGCGAAGCTTTATCCCGAGGCCCCTTTCCGCGAGCTCGCGGTGCTCCTCGAGGGGCGCGCGCAAACGAGGTGCCATCCTTACTGGTCTGATCCTGAGCCCTGCTCGATGCATATCGAAGAGGTCGAAACCATCTGGTCCGCCATTGCCGAGGGGGACGACTGGCAGCCGTTCGACAACAAGGTTAAGGCCATCCGGCGCATGGGCGAGGCAATGGAACAGGATGCATCCGAAAGCTGAGGACAGTTCAGATGTCGTGCAGCGCTGGGACGCGGGCTCCACTCTGCTTTCGGCCAATCCGGCGACGGGGGATCAGATCTGGTCCGGCACGATCGGGGACGTGGCCAAGGAAGTTGCGGCGGCACGTGCCGCCTGGCCGGCGTGGGCCGCGCACTCTCACGCTTACCGCATCGAGGCCCTGCGCCGCTTCGCCAATGTCGTGCGCAAGCGCGAAACCGAATTTTCAGAACTGATCGCGCGGGAAACCGGCAAACCGCTTTGGGAAAGCCGGACCGAGGTCGGAGCGGTCGTCAACAAGGTAGATATCTCTATCGAGGCCTATGCCGAGCGGACGCCCCAGCGGCGGATGGAGGCCGCGCTCGGCAACAAGATCGCCGTGCGCCACAAACCGCACGGCGTACTCGGGGTTCTTGGTCCTTATAATTTTCCGGCTCACCTCCCGAACGGACACATCGTGCCGGCGCTCATTGCCGGCAATGCGATCGTCTTCAAGCCGTCGGAAAAGACGCCGGCTGTCGGCGAGATGCTGGTCAGCTGCTTCCACGAGGCCGGAATTCCCGAAGGCGTCGTTCGCCTGCTGATCGGCGGCCCCGAACAAGGTCGCTCCCTTGCCGGACAGTCCGGCCTCGACGGCCTGCTGTTCACGGGGTCGGCCCGAGCCGGAATGGCGCTCCACAAGCAGTTTGCCGAAACTCCGCACAAGATCCTCGCGCTCGAGCTCGGCGGCAACAACCCGCTGGTCGTCTGGAACGCCAAGGATATCGAATCCGCCGCGATCATGGTCGTTCAGTCGGCCTATCTCTCGGCGGGCCAGCGCTGCACTGCTGCGCGACGGCTGATCCTCGAAGACGGTCACCACGAGCCCCTCATCAAGGCGGTCAAGAGCCTCGCCGACCGGATGATCGTGGGCGAGCCATTTGCCGATCCGCAGCCCTTCATGGGGCCCGTCATCGACAATGCCGCTGCCGACCACGTCCAGGAACTCTGGCTCAACCTCATGATGAAGGGGGGAAAGCCCCTTTGCCGCCTCGACCGCCCAGACAAGGACCGGCCTTTTCTCACGCCCGCCCTGATTGATGTTACCGAACTCAAGGACCGGCCCGACGAGGAAATTTTCGGGCCGGTGCTCCAGGTCATCAGGGTCAAGGATTTCGATGCCGCGATCGAGGAGGCAAACAATACAAGCTATGGTCTTGCGGCCAGCCTCATCGGCGGCAGCCCGGAGATGTACGACAAGTTCTGGGCAAATGTCCGGGCCGGCGTCATCAACTGGAACAAGCCTACCAACGGGGCCCCTTCCAACGCGCCCTTCGGCGGCATCGGGCTCTCCGGCAACCACCGGCCCAGTGCATTCTACGCGGCGGATTATTGCGCCTACCCCGTGACTAGCAGCGAATCCGACCGGCCCCGCGCGGCGATCGGCCAAGGCCTGCGCGACCCCAACATGCAGGAAGATTGAGCAGGCCGCGCGCGCGTCGGCCAAAGTAGCTTGGATCGGTTTTGCAAGTCCCGGCGTTCAGGGCAGTGTGACAAAACAAAAATGGATCGGCACGGCCCTTGGCCTTGCCCTGTTGAGCGTCGCTTTGCCCTCCTGTTCGAAGGGGGGCAGTTCGTCAGGCCAGCAACAATCGGGTTCGGCTGAGCCGGACACACCCCAACTCCAGTGGAACAAGAAGGTCGAGCAGCAGCTCGTCGGCGCAATCGCCAATGCGCCGGCGAATGGCCTCAAGCCCGAGCTGTTTCTGAAAGGCGACCTGCCCAGGGACGACAACGAGCGCTTCACGGTGCTGACCCGGGCAGCGCTCGGATATGCTCAGGCACTCGCCCATGGATACCTGGATCCGACCAAACTCGAGAAGGATTACACGATCCCGCACCCGAGCGCGGACGTGAGGCAGGGCCTGGCCCAGGCCATCCAGAACGGCAATGTCGACCAGTGGCTCGCTTCGCTTCCGCCCCAGACCGATGAATATCGAGCGCTGAGCCAGGAGCACCTCACTTATCTCAAGATGGCCCAGGGAGCGGATTTCCAGCCCGTCGCTGACGGAGACCCCATCAAGGCGGGAAGCCGCGATCCGCGGGTGCCGGCCGTCGCCGCAGCGCTTCGCGCAGTGAATTATTTCCCGCCTGCCCAGGCGAACTCGGCGCCTCCCACCCGCTACAGCGGCGCACTGGTCGCAGCGGTGAAGAAGCTGCAGACCGACTTCGGCATCAAGGCCGACGGGATCATCGGCGACACGACGCTCGATGCGCTGAACCTCGGGCCGGGCGGCCGCGCACGCATGCTTGCGATCGCGATGGAACGCCTGCGCTGGCTTGAGCGCGACCCGCCCAAGACCCGCATCGACGTCAACACCGCCGCCACGTTCATGGATTACTGGCGCGACGGCCAGCACCTTGATCATCGCAATGTCGTCGCCGGCGAGCCCGACAAGCAAACCCCGCAGATCCAGGCACCGATCGTCCAGCTGGTGGCCAACCCCAAGTGGCGGGTCCCGGACTCAATCGCTCAGAAGGAGCTTGCGACCAAGGATCAGGCCTGGCTGCAGGAGAATGAGTTCACGGTCGAAAAGGGGCAATACGTCCAGCAATCGGGCGACAAGAACTCGCTCGGGCTCACCAAGTTCGACATGGACGATCCCCAGCAGATCTACCTTCACGATACTCCCGCAAAGGCATTGTTCGCGCTTCCCGAGCGCCATCGGAGCCACGGCTGCGTGCGTGTCGAGAACGCGACCGAATTCGCGCAGATGCTCGCTCAGCAGGACGGAGTGCTCGACAAATATGAAGAGGCGATGGCGAGCGGCGATGAAACTTACATCAAGCTGAAAACACGCATCCCTGTGCGCCTGCTTTACCAGACCGCCTTCTGGGACGGCTCGCGCGTGCAATTCCGTCCGGATGTTTACGGCTGGGATCAGGATGTCGCCCGCGCGCTGGGCTTCGTTCGAGGTCTGGCTGCGCGGCCGATCCAACCGGGCCCGGACATCGGCCCATAAAAGCTGAGGGCGCCGGACCAGGCCGGCGCCCTCACCCCCTCCCCACGCGGCACCCGGCCGCGCATCATCCGATCAGTTGCGCATCTCGGGCATATAGCCCTCGTCCACGATGTCGCTGAACTTTGTGATCCGGCTGTCGAACTTGACCCTGACCTTGCCGGTCGAGCCGTGGCGCTGCTTGGCGACGATTATTTCGGCAAGCCCGTAGACCCGAGCCATTTCCTCGCGCCACTTGTCGATCTCCGGATGATCGTCAGCGGGCTGGCGAGCGGCAAGATAATAATCCTCCCGATAGATGAAGAGGACGATGTCGGCGTCCTGCTCGATCGAGCCCGATTCACGAAGGTCGGAGAGCTGCGGCCTCTTGTCCTCTCGCTGCTCGACGGCGCGGCTGAGCTGCGAGAGCGCGATCACCGGTACGTCGAGCTCCTTGGCAAGCTGCTTCAGACCCCGGCTGATCTCCGAGATTTCCTGCACTCGATTATCTCCAGCGCTCCCCTTCCCGGTTCCCTGGAGCAGCTGGAGATAATCGACGATGACCATGCCGATGCCCTTCTGGCGCTTGAGGCGCCGGGCCCGAGCACGAAGTGCGGCAATGGTCAGTCCCGGCGTGTCATCGATGTAGAGCGGAAGGCTCTGCAATTCGGCAGCCGCCCGGGCGAGCGAACGAAATTCCTGCTGGCTGATCCGGCCCATGCGCAGATTCTCGGAACTGATGCCCGACTGCTCGGCAAGGATACGCGTTGCGAGCTGGTCGGCGGACATTTCGAGGCTGAACAGCGCGACCGGCGTTCCGGCCGACTTCGCCGTCTCGATCCCGTCTTCCTGGTCCTGCTGGAGCCGCTTGGAAGCGCTGAACGCGATGTTGGTCGCAAGCGAGCTCTTGCCCATGCCTGGGCGCCCCGCGACGATCACGAGGTCGGACTTGTGGAGGCCGCCGATCTTGCTGTTGAGACTGTCGAGACCGGTCGTGAATCCCGACAGGTGGCCACCGCTGTTGAGCGCTTTTTCGGCAAGCTGCAGCGCTTCCTTCGTCGCCTCGCCGAAGCTCTTCGCCTTGCCTTCGGCGCCGCCCTCCTCGGCAACCTTGTACAGTTCGGTTTCGGCGCGCTCGATCTGAGCAAGGGGGGCAACATCCTCACTCGTATCGAGCGCGCCCTCCACGAGCTCGCGGCCCACGCCGACGAGGGCGCGGAGCAGTGCGAGATCGTAGATCTGTGAAGCAAAGTCCCGGGCGCCGATCACCGCGGCACCGGAGCCCGTCAGCTGGGCAAGGTAAGCGGGGCCTCCGACCTCCTTCATTCCTTCGTCCGCATCGAAGAGCGGCTTCAACGTCACCGGGTTGGCGATTCGGTTGCTGTCGGTAAGCTTCAGGATCGCATCATAGATCCGTGCGTGAAGCGGCTCGAAGAAGTGATGGGCCCGCAGTTTCAGCTGGACGTCCTCGACCAGCCGGTTGTCGACCATCAATGCTCCGAGGAGCGCGGCTTCCGCCTCGACGTTCTGCGGAAGAATTGGAGTTCCGACTTCTGACGCAGACTCGGCTATTCGGATAACTTCGGCCATGACGAGGCTCCTACGCTCGTGCGGCCCCACATCAAGCGCGACAAAGTAGCACGGTTGTGGATAGCTTGTGCACGAATCGACGGTGAGTTCGAAGGAAATGCCGGAAACGCTAAACGGCGCTCATCCACAGAAATAATCAGTACCAATTTGAAGGCTTCAACTCGCCCCGTTACGCAATCCGCATGGCGATTTTGTCAGACCGCTGGATTCGCGAGCAAGCGCAGTCTCACCGCATGATCGAGCCGTTCGTGGAAGCTCAGCGCCGGGAAGGCTGCATAAGCTATGGCCTTTCATCCTACGGCTATGACGCAAGGGTCGCCGACGAGTTCAAGATTTTCACCAATGTCGACAATGCGCTTGTCGATCCAAAGGACTTCGCGGTGAACAGCTTCGTCGATCGCAAGACCGACGTGTGCATCATCCCTCCAAACAGCTTTGCGCTTGCCCGCACCGTGGAATATTTTCGGGTACCCCGCGACGTGCTGGTGATCTGCCTTGGCAAGTCGACCTACGCGCGCTGCGGCATCATCGTGAACGTCACTCCCCTCGAACCCGGCTGGGAAGGCCATGTGACGCTCGAATTCTCGAACACGACGCCGCTTCCGGCAAAGGTCTATGCCAACGAAGGCGCGTGCCAGTTCCTGTTCCTCCAGGGCAACGAGCCGTGCGAGGTCAGCTACGCCGACCGCGCGGGCAAATATATGGGGCAGAAGGGCGTCACTCTTCCAAAGCTCTGAGAGATAATTCGTCGGCGGCGGATTGCCTCCCGCCATTCATCCCCGCAAATGGCGAAGGCGTGACCCTCGAAGAAATCCAGCAGCTGGACAGGAACGATCCGATCGCTTTTGCCCGGAACCGGTTCCGATTGCCGGGCGGCGTCATCTACCTCGACGGTAATTCCCTTGGAGCGCTGCCTGCAGCGGCGCCAGGAGCACTCGCGGCGACGGCCGAGCGCCAGTGGGGCGAAGACCTCATCGCCAGCTGGAACAGGCATGGCTGGATCGACTGGCCGACCCGGATAGCGGCAAGGCTGGCGCCGCTCGTCGGCGCCAAGCCGACCGAGCTCCTCATCGGCGATTCCACCAGCGTCTGTCTGTTCAAGCTTCTTGCGGCGGCGGCCCGCAATAACGCCAAACGCAGGAAAATCCTGACGCAGCGGCGGAATTTCCCGACAGACCTCTATGTCGCCCAGGGCGTTGCCGGAATGATGGGCCTGGAGCTTGTTGCCGCCGAGCCCAATGAAATCATGGGCGCGATCGACGGCGACACCGCGGTCGTTACCCTCACCCATGTCGATTACCGCTCAGCCTCCTTCTACGACATGCAAGCGATCAACGAGGCGGCCCGCGCGGTGGACGCGCTCGTCGTCTGGGACCTTTCGCACAGCGCCGGAGCCGTCGAACTGGATCTTGCGGGAACCGGATCGCAGCTCGCTCTTGGCTGCGGCTACAAATATCTGAATGGCGGTCCGGGGGCTCCTGCCTTCCTCTATGTTGCCGAGGATTTGCAGGAGCAGCTTCATAATCCTCTCCAGGGCTGGATGGGCCATTCAGAACCCTTTTCATTCGTCGACAATTACAGGCCGGCCGAAGGGATCCTCCGCTTCCTCACGGGTACGCCATCGATCCTGGCCATGGCCGCGCTCAATGCGGGTATTGCGACCTTCGAGGGCATCGAAATGGCGGACGTCGCCGCCAAATCGCGTTCCCTTTCCCAGCTGTTCATCGGGGAAGTCGAGGCCCGCTGCAAAGAACGGGTCCGGCTCGCCTCGCCAAGAGACCCGGCAAAGCGCGGCAGTCACGTCGTCTTCGCGCACGATGAAGGCTATGCCGTGATGCAGGCGCTGATCGCGCGCGGCGTCATCGGCGACTTTCGTGCGCCGGACCTCATGCGCTTCGGGTTCGCCCCGCTCTACAATAGCCACGCAGAAATGGTGCGTGCGGCCGAGATCCTCGCCGACGTGCTTGAAAGCGGCGAGTGGGAGAACGCCCGTTTCAAAACGCGCTCCAAGGTCACCTAATTCGGCGTAGCCTTCTCGCTCCGACGAGGCCCTTTTTCAAAGCCTAGCGGATCGGCTCGTTCCGCATCCTCATCGAATCGATACTCCAAGCGCCAGCGCCGGCGGCCGCGAGATAAAGGAAGATAAAGCAGAACAGGATTGCAGCTTCGCCCTTGTTCACCGCGGGCCAGAAACCCTGGGGAAAGTGTGACATGAAATAGCCGATGGCCATTTCGCCGGACGCAATGAATGCCGCGATGCGGGTGAAGAGACCAAGGGTGACGAGGACACCGACCACAAGTTCTATGACGCCGGCCGCGACCAGCAGCGGCGGCAGGGGGTGCACTGGAAAGGGCGCGGGGAAGGCCAAGAATTTCTGCGTGGCGTGCTCAAGGAAGAGCAGCCCCGCGAAGATGCGCAGAAGAGCAAGCAGCTGCGGCTGCCAGCGCGAAAGCCACGGCAATTCCATAATGATCCTCCCGCTTGTTGGTGGAAGCTAGCTAAACGCTTGGTTCACGCCCTCCCAGAGGGATCATGCATGTTCCCGCTGGCTCTGCGCCGCGTGCGCCGCGTCTTCCGCAAGCAGCTGCCGAGAACGGTGGATCATCTCAACCCAGTCGTGGAAGGCATGGGCAAGCGTCGTGACGAGCTGTTTGAGCGGCCCTTCCCTGAGGCAGCCCGTCTCGTCGAAGCTGTCGTCCGTGACGTGGCCGAGATAGGCCTCCGGCTGCTGCATCACCGGCATGTTCAGGAATACGCACGCCTGGCGGATCTGGTGGTTGGCGCCAAAGCCGCCAATGCTCCCGGGAGAGGCAGTCACGATGGCCGCCGGCTTCTTGTCGAACACGCTCTGCCCATAGGGGCGCGAGCCGACGTCAATCGCGTTCTTGAGAACTCCGGGAATGCCGCGATTATATTCGGGACTGCAGAAAAGAACGCCGTCGGCTTTCCCGACCTGGTCGCGAAATCGCCGCCACTGCTCCGGCGGATTTGGATCGAGGTCCTGGTTGTAGAGCGGGAGGTCGCCGATCTCGATCATCGAACAATCGAGGTTGTCACCTCTCAAGCCACAGATCGAGCGCGCGACCTTGCGATTGATACTGCCTTCTCGAAGGCTGCCGACGATAATTGCGATCTTATAAGCCATGGGCGCACCTCATCTTCCGGTGCCGTCCCAATACGCCTGGCGCTGGAAAGTTGCGACCGGGCCGGCGCCGGCAGGTGCCGGCGTCCCCCCGTCTCTATTGCTCGAGTTCGGCCTCGAGCTGCTTCCATTCCCGCTCAGTGAGGCAGGCGCGGTTGGGCAGGCGCGAACCCGTAGAGGGGAGCTGCTTGCAGATCTTCCGCTCCACGGGAGCCTGGACGGTCTTCCCGCCGCCCGACAGGGTCACGGCCTGCTGCGCGTCCGACGGCCCGATTTCATTGGCAAGGGGCGCCGGCGCCGAGGCTGCAGGGGCAGCGGCGCCAAGCAAGGCAATACATGGCAGGAGGATAAGCTTACCCATGGTTCGTCTCCCTTTTTGGTAAAACGAAGCTACATGTGTAGCGCGCTCCAGAACCATCCGCCCGCTGTCGACCTGCAGAAATGGGAAAGACTTTCCGTCGAAGCGATTTCGACGAACGCCGTTTGTCGATGAACCCCAGATAAACGGCGTTCTTTAGCGGCGCCGACTCGAATGACGGATGTTGGAAGGACGACCGCGGGGCCTCCGCACGCGATCTCGCCGAACCGGCGGGGCGCCGCCGCCATAACCGCCTTCCGGAAGCTCGAAACGAAGCGATCCCGACACGGGGTTCGCATCGGCCAGTCTCAGCGTCAGCCGCTGGCCAATGCGATAGGTATCTCCGCTTTCCTCGCCCACGAGAGCCCGCGCAGCCTCGTCGTATCTGAAATATTCCCGCCCCAAGTCCTTTGCGAAAATCAGTCCATCGCCGCCCAGGTCCTCGATACTCGCGAAAAATCCGAACGGCTGCACGCCGGTGATCCTGCACGGCACGAGCTGTCCCACCTGATCTGCAAGAAATGCCGCAACGTAGCGGTCGATGGTCTCCCGCTCAGCCTCCATGGCTCGCCGCTCGAGCATGGAGATCTGTTCCCCGATCTGCTCGAAACGCTCCTCTTCACCGACCGGAAGCCCACCCTCTCCCAGCCTGTAGGCCTTCACCAGCGCCCGGTGGACGAGGAGGTCGGCGTAGCGGCGGATCGGAGAGGTGAAATGCGCATAGGTTGCAAGGGCAAGGCCGAAATGGCCCAGACGCTCGGGTCCGTAGCGCGCCTGCATCTGCGTTCGCAGGAGCTGCTCCATGATTTCCTCGCGCCCGTCCTTCTCACCCGTTCGCTCGATGATCCGGTTGAACGTGCCGGGCCTCACCACCTGGCCGAGTGTGAACTCAATTCCAAAGGTCGACAGATAGTCCTTGAGGGCGACCAGCTTTTCGCGGCTCGGCGGTTCGTGGACACGATACATGACCGGCATCTTCTTGGCTTCGAGCGCTCTTGCGGCTGCGACATTGGCCGCGATCATGAAATCTTCAACGAGCCTGTGGGCATCGAGCCGGTCGCGCGGGCCAATCGAGCTGATGCGGCCTTTCTCGTCGAGCATCACCCGTCGTTCTGGAAGATCGAGCTCCAGCGGATCACGTTTCTGCCGCGCCTGGAACAGCGCCCGCCAGCAGGCCCACAGCGGCTTTAACGCCTTGTCGACCAACTCACGGGGAACTGCACCTTCGACGGGCGGCATGAAGCAGACGGGCGAGGAAAGCTCGACATGCTCCTCCTCGGCCGCATCGATTGCGGACTGTGCATCCTCATAGGCTATGTTGGCGGCGATCCGGACCCTGGCGCGAGAAAAGCGCCAGCTCCTGAGATTGCCCAGGCGGTCGATCTTGAGATGGCAGGCCATTGCCGCGCGGTCCTCGCCCTCCGTGAGCGAACAGATGCCCGCCGACAGTTCCTCGGGAAGCATCGGGACCACGCGGTCCGGGAAATAGACGCTATTGCCCCTCGCCCGGGCCTCGCGGTCGAGCTCCGAGCCGGGCCGCACGTAAAAGCTCACGTCCGCGATGGCGACGATCGCGTTCCAGCCGCCCTCCCCGTCTGCCTCCGCCCAGATCGCATCGTCATGGTCGCGCGCGTCCTCAGGGTCGATGGCGACGATCGGGAGATGAGTGAGGTCCTCGCGCTGCCCAAGCACCTGCAACGAGGCCTGGTGAGCCTCGGCGATCGCCTCCCTTGAGAATTCGTGACGAAGCCCGTGCTTGTGGATGGCGATGAGGCTGAAACTCTTGGGAGCAAAAGGATCGCCAAGAACAGCATCGACGCGAGCGCTTACCCGGGGCGGACGACCGCTCACTTCGCAGAGCACCAGGTCGCCGGCCTCGGCATCCTTCAAGTCCGCGATTGCGAACTCGCGGCGCTCCCGCTTGTCGACCGGCGACAGCCAGAACCGCTCGCCGTCGCGCCGGACGACCCCAAGGACAAGCTCGGCGGCGCGCGCGAGCTTCTTCATCGGGTGGGCGATGAAGCCCCGGGCCGTCTCCTCTGTCCGAACCAGCACGCGGTCTCCGATCCCGAGCGCGGTCCGTCGTCCGCGCTCGACGATCCGCAGTCGCGGAGGTGCCGTTTCGGCATGCCATTGCTCCGGGATTGCCCACAGGGCTCCCCCGTCGTCGACCGATTGCACGCGAACCACGGTCACCTTTGGAACGCCGCCACTCTGGTGGAAGGCACGCCCGGGCGAGCTGTCGATCAAGCCCTCGTCCGCCATGTCCTTGAGGAGGCGCTTCAGATCGATCTTGGTCTGCCCGGACAGGCCGAACGCGCGCGCGATTTCGCGCTTCCCGGCGGGCTGGTCCGAGGAAGCGATGAAATCGAGTATCTGCTTGCGGCTGGGGAGGCCGGCTGAGCGCTTTCGGGGCATTGCGCCGGCCTAAACGCGCTTATCGCAGCTGGCTATCCTTGCTGCCCCTGCGATTGATGGTCGAATGAACCACGCGCTTGTCGCGATCCGCCTGGCAGGCAATGCAGGTGCGGACGCCAGGAAGGGCCTCGCGCCTTTTGCTGGGGATCGGCTCGCCGCAGTCATCGCATTCCTCGGCACTATCGCCGCTGGGAGTCAGCGCGCGCGCCCGCAGCACGGCATCCTTCACCGTATCTTCGATCTGGTCCTGAACCGCGCCGTCGCGCGTCCATCCGCCGGCCATTTCTTCACTCCTTGCCGCAATCACACGGGGGAAGCCCGCGTCAGGGCTTCTTCTGAGGAGCAATATAGGGATGGAAGGCACCGCCCGGTACCGCCGATGCGGCCGGACTTGGAAAGCCGTCCCTGCTGACCGAGGAGACCCCGAAGACCCAGTCGTCGACCCGGATGTGCGGCAGGACGATCTTGCACGTGGCGGCGCACCTGTTCGCAGGAAGAGCGCGCGAAACCTCCCAGTTGTTTGCGTCGGTCCGGCGCCAGCGGACCTCATAGCTCGAGGCGCCCTCGACGGGGGCCCAGCTAAGCGTCGTATCGGTGCTGACCGCGCCCTCGACCTTGGGCTCGGGTGGGGGCGGCGCGCTCGCGATCGCGGCGAGCGCCGCGATGTTCAGCCTGGTCATCTTGGCGAGGTAGGCAAAATCGACATGGTCGATCGTGTCACCGTAGCGGACGCCGTTCTCGGTCCTTAGGTCCTGGTGCTGCCAGTTGTAGTTCTCAACGGCAACGGTGATCCGGGCGGCTGGAAACCCCTGCTGCAGGAAGGGAATGTGGTCACCGCCGCGGCTGAAGCGGTCGGTCCGCCAGATCTGGCGCACGTCGAGCCCGAACTTCATCCGGTCGGCAAGGCTGTCAAGGAAGCGCGAGATATTGCGCGAGGGTGCATCGTTCTCGCCGCCGAGGCTGTGCGTTGCGGCCATGAGCTCGGCCTGGCCCTGCGAGCGGGGCCCTTCCGAGAGAACCCGTGCGTGGGTCGCGTCGCATACGCCGTCCGAGGAACAGCTGTTGCCGATGATGTCGTTGTTGAGGACGGCGACGACATTCCAGCCTTGCTGCTTTGCGTAGGCGGCGAGGACCTTCCCGCCATAGAGCCCCTGTTCCTCGCCCATGAGCGTCGCGTAGACGATGGTTCCGGGAAACTTGTGCTTGCTCAGGACCCTTGCCGCCTCGAGGACGGCCGCCGTCCCCGACCCGTCGTCGTTGGCCCCGGGCGCATCGGACGTTGCGTTCATGGGATCGCTGACGCGGCTGTCCATGTGACCCTGGACGATCACCACGTCATTGGGCCGCTCGGAGCCGCGCTGGATCGCGATGACGTCGGTGATCCTGGTTGGAGCGGGTAGCCTGTCGCCGCTGAACGTGTCGCTTGCGCGCGTTACCGACAGGCAATCGCCGCAGGCCGCGGAGTAGCGGCCGAATTCGGCTTCCGCCCACCTGAGCGCCGCCCCGATGCCCCGCTTGGGATCGGTTTGCGAGGAAAGGGTGTGCCGGGTCCCGAAACCGACGAGAGTTTCGATCGTGTGCCGCTGCTCGGCCTGGCTCACGGGCGCAGCGATCGCGCGGAGCCTCGCGTCGGGCGAATTCACCGGCGCCGCACCGATCAGGGCGAGGCTGCTCAAGACCAACAGTTTACGCATCCCGACTCTCCCTCTCCTCGTCTCGGGCAACTGGCATTTGCATCGTGCGGGGTCTAGTGGCGCGGCATTCACCAGAGACTCCACGAGGACGCGTATCCATGCTTCGCAGCATCGACCATTTCATCGGCGGTTCCAGCTTCGCTTCGGGGGAGCGGCAGGGGGACGTTTAT
>NZ_JBAPEU010000002.1:0-1021434 GCF_038148795.1 Sphingomonas agri | reverse complement strand
GGCGGTCCCACGCTCGAGGAATATCTCAGCCCCTTGCCCGAGCATTTCAAACGCTGGCCACACGAGGAATGCACGACAGTAGCCTGGGTCGGGAAGGTGATCCGCGCGAACTGGAAGGCTGTCATGGAGGCGTTCATGGAGGCCTGGCACGCCTATACCACGCATCCCCAGATCGCCGCCTTCGTCTCGGACATGAACAGCCGGTACAACATTTACGGCGACAACGTGAACGTGGGTCTCAATGCGCAGGGCGCGATGTCTCCGATGCTCGATCCGGAAGGCAAGAGCGAACAATGGATCGTTGACGAATATCTGAAGTTCAACGGCCGCTCCGCGCTCAACGAAGATGCACCGCTGATCAAGGTTCCGGAAGGATCAACTGCGCGCCGCGTTCTGGGCGAACGCGCGCGACATGATTATTCGGAGCTCTACGACCGGGATCTCGATCACGCGACCGACGCCGAGCTGCTGGACTCCATCTTCTACAGCGTGTTTCCCAACTGGGGCCCGTGGGGCGGCTTCATGCCGAGCCTCGACTATCGGTTCCGTCCATGGCCGGACCAGGACACCACCCTCATGGAAGTCCGGATCCTGCTTCGTCAAAAGCCGGGAGAACCCATTCCGCGGTCGGTGCCAATGCGGCTGCTCGAAGTGGGCGAACCCTGGATCGATGCAGCCGAGCTTGGAACGGTGCTTGCCGAGATCCTCGACCAGGACGTCTCGAATGTCGAAGAGCTTCATCGCGGACTGAAGAGCTCAAAGACCGGCAAAGTACAGCTCGGCGACTATCAGGAAATCAGGATCCGCCAGTTCCATCAGACCCTCGACAAGTATCTGTCCGGGGAAAACGGCTGAGCTTTTCCGGGGAAGCCGCAGGCACTGAGCTGACAGCGCGCGCATCGAAATCGCGAGTGACGGAGTATTTATGGACCAAGCTATCCAATCGCAGAACGCCAGTTTGAGCGTGGACGACGTGCGGCTCCTTCGTGAAGTCGCCGACCGCCAGGCAATCACCGAAAAGCTCTATCTCTACTGCCGCGCCTGCGACCGGCTGGATCTGGAGCTCATGTCGTCGATCTTCTGGCCCGAGGCGATCGCCCATCACGGCACTTATGTCGGACCGGCCGACGGTTTCTGGAGGGGCGCATTGTTCTTTCTCAGCCGGATCGAGGCGGCACTCCATTATGCGACCAACGTCATTGTCGAAGTCGACGGCGACCACGCATACCAGGAATCGATCTTCTACGCCTGGCACCGTGTTCAGAAGGGCGAGTTTGCACCGGCCTCTTTTTCTGCAAGCCCCTATGCGGGGGATCTCGAAGGGGCCGATGACATGGTCTTCGACGGCTTCCCGGGGCACGACATCACCAAGGACGAGGATGCCATCTTCTGCGGCCGTTATGTGAACAAGTTCGAGCGGCGCAAGGGCGAGTGGCGCATCATTGACCATATCTGCTTCGTTGAATGGGAGCATTGGCAAGAGGCATCCGAGCGTAGCCCGGTCGCCCTTCACAACCTTGCGCGCCGCGATCGCACCGATCCCGTCTACCAGCGCTGAGCCGGAGCGTTCCGTCACGCCTGGCCTTCCCTCAGGATCGTCGGCCATTTTCTGAGTTGAACCCACTAAAGGAGGCCAGGAATGGCACTCGGAGAGCTTGGACCCGTACGCCGGGTCGTAACGGGTCACGACAGCGATGCGCGGCCGGTTATCCTTTCGGACGAGACGTTTGACACCGAGGCGATCCCATCGGGAGCTGCCGAATATGTGGACCTCTGGAACGGGCGGTCGCTGCCGCTCGATAACAATGAGCTTTACGACTGCCGCCATGACCCGGATGCAGCGCTGGCCGGTGCGTCCATCGTTCGCATTGTCGACCTTGCTCCCGGCGGCGCCTCGCAGATGCACCGCACCAACACGCTGGACTATTGCGTGCTGATTTCAGGCGAGCTCGAGCTCGAGCTCGAGGGCGCCGTCACGACGCGGTTGAAACCTGGTGAGATCGTCGTGCAGCGGGGCACAATGCATTTGTGGCGCAACCCGTCGCCCACCACTCCTTGCCGCATCGTGTTCGTGCTGACTGAAGCAAAGCCCTACGTTCATGGCGGCGCCGCCCTGCCGGAAGTCCATGGATGATGAGGCTCAGCTCCCGAGGAGCTTTCGAAGTTCCATCTTCAGAACCTTGCCGCTCGCGTTCCGGGGGAGATCGGCAACGAACCTGACCTGGGTCGGCTTCTTGTATGAAGCCAGCCGGTCCTTGCACCAGGCGATGATCTCGGACTCGGTTGCCATTGCTCCTCCCCGAAGGACGACAAAGGCGATAGGGGTTTCAACCCACTTCTCATGCGGGCCTCCGACAATCGCAACTTCGCGCACCGCGGGATGTGCGTCAATCACGGCCTCGACTTCCGCGCAGTAGATATTCTCCCCGCCCGAAATGATCATGTCGCTTCTGCGGTCGACGACGAAGAGAAACCCGTCTTCGTCGGCGCGCACGAGATCGCCGGAGCGAAACCAACCCTCGTGAAAAGCGGCTGCCGTTTGCTCCGGTGATTGCCAATATCCCTGCATGACGGTCGGACCGCGATAAATGATCTCGCCGGTCTCGCCGGTAGGCACGTCGCGCATCTCTTCGTCGACGATCCGGACTTCCACTCCAGGTACCGGGGTGCCGATCGAACCCTGCTTGTCGGGAAAGCGGTCAGCCCGCATTGCGCACGTAATCGAGCTCATCTCGGTTTGACCGAAGACGTTGTAGGTGCGCACGCCTGGAAAGGTGCGGTGGAGAGCGTCCCGAATGGAGGGCGGACATACCGATGCCCCCCAGGTCGCTCGCTCGAGGCAGAGGTCCGCGTCTCCAAGCTTCGCTTCTTCGCAGATGGCCTGCCACTGCGAAGGCACGAAAAAGCATGAGGTGATGCGCTCGCGTTCGAACAGCGAGGCGACTTCGGATGCATCGAACCCGCCCGTTGGAAGGATGATCGAGGTTCCGCCAAGATAGAGAAACGGGAGCAACCCGTTGAGACCGCCGATGTGGAACAGGGGCA
This sequence comes from Sphingomonas agri, assembly GCF_038148795.1. Classification (NCBI taxonomy): domain Bacteria; kingdom Pseudomonadati; phylum Pseudomonadota; class Alphaproteobacteria; order Sphingomonadales; family Sphingomonadaceae; genus Sphingomonas; species Sphingomonas agri. The sequence goes on along the minus strand of NZ_JBAPEU010000002.1, from coordinate 1,018,389 downwards.
GTCCAGCGAGCCAGCGTCGATCCGTCGCTGAAATCTCGAGCGCCGCGATCATGTTCACGGTGTTCACGAACAGGTTCAGATGACTGAGAACTGCGCCCTTGGGCCGGCCAGTGGTCCCCGAGGTGTACATGATGAACGCGGGCTCGGTCTCCGCAACGTCGATACCAGGCGAGCTTGTGGACGATGCCTCGAGGATCTCGTCGTAATCATCGCCGCCCGGCGAGAGGCGAGGGCAGGCGCGAAAGATCATGCGGCATGAGCCCGACTGGACGATCTCGCACGGCGCCACGACCGGGCCTGCGAACGCGTCGACAATCGCGAATGCCGCCCCCGACTGGGAAAGGATATATTGGACCTCGGGGCCCTTGAGACGAAAATTGACCGGCACGCAGATCCCGCCTGCGCGGCAAATGGCAAGGTAGATCTCGGGCAGTTCAAGGCAGTTGTTCATCATGACTGCCACTCTGTCGCCGAGGCGCAGTCCCCGCTCGATGAGGCCATTTGCAAATGCGCTCACTCGTGCGTCGAGATCCTTATAGCTTCGTTCACGGCCTTCGAACTTGAACGCGATGACATCCGGAATTTGCCGCGCGCTGCGCGCCAGCTGCTCGCCGAGCGTGACGCGGCGCCAGAGATCCGAGCGCTCGCTGGAACTGGGCCCCATCCTTCGGTCTCGGGTCGCTACTGGGCCGCGCCCGGCGCGACCTCGTCCGCTCTCAGCCCGCGCAGGAGAATCTCCACCGTATGATTGATGAAGCGGCGCTTGATGTCTTCATCGATCTCCCCGTAATCGAAGACCGACTTGAGAGCGAAGCTCGCCGTAAACAGCTGATCGCAAGCCCCGATGATCGTGAAATAGAAGAGCATCGGATCAATCGGGCGGAAAGCGCCTTCCCGAACGCCCTGTTCGAGGATGGCTTTCTGGGCATCGGCCGCGGGCTTGACCAGTCGATCCGAGATTTTCTGGGACTCTTCTGGATCGCTTTCGCTCAGAAGAATGAACAGCAGCTTGTTGAGGTAGCGATGACGAAAGTAGATGTTGATGAGGCCGGCCGTATGGATCCTCAGCTTCTCGGTCGCGGTCATGTTGCTTTGAGCGAGATGCTCGAGGTCTGCCATCGGCACCAGCACGGCGCGTTCGATCAGCGCCAGCATCAGGCCTTGCTTGCTCCCGAAATAATATTTCACCAGCGCTGAATTTAGCTGGGCCTTGGCCGCGATTTCGCTCAGCGAGATATCCAGCGTCTGACCATCGTTCATGAGGTCCGCTGCAGCATCGAGCAGGGCGTCGCGTGTTGACCGGCGCGCACCGCGCTCGCCGGCTCTGGCACTCGAAGCTGCGGCTCCTGAACGCATTTTTGGGCTCCTACGTGCGGGCAAATGAGTGCTCCCGGCAGGCGTGACGAGAAGTGCCTCGCGCCTGGTCGACCGACGCGCAGTCATTGTTGCACCAATTAGCTGATTTCGGCGACCACCGCTCCGACGGGATAGGTTTCACCCACCTCTCCGATGAATCGGATTGTGCCGGTCGCAGGAGACTCGACTTCCTGGACCGACTTTTCGCTTTCCATCGCGAAAATTGGATCACCTTCACTCACAGCGCTCCCGTCGGCCACAAGCCATTCCGATATCGTTCCATCCTGCATTGCGAAACCGATTTTCGGCATAACCACTGTAACAGCCATCTCAAGCCGCGCCCCTAAGAATTGCAGTCTCGATCTCGGCAGCAGTCGGCATGAATGCACTCTCCAGCGGCTGAGAGAAGGGCACCGGCGAGTATTTGCCGCAGACGCGCGCGACCGGCTGCTTGAGCTTGCCGAAGAGCTTCTCGTTGATCCGCGTTGCGATCTCGGCGCCTACGCCGAAATCCTTCACGGCTTCGTGCACGATAACGGCCCTCCCGGTCTTCCCGACCGACTGAATGATGAGGTCCTCGTCAAACGGCGCAACGGTCCGGAGATCCACGACCTCAACGCTGACCTGGTCCTTCAGCTTGTCGACGACCGCGAGAACGTCGTTGACCTGCTTGCCGTAGGTGATGACGGAAACATCGCTGCCTTCCTTGACGACATTTGCCTTCCCGAGCGGGATGAATTCGCCGCGTTTGGGAGGAGCGCCCGGAACCCAGTAAATTCCGAGCGGCTCGACGAACAGGCAGGGATCGGGATCATGGACGCAGGACCGGAGCAGGCCATAGGCGTCCCTGGGGTTGCTCGGGATCACCACCTTCAGTCCGGGGGTGTGCGCGAACCAGGCCTCGAGGAAATCGCTGTGCTGGCCTCCGTTGGCGAAGCCGGCTCCCGTCATCATCCGGATCGTGATCGGCACGTGCGTCTGGCCGCCCGACATGAACCTCAGTTTCGCCGCGTGGTTGACGATCATGTCCATCGCGACGGTCGTGAAGTTCATCAGCATGATTTCCGCGATGGGTTTCATGCCGCCGATGGACGCGCCGATCGCGGCGCCGATGATGGCCTGTTCCGAAATGGGCGTCGAACGTACACGCTTGTCGCCGAATTTCGTCGAGAGGCCCTTGGTCACTTCGACGACGCCTCCGCCTTCCTTGTCTCCGACGTCCTCGCCGAACAAGATCACATCCGGATCTGCTTCAAGAGCATCGTAGAGCGCGAGATTGATTGCCTGGAGGGCGGTCATGGGTTCAACCGCGGTGTCGACTTCGCTCATGCTGCCACCTCATGCTCAAAAACATCGCGGCGAATTTCTGCGACGTCGGGGTAGGGACTGTTCATTGCAAATTCGAGCGCCTCATCGATCTCGCGCTCGATCTCTTTTTCCGTCTGGTCCAACTCTTCTGTCGACGCATAGCCCTGAGCGACGAGCCATTCCCGGAATGCGGGGACGGGATCCTTCTTCATCCACGCCTCTTTCTCGCCGGCGTCCATATAGCCATCCATGTCGCCCAGAAGGTGGCCATGGAAACGGAAGGTCATCGCTTCAATGAGCGTCGGGCCGCCGCCGGACCTCGCGCGATCCACGGCCTCCCTGGCTGCAGCATACATGGCGAGCGGGTCGTTGCCGTCGACGTGTATGCCGGGCATCGAATAGGCGGCAGCTCGCTTTGCAATCTGGTCGATGGCCGTTCCGAACTCGTATTTCGTATGCTCGGCATAGCGATTGTTCTGACAGACGAAGACAACCGGCAGCTTCCAGATGGAAGCAAGATTGAGCGACTCGTGAAAGGCGCCGATATTTGCCGCGCCGTCACCGAAATAGGCGACCGCGATGCGGTCTTCGCCGCGCATCTGAGAAGCAAGTGCAAGGCCGTTCGCAATCGGCATGGACGATCCGACGATACCGGTCGTGACCATCACTCCGGAGCGGGGATCGCTGATATGCATCGGGCCGCCCTTGCCCTTGCAGGTGCCGGTGGCGCGCCCCGCCAGTTCTGCCCAGAGCTCCTTGACCGGCACGCCCTTCGCGAGGGAATCGTGAATGCCGCGATAAATCGTGCAGACATAGTCGTCCGGCCGCAGGCAAACCGACACGGACGAGGGAATGACTTCCTGGCCGCGGGCCGAATAATAATTGCCGATGATCCGCCCTGATTGAATCACGGAGCGAAACCGCTCGTCATTCTGCTTCAGGAGCGCCATCTTCCGATAGATCTCCTTGAGCGTTTCAGCCGACGCAGGCGGCGCGTTCGAGTCTTGCACTTAAGCCCTCCTGACCCTTAATCGATCGAATAAACCGTAACCGACGCAATCATCGCCCGCAAGGGGCTCAGACGGCTCTGCTCACTGTCCCGTTAACTCGTGTTGCGCGTTTTCAAATAATCGCTTGACTAATTATTCTTCTCTGGGGAGATTGGGCCAGCCGTCGACCGGAGGACTGGGCCGGCGGCCAGCCAGGCTGCGCGCGCTCGGCGCGGGGCCGAAGCAAAAGGGGAGAAGCCAAATGAGGTGCGGAAAGAGCATCAGACGCCGCCCGTCTGCGCGAAAGATTGTGCTCGCGGCCAGTGTAAGTGCCTTTTCTATTCTTAGCTCCGAGGCTCAGGCGCAACAGGCACAAGTCCCTCAGCCGCCGGCGACAGCGCCTGCAGAAACACCAGGAGCTCCCGTTTCGCGCCCGGTTGCGCCAACCCCGACGCCGGCCGACTCCGTCGATCAGTCCACGCACACCGGAGCTCTCGAGCCGATCATCGTCACTGCACAGAAGCGTGCCGAGAACCTTCAGCGCGTTCCGATCGCGGTCACTGCCCTGAGCGGGAAGACGGTCGAAGACCTGCATGCACAGACGCTGCAGGGCCTTGCCGGGACCGTTCCGGCGATCCAGATCAACAACTACGTCAACACGCCGAACACGGCAGCCGTGTTCATCCGCGGCATGGGCATTCTGGAGGCGGACCCCTGGGCCGGTCAGACCGTCTCGATCGTGGTCGACGGCGTGCCCCAATATTTCTCGATGGGCGCGCTTCTCAATCTGTTCGACATTGACCGTGTCGAGGTCCTTCGGGGCCCGCAGGGCACGCTGTTCGGTGCAAATACCACGGGCGGCGTCGTAAACGTCATAACGCGTCAGCCGACCGGGCGCCTCGGGATCCGCGCCGATGTCACCTACGGCAACTGGCACCGTTTCGAGGCCGATGCTGCGCTCGATCTGCCGATCGTCGACGACCTGCTCGCAGGCAAGATCACCATCTCGCATTTCCAGCGCGACGGCTGGTTCACGAACATCGTGGACGGAAGCCATATGGACAGGCGTGATCTGACCGCTTTCCGGGCCTATCTGAAATTCACGCCGGCGCCCAATGTGGATGCAACATTGAGCGGGGAATACGACCGGGCCCGGAACGGCGCCCCTGTCCAGGTGAATGGCGGAGTTCCGGGAGAAGCCCTGTTCGTGGCGCCGGGGACGGTTTTCCCGAACGCCGTCCTGCCGATGTACCAGTCGCCGTGTACGTCGCTGTTGGTGCCGTGCCATGCGCCGGACAAATACTTCAGCGCGAACGACTCTGTCCCCGACAAGAGCGACATGGACACGTATTTCGCGAACCTGACGGTAAACATTCGCGGAACCCCGATCGGCGACATCACGTCCATCACGGGATACAAGGATTTCCATCTCGTCGAATATACCGACCAGGATGGAACGCCGCTGTTCCTCCTCGATACCTATCGCAACACGAAGGGCTGGCAGTTCAGCGAAGAGCTGAGAACCTTCGCGCAGATTACCCCGCGCCTCAGTGGCATCGCCGGCGTCTTCTACATGAAGACCCACTTCGACCACGTGCAGGTCCTCAGACTTCCCGGGCTCGGGTTGCCGCATATCAGGCAGGAGAACCCGCAAAATCAGGACAACCACTCGGTCTCGGGGTTCCTGCAGGCCTATTACAAGATCACCGACAACCTCAGGTTGCAGGCCGGCGTTCGGTACACGCACGAATTCACGAAAATGGTTGCCTCGCTCGATCGCTACGGCCCCACGGACGGGTTCACCGGCGGCGTCTTCATTCCATCTCTCAGCATCGCCGCGAGCGGCCAGAAGGCCTGGAACAACTGGGGTGCAAAGGTTGGATTAGATTATCAGATCACACCGGACCAGTTGCTGTACGGCTATTGGGCGAGAGGGTTCAAATCGGGCGGCTTCTCGGGACGAATCGGCGTTCCGCAGGATCTCGGGCCGTTTGACCCCGAATATGTGGATACCTTTGAGGTTGGAGCCAAGACCGATTGGTTTTCTCATCACCTCCGGGCGAACCTTGCCCTCTTTTACACCAACTACCGCGATATGCAGCTTGCTCAGCAGTACTTCACGACCGATGCCAACGGCGTTGTCGTTCAAGGCAATACTGTCCGCAACGTCGCTGCGTCCCACATCAAGGGCGTCGAGTTCGACATGACGGCCAACCCGGTGGCTGGTCTCAACCTCACGGGATCGCTCGCCTATCTGGATGCGAGATATAAGAAGTTTCTTCTGACCAACATCGACCCGGCGACCGGAGTGACGGTCGTCGACATGGCGGGTCACCGTCTTCAGAATTCACCGAAGTGGAGCGGAGCAGCCGGGGCGAATTATACGTTCAATGTCGGCACCGGGCATATCACTGCAAACGTGCTCTACACCTACACGAGCTCGAAATTCCTCACGTCGGTCCAGGATGCGCCGCGATCGAAGTTGCAGCCCACGCACATCGTGGACGCTAACCTCGACTGGGCTCCGGGGGGAACGAACTGGACGTTGAGTGTGTGGGGCAAGAACCTGTTCGATCAGCGTTACCTCCAGAACGTGTTCGACTTCCCAGGGGTATTCGCGTTCGTGAGTTATCAGTCTCCGCGCGAGTTCGGGGTGACTGCACGCTACCGCTTCGACAGTGAACGGCGTAGTCTCGTGGCGCCTCCGCCGCCGCCGCTCCCGCCGCCCCCGCCGCCATCCCAGACGTGCCCTGACGGATCGGTGGTTGCAGTGACGGCGACGTGCCCGGCTCCGCCACCGCCGCCTCCGCCTCCACCACCTCCTGCGCCGGCGCCTCAGCGGGGGCAGTAGCCAAGGGCGAAGCATCGCAATTGAATGAGATCAGCGCCCAACTGCCTTCTGGGAGGGAGTTGGGCGCTTCCACGCAGGACTGATGACGAGGCACTCACTCGCGCAATTGAAGCCCCTCGCGGAAAATCAATGAATGAGGGCCATGAGTTTCAGAAGCAGGCTTTCGCCGTCGGCGGAGCGAGAAACCGACCCGCCCCCCTAGATAATTCAGCAGGTTTCGAACGTCCGGCCGTGCTGCGTGCAAGAGGCAGAAGATGTTATGCCCAGACTGGTAGTGACGACCCGCGATGGGACGCAGCACGTCGCAGAGGGCGCGACCGGAAAATCGGTAATGGAGAATCTTCGCGACGCCGGGTTCGACGAAATTCTCGCGCTTTGCGGAGGCTGTTGCTCCTGTGGGACCTGTCACGTCTATGTCGATCCGCAATTTGCAGCGAGATTGCCGCCGGTCGCCGAAGAGGAGGACGATCTCCTGGCGGGGTCAGACCATCGAACCGAAAGATCGCGTCTATCCTGTCAGATCTGCTTTGAGGAAAGCCTCGACGGCCTCCGGCTGACGATCGCACCGGAGGATTGACCTGCTGACCGATATTGCAATCGTCGGTGCCGGTCACGCCGGCACCCGGGCGGCAGCCTTGCTTCGGCAAAAAGGGTTTCAGGGCTCCATCGCGCTCATCACCGACGAGGCCGAGCAGCCTTATGAACGGCCACCTCTTTCAAAAGAATACCTGGCCGGCGAGAAGTCCTTCGATCGTCTGCTTTTCCACCCGCCCGCCTTCTGGGCCGAGCGCGACATCAAGCTGATGACGGGCGCTTTGGTCACCAATGTCGATGCGCTCGCGCATGAATTGTGGCTGATGGACGGCCGGACCCTCAATTACGGCACGCTGATATGGGCAGCCGGAGGTCGGCCCCGAAGACTGGCTTGTGAAGGGGCATCTGCTGAGGGCGTCCATACGATCCGCAACCGCGCGGACGTCGATGCCGTGAGATGCCGTCTCAATAAGGTCAGCAACGTTGTGGTCATCGGGGGCGGGTACATCGGGCTCGAGGTCGCAGCCGTGCTGACCACTCTCGGCAAGAAGGTGACACTTCTCGAAGCGCTCGACCGAGTTCTGTCGCGGGTAGCTGGAGAGCCCCTGTCGAGGTTTTTCGAAGCGGAGCATCGGCGGCAAGGCGTCGATCTTCGAACGAACGTCCAGGTGGCCTCGATCGAGACCGCCGGCGGCCGCGTCGTGGGCGTTCATACGATCGACGGCAGTCGGATTGCCTGCGAGATGGTCATCGTCGGAACCGGTATTGAACCCAGCGTGGAGGCTCTGCTCGCTGCGGGGGCGCGAGGGTCTAACGGGATCGACGTCGACGAATATTGCCGCACGAGCCTCGCCGACGTTTTCGCTGCCGGCGACTGCGCAGCGCATGAAAACGCGTTTGCCGGCGGTAGGCGCGTTCGTCTCGAGTCGGTGCAGAATGCGTCAGATCAGGCGGCTGCAGCGGTAAGCGCGATCATGGGCGACCCGCAGCCATACCATGCGACGCCATGGTTCTGGTCGAACCAATATGATTTGCGACTCCAGACCGTCGGCCTTTCGACTGACTATGAAAGTGTGATTGTTCGCGGCGATCCCGCCAGTCGCAGCTTCAGCGTGATTTACGTGCGATCTGGTAACGTCGTGGCTCTCGACTGCGTGAATGCCACCGGGGATTATGTGCAGGGCCGAAAACTCGTGGAGGCAAAGGTCGCTGCAGACCAGGCGGCGATCGAGCGGACCGAGATTCCCCTGAAGTCACTAATGGCAGAATGAGTTCGAGCCCGGTCCAGCACGACCCCCCGGGTCGCGTCGGATCGTGTGCAACTGTTCGCGAGGGTCCGCGGCCTCAAGAATGGTGCGCATCTGCGCTGCAAAACCCGCACTGCCGAATATAATCGGCCTGGCGGCACTTGGCAGGCGCGCAATCTCGCGCGATTCTGCCGCCGTGAAAACCAGCCTCGAAGATCTCCCGGACGGCAAACGTCGAGAGCTCGCGCACGTTGTGGACGTGATCCGCGAAGGCTTTGCGGAGGCCATCGCACACCGGACCATGGACCGCTTCCGAAACGGGAAGATCCTCAAGATCATCCTGTTCGGAAGCTATGCTCGCGGCGACTGGGTAGATGATCCCGTGGGTCGGTACTTTTCCGACTTCGATCTGCTGGTCGTAGTCAGCCACGAGGATCTGACCGATGTGCCAGAATTCTGGACGAAGACCGAGGATCGGCTGCTTGCCGAACTAAGCGAAGGCAAGGAGCTTAGAACTCCGGTCAGCCTCATCTACCACAGCCTCGATGACGTGAACGAGAAGCTCAGGCTGGGGCGCTATTTCTTCATCGACATTCTCAAAGAGGGCATTTTGCTTTTCGATGAGCACGGCCATGCCTTTGTCGAACCGCGTGAGCTCAGCCCGCGCGAAGCACTCGACGAAAGCCGCGATTATTTTGAGCGATGGATGCAGGGTGCGGACGAGGCACTTGGAACCGCGGCTTTTGCAATGTCAAAGGAGTGGAAGAATAAGGCGGCTTTCGACCTCCACCAAGCGGCTGAACGACTCTATCAATGTCTCTTCCTGGTGCGCACGCTCTACACGCCGAAGACGCACAATCTGAACCGCCTGCGCGCACTCGCCGAGAGTATGGAACCTAGCTTGAAACAAGTCTGGCCTAGCTCAACGCGCGATGAGAAGCGCGCGTACGCCCGGCTTCGCGAAGCTTACATCAAGGCTCGCTATTCTCGCGAGTATCGGATCACGAGCGAGCAGCTCGAATGGCTCGGATCGCGCGTCGAGCTTTTGAGGGCCCTCGTCGACCGCGCGTGCCAGAGTCGCTTGGAGGCGCTCGAAAACGCGGCATAACCGATTGCGTGCTTCACAATTGCTCTCTCGCTGAAGTCGATGCGGCCCCTATTTTCTCTGCGCTTGAAAGGTGATCTGTGTTAAGGTGGTAGCGCTCGGGAATTACATGTCTTCGTAAGCGTAGCGACTCGCGATTTGGCGAAGGAGCGCTGGCTATGGGCAGGTATTCTTCACGGGCGAGCGGCCCCGCAATTGAGCGACACACCTACACCAAGTTCAGGGCTATAGCGGTTGCAGCTGCAGCCGGCCTCGCAAGCCCCCCGTATGTCTCGGCTTTGGCGCAGCATGTTCCACTGAATCAGGTTCCCGCCCCACCTCCGAAGGTGCCGCTGGATCAGGTTGCGGCCCCGCCTCCGAAAGTGCCACTGGATCAGGTTGCCGCCCCACCTCCGAAGGTGCCGCTGGATCAAGTTCCGGCCCCGCCGCCGAAGGTGCCACTGGACCAGGTTGCAGCGCCGTCGCCAAAGGTGCCCCTTGGCCAGGTGCCGGCCGGGCAGGTCCCGCACTCCATACCAACGGATGTGATCTTAGGGTCCGTCCAGATCGTCAAAGTCGATCCGATGCCGGTGGCGAGAGGCCAACTGTTTGATCTGATCGTGCGATTGACGAGCTTTTCGAGCCAGCCGCTGACCGTCAGCCTGGCGCAAAACACGCAGGCGATGCCCACCGCAACATCGCTGACGCTAGGCCCGAAGGAGCAGAAAGTTGTGGCGGTTCGGGCCCGCCTAAGCGCGGCGGGACCGTTTCGCGCGACCGCAACGGCAAGTTGGCAAACTTCCCTCACGGTCACGAAGGTTTTGCCGAGCGGCCAGATCGTGCGCGATCCGGTTTACAAAAGGCTCGGCGAGGATTCGGTGGATCTAAACGTCCTCGATGCGCCGCCGGCGTCGATGTCATTCATCGATCTCAGTCCGGATGATCTGGTTGATGGTTCCGGCAATCCGATCACGGCTTCGGGCGTGGTCGATGCCATGGCCGGAACGCAGGAAGCGCTGTTTGCCATTCCAAAGACCGCGGGCGTATGGCGCTCGATCAACGGCCAGCGCTGGCAATATCTGAAGGGTTCGCCCCCGCGGGCCTTCTCAATCGCAATCGACCCTCAGAACAGCTCGCATATCGCCGTTGGTGAGAGAGCCGACGACAACAGCGTGGCACGATTGGGGAGGTCCGGCCTCTGGGAATCCTCCGACTTCGGAAACAGCTGGGTTTACACCTATGACCCGACGCCGGACGCCGACACCCAGGGCATCTCATCGGTCGCCTTTTCCAACAAGTCGTCAGCACTGTTCATTTTAACCAATCACGGCGTCGCGCGCAGAGACCGTAGCCAAACGGCAAATCCGTTCGCGGGATCGTTCCAGTACTCCGTGCTCAACAAGAATTGCAGTGGTCCTACGTCCCTTGCTGGCGTGACTGCGTTGACCGTGAGTGAAACTAAGGTCTGGGCGCGCTCCGACGCCAATATTTTCTATTCGACCGACGACGGAAAAACCTTCGCCTGTCAGGCTTTTCCACCCTCGGTCTTCCTGCCGTCGGCGCCAACGAGCTTCTCAAATGTTGTTCCGACCTTCAACACGACCAGCGCCGGTGCAAATGACGATGCTTCGATCGGGGCGTTTGACGATCGCGCATTCGTCATTTTCAATGCCAATACCACCGTACCGCGAGACGACCCACGGGCGACGGAGGATCCGCGCTGCGATCCATCGGACACCGTCAGAAATATCCCCGGGTTCAATGCATGCGTTTTCTCGCGCTCACCGCTACTCATCTTCGATCCAGGAAGAACAGGGCCGGCGGCATGGACCGCCCAGTTTACCGGCGACCGTGACGGGCGCGGGCTCAACGGCCGCCGGTTCGTCCAAGCCTTTCCGATCAATGCGTTCAAGTGCCCGGCATTCGCGGACCGCTCAATTGGGATCGGCCGCCAGATCATCTACGGCTCCGGCCAGGGCATCCAGCAGGCGAGTGGCGTCGACTCATCCGGCCGAATCACGTGGGACCCGGTAATCCTGACCAGCGCCGGATCGTTCCCCGGTGCCCAGCCCACGTCTGTTCATCCGGACATGTGGAACGCTCTCATTCCGCGGGATTTTTGTCCTCCTGCCAAGCGCACTGTCTTCATGAGCACGGACGGGGGAATCTACGCCGGCCAGTCGGCAGATGGGAAAGCCAGTCTGTCGGGCGCAGCATGGACGCTTAGAAGCGATGGGCTTCATGTCCAGACAGTCCAGAGCCTGTTCATGTCGCTGGGCTCTACCGTACCGCCGCCTACGCCAGGCAAATCGGCGCTCCCGATCCGAACGATCGCCTACCCCACGCAAGATAATGACGGCTGGTTTCGTGACGCCCTGGGCCACTGGAAAATCGCCTCGGTTCATGGCGATGCCAATTATGTGCTCGGCGATCTCGCCCAGCCGGGCGCTTTGATTTGGCGGAGACTCAACGTCGACGGTGACGGGCAGTCGCGGGCCTGGGCAACGCTGGTTGGCGCTGACGGATCCTTGACGTCGATCATGCTTGGACGAAATCAGCCCTTTGACGGTCCAACCCGAATTCAGGCCATTCAGAGCCTGCCCGGGGAGGTGCAGCCGGAGGGCGCGTTGGACGTGGTCATGCTGGTCAGCCTGCCATTGATTAATTCCAACGGGGTGGCCGTCGCGGATCCGCCAGGAGGGACCGGCAGCGGCTCCCGTCTGGCGCTCATTCGCAATACTCGTTTCGACCTCAAACCGGATGGTCCGAGTGAAGGGTTTGCGAGCTGGAAGATCGAAATGGACCAGTTGCCCACGGACACGCGGCGCTTCTGGGCCTCGGGCGGCCATTTCCGGCCGAATTATTTCTTTTACACCGGAAACAGTAATACCGCGTGCCCGGATGGCATCCAAGTTCGTCGGATATCTGTTGTAACAAGAACTTTCGTTTGGTCCTGCCTGATCCGTAACCTGCAGGGCATTCCTGTAGGGAACGACTTCGTTCCGAGCCGCGGCCCGGCATTCGTCAATCCTTATGACCCCAAGATGCTTCTGGTGGCTTCTACCTCGCCAAGTGGGAATGGAGTCATCAAGCTGTCAATCAACGGCGGCAGGGACTTCTGCGATCTTCCCGCACTGACCGCGCTTTTGACTCAATCGGGGCGGTATCCCGTGACCGGCGTGTTCGATCCGGACACGGTCTTCAAGAAACTGGGATCGCGCTTTCATGGTTACCCATTCAGCGTTCCCTCTTCAGTCAGTTTCGACCGTGCCTGGCCTGGTCGCCTCGCGATCGTCTCGCCTTACACGGGGGTGTTCGTGGGAAGTTTTTCGCCGCCGGGTCAAAAGGTCGTCGGCACCTGCAAGGATCCGGGGTGGAGCGAGCCGGTGTGGCGCGACTTGAACGACGCGCAGCCAACTTCGATGTCCTACATCAGCGATGCAATGATCATTGGGACGTCGGTCGTCGTGGCGACCGAAGGTCGGGGCATATTCGAGCTTCCGAACGTCCGCGTGGCGCCGTCCGCCAGTTATTTCGACCCCGTGGCACAAGCGAACCCGACGGGTTCGATCGCCACGCTGCGCTCAGGCAACGGAGCGTTCTTGAGTTGGGGCCGGGTTCTGGTGACAGTCATACCCTACGGAGGGCGCGACCCGCTGATCAACCAGGTCCAAGTTCGGAGTGATGGCAACGGGAACGTGACTTTGCCCTCGACGATACCTCCGGGCAGTTACGTTACCCAACTCCAGTTCCTCGGTGATGGCGTGTCTGCGCCAAGCATCGCCAAGTTCGCGTTGAGAATTACACCCTAGGCGGCAAAGCAAAGGTCGCCGCTTGGGTTCAGAAGTCGTGGCATCCGAGCACGGCTCTTTCCGCTCGCCTACACGGAGCGGCGAACTAGCGGTACTTCGGTCGATGAACCCGACGGGAGCATTGTTGTTGTATTAGGTTCATGCGTCTTATTCGCTTAATACGCGTTTGATCTTCGAGCTCCCCCGTATTTTCGGGTGAGAACCGAAGGAATTTCCCTTGAATAACTTCACTAGATATCTCGCCGCTGCGGCGGCGCTTGGCGGCTTGTCCGCTCCGCTGGTGGCCCAGTCATACCCCTATGGCTACCAGCAGCAGTCCTATCCGCAGCAAGCCTACGGCTATCAGCAGTCCTATCCGCAGCAGTCCTATGGTTACCAGCAGCAGGGCTATCCGCAGCCGGCCTATGGCTACGGCCAGGGCTATGCCCAGAACCCCGTTGGCCAGATCATCGATAGCCTGCTCGGCAACCGCTACAATGTCACGGATCGCCAGGCGGTGTCGCAGTGCGCCTCGGCAGCGATGACCCAGGCCGCCGCACGATATGGCAACGGCTACAACCGCGGCTACGGCAACAACGGCTACAGCGGCGCGATGCGCGTCACCTCGATCACTGACGTCCAGCGCCGCAGCGACGGTCTGCGCGTTTCAGGCATCATGCGTTCGGGGTATGGTGGCCAGTACGAAAATGGGTATGGCTACCAGAACCGCAATGTCGCCGCCGCCAACGTCAGCTTCCGCTGTAACGTCGACTATCGCGGCGCCGTCACCAACGTCCGGATCGGCCGCAACATGGCCTACGGCCGCTAAAAGAACTGGCAGGTCGGTCGCGCCAAGCGTGCGGCCGCCCTGCCGAATTTCAGCCGAAATCAGAAGATGCAGTTTCCTAGTCGGGACCGAGGGTGACGATTAGGGCTTAGGCGTCGGTCCAGGGGGCGGCGCAAAGTTGCTTTCCCTGCAGAATTTCACCGTTCCGGATTCTGCCAGCCAGGCGCGACGGTCTGCCTCCGACGGCACGTACCCCACGCGTTCGACGGCATGCATCATTTGCTCCGCCGTTCCCGCCATTTCCTGGTTGCGCAGTCGCTCGCCTTCGATCTCGCGTACAAAGGTGCTTTGTACCTGGGCATCGAGCCTCAACGGCTGCGAGAGAGCGACCAGATTGCCTAGGGTCACCTCTTCTTGATCGCCAAGCGCGCGGACGTGCTGCATTTGGGCATAATAAATTGGAAGGAACTCGCGCTCGCGGTCATTGAGGTGTGGTGCGACCCCTTCGTAGATCACGCTCTGCCACGCACTCTCCGTCCACGAGCGGATAGGTGTGCGCACGGTGAAACGAAACAAGTCGGAATGAACCGGCAAGGGGGTCATCGTCGAACCGGCACCAATAACTGCCGCCTCGACCCGCTGGAGCTGTGCATCGACGCAATCGGCGACAGCCTTGCGTTCTTCGCTGACCAAGAAGCCGTGGCCCACCTCAGCACGTAGCGCCTTTCGCGCGTCGGCCGCGCGCGCGTGCCAGCTAACCCACTCCGCAATCTGCTCGAACGTGAGCGCGATCAGCACGCCAAGAACGATTATCCCGACCTCGCCGACGAACTCGCGCCAGCCGTGCAGCGGCTTAGGTAGGTGGACATGCATGTGGCTGCCCCTCCGCGACCGCCGAAAGGTAACAGAAGATCCTACGTCCGCAACGGGGTGAGCTCCGCCCTTCCGAATGGGTGGTGGTTCACGCGAGCGGACACTTGGCCTTAGCCCGGCGCATTGCCGGAAATCCGTTCCAGTCTCCGCAGCCACAGCAGGAGCAGCGGAACAACCACCAGCTCCATAACCAGCGCAAAGCGATGGGCGGTGCCAGGCGCACCCTGCTCGATTGCGCCGAGGAGGCGCGATAGCCCTCCTAGAATGACGATCAATCCCAGCGTCCGGAATGTGCCTGAGCGCTGCTCGAAGCGCGGAACCGCCCAGGCAAATGCAAGGCCGATTCCCAACAACAGTCCCGACAAATAACGAAAATGGCTGTCGAGATCGGCGGGTGTCGGCAGCGCTCCCTGGATCATCGCCGGGCCGATCAGCGCTCCCCTTGCGCCCGCGGTGATCGGGACGATCGTCGCCGCCAGTACAGTGATCTGGAACAGTCGTCGTTCGGTAGATGGAGTTAGCAGCAAGAGGGTTCAGGCGGGCCGGAAGGTGAGGGCAAGACCGTTCATGCAGTAGCGAAGGCCGGTCGGCTTAGGGCCGTCGTTGAACACGTGGCCCAAATGACCGCCGCACCTGGCGCACAGCACTTCGGTCCGCTCGATCAGGAGGCTTCGATCGGTCCTGGTTACCACCGAACCTGCAATTGGCTTCCAGAAGCTCGGCCAGCCGGTGCCGCTTTCGAATTTGGTTTGCGATGAAAACAGGGGCTGTGCGCATCCAGCGCAAAGAAACATGCCTTTGCGATGCTCCTTCAGAAGCGGGCTGGTGAATGGCAGTTCGGTGCCAGCATTGCGCAAGATTTCGAAACGCTGCGCTCCCAGGAGCCGTTTCCATTCCGCAGGCGTGCGATTTACGCGAAAGGGCGTCGGCGCTGCTGCACCTTCACGCGCAAACAGCAACACGCCTGTCGCCGCTGCGCCGGCCGCTCCGATAAAGGCGCGCCGGTCGATGTTGGTCTTGATCATTGGATCCTCGGGTTGCGCGATACCGGAAGATACGGAGGGAACTTCCGATCGGATGCATCAGGCCTTGGTGAGGGCGCCAGAAGCAATAACCGGCCCGGTGGGCGCGCCGGTGGGCGACCCGCCGGGCGGTTCGATCGAGATCGCGATGGTGGCGCCATGCTGCAGCAGATCTGCAAGAGCGTCAGCTAATCGCATGTGCATATGCTTGTCGGCGGGCATCGTGCCCAGCGAGCGCGGCTTTCCGCCAGCTGGGATCACCCAGAGTTCGCGCGCGTGGCTCGTGTCGGCAGGAATTTCGCCAGGTACGGCGAGCACCAGTTGACGAGCAGTAGGATCCCAGCTTGCAACGACCTTGATCGCGCCCTTGTCGCCGAGCATTGCGACCATCGGTACTGAAGCCGGCGAGCGATTCTGCGCGGGAGGAGCAACCGCGGGCCGCGGTTCGAACGCGAGGAAAAGCGTGAGCGATGCTGCAAGCGCGCCCATCGCTCCGGTCGCCGTCCGCCAGAGATTAAGCTTTCGCCGAAGCGCCGCGACATTGTCGTTGGAGGCTGTACGTCCGCCGACGGCAGCCTCAATTCTGCCCCACAGGCTCGCCGGTGGAGCGACCTCGCTAATTTCTGCATCGAGTGGCGCCAGCCGGCCGCGCCAGCGCGCGACAGCTGCAGCAAACTGGGGATCCGAGCTTGCGCGGGTCTCAGCTTTACTCAAATCATCACCAGTGAGGAGCCGCAGCGCGTGTTCAGCTGCCATGGCCTCGCGGTCGTCGGTTGGGTCGGGCTTGCTGGTCATCTCTCGAGACATCCCCGAAGGCGCTGCAATCCGCGCCGGATCCAGCTTTTCATCGTCGGCAAGGGAACGCCCGCCTGTGCCGCAAGCTGGGGATAGGTGGAGCCCTCGAAAAAGGCCGATCGGATCGCGGTTCGGGCTCGTTCCTCAAGCTCGTTCAGGCACTCGGAGAGACGCACCGAATCCTGCGCCTGTCCAACGACATCGAACGCTGATGGGGCCTCGTCCGGTATCTTCGCCGCAGCGTCGGCATCATCGACTTCGCTTCGCCGCTGGCGAATGCGATCGATAGCCCGATTGCGTGCAAGAACGGAAAGCCAGGTGATCGCGCCCGCCTTGCCAGCGTCAAACCGATCGGCCTTGCGCCAGACCGTTAGAAAGACCTCCTGAAGAACTTCCTGAGCTTCGGCTTCGTTACCGGTCAGGCGAAGACAGATGCCGTAAAGCTTGGCCGATGTTCGCTGGTAAAGGAGTTTGAAGGCACCTCTGTCTCCGCCTGCGATTTCGCGAAGCAGCCAAACGAGCTGGTCCGTCTTGTCGGTGCCTGGGGATTGGGAACGGGAATCCACTCGATCGCTCATGCCCGATGCGGGCGTCCACCGGAAGGGAAAGCCGACGGGAGGACGGCGTGTTCCGACTTGAAGCACTGCACCCTCCCGCCGAACGTCGTCGGCCGACAACAGCCGAGTAGCAGGATTAACTGGGCATCAATACCGTATCGACCACGTGGATAACGCCATTGGACTGCATCACGTTGGGGATGGTGATGCGGGCCCGGTCGCCCTTTGCGTCAATCACCCACCAGCCGTTACCGGCCTTGCGGAACATGAGATTGTCGCCTTCGACGGTCTTCAATGTCGCCGTGCCATGATTGCGTGCGGCCATTCCCGCGATTTGCTGCGCCGTGATGCGGCCCGGGACCACATGATAGGTGAGAATTTTATCGAGCGTCGCTTTGTTTTCCGGCTTCACGAGGGTTTCGACGGTTCCGGCCGGAAGCTTCGCAAAGGCGGCGTTGGTTGGGGCGAAGACCGTGAAAGGGCCTTTGCCAGACAAAGTGCCGACAAGGCCGCCCGCTTTGACGGCCGCGACGAGCGTCGTGTGGTCCTTTGAATTGACGGCATTCTGAACGATGTTGCGGGTCGAATACATCGCTGCGCCGCCAACCATCGGATTGGCCACCAGGGCGGTTCCCACGGACAGCGACAGAATGCCGAATGCTGCGATCGCAAAGCGCGAATTGAACATGTTCATTTCCTCCTCTTGGGCATCTCGATTGAGTTGCAAGAGGAGATACGGAGCGTCTTCGCGAACGGATGCATAAATGTCCTGGCCCTTGGAACGCCCCGCCTGGGGCAACGCTCAGCCGTTTTCGCGTGAACGTTGAGCGAGGGCTAACAACTGGTCAGCGCCCGTACGGGCGTCGGGGGCTTTGGCCGATCGGATGCTAGCGTCCGGCGCCAAGCCAAGCCGCATGGCAATTGGCAATTCGATCTTTTTGATTAGTCGCGATCGTCGTTCCAGTCGCGGTCGCGGTCGCGATCGCGGTAACGGTTGTCATCGCGATCGCGGTAGCGGTCATGGTGTCGATGGTGTCTGTAGTAACCCCGGCTCCAATAGCCGTTGCTATAGCCCGGATAGCCGTATCCATAGCTGCGATTCGAGTAGCCATAGCTCGGATACGCGGAGCCGTAGCCAGGATATGAATAGCCGTAACCCGGATATGAGTAGCCGGAGCCGGGGTATGAATAGCCGTAGTTGCCATAGCCGTAGTACTGCGCGGTAGCCGGACCGGCTGCCAGTGCAGCCGCCGCCACGGCCGCTGATCCGATGAACAATTTACGCATTTGAAAACCCTCTCGCTTGGCGGGCAAAGTCTCGGTGTTCGACAACGCTTGAGTTCCAAACGAACGTTCGGGTACCTCGTTGCTCACCTGAGACGGTTCGAGGGCTTATTAGGCCGGGAGAGGCATCCGCGACGTTCTGGAGCCCGGATTCAAAAAGGGGGTCGGGCGATTAGCCCGACCCCTTCTTCATTCGCCTATTCTCGATTTAGCAGGTTGATTTGCCGATTTCACGTCCGACCAGCGCCCCGAGCGCGGCGCCGAGGATTGTGCCCGTCGTGCCGCTGTTCTGGTGGTAGTAGCCGCTTCCGCGGCCGATCGATCGGCCCAGTAGAGCGCCCGCACCGGCACCAACTATGGTACCCGTCGTGCCGCTACAGCGATGGCGCCTATAGTCGTAACCACCGCGATAATAGCCGTTATCGTAGCCGTATGCCTGCTGAGGATAGTACCCTTGCTGCGGGTAATACCCCTGCTGCGGGTAATATCCTTGCTGCTGGTAGCCGTATCCGTTGTTGTAGTCGTGATAGTGCCGTGCGTCGGCAGCCGCGGGAACTGCAACCATCGATACCGCCGACATGACGAGAATGAATCTCTTTAACATCTTATTGCTCCCTTCGGGCGGCCTGCTTCCGGCCGTTGAGGAAGGTATGCACCTGCTGCCTTGTCGCCTTTCTGAACTTGCTGTTCAGCGTGCGTAGTGTCCGCTTCTGACCTTCGCGGCGATCGGGCAGGCTCAGAACTCAGCACGCCAGATATCATCCATCTCGCCTTCCTTCGCTGGCGAAGGAGAGCCGTTTATAGTGCCCTGGCGATTGTCTCGATTGGAAGAAACATTGTCCGGCTGTCCGTCCGAAACAGTAGAAAGCCGTACTTCAGGTAAAAGGTGACGGCTTCGTTATCGACAGCGTGAACCATCATCGCGCGAACTCCCGCCGACCGCGAAATATCGAGCGTGCGCCGCATGGCTTCCTGCAACATCGCTAGGCCGATCCCGCTCTTCTGATGGTCTTGGTCGACGGCGAGGCGGCCAAGCACCATCACCGGCACTGGATTCGGCAGGTTATGTCGAAGCCTCCGAGGTATCTCAGAAAGAGCGACGCCTCCCGTCGCGAGCGTGTAATATCCAACGATGTCACCGGCCTTAGGCCCATTATTGGCGACAACCACGTAGGTTCGCGATGCGCGACCTTCGTTCTCGAGCGCGCGGGCTTTGAGCCATTCGGTGAGTTTCGGATTGCCGCAGTCGAACCCTTCAATTCGGTGTTCGGTAGTAAGCGGGACTGGAGCCGAGTAGGGACGCGCAGCTTCGAACTCGACTACGCCCACGGCGGCGGCCGCTTCATCAGCGCCTTGAGGGCGTCATTGGGCTTAGGCGTATTATCCAGCACCTCGGCGAAAGCGGTGCTCTCTTCTGGATCGAGCGCGAAGACGCGCTGATCCAAGAGCACGTCAATGGCATGAAGACGAGCACTTTCGAGCACGAACTCCGTGCGCGTTTTTCCTTCGACGGCCGCGGCACTGTCGATCAGGTCGCGAGTCCGCACCGGGATGCGCATCGTAATAGTGGCGTCAGCTTTGGGACGTTCGACGAGGGCAGCCATTTCGCTCTCCTTTATGCACCGCAACATGTGTGAATGTACTAACGTTGTCAATACAGTGCTAAGTGCATACATGCGCTCCAGGCCGCCTCATTCGCAGCGGCGCCGACTGCTTCTCTGCGGTCGACTAGGGCCCTCAGTCACCATCGTTTCAATAGTTTAGAGAGATATTTCAAGCTGTTGGGGCTCTTTCCCAATCGCTTCCCAAACTGCCCCGAGTTTCCAGTTGGACGATTGCCTCGCCAAAGCACTTTGGCTCAATCCAAATAGCGAAAACCGACCTCCTCTAAACCCACTTTTCGGGTTCGACATTCGTACGTGCAATCGACGTAAGCTTGACGTCGAATTGACGTGGACGAGACGTCGGTATACAGTTCGCCCAGTATCGGAAAGGACATTGGTATGGCTTATCAAGACCCCAACAAAGTCGACTCGCCCCGTGGTCGCTGGCGCACAATCGAGGTGCTCAGAACTACCGGTGACGGCGGAGACGCCCTCGCCGTGGGAATGTGGGATGGCGATCCTAGGCTGGCCATGCGCTGGAACGGCTCGGGTGAGGAGTCCGGCGTAGGCAGCCCACAATCGCGCGGGCTTCCGACGTGGTTCATTCTCCCGAAGTGGACGCAACTTGGTGTCTTAGAAAAAGCAGAGTTGGACCCGCAGGTTCTCAATCGAGCGAAGGCGATCCTTTTGCTCTGATCCGCAGGCTATCTCACAAGAGTGTGAAGTTTGTTGAATGTGCCGCGCCCAGAGCGCAGATACCGGCCGACTAGAGCTCGGAAAGGCGGCGCCCCGCAAGAGCCCCGCCAGCACTGCAACCCGGCGATCGGAGTGGCTTTCTCGGCCATTTCTAGCGCCTCGCCGTAGTCAAAGAGACTTTGATCCCCCCCCGGACGCCCCCTATAGCATTTTGGAGTTTGGCCGTGATTTATGGAGCCGCGACGCTCGGATTTGTTCTATGGTTTTTGTCGGGCTCGTGAGTTGAGTTTCACGGATGCGTTAATGCACAATCCCCAAAAAGGTGGCGAAAGCCCCGCCTAAGACCGGTTGAGGATCGTAAAGACCGCATTCCCGTACTGGCTGGCGATGTGTCCTGGCATCATGACCGTGCCAAGAGTGTCATAGCCCTTCAGCTTCAGAACGAAGTCGCGATAATCGATCTCGGTGTCTGGGTTGAACTCATCGTTGGCTTGAACCCAAGGGAAAGCGATCTCGCCTTGGCTTATTCGCTCCTGCGCGCCACCGACCTTTCCGACCCTTTGTCCGTATTGGTAAATGCCGTCCGGATGGCGGGGCGCAGCAGCCGCCTGTGACTCATTAGACCCGCGCGCGGCCAGCTTGCGCTTGCAGTCCTCTAGCTCGTCGTCGCGCAGCCTCAAACGCGCCTCTAGCGCGCTGATCTCGTGACGCTTCACATAGTTTACGATCACCCAGATTATTCCGGTAACCACAAGGATTGCGCCCAGATATAGCACAGGCGCGGCCTTCACCGCGTCCCATTGCTGTTGGAGATCGACGTCCATGGTGGCGCCGGTCTATCAGCCATTAGTGGGTGTGCAAAAGTTCACAATTCCCACTTATCTTTGATAATTCGGTGGGGATGGAGTGGGGTTCGGTCCCCTGAGCGAGTAGCTTTTCCAAGCTAACCCATTGAAAAGAGGTGGTGCCGCTTGCGTGACTCGAACACGCGACCCCATCATTACGAATGATGTGCTCTACCAGCTGAGCTAAAGCGGCTTGGCTCTTTTGAGGAAGCGGGGCGCCACCTATCAGCGCATCGCAAGACCCGCAAGCGGCCTTGGTTGCTAACCGTTTATGCTTAACGGTTTCGTAATGCTGGTCGGCCATTTTCTCTGGGAACGGGAAGAGTGGGCACCGACATATAATGGACAGCTATCGCGAGCATCCGAGCGACTTTGGCGAACCGCAGTCGGAACCGACTTCGGCGCCGAGCGAAGTCGCGATCGGCACCGACGAGCGCCGGATGCACGTCCGCGCCTATAATTACTGGGTTTCCCTGCTCGGCGGCCGCGATTTCCCCTCGATCGAGGACCTGGAACCCAGCAGCGTCGAAGATTTCGCGTCGAACAGCCTGCTGCTCGACTTCACCTGTGGGCACGACAATCCGGCTCTGCCTTATGTCGGCGCGGGCATACGCGAGGAATGCGGCCTCAATGACGACACGCGGACCATTGCCGACATACCCAGTCGATCGCTGCTGTCGCGTCTAACCGACCATTACATGCAGATCATCGCCAACCGGGCGCCGGTTGGTTTTGAAGCGGAGTTCGAAAATCCCAAGAGCGAAAGCATCTGCTACCGCGGCATTCTCATGCCCTTCTCGTCGGACGGCGAGCAGATCGACTTCATCTACGGCGTCATAAACTGGAAGTGCGTCGAGGAACCTGCCAAGCTTGCTTCACCCGTAATCGATCTTCCTGTCGTGGAATTTGCCCAGTCAGAAGAGGCTCCTTCCGAAGAAGTAGCGCCAGAGCCCAGCGAGCCGGATGACGACTTCCTGGAGCTGACTGACAGGATCGAACATCCGGAAATTTCGGCTGCTGTCGACGCTACCTCCGAGCAAGCGTTCGAAGCCGAGGAGGCCGGGCCGGCACCGGAGGCGGCCGACATCCAGCCGCCCGTGCATTTTTCCTGGGAGGACGGTCCGCTTCACGGCGACGAGGAGGCCGAGGTGCCGCTGCCGGAAGCCTCGCTCGACGAGAATGCGGGCCTTGCCGACCGCCTGTGGGCCGCGCGCGAAACCGCCGAGAGCGTCAAGGCCGGCGAGGGCCGCACGCGTTCCGCGCTCTACAAGGCCTTGTCGCTTGCCTACGATTTCGCGATCGCGGCCGACGAGAACCCGCAAGACTATGCCGAGCTTCTCGAGGAATCCGGTGTGAAGGCCCAGGCCCGGGCCCCGATGACGCCGATCGTGAAGCTCGTCTTCGGGGTCGACTACGACAAGGCTCGCTTGACCGAGTTCGCCGCCGCTCTTTCCTTTGCGCAGCGCCAGAGCCTTCGCCTCGGCGAGTTCCAGGATTTCATCGAGAAGCAGCCGGGCGGCCTCAAAGGCCTCGTTGCTGCCGAGCGGCAGGCGCGCCGTCCCGAACCCAGGGCCGATACCCGGGGCGAGATTGCCCGCAATCGCCTCCGCACCGCGCCATCCATCTCGCTTGCCGACTTGTCCGCAACCGAAGAATTCGCGGTCGTGGTCACTCGCCGCGGAGCCGACGGCACCCATGAGCCCGTTGCGATCGTCGAGGATGAAGCACTGATCGAACGCGCGATCCGCCGCGCCGCCTGAACTGTTCGGACGCCCGGGGTTGTCCGCTTCGCGAGGGCGGGTCTATAGGCCGCCCCGCCTCACAAACCCTCGGAGCATAATCTTTTCATGACGGCCCATACGCGCCTGGATCCGCCCTTGGTCGAGTCCATCAGAAAGGCGCTGACCGGAAACGCGCTGCCCGGCGAGACGCAGGGACTGAGCCGCGAAGGCGAGCGCGAAGCCGCAGAATTCCTGGCGCAGGTCGCCGCCAGCCGCAAGCGCGGCGACCTTGGCCTCGAGATCGAATCCATCGGCGGTGAGGCCGGCAACCGGCGGATGCGGATCGGCATCGTCAACGACGACATGCCGTTCCTCGTCGACTCCGTCGCAAATGCCGTTGCGGCCCGCCAGCTGACCATCCACCGCCTGCTTCACCCGGTCGTCTGCGTGGCCCGAGATGATAAAGGTGAGCTCCAGGCAATCGAAGCATATTGCGGGGACAAGAGCCGCCGCGAATCCATGATGTACCTCGAGCTCGACCGCGCCGACGCGCGCGGCCGGCACGAGCTCGCCGCCGACCTCAAGCGCGTTCTTGGCGACGTCCGGCTTGCCGTGCGCGACTGGGAAGCGTTGCAGCGGCAGATGCGCGAGGATGCGGCCGCGATTTCGGATCCTGAAGGCGCGGCTCTCCTCAACTGGTTTGCGGACGGCGCAATGACCTTGCTCGGCTACCAGGTCGAGCGCCCCTACGAGCAGCCGTCCAGCACGCTCGGCATCTTCAGCATTCCGGGTGCACCGACCGACGAGGGCGGCGCGCTCGGTGCAATGCAATATTTCGAGAAGGGCGGCGACATCCCGCTCATGGCCAAGGCCGAGCGCAAGTCGACGGTCCATCGCCGCGTGCCGCTCGATCTCCTCGTCGTTCCGATCAAGGAAAAGGGCAAGGTCACCTCGATCGGCGTCCACGCGGGCCTCTGGACCAGCGAAGCGCTCCGTGTTCCGCCCGAAAAGGTGCCGGTCCTCCGGGCGCGCCTCAAGCAGCTTGATCAGGACTTCGGCTTCGATCCCAAGGGCCACTCGGGCAAGGCGCTTCGCCACGCGGTCGCATCGCTGCCGCGCGATCTCGTCATCGCCGTCGACTATGAGGAGCTGCGCGAACTCGTCATGATGGCGATGTCGCTTGCCGACCGGCCGCGGCCCGCACTCCTCCAGGTGCGCTCGATCCTCAAGGGCCAGCTCTTCACGTTCGTCTGGCTGCCGCGCGAAGAGCTCAGCACCGCCCGCCGTACCGCAATCGCGATGCTGCTCGAGAACGAGGTCGGCCGCGAGATCACCAGCTGGTCGGTCGAGCTCGGCGATGCCGATCTCGCCCTCATCCGCTACACCCAATATATCGAGGAATCCGCACCTTCGCCCGACGCAGAGGCCCTGGATGCCGCCGTCGTCGAGATGGTTCGCGGGTGGGCACCGGCCGTCGAAGGCGAACTCATCAATGCCTCGAGCGCGCCCAGGGCCACGCGCCTCGCGCTCACCTACATCAACAGCTTTCCCGACGGCTATCGTGCGCGAACAGCGCCCGAAGAGGGCGCTGCCGACATCCTGCGCCTCTCCGAACTTACCGACGAGAACGACCGCGGTGTCCGCATTACGCGCGACGAACATGACGCTCCCTGTCACCTGAGGCTCAAGACCTACCGCCGGGGCGGCCTCATTCCGCTGTCGGACGTCGTGCCCGTTCTCGAGAACTTCGGCTTCCGGGTGCTCGAGGAATTCCCCACCGCTCTTTCCGGCGGCAACGGCTACATCCACGATTTCCGCGTCGAACTCGGCGCGGAAGCCGAGATGCAGTCGATCCTTGCACGCGCGATCGAAATCGAGCGGGCAATAGCCAACGTGCTGTGCGGATCGGCGGAGGACGACGAGTTCAACCAGCTCGTCCTTTACGCAGGCCTCGACCAGCAATCGGTCGTGTGGCTGCGCGCCTGGTTCCGCTACCTTCGCCAGACCGGAAGCAGCTTTGGCCTCGTTACCGTCGTCGATGCTCTTCGCCGCGCGCCCAATGCCACGCGTGCGCTCATCGGCCTCTTCGTCGCCGCGCACGATCCCGCCGCCAAGCAGCGCGAGCGCCAGGTCGCCGATTACCGCGACCAGCTGGACCGCTCGCTCGCCAAGGTGCGCTCGATCGACGATGACCGGATCCTTCGGCGCCTGCGCTCGCTGGTTGACGCGATCCTTCGCACCAACGCGTTCGCGCCAGCCGCCGAGGAAGCGCTCGCCTTCAAGATCAACAGCTCGATGGTGCCGGGGCTCCCGGCTCCCGTGCCGTGGCGCGAGATCTGGGTTTATTCGCCGCGCGTCGAGGGCATTCACCTGCGCGGTGGTCCGGTTGCCCGCGGCGGCATCCGCTGGTCGGACCGGCGCGATGATTTCCGGACCGAAATCCTGGGTCTCATGAAGGCGCAGGTCGTGAAGAATGCCGTCATCGTCCCGACGGGCGCCAAGGGCGGCTTCTATCCCAAGCAGCTTCCGCCCATGTCGAACCGCGAGGGCTGGCTCGAGGAAGGAACGGAAAGCTACCGGATCTACATCCGTTCGCTCCTCTCGGTTACCGACAACCTCGTCAACGACAAGGTCGTTCACCCGGATGCCGTGGTGATCCACGACGACGATGATCCCTATTTCGTCGTAGCCGCAGACAAGGGCACCGCGACCTTCTCGGACATCGCCAACGAGATCGCGCTTTCGCGCAACTTCTGGCTCGGCGATGCCTTCGCGAGCGGCGGCAGCCACGGCTATGATCATAAGGCGATGGGCATCACTGCCCGCGGCGCCTGGATCTCTGTCCAGCGGCATTTCCTGGAAATGGGCGTCGACGTTCAATCGGATCCGGTGACCGTCGCCGGCTGCGGCGACATGTCGGGCGACGTGTTCGGGAACGGCATGCTCCTTTCGACGTCGATCCAGCTCATCGCCGCCTTCGACCATCGCCACATCTTCATCGATCCCAATCCTGATGCCGCGAGGAGCTTCGAAGAGCGCAAGCGCCTGTTCGAACTGCCGCGTTCGAGCTGGGACGATTACGACCGCAAGCTCATCAGCAAGGGCGGCGGAGTTTATCCCCGGACCGAGAAGTCCATTGCGCTCAGCCCGGAAGCCCGCCAGGCGCTCGGCATCGAGGCCAAGGCGCTCGATCCTGCAAGCCTCATCAACGCGATCCTCAAGAGCCCGGTGGATCTCTTCTGGTTCGGCGGCATCGGCACCTACATCAAGGCCTCGAACCAGAGCCAGGCAGACGTTGGCGATCCCTCGAACGATGCTCTTCGTGCAAGCGCCAACGAGCTTCGCGCCAAGGTGATCGGCGAGGGCGCGAACCTTGGGATCACGCAGGCCGGGCGCATCGAGTTTGCCGAGCGGGGCGGAAGGATCAACACCGACTTCATCGACAACAGCGCCGGCGTCGATTGCTCCGACAACGAGGTGAACATCAAGATCCCGCTCAACCGCGAGATGCGCGAAGGGCGACTGGAGTTTGCCAAGAGGAACGCGCTTCTTGCGCGCATGACCGAGGACGTCAGCGAGATCGTGCTCGAGGACAATCGCCTCCAGACGCTCGCATTGTCGATCGCTGAAGCGGGCGGCGTCCAGGCGCTCCCCGGACACGTGCGCACGATCGAGCTCCTCGAGAGCTCCGGGCGCCTCGACCGCAAGGTCGAGGGGCTTGGGACGAGCGAAGAGCTGCTCCGGCGGGGCCAGGACAATCGCGGGCTGACGCGGCCTGAACTTGCCGTCGTGCTCTCGATCTCGAAACTCGTCCTCCAGGCAGCTGCCGAGGACCTGAAGCTCGCCGAAGATTCTCTGGTCGGCCCCCAGCTCTTCGACGCGTTCCCCAAGGCGATGCGCAAGAGCGAGACCGAAGCCATCAAGGCCCACCGGCTTCGCAACGAGATCGTCGCGACCAAGGTCGCAAACCGGCTCGTCAATCGGCTGGGGCCGGGCGTCGCCTTCGACCTTACCGAAGAAGAGGGCGCCTCGCTCCACCAGGTCGTCTCCGCCTTCCTCGTCGCCGAGCGCCTGCTCGACCTCGACAGGCTATGGAGCGAGATCGAGCAGGACGGGCTTCCCGAGACCGTCAGGATCGAGCTCTTCTCGATTGCGGCAGCAAGCGTGCGCTCGCATCTTTCCGACATCATCCGGGCTGCCGGCGGAGAGACCACGGTCTCGACGCTCTGCGCGCTCCTCGAACCTGGAACGCGGAAAATCTCTGCTGCTGCAACCAAGCTCATCCGCTCGGAGGTCAAGAACGAGGCTGCAGCCCGCCGCGACCGGCTGATCGCCCTTGGCGCCAGCGAGGACATCGTGAAAGGGCTCGTGCGCCTCTACGAGCTCGACGGCGTCTTCGGGATCGCCGCGCTCGCTTCGCGGCACACGCTGGACGAACTTGAGGTGACGCGTGCCTACACCCGCCTCGGCGAAGCGCTCGGACTCGACTGGGCACAGCAGCAGGTGGCGCGTTTCGTACCGGCAGACCAGTGGGAGCGGCTTCTGACGGCCGGCCTAGCGCGCGACTTCGAGCAGCTGAGGATCGAATTCCTCTCGCGTTGCCGCGGCAAGGACGTCGATGACGGTGTCGAAGAATGGGTCAAGGCTCACGGCGAGCGCATCGGCCAGTTCCGCGAACTCGTCGGGCGGGCACGGAGCGAAGGCCATGTGAGTGCACCGATGCTTGCGCAGATCGCCGGCCAGGCGCGCATCCTCCTGGGCCACTGATGCGCGTTGCCGTTCTGGTTCCCGATCCGGACTATCCGGAGCCATGGAGCTGGGCGTTCGACATCGAGGCTGATGCGCTGAAAGCCGCCGGCTGCACCGTTGATCCTGTCGCGTGGACCAGGATCGACGTCGTTTCTTCCTACGACCTGGTGATGCCGCTGGTCGCCTGGGGCTACCACCTCGATTATCCGCGCTGGCTTCGGCTCCTCGACCGCGCCGAGGCCGAACATTGGCCGATGATCAACCGGCCGGCCCTGCTGCGCTGGAACAGCGACAAGGCCTATCTTGCCGAGCTTGCGGAGCGCGGCGTCGCGACGGTCCCGACGCTTGCAGTCGAAGCCTGCTGCGATGCCGACCTGGAAGAGGCGCGCCGGCGTTTCGAGAGCGACTGGCTGGTGATCAAGCCGCCCGTTTCCGCAAGCGCCACGGGGACGCACAGGCTCGGGCCCAACGATGATCTTCCAGCCGACAGCCTAAGAAGGCCGATGATCGTCCAGCCGCTCATCGAGGAAATATCACGCACGGGCGAATTCTCGCTGATGCTGTTCGACGGCGAATTCAGCCATGCCGTCGTGAAGCGTCCGAAAAGCGGCGATTTCCGGGTGCAGCCGCATCTTGGCGGCGTGACGCTGCCGTCCAAGGCACCTCCGGGCGCTGTAGCCCTCGCCAAGAAGGCCCTTCAGGCAGCGCCCGTTCCTGCTGCCTACGCGCGGGTCGATATCGTTCCCGACGATGAAGGGACGCTCCGCATCATGGAGCTGGAGCTCATCGAACCTGCCCTGTTCCTCGATCACGCCGACGACGGCGGCGCGGCTTTCACGAACTCGGTTCTGCGCGGGCTTCAAAAAGCCACTGTCTGATGGCCGAGGTGAGGTTGGGCGGTTCCTCCGCGTCCAGCCGCGCGACGTCGATCTCCGCCACGAGCGCATTCAAAGGGCAGCCACGCTCGCGCGCCGCGACCTCGAGAGCCTGCCAGAATACAGGTTCGAGGCTGATCGACGTCTGGTGCCCGGCAATGAGCACCGATCTCTTCTTCGGAGGCGCGTACTGCGCCATCAATACATGTGCTGGCCGCCGTTGATCGACAGCGTCGAACCGGTGACGAAGCCGGCATTCTCATCGCACAGGAACGCAACGCCTCGCGCGATTTCGTCGGCCTTGCCGAGGCGCCCGACGGGGATGCGCGCGACGATCTTGCCGAGCACGTCCTCGGGAACCGCGGCGACCATGTCGGTGTCGATATATCCAGGCGCGATCGCGTTGACGGTGACACCGAAGCGCGCGCCTTCCTGCGCGAGCGCCTTGGTGAAGCCGTGAATGCCGGACTTGGCCGCTGCATAATTCACCTGGCCGTACTGGCCAGCCTGGCCGTTGATCGAGCCGATATTGACGATCCGGCCATATTTGCGACCGACCATTCCGTCGAACACCGCCTTGGCCATGTTGAAGCAGCCGCCAAGATTGGTGTCGATCACCTCCTGCCACTGCTGGTGGCTCATCTTGCGGATGGTGGTGTCGCGTGTGATCCCCGCATTGTTGACGAGGACGTCAACCGGCCCGAGTTCTTCTTCGACCTTGCGCACGCCCTCCTGGCAGGCCTCGAAATCGGAAACGTCCCACTTGTAGGAGCGAATGCCGGTGCGCTCGCTGAATTCGCGGGCCCGTTCCTCGTTGCCCGCGTAATTGGCTGCGACGCTCAATCCCAGGTCGCGCAGCGCCATGCTGATTGCTTCGCCGATACCGCGCGTACCGCCGGTGACGATCGCCACTCGTGCCATAGCCGTCTCCTCTCTCCGGCTAGGGCGCTTATTGCTGTGGAAGCCAGCCTGCAAGTTCACGCGAGATAAGGCGTTCGAGCATGGCGATGCCTTCGGTCGAATCGTTGAGGCAATCGAGAAGCGCGAACTGCTCCCCGCCGCCCTCGAGGAACGTCTTTCGGCCGCGAATGCCGAGCTCCTCGAGAGTCTCGATGCAATCGACCGAAAATCCGGGTGCTGCGATCGCAGCGCGCTTCACGCCTTCTGAAGCGTAGCGCGCGAGCGTCGCTTCGGTCGCGGGCTCGAGCCATTTCGCGCGCCCGAACCGCGACTGGAACGCGATATCGACCTCGCGGCCGATTGCCTTGCCGAGGAGCCGCGCCGTCTTCTGGCAGTGGCAGTGATAGGGATCGCCGAGGTCGAGTGTCCTCACCGGCATGCCGTGAAAGCTCAGGAGCAGCCGCTCGGGCTCGAATTTGAGCGCCTTGAGCTGCTTTTCGATGCTCGCCGCGAGCGCGCCGATGTACGCGGGGTCGTCGTAATAAGGCGGCAGTGTCCGGAGCGCCGGCTGGAAGCGCATCCGCGCAAGGGTTCCGAAGACGGCGTCGTTGGCGGTCGCGGTCGTTGCCGCGCAATATTGGGGATAGAGCGGCGCTGAAAGGATGCGCGTACACCCTTCCGCCATCATGTTGTCGAGTGCCGCGGCAATGCCGGGATGACCGTAACGCATCGCATAATGAATGCTGACGCCGGGTAATTTCGCGCGGAGCGCCTCGGCCTGCCGCGCGGCGATCGCGCGCAGGGGCGAACCCTCGTTGGTCCAGATCTGGTTGTAAGCCTCGGCGGACCTTTTTGGCCTGGTCCTGAGGATGATACCGTGGAGGACCGGCTTCCAGGCGAGCGGGTGTATTTCGATGACGCGCGGGTCGCTGAGGAACTCGGCCAGGTAGCGGCGTACGGCGCGCGCTTCCGGCGCGTCCGGCGTTCCGAGATTGATGAGGAGGACGCCGATCCTGGGGGTGGGCGTTCGTGGATGATCGGGCGGAAGCATCAGCCCTCAGCCATAGGATTGAACGGGATCGAGCGCATCCGCCTTCCCGAGCCCGCGTGAACCGCGTTCGCGAGTGCAGGGGCTACGGGAAGCGTCCCAAGGCCGCTGATCCCGCCGGCAGGCTCGCTACTTGGAATGATCTCGATGCTGATGTCGGGAGTATCGGCCAGGCGAGGCAGGCCGATGCCGCCGATCGGACGCGCACGCGGCATGCCCGCGATCCATTCGGGCGAGTGAACTGTGGCCTGGGCAAGTGCCCAGACGAGGCCTCCCGCGATCTGTTGCTGGACGAGCCCGGTGTTGACGGTCCTCCCGCAATCGACGGCGGCGACGAGCCGGTGGGCTTTGACGCGCTGCTCTTCGCCGATGCTCGCGACTGCAACGAGGCCGATATGGGACCCGAAGGCGGAAGCTCCTGCAATGCCCATCGTGCTTCCCTGTCCCCCGCCATCCCATCCTGAGAGCCGTGCGGCAGCTTGGAGGCAGCGGGCAAGGCGCCCGTTGCCGCCAAGCATCGACATGCGGAAGGCAAGAGGCTCCATTCCGGCAGCGTGCGCGAGTTCGTCGATGAAGCTCTCGGTGAAGAACGCGAATTCGCGCTCCGGCGAACCTCTCATGTAGCCTGGCGTGATCGGAAGCTCGGCATCGACCGCTTCGATCCTGATGCTCGGAATTGAATAGGGCGGGACCGCTCCGCCAAGCGCGCTTCGCCCGAGCCTGTCTGGCGCGTCCTTGCCAGCGAGGCGCGCAAGGGCGGAGCCAAGGCCGTCTGCAGTCGCGACCTTCATTGCCCAGGCGGCAGTTATGCCCCCTTCGCCGGGAAGCGCGGTCATCCGGGCAAGAGCGCCGGGAGCAACGCGGTCCTGGTTCTGGCTCACCGACTGCGAGAGGACGACCTGGACGGGGCGCCCAAGCGACTTTGCGAGCTCGGCCGCGATCGAGGCTGCATCGGGCTCCATCGCGCGGCC
Organism: Sphingomonas agri; assembly: GCF_038148795.1. Classification (NCBI taxonomy): domain Bacteria; kingdom Pseudomonadati; phylum Pseudomonadota; class Alphaproteobacteria; order Sphingomonadales; family Sphingomonadaceae; genus Sphingomonas; species Sphingomonas agri. Next base: position 986,502 of record NZ_JBAPEU010000002.1, on the reverse strand, counting down.
GGCAGGTTCGCCCGCCGGCATCGGGTAGAGGTTCTGATAGGCTTTCCCGAACCCTGGCGCCTGCGTCGCGGCCCAGATCTCGACGGCTCCGTCACTGATCCGCGCAGTAGCAGTGACGGGCTCAAGCCCGAGATGCTGCGAGGGGGCTGCAAAATAGGTTGCGGCGAGGGGACGCGACCCGCGCACGGCCGCACCATAATTGCCGCGGGAGAACCATTCGTGACCGGCAACATTTGCAAGTGCGTGCTCAAATGCCTGGCGCATGTCGGGCGCGCTTCGCGTGCCTGAAAAATGAGGATCGCCGGCCTTTGCTCCGCGCTCTGCGGTCCACCAGTTTTCGGCAACTACAGCGACCCATCGATCGGTAGTGCTGACGTGAACCACGCCCGGGATCTTTGCTGCCAAATCGCGCAAAAACTGGGTGACCCGGCCACCGGGCGGCGCGATACGGACGCTCGCGAACAGGAGGCCCGGCAGCCGGACGTCCCCTGCAAAGCGCCAGCTCCCTTGCGCCTTTGCGGGGCCATCGAGCCGCTGCAGCGCCTGGCCGATCAGCCGTTCCTTGGCGCGCAGCGCGACGTTCCTCGGGACGCTCCGGTCCGCGGCTTCTTCGGCAAGCTCGGCAAAGGTGAAGGTCCTCACCCCATTGATGACGAACCCGTCGGCCGTGTCGCAGGACGAAGGATCGACGTTCCAGCGATCGGCCGCCGCGCCAACGAGCATCGCGCGGGCGGTAGCCGCCGCTTGGCGGAGCGGCTGCTCGAACGCGCGCACCGACGTCGAATTGGCGGTGATCCTTACTCCGGAAGGCCAGCCCTCTTCCTTCGCCATCGCATTGGCATAGGCTTTCGCGAGCGGCGCCGGCTCGGCTCCGATACTCTCCCAGGCGGCACCAAGTTCATCAGCGACGATCTGCGCAAGACCGGTCCAGATCCCCTGTCCAGTCTCGACCTGTGGGACTGCGACCGTGATCTTTCCGCTGTTGGCGATCCTGATGAAATTGCCAAACGTCTGCTCGCCCCTGGCGGGCGCAAGTTCGCTCTCGAGATGCCGGGGCCAGAGTGAAAAGGCGACCACCAGGCCAATGCCTGCGCCGCCCGAGATCAGCAGTGTGCGCCGGTCGAGCTTCAACGCGCGTATTGGGCCTTGAGCGCCCGCCGGTCGATCTTTCCCGTGCCGAGGCGAGGCAGCGGTTCAGCCGACATGATGATGCGTTCGGGGATCTTGAACTTGGCGAGCTTGCCATCGAGGAACGTGCGCAGCTCCCCGGCTTCGAGCTCTTCGCCGGGCTTCAGGTGGATGATCGCGACCGGCACTTCGCCAAGGCGCTCGTCCGCGGCCCCGAATACCGCCGCTTCCGCGACCGCGGGACACGCATAGCATTCCGCTTCGACCTCGGCCGCCGAGATATTCTCGCCGCCCCTGATGATGATTTCCTTCTTGCGGTCGACGATGAAGAGATAGCCATCTTCGTCGAGATAACCGACGTCGCCGGTCCGGACCGTTCCATCGGACGCGACCGTCTCTTGCGTTGCCTCCGGATTGTCCCAGTAGCACTTGATGTTGGCGGCCGTGCGAATGCCGATCTCGCCGGTTTCTCCGGCCCCAAGGCGCCGGTCTCCGGCGCCGAGGATCGAGACCTCGACGAGCGGCCTTTGCGCTCGTCCCGTGGACGCCGGCTTTGCCGCATAGCTGCTCCAGAAATTGGCGCAGCCCGTGGCGTTGGTCTCGGTAAGCCCATAGCCGAGCGCCGGCTGCGCGTCCGGAAATTCGCTCCGCAGCCGCTCGACGTGGCTTACCGGCCGCGGCGCGCCGCCCGCCGTGATGTCCTTGAGTGACGAGAGGTCATATCTGGAGCGTTCGGGGTGGTTCATGATCTCGAGGCTCATCGTCGGCACGCCGACGAAATAGGTGATCTTCTCCTTCTCGATCAGCCGGAGCGCCTCCGTCGCGTCCCACTTGGGCATGATCACCATGCACCGGCCGATGACGAAGCTGTTGAGCATCACCGGGACTTCGCCCGTGACGTGGAAGAGCGGAACGCTGAGCAAGGTCCGTGCAGGTGTTGCGGGCGCGCGGCCCTCCTGCGTCAGGAGCCCCAGAAGGACGATGAGGCCGGTCGAATAGGCATAGACGCCCGTGGTCACTGCCCGGTGCGTCGAGAGGGCGCCCTTGGCTTCACCGGTGGATCCGGACGTGAAGAGGATGGTCGCGTCATCCTCCGGGGATAATTCGGGGAGTGCCGCATTCTCGTCCGCGCCGTCCATGATTGCAGCAATCGCGTCCTCGACCCGCTGGTCGATGGGCAGGCACACAGTCTCATACCGCCCGCAGCGCTCGTTGATCTTCTTTGCGCGGGGCGGATCGGCGATGATGAGCTTTGGGCGCGTGAGCTCGACCGCATGCTCCATCTCGAAGGGTTCCCACCATCCGTTGAGGAGCGTCGCGATGCCGCCGGCCTTCAGGATTGCCATGTAGGTGACGATCCATGCCGGGCAGTTTCGCATCGCAAGGCCGACGCGGTCCCCCTTGGCGATGCCGCGGGCAACGAGGCCCCGTGCGAGACGATCCGAAATTCGCTCGAGATCGGCAAAGGTCAGGCGTTCCTCGCCTGCGACCACGGCCTCGTTCGCGCCGTTGAGGGCAGCGAATGCCTTGAAGAACGAGGGCAGGGTCGCCGGAAAGTTGGTGACGATTCCCCGCCCGAGCCCGTCGCGCCCGATCTCCAGCCGCCCGCCGGGGCCGGTGACCCTCGCAAGCTCCTCGTCGAACCGGCGGTCGAGCTCGCTTTTCATGGATGTGTCACCGCTCCTTTGCCTTTGCGCGCCCTCGTCTTATGAGACGCTGAACTTTGATGGGGAAGCCCTTGCAAGCCGTCGACAACAGCCGCTTCGTTGCGTTTCCCGACCTGGGCCTTTCGCCCGTCGCGCTCCACATCGGATCCTTCGACCTTCGCTGGTACAGCCTTGCCTACCTCGCCGGCATTTTCATCGGCTACTGGTACCTGCTCAAATTATTGAAAGAACCCGGCGCCCCGCTCGCGCGGCGGCACGCCGACGACCTCGTCTTCTATGCCGCGCTCGGCATCATCCTCGGCGGCCGCCTCGGCTACGTCCTCTTCTACAACTTCGGCCAGTATCTGAAGCATCCCCTCGAGATCCTCAAACTGTGGGACGGGGGAATGTCCTTCCACGGGGGTGTCATAGGAACGACGGCCGGGATCATCTATTTCGCCCACAAGGAGAAGCTGAACTGGCTTCGCATCCATGATTACGTCGCCTGCTGCGCGCCGTTCGGGCTTTTCTTCGGGCGCCTCGCCAATTTCATCAACCAGGAGCTGTGGGGCGCACCGACGACGGTCCCCTGGGCGATCCGCTTCCAGGAATACAACGAATTCGGGCAGCGCGTCCTTGGACCGCCCCGCCACCCGAGCCAGCTTTACGAAGCCGTCCTCGAGGGCATCGTATTGTTCGTCATCCTCGCTTTCATGTTCTGGAAGACCAAGGCACGCTACGAGCCCGGTAAGCTCGTCGGCATATTCATTTTCTTCTACGGAATCTTCCGGTTCGGGATCGAGTTCATCCGTGAGCCCGACCAGCAGCTGATCGGCTTTGCCCAGGCGACCCACCTCCACATGGGCCAGTGGCTTTCGCTTCCGATGATCCTTGGCGGGATTTACCTGATCTGGACTGCTCCGAGGCGCCGTGTGCGCGTCGAACCGACGGTCGGCACCGCCTCGGTCGCGTGACGCCGCTGGAGCGTGCGCTTCGCGAGCGGATCGCCGCCGAAGGGGCGATCACTCTCGAAGCCTTCATGGACGCCTGCAACGCTTATTATTACGCGACGCGTGATCCTCTGGGTGCTCGCGGCGACTTCACGACGGCGCCCGAAATCAGCCAGATGTTCGGCGAAATGATCGGCGCAGCGCTCGTCGACTGCTGGAGGCGCGGCGGCGCGCCGCCGGACGCCATCTATGTCGAGCTCGGTCCCGGGCGAGGAACGCTATCGAGCGATGCCTTGCGGGTCATGCGGGCAGGGGGCTTCAAGGGCGAGGTGCACCTCGTCGAAACGAGCCCGGTGCTGCGCGAGGCTCAGGAAGAGGCTATTCCAGGGGCAAGCTGGCACGATAGCATCGATGATCTTCCAGCGCGCCCGCTGCTCCTGATCGCAAACGAATTCTTGGACGCCCTGCCGGTGCGCCAGCACGTCGAAGGGCTCGAGCGGCACGTTCTCGTTGCAGCGGGCGGTCTTGCCTTCGACCGCGACGGGGAGATCATCGAGACGTCGCCTGCACGCGAGGAAGCGGCCGCTTCGATCGCGACCTGCCTTGCAGCCAAGGGGGGCGCCGCCATCTTCATCGACTATGGACACGAAAAGAGCTGCAGCGGAGATACGTTGCAGGCCGTGCGGGGTCACGGCTACTCCCCCGTACTTGCAAACCCCGGGGAACAGGACCTGACTTCACATGTCGATTTCGAGGCGCTCGCAGACGCAGCCCGGGAAATGGGCGCGGCGGTATCGCCGCTCGTTCCCCAGGGCGAGTGGCTGATCCGCCTCGGCATCGAGGCCCGCGCTCAATCTTTATCCAGGGCCAATCCCGAGCGAGCCGAGGAGATCCAGGCCGCGCTCGAGCGACTGACGTCGCCGAGCCAGATGGGCGCGCTCTTCAAGGTGGTCGCAATCCACGCACCCGACTGGCCCGCGCCGGCAGGTCTTGCATGACCATCACCTATCGCGATGCGACGCCTGCCGATGCTGCAACGCTCGACCGCATCTTCGATACGAGCTTCTGCGACACGTTCGGCCACCTCTATTCGCCCGAGGATCTCGAGGCCTTTCTCTCGAGCTTCGGCGTCGCCGACTGGGAAGCGCAGCTCAGCGACCCGGCCTTCTCGTGCCGGATTGCCGAACAGGAAGGCGAGGCAGCAGGCTATATCAAGCTGGGTCCGCTGAAGCTTCCGGTCGAGACCGAGGGCCCGGCGCTCCTCCTTGACCAGCTCTATGTCCTCAAGGAGCATCATGGCGCCGGCATCGCCCAGAGCCTCATGGACTGGGGCGTGGAGGAAGCCCGGAGGCGCGGCGCCTCGCAGATCTTCCTCACGGTCTTCGTCGACAATCACCGGGCGCGCCGCTTCTACGACCGCTATGACTTTGAAGCCGTCGGCCGCTACGACTTCATGGTCGGGAACCACGCGGACGAAGACATCATCATGAGAAAGCTGCTGTGAGCGACGTCGAGGTTATCCGGGCGGTGAGCCTCGGAAGCCTGCCGCACGGCTTTCTTGGCCGCCGCGGCGGCATCTCCGTGGGCGAAATGGCGGGGCTCAATGTCGGCTACGGAAGCAGCGATGACCGCGAGGCAATCGAGGGCAATCGCCGCCTCGCGGTCGCGGCGCTCCTTCCCGATGCCGAGCTTGCGACCGTCCACCAGGTCCACTCGGCCGAGGCGATCGTCGCCTACGAGGCATGGGACCAGGGATCGCGACCGAAGGCCGACGCCATGGTTACCGATCGGCCCAACCTCATGCTTGGGATCCTGACCGCCGACTGCGCGCCGGTCCTGTTCGCAGATCACAAGGCCGTGGTCGTCGGCGCCGCCCACGCGGGCTGGCGCGGAGCGCTTGCTGGCGTGACCGACGCCGCGATCGAAGCGATGGAAGTGCTGGGCGCCAGGCGCGAGAACATCCACGCGGCCGTCGGGCCATGTATCGCGCAGCCGAGCTACGAGGTGGACGAGGCCTTTCGCGCGCGCTTCCTGCACGCCGATGGAGACAACGAGAGGTTTTTCGTTTCGAGCGACGTCGGCAAGCCGCATTTCGATCTTGAGGCTTATGTCGTCCATCGCCTGATCGCCGCCGGGATCGACGAGGTCGAGGCCCTCAACCTCGACACCTACGGCCAGCCGGACCGGTTCTACAGCTATCGCCGTTCCGTTCACCGCGGCGAATCCGACTACGGCCGGCAGCTGAGCGCCATCGCAATTCCGGGCTAGGAAGACCCGCCCGCCTTATCGGGGCCGGCGCGCAGTTGATTGGCGCGGCGCGGGTGTTGGCGCTAAGGCGCGCTCCGACAAGGAGATCCAGTTTGCCCACCGAACGTGAAATCGCAGCCGCCAGCTCCAGCCACCGCGCGCCGCGGCCCTCGCCAACGAAGATCGGCAACCGCCAGTTAAGCGCCCAGACGCTGATGCTCGGCTACGGTTTCGACCCGGAACTGAGCGAAGGTTCGCTCAAGCCCCCCATTTTCCTCACGTCCACGTTCGTGTTCGAGAATGCGGCCGCCGGAAAGCGCTTCTTCGAAGGCGTGACGGGAAAGCGTCCCGGCGGCGCTGAAGGCCTTATCTACTCGCGCTTCAACGGACCCAACCAGGAGATATTGGAAGACCGGCTCGCGGTCTGGGAAGATGCCGACGACGCGCTCGCTTTCTCGAGCGGAATGTCGGCGATCGCGACGCTCCTCCTGACCTTCGTTCGTCCCGGCGACTGCGTCGTCCATTCGGGCCCGCTCTATGCGGCGACCGAGACCCTGATCGCCAAGATCCTTGGCCAGTTCGGCGTATCCTGGGTCGACTTTCCCTCGGGCGCAACGCGCGAGGAGATCGACGAGGCGCTCGCCAGGGGCAAGGAAAAGGGCCGCGTCAGCCTCATCTATCTCGAGAGCCCGGCCAATCCCACCAACATGCTGGTCGACGTCGAGGCCGTCGCTGCTGCCCGCAACGCGGCCTTCGGCGAGAGCGAGCGGCCGCCGATCGCCATCGACAATACGTTCCTGGGTCCGCTCTGGGCAAAGCCGCTTGCACAGGGCGCCGACATCTCCGTCTACAGCCTCACCAAATATGTGGGCGGTCACAGCGATCTCGTCGCAGGCGCGCTCGTCGGCGAGAAGAACCTCATCAACCAGGTGCGCATGTTCCGCAACACGATCGGAACCATCTGCGACCCCAATACCGCCTGGATGCTTCTTCGGAGCCTCGAGACCCTCGAACTGCGAATGTCTCGCGCAGGCGAGAATGCAGCAAAGGTCTGCGACTTCCTCAAGAGCCATCCCAAGGTCGAGAAGATCGGCTACCTGGGCTTCCTCGAGGAAGGCTCGCGCCAGGCCGACATCTTCCGCCGCCATTGCAGCGGTGCCGGTTCGACCTTCTCGCTCTATCTGAAGGGCGGCGAAAAGGAGGCCTTCGCCTTTCTGGACGCGCTCCAGATCGCCAACCTTGCGGTGAGCCTGGGCGGTACCGAAACGCTTGCGAGCGCGCCGGCGGCGATGACTCACCTGTCGGTCCCGGAAGAGCGCAAGAAGCAGCTCGACATCACGCCCAACCTCGTCCGGATCTCGATCGGCTGCGAGGACGCCGACGATCTCATCGCGGACTTCGCGAACGCGCTTCAGGCGGTCTAGAAACGAGCGGAGCTGAGAATGGCGGTACTTGGAGTTGGCGGCCTGTTCTTCAGGGCGAAGAACCCCGAGGCCCTTGGCAACTGGTACCGCGAGCATCTCAACGTCGGAGCGGGCTGCGCTGCGGAAAATGCAGGCGCTCCCGACGACATGTGCTGGATGGCCGGTGGCGGTCCCGTCGTCTTCGCGCCCTTCTCAGTGGATACCGACTATTTCCCTGGCGCCTTCATGCTGAACCTTCGGGTCAGCGGATTACCCGGGATGATCGAGACGCTGAGGAGCAAGGGGATCGCGGTCGAGACGCGCGAGGAATGGAACGATCCCAATGTCGGCTCCTTTGCGCGCATCCAGGATCCCGAGGGTAACCCGGTGGAGCTCTGGGAACCGGTAAGCTAGGCTGCAGTGCTTTGGTTGACCTCGGCTGCCGCTAGCCCCAGTCCTCGATCTCCCATCCCTTCTGCTCGGCGAGCCGTCGAAGCTTTCCGTGCGGGTTCACTGCAACCGGCTGGTCCGCCCACTCGAAGGCGGGTCGGTCCGAGACATGGTCCGAATAGAAGCGGACATGGCCGTGAGCACCTTTAAGCTCTGAGGCTTCGATCCAGTCGGAGATCATCCGCATTTTCGCCGGGCCGTAGCAATTCTCGCCGGCGATCTTCGCGTGAACGCGGTCATCAAGGCCGATGATCGATCCCGTGCCGATCACGTCGTCAAAGCCGAGACGCTCTGCAATCGCATCGGCATAGAGCCGGTATGACGCCGTCGCCAGAACGAGGCGGCGGCCCTGCGCCTTGTCGCGGGCGATTGCCTCTCTCGCGCCGGGCCGGATGTTGGTTGCGACCTGCCGGTCCGCGAAGCTTTCGACGAGAGGCTGAAGTTCGCGCGGGTGGATCACTGCACCGAGCAGCAGGCGGTGATTGATCTCCTTCAGCCTCGCGCGGTCGATCAGGCGCATGGCGTAGGCGAGCATAGAGAGGATCGCGAACGGAAGCAGCAACAGCCGCAACGGCGCGCGGCGCATCGCGCAGTGAACGAGAAACGGCGTGTAGGTCGGCCGCCTCGTGACCGTCCGGTCCATGTCGTAGACGGCAAGTTCGCTCATGCTTTCCCCGCCAGGATTGCATCAGCAAGATCATGGTCGGCGGGCTTGTCCACGTCGACGCCGGCAAGCGGGTTCGAAAGCGTTACTCCCCTGATCCTGAGGTGAAGGCGCCCGCCGAGCCGCGAGAGCACGTCGTTCATGCTGACGAGGCGAAGCGCCACGCACAGGAGCAGCACGGGACCAAGAAGCGACATGACCCTCCAGGCCTTCTTCCGGTCCTGCTCGACCGAGCGCCAGAGTTCGATCGCCGGGCGAACCGCGGGCGATGCAAGGGCAAAGAGGTTGGCGCCGGTGTATGCGCTCTTTCGAAACCTGATCCAGGTCCGCTCGGTATTGGGGAGGCGCGCCATCAGGTTCGCGCGGTCGACGACCCCGATCGCGACGTCGGAGCCACGCGCGCCGCGCGCGAACTCGTCGACCGTCTGGGGATCGAGAAGGGCATGGTCGGCGGTCGTGACGAGGAGCGGCCACCTTGTCCCGGGATCATCGCACAGGGCAAGCATCGTCTCGGCGATGGTTCCGCCAGATTCCCGGAATTCTACGCGCGGATCCTTGGGGATGACGGCTGCGAGCCTGTCGGGCGCCTGCGAGAGGACCAGTATCCGCGAGATGCTCGCACTCTGGAGGAGAGCCCTGACGGGACGGCGCACCATGGGCTCGCCCCGAAGGGCGATGAGCGCCTTCATGTCGGTCCCGAACTGCGACGCGAATTCGTCGCGCCCCGGCCTCGAGCCCGCAAGCAGGATGGCGGTAAAGCTCACGCGTCGAGCCAGCTCGCGATCTTCTCTCCGCGTCCCTGCCGCTCGGTCATCTGGGCGAGCCGCACCGCGTGGAAGATGAGACTGATAAGCGTCCACCAGGCCACCAGTTCCAGGCCGCTGTCGGGGCGGCGGACGAGGAGGCTGAGGACGAGGATCACCATGTTGGGATTGCGCCTCGCGGTAACCAGCCGGAACCTGCTGTCGAGCGGCCGCCAGACGTGGATCTCCATGCCGGAGAAGCGCTGGATCGAGAGGCCCTCGATCGCTCGCTGGGCGACATAGCCGCCGACGATCACCCAGAGGACCATCGTTGCGTAGACGGGTTCGAGCGGGCGCCCATAAGCGGCAAGGCCATGAAGCCATGCCCACCACCAGAAAGGCGGATGGACGAGGTCGATGCCGTGATCAAAGACATTGCCCCACCTGGAGGAAGCGCCGGTGCAGCGCGCGAGCTTTCCGTCAACGGTGTCGAGCACCATGAAACCAAAGCCAGAGATGACGCCCCACCAATATTCGCCGCGCCAGAAGAAGTAGAAGGCAAGGAGGCAGAGCAACGCGCCCGCCAGTGTCACCATGTTGGGCGAAACGCCCGCGCGCGCAGCCCAGCGCGTCAGGTAGAAGGCGGGCCTGCGCCAGAGATAGAGAGTGAGCGCATCCGTGACGCCCTTGTAGGCGCCGTCGTAAGCTGCGCGCTCGACAGGCTCGGGGTCTGATGGATCGAGCGGGAGGACGAACGGCCGCTCTCTTTTTCTCAGTGCCGTGTTGCTGAGCTGCGCAGTCTCGCCGGCGATCATCTCATAACCCTCGATCGCGGTTCCCGCTGCGAGGGCCTCAGCAATGCTTTGAGCATCGTCGTCTTGAGGCACGTGCGCCATCACCGGCTTTCCACTCAGCGTCAGCACGCTCCTTGGCCGGTCGCGCAATTCCTTCAGCCAGACGGGATCCCAGCCATAGGCCATGCTTGCAAGGATCGCGGCGCGCCCCTGTTGCGGCGCATCTGCGCATTCCAGACCGGCGTTGGCCGCAAGCCGGCAAGCGCGCGCGTGCGCATCCATCCCGAAAGGACGCGCGGGATTTTGGCCGATCGGCACGAAGAGGAGAGGTGTCTCATTATCCACTGCCGTCGAGGCATAGAGGGGCACCAGTCGGCAGAAAAGTCCCGCGACTTGCCCAGAAGAGCCATTTCGCGCACTACTCCCCCGCGCATGGCCGAGGTTACTGAGCAGGAGACGGATCACCCGAGCGGCTCGGTCTACCGGGTCGCTGGAGCGCTGACCATCACGCGCGCCGCGACCACCCAGCGCGAGCTCGACGCGCTCCAGGATCCCATCACCATCGATCTTAGCGAAATCGACCGCATGGACACGGTCGGTGCATGGATCGTCTATCGGACCGTGCGCGACCGGGGAGCGAAGGTCATCGGCGCGAGCCGCGACGAGGTCAGCCTTCTGAAGCAGGTCGGCGAGTTCGATCATCCGGCGCAGGTCGTTCCCGACGAGCCGCACAATTTCATGGCCGGCCTTCGCGAGCTTGGACAATGGGTCGTCGAAATCGGACACACCCTCATTGGTCTACTCGGCTTCTTCGGCGCGACGCTCCTTGGCTTTGCAAACGTCATCCGCAGACCCACCCGCCGCTTTCGCGTGAATGCCGTCGTCCAGCGCTTCGATGTCGTTGGCGTGCGCGCGCTCGGCATCATTGGGCTAATGAGCTTCCTCATCGGTATCGTCATTGCCCAGCAGGGCTCGGTTCAGCTCGCCCAGTTCGGCGCCGAAGTTTACACCATCAACCTCATCGGCCGCATCACGGTCCGCGAGCTCGGCACGCTCATGACGGCGATCATGGTCGCGGGCCGATCGGGATCGGCGTTCGCAGCGCAGATCGGAACGATGAAGATCACCGAGGAAATCGATGCAATGCGGACCATCGGCGTGTCGCCGATCGAGGCGCTCGTGCTTCCGCGCATCATTGCAGCAGTGATAATGATGCCGCTTCTCGCCTTCTGGTCGATGCTCCTTTCGCTCATCGGTGGCGGCGTGTTCGTCTGGCTCTCGCTCGGGATCCCGCCGCTCACCTACATCCAGCGCCTCCAGGAAGTGATCCCGCTCACCGACATGTGGGTGGGCATCATCAAGGCGCCGGTGTTCGGCTTCATCATCGCGCTCGCCGGCTGCTTCCAGGGCATGCTCGTCCAGGGGAACAGCGAGGAAGTGGGCTCGCGCACCACGACCGCCGTCGTCCAGTCGATCTTCCTGGTGATCGTGCTCGATGCCGTATTCGCAGTCTTCTTCAGCACGATCGGCTGGGTATGACGCAGGTCCCCGAGAACCTCGACCCGACGTACGTGTCGAAAGACTGCAAGCCCATCATCACCGTGAGGGGGCTTCGCAACAGTTTCGGGGAACAGGTCGTCCACGAAGACCTCGATCTCACCGTCTGCAGAGGCGAGATTCTCGGCGTCGTCGGAGGTTCGGGCACCGGCAAGTCCGTGCTTCTCCGCTCGATCATCGGGCTCCAGACACCTGACACGGGCGAGGTCGAGGTGCTGGGCGAAAACATGATCGGGCGGGAGGAGGACGAGGCCAAGAATATCCGGCGCCGCTGGGGTATCCTGTTCCAGAACGGCGCTCTCTTCTCGACGCTCACCGTTGCCGAGAATGTCGAAGTCCCGATCCGCGAATACTTTCCGGGGATCAAGCCGCCGCTCCTCGACGAGATGGCCTCCTACAAGATCGCGATGGGCGGCCTCGATGCCGATGCGGGACCCAAATATCCTTCCGAACTCTCGGGTGGCATGGTGAAGAGAGCAGCGCTCGCACGCGCCCTCGCGCTCGACCCTGAACTGCTTTTCCTCGACGAGCCGACCGCCGGGCTCGATCCGATCGCGGCGGCGGCGTTCGACCAGCTCATCAAGTCGCTCCAGAAACGGCTCGAGCTTACGGTCTTCCTGATCACGCACGACCTCGATACGCTGCACGCGATCTGTGACCGCGTGGCCGTCCTTGCCGACAAGAAGGTCGTTGCGGTCGGAACGATTCCGGAACTATTGGCTTTGGACCATCCTTGGATACAAGAATATTTTAACGGGCCACGCGGCCGGACTGCGGCAGCGGCTTACGAAGAAGGGGCAATCGCGTAGTGGAGACCCGGTCGAACTACGTCATGGTTGGCGCGGTCACGGTGGCGCTGCTCGCCGGCGTCCTTCTCTTCATCGTCTGGCTTGCCGGTCTCTCGAACAAGGCGACCAAGTGCTTCGACATCTATTTTGCGCAGGGTGTCGGCGGCCTCAACAAGGGCTCGAACGTCAGCTTCTCGGGCGTTCCCGTCGGCCAGGTCCAGAAGATTTCCCTCCTCCCGAACCGTCCCGAGTTCGTGTGGGTGAGGGTCGAGGTCGACGAGCAGACGCCCGTCCTCCAGGGCACGAGCGCGCAGATCCATGGCGTCGGCTTCACCGGCGTTTCGGAAATCCAGCTCCAGGGAGCCGAGCGCGGGCGGCCCTCGATCGACCAGGTCGGGCCGCAGGGCTGCCCGGTCATCCCGGCAACCTCGGGCGGCATCAGCGCGCTTCTCAACAGCGCCCCGGAACTCATTGACCGCATCCAGCGCCTGACGGAGCGATTGACCGAGCTCCTGAGCGACAAGAACCAGAATTCGATCGCCGACATTCTCGAGAATATCGACGCGACCACCGCCCAGCTTAGAAAGCACGCGCCAGAGATGGGCGACACGATCGCCGAGATCAAAATTGCGTCGCACAATGCCGGGCTCGCGGCCAACAATGTCGCGGCACTCTCGGCCAACGCCAACCGGCTGGTAAGCGAGGACGGGCGTCCGGCCATGGAGAACCTCAACAAGGCGCTGACCTCGGTCCAGCAAACGACTGACAATCTGAATTCGATGATCAGCGATGCGCGCCCCGGCGTTCAGAACTTCAGCAAGTCGACGCTCCCGGAGGCGAACAAGCTCGTTCATGACCTTCGCGACCTGACGCAGTCGCTCCAGGCGGTGTCGAACCGCATCAACCAGCAGGGGATCGGCGGCACGCTGGGGCCCGAAAAACTGCCCGACTACAAGCCAGGGAAACGCAAATGAGGCTGTTGGCCAAGACGAGTGCCGCAATTGCGCTGGCGGCGGGACTTAGCGCCTGCTCGCTGAGCGGCATGCTTGGGGGCGGAAAGCCGCCCACCAATCTCGTCACCCTGACGCCCGAGGCGGCTGAGCCGCCGCAGATCGCGCGGACCGTGGCTGCGGGTCAGGCCGTCACCATCTCGACCCCGTCCGTCGCAAGGGAGCTGAGCACCGTGCGCGTTCCGGTCCAGGTTTCGCCGACCGACGTTCAATATGTAGCGAACCTGCAGCTGGTCGACACGCCGGCGCGCCTGTTCGCGAGCCTTCTTTCCGAGACTGTCCGGCGCAGCACCAACCGCGTCGTCCTCGATGCAGAACAGACAACGCTCGATCCCGGTCTCACCGTCACCGGCGCCCTTCAGCGCTTCGGCTATGACGCTTCAACGGGCCAGGTCGTCGTGACCTACGACAGTTCGCTTTCAGTCGCGGGCGGCAATCGCGTCGAGACGCGCCGGTTCAGCGCGAGTGCTCCTGCGGACGGAACCGCCGCGACCGTCGGACCGGCACTGAACCGCGCCGCCAACCAGGTCGCCGCCGACGTGGCCCGCTGGATCGGAAGCAGCGGCTCCTAGGAGCCCCGCTCGCCTCAGGCGAGCGACTTGCTCACCTGCTCGTAGACGTCCTTCGACAGCCCCGGTGCCGCGACGATGCGCTCGAGGGCCTGCCGCATCATGGCGGCTCGCCTGGGCTCGAACCGCTTCCAGCGGCCGAAGGGCGGCACCAGGCGCGCGGCGATCTGCGGATTGAGCTTGTCGGCAGCGATGATCATGTCGGCAAGGAAGGCATAGCCGCGCCCGCCTGCGCTGTGGAACGCCCAGTGGTTCGCGCCGAACGTGCCGGCGAGCGAGCGCAGCCGATTGGGGTTGGTCATCACGAAGTCGGGATGCGCTGAGAGCTTCAGCACCTGGTCGACCGTGTCAATGCGCTGCGCGGCGGCCTGGAGCGCAAACCACTTGTCGAGCACGAGCGCATCGTCGTGGAAGCGCTCGTAGAAGGCCTCTAGCGCCTGCGCCCGCTCAGGCGCGTCGAGCGAGACGAGGACGCCGAGCGCTCCCTGGCGGTCCGTCATGTTGTCGGCCGCGGTGAACTGCGCCTTGGCAAGCTCCGCCGCTTTCCGTTCGTCGGCCGCCGCCATCAACCCCAGCGAAACGGTTCTCAACCGCCGGATACCCTTGGCGGTTGGAGAAAGGTCATCGCCTTCAGCCCCGCCGATCCGGTGTGCCGCAAGAAGATCGTCCGCCAAGGCCCTGCCGATTTCCGTGCGCAAGCGATCTCGCGAAGCGTGGATCGCATCGGGATCGACGACATCCATCCGGTCGGCGATGAGGCTCTCGCTCGGAAGCAGGATCGCCTCGGCCTTGAACGCCGGATCGAGCGCGTTCGATTTCAACGTCGCGCCGATGGCGCGGACAACGGGCTCGAAGTCGACGGCTTCGCCGCGGGCACCGGCCGTCAGCGCCGACATCATCAGCTCCTGCATCGCCTCGTAACGGGCGAAGGGATCGGTGTCGGTTTGGGCGAGCTGTTCGAGTTCGTGCGGCTTTCGCTCTGCAGTCAGCAGAACCGGTGCCGAAAAGTCGCGGTTGATCGATAGAAGCGGCGTTTCGCTCACATTCTCGAACGTCACGCTCTGCTCGGCCCCTTCGAGGACGATCAGCTTCTCCGGGCAGATCTCGGCTCCGCTCTCCTTGCCGATGATGGCGGTCTTGAGCGGTATGGGCATCGGCTGCTTGACCGCCTGCCCGGGCGTCGGGTCCTCCTGCTGGCGCAGGTGCAGGGTGGCGCGCTTCGCCGCCGTGTCATGATCGAGCCGAGCGCTGACCTTGGGCGTTCCAGCCTGGCTGTACCAGATCTTGAAGGGCGTCAGGTCAACGCCGCTCGCATCCTCAAGCGCCTTGACGAAATCATCGCAGGTGGCCGCTTCGCCGTCGTGCCTCTCAAAATAGAGATCCGTCCCGGCCCGGAACTTGTCCGGCCCGAGCACCGTCGCAAGCATCCGGATGACCTCGGCGCCCTTGTTGTAGACGGTCGCGGTGTAGAAGTTTGAAATCTCGATATAGCTGTCGGGCCGCACGGGGTGAGCAAGCGGTCCCTGGTCTTCCGGAAATTGCGCGGCGCGCAGCACCCGGACGTCTTCGATCCTCTTGACCGCAGGGCTCCCGATGTCCGCCGAGAAGCTCTGGTCGCGAAAGACCGTGAAGCCTTCCTTGAGGCTCAGCTGGAACCAGTCGCGGCAGGTCACGCGGTCGCCCGACCAGTTGTGGAAATATTCGTGTGCGACGACCCGGGCGATATTGTCGAAATCGGCGTCGGTCGCCGTCTCTTGGTCGGCAAGGACGTAAGCCGAATTGAAGATGTTGAGGCTCTTGTTCTCCATCGCCCCCATGTTGAAGTCCGAGACCGCAACGATGTTGAAGAGATCAAGATCATATTCGCGGCCATAGACCTTCTCGTCCCAGGCCATCGCCAGCTTCAGGCTCTCCATCGCATGATGGGTCTTGGGAAGATCAGCCTCCCGGACCCAGATGAAGAGATCGACCTTGCGGCCGCTCATCGTGGTGAAGCTGTCGCGGTTTGCCTTGAGGTCGCCGGCAACGAGCGCGAACAGGTAGCAGGGCTTGGGGAAGGGATCCTCCCACTGCGCCCAGTGGCGGCCATTTACGGCCTCGCCTTGCCCGGTCCGGTTGCCGTTCGAGAGGAGGACCGGGAAGGCAGCGGCGTCACCCTCCATCCGCACGCTGTATTTCGAGAGGACGTCCGGACGGTCGGGGAAAAAAGTTATCCGCCGGAACCCCTGCGCCTCGCACTGCGTGCAGAGCATGCCGTTCGAGGCATAAAGGCCCATGAGCTTGGTGTTGGCCTCCGGGTGGATGACGGCCTCGGTTTCGACGGTCGCGCGGTCGCCCGCGATGTCGACCAGGAGCGCCGGACCCTCCATCCGGTGCTCGGCCGGCTGCCCGTCCACGAGGACTGAAACCAGCTGCACTCCGTCGCCGTCGAGACGCAGCGGCCGATCGTGCGAGCCGTTGCGCTCGACATTGAGAGTGGCGCGGACCTTCGTCGTCTCGAGGCCAAGATCGAAGTCGAGGGCGAGCTCGGGCACGAGCCAGTCTGGAGGGCGGTAATCCTCGCGGCGGATGGTGAGGTGCGTCGGCGAGGGCGGCGCTTCGGGAGCCGTGTTGGCCTCGGGGATGGTGGTGGTGCGGACGTCAGCCATAGGGGGCCGGGGTAAGCGGGATTGGGAGCGCGGACAACCCGGCCCCGAGGATGACTCGTGCAACAAACAAGCGTAGTCGGGCACCGCGCCGCTGAACCCCTGGCGCGAGCGAAGCGTTGGAACCACATTCAACCCCCTCAAGCGAGGAGAATGCCATGAGCGGCTTCGATGATATCCGCGAACATATGGAAGTGATCGGCGCCGACGGCGTTCACATCGGCACGGTCGACCGCGTCGAGGAGAATCGCATCAAGCTCATCCGCGCCGACAGCGGCGTCGCACACGAAGAGCATCACCATTTCATTCCCAGGGGTCTTGTTGCCGAGGTCGAGGGCGACAAGGTGCGCCTGACCGCGCGCGGGGACGTCGTTGCCGACCTCTTTGAACAGGAACAGAGCGGTAATCCGATCGGCTGACGTTTTGCCGTCGTGCCGGACTTGATCCGGCATCCGCCTTGCTCTCAAATGCTGAGAAGCCCCGGCTGGAAGAAGCCGGGGTGGCGGGGAGGCGGCCAATGCACAGGATCCTGATCTTCACTGGTCTTGCCGCGGCATTGGGCGCCTGCGGGCAATCGAGCGACAACAAGACGCAGAACGAGGCTTCCGCGAATGCGGCGGCGCCCAGGAAGGAGCGTCCACCTTATTGCTTCTTCAAGGACAGCGAGACCAAGGCCTGGGCAGCCTCGCGCGGCAAGGACGGGAACATCACGCTCAAGGGCAAGGTCTATCGCGAGGATTCCCGCTACCAGGCACAGATCGGCAAGATGGACGTCGTAGGCACGACCGCAACGGTCTGGCCGACCATTGCTCCCAACATGAGCAGTTACGGCGCTCCCGATAACTGGTGGGACGTCAAAGCCGTGATCCCCAACAGCGCGGGGGTGGATCAGGTGAGCGTCCACTGCGGCGAGAAGACGATCGCTGATCTGAAAGTCCCCCTGAAAAACTGACGGGCGCAGCCGCGCCCCGGCTCGCCGACGAGCCCATCCACGCGCTTATTGCAAAGAGGCCGTCCAAGGAGCAGCTAGCCCCCCGTGAAGAAACGGGATCAACTGGCGAGTCCCGCGCAGGAAAGCAGCTGGACGCGGCCCGACGCCTATATCGAGGCCCTGGCGCGCAAGCGCAGCTTCCGCCGGCGCAATGCCGACCGGCAGCGCACTCAGCCAGAGCGGCCCAGGCTCTTGCTCTCGACGGTCCCGTTCATGGCGCTCATCGGGCTTCTTGCCGTCCTTGCGGTCCTGATCATGATCCTGGCCTTCCCCGGAGCCCAGCCGCAGCAGAAGGCCACGCAGTTCGCTCAGAAGGAGCAGGGCGTGGCGCAGCCCGGCTGGTTCCAGGAAGCGCAGAAGGAAATGCATCGCTAGCAAGGGCGGCTTGCTGGACCAGCGCGCCGGCTGCATGACGATGCCATGGCCGCTCCGATAGTTCCCCATTTCTACGACGCGCTCATCATTCTCGACTATTTCGGGATTGCGGTGTTCGCGATTTCGGGCGCCCTCGTTGCCGCGGAACGCCGGCTCGATTTCGTGACCTTCGTCTTCTTTGCGGCCGTGACGGGCGTCGGGGGCGGCACGCTTCGCGACCTCCTCATCGGAGCGCCGGTGTTCTGGATCAGGAACAATGCGACCCTCCTCATCTGCATCGGCGCTGCGCTCGCAGTCTGGTCCGTCAACAGCCGCTGGATTGCAGGAAAAGCCCTCGACTGGTTCGATGCCGCCGGCATGACCGCTTATGCGACCTTCGGGTCGGCCAAGGCGATCGGCTACGGCGTAGCACCGGTGCCGGCATTCGCGATGGGCGTCCTTACCGCCTGCTTCGGCGGGATCGTCCGCGACCTCCTTGCAGGCGAACCCTCGATCCTCATGAGCAACGAACTCTATGTCACTGCCGCAGCGCTTTCTGCGGGCCTCTTTGTCATTCTGACGCTGGTTGGAGTTCCGCTCTGGCTGGCGGCGATCCCAGCTGCCCTTGCCGGGTTCGTCCTGCGGGGCCTCGCGATCACCCGGGGCTGGAGCCTTCCAGCGTACAGGGATTGATGCGCCGAGGTCCCGGCTGCAGACTCGCGCGATGGAATCCGACTTCTACCGAATTCAGCGTCTTCCTCCCTACGTCTTTGCCGAGGTTAATGCGATGAAGGCCGCTGCGCGCGCACGCGGCGAGGACATCGTCGATCTTGGAATGGGAAATCCCGACAGGCCGCCGCCGCCGCACGTGATCGAGAAGCTCGCCGAAGTCGCAAGCAACCCTCATGCGCATGGCTATTCCGCGAGCCGGGGGATCCCGGGTCTCAGAAAGGCGCAGGCCGCCTATTACGAGCGCCGCTTCGGCGTGACGCTCGATCCTGACAAGGAAGTCATCGTCACCCTGGGGTCCAAAGAAGGGCTCGCCAATCTCGCCCAGGCGATCACGGCCCCCGGCGATGTCGTCCTTGCGCCCAACCCGTCCTACCCGATCCATACGTTCGGCTTCATCATCGCGGGCGCTGCGATCCGTTCGATCCCGGCTGCGCCGGGGGAGGAATTCTTCGAGCGCCTGACCAACGCCATGAAGTACACGGTGCCGCGCCCCAAGGTCCTGGTCGTCGGCTACCCCTCCAACCCCACGGCCTATGTCGCCGACCTTGGCTTCTATGAACGCCTCGTCGCCTTCGCGCGCGAGCACGGGCTCATCGTCATTTCCGACCTTGCTTATGCGGAGATCTATTTCGGCGACACGCCCACGCCGTCCATCCTCCAGGTCGAGGGCGCAAAGGACGTCGCGGTGGAGTTCACCTCGATGTCCAAGACCTATTCGATGGCGGGCTGGCGGATCGGCTTCGCGGTCGGCAATGCCCGTCTCATCGAGGCGCTCGCACGCGTCAAATCCTACCTCGACTACGGCGCGTTCACGCCGGTGCAGGCGGCGGCCGTAGCCGCGCTCAACGGCCCGCAGGATGTCGTCGCTGCCAACCGCGAACTCTATCGGAAGCGCCGCGACGTGCTCGTCGAGAGTTTCGGGCGTGCCGGCTGGCCGATCCCCGTCCCTAGTGCCTCGATGTTCGCCTGGGTCCCGATCCCGGAGCGCTTTCATAACCTGGGCTCGATGGAATTCTCAAAGCAGCTGCTGACTGACGCCCACGTGGCGGTCGCTCCGGGCGTCGGCTTCGGCGAAGAAGGCGAGGGGTTCGTCAGGATTGCGCTGGTCGAGAATGAACAGCGGCTTCGCCAGGCGGCCCGGGGCGTGAAGAAGATGCTGACCTGAAGAGCATCGAGCTCAAAAGCGGTAGGATATGCCCGTATAGACTTCGACGTCGGGCGTCTGCTTGTTGAGGCCGAAATTGGCCCCGGCGTCGAGCTGCAGGTCCTTGGTCACGAGGTAGGCAGCAGAGCCGTCCCAGGAGACCTCCCTGCCCGTGTTGCCCGGATCCCAGTCCCACAGCGCCCAGATCTCGGTTGAAAGATTGAGCTTGTCGCTCGCTGCAATGCCAAGGTTCACCACCTGCTGGGCTGCGAGATGATAGCCGTGGCCGTCACCGTCGGCGAGAAGATCGAGCTCGGGATCGAGCGAGAGGGTGAGCGGTCCCTTGCCAAGCGGTATCTGGACGGGGACGAGAAGGCCGCCTTCGACCTTTCCGTTCCCGAGCTCGTGGTTGGCGGTCGGGATTTTGACGAAAGGGTCGAGCGTCACCTGTACCGGGGCATTGTCCGGCGTCACTGCGTATTTCACCCGAAGCAGGGTGTCCCCGAAGCTCGAATGATGCTCGTCTATGCCGCCGCCATGGATCGAAACACTTTCGAGCGGCGTCACCCATAACTCGATGTCGGCCCGGCTGCTGACACCATATTTGATCGCAGTATTGCCCCACGTGACGGCGTCGGTGCGCACGCCATCCGACGTGTCCCGGCTCCAGTCGATAAGGCCGGTCTCGATCTGCCATTTTCCTTGAGGGACCGTGCATGGACCCGTGGACCTGCTCGGGCGATCAGCGCAGATCGGCTGAACATCCGCCCCCAAAGCCGGCGCGGCAGTGCCAACCAGCGCTGCTGCAAATATCATCCCTAGCCCCCGCATTGCTGTTTCATGCGCCTGCGCAAGAGCCTGGTCGAGAGTTCAGGGTGTAAAGTTCATGCGGCCGATATGCGCCCGTCATGGAAATACCCATGATTTCATTATGCGGGCGAGGGCAACTCCATCAGCCGCCCCAGGAGCATGTCGAACACTGCCGGATGAATGGCGCTCGAGAATTGCATCCCTGTTGCCGTACCGTCCGCCCAGCAGACGCGCGAACCCAGTGGTTCGAGCTGCGGGAAACGGGTAATGGTGCAATCGCCGACTTCGCAGGGCTCGAGCATTTCTACCCTGCAGCCGTCGACGGAAATGTCCTTGAGCATTACGCCGAAGCTGAAACCGCCCACGCGGCGCACCAGCGCCTCGGATGCAATTGCCTTGCGGCTGAAGCGGCGACGCTCGACCTTTGGGTCAAGAACATCGCTGGACTGGAGCTGAGATGCCGGCCCGCAGGCGAGATAGGCCTGCATCTTTTCGGATACGACCTTGCGGGTCCCGGCCCGGGCGCGGTCGCTGACCTTGAGCAGTCGGCGCTGGGCCGATCGATCAATCATATGCACTGCTGCACCCCCTTTTCCTGGGCTCCGCCACGAGCTGCATTCTGAAGCTGGATCTCCCGGCGTGCCCCACGATCGCTGATGAGGAGGAAATAAGGCGCTGCAGGAGAGGAAGCCCCGAGATTGGAGAAGGTGCCGCCGTGCGCTTTGGGCACGAATGCCCAGACCGCCGACTGGCGATCCTGGCTCCGCGCGAAGCAATCGGCGAAGGCCTGCGTCGACTTGGCCGTCGTCAGCACCGGAAGCGCCGGTGCATCCGCACGCGGAGCCGCAGCGTTAACGATTACGCTGAGCAACACGACTAGTCCAAAATCTTTCATCTCTGGTTCCGTTAACCATTACGCCAAATTCCAGCCCAACTCCTGAAAAACGCTGACACGAGTTAAGCTGGTTTACTGTTCGTTTACCTTGAGATCTTCCGCAACAACCAAATAACAGCTGCACCATTATGGGGCGCATCGTTTCGCCGACTTGATCGGGAGGTCGGATTCACTGCCAAGTGGCGTCGTGGAAAACGCGCTGGAACGACAGCCAAATATCGCGGCTGCAATCCGCCGATCTCGCAGTGCGCGGGCGGCGAAGAAGTCGCGCGCACGGCGTTCGGTGGTTCTTGCCGCGCTCGTATCGCTCGCACTTGCAGGCGGCGGGTTCCTGACCCTCGACAGTGTCATGGGAGGCGATGCCGTCCAGGCCGCGGTTGCCAAGGCCGAGAGCCTTGCCGACCTCATCGGCCAGCGTTCGCCGGGCCAGCGCACCGCGGCGCTGCTTACAAAGACCAAGCACGCCCGCGCGCTCACCAGGGCGCGCGCCCGGCCGCACGTGGACGTGCCGTCGCAGACCGAACTTGCAAAAGTCCTGCTGTCGCCACCGTCACCGGAAGTCGCGCTCGATCTCGCGCCGGCACTTCCAATGGCCTCACTGACCACGCCGCCGCCGGTCGCCGGCTTCATTGTCCCTCCTTCGGGCGGGGGCGGGGGCGGCCTCGTCTCTCCCCCCGGCGGCGGTGGGGGCGGCGGCGTCTCGCCACCAGGCGGAACCGAGACATTCCCGAGCGGACCACGCGAACCTGTGCCTAGCGCAGTGCCCGAGCCTGCCTCATGGGCACTTATGTTGCTGGGTTTCGGGCTGGTCGGCTGGCGTGCGCGCCGGACCCGGCCCGCGCTTAAGGCCGCTTAAGCTCCATTCGCCACCCAAGCCGGACTTCGAGCGCCTCTTCAGGCTACGAAAGCTAACGATGGCTTTCCGGCCCATTCCCGCCATTGGCGGAGGGCTGCTTCCGGCCCAGACCGGATCCCAATCCTTTGGTCCGAAATTCGCCGTTGCTTCATTGACTCTGCAGGCCGAAGGTGAGTTAATCAGAAGTTAATAAAAAATTAATGATCGAGGAGTGTCCTATGAGACCCGTTTCGATCGCCGCGGCAGCAGCGCTGGCGGCTCTGGTTTCCACGGCCGCCGATGCGTCTGTCGTCTATTCATATGACGACACGATCCACGGCCGTTCGTGGCAACTGACGACGTCGGATTTCATCACGTCCACCACGTCGTTTACGGCAGCCCAGCTCGACAGTTGCTCGCCGGCCAGCGGATTTCCGTGCTCGAGAATTGATTTCGATATTCAGGCTGCAGGACCAAACATCGATGAGATCCTCATATTCTGGGACATGGGCAACGGCGGCTTCCTGGTAGCCGGAGATTTCTTCCAGACAGGCTCGTTAGGAGCTGTGGGAACTTACAAGTTCAGCTATTCCGTCGGGACCCTGACGGTATCGCAGCCCACGTCGGGAGTACCCGAACCCGCGACGTGGGCGATGATGGTTCTCGGCTTCAGCGCGATGGCGTTCGCGATACGGCGGAGCCGCTCGGTTCTTCGCGTTGCTTCAATACCAGTCTATCGAACGCCTGCTTTTCCACCGGTGCGGACATTTTCACGGCCGACCGGACAGGACGGCACAGGTTGAGTTGTTTTTTCCATGCATGGGGCGAAAAGGCGCCAGGCTCGTTCTGCAACCATGACCTCATTTAAGCCTCCGTCCTTCCAGGACCGTGTCGGCCAGGCCGCCGACGCGAAGGAAAGAGCATTGGCGCAGCTTCGGCTCAGGCCTGAGCCGGACCAAAATAAATTGGCTGAACGCAAGGCTGCCAGCGTGCGGCGCCAGGCGCGTGAAGATGCGAAGTCAATCGCGAAGAATGCGGCCGCAGAAGCCGCAGCGCAGTCCAAGGCCAAAGCCGCAGCCAAGGCGTCTGCGCCCGTTCCAAGCGAAGCCGAGCGAAAGGCGGCGCGTGACGCCCGCTATGCCGCAAGGAAGGCTCGCAAATAGGCGGGAGGTCTGCCTTCTACCAATTGCGCACGTTTGCCGGGAGCCTGGATCAGCGAGCCTCTCTTATCTCGACTTCACCTTCCACGATCACCGGGGAGTTGAGTGCGAGCTCGGCCATGCCCGCGACTGCTCGCGGACACAGAGCGGCCTCTTCACCAAACAGATCGATCATGAGTTCGGTGAAACCGTCGATCACAGGCGCAAGCGCCACGAACCCTGGTGCAGCGTTGACCATTCCAAAGACCCGGGTCCAGCTGATCAACCGATCGAGATCTCCAATTTCCCGCTTGAGATCGGCAAGTATGGCAAGCGCCGCCGAACGAGCTGCCGCACGACCCTGTTCGAGGGTGAGGTCCGACCCAACCTTTCCCGCGGGCCCGGCGAAATCGCCATTTGGAAGCCGTGGTCCGTGACCCGCGATTATCGCGCGATTGCCGATGACACGGACCTGGCGCCAACTGATCCGGAAGCCAGGTGGCGCTCGCATTGGATCGGGCAGCACGAGACCCATTTTCGAAAGCTTGCCCTCGATGTGCATGATTTTGGTCTCCAGGTTGGCGCCGCCTCACTCGTCAAGCTTACGCGATTTGGCGTATGTCGGAAGCTGACACCTGATCCCGCCGGTGGCGTCCTCGAAGTTGTAATCGCTAGCCGTGAATCGTCTCGCCGCGCTCAAGCATGGCGACATATTCAGCGATTTTCCTCGCGCGGGTCTCGGGACGCTTAACGGAGCCGATGCGGTAGAGGATTGCGTATCTGTTCGCACCCTTCAGCGTTGCAAAGAACGTCGCTGCCTGCTGATTGGCGTTGAGTGCATCCTGAAGGTCAGTGGGGACTTTCGCGGAACTTGCGGGCGCGTAGGCCGCGGCCCATCTGCCATCGGCCTTTGCAGCCTCAATTTGCGCGAGGCCTGACTTTCGCATCCTCCCCTCGGCAAGAAGCTCCGTCGCTCGGCTCTTGTTCACCTGCGACCATCTGCTGCGACGTTTTCGGGGTGTGAAACGGACGAGCCAATATTCGTCGTCATATTTGTCGAGCTGGCCGTCGATCCACCCGTAACAGAGCGCGGCGTCGATGGCTTCAGCCTTCGTCAGGCCAGGGGCGCTCGCCGACTTCTTCGGGAGCTTCAGCCATGCGCCGGCGGCCTCCGCGGGCTGCCGATCCAGCCACTCTTCGAAACTTTCAGCTGCGGGAAAAGCCAGAACAGGTAAGCCGTCGCGCTGCTCAGTCACCGGAAGTGACATAGCCGACGGATCCGTCAGCGCAACGTCACGTGCGACTGGAACGGCAAACCTTGCAGGCTCCCGAATTCCGGGAGCCGTCCTGGCTGGGAGGAGATGCAGCTAGCGCGCCACGCCGTAGTGCCAGTCTCTGGCGGCAATCCTTTCATCGACGCTGCTCCAAATCACTGAAGCGACCGCCACCTCCCGGCGCAACCGGGCAAACTCAAAGTTCGCGAGCGGGACGTCGAACGAGATCCCGCACTCTTCCTCTTGCAACCAGGCGACCGTGCCGAACACATGGACGCAGTCCAGTCTCAGCGACACCGCCGCTCCGGTAGTGGGCAGATGCGCGCCCTTGAGCCTCGCACCTGTCATCGACAGGTCCACGAGCTCCGCAAGGGCAGAGTTTTCAACCGTACTGAGAACGGCTGGTAGTGGGAGTTTCTCGCGCGAGGCGGCGCGCCGACCCCCGCCGATTTTCTTGCCGAAGATACGCATACTCGAGCCTCCAAAAGGCCCCCCGAAACCAATTGTTAATCTCTTGCGCCCTAACGAATGCTTTCAGAACAGCGTGAAGATCTGGTTTACGAATTGCCGGCCGCGCGGCTTCTTCCGGTCTCACCGATGCCCGAAAATTCTTCCGTGAATTGCGTCCTAGCTGTTTGAAGCCGGAGCGCGATGTCCTCGCCCGGCACCATCGACGATGAGCACTTCATCGCCAAGATGCGTGGCCGCGAACAGCTTGGCCGCGAAAGCCTCCGGAACGCCGATGCAGCCGTGCGTTGCATAGCCCCAGCGCACGTTGCTTGCATGAATGGAGACGCCGTCGGCCGTCAGGCGAAGAGTGAACGGCATCGGCGCGTCATAGGTCGCCGAGCGATGGTCCTTGAGCTTGGCCAAGACGGGGAACCTGCCGGTAGGCGTCGGAACGCCATCGGCGCCATAGAGGATCACGGCGGTGCCGATCTCGTGACCGGCGCGAAAGACCGAAAGGATCTGCGAATTAAGGTCGACCCGGATCCAGGTCGGGCCCGCGGGGACGCCCTCTTCATCCCATCGATAGTCGCCGTAGGTCATCCGACCGGGCACGGCGAGGATCGTCTTCACCGGCCGATCGACCAGGCCCGCCGCCAAGGCCTCGTGCAAGCTTGAGGCCGAAACCGGCAGGCGGCCGGCCGGAAGCGCCGCGTTCCTAAGCGGCTGTGCTGAGGCAGCCGGCGGATGCGCCTGGCCTGCCATCGACAGCGCTGCGGCGGTCGTGCCGCCGAGCGCGAACGCAGACAAGCCGATCAGGAGGCGCCTCATCGGCTGATCAGATCCCGCTTTGCTCGGGCTGGACGTCGCCGCCGACGAAGCGGGCGCCTGCGCAATCATCGCGTACCCAGCAGACCTCGACGTGGCTGGCGCCGCGCTTCAGCACGCGAAGCTCGAACGTCTCGCCCCGCTCGAATGTATCGGCCGAGCGAATCTGGCAGCCGCCGTAGGAGAGGTCCGAAAGGACGACGTCGGAATCGCGCGTGTCGCTAAGTGCGAAGCCGCGAAGGTTGACCGGTCGCCGCTCGTCGCGACTGACGAAAGATCTGAGCTCGAGATGCTCCATTGTTTGCCCCTATGATGTGAGCCCCCGGCTTACCACGAAGCCCAACTGGCGGCCTGCGCACAGAAGCGGCTGTGCCAAAACCGAACGGTCGGGCGCCTGGGAATTTTTGGGCCGCTCGCGACGTCAAAGCCCATGAAACCGGGAGCCGCTGGGACGCCCGGGTGGAAATGGCACAAGAGGGTGACTAAGGCACAGGGCATGCCGCGCGAGCGCCGTCGGTTGACGTTCATCCTCCTTGCATGCGCGCTTGCCGTGCGAATGCTGGTCCCTGCCGGCTGGATGCCGGCGACAGTCGGAGGGCCGCTGGCGATCGAACCGTGTCCCGCCGCGGACGCCTCGCCGATCATTGCGATGGTGGGGCATCATCACGATGCCCGCCACCACTCGCACAAGGCGCAACATGATGGTGACTGCGCCTTTGCTCCGCTGTCGAGCGCGTTCGCTGCGTCCGACACGCCGGCCGCACTCCTCACCAAGATGCCAGTCGCCGCGGCGCGTCCGGAAATTCCAGCTGAGCTCTTCTTCGCGACGGGGCCGCCTGCGCTGCCACCTCCAGCAAGAGGACCGCCTGCAATCGCCTGATTTCGTTCGCCAATAACCGAACTCGAACAGGTGATTGTCAAAAATGCCCGCAATAGAAGCGCCGCCTGCGGCGTCGTCGGCCATCGTGGTCGTCGGCACTCGCGAGGCTGCAGAAAAGACTCCCAGCACCACCGAAAGCGTCACTGCAGCGAGGCTTCGTGCAACGGTCGCGGTCCGCAACACGGAAGACGCTCTTCGCTATCTGCCGAGCCTCCTCGTTCGCAAGCGCCACGTCGGCGACACGCAGGCGCCGCTGGCCACCCGGACCTCGGGTGTCGGAGCGAGCGCGCGCAGCCTCGTCTACGCCGACGGCGTGCTGCTGTCGGCGCTGATCGGCAACAATAACAACTTTGCCTCGCCGCGCTGGGGCATGATCTCGCCCGAAGAGATCGAGCGGGTGGACGTACTCTATGGCCCGTTCTCTGCCATGTATCCCGGCAATTCGATCGGTGCGGTGGTCAACATTACGACCAAAATGCCCGACAGGCTCGAGGCGTCGGCGACGGTGGCGGGCAATTTGCAGGCGTTCGATCAATATGAGACCCGCGGTCACCACCCGGCGTACCAGCTGAGCGGGACCGTGGGTGACAGGATCGGGCCTGCAGCCTGGTTCCTTTCGGCGAACCACGTCGACAGCCGAAGCCAGCCCCTTGCTTATGTCACGGCCCTGCGCCCGGCCACGGCTTCCGCTGCAGGAATTCCGGTGACGGGCGCGGTCGCTGCCCTGAACCGCGGCGGCCAGCCCATCTCGGTCATCGGGGCAGGCGGCTTCGAGCACCAGCGGCAGGACAATCTGAAAGCGAAGGTCGCAATCGAGCTGAGCTCGAGCCTGCACTTCACCTGGCAGACCGCCCTCTTCCTCAATGATACCGACAGTCACGCGGACAGCTATCTGAAAAACTCGAGCGGGATCCCGGTCTATGCCGGGGCCGTGAATATCGACGGGCGCGCGGTGACCATTCCCGCAAGCGCCTTTTCGAACCAGGTCTACCGGTTCGACGAGCGCCACTGGATGCATTCGGCCAGCCTCGAGCAGAACTCCGGCCAGTTCTTCTGGTCGCTGATCGGCTCGGTCTACCGCTATGCAAGGGACGACCAGCGCATCCCTTCAGTCGCGTTGCCGTCCGCTTCTGAAGGCGGCGCGGGATCAATCACGCGGATGGGCGGCACGGGTTGGCGAACGCTCGATCTCCACGGCTACACCCGCGCGCTCGAGGACCACGAGGTTCACGGCGGCGCACACTTTGACGGTTTCACGCTGAAGAGCCGCCGCTTCATGACGAGCGATTGGCTGAGCGGGGAAGCAGGCGCGTTGGCGCAGGAATCGCGCGGCAAGTCTCGAACACTCGCTCTGTGGGCGGAGGACGAGTGGACTCCGGCCCCTGGCTTCGTGCTGACGCTTGGTGCACGCTATGAGTGGTGGAAGGCCTATGGCGGGCGAAACTTTTCCTCCCTCCCGGCGCTCGATGTGAGCCAGCCGAAGCGAAGCGCGCAGGGACTGTCGCCAAAGATCTCGCTTCGCTGGGAGCCCGCAAGGCGCTGGACCGTCACGATTTCGGGCGGCCGTGCGCTTCGCTTTCCGACTGTCAGCGAGCTCTACCAGGCGATCAGCACGGGTCCGACGATCACCGTCCCCGATCCCCATCTCAAACCCGAAAAGGCGCTTTCGGCCGAGCTTGCGATCGAACGACGATTGCCCGGCGGCCACGCGCGGCTCTCCCTGTTCCGCGAGAGCATCAAGGATGCGCTGATCTCGCAGGCGGGGCTGCTGCCGAGCCAGACGCAATTATTCAGCTTCGTTCAGAATATCGGAGGAACACGAACGAGCGGGATCGAGCTTGCCATCGACAAGAGCAATCTACTCCCACGTTTCGATCTGTCCGGCAGCCTCACCTTGGCCGATCCCAGGATCGTCTCCGATCCGGCCCTGAGAGCTGCAGAGGGGAAGCTCATCCCGCAGGTGCCGCGCCGCAAGGCGACACTCGTTGCCACTTATCGCCCGACTGACCGCCTCTCGCTGACCGGAGCAGTGCGATATTCGAGCCGCATGTTCGGAACGATCGATAACAGCGACATCGTCGGCCATACCTTCCAGGGCTTCGAGGGCTATGTCGTCGCCGACGCTCGCGCGCTTTATCGCCTGGCGCCCCGGATCGACATTGCGATGGGCATCGAGAACCTCACCGACCGCCGCTATTTCCTTTTCCACCCGTTCCCGGGCCGCACCTTGACCGCCGAGGTCCACTGGCACCTGTGAGGTGCGTCTAGAGCCTGATCCGGCCGTCGATCTTCCGCGCCTTCTTCACGTCGACCATGCGGGCAAAGCAGCGGGCCCTGCCTCCACGAGGTTCAGAGTCCGCGCTCGCCCTTGCGGTGCACAGGCGAGCCCCCGCGCGCTGCCTCGCTTTGGGCGCGTACGGCCGCGAATTCGGAAGTCGGTTTCCACCGCGGCCAGGCGCGACTGTTCGCGAGCCTTGATCCGATCGCGTAGAACAGCTCGGCCTCCTGCGCCGCACCCTTGAGGTTCCAGGTCGGCGCCCAGGCATCGCAGGTCTGATGATAGCAGTTGGTGGTGAAGCTGCTCAGCCACCGCTCGCCAGCCGGCCGTCCGCCTTCGACCATGTCGTAGGCACCGGAAAGCGCCATATCGAGCAGCACCGGAACGCCGCGCTTGGCAAAGGAGAAGTGATCGGCGCGGTAGAAGAGGCCGCGCTCGGGATGGTTCTCGTCCGTCACATAGCGGCCCTGGGCCCTGGCGGCCGATGCGAGATAATCCTCCATCTCGCTCTGACCCCGCCCGACGAGCACAGCGTCCTTCACCGCCCCGTTCCACTGCAGCGTGTCGAAGGTGAGGTTGGCAACCATGGTCTCCATCGGAAACAGCGGATGCTGGGCATAATATTCTGAGCCGAGCAGCCCTCGCTCCTCGCCGGTCCAGGCGGCGAACAGCAGTGTTCTTGCCGGCCGCGGGCCTGCCGAGAACAGCCGTGCGTCCTCGAGCATCGCGGCGAGCCCCAGCGCATCGTCCGCGGCGCCCGGGCGGATCGTGCCGCCCTTTGCGTCAGGAGGACCGATGCCATAGGCGTCCCAGTGGCCGCCGTAGCTGACCGTCTCGCTGGGATATCTGGAGCCGGTGAGCTTACCAAGCACGTTATGGCTGGTGATGCGGGCGAGCGTCACCGGGATGTCGGCCGAGAAACTTGCCTTGAGGTCGATGGGCCGGAAGGCGGCGCTCCGCGCCTCACGCCTCACCTGGTCATAGTCGCGGCCCGCACGCTTGAGCAGCGCCGCGGCAACACCCTCCTGGATCCAGCCCTGAAGCAGCACGGGCTGGGGTGCGCTGGCGGGCAGTGAAATGGCATAGCTCTCGCCAGCAGGGCTCTTCACCACCGCCCAGGGGTAACCGGCACCTTCGGTTTCGTGGACGACCAGCGCAGCGATTGCGCCGCGCCGCGCAGCCTCCTCATACTTGTAGGTCCAGCGGCCATAATAAGTCATGGTTCTGCCGCCGAACTTGCCGGCGACGGGTTCGCCTTTCGCGGCCTCGAAATCGGGATCGTTGACGAGCATCACTGCGACCTTGCCGTGAAGGTCGACGCCCTTGAAATCGTCCCATCCGCGCTCGGGCGCCGCGACGCCGTAACCGACAAATACCATCGGCGCATTCTGGATGCGGACACGGTCCA
Source organism: Sphingomonas agri (assembly GCF_038148795.1). Taxonomy (NCBI): domain Bacteria; kingdom Pseudomonadati; phylum Pseudomonadota; class Alphaproteobacteria; order Sphingomonadales; family Sphingomonadaceae; genus Sphingomonas; species Sphingomonas agri. The sequence continues at coordinate 955,893 of NZ_JBAPEU010000002.1, read as the reverse complement.
CCGGGCGAACCGTGCCGAGGTAAATGTCGTCCGGGAAACGGAGCTGCTGCGTCTGGCCGGCCTGCGTGACCGAAAGCGCCATCGGAGCTTTCAGCTGCGTGTGGATCATCGGCACTTCTTGGGTCCACCCGCCATTCTCTCCGGCAGGCTCCAGGCCCGCGGCCTTGAACTGCTCGATGAGGTAGGGGACGGTCTTGGCTTCTCCCGGCGTCCCGGGCGCCCGGCCCTGGAATTCGTCCGACGAAAGCACGCGGCTGATGTCGGACATGCGCTGCATGTTGACGTGTGGAGCAGGGGGCGCAGCGCCGATCGCGGCCAATCCTGCAAGTGCCAACAGGCTCCGCTTCATTCCCGCCTCCTCTTCGCTCGTCACCCGCGAAACGGACAGGAGCGGCGCTTGTTGCGTCCTCTTCCTCATCGTAGCACCCACTTTATGATGGCAGCTTCCGCCAACTTCGCGGGCGTCGAACTCGGCGGGACGAAATGCGTGGCAATCCTTGCGCGCGGCCCCGGCGACGTCCTCGCCCGTGAAACTCTCCCGACAACTTCTCCGGGTGAGACATTGGAACGCATCGAGCAGGTCCTCGAAGAATGGCAGTCGGAGCATGGATTTGGAGCGCTGGGGATCGGAAGCTTCGGTCCGCTCGACCTTGATCCGGGCTCTTTCACTTACGGCCAGATTACGAGCACCCCGAAGCCGGGCTGGCGCGGCGCCCCGGTGCGCGAACGGCTCGCGCGCGCTTCTGGCGTGCCGACGGTATTCGACACGGATGTGAACGGCGCTGCGCTCGCCGAAATGCGCTGGGGCTCGGGCCGGGGCTTCGATGATTTTGCCTATGCGACGGTCGGAACCGGCGTCGGCGTCGGGCTCATCGTCAACGGCAAGCCGACGCGCGGCTTTGCGCACTGCGAACTCGGACACATCCGTGTCGCAAGACTAGCGGGAGACGAGTTTCCCGGCTCCTGTCCCTATCACGGAGATTGCGTGGAAGGGCTTGCCGCGGGCCCGTCGCTCAAGGCGCGTGTGGGGGACCGCGTCGGTGCCCTGAAGCCCGATGATCCCGTCTGGAACTCGGTGGCCTGGGCTCTTGCGCAGCTCTGCCACGCAATCGTCTGCGCTGCGACGCCGCGGGCAATTGCAATCGGGGGCGGCGTCATCGGTCACCAGCCGCATCTGCTTCCGCTCGTCGAACGACTGCTGGTCGAAAGTCTTGCCGGTTATGTCGAACTACCGCCCGGCGCAGCTTACGTCCGCGCACCCGATCTCGGGAACGATGCCGGCCCCATGGGCGCGATCGCTCTTGCTATGACCGCCTTGCGCTAGCGCCGACAAGCATCTGCCCGGACGCAAGACCGAAGGTTTCGCCGGGTTGGAGAAGAAAGCAGTCTCCAGCACCTTTGCCCTCGAGCGGCATCACCCAGCGCTGGCGGTCCTCGAGCACGTCTTTTGCAGTGAGGACCAAGGTGAAGTGCGGTCCATCAACAAGCATGCGATTTTCCCCCCGCGAGAGGTGCACGAGCTGGTCGGGGAAGGGGCCGGCCTTCGCCACTTCAATAGCGTCCTCGAGGTGCAGCGCGCGGGGACGCCCATAATCATAAAGCCGGTAGGTGACGTCCGAATTCTGCTGGAATTCGAGGAGCGATATGCCCGCCCCGATCGCGTGGATGGTTCCTGACGGCACGAACACGAAATCGCCGGCACTGACGGGCCGCCAGTCGATCAGCTCCTCGATCGATCCGTCCAGCGCCGCCGCCTGAAGTTCTTCCTTGCGCGCAGCGCGCTTGAGCCCGAGGCCAATCGTTGCGCCTGGCTCTGCCTCGAGGATTGTCCAGCACTCGCTCTTTCCCTCCGGAAGACTTCGCGAGCGCGCCTGTTCGTCGTCGGGATGAACCTGGATCGAAAGCCGTTCGCTGGTGAAGATATATTTGGCGAGGAGGGGAAGGTCCTTATCGCCCTCGAACCAGACTTCACCGATCCTCGTCCCCGCTGGCGGGTCGAACATCGGCGGAAGCGTCGTCCTCCCCCACGGCTTTTCGACATAGCGGCGCTGAAGCTTGATCATCGCCAAAGGTTTAGCAGCGAACGCGCTGCCTTGTGGAAGCGAATTTTCACTGTCACGTTCGCTTCTCGAAGCGCGAAAAGGGGAAAGCGTGCGACAGCGGCAAAGTGCAGGCGTCGGCGGCGCCTACGGGGTGGTCACCTGCCTGTTCTTCGCCTGGGGGTTCATCACCTCGCTCAACGACCCCCTGGTCGCCTCGGTCAAAGGCATCTTCCGCCTCACCGATGTCGAAGCGCAGCTCACCGCCTTTGCCTTCTTCATCGCTTACGGGGTGATGAGCCTTCCCGGCGCCGTGCTCCTCAGCCGGATGAAGTCGGTTCCGACCGTGCTCCTGTCGCTCGGGCTGATGGTCGCCGGCTGCCTCATCATGATGGCTGCCGTGAACGCGGCGATCTATCCCTTGATCCTCCTTGGCCTTTTCGTGCTCGCTAGCGGGATCACCATTCTCCAGGTCGCCGCGAACCCTCTCGCCGCGGCCCTCGGTTCGCCCGAACGAAGCCACTTCCGGCTGACGTTCAGCCAGGCCTTCAACAGCTTCGGTACCTTTCTTGGACCGATCCTCGGCGCGCACCTTTTCCTGCGCGGAATCGAGATCAAGCCGGGCACGGCGGTCACTGAAAGCGCCAGGGCGAGCGCGCTTGCCGGCATCGACCGCGCGTACCTCTGGCTCGCGGCGATGCTCCTCCTCATCGGCCTCATGATCTTCCTTGCCCGCAGGCTCATCGGCGCTGCAGCGCCGCCGCCGCCGCACGAGACCGCGAAACTCGGCATCGGCGCCACGATCAGCGAAGCCTTGTCCTCGCGCTGGGCATTGTTCGGCGGTCTTGCAATCTTTCTTTACGTGGGCGCCGAGGTGGCGATCGGAACGCAGATGGCGCTGTTCCTCAACTCCGACCTGGTCTGGGGCCGCTCCGATGCGCTGTTCGATGCACCCCTCGTCCGTTTCGTCGTCCCTCAGGACGGCGTTACCGGCCTTTCGCTCGAGCAGGCCGGAAAGGCGACCGCGCTCTACTGGGGCGGAGCGATGGTCGGCCGGTTCGTCGGTTCGGCGCTCCTGACCAGGATTCCGGCGCCGAGGCTGCTTGCGATCTTCACCGCGGCGGCCTGCGCTCTTTGTCTTTTCGTCTTCAGCGTCGGCGGGGTTCCCGCAGGATGGGCCGCACTCTCGATCGGCCTCTTCAATTCCATCATGTTTCCGGTGATCTTCACCATCACGCTCGAGCGATCGACTGCCAGCGAAGAAGCGACGTCGGGCTTCCTCTGTTTCTCGATCGTCGGCGGAGCCGTCCTGCCCCTCGTCGCCGGCCTGGTTTCGCAGCACAGCAGTTACGTCACGGCCTTCATCGTCCCGGCGGTCTGCTACGCGGTCCTGTGCCTCTTCGCGATCGCTTCGCGGAGCGCCGACGTCCGCCTGCGCGAGGAGCCGGCATCGGCGACGATCCACTGATTGTCTGCGCGCCGGGTGTTGCACCGCGGCAAATCCACAGGATTTTGTGTTGACAGATCATTTACCCGCTTGCGTCCAGCGCGCGTTGAGGCACAATAGCTAGTAGCGAACGAGGGGGAACACTCAACAACTGGTGTTCTGGCGCCGGAATGACTATATTCCGGTGACGGGAAAACTCGTCCCCGCTTTCCACAGGGAAGGGGGACGAAAAAGCCCCGAAGGGCGCGAAAAACGGCTAGGGTGCAGCAATGGACCCGAGTCGAACAAGTCAGGAACAAACGGTCCTCGACAGGGCCGATGAAGGACAGGGTAGCGCGATGGATTTCTCCACTGGCTCAGAAGTACCGAGCGACGAGGTTTCGACGGTTGCAACCGGCTCGAAGGCAGTTCACGCGCCCAAGTTCGCGGTGAAGACCGATTCAAAGCGCGACGACCTCCTGACCGAGTTCGGCAAGGAGACGTTGAAGGACCGCTACCTGCTTCCGGGCGAGGGTTACCAGGACCTCTTCGCACGCGTCGCTGCGGCCTATTCGGACGATGCCGACCACGCGCAGCGCGTCTACGATTATATCTCCAGGCTGTGGTTCATGCCGGCAACGCCCGTGCTCTCGAACGGCGGCACGGGGCGCGGCCTTCCGATCAGCTGCTATCTCAACACCGTCGACGACAGCCTCGAAGGGATCGTCGGCACGTGGAACGAGAACGTGTGGCTGGCGAGCCGGGGCGGCGGCATCGGCACCTACTGGGGCCGGGTGCGCGGTATCGGCGAGCCCGTCGGTTTGAACGGCAAGACCAGCGGCATCATTCCGTTCGTCCGCGTGATGGACAGCCTGACGCTCGCGATCAGCCAGGGTTCGCTTCGCCGCGGTTCGGCTGCCTGCTACCTCGACGTCTCGCATCCCGAGATCGAGGAGTTCCTCGAGATCCGCAAGCCGTCGGGCGACTTCAACCGCAAGGCGCTGAACCTTCACCACGGCGTCCTCGTGACCAACGAATTCATGGAGGCGGTGCGGGACGGCTCAGAGTTCATGCTTCGCTCGCCGCGCGACGGCTCGGAGCGCGGCAAGGTCGATGCGCGCAGCCTGTTCCAGAAGCTGGTCGAAACCCGCCTTGCGACGGGCGAGCCCTACATCATCTTCATCGACGCCGTGAACAAGGCGATGCCCAAGCATCACCGCGACCTCGGCCTCAAGGTTTCGACCTCGAACCTCTGCTCGGAAATCACGCTGCCGACCGGCCGCGACCACCTCGGCGCGGACCGCACGGCCGTTTGCTGCCTCAGTTCCCTCAGCCTCGAGACCTGGGACGAGTGGAACAAGGACAAGCAGTTCATCGAGGACGTCATGCGCTTCCTCGACAACGTGCTCAGCGACTATATCGCCAGGGCCCCGGACGAGATGGCCCGCGCCAAGTACAGCGCCGAGCGCGAGCGCAGCGTCGGCCTCGGCGTCATGGGTTTCCACTCGTTCCTGCAGTCGCGCGGCCTGTCGTTCGAAGGCGCGATGGCAAAGAGCTGGAACCTCAAGATCTTCAAGCACATCCGTGCGCAGGTCGACCAGGCATCGATGATGCTCGCAAAAGAGCGCGGGCCGTGCCCCGATGCCGCCGACATGGGCGTGATGGAGCGCTTTTCCTGCAAGATGGCGATCGCGCCGACGGCGTCCATCTCGATCATCGCCGGCGGGACGTCGGCGTGCATCGAGCCGATCCCGGCCAACATCTACACCCACAAGACGTTGTCCGGCTCCTTCTCGATCAAGAACCCCTATCTTGAGAAGCTGCTCGCGACCAAGTCGAAGGACAGCGACAAGGTGTGGAACTCGATCCTCGAGCAGGGCGGCTCGGTCCAGCACCTCGACTTCCTGACGCAGGAAGAAAAGGACGTGTTCAAGACCAGCTTCGAGATCGATCAGCGCTGGCTGCTCGAGCTTGCAGCCGATCGCACGCCGTTCATCGACCAGGCCCAGTCATTGAATCTCTTCATCCCGGCCGACGTCGACAAGTGGGACCTCATGATGCTTCACTTCCGCGCCTGGGAGCTTGGCATCAAGTCGCTCTATTACCTGAGGTCCAAGTCCGTGCAGCGCGCGGGTTTCGCCGGCGGCGTCGAGGCGGACAACACGCCCGAGCTCAAGGAAATCCAGCTCGCTTCGACCACCGACTATGACGAATGCCTGGCGTGCCAGTGAAGCGCGCGTTCAGTCTCAGGAAATACGCGAAGCGCGCGGGGCTGATCGTCTTCGCGCTCGTGGCGCTGGACCTCGTTGCGGGCGTCGCGACCGTTGCCCTTGGATCGGAGTTCCTGAAACGATGAAGTTGCGTGCTGCATCCAGTATTGCCGTCCTGGCGTTCGCTCTTGTTGCATCGGGGGCAGCTGCGCAGCCTGGAGACACGCCGCAGGCACTGGAGAAGAATTTCGACGCGCTCATCAGCGCCGCCGACCAGCAGGCATGGCTCGGTGAGATGGCGTCGGCGCCGAACCACGTCGGTTCGCCCCACGACAAGGCCAATGCCGAGATGCAGCTGGCACTGTTCAAGCAATGGGGCTGGGACGCGCACATCGAGCGCTTCGACGTCCTCTATCCGACGCCCATCTCGACTACGGTCGAGCTCGTGGCGCCCCAGCACGTGCAGCTCGGGGGCCAGGAGCCGGCGATCGCCCAGGACCCGTCCACTGCAAACCTCGCAGCGGCGCTTCCGCCCTACGTCGCCTATCAGGGCGATGGCGACGTCACCGCGCCCGTCGTCTACCTCAACTACGGCATGCCCGACGATTATGACGCGCTTGCGCAGCGCGGTATCGACGTTCGCGGCAAGATCGTTCTGGCCCGCTACGGCGGCGGATGGCGCGGCCTCAAGCCCAAGCTCGCCCAGGAGCATGGCGCAATCGGCTGCCTCATCTATTCTGATCCTGCCGACGACAGCTATGCCGAGGCCGACGTCTATCCGCGTGGCGGCGGGCGTCCCGAAGGCGGCATCCAGCGTGGCTCGGTCGCCGACATGCCGACCTACCCCGGTGATCCGCTGACGCCAGGGATCGGCGCGACGCCCGCGGCCAAGCGGCTGACCCGCGAGCAGGCGGTGACGATCCTTAAGATCCCGACGCTCCCGATCTCGTACGGCGACGCGACCAAGATCATTTCAGCGCTTCAGGGTCCGCTCGTCACCGGAAATGAGCGGGGCGCGCTCGCGCTCGCCTATCACTGGGGCGGCACCGATGCCGTAAAGGTCCATCTCGCAGTCAAGTCCGACTGGTCACTCAAGCCCGTCTACGACGTCATCGCGATGCTGCCGGGAAACATGTATCCCGACCAATGGATCGTGCGCGGCAATCACCACGACGGCTGGGTCTTCGGCGCTTCCGATCCGCTGACCGGTCAGGTCGCTCTGATGAGCGAAGCCAAGGCGATGGGCCAGCTCTATCGCCAGGGCTGGCGGCCGGCCCGCACCATCGTCTACGCGAGCTGGGACGGCGAGGAGCCGGGGTTGCTAGGCTCGACCGAATGGGCCGAGGCCCATGCCGCCGACCTCAAGCGCAAGGCGCTCATCTACATCAACAGCGACGTCAACGGCCGCGGCTTCCTCGAGGCCGAGGGCAGCCACGAGCTCCAGCATTATTTCAACCAGGCCGCGAACGATGTTCCGGATCCCAAGACCGGCGCCTCCTCGGCGCGGCGCGGCCGCGCCGGTGTTCTTGCCAGTGCGTACATGGACAAGGATTCGGAGAAAGCGGACGTCGTCGAAGCAGCCAAGAGCGGAGGCGACCTTCCGCTGGGTGCGCTCGGCTCCGGCTCCGACTACACCGCTTTCCTGCAGCACCTCGGGATCGCCTCTCTGAACGTCGGTTACGGCGGCGAGGACGAGAATGCCGGTAGCTATCACTCGGTCTACGACACCTCCTATCACGTCCTTCATTTCGACGATCCTGGCCTCCAGTACGGCGCTGCACTGTCGAAGGTCGTGGGTCGTCTCGTCATGCGCGCGGCCGATGCGCCGCGGGTTCCGGCGCGCTATTCCGACTTCGCCTCGACGGTCTCTCGCTATCTCACCGACATCAAGAAGCTAGAGGCCGACCAGCGCGACAAGGACCGGACGCTTGCCGATCTCAGGCGCGAAGGGGACTTCACGCTCGCGTCCTCCCCGCAGGACCCGATCATTGCGCCCGCCGACCGCGGGATCACGCCCGTGTTCGACATGCTCCCGCTCGAAAATGCCGTCGACCACCTGAAGCGCGCAGCTTCGGCCGCCGATGGAATGCTCGACCGCGAGGAGAACCTGCCCCCCGCTACGCAGGCGCGGATCAACGCCGGCCTCGCGCAGATCGACCAGCTGCTGCTCGATCCTCGGGGCCTTCCGGGGCGTCCGTGGTTCCAGAACCTTGTTTACGCGCCTGGTACGCTGACCGGCTACGGCGCCAAGACCTTGCCAGGCGTTCGCGAGGCGATCGAGCAGCGCCGCTGGGACGATGCGCGCACCTATGTCGTGCGCACCGCCAGGGTCCTCGAGGATTATGCCAACCGCCTCGATGAGGTGACTGCCATGGCGAAAACGTCATGACCGCGGCCCTCACTCCTGGCCGGATCGCCGAACTGGCGGTCGCAGTGCTGCTGCTGGGTGGAGGCATCTGGTTCTACCGCCGCCGCGACAAGTCGGACAATTACGGCGGGCAGGGCGCAGTCATCCTGCTCGTTGTGGGCGTGATCATCGCAATCCACGGCCTTGGCCTCCTGCGTTACCATCCGAGCAAGGCCGAGGCCGAACTGATGAAGGAGCGGTCGCAATGATGACTGCCTTCGTCCTCATCGGCGCAGTCGCGTTCGTCGTCGGGCTGGTGCTGGTCGTCACTGCGATCCGTCACCAGAGCGAGCAGCAGCCGCGCTACGCCGCGATGCTGATCGGCGGTATGATGGTGACGGCATTCGGTCTCGTCATCGGCGGCTTTGCAATCGCCTATCAGCGGGCCGCGCCGCTCGACCTCAATGCAGGAGCTGCCCAATGAGCATTGCCAGCTGCATTCATAATGCATGCGTCGCGACGCAGGACGCGCACGCCGTCGTTGCGGGCGCTCCGGGCTTCTGGGCGGGCCTCTGGCACGGCCTCATCTTCCCGCTCGCCTGGATCGTCTCTCTCTTTGTGCAGCAGGTCGCCGTCTATGCCGTTCCCAACAACGGTGGCTGGTACGACTTCGGCTACTTCCTCGGCATCGTCGTGTTCGGCGTCGGTGCGAGGCGCGGCCACACCGTCTACCGCGACCGCGTCGTCAAGGTGAGGGGCTGATGACCGGAGCCGTTCTTCTTGGCGTGATTTTTGTTGTCGCGGTCAGCGACATGCTGCTTGCGCTTTATTTTCGTAGCCTCGCGAAGGGCGCGCGTTGGACAGCTCCCGCCATGTTCGTGGCTGCGCCCGTCATGTCGCTCGCCATCGTCCTCATTTTCTCTGGTGTGATCCCGTCGGGGATCGAGCCCGTCAGATTTTAAGCGGAGTAACGCTGATGCCCTTGTTGCAAGCCTCCAAGACCTACAAGCCCTTCGAATACCCCTGGGCATTCGAATATTGGAAACGCCAGCAACAGATCCACTGGATGCCGGAGGAAGTGCCGCTCGGCGAGGACTGCCGCGACTGGGCGCAGAAGCTCTCCGACCACGAGCGTAACCTGCTGACGCAGATCTTCCGCTTCTTCACGCAGGCCGACGTCGAGGTGCAGGATTGCTACCACGACAAATATGGCCGCGTGTTCAAGCCGACCGAAATCAAGATGATGCTGACCGCCTTCTCCAACATGGAGACGGTCCACATCGCTGCCTACTCGCACCTTCTTGATACGATCGGCATGCCCGAGAGCGAGTATTCGGCCTTCCTCCAGTACAAGGAGATGAAGGACAAGCACGACTACCTTCAGCAGTTCGGCGTCGACACGGACGAGGACATTGCAAAGACGCTCGCGATGTTCGGCGGCTTCACGGAAGGGCTCCAGCTGTTCGCGAGCTTCGCGATGCTGATGAACTTCCCGCGCTTCAACAAGATGAAGGGGATGGGCCAGATCATCAGCTGGTCCGTGCGGGATGAGAGTCTCCACTGCGAGGGTATCATCAAGCTCTTCCACACCTTCGTGAAGGAGCGGGACTGCCTGACGCCCGCCGTTCGCGAGGCGATCATCGATGCGTGCCAGAAGACGGTCCGGCTCGAGGACGCGTTCATCGACCTCGCGTTCGAGATGGGACCGGTCAACGGGATGAGCCCCAAGGAGATCAAGAAGTACATCCGCTACATCGCGGACTGGCGCCTCGGGCAGCTGGGCTTTGCGCCCATCTACATGGTCGACGAGCACCCGCTTCCCTGGCTCGCGCCGCTTCTCAACGGCGTCGAGCACGCCAACTTCTTCGAGACGCGCGCGACCGAATATTCAAAGGCCGCGACCCGCGGAAACTGGAATGAGGTCTGGGACAACTTCGACCGCCGGCAGAAGGCCAAGGCCACGGCCGCCGCGGCGAACGATGGAACGCAGGGCTCGGAAGGCTCAGCCGAAGGCGAGGGCGGGCCGGACATGTTCTCCGCCGCGGGGGTTGCTGCGGAATAGATGCCTCAAGGGGCAGTCGGCCCGACTGTCCCCACCCATGGCTAGCACCAGGGCCGGCGACCGCTCCCATATTCGCGCGCGAGGCCGGCGCTGATCATTGCCTCGCCGACATCGTCGCCGTCGACCGCGACGTTCCTCAACAGGCGCCCGTAGATATCGCGGTCACGCTCGATGCTGCTCATGGTTACCGCCCCGCTGTTGAGCAGCTCGTGCAGCTTCCGGGTCGCCTCACCCCCCAGCCGCGCTTCGGAATCGCAGCGTGGCGGATGCGTTTCCGGCGCGTCGATCCCGGCGATGCGAACCTTCTCGCCATTCACGTAGAAAGTGTCGCCGTCGACCACGCAGTTCGTCCCGCCGCCCGCAGGACAATAGCCGAACGAAGCGCTCGTCGCGGACGCCTTCCCGGGGGAACCATCGTCCCGCTGCTCCGACCTTTCTTGCCAGGCAATATCCTGCGCATCGGGGGTTCGCGTCGGTACCGCCTGCACCGCGTTCCACTCGATTGGCGCGTCGGGCCCCGTTGCTGCGCTCCGGCCGTTCCGGTCGAGGAGATATCCCCCCGCTACCCCGAAGGCGAGCGCGCCCGCGATTAGTGCAACCGGCATTTTCATGGGACCGGATGCTAGCCCCTTCAGCTTACTTCGAAGTTAGCGGATCTTCTGCGCTTCGATGCGATAAGCCAACTTTATCGATCCGGGCCCGCCATTGATTGGCATAAGACGCCCAATCCTTTAGCCTGCGTAACGAAGCTGCCCGCTGGGGAGTGGCTGCGCGGGGTGCGCAGCCGCGGCTGTGGCTCCTTCCTGTTCAGCGCACGCGCACTGAGGCGGCAATCGTATCTCCTGCCCCGCGGATGTGCGGCCATCTGCAAAGAGGAAGACATTTCATGCCAAACAAGAATCCGCTTCTGTCGGCAGCGCTCGTCGTTTTCGGCGCCGCCTTTCTGCTCATCTTTCCGCTGTCGATCTTCTGGTCGTCGGGCTGGGCCTGGAACTCGGGCGGACCGATGGCGAGCGACTATTTCCTGATGATCGTTGCTGTCTATTTCACGCTCGGCGTGTTCATGATCCGTTCGGCGAGGGACCCCGCGGCCAATGCCTCGCTCATCTGGTTCGTTGTGTGGTCCAGCCTCGCCCACGGCCTCGTGATGGCGTGGGAATCGTTCCGAACGCCAAACATGACCGGCCATCTCGTCGGTGACGTTCCTGCACTGCTGCTGGTTGCCGCGGTGCTCGGCGGCCTCATGACGCGGGTGAAGACTAGCCGGACCCTAGCCGTCTGACTGGAAGGGCCGGGGCGGAGAGACGACCGCTCCGGCCCTCACAAATCATCCCGTAATCGCGCTGAGGCCGATCGAGATCGCGTTGATCGCCAGCGCGAACAGGATGATGCCGACCACGGCCAGGCCGATTTCCCACTCGCGCGATTGCCACATCGCCTTGTCGAGGCTCGCCGGCTTTTGCGGCGGCACGGGATCGCGGCGGATGCGAGAGGGGCGCACCATGACGCCCTTTTTCCCTGGGTTACGACTCTTGATCACGAGCCAAGCTTACGCGCCTGAGCTTACCACAGCGTTAGCGCCGCCTCGGGAATCGATTGAATGGACGGCCACTGATCGGGCATCGTCTGGACCGCCGACATGGCGAACTGGCCGCTGCAGCAATAGGAAAAATGGGCCTAAGCCCGCCTCTTCACCCGCGAGTTGGCGAAGAGCTCGGCTTCGTTCTTGCGCCGGATCCGCTCCTTCACTTCGGACGTGAAGTCCGCGGGCTCCGTATTGCAGCGGCGGTGCGTGAGGCAGAGATTTTCGAGTGCAGGCGCCTCGTTTTCTAGCGCAGGCGAAAACTGCTCGACTTTGGGGCCAAGGTCATGGCCGTCGGGCAGATCGAACCGCATCGGGCGCCGGCAACGGCGGCAGTCATCGCCGTCACGCCCGCGAAGTGCCGCGAGGCGCTGCTGCTGGAGCTGCCGCTTGTGCTTCCAGGGCGTCAAATACTTGGCGACGATCGAGCTCATGGCGCCACCCTCTAGCAGAGCCCGGTCACCAAAAGCTTAGCGGCATCCAAACTCACGCTATTCGAAGCGGCCGTGCCTTGATCGGCAGCCTCTCCTTCTTAACTCGGTCGCCTGGCCGACAGAGGAGGAAAGAATGCCTGCCGAACCATTACGCATGGACCTCTCCAAGCTTGCTCCGGATGCCTATCGCCACTTCCTCCAGCTCGAGGGCCTCATCGGTGGGCACGTCGAACGCAAGCTCCTTCATCTCCTGAAGCTGCGCGCTTCGCAGATCAACGGGTGCGCATTCTGCATCGCAATGCATACCGACGAGGCGCTTCGCGACGGCGAACCCGTCGAGCGCCTGACCCTTCTTGATGCGTGGGAGGAAAGCTCGCTCTTTTCGGAAAAGGAGCGGGCAGCGCTCGCCTGGATCGAGGAGGTGACGCTGATTGCCGACAGCGGCGCAAGCAAGTCTGCCTTCGAGGCTCTGAAACCCCATTTCAGCGAGGCGGAAATAGCGTGGCTGACCCTTGCGGCCGTCCAGATCAATGCGTGGAACCGCATGGCGATCAGCAGCCGTGCCCAATATGACGCCAAGATGTTCGCCCATCGGGCGCCGGAGAAGGCGCCCGAGCCGGCATAACGGCGCCTACTGCTGGGCAGAAACGGGCGGAGGGGCAGGAGCAGGAGCCGGGAGCGCCGCGGACGCTGCTTCCTTCGCCTTTTTCGCCGCGGCCTCGGCTTCCTTGGCCTCGCGCTCGGCCCTGGCCGCAAGGTAGAGCTGATATTCGTTCTGCTGGGGGTCGGTGACGAAGGTCTTGCCGACATTTTCGCCCTTGATCGCTTTCTGGACCATGGTTGCTGCTGTCGCGGCAGCCGTTACGACGTCGATTACCGGCCCACCGCGGCAACCCATCGGGCCGACGGTTGCGCAGCTATGGTCGGCAAACGTCTCTCGGGGATTGCGGGGCGCTCCGGGATCGCCCTTCTTCTTCATGCGCCGCGCCGCGAGAACATCGGGATCGATGCGGTAACCCTGCGGCTTTGGAGCACAGACCACGATCTGGTGCGTGCTGGGATCACTGTTCGCCTCCATGCACTTGCGCAGGTCGGCTGCCGCGGCAGTCTCTGCAGGAGGAGTTGCCTGGACCGGCGGTGAGGCGGGCCCCGCGCTTGCCGCCTGGGCGAAGAGCATGAACGCGAGGGGCAGGCCAGCGGGCATCAGCACCGCCTTGTACCCCGCAAGGTTGCCGGTGCGTGAACCATCAATGGGTACTCTTACGGATTGCAACGTCATCCGAATGAGCGCGTTTGTGCCGTGTCCGAAACGGACTCGAAAGGAGCAGCCACATGCACCGTGTGTTGCTTGGCGCTGCCGCGACATTGGCGGCCCTTACCGCATCATCCTCGGCCTCCGCGCTGGACGCCGCGGCGACGACCAGTTTCAGCTCAGTCTCGGGTTCCCACGCCTCCCGCGGCACGCTTCGCGCCGTGCCGGCCAACAGTGGAGGGATGGATTTCCGCCGCGGCGGCCGCCACTTCCGGCATATCCGCGTCGGCGACGATGTCGCCGGCGGGGGCTTCGGGTACAGCGGCTACAACGATTACGGCGACTATGACGCCAATCGCAGCTTCGATCCCGACAAGTGGAACGACTGGTGGCACGAACGTCCTGACCGCGCCTTCCCGCGCTGGGTATGGAACAATCAGAACTGCACGCCGGATCGCATGTGGTACTCGGGCAGCGGCTGGCGCTGCACGCCCTAGTTACCGACCAAGAAGGGAATAAGTGCGCCTGAAGGCACGCACCTCGGGCGCGGTGTAGGCGCTGTCCGGCGCTTTGGCTGCAGGGTCGGCGACGCCCGTTACGAAATAAGCGACGCCGCGGCCACGCGTGCGATCGATCCAAAGTCCGCTCTTCATGCCGTAGGCGTCACCGGCGTGGCCGGTAAGGATGGCCCCCTTGGTGCCAATGTCATCGGCACAGCCGGGGACCCTGGTTGGAAGCTGGTGCGTACCGTTTCCGGCGCTGCAGTAGAAACCGCCGTCGGTCTTTCCATTGCGGCCATCGAAGCGCCAGACCTGGGTCAGAAGCGTGTCGAGCGACCGAGGCGAAAGGATCCGGATTCCCTCGAGCGTGCCTCCGTTCAGCATCATTCGGCCGATCCGCGCCAGTCCGCGGGCCGAAATGCGAAGTCCTCCCTGCGGCGCGAACAGCGATCCGTTGTCGCCGAGCTTCCAGCGGGCAAGGTCGCACGCCTCGCCGTCCTTGACGAAGACCGGGCAGGCGGGACGCCTGCCGTGCAAATCGTCCTTGACCGCTTTTCCCTCTGGCGTGTCGAGTTCGACGGCATGTGCGACAGCGGCATCGCTGCAGGTGGGCCAGTTGAAGCAGGCGTCGAGCTTCATGGGCTCAAGGACGTTGCGGCGCATCCATATGTCGAAGCGCTCGCCCGTCGCCTTCTCGATGATCGAGCCGATGATCGGATAGTTGAGATTGACGTAGGCGAAATATCCCTCGCCCGGGCCATGCTGGGCATCCCAGTTGCCGCGATCGGCCATGACCTGCCGAAGCGAGCCCCCGAGCGGGATCACATAGTCATCGTCATGCTCGCGCACCGAAGCCGTGTGTGAAAGCAGCATCGAGAGCGTGATGGGCCGGTCGGGAAAGTTCGGGTTGCGAAGCGGCCAGCCGAGCCAGCGGGAGACATCGCTGCTGAGATCAAGCTTGCCCTCATCGACCAGCTTCATGACGCCGATCGCAGTGATCATCTTGCTTACCGAGGCGACACGAACCGGGTCGTCGATGGTGACCCCCCGGCCGCTCTGGGGATCGGCGATTCCGTCGGCAAAGGTCCCCAGTTCGCCGTTACGGTCGAATGCGACGCCCACTTGCGCATGGACTGGCGGAACCTGGGCCGGGACGCTCGCGCAGCCGGCGAGCGCAAGGCTTGTGAGAAGAGCAAAGCGGCGCATGATTGCAGCACTATCGTCCGAGCTTCGTTTGATTGGCAACTGAGCGTAAGAGCAGGGCATGGTCGAGCAGACAAACAGCAGCGCGATCCCGACGCTGGAGGACTGGCAGCATTGGACTCTGGTGATGGGCCGCGCCCAGCAGATGCTGATGGAATTCTGGTCCGAGAGCCTCAAGAAGGACCAGCCCTTTCCGGCCTGGTCAGCGCCGGCTTTCGGATTTGGAGAGGCGCAGGCCCCAAGCGATCCGGTCGCCCTCATGACCGCGGGCGCACAGGCCTGGGCGAAGGGTCTTGAAGCCTGGGGCAAGATGCTCGGCGGCGTGATGCCTGCTCCGGCCGGCGACGCGCAGCAGCGCAAGGATCGCCGGTTCGCTGCTCCCGAATGGAGCGAGAACCCGATCTTCGACACCATTCGCCAGACCTATTTGCGGGTATCGGACCAGCTCCTTGGGACGGTCGACGAAATCGAGGGGATCGACGCCGAGACGCGCGAGAAGATGCGCTTTGCGACGAAGAGCTTTGTCGACGCGATGAGCCCGTCCAACTTTGCGGTGACGAACCCGCAGGTGCTGAAACGGACGCTGGAGACGAGGGGCGAGAACCTGCTGAAGGGTCTTGCCAACATGCTCAGGGACATTGCGGCCGGGCAGCTGACCCAGACGAAGCCGGGTGTGTTCGAGGTCGGCCGAAATCTCGCAACCACCCCGGGCAAGGTTATCAAGCAGACACCGCTCTACCAGCTGATCCAGTACACGCCGGCTACCGATGAGGTCTTGCGAACGCCGGTCGTGATCTTTCCGCCGTGGATCAACCGTTTCTATATCCTCGACCTGACGCCCGAGAAGAGCTTCGTCCGCTGGTGCGTCGAAAACGGCATCAGTCTCTTCATGGTGAGCTGGAAGTCGGCCGACGAGACCATCGCCGATGCACGGCTCGACGATTATGTCCTTCAAGGCCAGATCGACGCGATCGATTCGATCCGCGAGCTCCTCGGTGTGCCGAGCGTCCACGCGATCGGTTATTGCGTCGCCGGAACGACGCTTGCCGCAACGCTTGGCTATCTCGAGGCGAAGGGTGAGGCGGACAAGGTCAGGTCAGCGACCTTCTTCACCGCGCAGGTCGACTTCTCGAAGGCCGGCGACCTCAAGCTCTTTACTGGCGAGGAGACCATGGCGCTCCTCGACCAGCTGACCAAGGAGAAGGGTTTTCTCGACGGCCGTTACATGGCCGCGACGTTCAACCTGCTGCGCGGCCGCGACCTCATCTGGAACTACGTCGTCAACAACTACCTGCTTGGCGAGGAACCCCCGCCCTTCGACCTGCTGCACTGGAACAGCGACACGACCAACCTGCCAGCGGGCTGGCATCGCGACTATCTTGAAACCCTCTACAAGGGAAACAAGCTGGTCGTGGCGGGCGGGATCAAGGTTGCCGGGACGCCCATCGACATCGACCGGGTGAAGACGCCGACCTACATCCAGGCGGGCCGGGAAGACCACATCGCGCCGCCAGAGAGTGTGTGGAAGATCATGGACCATTTTTCCGGGCCCAAGCGGTTCGTCCTTGCAGGCTCCGGCCACATCGCGGGCGTGGTCAATCCGCCCGCTGCCAAGAAATACCAATATTGGGTCACTGCCGCACAGGCCGGGAACCTCGAGGAGTTCATCGCTTCGGCCAAGGAGCAACAGGGCAGCTGGTGGCCCGACTGGCTCGAATGGCTGAAGAGCCAGGACCCGGCGAGCGTCAAAGCCGCGGGAGCGCGAATTCCGGGAAAGGGCAAGCTCAAAGCCATCGAGGACGCGCCCGGGAGTTATGTCAAAGCGCACTGACACGCTGATCCTGAGGCTCGCGCGGCCGGAGGAACATGCCGAGCTCGAGCAGCTCCAGGCGCATGCCGCGCTCGAACTACCAGATTACCGCAGGCAACTCCTGGCCCATCCCGAAGCAATCCACCTCCCGCCCGCCCAGATCGCCAACGGCCAGGTCATCGTTGCCGAATATAACGGCCAGGTCGCCGGCTTCGCCGCGGTCGTAGGCGGCGAGCTCGACGGCCTTTTCGTCGAACCCGACCTCTGGGGGCGCGGGATTGGCCGGGCACTGCTCGACGCCGCCACGCAGGAAGCGCGCAAGCGCGGCCTCGCGCTCACCGTCATCGCCAATCCGAGCGCGAGGCGCTTCTATGAAAGCTGCGGCTTTTCTCTGGAGGGTGACGCGCAGACGCGTTTTGGACCCGCCCTCAAGATGTCGCGCTGATCAGCAGTTCTCGTATGTCCAGTTGCGGCGCTTGCCGTCGGCAAGCCATTCGAGCGCGCTCGCGATGCGCTTCTGGCGCGTCGTGTCCTGCTTGGCCTCCGCGATCCACTCGAGATATTCGCGGCGGTGCCCGGGCGCGAAGGTGTCGAACGCCTGCCGGGCCTGCGGTGAGTTTTCGAGCGCTGCGGCGAAGTCCGGATGCATGTCAGGAAGTGCCTTTGGCTCAGCCTTGGGTTTGCGCGGTGCCGGAGCGTTACTCAGCGCTGCGGCGCGGGCGATGATCACGTCCAGATCGGCGGGCAGGTCCTCAAGACTGGTCAACCTCCCCAGCTGGCCCATGGCGCCGGCCCTGGTCTCGAGCCCCAGCTCCTGGCCCCGCCAGAAATTTACTGCTGCGTGACCTTTGAAAGCCGCGGTCCCAAGGACGATCTTGCCGTTCCGGCAGAATGCCGGATGGCTCCACTTCATTGTTTCCTCGATATCGGGGACGAGCGAGTGCACGCGCTCGCGAACCTTGGCTAGAATCGGCTGCGCGAACGGCTGCGCTCTTGCGATATAGGCATCGATGCGCGGCTCCCGTTTCACAGGATGCCGCCTCCCAGCACCAGCCGAACTATGCCGATCACGATCACGAGCAGGTTGAGGTTCCGGCCTGCAGTGCCGCGTGAAATGACGCCGATCGCGGCGCCCACCACGGCAAGCGGAATGATGAGCCAGTTGAGCCAGCCAAGCAGCGGCAGGAAAGCGACCAGCGCGCAGATGAGCGCAACTAAGCCGACGATCAGCGAGACGAGGTTGAACATCCGTCGGTTCCTATCATCATTCGGGTGGCTGCGGCAGGCGGGGCGCGCGAACGAGCGCACTGACATAAAGGGCAAGGGCGAGCCAGATCGCCGGGAAGGCGATCGCGTGCGCGAGGCCGACATGCTCTCCATAGATGACGGCGATCATGAACTGCAGCGTCGGCGCAATGAACTGGAGCATTCCAAGGGTCGAATATTGCAGCCGCTTTGCAGCTGCCGTGAAGAGAAGGAGGGGCGTCGTCGAGACGATGCCTGCAAGGAGCAGAAGGGCCGTCAGCATTTCGCTTCCGCCGAACACGGCGATCCCTTGTGAACTTCGCCATGCGAGCCAGAAAAGGGCCAGTGGAAAGAGGATCGCAGTCTCGATCGCGAGGCCAGTGACGGCGTCGGCCGCGACGATCTTCCTGAGCAAACCATAGAGCGCGAACGTCGCGCACAAGCCGAGGCTGATCCAGAGCTGGCTGAGAGCCCCTGCGGCAAGCACCGAGATCCCGACTGCAGCAATCGCGACAGCCGTCCACTGCAGCCTCGTCAGTCGCTCGTGAAGGACGAAGCGGCCGAGCAGCACGTTCACGAGCGGATTGAGATAATAACCGAAGCTCGCCGCGAGAATCCGGTCGCTCGTCACCGCATAGACATAGAGAAGCCAGTTCGCGCCGATGAGAAGCGCTGTCGCAAACAGGATCGCGACGGTCTCCCTGCGCGCCAGCGCCGCGCGCACTTTGGGCCAGCCCCGTGACAATAGGACGAGTAGTGCAAGAAAGGGCAGGGACCAGACTATGCGGTGGGCAACGATGATCGCCGCCGGAAGAACTTCGATCACCTTGAAATATAGGGGAAGCACGCCCCACAGGGCGTAGGCGAGCAGTCCCAGGACCAGTCCGCCCCGATGCGCCTCTGACGATCGTTCGTTCGCGTTCATCGGCGATGCGCCTAGCGGCGGTGAAGCCTGCATGAAAGAAGATGGTGACCGGTTCGTTGGTTGAAACCGGACGCCCCCCCTGCCAATTTAAAACGGGGGCAGAGCGGAAGGGCCGGGTTCTCAGTGACGCGACTGACGAAAGCCATCCTGATACACGCCGCATTGGCGAGCGTATTGGCCGGCTGCGCGACCAAGCCCATGCTGCGGCCAGGCGCCCGTGCAAGCGTCGAAGTCGGGCCGCCGGCCAAGTCGAACGCCTGGAAGGGCGTGACGACCGCTGCTGATGAGGACCGGCTCTCGCGGCTGGGCCTGGCCTGGCAGGAGGCGCTGGCGGACGCCCAGAAGTCCAACCCGGCCGATGTTCGCCGGGAAGGTAAGCTCTTGCTGCCGCGCTCGGCCCTGCCGCGGCCCGATCCCACGCCCGGCAGCTACAATTGCCGCCTGATCAAGCTTGGCAGCGCGAGCGGCAAGGGACGGTCCTTCGAAACCTTCAAGCCTTTCTTCTGCTACGTCGAGGTCGAGGACAACCTCCTCACCATCGTCAAGCAGACCGGCAGCCAGCGACCGGCGGGCCGGCTGTGGGAGGACGATGATCCACGTCGGCTGATCTTCCTTGGCAGCCTCGCGCTCGGAAACGAGGACCAGCCGCTTGCCTATGGCGACGATCCCAAGCGGAACATGGCCGGCGTCCTCGAGCGGATCGGTCCGTTTCGCTGGCGCCTCGTGATTCCCTGGCCGCAAAGCACGTCCAAGCTCGACGTCTTCGAGCTCACTCCCGTAGATTTCACCCAGCAGCCCCGATGAGCGAAGCAGGATTGCTCGCGGATCCGTCCGAGGTCCGCGCGATCCTCATTGCTTCGGCGCAGGCGAGACAGGCGATCAGCTACTCGGAGGCGCTGGAACTCCTCGGGCATCACTTCACGCGTCCCAAGATGCGGGCTCTGTGCAAGGTTCTCGCCTTTGTCGACGAAGATGCCGAGGGGAGGGGGGAACCCGAGCTCGCCGTGCTGGTCGTCCGCCAGTCCGACGGGCTCCCGGGCCAGGGCTGGTGGGTCGGCGGCGCCAGGAAGCATGGCTACAAGGGCCTGTGGGAGGGCCCCAAGGCGGCAAGGCTGGTCCGCAAGATCCAGGCCCGGGCGTTCGATTATTGGGCGGGACGCGCGGCCTAGCTTTCGCTAAGCGCCCCCATCGTGAGCGATATTCGCACCTTTACCGTCAGCGAGGACGACGACGGCATCCGGCTTGACCGCTGGTTCAAGAGGCACATGCCCGAGGTCAGCTTCAACATCGTTTCGAGGTGGGCCCGGACGGGGCAGCTGCGCCTGGCAGGAAAGCGCGCGGTCCCCGGCGACCGCGTGGAGGCAGGCCAGGAAATCCGGGTGCCACCATTGGAGGCCGCACCTGCCCGCACGTCCCGGCCGCAGCCGAGGCGGGAGACCCTGACCGAGGACGAGCAGCAGTTCGTTCGCGACATGGTGATCTACGAAGACCCGGGTGCCTTCGTCCTCAACAAGCCGCCGGGTCTTGCGACCCAGGGCGGGACCAAGACGAACCAGCATCTCGACCGCCTCCTCGACGGCCTCGCCGACGAACGCGGACGGCCCAAGCTGGTGCACCGGCTCGACAAGGACACGTCAGGAGCGCTGCTGGTCGCGCGCACCGCGCGCTCGGCCGGCCATTTCGCAAAGGCCTTTTCGGGCCGTACCGCCCGCAAGGTCTATTGGGCGATCATCGTCGGCGTGCCCGACGCTGAGGAGGGCGTCATCGACGCGCCGCTTGCCAAGCAGCCGGGGACGGGCGGCGAGAAGATGCACGTCGATCACGAAGAGGGTCTGCCGGCCAAAACCCGCTGGCGCGTCATCGATCGGGCCGGAAACCGGGCGGCCTGGGTTGAGTTGCAACCGCTCACGGGGCGCACGCACCAGCTGCGTGCACACATGGCCTCGATCGGGCACCCGGTCGTCGGCGATGCCAAATATGGCGGATCCGAAGCCTTCCTGACGGGCGGGATCAGCAGGAAGCTGCATCTTCACGCGCGGCGCATCCGGCTCGATGCTCCCGAGGGGGGGAAGATCGACGTCACCGCGCAGCTGCCTTCGCATTTTGCCGAGAGCCTTGCGACCCTCGGCTTCGACGAGAGCATCGGGAACGCGTTGCCCCTCCAGCAGCCGAAGGCTCCGGCGAGGCCGGCCCGTCCCAGGCGCGAAACGCGCCGCGGGGAACGGCGCTCGCGAGGTTCCTCTGCAAAGCCCAGGCGGCGGTGAACAGGCTTGCGATCTTCGACTGCGACGGGACGCTCGTCGACGGCGGCGCGCCGATCTACGCGGCCTTGAGCTCGAGCCTCCAGCAGAACGGCCTTGCCGTACCGCCGCCCGGCGTTTCGAGGCGGGTGATCGGGCTCAGCCTCGCCGAGGCAATGGCAGCCCTGTTCCCTGACCTGCCGCCCGAGCGGCATCAAAAGCTCGCCGACGATTACAGGCGGGCATTCAAGGACCTTCGGATTGCAGGCGAAGTCGAGGAGCCGCTGTTCGAGGGCGTCATCGACCTTCTCGATGCGCTGGAGGAAGACGGGTGGATCCTTGCAATTGCGACCGGAAAATCCGACCGCGGCCTCAGGCACTGCCTCGAGCAGCACGGGATTCACGCCCGCTTCGCCTCCTTGCAGACTGCCGACAGCCATCCTTCAAAGCCGCACCCTTCGATGGTCGAACAGGCGATTGCCGATGCAGGGGCGGTGCCGGAAACGACGATCGTCGTTGGGGACACGAGCTTCGACATGGCCATGGCGCGTGCGGCGGGAGCCTCGGGCATCGGCGCTGGATGGGGCTATCATGAGCCCGAGGAACTGATCCGCGCGGGGGCTCTTGCCGTTGCTGGCAGGCCGCTCGACGTCCTCACTCTCATCAAGGAGCATGTCGATGGATGACGATGTCGCACGCAGGCGCCTGCTCGTACATTCACTGATCAGGCTCGCCGGCCTTGCAATCTTCTTCCTGGGCGTTGCGATCATGTACACGGATCTGCTGCGGCGCGGCGGCTGGCCCCAGCTTGGCGCGATAATCGCGATCATGGGTGTCCTTGATTCGATACTGGCGCCGCGACTGCTCAAGAGGGCCTGGGACGAACAGGACCGCCTCGGGGAATGAAGAAATTCTGGAAGGACGTCGCGGCCGAGCCCGAGGGCGAGGGCTGGACGATCAAGCTCGACGGCCGGCCGGTGCGGACTCCGGCACGGGCGGAGCTCGTCGTTCCTTCGGAGGCGCTCGCCGAGGGAATCGCAGGGGAATGGCGATCGGTCGAGGGCGCGGTTGATCCAAGGAAAATGCCGCTCACCGGTATCGCCAATGCTGCGATCGACCGGGTCGTGCCCGACCGCCGGGACTTTGCCCTCGGGATCGCTCGTTATGCTGAGGCCGACCTTGCCTGTTACCGCGCGCAAGGGCCTCGCGAGCTCTCCGAGCGCCAGTCGCAGGAATGGGACAAGCTCCTTGGATGGGCCCGCCGCCGGTATGACGTCGATTTTGCAACGACGTGCGAACTGATGCACGTGCCTCAACCTGCGGCAACGATCGAGCGCCTGAAGCAGGCGCTCGTTGCGCTCGGCCCCTTTCACCTGGCTGGACTTTCGCCGCTGGTGACGATCGGCGGATCTCTTCTTGCAGCGCTGGCGGTGCTCGAAAGGCAGGTATCGCCCGAAGCTGCCTGGGACGCTGTAAGCATCGACGAGCGCTGGCAGATAGAGCGCTGGGGCGCGGACGCCGAGGCCGAAGCGCTGCTCGAAAGCCGCCGCCGCGACTTTCTCGCGGCTGCCCGGTTCCTTCAATTCCTCGACTAGTGCGCCGGCCCGATGAGGTCGCGCACGAAGGTCACAAGACCAATGCCCCGGGTTCGCTTCAGGCGCTCGGCGGTGACGATTGCCCGCACCTGCGCAAGGCACTGGTCCATGTCGCGGTTGACGAGCACATATTCATATTCGGGCCAGTGGCTGATCTCCGCTGCCGCCCGTGACATCCGGTCGGCGATCACCGCGTCAGCATCTGTTCCCCGACTTCTCAGCCTCCGCTCCAGCTCCTGCATCGAGGGCGGAAGGATGAAGATCGAAACGAGGTCCTCGCCCATCGCCGCCTGGAGCTGCTGTGTGCCCTGCCAGTCGATGTCGAAAAGTATGTCGCGGCCCTGGCGGAGCGCCTGCTTCACCGGGGCCTTGGGGGTGCCGTAGCGGTAACCGAACACGGGCGCCCATTCGACGAACTCGCCATCGTCGATCATGCTGTCGAAGCCGTCGTCATTGACGAAATGATAGTCGACATCGTCGACTTCGCTCGAGCGCTTCGGCCGTGTCGTTGCCGAGACCGACATCGTCACTTCCTTGTCCGCGTCCAGCAACATCCGGGCGATAGTGGATTTACCGGCACCGGAGGGGGAGGAGAGCACGATGAGAAGGCCGCGGCGCTGGCGGATAGGCTGGTCCATGGCCGTTCTTGCTTCGGCCGAACCGTTGCCGTCAAGCGACGGAATGCTGCAGTGCACAAAAAATCCCTTGAATTAGTGCGGTGCAATGTATATTGTGCAGTGCAACAAATTGGAGAATGAGTGATGGCGGACGAAACCAAGGTTGAAGTGCAGGCTACCCGGCAAGCGGCGGCCGAAGCACCGGCCAAGGTCGCCGACGTGGTGGCCGAGACAATCGAAAAGGTTGCCAAGGAAAGCACCAGGACCGCCAGGCGCACCCGCGCAGCCACCGCTCGCCGCGTCAAGCGCGAGACGGTCGCTCAGAAGACGGCGGCGAAGGCCGCTCCTCGCCGCAAAGTACGCAGCACCCGCACCGCGACGCGCAAGACCGCTGCCGCGGCCCAGAAAAGGATCCAGAACGTGACCCAGAACGCTTTCAATCTGGACGCCATCCCGGCGTTCGCTCCGCTCCAGACGATCTTCGCTGACGCCAACGAGCGTAGCCAGGACCTCGTGAAGAAGAGCCAGAAGGTCGCCGAAGAGCTTGCCGATCTCGCCCGCGCCAACGTCGAGGCGGTCGTCGAGGCCGGCCGCGTTGCCACCGAGGGCGCCCGCTCGATCGGCCAGGACGTCGTTGCCAAGCAGCGCAACAGCTTCGAGCAGGCCGCGGACGCGATCCGCTCGCTCGCCGAGGCAAAGAGCCCGACCGAATATCTGCAGCTTCAGGGCGACTTCGCCCGTGCTTCGTTCGACCGCGTGGTCGCCGAGAGCTCGAAGCTGACCGAGTCGCTCGTCAAGCTTGCGGGTGAGGCTTTCCAGCCTCTCTCGAACCGCGCGTCGGCCAACGCCGAGCGCTTCAACACTTTCGTTGCCTGACCCTCTCCCCTCCTAAGTCAGGGCAACGACTGTCGGCGGTCGCTCCAGTAACGGGGCGGCCGCCATTTTTTTACCGATATGCTGCTAACTCGCGACTTGCCGCGTTTTTGCGGGCTGCCATATTTCAGAATCAGATGATTTCGAAACTGATCACCATGGCCAGCGGGCCCAACGATGACGACGGCCTCGACGAGATCGAGACCGGAGTTGCGACACGCACCCGGCCCAAGACGAAGAAGCCGTCCAACTACAAAGTGCTGATGCTCAATGACGACTATACGCCGATGGAGTTCGTCGTTCTCGTCCTTCAGCGCTTCTTTTCGATGGGCATCGAGGATGCGACCCGAGTCATGCTCCAGGTTCACCAGCAGGGCGTCGCGGTGTGCGGCGTCTTCACCTACGAAGTCGCCGAGACGAAGGTCACGCAGGTAATCGACTTCGCGCGGGAGAACCAGCATCCGCTGCAGTGCACGCTTGAAAAAGCCTGAGCATTGCAGCGGCGCCAAGGTCCGCTAAACCGCCGCCGTGGACAGTATCTGGATCAAGGGCGGCAACAAGCTTCAGGGTGAGATCCCCATCAGCGGCGCAAAGAACGCGGCGCTGACGCTGATGCCCTGCGCGCTTCTCACTGAGGAGAAGCTGACGCTCGTCAACCTGCCGAGACTCGCTGACGTCGACACGTTCAGCCACTTGCTGAACCAGCTCGGGGTTTCGACGTCGGTCGCCGGCGTCAAGAAGGGCCAGGTCGGCCGGCGCATGACGCTCCAGGCCGACGAGATCGTCTCGACGATCGCGCCTTACGACATGGTTCGGAAGATGCGCGCCTCGGTGCTGGTCCTTGGACCCATGCTCGCGCGCATGGGCGAGGCGACCGTCTCGCTGCCCGGCGGCTGCGCCATCGGCGACCGTCCGATCGACCTCCATTTGAAGGCGCTCGAATCCATGGGCGCGGACATCGAGCTGGCGGCCGGCTACGTGAAGGCGAGCGCGCCCAAGGGACGGCTTGCGGGCGGCGATTTCAGCTTTCCCGTGGTCTCGGTCGGGGCGACCGAGAATGCGCTCATGGCCGCCGTCCTCGCCAGGGGCAAAACGCAGCTCTTCAACGCGGCTCGCGAACCGGAGATTGTCGACCTTTGCAATCTCCTCGTCGCGATGGGCGCCAGGATCCGCGGCATCGGCTCGGGGCATCTCATCATCGACGGGGTCGAGGGTCTTCACGGCTGCGAATATGAAGTGATGCCCGACCGCATCGAAGCCGGCAGCTATGCCTGCGCCGCTGGGATCACCGGCGGATCCCTGGACCTTATCGGCGCGCGCCCAGACGACATGCAGGCGACGCTGACAGCGCTCGCCCATGCCGGCCTCGTCATCGAGTTTCACAATCGCGGCATCAAGGTCAGCGCCAACGGGGGCCTCAAACCCCTCGCGCTTTCAACATCCCCCTTCCCGGGCTTTGCGACCGACATGCAGGCACAGTTCATGGCGATGCTCGCGCTCGCGCAGGGCGACAGCTTCCTCGAAGAGACGATCTTCGAGAACCGCTACATGCACGTGCCCGAACTCCGGCGAATGGGCGCGAACGTCGACATTCACGGTCGGTCTGCGATCGTCCACGGGGTGGAAGGCCTCACCGGTGCGAGCGTCATGGCGACGGACCTGCGCGCTTCGATGAGCCTGGTGCTCGCAGGCCTTGCCGCCGAGGGCGAGACCGAGGTCCTTCGGGTCTATCACCTCGATCGCGGTTACGAGCGGCTGGAGGACAAGCTCTCTGCCGTCGGAGCCACGATCGAACGGCGAAGCGCCGGCTAGAGCTTCTTGAAGAAGCGGATGCTGCTCCGCTCGTAGCCCATGTGCCTGTAGAAGGCGTGGGCCGCAGTCCTTCGGTCATTACTCGTCACTTCGACCAGCTGGCACCCTTCCTTGCGCATCCACTGTTCGGCGGCCTCGACGAGCTTTCGGCCGATCCCGTGGCGCTGTGCTTCCTTGGCCACGACCAGGGCGGTGATGCGTCCCAGCGGCGCAGGTCGATGGACGACCACGCGCCGGCCGACGCCGCACATACCCACGATGACCTTATCCAGGCTCGCGACGATCGGCGTCTCGCCGGTCTTCTTGAGTGAAGCGAGGTTCTTGCGGACCTGCTTCTCCCCGATCTCGTGCCCAAGTTCGTGGATCAGCTCGGCAAGGCGGGGCGCGTCCGAGGACTTGGCGTCCCGTATCTTCAACTTGGGCTGGGGTTTGGGCCTGGGACTCGGCGGCTCAACCGGGGCTGCGCGCGGCGCGCGCTCCGGCCCGGGCGCAGCATCATTGGCCGGTTGCCGCCCGGCCCGCTTAGCCTTGGGCCTGCGCGGCATGACGGCGACGTCGAGCGATGCGCCCCAGTCCTTTGCACCGAGGTTCCGCAGATAGTCTTCGACAGCTTCGGGCGGGGCTGTCGGACCCTTGGCGTCCATTCCAAAGACGGCCTTTCCGGACGCGTCGGTCAAGCCGACCTTCCCGAACCGTCTCTTGCCCGGGGTCCGCACCCGCGAGCGCACGAGCCTCAGGCCCCGGTTGCGGGCGCTCTCGGCAAGCTCGTCCAGCCTTGGATCACTCATAATTTGTCGATCAGGTAGAGGATGAGCCCGACGAGCCCGCCGACGAGCGTGCCGTTGATCCGGATATACTGGAGGTCGCGTCCGACCGCGGATTCGAGACGCGCCGTCACGGTCCGGGCATCCCAGCTCCGGATCGTTTCCGAGACCAGCTTGACGATCGAGCCTCCATAGCTCGCCGCCATTCCGACCACCGCGCGGCGCGCGAACTGGTTGATCGCCGAGCGGATACGCGCGTCCTTTTCGAGCGTGCCGCCCATGGACATGAGGATTTCGCCGAGCTTGCCGGCAAGGACTGCGTCCGGATTGCGCGCCGCCCGGATGATCGCTTCCCGGCCTTTCTGCCAGAGAGTGTCGAGCCAGAGGCTCACGGACTTGTTGTCGAGCAACTGCTCCTTGATCCCCTCGACCCGCTCCTGCGTCTCGGGCCTCGTCTGGAGGTCGTTCGCGAGTTGCACCAGGGCCTCCTCGACCTTGATCCTGACGGGATGGGCAGGATCGGTGGACATTTCGACGGTGAGCTTCTTCAGGCCGTCGATAATCGCATCCGCCAGTTTCTCGTCGAGACCGGCGAGCTTCAGCACCCAGTTGGCTTTCTTCTGGACCATGTCGCGGATCAATTGCTCGTTGGCATCGAGCGCCCGCGCCATCCAGCGGATCGCCGCTTCCAGCATCGGCACGTGGCGGTCTTCGTTGATTGCGGAGGCGAGAGCGTGTCCCAGCAGGGGCGAGACCTGCATGGTGCGAAGGCGGGTCGAGATCGCGCCCTTGACGATGCCGCCGAGGCGCTCGTCATCGAGGCTCTCGAAAATGTCTGCGATGAGCCGCGAGGCGCCCGCGCGGATGCGCGTGCCCTCACCTGCAGGGGTCTGGAGAAACCGGCCGGCTGCGGCTGCAATGTCGAGCCGCTGCATGCGCCGGGCAACGACTGCCGGAATGAGGAAGTTTTCGCGCAGGAAGGTCGCCAGCGCTTCCCCGATGCGATCCTTGTTGCGCGGAATGATGGCGGTATGGGGAATTGGAAGCCCCAGAGGGTGCCGGAAGAGCGCCGTGACCGCAAACCAGTCGGCAAGTCCGCCGACCATGGCCGCTTCAGCAAAGGCCTTCACATAACCAAGGAATGGATAGTCGGCCTGAAACGCGCGCGCCGCGATGAAGACCGCAGCCATGACGACGAGAAGTCCGGTCGCGACAACCTTCATTCCCTGTGCACCGGGCTGCACAGGGTTGAAGCGGGATAGGGTGCCGTTGGCGATTGCCCTCATGCCGGCTCAATAGACGAGCCGGCGCCAAGGTTCACAAGCCCCGGCCGACTATTCCGCTGGTACTGGTTGTCCGCCTGCGTGTGCGTCGCTTCCAACGAAGCGGTGGAACAGCTTGCCCGCCCGCGTCTCGATAGAGATCGCGATCGAGAAATAGGCAGGGACGAGCACCAAGGTCAGGAGCGTCGAGAAGATGAGGCCTCCGATGACGGTGATGCCCATCGGGGCGCGCCAGCTGTTGTCGCCGCTAACCGACACCGCCGTCGGAAGCATGCCCGCGACCATTGCGACCGTGGTCATGACGATCGGCTGCGCACGCTTGTGGCCGGCTTCCCAGATCGCTGCGTTCTTTGCCATTCCATGGTTCATCATCTCGACTGCGAAGTCGACCAGCAGGATCGAGTTCTTGGCGACGATGCCGAACAGCATGAGGATGCCGATGAGGACGAACAGCGAGATCGGCTGGCCCGAAATGTGCAGCGCGATCGCCGCACCGAGCGGCGCCAGGATCAGCGAGCCCATGTTCACGAACGGCGCGAGGAAGCGGCGATAGAGCAGCACCAGCACCGCGAACACGAGCAGCACACCCGCGACCAGCGCGACGGCGAAGTTGAACAAGAGCTCCGACTGCCACTTCTGGTTGCCGAGGTTCATCTTCTGCACGCCCTGCGGCAGGTTCTTGAAGCTCGGCAGCTGGTAGACCTTGGCCCACACGTCACCCTCGACGACGCCCGGCGCGAGATCCGCTCCGATCGCGACCCGGCGCAGCTGGTTCGAGCGCTGGATGGTGGTCGGACCCGAGCCGAACCCGATCTGCGCAACCGCCTTCAGCGGCACCGATCCACCTGACGAGGTCGGAACGGGCAGGTTCTCGAGCGTCTGGATGTCGCGCCGGGCATTCTCCGAAAGCGAGACCTGGATCGGCACCTGGCGATCGGACAGCGAGAATTTCGCGCTGTTCTGCTCGATGTCGCCAAGGGTCGCGATGCGGACCGTCTGGCTCAGCGCCGACGTCGTCACGCCGAGATCGGCAGCGAGGTCGAAGCGCGGCTTGATGGTGATCTCGGGCTGGGCAAGCTGGCTGCCGACGCGCGGTGCGCGAAGGCCGGGCACAGTTTCCATCTCCTTGGCGATCCGGTTTGCAACTTCGGTCAGCTGAACCGGATCGTCGCCGCCCAGGTACAGCATGATGTCGCGCTGGTCATTGTCCGGCCCGCCGCCGTTCTGGCTCATGAAGCTGACGCGTGCGTCAGGGAAAGCCGAAAGCGTCGGGGCGAGGTTCCGCTCGAACTCGGTGCTCGTGACCTTCCTGCTCTTCTTGAGGACGATGTTGACCCTGCCGGTCGCGACGTTCACGCGCTCGAACACGCGCTCGACATTGGGATCCTTGGAGACGAGCGCTGCGACCCGGTCGGTTGCCGCTTCGGTCTGCTTGAGGGTGCTTCCCGGCGGCAGCGTGATGTTCACCCGTGAATAATCATCGTTCTGGGGCGGGAAGAAGGAAAGTGACAGGGTACCGAACAGGACGACGCTCAGGAGCAACGTTGCAAGCCCCGCTCCGACCATCGTCAGCCTGTGGTCCTTCATCCGGGCATTCCAGCGCGCAGCGAATATCCCGTGCCAATTGGCAAAGCCGCTGCTTCCGAAAGTCTGCACGAGAAATCCGATGAGCTTCGCGGCAGCCCATGCAAGGCCCATGGCGACAAGGACGGCAATCGCAAATCCGATCGCTCCTGGGATGCTTGCCTTGCCAAGGCCGGCCATCACGCCGCCGATGCCGCCGACGAACACGGCGATGACGGGCAACAGGAGGAGGGCCCCGATCGCGTAATAACCGAACTTGCGCGGCACGCTCGGCAACCGTGCAAGAAGCGCGTTGGCCTTGGTCGTATCGAGGCTCCAGTTGAGGACCTTCAGATAGACGTCCATCCACTTCCACGCAGCGTGCGGCTGGGCGCCGTGCGAACGCAGGAAATAGGCCGCGATCAGCGGCGTGATCATCCGGGCGACGAACAGGCTCATCAGCACCGACAGAACGACGGTGAAGCCGAATGCCTTGAAATATTGGCCGGCAATGCCGGGCATCAGCGCGACCGGCAGGAATACCGCGACGATCGCCATGGTCGTCGCGAGCACCGCAAGGCCGATCTCGTCGGCCGCGTCCAGCGCAGCCTGATAGGCCGATTTGCCCATGCGCATGTGGCGGACGATATTTTCGATCTCGACGATGGCATCGTCGACGAGGACGCCGGCAACGAGGCCCATCGCCATGGTCGACATGAAGTTCATGGTGATGCCCATGAGGCTCATGAACCAGAAGGCGGGGATGGCCGAGAGCGGGATGGACACGGCCGAAATGGCGGTCGCGCGGATGTCGCGAAGGAAGAGCAGGACGACGAGAACCGCAAGTGCAGCGCCCTCGATCAGGCCTTCCATGGCCGAGCGGTACTGCGCCTTCGTATAGTCGACGGTGTTGAAGACCTCGGAGAAGTGGACCTTGGGGTTTTCCTTCTCGAGCTTCCTCAGTTCGCGCCAGGCATTGTCGTAAGCGGTGACTTCCGACGAGCCCTTGGCGCGCTGGATCATGAACGTGACGACCTGGCGGCCGTTCATCTTGGCCAATGATCGCTGCTCGGAATTGCTGTCCTTGACGTCGCCGAGGTCGGCAAGCCGGACGAACCGGCCCCCTGGAAGCGCGATCTGGGTCTGCGACAGCTGATAGGCGTCCTGGGCATTTCCGAGCACGCGGACCGACTGCTCGGAGCCGGCGATCTCGGCTCTGCCGCCGGCGCCGTTCATGTTGCTCTGCCGGAGCTGCTGGTTGACCTGCGCGGCCGTAATCCCCTGGGCCTGGAGCGCGGCGGGGTCGAGGGTGACCCGGACCGTGCGGTCGACGCCGCCGACGCGGCTGACTGCCGCCACGCCCTCGAGGCCGAGCAGGCGCTTTGCGACCGTGTTGTCGATATACCAGCTGAGCTGCTCGAGCGTCATGTCGGTCGTCTGCGCGCCGATGTAGGAGATCGGTTCGTCCTCGGCGTCGACGCGGGTGATCTGCGGCTCGAGGATGCCCTCGGGGAGGTTACTCCGGATCTGCGAGATCGCATTGCGAACGTCGTTGACGGCCCGGTCCGTTGGAGTTCCGAGCTGGAAGGTGACGAAGGTCGTGCTGTTGCCCTCGTTCACCGTGCTGTTGATCTCGTCGACGCCGGTTATTCCGCGAACGGCCGATTCGACCCGCTGGGTAACCTGGGTCTCCAGTTCGTTGGGAGCAGCGCCGGGTTGCGATACGGAGACGATCGCGGCCGGAAAGTCGATGTCCGGCGCATTGTTGACCTGCATCCGGGCGAAGGCAATCAGCCCTGCGAGCATCAGCCCGACGAACAGCACGATGGGACCGACCGGGTTGCGAATGCACCAGGACGAGATGTTGCGGAAATTCATGGCCTACTGCTTTCGTTCGAGCGCCTTGTTCAGCGCGCCGCCTGCCGTTGCGGATTGACCTTCTGACCCGGGTTCAGGAACGGACCGGCCGAGAGCACGACCGCCTCGTTGCCCGACAGGCCTGAAGCGATGGTGACACCGTTGTCATTGACGGTGCCGATGTGGATGTCGCGGCGTTCGACCTCGTTCTTCCTGTTGATGATGTAGACGTAATTGCCCCGATCATCGCTCTGGACGGCGCTCTGCGGAAGCATCGGTGCCGTGGTGGTTCCGGCCGTGATCTGGGCCTGGGCGAAG
Source organism: Sphingomonas agri (assembly GCF_038148795.1). Lineage (NCBI taxonomy): Bacteria > Pseudomonadati > Pseudomonadota > Alphaproteobacteria > Sphingomonadales > Sphingomonadaceae > Sphingomonas > Sphingomonas agri. The sequence goes on along the minus strand of NZ_JBAPEU010000002.1, from coordinate 923,936 downwards.
CCGCCCGGACGCATGGCGGGATCGTACGGAACGGCGATGCGGACGTCGCCGAGGCGTGATTGCGGATCGATGACGGGCGCTACCTGCCAGACGCGGCCGGTAAAGGTGCGGTCCGAGCCGACCGGAGTGACCTGCGCGGGCATTCCGACATGGACGAATGCAAGGTCCTGCTGCGAGAGCTGGGCGCGCATTTCCATCTGGCCGCCTTCGGCCATTCGGAACAGCGCTCCGCTGCCCGGGCTGACGACCTGGCCGACTTCGACGTTGCGAGCGAGAATCAGGCCGGCGGCTGGCGCAACGACATTGAGCTGGCCGATCTGCGCCCGCGTTGCGCCAAGCTGGGCCTGCGTGACTCGAACCTGAGCAAACGCGGCATCGCGCTCGGCGCGCTTGGAATCGATTTCCGCCTTGGAGACGAAGCCCCGCCCAAGCAGTGCGACGGCGCGGTCGTAATTGGACTGCGCAAGCGCGGCATTGGCCCTTGCAGCTTCGATCTGCGCTGCCTGCTGGGCCGCCTGCTGCGCCTGGACCGAGCGGTCCACCACTGCGAGCACCTGTCCTGCACGAACCCAGCTGCCGGCATCGACGAGCACGCGCACCACGCGGCCGCCCGCTCCGGCTATTCCGACCGGCTGGTCACGCTTTGCTCCGAGCGGACCGCTTGCAGTAACCACTCGGCCCACCTGGCTTTCACCCGGAACGATGACGCTGACGGACGGGACCTGGCCCGCGCCGGCGCCCTGCACCGGCTTGTTCGAACTGCGCGCCATCAGCAGGCCCACGACCACCAGCACCACGATGATGGCAAGCGCTGCCGCAACGATGATCTGGCGCTGCCGCCGCGAGCGATCCACGACCACCAAGGTGTCGGAGGAGTGAATCGAAGTTTCCCTGTTCATGCTGTCCATGCCTGTTTGCGAATCTTGAGTGGCCCTGGGGAACTGTATTAGCCCAATAAGTCACCTCGTGCAACAGACCCCGTGCCGTTAACCGGGGCTACTGCTTTTCGACTAACGGTGGCACTTGTTTCGCGAGCGGGCGTTGCCGCAGCGAACGTGAAGGTCGGTTGAACGACATTTAACAAAAGGGTGCTCCAAATGGAACATTATGGGATCATCGGCTGGATCGTAATCGGCGGACTTGCCGGCGCGATCGCAAAGCTGTTGATGCCGGGTAGGGACCCTGGCGGTTGCATCATTACGGTGCTCCTCGGCATCGCCGGCGCCCTCGTCGCGGGCTGGCTCGGTCACGCTATCGGCTGGTATTCCGAGAGCGAGGGAGCAGGATTTATTGCCGCCATCGTCGGTGCGTTCATCTTGCTTCTCATCTACCGGCTCGTCGCCGGTCGGCGCGCCTAGCCGTTCAGCAAACAGCCATGGCGCCCGGGCAATCGTTCGCGCCATGGAACGAATGTCCAGGGGAAGAAGAATGAGAAGTGCGCTTGTCGCGGCGCTTGCGCTTGGCGCAGTCGCCATTCCGTCGGCTGCTGCGGCCCAGCAGGCAGGCATCACACAATCGATTTCGGGCACCCGTCTCGACGTGACCGCAACGGGCGAGGTCATGCGAGTGCCAGACGTGGCGGTCATTTCCGCCGGCGTCGTCGCCCGCTCGGCCACCGCCGCCGGCGCTATTCAGGACACTGCCAACAGGATGAACCAGGTGCTCGGAGCGCTCAAGCGCGCCGGCGTGGACGAGAAGGATATCCAGACGAGCAACGTCAGCCTGAACCCTGAATATCGGTATCCGGAGAACCAGGCCCCGCAGCTCGTTGGCTATACCGCGACGAACAATGTGACGGTCCGCTTCCGCGATATCCGCGCGTCCGGGAAGATTCTCGATGCCCTGGTCGCGCAGGGCGCGAACCAGATCAACGGTCCGACCCTCGTCGTCGACAAGCCGCAAGCCGCGCTGGACGAAGCGCGAGTGAAGGCGATCGCTGCGGCGCGGGGCCGCGCCGAGCTCTATGCCCGCAGCCTTGGCCTTCGCATCGTGCGCGTGGTCGCCATCAGCGAGCAATCGGAATATCCCTCGCAGCCGATGCCGGTTCTCATGGGCGCGCGCATGGCGAGCGCGGAGACGAAGATCGAGCCCGGGCAGCAGAAACTCCAGGTGAGCGTTGCAATGACTTTTGAATTGCAGTGAGCGCCTAAAAGAAAGGCCGCCCGGGACATGTCCCGGACGGCCCTTTCTTCAATTGTCTGTGTTCTTGCTAGCGAACCGTTCCCCTGCGGACCAGGTTGACGATCGCCAGAAGGATGACCGCGCCGATCAGCGAATAGAGGAATGTCTCGATCGTGATCCCGTTGTTCAGGGATGCCCCGCCACCAAAAAGCAGCCCTGCGATCACTGCGCCGATGATGCCTACGACGATGTTGAGGATGATGCCCTGCTGGGCGTCGGTCCTCATGATTAGGCTTGCAAGCCAGCCGCAAATTCCGCCGACGATCAGCCAGATGATAATACCCATCAGCCTTCCCTCCTGTTGTGAGGGCCGCCTATTACCCGGCGGCCCCTGCGGCACCACAGACGCGTGATGCGCGGCGATTGTTCCGCAAACGGAAGGGTTCGTCCAGAAAATTGGTTAGTAAACGCCAGTAAAGATGGTCAGGGCGGCCCGCGCCCCGGCAAGGCGTCTCAGTAACGCTGCTGACGTTCGTACTGGTCGCGATATTGCTTGATGCGGGTCACGCGAAGTCCCGGCATGCCACTACGGTCGACCGCACGCTGCCAGCTCGTGAATTCCTCGAGGCTCAAGGTATAACGCTTGCAGGCTTCGTCGACGGAGAGAAGACCACCCGCAACGGCCGCGACCACTTCTGCCTTGCGCCGCACGACCCAGCGAGTCGTGTTCGCAGGCGGCAAGGAGTCGAGTGTCAGCGGCTCACCTAGAGGGCCGATGACCTGCGCCGGACGAATCTTCTGGTTCTCGAGCATTGTTCCGTCACACCTGCTTAATCATTGCTACTGGCCACTGTTTAATTCGGCCCCGTTGAAAATATTCTGAAACGTGCTGGTTAACGCGCTGGTCAGTCGACTTTCTGTCCCTTTAACCTTGGGGCCCCTTCCGCAAATGTCCCGCCGAGAAGCTTCATCGCGTCGCGCCAGCCATCGCCGCCCGAGAGATAGCAAGCGATCGCATCCTCTCGTGAGTGCCCGCTTTTTTCGGCTGCAGTGCCGAGAAGATCGAGCAACTCGTTCAGGCTGAGCGGCTCTCCCGCAGTCGTGCGAAAGTCGCCCTCGTAACGCGCCAAAACCGTCCCCCCGTTCGCCTTTCCTCCGGACCGTCTAGTCCTGAGGAGTGAAATTCGGGTAAAGAGCCCGGAAAGACCTTTCCGATGCCGATCGATTTCCAGCTTGGCCGCCCCGTCGGCGATGCCCGGATCGTCGTCGCCATGTCCGGCGGCGTCGACAGCTCCGTGACGGCCGCGCTCGCGGCGCAGACGGGGGCTGAAGTCATCGGCGTCACTCTCCAGCTCTATGACCAGGGTGAAGCCGTGCGGCGGTCGGGCGCCTGCTGCGCGGGACAGGACATCTATGATGCGAGGACGGTCGCTGCGCGGCTCGGCATCGCGCATTACGTCCTCGACTATGAGACCCGCTTCAGGAGCGGCGTCATCGACCGCTTCGTCGACGAATATGCCGAGGGACGAACGCCGGTACCCTGTGCGAGCTGCAACCAGGGCGTGAAGTTCGTCGATCTGGTCGACTTCGCGCGCGGGCTGGGCGCGGACTGCCTTGCGACGGGCCATTACGTGCGCCGCTTAGTGAACGACGGGCGAGCAGAGCTTCACAAGGGAGCCGATCCGCGGCGCGACCAGAGCTATTTTCTCTATGGTACGACGAGCGCGCAGCTGGACTTTCTTCGGTTCCCGCTCGGTGACCTTCCGAAGGACGACGTTCGGCGCATCGCAGCAGAGCTCGGTCTGGAGGTCGCCGCCAAGCCCGACAGCCAGGACATCTGCTTCGTCCCGGACGGCGACTATGCAGGCCTCGTGAAGCGCCTGCGGCCGGAAACCGAAGCGCCCGGGGAGATCGTCGACCTCGATGGCCGCGTCCTGGGGCAGCATCGCGGGGTCGTGCATTTCACCGTCGGGCAGCGCCGGGGCATTGAAATCGGCGGCCAGAAGGAGCCGCTCTATGTCGTTCGGATCGAGCCTCACAAGGCGCGGATCGTCGTCGGTCCGCGCCGCTTTCTCGCCGTTGCAGCGCTGCGCGTTGCGGGCTGGAACTGGCTGGGGGAGGACCAGCAGGATGTAAGCGTCAAGGTCCGCTCCCTTGCTGCTGCAGTACCGGCTCGCCGGACCGGCGACTGGATCCATTTCCGCCAGCCCGAATATGGCGTCGCTCCGGGCCAGGCGGCTGTTGTCTACGAGGGCACCCGGCTCCTTGGCGGCGGATCGATCGCTGAGACTGAGCGCCTCGGTAAGAGCGACATGGATGCCGCAGCCGCTTAGCGCCGGCGTGTTGCTGTTCCGCCAGCAGAACGATCAAATCGAGGTCCTTCTGATCAGGCCGGGCGGCCCTTACTGGCGCAAGAAGGACGTGGGCGCCTGGATGATCCCCAAGGGAACGATCGAACCGGGAGAAGCGCCTTCCGAGGCCGCGCTGCGCGAGTTCGAGGAGGAAACGGGGACCCGCCTCGAGGCCGTCCCGTTTCCGCTCGGCATGGTGCGCCAGTCGGGCGGCAAGACCGTGCAGGCCTTCGCCGTTGAAGGTGATCTCGACGCCAAGCGCATCCGCTCCAACCAGTTCGAGCTGGAGTGGCCCCCTCGCAGCGGGCGCCGTGAAATGTTTCCGGAAGTCGAGGAAGGGCGCTGGATGACACTTGCCGAAGCCCGCAAGATGATGCTTCCGAGCCAGCTTCCGCTGCTCGACGCTCTCGAAGCAAAGCTTGAAGGATAGGCCGATGTTCGCGTTGCTTGCCCTATTTGCCGCCCAGGCCGCTATGGCGCCGCGCCCGAGCTGGCCGATCCGCGAGCAGGACATCGTGCTGAAGGATTTCCGGTTTCGCGACGGCGAGGGGCTACCCGTCCTCAAGATGCACGTCACCACGCTTGGAACGCCGCACCGCAACGGCGCCGGGCAGATCGACAATGCAGTGATGGTGCTTCACGGCACGGGAGGGACCGGCAAGCAGTTCCTCCAGCCCCAGTTTGCCGACGAACTTTATGGGCCCGGCCAGCCCCTCGATATCGGCCGCTATTACGTAGTCCTTCCCGATAACATCGGTCACGGCGGCTCCTCCAAGCCGTCGGACGGCATGCGGATGCATTTCCCCAAGTACGATTATGACGACATGATCGAGGCGCAGCATCGCATGCTGACCGAAGGTCTTGGAATAACGCACCTTCGACTGATAATGGGCACGTCGATGGGCTGCATGCACAGTTTCGTCTGGGGCGAGACCTATCCTGATTTCGCAAGCGCGCTGATGCCGCTCGCGTGCGAGCCGATTGAAATCGCGGGTCTCAACCGGATGTGGAGGCAGCTCGCGATCAAGGGCATCGAAGCCGATCCCGCCTGGCAGGGCGGCAATTATGCGGCCGAGCCGATGACCGGGCTGCGTGCAGCGGAGAACCTGCTGTTCGTGGCGGGATCCGCACCGCTCCTCTACCAGAGGCAATATCCGACCCGGATTACGGCCAGTGCCTATGCCGAGCAGCGCGTCGAAAACGCCATCAAGGTGCTCGATGCCAACGATCTCATCTACCAGCTGGACTCGTCGCGAAACTACAATCCCTGGCCGCGCCTCGAACGCATCAGGGTGCCGCTCATGTGGATCAACTCGGCCGACGATTTCATCAATCCGCGCAACCTTCCCGTTTCGGCCGAGGCGCTGAAGCGGATGCCGACGGCCCGCTTTCGGCTGATCCCGGAAACGGCCGAGACCCACGGCCACGGCACCCACACCTGGGCAAAGTTCTGGAGGCAGGACCTCAGCGAGCTTCTGGCGCGTTCAAGATAGGGTTCACGTCATATGCCGAGACGTGGTTCACCGTGATCAGCCAGCGTCCGTGCACCTTCCGGAACAGGCGGGTATTGACGCCTTCGGTCACTCGAGTGCCGCGTTCCAGCCGGTACTGGCCCACGAGCATCGCCGCGTCCGGCGCGAGGATGTCGACCTTCATGTTGTAGAAGTGCAGGTGCCCGCGCCGCTCGGGCGAACCGCCATAGTCGCGAACGTAATGATCCAGCGTCCCTTGCCAGCCGTCCTGGAACTTCCCGCCGGAGACGAAGATCACGTCCGGGTTCCTGAACCCCGCCATGTAGCCGCGAAAGTCGCCGCGGTTCCATGCGGCTTCCATGCTCGCGACGGTCGAGAGGATTGCGGTCCTGTCTGCTTGCGGGCTCGCTGCAGCGAGCGCGAGAAGGGCGATGAGGCTCACAGCTGGAACTGTCCCACGATGACCGTGTGGCAATGGCCGCCGAGGACCGCCCGGTCTCCCTCCAGGCGGCAATGGAGGACACCGGTGCGCTCGCTTGCCTGGAACGCGGTAAATTCGCTGCGGCCGAGCCGCCCCGTCCAGTAAGGAACCAGCGCGGCATGGGCCGAACCGGTGACGGGATCCTCGTCGATGCCGAGATAGGGAACGAACACCCGGCTGATCACGTCCTCCTGCTCGCCGCGTGCTGTCACGACGGGCATTCGCCGGATCCGCGCGAGGCTCTTGAAGTCCGGCCTGCAGGCGCGGACTTCGTCTGCGCCGCCGACTTCGATGATTGCCGCGTCATTATAGCCGTCGGCCAGCCAGACCGGGCTGTCCGGGAGCCCGAGCGCCGCGCAGAGCTCGGGCTCGCGCACCTCACTCAGCCTTGCAGCGCGCATGTCGAGCTCGAGAAGATCCTCGTGCCGGCTGACGATGAGGACGCCCGACTTGGTGGAGAATCGCACCGACTGTCCGGTCATCAAAATGTGGCCGGCCGCAAGCGTCGCGTGGCCGCAGAGCTCGACTTCAGCAGCGGGCGTGAACCACCGGAGGTCGAAATCCGCATCGTCCTTCGCGCTTGGGACGGTGAAGGCGGTTTCGCTAAGATTGTTCTCGGCGGCGATCGCCTGCATCAGCCGATCGTCGAGCCACTTCTCGAGCGGCATGACAGCCGCCGGATTTCCGGTGAGGGGCCGCTCGGCGAAGGCATCGACCTGAAAGAAGGGAGTGGTCGTCAAGAGGCTTGCTCCGTGATTTCCTGCGGGAGAAGGGTTTCCCTGTCGAACTGACCTTCGGGATCCACGTGGATCAGGATCTCGAGATCCGGGAAGACCTGCTGCAACTGCTCCTCGGCATGGTCGAGGCGGTCGTGCGCTTCCTGAACGGTCCAGTCTGCAGGTACCCAGACGTGGAACTGGACGAAGCGCAGGGTCCCGCTCTTTCGCGTGCGAAGGTCGTGAAGACCCCGGAGCTCCTCGAATCGAGCCGCGGCGTCGAGGAATTGCTGCCGCTCCTCTTCGGGCCATTCCCGGTCCATGAGCTGGTTTACCGCTTCTCTCGAGGCACGGTACGCACCTGCAAGTAGCCAGAGCGCGATAATGATGCCGAAGATGGCGTCGGCCCCGGCAATGTGCAGGGCCTGGTCGAGGAGGAGCGCGACGATCACCGCGCCATTCAGCAGGAGATCTGACTTGTAGTGGACATTGTCGGTCTTGATCGCGACCGATCCGGTGCGTGCGATCACTGCCCGCTGGTACCAAAGGAGCAGGATCGTCATTGCGATGGCGAGGATCGATACGACGATGCCCAAGCCCATCGCCTCGGTCTGGGCACCGTGCGTCAGCCGGTCGGCCGCGCGCCACATGATGCCGATCGCCGAGACCGTGATGAGTGCGACCTGCGCAAGTGCGACCAGTGCCTCCGCCTTGCCGTGGCCGAAGCGGTGGTCGAGATCGGCCGGCTGGGCGGCGATCCTGACGCCCATCAGTGTCGTCAGGCTCGCGATGACGTCGAGGGCCGTGTCGGCGAGCGATCCCAGCATTGCGGTTGAATCGGTCTGGTAGGCAGCCCAGCTCTTGGCGACGAGGAGCACGAGGGCAAGGGTCACGCTTGCAAGCGCCGCACGCGTCGAATGAACGGAATGCTCCGCTGTGGTCTTTGCCGTCGTCACGGGTAAAGCAGCCCCTCGGTCCAGCTGTCACCGTCACGGACGAACAGGCGACGCTCGTGCAGCCGATGCTCACGGTCGGTCCAGAACTCGATCCGGTCTGGCACAAGGCGGTAGCCGCCCCAGTTGAGCGGGCGCGGGACGTCGCGGCCCTCGAAGCGCCGCTTCATTTCCTCGAAGCGGGCCTCGAACGTCGAGCGATTGGCGAGCGGGCGGGACTGGTCGGAAGCCCAGGCGCCGAGCTGCGAATCGCGGGCGCGGGTTGCAAAATAGGCGTCCGCCTCGGCGTTCGACACCCGCGCGACGGCTCCCTCGAGGCGCACCTGCCGCCGAAGCGACTTCCAGTGAAAGAGCAATGCCGCGTTGGGGTTTCGGGCGAGTTCGCGGCCCTTTGCGCTCTCCTCATTCGTGTAGAAGACGAAGCCGTCCTGGCCATGCCCCTTCAGCAGCACCATGCGAACGCTCGGCCTTCCTGCCTCGTTCACCGTTGCAAGCGCCATTGCCTCGGGGTCGCTAAGTTCGGCGGCCCGCGCCTCGGCAAACCATTTGTCGAAGAGAGCGAGCGGATCGGTCATTGAAACGGGGCCTTAGGCTTGGCCTTGCGCGCACTGCAACCCATCTGGTCAGGCAAGTACTGTTGCGGCATGGGAGGACAATGGCACTCGACCTCTACCAGCGTCTGGGACTGAAGCGCGGGGCGAGCGAGGCTGAGATCAAGAAAGCCTATCGGAGCCTCGCAAAGCAGCTTCACCCCGATCGGAACAAGGATAATCCGAACGCCGCCAAAAGGTTCGGCGAGGTAACCCACGCCTACGACCTGTTGTCGGACAAGGACAAGCGCGCCCGCTACGACCGCGGTGAAATCGACGAGGAGGGCAATCCCAAGATGCCCTTCGGCGCGGGCTTCGGAGGCTATTCGAGCGGAGCGGGTGGCCCGCAGCCAGGCGCCGGGCAGGGCTTCGAGAATTTCAACTTCGGCGGCGCCGACGGGGCCGATCTCAGCGACCTCTTCGAAGGCCTCTTCGGCGGCGCTCCGGGAGGCGGCGCGCGTGCTCGAGGCGGCCCGTTCAGCGGCTTCCGCCAGCGGTCGCGGATGCCGCAGAAGGGCGCAGACGTCGCCTATCGCCTGAAGATACCCTTCGAGGATGCAGTCGCGCTGAAGCCGCAGCGGATCACGCTGGCTGACGGCAAGACCATCGACCTCAAGCTTCCCAACGGCCTTGAAGACGGCACGAGGATCAGGCTGGCGGGCAAGGGAGAAGAAGGTCCGGACGGTCGCGGGGACGCGATCGTGACCATCGAGGTTGCACCGCACCGCTTCTTCACCCGCGAGGGGACGAATATTCGCCTCGAGCTGCCGGTCACCCTCAAGGAAGCCGTCATCGGCGCCAAGGTGAAGGCGCCGACGCCCGAGGGCCCCGTCATGCTCACCGTCCCCAAAGGGACCAGCTCGGGCAAGGTGCTGCGGCTCAAGGGCCGGGGCTTCGTCGGTAAGGACGGCAAGCGCGGCGACCAGCTGGTGACCCTGGAGGTCGCGATACCGCAGGGTGATCCGGAGCTCGAACGATTCGCGGAAAGCTGGGACGGCGGCGGCAACCCGCGGGCTCCATTCGGAGTTTAGCGGCGCCGGATGCGCGATCTTTCTCCTGAATCGCCCGAGGCCCGGCGCAAGCGCCTCGCGAGCATGCGTGCGGCCTTCGGGACGGAGGTCGAGGAAAAGCTGAAGCCGCGCCTTACCGCCTGGAGGGTCGTCCAGCGGGTCGCGATTGGCGTCTACAACGACGGCTTCATCCACGCCGGCAATCTCGCCTATCTCTCCATCGTCGCCCTGTTCCCCTTTTTCATCGTCGCTGCGGCCGTTGCTCACATCGTCGGGGAGAACCAGGACGCCGCGCTGACGGTGACCAATGTCCTTCGCCGGCTTCCTCCCGACGTCGCTTCGACCCTTCGGGAACCGATCCAGGAGGTCCTGACGGTCCGGACCGGCACGCTGCTGTGGCTGGGCGCGATCGTCGGCCTGTGGACGGCGACGAGCTTCATCGAGACGATCCGCGATATCCTGAGGAGGGCGTACGGCGTCAAATTCTGCGCCCCTTTCTGGGAATACCGTCTCGGTTCGATGCTCATGATCGTTGGAGCGGTGCTGCTGCTGATGCTCGCCTTTGCAGTGAGCGCGGCCCTGACCCTCGCCCACCAGCTGATCATTCGCTGGTTCCCGCTGGCGCAGGATGTCGCATCGACGCTGGGCCTCTACCGGCTGGTGCCGGCAGTGACCCTGTTCGTCACCTTCTACGGTCTCTTCTACGCGCTCACTCCCTCGCGCTATCGCAAGCATCGATGCCGCAAGTGGCCGGGTGCGCTGCTGATCACGGTCTGGTGGCTGGCGACCGTCGAGATCCTTCCGAGCGTCCTTTCGCTGTTCGGGGGATACAGCCGCACCTACGGAAGCCTTGCGGGCGTCATGATCACGCTCATCTTCTTCTTCGTCGTTGGTCTTGGCGTGGTCATCGGCGCCGAGCTGAATGCAGCGCTGGCAGAAACCGGCGCCACCGCGCTAAAGGGCGAAATATATACCGGGCCGTACACCGATGAGCTGGAGGTTGAGGAACCGCAGCCCGGGGAAGACGTGGAACCGGTGCTGCAAAGAGAGGGGCCGCAACTTTGAATGGACTGATGCACGGCAAGCGCGGGCTGATCATGGGCCTTGCCAACGACCGTTCGCTCGCGTGGGGCATCGCCCGGTCACTCAGCGCCCAGGGCGCCGAGCTTGCATTTTCCTATCAGGGCGAAGCGCTCGAGAAACGCGTGCGGCCGCTTGCAGCCGAGCTCGGCTCCGACCTCCTCGTTGATTGCGATGTCTCCGATATGAAGGCGCTCGATCAGACCTTTGCGGGTCTGAAGGAGCGATGGGAAAGGCTGGACTTCGTCGTCCACGCCATCGGTTTTTCCGACAAGAATGAGCTGAGGGGCAAGTTCGTCGATACCTCGATGGACAATTTTCTCATGACCATGAACATCTCGGTCTACAGCTTCGTCGCCGTTGCCCAGCGAGCGCGCGCCCTGATGGAACCTGGCGGATCGCTCCTGACGCTGACCTATTACGGCGCCGAGAAGGTCATCCCTCACTATAATGTGATGGGCGTCGCGAAATCGGCGCTCGAGACGTCGGTGAAGTATCTGGCGGCCGATCTTGGCCCCGAGGGCATCCGCGTCAACGCCATCTCGGCAGGCCCCATCAAGACTCTCGCGGCGAGCGGGATCGGCGACTTCCGCTACATCATGAAGTGGAACGAATATAATTCTCCACTGCGCCGCAACGTCACGATCGAGGACGTCGGAGGCGCCGGCCTCTACCTGCTGAGCGACCTTGCCGCAGGCGTCACGGGCGAGATCCACCACGTCGATGCCGGTTACAATGTCGTGGGCATGAAGGCGGAGGACGCGCCGGACATAACGACGGTCTGATGAAGATCGCCCGCATGATCCGCATCAGCGGGCGCGTGCAGGGGGTATTCTTCCGTGCCTGGACGAAGGAGCAGGCCGATCGCCTCGAGGTAGGCGGCTGGATCCGCAACTGCCCGGACGGGTCGGTCGAGGGGCACGTTGAAGGCCCGGAACAGTCGGTTGAGAAGCTGCTGAGCCTCTTGCGTCACGGTCCGCCGGGCGCGCGGGTCGACCAGCTGAAGGTTGGCGAAGCAGCGATCGAGAATGCCGACTGGTTTGCCGTTCGGCACTAGCCGGCGAACGGATCTCTCACGAGGATCGTGTCGTCGCGCTCGGGCGACGTGCTGACGAGCGCGACCGGACAGCGGATCAGTTCTTCGATCCTTCGGACATATTTGATCGCCCGGGCTGGAAGGTCCGCCCAGCTCCGGGCACCGTGCGTCGATCCGGGCCAGCCTTCGACGTCCTCGTAGATCGGCTCGACCCGCGCCTGATCGGCAGCGTGGGGCGGGAGGTAGTCCACCTGCTGTCCGCCGATCCTGTAGCCGGTGCAGATGCGGACCGTTTCGAAGCCGTCGAGAACGTCAAGCTTGGTGAGCGCGACGCCGGTAACCCCGCTGACCGCAACGGCCTGGCGCACCAGGACGGCGTCGAACCAGCCGCAGCGCCGCCGCCGCCCCGTGACGGTGCCGAATTCGTGCCCTCGTTCGCCCAGTCGCTGGCCGGTTTCATTGTCCTGCTCGGTGGGGAAGGGGCCGGAGCCGACGCGCGTGGTGTAGGCCTTGACGATGCCGAGCACGAAGCCGGCGGCCGAGGGTCCCATTCCGCTTCCCGGGCCTGTGGTTCCTGCAACGGTGTTCGAAGAGGTGACGAACGGGTAGGTGCCGTGGTCGACGTCGAGCAATACCCCCTGTGCCCCCTCGAACAGGATGCGGCGGCCCTTGATGCGAGCCTCGTCGAGGTCGCGCCAGACCGGCTTTGCGAAGGGCAGGACGAAGTCGGCGATCTTGGCAAGGTCGCCCTTGAGGCGTTCGCGGTCGACGGGAGGTTCGCCAAAGCCGGCGCGAAGTGCGTCATGATGGGCGCACAGGCGATCGAGCAGGGGACCAAGTTCGCCAAGATGCGCAAGATCGCAAACCCGGATGGCGCGGCGGCCGACCTTGTCCTCGTAGGCCGGCCCGATGCCGCGCCTGGTGGTTCCGATCTTGCCGGCACCCGAGGCATCCTCGCGCAGCGCATCAAGGTCGCGGTGGATAGGGAGGATCAGGGGGCACGTCTCGGCGATCATCAGCACATCTGGCGTAACCTCGACGCCAAGCTCGCGCATCCGCTGGACCTCGTCCCTGAGAGCCCAGGGATCGAGGACGACGCCATTTCCGATGACCGAGGGCGTGCCGCGGACGATCCCTGACGGAAGCAGCGAGAGCTTGTAGGTCTGGTTTCCGACGACCAGCGTGTGGCCCGCGTTGTGGCCCCCCTGGAAACGGACGACCATGTCCGCGCGGCTCGCGAGCCAGTCGACGATCTTGCCCTTGCCTTCGTCGCCCCATTGGGCGCCGATGACGGTGACATTTCCCACTTTTGCGCTTTCCTGCTGTGCAGCCCGCGCGCTCCTAGGGGCGAAGGATCGCCGCGTCCAGCCACGCCAATCGTTCGTTCGGCGGAACGGAAGCGCGTCTTGGGCGTATTGCCGTTCCGTCCGAGCACCGCAGCGGACGAGGACATTACGACAGGGGAAATGCTCATGAAGTCCACCACTATTCTCGCAATTGCGCTCGGCGTCGGCGCCCTCGCCGCATGCAACAAGAGTCCAACCGAGCAGGCCGCCGAAAACGTCGAATCGACCTATGGCAATGCTGCCGAGAACGTCGAAGCAACGACGTCCAACGCCGCCGAGGCGATCGAATCCAACGCGAGCAACGCGTCTTCGGACGTGAAGGCCGCTGGAAAGAACGAGGCGTCCGCGATCAAGAACGAAGGCAAGCAGAAGGCCAACGAGATCCGCAACGGCGCAGCCACAACCAATAACGCGCAGTAATTCCGCAATTCTTGAAGGGCGCTCCGCTTGTTGCGGAGCGCCCTAATTTTTGTCGTTCAGAAGCTCAGCGGCACCACTTCGCGGACGCCGGCCAGGGACTGGAGCTGCTGTGCCAGTCCAGGCGTGATCGGATCGTCGACGGCGACGAGCGCCACGGCTTCGCCGCCTTCCTTGCGGCGGCCGAGGTTGAAGGTTGCGATGTTGATCCGGTTTTCTCCCAGCTGTGTCCCGAGGGAGCCGATGAAGCCGGGCTGATCGTCATTGACGATATAGATCATCTGGCCGGTGAGCTCGGCCTCGACGGGGATGCCGAAGATATTCACAAGCCGCGGCGCGCGGTTGCCGAACAGGGTCCCTTCCACCCGCTTGTCGCCATGCTCGGTGCCCACTTTCACCGCGACCAGCGTATGATAGTCGCCCTCGTCCTCATTGCGGATCTCGCGCACGGCGATGCCCCGCTCCTTTGCAAGATAGGGCGCGTTGACCATGTTCACCGTGTCCGACCAGGTGCGCATGACGCCGGCAAGCACAGCGCCGGTGATCGGCTTGATGTTGAGCTCTGCTGCGGCCCCTTCGACCTCGATATCGATCGAGCGGATCTCGGTCCCCGCGATCTGCCCCACTAGCCGGCCGAGCTTCTCTGCAAGGCCCATATAGGGCTTGAGACGAGGCGCTTCCTCGGCCGAGAGGGAAGGGACGTTGACCGCGTTCGTAATGCCGCCGAGCAGCAGAAAATCGCTCATCTGCTCGGCGATCTGGATTGCGACATTGACCTGCGCTTCGGTTGTCGAGGCTCCAAGATGGGGTGTGCAGATGAGCCCCGGAGTCCCGAACAATGGATTGTCCTTGGCCGGCTCCTCAGCGAACACGTCGAGAGCCGCCCCGGCGACGTGACCGCTGTCCAGCCCCTCCTTCAATGCAGCCTCGTCGATGAGGCCGCCCCGCGCGCAATTGACGATCCGAACGCCCTTCTTCGTCTTTGAAAGGGCTTCGCGCCCGAGAATTCCACGCGTTTGATCGGTAAGAGGCGTGTGAAGAGTGATGAAATCAGCACGCGCGAGGAGCTCATCCAGCTCGACCTTGTCGACGCCCAGCTCCACGGCGCGCTCGGGTGAGAGAAAGGGGTCATAGGCCACGACCTTCATCCTGAGGCCGTGCGCGCGGTCGGCGACGATCGAGCCGATATTGCCGCAGCCGATGAGCCCCAGCGTCTTGCCGGAAAGCTCGACCCCCATGAAGCGGTTCTTCTCCCACTTGCCCGACTGGGTTGACTGGTTGGCCTGCGGGATTTCCCGGGCGAGCGCGAAGAGCATCGCGATCGCATGCTCTGCAGTCGTGATCGAATTGCCGAACGGCGTGTTCATGACGACGATACCGCGCGCCGATGCCGCGGGGACGTCGATCGTATCGACGCCGATCCCTGCCCGGCCGATCACCTTGAGGCGGGGCAGCGCCGCATCCATTGCCGCCGCATTGACCTTGGTCGAGCTGCGCACGGCAAGGCCGTCATAGCCGCCGATGATGGCGTTGAGTTCATCGGGTGCGAGACCGGGCTTTTCATCGACGATGATCCCGCGATCGCGGAAGATTGCCGCTGCGCGGGGGTCCATCTTGTCGGCGATGAGGACTTTGACAGGCTGGCTCACGCTGTCACCTCCCACGCCCAGTCGAGCCATGGCCCGAGCGCCTCGATATCGGCCGTCTCGACCGTTGCGCCGCACCAGATCCGAAGACCGGGGGGCGCATCCCGATAGGCCGTGACGTCAAAGGCCGCGCTTTCACGTTCAAGCAGCTGCCCGATGGCCTTCTGGCGCGAGCGGTTCGCATCTTCATCGGAGCGATCCGCAAATTGCAGGCAGACAGACGTGTTGGAACGGATTGCAGGGTCTCTGGCCAGATGCTCGATCCAGGAAGATTGCTGCACCCACCGGTCGACTGCCGCGGCATTGGCATCGGCGCGGCCTATGAGCCCTTCGAGGCCGCCCGCCTGCTCTGCCCAGCCGAGTGCGAACAGCCAGTCCTCGACACACAGCATCGATGGCGTGTTGATGGTCTCGCCCTTGAAGATGCCCTCGATGAGCGCGCCTGCCTTGGTCAGCCGGAAGATCTTGGGCAGGGGACGAGGGGCCGGCTCCCGCTCGAGACGCTCGACCGCGCGGGGACTGAGAACGAGCATCCCGTGCGCAGCCTCGCCTCCGAGCGCCTTCTGCCAACTGAAGGTACCGACATCGATCTTCGCCCAGTCGATCGGCTGGGCGAAAGCTGCCGAGGTTGCATCGCAAATGGAAAGGCCCGTTCTGTCCGGAGAGATCCAGTCGGCACCGGGTACGCGGACGCCGCTCGTCGTGCCGTTCCAGGTGAAGACGATGTCGCTTGCAGGGTCGATGCCCCCAAGTTCGGCGATCTGTCCATAATCTGCGGTCCGCACTTCCGCGTCGAGCTTCAGCTGCTTGGCGACATCGATCACCCACCCGGCGCCGAAGCTCTCCCAGGCGAGCATGACGACGGGCCGAGCGCCCAGCAGCGACCACATGGCAAGCTCCATCGCACCCGTGTCGGACGCGGGAACGATGCCGAGCTTGTAGTCGCGCGGAAGACCGAGGAGGGCGTGCGTTCGCTCGATTGCCTCTGAAAGCCTTGCCTTGCCGACGCTCCCTCGATGCGAACGGCCGAGCGCGATGGTTTCCAGCTTGTCGGGTGACCAGCCGGGCGGTTTTGCGCACGGTCCGGACGAGAAATAGGGACGCTTCGGTTTGGTTCTTGGTTTCGCCACGCGCAGCTCTGGCGCGGCGGCAGTCACTTCAGTCATGTTACTCTCCTCGCAGAGAGCTCGCGCCGCGTTGGGACGGCGTGGCCCGGAGCCGTTTGTAAGGTCGATTGTGGCCGCGGCAAGGCACTGCGAATGTTTCGCGCCCGATTCTTTGGGTTTTGTTGCTGCACTGCACAACAGCTTGAATTCGTTCAAATTGCCCTCAGAAAAAGGGGATTCGAACGGTTCACCGCGCCGACCGGACGACTCGTCCCACCGAGTGCCGGGAGAGGTTGAATTTGTTAACCATCCGAAAGCAGTGTCGCTCAGGCCAGAACGCGGTGGGCAATACGCGAGCTTGGCACTGGGGCTGGGGAGCTCCTTTCAGAGATGGACTTGGCGACGTGCTTTTGCGCGCGCGCTGAAAGTGGAGCGGGATCAGATGACGCAAGTATTGGCCGCAACAACGGGCCTTTTTCGCGACCGCGACCTGTTTATCCACGACGGTTCCAAGCTTCGCCGATTTCGTATTTCCGCACCGCTTCAGGCGGTGTTTTTCATGATCATGCTCGGTCTGGTCGCCTGGGCGAGCTACGCGACCGCCCGGCTCGTGACGCGTCCCTATTCGGCAACGGCCGGCCAAGCGGCGAGCCTTCCGGCGGCGACCGAGGCCCGCGCCCGGCTGATCGAGCAGCGCCAGGGGCTGATCGAGGCAGCACTTGCAGGCCAGAAGATCGATCCGCAGCTGATCGCGGCCGCCCAGAGCGGCCGCGTTGCCAATGACGGCCCGCTTGCCCGCGTCGAGGAGGCGCAGCTCCAGCAGGCGGCGCTGGTCGCCAAGGCGCTGGACGTCCGTTACGAGGTCACTGCCGCCGAGCTGAAGCGCCTCGGCATCACCCCCGCCCGCGTCGGCAGCCGCGAAGGGGTCGGCGGGCCGTTCGAGGCCGCCGGCAACTCGACCTTCAAGGCGCTTTTCGACAGCTGGAAGAAGCTCGACCAGCTCCAGGACGGCGTGATCGCGATCCCGTCCGACAAGCCCGTCAGGGTGAACGTTGAATTCACGAGCGGCTTTGGCGTCCGCGCCGATCCCTTCGTGCACGGCGCAGCGATGCATCCCGGGATCGATCTTGCGGGTTCTTACGGCACGCCCATCTACGCGACTGCCGAGGGAACCGTGCTCCGCGCGGGCTGGAACAGCGGCGGCTACGGCAACATGGTCGAGCTTGATCACGGCCGCGGTATCGTCACCCGCTATGGCCACATGTCGGCGGTCCTGGTCCATGCCGGCGACCACGTGACCCGCGGCGAGCAGATCGGCCGCATGGGCTCGACCGGGCGCTCGACCGGCAACCACCTTCACTACGAAGTCCGCATCGATGGCCGGCCAGTCAACCCGATCCCGTTCATGAAGTCGACCGACTATGTCCTCGCCATGCAGCGCCGTTCGGGCGCCGCCTCGATGGACGCGGTGGCGATCGGCGGACCCACGGGCGGGCAGCACTGATCAGATGCCGGGCGAGGCTCGCTGATGGCCGTCGCCCTTCCTTGTCCGGTGCGATAGAGCACCCTATCTCGCCTTCGTGAGCGAACCTCAGATCATTCTTACGCCGAACGCCGCCAAGCGCGTGGCCTGGATCGCCTCGCGCCAGGACAAGCCGGCGATCCTGCGCCTCGCGGTGGACGGCGGCGGCTGCGCGGGTTTCACTTACAAGTTCGAGCTAGCGCCAGAGCCCGAGACCGACGACGAAATCGCGGAAACCGACGGTGTCAGGCTCATCGTCGACCCGGTCAGCCTGGACCTCGTTCGGGGCTCCGCCGTCGATTTCGTCGAGGACCTCGGCGGCGCCGCATTCAAGGTGACCAATCCCAATGCGCAATCGGGCTGCGGCTGCGGTTCGAGCTTTTCCGTCTAGCTAGCGGGCGTGGTCGTGGACCTCGCCTGCTGATGCGTTTACCGCCGCGCAGCTGACCTTGGGGTTGAACGGCGCAAACTGCCCACTCGGATTGTCCCTGAAGAGCCACACGTGGAGGTCGTAATGCGGCTCGAACATGTGTGCCTCGTCGACCTTGGTGTGCGGATCGTCGGCCATCATTTCATATCGGACGCCATGGAAGCTCGGCGGCTCCTTGTGGCCGGCCTCCGCCCATGCCCACCTGAAAACCAGATTCTCGACTGCGACGAGCCTCAGCGAGCCGTCGGCTTGCGGCTCGTAGACGAGTACGCTGGGCTTCAGGAAATCCGTGTGCGTGCCGTTGCCGTTGACCCGCGGGTTGGGCGGCGCGCTGATGCCGAGGAGATCGGGCCGGAAATAGTGGATGCCCATCGCGCCGGCATTGGCGGGACCTCCCATCATTTTGGAAGTCACGCACATATTGCCCGGATCGCGCACATAGCCCTCGGCTAACGCCACGCGGACGTCCTGGAACCGCGCCGTGGCAGCGCGCACGGTGGCGAGATCCGGCTCGCTCGGTGCCCCCTGCAGCGGGTGCGACAGGGCAACCGCTAGCGTCAGAGCGGCGCCGCTCAGTTTCGGAATCATGATTTCTTCTTTTTGCCTAGAGTGCGAAGCTCGTTCTGAGCTTGGGATGAAGCACACGCCGCAGCGGGCGGCCCGCCGGCAGAGGCCGCTTGGCCTCCGCAGACTTCGCCTTGCCCCCGGCCGAGTTCTCCTCGACCTTGGCCCGTGCGGCGTGAGCTAGCGCTATGTCCGACCAGAGCGGGCTCATAGCGGAAAGGCCTGAATGCCGGTTATGGCCTGGATCGCGAGCAGCACCGCGCCAACGGTTATCACACCCCCGAATCCGGCTTTTGCGCGACTGATGAACACGGTCACGTTCCCCTTTGACTTCGTGTCGTGAAGCTTGTGTGCCTAATGATCCGGCCGCGGTTCACCCGCTACGGGAAACTCTTGGAAATTCGCGTTCCGGACGACACCGGCGATTCTAATTGTTGACGAGTTGTGCGGAATTGTGCGGAGATGTGCGCAGTTTCGGGGGCGATTCCATGCAGGGCGAACTCAGTGTCGAGGGCAGCCAATCCGTGGCGCTAGTGGTGCGCGAGGAGCTCGCACGCCGCCGCCAGTCCCGGCAGTGGCTGGCCGACGAGGCGAGGGTCAGCCTGTCGACGCTGGAGAAGGCCCTTGCGGGCCGGCGCCCCTTCACGCTGGCAACCGTCGTGCGGCTCGAGGACGCTCTTGGCACGAGTTTGCGCGAGCGTCGCGGAGCCGGCGAGGCGACCCAGTTCGCGCCGGCCTCCATGGGCGCCTATGCGCGTCCCGCGGTCCAGTGGCTTGAGGGAACCTACCTTACGCTGCGTCCCTCCTTCAGTGAGGCCGGGGCGATCTTTGCCTATCTCACCTCGATCATCTGGGATGAGGCAAACGGCCACCTTGTCTTCAGTGAGGCGGCACGGACCGACAGCGACTACGAGCAGAAGGGCTTTGTCTCTTTTCCCAACCTTTCGGGCGCGATCTACCTCGTGACGATCAGTACGGGCCAGTATCGCATGGCGCTCCTCAACCGGCCCTCCGGCCGGTCGCTCAACGGCATTCTCCTCACCCTTGCCGCCGGCGAGGGAGCCCAGCTGATTCCAGCGGCCGTACCCATCGTGCTTGTCCCCGTCGATCCTGCCGCCGGTTCGGATCTGGGCGTGGTGCGCCCGGGCGATCGCTGCTTCGAGGAATATAGAGACTGCGTCGACCGGATCACGAAGCGGGACTACGCGCGCTTTCCTGCCTGAGCTCCGGCGGCTAAGCGAACGCCCGTGAAGCTTGCTACCTACAATCTGAACGGCATCCGCGCGCGCCTTCCGCGCCTCCTCGAGTGGCTCGGCCGCGAAAAGCCCGACATCGTCTGCCTCCAGGAACTGAAGTGTGCCGACGAGGCGCTCCCGATCGCCGACATCGAGGCGGCGGGATACGGTGCCGTATGGCATGGCCAGAAGGGCTTCAACGGCGTCGCCGTCCTCGCGAAGGGCGACACGCCCGAGCTTCGCCGCATGGGCTTGCCCGGTGATCCCGACGACACGCACAGTCGCTACATCGAGGCCGAGGCGGGCGGCGTCGTCGTGGGCTCGCTATACCTGCCCAACGGCAATCCCGTCGGGACCGAGAAGTTCGAATATAAGCTGCGGTGGATGGAGCGGCTTTGCGACCATGCTGGCGAACTCCTGGAAGAGGAGCGTCCGGTGGTCCTCTGCGGCGACTGGAACGTCGTTCCTGAGGATCGCGACGTCTTCTCGGTAAGGGCAACGCAGCACGACGCCGTGATGCAGCCCCAGGCGCGTCAGCTGTGGCGGCGGATCGTCAACCAGGGATGGACCGACGCCCTCCGGTCATTCCATCCTCGCGAACCCAAACTCTATACCTTCTGGGACTATACGGCGGGCTGCTGGCAGCGCGATCTCGGCTTTCGTCTCGATCATCTTCTTTGCTCGCCCGAAGCTTCCGACCGGCTGCGCGGCGCCGGCGTCGACAAGTGGGCGCGAGGCGAGGAGAAAGCGAGCGATCATGCGCCGACGTGGATCGAACTTGGGTGAGGAGAGGGTGGCGCTTAGCCCGCCTTCCTACAATGCCTTTTCGTAGATCCGGTAACGGTGGTTGATCCTCGCGCCCGGGAGCTCGGCGATCGAGAGCATTCCCTTGTTGTCCTCGAGGATCCAGCCGAACTCCCCAACCCCGATACCGAATTTTCCGACGCAGTCGCGGCGCGTATATTCGATCAGCATGAAGGCGAGCTGGCTCGCCAGGCGTGACTGGTGGAGTTTGCGTGCAACGCCCATCAACGGGACCCGGGCGCGCGTCGTCTTGGGCTTCCGGAGCCGCCACAGGAGCTTGATGAAGTTGAACGGGAACAGCTCCCCGTTGAGGTCCCTCGTCAGCTCGTTGATATCGGGGATCGTGAGCATGAATGCGACGGGTTCCCCGTCCACCTCGGCGATGCGCACCAGTTCGTTGAAGATGATCGGCTTCAGCTTCTTGCCCGCATAAGCGATCTCGGCCTCGGTGAGCGGGACATAGCCCCAGTTGTTCGACCAGGCGTCATTGACGAGGTTGAGGACGATCCGCGCTTCCTCGTCGAACTTCGACTTGTCGACCATCCGGATGCGGATGTGCCGGTTACGCTCGCCCATCGCAATCAGCCGGTTGATCTTTGGATCGTCCCAGTGAGCGATGTTGACCTCGTAGGTGAGGAGATCCTTGGCCTTCGAATAGCCCGCCGCCTCGATCCAGCCGCGATATTCGGGCCGGTGATGGCCCATCATGGCCGTCGGGGGTTCGGAAAATCCTTCGATCTCGAGTCCCGGCTCATCCCAGATCGAGAGACTTATCGGTCCCAGCGCCCGGGTCATACCCTGCGTCACGAGCCATTCCTCGGCGGTCTTGATGAGCGCGGCAGCAGCTTCGCCGTCGAGCGCTTCGAACATTCCCCACTGGCCGGTGCCCTGGCCCATATGTTCCTGGACGAGATCGTCGACCTGCGCGCTGACACGGCCGACGGTGGCGCCGCCCCGTTCGGCAAGCCAGAGCTGTGCGCGGGCATGCTCGAACCATGGGTTCTTTCCCGGCGTGATGAGGCCATGCACCTCGTCCTTGAGGGGCGGCACCCAGGCGGGGTCGTCCTTGTAGACGTCCCATGCGAAATCGACGAAAGTCTTCCTGTCCTTTTTCGTGAGAACCGGGCGGATCGTTACGGGCGCGCTGCTCATCGCGCTTCGCTAGCGGCTGATTGCGCTCAAAGCCAGTTAAGGTTGAGCCGCCTAAGTCCGGCCACTATCTCTTTCTAAACGAGGAACTTCCGCAAAGACTTATGGACCAGACAGCGACCCTTGAGCGCAATCGCGCGGACGCGGCTGAGCTTCAGCCGGCACGGCCGCCACGCGACGATGCTGCGATGCTCAAGGCCGCGGCGAACCTGACGCGCGACCTCAATGTCCCGAGCGCCGGCATCTACTGGGCCGACATGATCGGTTCGGCAACGGCAGGTTATGCCGCCCTGCTGAGCGCGATGTTCGTCAGCCCCGGCTGGCTCGCGCTTGGATGCGCGATCATCGCCGTCCTTGCCCTTTATCGCGCGGGCTCTTTCATCCACGAACTGACCCATATCAAGAAGGGATCAGTGAGGGGCTTCCGGCTGACCTGGAACCTTCTCGTGGGCGTTCCCCTCATGGTGCCGAGTTTCATGTATGAGGGGGTCCACAACCAGCACCACGCCAAGCGCTATTACGGGACCATCGACGATCCCGAATATCTGCCGCTGGCGCTGATGCATCCCTGGACGCTTCCGGTCTTCCTTGTCGCCGCGGCGCTTGCGCCCGTCGGCATGCTGATCCGCTTCGCCGTCCTTGCGCCGCTCTCGCTCGTCTTTCCAAGGCTTCGAGCCCTGGTCGTCGGTCGCTACTCGGGTCTCCAGATCAATCCCCGGTTCGTGCGTCCCAAGCCCGAGGGCGAGTTCGCCCGCGACTGGGCATTGCAGGAAGCCGCCTGCAGCGTCTGGGCAATCGCACTTCTCGTGATGGTTGCGACCGGCATTGTCCCGCTGCGCGACTTCCTCATCTTTCTGGGGATCGCCTCGGGCGTCATGTTCTTGAACCAGGTGCGCACCCTCGTGGCGCACCTGTGGGAAAACGGGGGCGAGCCGATGAGCGTGACTGCCCAGTTCCTCGACAGCGTCAACGTTCCTCCGCCCGCCACTCTCCCGGCGCTCTGGGCGCCCGTGGGCCTGCGCTATCACGCGCTCCATCACCTGCTTCCTGGGCTGCCCTACCACAATCTCGGCGAAGCCCACCGGCGGCTCTGCCGTGAGCTAGACTCGAATTCGGTCTATCATCGTTCGACCCACCGACACCTGTCGGCCCTGGTCGCGCGCCTTGCTGCAAGCACCTTGACTATGCGGCGCAATTCCGCTTGAGGCGTCCCGTCCGGCGGGCCGTAGTGCTCGCCGTTCTTGTTAGGGGTGAAGGCGGTCCCCCTTAAGAACTGCCTGGCCGGGGTTACCTCATACGGACCCCAGACGAACGGAAGGACAAGACCATGCGCCATCGTGTTGGCGGCCGTAAACTTCAGCGCACCTCGAGCCACCGCGCAGCCCTGTTTCGCAACATGGCGGCGGCGCTCATCAAGCACGAGCAGATCCTGACCACGACGGCCAAGGCGAAAGAACTTCGCCCCTATGTCGAGAAGCTGGTTACGCTCGCCAAGCGCGGAGGCCTCAGCAACCGCCGCCTCGCCCAGGCCCGGCTGATGGACGACAAGCAGCTTGCCAAGCTCTTCGACGTCATCGCGCCGCGCTACGCGGACCGCAACGGTGGGTACACCCGGGTCATCAAGGCCGGCATCCGCTCGTCCGACGCCGCGCCGATCGCCGTCATCGAGTTCGTCGATCGTGACGTCGCCGCCAAGGGCCAGGATTCAGGTCCGGTGGTCGCCGAGGAAGAGTTCGAAGCCGCCTAAGAGGCGCGAACCTCCTTTCCCGGATTCGTTCGGGCGCTGGATTGATGGTATCATTTCGCCTGGGCCACTCGGGGGTGGCGGGCATGCATTACTATCGCCTGTATTTCATGGACGGCTTCAGCGGTCACATCGATCATTTCCGCGAGTTCGAGGCGGAGCATGACGATGCTGCGCTCGCGATCGCCGAGCGCTGGCGCGAAAAGGGGCCGATGGAGCTCTGGAATCGCGAGCGCAAGCTCAAACATTGGGACGATCCGGCACTCGACTGACTTGCTGAACCGCAGCAAACGACCGGTTCAGCCCGGGTGCAAGGCCGTAACGATAGACCCGAACTTGGCCGCCGTGCGTTGTGCCGGCGGAACGAGAATCAGGAGTAACAGGGCCATGAGGTCTTTCACCAAGGTTCTGGCCGGCGGCGTTGTTTTTGCCGCACTCGCCAGTGCAGCGCCTGCGATGGCGCAATATTATCCCGGATACGGCGACCCCTACGGCGGAAACGTCGTCGGCCAGGTGCTCAACAGCGTCCTGGGTGGCGGCTACGGTGGCTACGGCGGCGGCTATGGTTACGGCTACGGCGTGAACAGCCAGGCTGCCATCAACCAGTGCGCAGCCGCCGCGCAGGCGCGTCTCAGCCGCACCTACGCCTACGGCAGCCCGTACGGCTATGGTGGCGGAGCGCGTGTGCTCGGGATCACCAGGGTTGAGCCGCGCGGCGATGGCGGTCTGAGGATCCGCGGCGTTGCGACGACCGGCTACAATGCCAGTCCGGACCTCACCTTCAGCTGCAAGACGGACTATCGCGGCTACATTCGCGACGTCGACGTCGACAGGGGCTACAGCAACTACAATTACGGCTATCAGCCCTACAACAATTACGATTACTCGCAGTACGGCTACCGCCGCTACTAAGCGACGTCCGATTGTCACCAAGGATGCGCCGGGGTCCCAGCAGGGGCTCCGGCGCATTTGCTTGTGACCCCTCGAAACTTTACTCTTCTGGCTCGTCTCCCTATCGGCCCGCCATGACGGCCCAAGCCCCCAAGAACGTCACCGGCGAATCCATCCTCATCGTCGACTTCGGCAGCCAGGTGACACAGCTCATCGCCCGGCGCATCCGCGAAGCCGGCGTCTATTCGGAAATCGCGTCCTTCAACGCTGCCGAAGAGGCGTTCGAGAGGCTTAAGCCCAAGGGTATCGTCTTTTCGGGCGGGCCCGCCTCTGTCACCGAGCAGGACAGCCCGCGCGCGCCGCAAGTTCTCTTTGAAAGCGGCCTGCCCCTGCTGGGCATCTGCTACGGCCAGCAGACGCTTCACCAGCAACTGGGCGGCAAGGTCGTTGCCTCGGACCAACGCGAGTTCGGCCGCGCCTTCATCGAGATCTTGTCGCCCTCGGCGCTGTTCGACGGCCTATGGACGGTGGGCGAGAAGCACCAGGTCTGGATGAGCCACGGGGACCGGGTCGAGACGCTCGCCCCGGGGTTCGAGGTCGTCGCGACTTCGGAAGGAGCTCCGTTCGCAATCGCGACCAATGAGGCCGAGAAGCGGTTCAGCCTCATGTTCCACCCCGAGGTCGTCCACACGCCCGATGGCGGTAAGCTCCTGGCGAACTTCGTGCGTCACGTGTGCGGCTGCGCCGGCGACTGGACGATGGCGAGCTTCCGCGACGCCAAGGTCGCCGACATCCGGGCGCAGGTCGGCAGCGGCCGCGTGATCTGCGGCCTCTCGGGCGGGGTCGACAGCGCGGTTGCGGCGGTGCTCATCCACGAGGCCATCGGCGAACAGCTCACCTGCGTATTCGTCGACCACGGCCTGCTCCGGCAGGGCGAAGCAGAGCAGGTCGTCGGCCTGTTCCGCAACAGCTACAACATTCCCCTGGTCCACGTTGACGCGAGCCGCGATTTCCTGACGGGACTGAAGGGGGTCACCGAACCCGAGGCCAAGCGCAAGTTCATCGGCAAGACATTCATCGACGTGTTCGAGACGGAGGCAAGGAAGATCGGCGGCGCCGATTTCCTGGCGCAGGGCACGCTGTACCCGGACGTCATCGAGAGCGTCAGCTTCACCGGCGGTCCTTCCGTGACGATCAAGAGCCACCACAACGTGGGAGGCCTGCCCGAACGGATGAACATGAAACTGGTCGAGCCGCTGCGCGAACTGTTCAAGGACGAAGTGCGAGAGCTCGGGCGCGAACTCGGGCTGCCCGAAGCCTTCGTCCGGCGCCATCCCTTCCCGGGGCCAGGCCTTGCCATCCGGATCCCGGGCGAAGTCACGCGTGAGAAATGTGACATCCTGCGCAAGGCCGACGCCGTCTATCTCGAGGAAATCCGCAACGCCGGGCTTTACGATGCGATCTGGCAGGCGTTCGCAGTGCTGCTGCCGGTCCGCACTGTCGGCGTCATGGGCGATTATCGTACCTATGATTATGTTTGCGGTCTTCGCGCGGTCACATCGCTAGACGGCATGACGGCCGATATCTATCCGTTTGATGCCGCGTTCCTCAGCCGCGTCGCGACGCGGATCGTGAACGAGGTCCAGGGCATCAACCGCGTCGTCTACGATTATACCTCCAAGCCTCCTGGAACGATCGAATGGGAATGAAGTGCGTCTTTGCCGCCGCCTTCATCGCGGGAGCCGCGCCATCAGCGGCTCAGCTTCCCAGGCTCGACCCGGACACCGCCGCCTGGTGGGCGACAACTGCGCAGCTCTCGAACGATGCAATGGAGGGTCGCGACACGGGGTCCGCCGCCTATGAGCGGGCTGCCCGCCTCGTTGCTTCGAAATTCCAGGAGGCGGGTCTCAGGCCGGCGGGCGAGAATGGCACCTGGTTCCAGCGCGTGCCGATGCACGAGACTGCGATCACCAGTGCAAGGTTGAGCGCGGGCGGTCGGCCGCTCCGTTTCCTTCACGATCTTACCGTCTCTCCCGCGCCAGGCATCCCGGCGAGTATCGACCTGCCACTTGCTTATGGCGGATATTGCGCTCCGCAGGCGCTCCGCGAGGTCAATGGCAGGATCGTCATCTGCCACGGGACCCATCGAGCCGGCTTTCCGAGCGCAGCGCAGCGCGAGGCGGCAGTCAGGAGCGCCGGAGCAGCCGGCATGATGACGATCGCCGATCCCGGGTTCACGGTAGAGCCGCCGCGCTGGCCCTACGCTTACGCGCGAACGGTCACGCTCGCGACCGATCCCGCCAGGAACGATGCGTTCCTCAGGATGACGCTGAATGCCGCCTCCCTTCGCAAGCTGCTTTCGGGTAGCGGCAGGAATGCCGAGGCGCTCATCGCGGCGGGAAGCGGGGGCCGCGTGCTTCCGAGCTTTGGTCTTGCCGCGCGCCTCAAGGGGAATTTCATCCTTCGCGAGCGGGACATTGCTTCGCCCAACGTGGTCGGTTTCCTGCCGGGCTCGGATCCGGCGCTTGCAAACCAGGTGATCGTCCTTTCCGCCCACCTCGACGGCTATGGCTATGGAGAACCGGTGAACGGCGATCGGATCTATAATGGTACGCTCGACGACGCGGCCTATGTCGCGCTGCTGATCCGGCTGGCGCAGCGGCAGCACGGGAAACCCTTCCGCCGGCCGATCCTTCTTCTTGCCGTCACGGGCGAGGAGAAGGGGCTCCTTGGTTCGCGCTGGTTCGTGCAGCACATGACGCTGCCGAAGTCGCGGATCGCAGCCGACATCAATCTTGACCAGCTTCGCCCGATCTTTCCGCTTGAGCTGCTGACCGTCCATGCGCTCGACGAGACGACCCTTGGCGATGATTCGCGCACGGTTGCCCGCAAGCTCGGCTTTGAAGTCCAGCGCGATCCTGAGCCGGAGCGCAATCTGCTCCAGCGCTCGGACCAGTGGCCCTTCATCCAGGCAGGGATCCCGGCAACGGCATTCGTGTTCGGCTATCGGCCAGGTTCACGAAGCGAGCAAATCTACCGGCGGTGGTACCGCACCGGTTATCACAAGCCCCAGGACGACCTGAACCAGCCAATCGACTGGAAGGCCGCTGCAGACTTCAACCGCTTCTTCTACGCGCTCGTGGACCGCGTCGCGAACGAGGGTGCGGCGCCCGCCTGGATGCCCGGAAGCACTCTCAAGCCGCATTGATCTAGCGCGGTTTCCCATTAGCCTCTCGTCCGGGCACGGGGGGAGCGATGGAATTCTTCAACTATGTGATGGTGCTCGCCTCGGTGATCATCGGGCTTGCTGTGACTCACCTTCTTCAGGGCGTCGCGAAGCTGATCCAGCACCCCGAGCGTCAGAAGCTCTACTGGGTCCACCTCCTCTGGGTCGCGCTCATGTTCCTGAACGCGCTCTTCCTCTGGTGGTGGGAATACCAGCTCTCCAGCGTCCACCGCTGGACGTTTGAGCTTTACCTCTTCGTCCTCAGCTTCGCCGTCGTGCTTTACCTCATCTGCGCAGTGCTGATGCCATCGGAGCTGCGCGAATATGCAAACTACCGGGCCTATTATTATTCACGGCGCCGCTGGCTCTTCGGCCTCGTGCTTCTCTTCAGCGTGATGGATTTCGCTGACAGTGCAATTAAGGGTTCAGCTCACCTCGCTTCGCTTGGCTGGCCCTATTTTGCCGCGTTCACGACCCGGTCGCTGCTGCTCCTTGGCGCAATGAAGACACGCAATGCCAAATATCACGCCTTCGTGGTCCTGCTCTTCATCGCGCAGCTGGTCGCGCTTGCCTTTCGAAGCTTTCACACAATGCAATGAAACAGGACGAATCTCGCGCGTTAACAGTAACTTGGTATTAACCGTGGCATTGACTTTGCCGACCGGCCCTTGCTGTTCAGCGAAACGACCTTTGAATGGGAGCGTTGAGTGAAGCCGATGAGATATTGGGCGATCAGCTTGGCCGCGGGGGTGGTCGCGGCAGCATCCTCGGGCGTGTCGGATGCCAAGGGCTTGCACCTGTTCGCCAAGCGGACGCACGAGGCCGCTGCGCCGGCACGAGCTCTGCCCGCTCCCTACCACTGGACCCAAGGGGCCGCTCCCAAGGCCCACTGGGACATGGTCGCCGAGTTCAAGAAGGTTGGACTGAAGCCCGGCGATTACGTCTGGGCTGCCTCGGTGCCGTCCGAAGGCGAGACCCGCGTCGTCGTCGATCTCCTGACGCAGATGACCTACGTCTATCGGGGTGACAAGCTCATCGGGGCCTCGACCATGTCGAGCGCCAAGACCGGGCACATCACGCCTTATGGCTATTGGTCCGTTCTCGAGAAGCGGCCCTTCTACCGGTCCAAGAAATACGACAATGCCCCGATGCCGTTTATGCAGCGCATCGACAATTACGGCATTGCCTTCCACGGCGGGCTAAATCCTGGATACCCCGCGAGCCATGGTTGCATGCGGCTTCCGATGAAGTTCGCCCAGAAGCTCTACGGCGTGACGAAGGTCGGAACGAAGGTCGTGATCGAGGGATAAGGAAAGCGCGGGCCGAAGGGGTCGGCCCGGGCTTTCCTTGCTCACGCCCTGCCGGTTAGCGGCGGCCGGGGCTCGTATTTTCCGAGTTGTTCGTGCCGAGGGTCGCTTCGCTGACGGGGCTCGGTGTATTGCCGCCGCCTTCAAGCACTCGCTCCTGGGTCAGCTCGAGCTCCGCCGCCTCGCCCACCGGGACCTCCTTGCCCTGCTGCCTGATACGGCGCCAGTTCTCGAAGTCCGAGTGGAACTGCCGCTCGCGTTCGCGGCAATAGTCCGCATAGTCATTGTCCAGAGCCCGCATCTGCCGGTCGCGCCAGCTGAGGTAATGGTCGTCCTGGCGGCTGCTGAAATTGCGCGGCGAACGTTCCCAGCCGCCGCGGTCTTCGAACCCTCCCTGTTCATGGCCCGAGCTGCTGACATCGCCTTGGAATTCGCCGTAGCCGCGGCCATAGGCGCCGCTGCCGCGCCGTTCGTCCACGCCCGGCCCTCGCCAGCCGCGATCATCATCGCGGCGCAGCGACGAGCGTTCGTCTCTCGAGCCGCCCGAGAAGTCGCGATTTTCTGAGCGGCCCCGGTCCCTATCGAGCATGAACGCGCGGTTACTCTCGCCCCAGTCCTCACCTCGATTGTCGCTTCGGTCCGGAGCCTCGTCATATTCACGAAGATAGCCATGTCGTGCCACGTTGGTCTCCCTTGCTGATTTCGCTTTCCCAAACGAACGAGTCGGCAGTGGGGATGCGCAGACTGCCGCTCGACCAAGGAGCTGGTCGCAGCCGCGCGTCGGCTTAGGCCGCGCTCGCTTCGCCGGAGTGGACAGGAAGCTCGAGGATGGTGCGCAAGCCCGGCCGATTATCCTCGAGCTTGAGCGAGCCTTCGTGGAGGTGAGCGATGGCTTCGGCAAGTGCAAGACCAAGCCCGGCGCCTTCATCGGACCGGCTTGAATCGAGCCGCCCGAACCGCCTGCGCGCTTCCTCGCGCCGCTCGGCAGGGATACCGGGTCCCCGGTCTGCAACCTCGATGCGGATCCTGCTCTCCCCGGGCTCGACGCCGACGCGGATGTCACCCCCAGCCGAGCCGTAGCGAATGGCGTTCTCGACAAGGTTGCTCACGGCTTGAGCGAGGAGCTGGCGGTGGCCGAACAGCGGCACCGGGCGGGAAGGCCGGTCAAATTGAAGGGTTGCTCCACGTTCTTCGGCAAGGGGGTCGTACATCTCGGTGAGCTCTGCTGCGAGTTCGCCGACGTCGAACCAGTTGAACTGCTTGCGCCCCGTCAGGGCTTCTGATCGGCTGATCTCGAGGACGGCGGTGAGGATCCGCATGAGCGCGTCGGCCTGGCGAATGACGCTTCCGAGAAGTTCCTCCTGGTCCTTGGGATCGTTCGCTTCGGCCGCGGCGAATGCGGCGGAGCGGAGGCGGCTGACGGGGGAGCGCAGGTCGTGAGCAAGGCTGTCCGTGAGCAGCCGCAGTTCTTCCATCAGCGCACTGATCCGGTCGAGCATGGCGTTGATCTGGCTGCCGAGACGGTCAAATGCGTCGCCCGCTCCCGAGACCGGAACGCGCTGCGAGAGGTCGCGGGCGCTGATCCTGGTCGCGACGCTCGCGATGTCGCTGATGCGCCGCCCGACGTATCGCGCGGTGACGAGCCCGCATAGCAGGCCCAAAAGTCCCGCGACGATGAGTGCGATGAGAAGCGAACGTTCGAGCGTGTCGCGAATGGCATAACCCTCGCCCGCGATGCGCCCGTTGATGACCCACTGCCCGCTCGGCATTCGCTGCACGATGAGAGCGGCTTCTCGCGGCGTCGTCTGTCCGTGCTTCCTGATGAGAGCTATATGATAGCCTTCACGCAGCGGCAGCAGGTTCGATGGCATGCTCTCCAGATTGCCCAGGGTCTCGCGAGAATTGGGACCAAGCAGTGCCACGACGGCCTGCGGGTCCGCGTAGGTCATCGTATCTTCAATGGCATCCTGGAGCGCAGGCTTGCCGCCCGAGCGATAGACATCGCTGAGGACCTTCGCCTGTTCGAATACCTGTCCCCGGACGGTCGTGACCGCCTCGTCGTGGGTGCGATAGTAAATGAAGCCGATAACCGCGAGGTTGGACAGCAGCGCGAGCAGGCCCGCAAGCAGCGCGATACGTAGTGTCGTTGGCACGAAGGAGAGCTTACCGCGTCAGGCGGCAAGCATGTAGCCCGCTCCGCGAACAGTATGCAGAAGCGGCTTTTCGAACCCCTCGTCGAGCTTGCGCCGGAGCCGGCTCACGTGAACGTCGATGACATTTGTGCCCGGATCGAAATGATAGTCCCAGACCTGCTCCAGAAGCATGGTCCTGGTGACCACGCGGCCCTCGTTGCGGGCGAAATATTCGAGAAGCAGATATTCACGAGGCTTCAGGTCGAGTTTCTTGCCGGCCCGTTTGACCGTTCGGGACAAAGGATCGATCTCGAGATCGCCTACCGCCAGTCGATGATCCGCGGGGTCGACGCGCGATTCCCGCCGGCGCAGAAGCGCGTTTACGCGCGCGAGCAGCTCGGCGAAGGAGAATGGTTTGACGAGATAATCGTCCGACCCGCATTCGAGCCCCTCTATTCGATCCCCAACGGACGCGAGGGCCGACAAGATGAGTACGGGCGTATCGATCCGCGCTGCGCGAAGGGCCTTCAGCACCGACAGGCCGTCGAGCACTGGAAGCATCCGATCAAGGATGATGAGGTCGAAGCTGCCGTCGGTCGCCCGAAACAGGCCGTCCTGGCCGTTGGTGGCTTGTTCGACGCTGTGGCCTTCCTGGTTAAGGCCCTTGGCAAGGTATGACGCGGTTTCGCGGTCATCCTCGATCAACAGGATCTTGCGGCCCATTCACGCTCCAAAAAAGTCCGGTGGCAGTCCGGACGGCGCCGCGCGGGGAGTCGGCGAAACGGCGCCGCCGGCTTCATTGCCGGTTATCTTTCATGGTTTCTCAAGCCCGTGGCTGCAAGGTTAAATGCCGTTCATCGATCCGGTTTGCGCTTGCGGATTGCATCGCTAGGCTCTGCGCAAGAACCATGATTGCACAGAAAACCCGTTACGCATTGCGCTCGCTGCTGTTCCTTGCCGAGGAGCAGGGCGGAGCGCCGGTACAGCTTAGCCGCATCGCCGAAACGCAGCGCGTGCCACCCAAGTACCTCGAACTCATCATGCTCGAGCTCAAGAAATCGGGAGTGGTGAAGAGCGCGCGCGGACCCAAGGGCGGCTACCAGCTGGCCCGGCCGGCGGAGCAGATTTCCTTCGGCGAGGTGGTCCGGACGATGGAGGGCCCGATCGCGCTGGTCTCCTGCGCGAGCGTCAATTTCTATGCGCCTTGCGGGGACTGCCAGGACGAAGCGACCTGCGCGATCCGACGTGCGTTCGCTATCCTCAGGGACCAGAGCACGACGGTGCTCGATTCGATCTCGCTTGCCCAGGGAGCCGGCTGGGAACAGCGGCTGGGCGGAGACAAGTGATGCTTTGTTAAAGGCTAGCCGAGAACGCTGATCCTGCCGCTCGATACAATGTGCTTTGCCGCCGAATGCACCCCGTAGTGGCTGCTGACGCTATTGATCGTTGCAGCCGCGGGCCTTGCGAGGAACGCGAGAGGAAGCGCGAGCAGGATTGCGCGGGCAAAGTCGCCAACCCATTGGCGGTCAACCATGGAAAAACTCCGATTTTGATCCACGCCGCTATTCGGCGCACTTGTTGTTTCGACGAACGTCCAAGACCGAAGTTCCCATCGTTTCATTCCCGCAACTTGCCCTAACTGGCGGGGTTAACGGCGGAACGTTAGAAGCCTGCGCCGTGTTGACTTCCCACGATGGACACCTGGGCAGACGAGCGATTGCCCGCGCGGGTGCCGGGGGGCGCATGACCGCGCCCGCGATTTGTGCGCGAAAGGCGAGTGGCAAGACCGAGCAACCGGTCGCGCAGCTTCTCGACCCGCATTGCAACTTCCTCCCGTGCGGGCCGAAACCTAACGCAGGTTAATAGTAGTTCCTGAGACTGACGATAGTGCGCAAGGAATGCCCCGGTATCGAATCCACATGATCAACTCGGACTTCCAGAGCTTCGAGGAGACGGACTATCCATCGGTCGAGCGGGCGCTGCGCGCCGGAGTTCTCGCCGCCGCCAACGTCGCAAGCGAGAAAGTGGCTGCAGGCGAAGCCAATTCCGCCATCGAAATTCGCGTGGAAGAAGGGGACAAGATCCTTGCGCGCCGGATCATCACTTTCAGCATTTCGGACCTGGCAATCGGCGAATGATCACGCTGGCAAGTCCCCGAATCCAACCTGTATCAATATGAGGTCGCGGCCGGCGAACTAGCTCGTTGGCTGCGGAAGGTACGGAGTTTGCGTCCATGATCGAGGTTCATCTCAGGAAGCTTCGGGCTCGCGACGAAATCAGCGCCCAGGAAGAGCAGGCGATCCGGGGCCTCATCTCGCAGGTCATCGAGATCCCCGAGGACAGGACTTTCATTCGCCACGGCGAAGAGCTTCACCAGTCGACGTTGCTGCTCGACGGCTGGCTCGCGCGCGCCAAGGATCTTCCCAGCGGCCAGCGCCAGATTGCCGAACTGCATGTCGCAGGCGACTTCGCGGATCTCCACGGCTTCACGCTGAAGCATCTCGACCATGACCTGATCTCGATGAGCCGTTGCCGCCTCGCGCTCGTTCCGCATGACCGGCTGGTCGAGTTGACGGAGCGCTTCCCTCACCTGACCCGTGTCTACTGGTTCAGCACGAACCTCGATGCAGCGATCCACCGCGAGTGGACGCTGTCCCTCGGCCGCCGCTCCGCGCTTGGCCGCATGGCGCACCTGTTCTGCGAGCTCAACATCCGCCTTGCGATTGCGGACCGGGCGCAGAACGACAGCTACGAATTTCCGCTGACTCAGGTGGAACTTGGAGAGTGCCTGGGTCTCACTGCGGTCCACGTGAACCGCACGCTCCAGGAGCTTCGCCGAATGGGCCTCCTCGAATTGCAGAACCGCCGGGTCAGCATCCTGGACCTCAAGGGACTGAAGGGCGTTGCCGAATTCGACCCCGCCTATCTCTATCTCGAAAAGGAGGTGCGTTAGCGCACCCCTTTGCGTTTCGCGCCGTAGCCGCTAGACGAAGCGGCGCCAGCTTCCGTTCATCTGGGGTGGGGAAGGGAAGCGACCGGCATGTGGATCCCTGACCGAGCGGATTGAGGCACTTTTTGGCGCAGCCCCCGGATATTAGCGATTCGTTCGTCCGCGAGGTCGATGAGAACCTCCGGCGCGATCAAATGCGCGACTTCTTCAAGGCGTACGGCAATTTGCTGGCCGTCTTCGTCGTCCTGCTCCTCGCGGCGAGCGGCGGGTTCATCTGGTGGAAGCAGCACCAGGCGCAGCAGCACGGCGAGCAGGTCGAGAAGCTGGCCGAGATCTACAAGGATGCGGGCTCGGGCAACACCACCCAGCTTCCGCAGCAGCTCGACGAGCTGTCGAAGAGCAATAGCAAGGCCGTTCGAACCCAGGCGCGATTCGTTCGCGCAGCGCTTGCGCTCCAGCAGAGCGACCAGAAGACCGCGATCGCGATCTTCAGGGAACTGGCGAATGACGGCAGCCTGCCGCCACCCTATCGCAATGCGGCCCTTGTCCGTGAGACCGCGCTCGAGTTCGACCAACTGCAGCCCCAGGAAGTCGTCGCGAGGCTTCAGCCGCTTGCGAAGCCCGGCGAGCCATGGTTCGGAAGCGCCGGCGAGCTCACCGCTCTTGCCATGATCAAGCAGGGCAGGAAGCAGGAAGCCGGACAACTCTTCGCTGCCATCGGCAGGGATAACAGCGTACCCGAAAGCATCCGCACCCGCGCCGTTCAGATCGCGGGCTCGCTAGGCGTCGACGCAAGCGCGGCGCTCCCGACCCAGGCCCAGTAGGACCACCAATGACTACAAAGAAGTATTTCCGCGTCGCCATCCTGATTGCGGCGGCACTCGCCGCCAGCGGCTGCGGCGTGTTCAAGAAAGGCAAGGCCAGTACGCCCGTCATCGGACAGCGGATCGCAGTCCTGACCGGCGAGGGCGACGTTACTGTCGATCCCGCGACTGCCACCTTGCCGATGAGCCTTCCGCAGCCTGCGGTGAACACCGACTGGACCCAGTCGGGCGGCAACGCGACGAAATCGATGGGTCACCTCGCGTTCGGCAACGCGCTGACTCGCGCCTTCACCGTCCAGGCCGGCCGCGGCAGCTCGCTTTCGGCTCGTCTCGCGGCTGCGCCGGTCGTTGCCAACGGGCGCATCTATGCGATCGACACACTCGGAACCGTGCGCGCCTTCGACGCGCGCACCGGCGGCAGCCTGTGGTCGAGCCAGACACCCTCCGAAAAGGGAAACCAGGCATCGCTGTACGGCGGCGGGATCGCCTACGACCAGGGCCGCATCTATGCGACCAACGGCCTTGGTTATGTCGCAGCGCTCGATGACCGCAACGGCGGCCTCATCTGGAAGGTGCGACCAGGCGGGCCGCTTCGCGGTGCCCCGACGGTCGCCAACGGCGCCGTCTATGTCATGAGCGAGGACAATCAGATCTATTCGCTCAAGGAAGACGACGGCTCGACCAACTGGTCGCAGGCCGCTTCGCTCGAGATTGCAGGCGTATTCGGCTCAGCATCTCCGGCAGTCGGGCAGGGCACGGTGGTCGCCGGATTCTCCTCGGGCGAACTCAACGCCTACCGCTACGAGAACGGGCGAATGGTCTGGCAGGACGCCCTGCAGCGCACCAGCATCCGAACGAGCGTCTCTTCGCTGAACGACATCGATGCCGACCCCGTGATCGACAATGGCCAGGTGATAGCGGTTGGCCAGGGCGGACGCATGGTTGCGCTCGATATCCTGACCGGCCAGCGCCAATGGGAGCTGAACATTGCCGGCATCGACACGCCGTGGGTCGCCGGCGACTGGATCTTCGTCGTGACGGACCAGGCAAAGCTGATTTCGGTCTATCGGCAGAACGGGCACATCCGCTGGATCACGCAGCTCCAGCAGTTCGTGAAGCCCAAATCGAAGAAGGGCGAAGTGGACTATTCGGGGCCGGTCCTTGCCGGCAACCGGCTGATCATCACCGGCTCCAACGGCGCTGTCATCACGGTCGACCCGGCTACCGGCGCGATCCAGGGGCAGACGACTGTCGGGGCACCGATCAGCCTCTCCCCGATCGTCGCGAACTCGACGCTCTACGTGCTGGACGACCGCGGCCGTCTGAACGCGTTTCGCTAGGTCCTCGCAGCGCCCTCACGGCGCTGCTATCCCCCCGCCATGCCTATTCCGACCGTCGCCATCGTGGGTCGTCCCAACGTCGGCAAATCCACGCTGTTCAATCGGCTCGTGGGCAAGCGCGTTGCCCTGGTCGACGACCGCCCCGGCGTCACTCGTGACCGGCGCGAGGGCGAGGCCAACCTCCTCGGTCTCGATTTCCGCGTGATCGATACTGCAGGCTTCGAGGATGAGGACGCAGCGACACTGCCCGGCCGGATGCGGCGCCAGACGGAGGCTGCCGTCGGCGATGCCGACGCGGCTCTGTTCATGGTCGATGCGAGAAACGGCATCACGCCGCTCGATGAAGAGATCGGTCGATGGCTTCGGGCAGAAACAACTCCGGTCATCGTTGTTGCCAACAAGGCAGAAGGAAACGCCGGCGAAAGCGGCATTCTTGATGCCTATCGCCTGGGGCTGGGCGAGCCGGTTGCGATCAGCGCAGAGCATGGGGAAGGGATTGCCGACCTCTTCGAGGCACTCCGCCCGCACGTCGAGCACGAACATTTCGAGAGCGACGAGGAGGACGAGAGCGAACATGCGCTGAGCCTCGCCGTCGTCGGCCGCCCGAACGCGGGCAAGTCGACGCTCGTCAACAGGATGCTTGGGCAGGAGCGGATGATCACCGGCCCCGAGGCCGGGATTACCCGCGATTCCATCAGTCTCGACTGGGAGTGGGAGGGGCGCCCGGTACGCCTCGTCGACACTGCGGGCCTGAGGAAGCGCGCCAAGGTCGAGGACAAGCTCGAACGCCTGTCGGCCGCCGATACCAGGCGCGCCATCGACTATGCCGAGGTAGTTGTCCTCCTTCTCGATGCGACGAGGGGCCTTGAGGTGCAGGACCTCAAAATCGCGGCGCAGGTCATCGATGAAGGCCGCGCACTCATCATCGCGCTCAACAAGTGGGATGTCGCCGACAATGCCTCGGCCCTCTTCAACGGGGTCAAGGCGGCGCTGCAGGAGGGCCTGGCCCAGTTGAAGGACGTGCCGGTTCTCACTGTCTCGGCCAAGACCGGCAAGGGCATCGATACGATCCTCAAGGTCGCCTTCGAGGTCCGCGAGGCCTGGAGCCGGCGCATTCCGACAGGCGAGCTCAACCGCTGGTTCGAGGCCGCGATTGCCGCCAACCCGCCGCCCGCGCCCAAGGGACAGCGGATCAAGCTTCGCTATATCACGCAGGTCAAGACAAGGCCGCCGAGCTTCGCGGTGTTCGGCAACCGGACCGACGAGCTGCCGGAAAGCTACCGCCGCTATCTCGTCAACGCCCTCCGGCGCGACCTCGGACTGGGGGCGGTTCCGCTTCGCCTCAATTTCCGCGGGCGCAGCAATCCGTTTGATCGCGGCCACCGGCGCTAAGCCAAATTTTACTCTTTTCCGACTATCCCGGAGCCTTGTGAAGTCAGCCGGCGGGGGCACCGGCGCTTGAGGAGCGGCATGTGAGCGAGGAAGCTCGGGAAATCGTCGATTGGGCGCATTTCGAACGATCGCGAAGCGAGCTGGGGCCCGGTTTCATCCGAATCCTCAGCTATTTCAAGGAGGACGGCGTCAAGTCGATCGCTCAGATCGAGGAGGCGATGCGCGAGGAGAACACGCCCGGGCTCGTCATTCCCGCGCACACCTTGAAGGGGGAGGCGCGCCAGCTCGGCGCCGAGCCCCTCGCCAAGATCGCCGAGCTCATCGAGACGACCGCGCGCTTTTGCGTCGAAACTCATCGCTTCCCTGACGAACTCGTTCCCGAGGTCGTCCAGCTCCGGACCCTGTTCAACGACACGGTCGAGCTCTTCGACAA
Source organism: Sphingomonas agri (assembly GCF_038148795.1). Lineage (NCBI taxonomy): Bacteria > Pseudomonadati > Pseudomonadota > Alphaproteobacteria > Sphingomonadales > Sphingomonadaceae > Sphingomonas > Sphingomonas agri. The sequence continues at coordinate 885,668 of NZ_JBAPEU010000002.1, read as the reverse complement.
GGCTACCAATCCCCTGAAGACGCGGACCGGTCCGGCGGGCTTTGGCCGGAAGGTCACGAACCAGGGCTTCGGCAGGATCTAGTCTTTTGCCGGCTCCGACTGGAGCTGGACATAGTTCTGAAGCCCCATCCGGCTAATCATCTCGAACTGCTGCTCGAGCGTGTCCACATGCTCTTCCTCGTTGTCGAGGATCTCCGAGAAAAGATCGCGGCTGCCGTAGTCGCGGACGCCCTCGCAATGCGCGATCGCACCCTTGAGGTGGGTGAGGGCCTCGAGTTCAAGCTCGAGGTCCGCACGAAGGATCTCTTCGACATTCTCACCGATCCGGAGTCGGCCGAGCGCCTGAAAATTGGGGAGGCCATCGAGAAAGAGGATTCGCTCCGCGAGGCGATCCGCATGCTTCATCTCGTCGATTGATTCGGATCGTTCGAACTGGGCGAGCTTGTGCACACCCCAATTGTCGAGCAGCCGATAGTGAAGCCAATATTGATTGGTCGCGGTCAGCTCGTTCTTGAGCGCCTCGTTAAGAAGCTCGAGGACTTTGGAATCCCCCTTCATGGGGGCGCGGATGCGCTCAAGCCGCGGCGGCGTCAACCGTCAGGAGATCGGCCCGCTCTTCCTCGACGATCTCGCCGGCGTAGTCGAGGCAGCAGCCGCACTGGACCTCGCAGCCCAGGCAAGCATAGGCCGTCTCGGGCGAGGGCGCTCCCGCCCTGGCAGCCTTGCGGACCTCGGCCTCCGTGATTCGGTTGCAGATGCACACGATCATGCATCCTATATAGTCGATAATGCGAACCATTCGCAAGATCTATGCGCGCAAATAGTGTCTCGCGATGAGCAGGGTAGGTAGCGCGACCAGCACGATGTGGGCGAAGAGCTGCGTTCCGATCGAAAGCGCGCTCGGCGGCCAGGCGGCGGGAAACCGCAGCGGCACGACGAGAAGGTTCATCACCACGTAGGTGACAAGACCATAGACGAGGACCGAGACGAGCGGTCGGTGAAGAAGCGACGGGTGGTCGCGCGCGGCAAGGATGAAGACGCCGACCATAACTGCCATCAGCGTGAAGTGCACGACGAGACCCAGTGCAGAGCCTGCTCCTCCCCATTCGGTCGCCCTTGGGAAAGGACCCGAGGCAACGAACCTCAGCATGGCCGCCGGCTCCCGGCCTCGCATCAGCGTCAGTCCGGTCGCCAGAAGAATGTCGAGCGTCCCGCACAGGATCGTTGCAAGGATGATTGGCTTGAAAACGGCACCCTGCATGTTTCCCCCCGTTTGCGGCCCGTAATTGCTTTCCGAAGCGCCGCCGAACCGCAGCCGGCGCTATCCCCCGACCTAGAATTCCGGTGCCAGCTCGCTCCGCATGAGATTGGCAAAGAACCCCTGATGGGCCCGCCGAAGCTCGGCGAGGGGTACTGACTGGGACTTGCCGGTTGCGCTCGAGCGGATCAGCACCGCGTCTCCGCCGGTCGTCCCGATCTCGATCGCGAACAGCTGGGCAGCGTTGGCGATCGCGCGGACCCCTTCCGGCCAGCGCGTCGTGACGAGCATCCGGCCCTGGTCCTCGCCGAACAGGATTGCTGCGGGATTGCGCGCGCTTGGAAGTTTCACCTCTGCGCCGATCGATCCCGCGAGCGCCATCTCCGCGATCGCGACCAGTGCGCCCCCATCGCTGATGTCGTGGATTGCGGTGACTTTGCCGCCGGCAATGAGATCGCGCGCGACCTGGCCAAGTCGCCGCTCGACCGCGAGATCGACGGGCGGTGGGGGACCTTCGCGGCGGCCGTGGCAGACCTCCAGCCAGAGGGACTGGCCGACATGCCCCGTCGAGTGGCCAAGGAGCATGAGCGTCTCGCCGTCCGACTTGAAGGCAAGGGTGGCTGAATGCTCCCAGTTCTCGAGGATCCCGACGCCGCCGATCGCCGGCGTTGGAAGGATCGCGAGGCTGGTCCCGTCCTCGTTCTTGGTTTCATTGTAGAGCGACACATTCCCGCTCACGACCGGAAAATCGAGCGCCTTTGCGGCCTCGGCCATGCCCTCGATGCAGCCGACGAACTGTCCCATGATCTCGGGCCGCTGCGGATTGCCGAAGTTCAGGCAGTTCGTGATGGCGAGCGGCGTTGCACCGACAGCGCAGAGGTTGCGATAGGCCTCGGCGACCGCCTGCTTCCCGCCCTCGACCGGATCTGCCTGGCAATAACGCGGGGTTACGTCCGTCGTCATTGCGAGGGCCTTCCTGGTCCCGTGCACCCGGACCACCGCGGCATCGCCTCCAGGCTTCTGGACCGTGTCGGCTCCGACCGATTGATCATACTGCTCCCAGACCCACCGCCGGCTCGCGAGGTTGGGGGAGGCCATGAGCTTCAGGAGGTCCGCGCCAATGTCGCCACTCTCGGGGACGTCACCCAGCGGCTCGGACGCCCTGGGAACGGTATAGGGTCGTTCGTAGCAGGGCGCTTCGTCGGCCAGCGGGCCAAGCGGGATGTCGCAAACGACTTCTCCCTCCCAGACCAATTCCATCCGGCCAGTGTCGGTCACTTCGCCGATCACGGCGAAATCCAGCTCCCACTTGCGAAAGACCGCCTCGGCCTCGCCCTCGCGCCCGGGCTTCAGGACCATCAGCATCCGCTCCTGGCTTTCAGAGAGCATCATTTCATAGGGCGTCATTCCGGCTTCTCGGCACGGGACCCTGTTCATGTCGAGCCGGATGCCCACGCCGCCCTTGCTCGCCATCTCGACCGACGACGAGGTGAGCCCGGCCGCTCCCATGTCCTGAATGGCGACGATGGCGTCCGACGCCATCAATTCGAGGCAGGCCTCGATGAGCAGTTTTTCGGTGAAGGGATCGCCCACTTGTACGGTCGGCCGCTTCTCCTCGCTGTCCTCGGAGAAGTCGGCGCTCGCCATCGTGGCGCCGTGAATTCCGTCCCTGCCGGTTTTCGAGCCGACATAGACCACCGGGTTACCGATGCCGGCCGCCGCCGAATAGAAGATCTTGTCGGTTTTCGCGACGCCGACGGTCATCGCGTTGACGAGGATGTTGCCGTCGTAGGCGGGGTCGAAGTTCACCTCGCCTCCAACGGTCGGGACCCCCACGCAATTGCCATAGCCGCCGATGCCGGCGACGACGCCGGCAACGAGATGGCGGGTCTTGGGGTGATCAGGCCGGCCGAACCGGAGCGCGTTCAGGTTGGCAACCGGTCGGGCGCCCATGGTGAAGACGTCGCGCAGAATCCCCCCGACACCGGTCGCCGCGCCCTGGTAGGGCTCGATGTAGGAGGGATGATTGTGGCTCTCCATCTTGAAGATCGCCGCATCGCCGTCCCCGATATCGATCACGCCTGCATTTTCGCCCGGACCCTGGATGACCCAGGGAGCGGACGTCGGCAGCTTTCTCAGGTGCACGCGCGAACTCTTGTAGCTGCAATGCTCTGACCACATGACGGAGAAGATGCCGAGCTCAACGCGATTCGGCTCGCGGCCCAGCGCCTTCAGGATGCGGTCATATTCCTCCGGCGAGAGGCCATGCTCTGCGACCATCTCGGGGGTGATGCGGGGGGCGTCCAACACGTCCATGGCGGCGCTCCTATCCGGCTTCCTGACGCAAGCCTAGATGTCGTGCCGAACGAACTTCTCACCCGACAAGATGAGCGTCTGCGGATGACCGTCGATGAAGTTGGCAAAGGAGGCGCGTTCCGGCGACCAGCTTTCCTTGCCGACGCGCCAGAGATTGTTGCCGATGGACACCATCGGATTCTCCGTACCGACCCATAACCTGCCGCCGCGTTCGACGATCACTGCAGGGCCGAACCACGGATTGTCGTTGACGTAGCGTCCTGCAAGCCTGGCAAGCGCGGCGTCCGGGCGAGGGAGGGCGCCGGAAACGCCTTCCCGAAGATAGGTGTCTGGACCCCAGCTCGCGCCCGTGATCGCGTTGCCCGATCGCTCGAACATCAAGGTGAAGTTGCGAAAGGAGGGGTGCGACGTGCGGAACTGTCCGTCATCGACAAACTGGAGCGGTGCACTGGTTCCGGCGGCGAGAATGGTGAGCGGATTGCCGGGACGAATCTCGAATTTGCCGGCAGGACCGGTGTAGCGCCCAGGGTATGACGCTGCATGGGAAAGCGGCGGCTCAAGCCGCGGCGGGGAGGGAAGGGGCCGCCCCGAGAGGGCATTGGTCAGCGCATCCACTGCAAAACGCGTCAGCAGGCGCGGCCGATACTCGGCAAAGGCATTGAGGGTCGAGCTGGCGAACGCGCCGACGCCGCTTGCTGTGTCGACATGGAAGGAGGACGAGAAGGACAGCATGCCCCCCGTGTGGTGGAGATAGGCACGCCCGTTTGCAGCGACATGCATCAGCCCGTTTCCATAGGCCATGCCTGGCGTATCGCTCGGGACTGCGTGACTGACGAACTGCCTCGCCTTGTCTCCGGGAAGCCCGAGCGCCCGTCGTCCTTGCGCAGCGCCTGAAAGCGCGCTGAGGAAGGCCAGCATGTCCTCGGCGGTCGAGGCCACGCATCCCGCGCCTGCAGTGACGTCCACCCAGGGGGCAGGCCGCAATGGCATGCCGCGAAGGTACGGCACCAGCTGGTCGGCCGGCTCGTAGCCCTGCGCGTAAAGAACCCTGTCCGCGCCGATGATTGCGCCCTTCGAGCGCCTCATCCCGAGCGGTGCGAATATGCGCTCGCGCAGCAGCCGGGACAGCGGCCTTCCGCCGACATGCTCGGCAAGCTTTCCGAGGATCTCGTAGCCGGTGTTCGAATAATGCCAGTGACGGCCCGGCGGGTAGGCGGTCCAGAGACCGCCAGCCGGAAACACCGGTGCGTCGCCCGGAAGGCCGGCGACATGATCGAGGAGATCCTGGACCCTGATCGCGTTGCCGTCCGGAAGGGAAACGGTCGGGAGCAGGGCGCTTACGCGATCGGTCAGGCGCAGGCGGCCCTCCGAGGCAAGCTGGTGCACGACCGATGCGACCATGACCTTGCTGATCGAGCCGATCTGGAAGAGCGTGTCGGGCGTAATCGGCGTTCGCGCGTCGGCGTTTGCATAGCCGAAATCGAGGGTCGTGCGCTCACCGGTCGGAGTGACCAGCCCCAGCGTCAATCCAGGAAGGAAATTGTAGTCGAGGTCTTCCCTGCCGAACGCGCGAATAGCCTCGAGCGCGTGGGTGAGGTCGGGACGGGCCTGCGCCAAGGCCGGCCCGGCAAGCTGGCCAGCAGCAATTGCGATGGCGCTTCCGGTGAAGGTTCGCCTGCTGAGAAGTAAATCGCTCCTCCGCGCCCGTTCAAATGACGCGGAGGGGCGATCCAAGCGGATTCTGCTTTTGCCTAGGCTTTGCAGGACTGGGCCGGATGGCCCGGGACGGCGATCTTGGCCGAGCTCGCGGTTGCCGCGCCCTCGACGGAATAGCCACCAGGAGCGCTCATGGCCTTGCCGGCTTCGGCCGCCGAGACCTGGGTCGGGCTTCCGCCCTCCTGGGTGCGAACGTTCGCAGTCTTGTTGTCCGACAGCCAGTCCACGTAGACGACCTTGTTGTCGGCACAACGATAGATCTTGCTGGCGACGATCGAGGGCGGCAGTGCGACTGGCCCTTTCGCCGCCACGTTGGCGGCGGGGTCGTTGACCTCCGGGCCGCCCGCGACGATCGTGTGACTTTCCTTGTTGCAGCCGGCTAGCGCTGCGGCTGCCGCAAGAGTGATGAGCAGAGGGGTGCGAGTCATACCTGCCCAATTGCGGGGTGGGAACGCACCGTCAAGGCCATCGTCTTGCATATTGTCGAACTGGGACATAGCTTTGTCGATCAAATGCCTTACCAGGCCGGAAGCAGCGCACAGCGCATTCGCATCGGACTGACGGGGCTTGCTTTCGCCTTTCTGCTGGTCCTGCTCGGCTCCATCATCAGCCGCTCGAGTCGGGACCACGTGAACAATGCGGCGGAGCAGGCTGCCGCCAACGAGCCTAGCGAGCCGCTCGCGGAACTCGGAGTGGCGCCCGGGTCATCGGAAAGCACCAACATCAGCAACAACAGCGCTGCTGCAAAGAAATGACCGGTGCGCGCGGGCGCGCGTTCGCCACGTTCGCCATTGGTCTTGCCGTCATTGCCCTAATTGCACTGGTCGTTCTTGCAAACGCGCGCACAGGTCGCCCGGCCTCGTCGCCACCACGCGCGGTCCAGTCGCGGAAACTTCTTTTGATCACCAGCCTGCCGATCATCTTCAACGAGGACTTCAGCCTCGCCGGCGGCGGGTCACCGGTCCTCAAGAAGCTCCGCACCTCCTATCGCGTCGCGCCGATCAGCGTCACCAGCCCCGCTGAACTTGCAGGGGGAAACCTGCTTCTGATGGCGCATGCGCCGGCACAGACTGCCCAGAACCTCGTTGCACTCGACGACTGGGTACGAAGGGGCGGCCATGTTCTTGTTCTTGCCGACCCGCTTCTCGAATGGCCGAGCAAGCGGCCGCTCGGCGACCGGCTGCGTCCTTCGCCCATGTTCATGGATACCGGTCTTCTTGCCCACTGGGGCCTCCGGCTCGACGCCCCTGACGAACGCGGACAGCAGGTCCGCAAGCTCGGCAGCTATCGAATAGTCACGGTCTCGCCCGGACGCCTGGCGGGCACGTGCGAAGTCGGGGACGATGGCTTCGACGCGCGGTGCAGGATTGGGAAGGGACGCGCGATCATCGTTGCCGATGCCGATTTCCTGAATACGCCGGCACTTGGCCGGGAGGCCCAGCACAACCTCGACGCGCTCATGGAAATGCTTGCCGCTCTGGCGCGGCCGTGATTCGCTGAGTCACAGACTTATCCACAGGGTCGGGAACTGGAACAGAAGCAGAATGAAACCATCGGTGCCCGTCCAAAAGCCGCAGAAATCCGCCGTCGACCATTAAATCCCATTAATTCCCACGAAAACCCATTGTATCCCGCAACCCGTTGAGTTACCAACATGGTTGGAGCGCAGGGGGCTGACCCTTTGATTCGAATCTGACGCGGCGCGCGCGACGGCGCGCATCCGCGGCCGATGGCCCGCGTGCTCCGAACGGGGAGTGTTTGGGCGTGGCGCTAGAGCATCTGTTTCAGGGCAGCGCACTGAACGCGGTCGACGGAAAAGGCCGCGTTTCCATTCCCGCATTCCTGCGCAGTGTGATCGAGCGCCGCGGCGATGCACGCACCATTGTTCTTGCAAAGCACGAAGCCTTTCCCTGCCTCAGCGCCTATGACCCCGCATATGCCGCGCTGAAGCATGCCAAGCTCGAGCGGCTGCTCGAAAAGGAAGAGACGAGCGCCGACGCGCAGCTCGAATACCAGCAGCGAAACCTCATGGCGTTCGCAGCAACCGAGGAAGTCCCCTACGACAGTTCCGGCCGCATCCTCATGCCCCCGATGATGCGCCGCAAGGGACAGATCGGGGATCTGGTCCTGTTCCTTGGCACTGGCGAGACCTTCCAGATCTGGAATCCCGACCTCCTCCTCGGCGACGATCGCATCCCCGAGGACCTCAAGGACATCGCCCGCTTTCGCCTCGAAGAGCGAGGCGCGTCATGACCAGCGCCGGCGCTAAAGCGGCCCCTCATGTGCCGGTGCTGGTCGATGACGTGATCGGTGCGCTGCGGCTTGCCGGCGGCGAGACGGTGGTCGATGGAACATTCGGAGCGGGCGGCTACACGCGCGCCATGCTCTCGGCGGGGGCGGGACGGGTGATCGGCTTTGATCGCGACCCCGACGCGATCGAGGCTGGACGGTCGCTCGTCCCGGACCCGCGCCTGCTTTTGATCGAAGACCGCTTTTCGCAGATGGACCGGGTGCTCGCTGAGCGTGGCATCGGCCAGGTCGACGCGATCGCGCTCGACATCGGTGTCAGCTCGATGCAGCTGGACCGCCCCGACCGCGGTTTTTCGTTCCAGGGCGACGGTCCGCTCGACATGCGGATGAGCAAGTCGGGCCTGACTGCCGCCGAGTTCCTGAATTCGGCCGAGGAGGCCGAGATCGCCCGGGTCCTGCGCGACTATGGGGAGGAGCCGCGCGCCCGGGCGATTGCCCGCGCCATCGTTGCTGCACGTCCCGTCGAACGCACCGCGGAACTCGCTGCGATCGTCCGCCGCGCCGCGGGGTTCCGGGCCGGACAAAAGAGTGATCCCGCGACCCGCACCTTCCAGGCAATCCGCATCCATCTCAATGCCGAGCTCGAGGAACTCGAGCGGGGTCTCGAAGCGGCCGAGCGTGCGCTGAAGCCCGGCGGCCGCATTGCAGTCGTCACCTTCCACAGTCTCGAGGACCGGATCGTCAAGCGCTTCTTCCGCGAGCGCAGCGGCGCAACTCCGGCAGGCTCGCGCCACCGGCCCGAGGTCGCCGACGTCCGCGAGCCGACCTTCGAGGACGTGGCAAAGCCCGTTTCACCCTCGGAGCGCGAGCTCGCTTCCAATCCGCGCGCCCGCTCGGCCCGGCTTCGCTCTGCCATCCGTACCTCCGCTCCACCTCGCAAGGAACGCCTGCAATGAGTACCCGCAGCTTCCGCTCGGTTTTCATGGTCGCAAGCTGCGCCGGTGCGGCGCTTGGCTGCTATCTTGTATCGCTGCGCGTCGCTTCCGAGCGCGCTTCGCTCGAGGACGTCGAGACGAAGATCGTGCTCGCACAGCGCGACATGCGCTTGCTTCAGACCGAGATCGGCACGCGGGGCCGACTCTCGCAGCTCGAACGGTGGAATGCCGGCGCCTTCGCACTTTCGGCGCCTTCCGCGGACCAGTTCCTCAAGGGCAGCTTCGAGCTCGCCCGCCTCGAGCAGCCGCAGCAGAAGGTCGATTTCCACGCCCCGGTGGTGCTTGCCTCGGCCCCCGCGCCGGCCAAGCAGCCAAGTGTGGGCCAGGCGGAAACCGACGATTCAGGAGCGCCTGCCCCTGCAACTGCACCTGCACCGACCGGGATGGCAGCCCGCTCGCTGCTTCATGAAGCAAGTTTGAGTACGGAGACGCGCGAGGTTCCGGCGCGGAGGGTCGTCGCATTGCCCCAGGCGACCGCCAAACCCATGGGCGCGCTGGCTACGGCGGCTAAGCCAGTTCCATCCAGGCCCATGAAGAAGCCGGACCTCGCGGCCGCCCAGCATCTTCAAAAGGTGGCGGAAAAGCCATTACTGACCACTTCGGCCACACGTTCGAAGGCGCCCGCCAAGAAATCCGTGGATAAGCTCGCGCTCGTTACGGCGAGGACGATGACAAAGCCGGTTCGCCTTGCGAAGGTCGATCCGCTCGCGCCGCTTCCGGCGAAGCATTCCGGTCACTCCAAGGATATCGCCGCCGAACGATGAACGCACCGTCGCCCGCTCTCGTCGCGCCACGGCCCGAGCGGCTCCGACTCGTCGGCCAGCGCCGCCAGCTGCTTGCGACCATGCATCAGCGGCTGATGTTCGGCATGCTGGTCTATGCCGGTATTGTCGCGCTGATCGCGCTTCGGATCCTCTATCTTGCGGCCTTTGGCGATCATGCGGGTCGCAAGGAAGGGCTGACCGCACTGGTTCCGGAGCGGGGAGACATCGTCGACCGGAACGGCGATCCGCTGGCACGCACGATCGATGCCTGGACCATCGCCGTTCATCCCTCGAAGGTGATCGGGGACAAGCTCGCCCTTGCACAGCGTCTTGCACAGCTGATTCCCGAGCAGTCGGCCGAGCAATATTTCGCGCTGCTGAAATCAGGTAAGCCATTCTTCTACCTCAGGCGCCGTGCTTCGCCTTCGCTTGTCGCGGCCGTGAACGCGATCGGTGAACCCGGCCTTGCGATCGAGCGTGAGCCGGACCGGCTCTACCCCCAGACGACGCTTGCCGCACATGTGCTCGGCTACACCGACATCGACGGCCACGGCGTTGCCGGCATGGAGCGGGCGATGGACAAATATCTGTCCGATCCTGCGACCCGCGGCGATCCGCTGGTCCTCTCGATCGACAGCCGCGTCCAGCAGGCCCTGGAGCACGAGCTCCTCGACGCGATGACCCATTTCTCCGCCATTGGCGCTGCCGGCGTCGTGATGGACGTCCACACGGGCGAGGTGCTGGCGATGACTTCGCTGCCCCAGCTCAATCCCAATGACGCGGGCAACGGTTCGATGGACGCGCGCTTCAACCGCGCGACACTGGGCGTCTACGAGCTGGGCTCGACGTTCAAGCCGTTCACCGTCGCGATGGCGATGGACCTCGGCGTCGTGAAGTCGTTCGGACAGATGTACAATTGCCCCGACGAGCTCCACGTCTATGGCCACACCGTGCATGACACCGAACCCTATGGCCGGCCGTGCTCGGTCGCCGAGATCATGAAGAACAGCTCGAACATCGGAACGGCACAGATTGCGGACCAGGTTGGAGCCGATCGCCAGAAGGCCTTCCTGAAGAAAATGGGCTTCCTCGATCCCGTCCGGGTGGAGCTGAAGGAGCGCGGCCGGACCCTGACGCCCGGTTCTCGCTGGGGTCCGTTCGAGACCATGACTGTCGGTTTCGGCCACGGCATTGCCGTCACGCCGCTACACCTTGCGACAGGCTATGCGACCCTGTTCAACGGCGGTGTTTACCACCCGGCAACCCTCCTCAAGATCGGTCCGGGGCACCCGGTGCCGCAGGGCATGCGAGTCTTCACCGAGGAGACCAGCTACAAGATGCGCGCGCTTCTGCGCCTGGTGGTCACGAGCGGAACGGGTCGCAAGGCCGACGCGCCCGGCTACCGCGTCGGCGGCAAGACGGGTACGGCTGAAAAGCTGGCGAACGGCCACTACACCTCGGCGGCGGTGGTCACGAGCTTCGCGGGTGTGTTCCCGATGGATGACCCGCGTTATGTGATGGTGATGATGCTCGACGATCCCAAGGCGACCAAGGAAACCTTTGGTTTCCATACTGCTGCATGGAACATCGGCCCGGCTTTCGGTGTCGCCGTGAGCCGGATCGCGCCGTTGCTCGGCGTCGAGCCCGACAAGAGCCGTGAGCCGGACATGAGCCAGGTTCTGCCATTCGTTCACGAGACGAAGGAGTAAGAGCTCCGGTGCGGCTGCGCGACCTCGCGGAGGTGGATTCGGATTCTGAAGTAACGGGCTTTGCGATCGATCACCGCAAGGTCGCTCCTGGAAGCGTCTTCGGCGCCTTTGCCGGCGCTCTGTTCAATGGCGAGGACTTCATCGACCGGGCCGTCGAGCGGGGAGCCGTCGCGGTCGTTGCTCGACGAGAGGCGAAGGTGCAAGGCGTTCCGCTGCTCGCCGACAGCGAGCCGAGGCGCCTGTTCGCCGGTCTTGCGGGGAAATTCTATGCGCCGTTTCCAGAGACGGTGGTCGCGGTGACGGGCACCAACGGCAAGACTTCGACTGTCGAGATGGCGCGCCAGATGTGGCGCATGTCGGGCCACCGTTCGGCATCGATCGGGACGCTCGGCGTCACAACGTCCGATGACCAGGTTAGCACGGGCCTCACGACGCCCGACATCGTGACTTTCCTCAGCAACATGGCCGGTCTCAACCGCATGGGCATCAGCCATGTCGCCTACGAAGCCTCGAGCCACGGCCTCGACCAGCATCGCTGCGAGGGCGTGCCCCTCGCGGCGGCGGCCTTCACCAATTTCAGTCGCGACCATCTGGATTATCACGGGACGATGGACGCCTATTTTGAAGCGAAGATGAGGCTCTTCGAGGAACTCCTGCCGCGGGGAAGACCGGCGGTCGTCTGGACCGACGATCCGAGGTCCGACGAGGTCGCCGAGCGGGCGCGTCGCAGCGGGCATGAACTCCTGACCGTCGGGCGCAAGGGCGAGACGATCCGCCTCGTCGAACAGGCGACGACGGCACTTGGCCAGACCCTGCTCCTTGAACATTCGGGAAAGTCGCACCGCCTCGCGCTGCCGCTCATCGGCGCCTACCAGGCATCGAACGTTCTCACGGCAGCGGGCCTCGTGATCGCGACGGGAGGCCAGTGGAACGCGACATTCTCGGCAATGCAGCGCGTCGCGCCCGTCCGCGGGCGCCTGGAGCGGGCAGTAATCAGTCGCTCGGGCGTTCCTGTCTATATCGACTATGCTCATACGCCCGATGCGCTCGAAGCGGCCATTGCGGCGCTGCGTCCGCACGTCGAGGGGCGCCTCATCACCGTGTTCGGCGCGGGCGGCGACCGCGACCAGGGCAAGCGTCCGCAGATGGGCGCTGTCGCCATGCGATTGTCGGACGTCGTCATCGTCACCGATGACAATCCAAGAAGCGAGGATCCCGCGCGGATCCGCGCCGAGGTGATGGAGGGAGCATCGGGGGCTACCGAAGTCCCTGGCCGGCGCGAGGCGATTGCCGAAGCGATCCGGATTGCGCGCGCCGGTGACATCGTGCTGGTGGCCGGTAAAGGTCACGAGACCGGACAGATCATCGGCGATAAGGTCCTGCCCTTCGACGACGCGCTGGTCGCGCGTGAGTGCGCGACATGAGCGCCCTTTGGACCTCGGACGAGATTGCTGCTGCGACCGGCGGCAGAGCAAGCGAGCGCTTCGAAGTCAGCGGCGTTACCTTCGACAGCCGCGAAGTTGCGCCGGGCGACCTTTTCGTCGCGATGCCCGGCACCGTGCACGACGGCCACAAGTTCGTCGAGGGCGCCTTTCAGGCCGGCGCTGCCGGCGTCATCGTGTCCACTCCGGTCAAGGGCCCGCACATCCTCGTCGGCGACACATTCGCTGCCCTCGAGGCGCTCGGCCGTGCTTCGCGCGAGCGAAGCCGCGCGACGATATTCGGAGTGACGGGTTCAGTCGGAAAGACGAGCACGAAGGAGGCGCTCTACGCAGCGCTGGAGCGTAACCGGCCCGGCAAGATCCATCGTTCGGTGAAAAGCTACAACAACCATACCGGTGTTCCGCTAAGTCTCGCGCGCATGCCCCGCGACGTCGATTATGCGGTGCTTGAAATGGGCATGAACAACGCCGGCGAGATCCGGGCGCTGACCGCGCAGGTACGGCCGCACGTCGCTCTCATCACGGCGATCGCGCCGGCGCACATCGAGAACCTGGGTTCCGAAGAGGCTATCGCGGACGCCAAGGCCGAGATTTTCGAAGGCCTGGTCCGGGGCGGAACAGCGATCATCCCGAACGACACGCCGTACCGCGATCGCCTGGTAAGGGCTGCACGCCGCCACGCCGACCGGATCATCACCTTTGGCCGCGGCGATGCCGATGTCCACGCAGTTCACGCCGTACCGGCCGAGAGTGGAGGGAGCCTCATCAGCGCTGCGCTCCTCGAACGCGAACTGACGTTCACCATCTCGCAGCGCGGCGAGCATTGGGTTTCCAACTCGCTTGCAGTGCTCGCGGGCATCGAAGCTGTCGGTGCGGACGTGGGCCTTGCGGGCCTTGCACTTGCAGACCTTGGCGGCCTCAAGGGTCGCGGCGAACGGTACCGGCTCGAAATGGAAGGCGGCGAGGTCCTGCTGATCGACGAGAGCTACAATGCCAATCCGGCATCGATGGCGGCAACGCTCAAGAGCTTTGGTGCCGAGCGGAATGTCGTGCGGCGCATTGCAGTGCTTGGACCGATGCGCGAGCTGGGAGAGCACAGCCATGCGCTCCATGCAGGCCTTGCCCCGTCGGTGCTCGACGCTCACGTCGACCGGCTTATCCTGATCAGCGAGGACATGCGGCCGCTTGACGAGGCACTTGGGGAGCGCGTCGCCATCGACCGCGTCGCCAGCGTCGATGATGCGACCGACGTCCTGATGCGTCTTCTTCGCCCGGGCGACGCTGTACTCGTCAAGGCTTCCAACTCGGTGGGGCTTGCGAAGCTGGTCGAGCGCGTTGCAGGAGGGCACGCATGCTCTACCTGATCGCCGAGCAGCTCGGCTTTCCCGGCATCCTCAACCTCATTCGGTACATCACCTTTCGTGCGGGGGCGGCAAGCGCGACCGCGCTGCTGATCGGACTGCTTATCGGACCAAGGTTCATCAGCTGGCTGAGGGCCAAGCAGGGTAAGGGTCAGCCCATCCGCACCGACGGGCCACAGACCCATCTCGCAAAGCGCGGCACGCCGACCATGGGCGGCCTTCTCATCCTCACCTCCGTCGCCGTTTCCGTGTTGCTCTGGATGGACTTCCGGAACCCTTATGTCTGGGCCTGCCTGCTGGTGACCGCCGGCTTCGGGCTGATCGGGTGGCTCGACGACTACGACAAGGTCCGCAAGGCGCATCACGCGGGCTTATCGGGCAAGACCCGACTTACTCTCGAGTTCATCATCGCGGGGGTGGCGACCTGGCTGATGGTTAGGACTGGCGGCACTGGGCTGCATCTGCCGTTCGTCAAGGAGACGGTCGTGGACCTTGGCTGGTTCTACATCGTGTTCGGCGCCTTCGTGATCGTAGCCTTCGGCAACGCCGTGAACCTTACCGACGGGCTGGATGGACTTGCGACCATGCCGGTGATCATCGCCAGCCTTGCCTTCGTCCTCTTTGCTTACCTCGTCGGCAACGCCCGATTTGCAGCATATCTCGGTATTCCGCACGTTCCCGGTGCCGGAGACCTGACGGTCCTCCTCCTTGCGATAATCGGGGCCGGCCTTGCCTTCCTGTGGTTCAATGCGCCGCCCGCGGCGGTCTTCATGGGGGACACGGGAAGTCTTGCGCTGGGCGGCGCGCTCGGCGCGGTCGCGGTCGCCACCCACCACGAATTTGCGCTCGTCATCGTCGGCGGGATTTTTGTCGTTGAGGCGCTGTCGGTCATCATCCAGGTCGCAGTGTACAAGCGCACCGGCAGGCGCGTTTTCCTGATGGCGCCGATCCATCATCACTTCGAGCATCTCGGCTGGTCCGAGCCGACGGTCGTGATCCGGTTCTGGATAATCAGCTTCGTGCTGGCGCTTGCCGGGCTCGCGACCCTCAAGCTGAGGTGATCACCGCAAGGGCCTTCGCCGGAAAAAAATATGCAGTCTACGGCCTGGCGCGGTCGGGGCTCGCGACCGTCGCTGCCTTGATGGCGAGCGATGCGGAAGTGACCGCATGGGACGCCAGGGAAGCGGCGCGCGAAACCCTCCGTTCCACGTTCCCCGAATGCCGCATCGCCGACCTCGATGAAGTGGATCTTGGTCAATTCGACAGTCTCGTGGTGACGCCGGGCTTGCCGCTCAACCGTCACCCGGTCGCGCGCCGTGCCCGGGACGCCGGCATCGAAATCATCGGCGACATCGAGCTCTTTTCCCGAGCGCGGTCCGAGCTTCCTCCCCACAAGGTCGTGGGCATTACGGGGACCAACGGCAAGTCGACGACGACCGCGCTCATCCATCATATCCTCGAGACTGCCGGGTTCGCGACCACGATGGGCGGCAATATCGGTCTTCCGATCCTGGCGCAGGGCGCGCTGCCTGAGGGAGGCATCTACGTGCTCGAGCTATCGAGCTACCAGATCGACCTGACCTTCAGCCTCGACTGCGATGTCGCCGTGCTGCTCAACGTGACGCCCGACCATCTCGATCGCTACGATGGTTTCGCCGCCTACCGGGCCTCGAAGATGCGGCTCTTCGAACTGCAGTCACCCGACCATGTCGCCGTCTTCGCCGGTGAGGATCAGTTCGGGTACGAGGCCCATCAGGACCGCTCCTTGAGGGCACGCGGCTCGACGTTGCTCGCCGTTCGCGCGGACGCAGTGAACCAGGATCACTGGCCTGCACTTCAAGGGCCGCACAACGCGCAGAACGCGGCCGCGGCCATAGCCGCCTGCAGTGCGCTGGGCGTCGGAGCAGGCGAGATTGAACTCGGCCTCAGAAGCTATCCCGGCCTTCCACACCGGATGGAGCGCGTCCGCGACATGGACGGCGTGCTCTTCGTCAACGACAGCAAGGCAACGAACCCGACAGCGACCGCCCCTGCGCTCGCTGCCTTCGCTCGTATCCGCTGGATTTGCGGTGGACAGGCGAAAACCGACAACCTCGACGAATGCGCGCCCCACTTCGGTCACGTCGCCAAGGCCTATACCATTGGCGCAGCGGGCGAATTGTTCGCTAGGCTCTTGTCGCCGCACATGAGCGTGGCAGAATGTGAAACGCTGGAACGAGCGGTGGGAGCGGCAGCGGCGGAGGCAGAGGCCGGGGAGACGGTCTTGCTGTCTCCTGCATGCGCGAGCTTCGACCAGTTCCGCGACTTCGAGGCCCGGGGCGAGCAGTTTAGGGAATTGGTGGGGGCATTATGATCAAGAGCATCTCCGGCCAGATCAAGGCCAAGGCCGCGCTGATCGATCCGGACCGCTACGGCCGCTCCGACACGAGCGCGATCGGCCGCTGGTTCTGGGAAATCGACAAGGTCCTGCTCCTGCTCGTGACCGTGCTCATCGCGATCGGCCTCATCGCTGTCGCCGCCGCCTCGCCGGCGGCCGGTCAGCGCTACTCGGGCGGGAACGTCCATTTTTCGGAGCTCTATTATTTCTGGCGCCAGCTTGGCTGGATCGCACTGGGCATCCCGGTGATGATCGGTATTTCGATGATGGCGAAGGAGCGAGCCCGGCGGCTGAGCCTGTTCGGCGCAGCCTTCTTCTTCGTCCTGCTGATCTTCGTCCCCGTCCTCGGTCCCGAGGTGAACGGGGCGAGGCGCTGGATCAACTTCGGGGTCGGCCAGGTGCAGCCTTCCGAATTCCTCAAGCCTTTCTTCGTGGTCTCGATGGCGTGGCTCCTCAGCCTGAGGGGCGCCGACAAGTCGCTGCCGGTCTACCCGATTTCCGCCCTTTTCACCGGTGCGATCGCGTTCCTCCTGATGAAGCAGCCGGACTTCGGAAGCACGATCATCTTCTGCGCAGTCTGGGTCGCGATGCTGGCGCTCGCGGGCGTGTCGTTCCGCATACTGGGCGGCCTTGCTGCGGCCGGCCTCATCGGCATCGTCCTTGCCTATTTCTTCTACCCGGTCGCGACGACACGTATCGACGAGTTTCTGTTTGGCACGGGGGATAATTTCCAAGTCGAGAACGCGATGAGAACGCTGACGGCCGGCGGCCTGTTCGGCATGGGTCCGGGTGGCGGCACCCGCAAGTTCGGACTCCCCGAGCCTCATACGGACTACATCTTTTCGGTGATCGGCGAGGAGTTCGGTCTCATCGCCTGCCTTGCAATCGCGTTGCTTTACCTCGGCATTGTCGCGCGCGTCCTCATCAAGCTCCTCGATGAGGACAACAGCTTCTCTATTCTGGCCGCCGCGGGGCTCGCCGTTGAATTTGGTCTCCAGGCGCTCATCAATATGATGGTCAACGTCCAGCTCGCCCCATCGAAGGGGATGACCCTGCCGTTCATCAGCTACGGCGGGTCATCGATGCTTGCGCTGTCGATCGGCATGGGCTTGCTGCTCGCCTTCACGCGACGAAACCCGTATCTCACGCGTTCGCCGTACGTCGTGAAGTGGAGCGGGGAGTCTCGGACCGCATGAATTTCGTGCTCGCTGCCGGGGGGACTGGCGGCCACATGGTACCGGCGCATGCGGTGGCTGCGGAGCTCCGGAGCCGCGGCCACGGGGTGCTGTTGATCACTGACGAGCGCGGCGCTCGCTTCCCGGGTCTGTTTGAGAACGTAGCGGTCCACGTCCTTCCCGCAGGACGGCTCGGAGGCGGACCGATCGGCTGGCTCAAGGCTGCAGGCTCCGTGATCAGGGGAAGGGCGGAAGCCAAGCGCCTCTACCGAGACCACAGGCCCGACGCCGTTGTCGGCTTCGGCGGCTATCCTGCATTTCCGTCGCTCCTTGCTGCGAGCGCGATGAAGATCCCGACCGTCCTCCACGAGCAGAACGCGGTTATGGGACGCGTGAACCGCCTGCTGGCGAGCGAGGCAGAGGCTGTCGGGGTCGCCTACGACGAGATCGATCGCCTCAAGCCCCGGAACCGGGCGAAGACCGTGGTCGTCGGCAACCCGGTGCGCGAGGAGATCGCGCGCCTTGGCGAAATGCCCTTTCCGCCGTTCGACGAGGTTGCCCCGCTGAAGATCCTCGTCACCGGCGGAAGCCAGGGCGCAGCGATCCTCAGCCAGGTGGTTCCCGAGGGGCTGGGCATGCTCGATCCGTCGCTCCGCCGGCGCCTTCAGGTCGTGCAGCAATGCCGCCCCGACGACATCGAGCGGGTTAGGAGCCAGTATGCAGCGCTCGGCATACCGGCCGAGCTCATGACCTATATCGAAGACATGGCAGCCAAGCTTGGTGACTGCCACCTGATGATCGGTCGCGCCGGAGCCTCGACCATCGCCGAGCTGACCGCCGCCGGACGCCCGGCGATCCTCGTTCCCTATGCCGCTGCAACCGACGATCACCAGACGGCAAATGCGCGCGAAATGGTGAAGGCGGGCGGAGCGCGCGCCATCAAGCAGGAGAATTTCACGCCGGACGTGCTCGCCCGCCAGATCGAGGCGCTGGCAATGGATCCCGTCGCCCTCAACAACGCGGCCGCGCGGGCGCTGTCGGTGGGGCGGCCCCACGCGGCGCGTGACCTTGCTGACCTTATCGAGCGGGTCGGGAATGGCGCGGCGCCAGTCGCGGTCGGACCGGCGCTCAGTCCCAGAGTGACCGCCGACGCTCCGGGCGGAGCAATGCCTGCATGAGGAAGGCTCTCGGGACGGATATCGGAACCATCCACTTCGTCGGCATCGGCGGCATCGGCATGTCGGGCATCGCCGAGGTGATGCACAGGCTCGGCTACAAGGTGCAGGGTTCCGACGTCGCCGAAGGCTACGTCGTCGAGAAGCTGCGCAAGGAAGGCATACCGGTCACGATCGGGCATTCGGCCGAGAACCTCGGCGATGCGGCGGTCGTGGTCTGCTCGACCGCGATCAGGGAAACTAATCCCGAGATCCAGGCCGCTGCCGAGCGGCGGCTGCCGAGGGTTCGCCGGGCCGAGATGCTGGCCGAGCTGATGCGCATGCAAAAGACGGTCGCGGTTGCCGGGACCCACGGCAAGACCACCACGACCTCGATGGTCGCGGCGCTTCTCGACGGAGGCGGGCTTGATCCCACCGTCATCAACGGCGGGATCATCAACCGCTACGGCTCGAACGCGCGCCTCGGCAAGGGCGACTGGTGGGTGATCGAGGCGGACGAGAGCGACGGCAGCTTCCTCCGCCTCGACGGGACGATCGCAGTCGTCACCAACATCGATCCCGAGCATCTCGAGCATTACGGCAGCTTCGACCGCGTGAAGGACGCCTTCGTCGAGTTCGTTGAAAACGTCCCCTTCTATGGGCTCGCTGTCCTGTGCGTCGATCATCCAGAGGTGCAGAACATCATCGGGCGCATCCGCGACCGCCGGATCGTAACCTACGGCTTTTCGGCGCTGGCCGATGTCCGGGCCGACAATGTGACGCCGGTCGCCGGTGGGACCAGGTTCGATGCACTGATCCTCGACAGGGAAGGGGAGCGGCGCGCGCTGCCCGTTCATGTACCGATCCCGGGCCGCCACAATGTCCAGAACGCCCTTGCGGCGATAGCGGTCGCGCTGGAACTTGGAATTTCCGACGAGGCAATAGTTGCCGGATTCGAACGTTTCGATGGCGTCAAGCGCCGCTTCACCAAAGTCGGAGACGTCGGCGGCACGATCATCATCGACGATTATGCCCATCATCCCACGGAAATCCGCGCGGTCCTGGCGGCTGCCCGGGAAGGCGCCGAAGAGCGGGTGATCGCGGTGATGCAGCCGCATCGCTACACGCGACTCCAGTCGCTGATGGACGAGTTCCAGAGCGCGTTCAACGATGCGGACGTCGTATTCGTCACCCCCGTTTATCCGGCGGGCGAGGAGCCGATCGAAGGCGTCGATTCCAACGCGCTTGCCGAAGGGCTTCGCGCGCACGGGCACCGGATGGTCCGGGCCGTCGAGGACCTCGACGAACTCTGCCGGGAACTGCGCGACCTTGCTGCCGAGGGCGACATGGTCATCTGCATGGGCGCTGGCGACATCACCAAGTGGGCCGCGGCGCTTGCACGCGGCATTGACGAAGCGCGGGCAAGGAAATGAGCGGGATCGCCATCGCATCCCGGGTCAGGGGGCGCCTGACGCAAAATGCGCCGCTTGCACCGCTCGTGTGGTTCAAGAGCGGAGGCGCCGCAGAATGGTTGTTCGAGCCGAAGGATGAGGATGACCTCGTGCAGTTCCTGCACGACCTTGATCCTCAGGTCCCGGTCATGCCGCTTGGCCTTGGTTCAAACCTCATCGTTCGCGATGGCGGCGTTCTTGGAGTCGTCGTGCGCCTCGGGAAGCCCTTTTCCAGGATCGAGCGGCTGGACGAGGTGACCCTTCGGTGCGGCGGCGGAGCAAGCGGCATCCTCGTTTCCTCCACAGCACGGGATGCCGGCATTGCCGGTCTCGAATTCCTCCGCGGCATACCAGGGACGGTTGGCGGCTTCGTTCGGATGAACGGCGGCGCCTACGGCCGGGAGGTCAAAGACATCCTCGCCTCCGCCCGGATTGCACTTCGCTCAGGAGAGGTGGTCGAATGGCCGCTGGAGAAGCTCGGTTACACCTACCGGCACAGCGAGCTTCCTGACGGCGCAGTGGTGATCGAGGCCGTGTTTCGGGGGACGCCTGGTGATCCGAAGGCGATCGGAGCGGAAATGGACGCGATCGCCCGCGCTCGCGAGGAATCGCAGCCCCTGAGGAGCCGGACTGGCGGATCGACATTCAAGAATCCGAGCGGCCATAAGGCATGGGCGCTCATCGACGCGGCCGGGTGCCGCGGGTTTCGGATGGGCGATGCCCAGGTCTCGGAAAAGCATTGCAACTTCCTCCTCAATCTCGGTAGCGCGACAAGCGCCGAGATCGAGGCGCTGGGCGAGGAAGTCCGTCGCCGAGTTGAGGCGAAAACCCACATCACATTGGAATGGGAAATCCAGCGGGTCGGCCAGCAATGAACAAGGATCTTCACGTTGTCGTCCTCATGGGGGGCTGGTCGTCCGAGCGCGAGGTGTCACTTACCAGCGGCAAGGGAGTTGCAGCGGCGCTGCGGGAGCAAGGCTGGTCCAACGTGACCGAGCTCGACATGGACCGCAACGTTGCTGCTCGTCTCTCCGGGCTCAAGCCGGACATGGTCTTCAATGCGCTTCACGGGACCCCCGGCGAGGATGGCACCGTGCAGGGCATGATGGACCTCATGGGAGTGAAATATACCCATAGCGGCCTTGAAACCTCGGTCATCGCCATCGACAAGGAGCTGACCAAGATGGTCTTGGTGCCGCACGGCATACGGATGCCGGCGGGGCGGGTCGTCAGCAGCGAGAGCCTCCACCAGGAAGACCCCCTTCCGCGGCCCTATGTCGTAAAGCCGGTGAACGAGGGCTCTTCGGTCGGCGTCGCCATCGTCACCGACGATGGAAATTACGGCAATCCGGTCGGCCACGACGTCCCTGGCCCCTGGGACGAGTTCGACAAGCTTCTCGCCGAGCCCTTCATCAAGGGCCGCGAGCTCACGGTCGCAGTGATCGGAGGCGAGCCGCTCGGAGTTACGGAACTGAAGCCCAACGCGGGCTTCTACGACTATGCAGCAAAATATACCGACGGTCTCACCACGCACATCTGCCCGGCCCAGGTGCCCTTCGAGATTGCAAGCGCGATGATGGATATGGCTGCAAGGGCGCACATGCTGCTCGGCTGCAAGGGAGCCTCCCGCTCCGACTTTCGCTGGGACGATGAGCTGGGCGAAGCCGGCATTTACCTGCTCGAGGTCAACACCCAGCCAGGAATGACGCCGCTCAGCCTCGTTCCCGAACAGGCCAAGCTCAAGGGTCTCAGCTACGGGGAACTCGTCGAGCGGCTCATCGAGGAGGCGCTTCGATGAGCGCGGCTCACGTCAGGCGCGGCGGAGCAGCGCGGACCAGGGCCAAGAAGCCGTCGAAGGTCGCCGTCCCCAAGAAGATCGCCAAGCGCCTGCCCGTCGACCAGACGCGCGTCAACAAAGTGGCGGCGCTCGTGTTCGGCGCTTTCCTGCTCGCGATCGGCTTTGTCGTGCTGCTCGCGCTCGACATCCCCGCAAAAGCGGAACGCGCTGCTGGCGCGGCGATCGGCCACGCGGGCTTCACGGTCAGCGGCTACCAGATCGTCGGCATCGTACATATGAACCGGGCGCTCGTTGATGCGGTCGTGACGGACGAGCTACGCCGGGCAGCCGATGAAACCGGCTCCGCCAAGGCCCCGCAGGCGCTGGTCAGCGTGTCCGAAATACGAAGGCGCCTGCTCGGCTACGGCTGGGTCAAGGATGCAAGGGTATCGCGGCATTTGCCTGACACGCTGGTGATCGACATCGTCGAGCGAAAGCCGGCCGCGTTGTGGCAGAACCAGGGTCAGCTCGCGCTGATCGATAGCGAGGGCGTGGTCCTCGACCGGGTGCCCGTCGACAAAATGCCGGACCTGCCGCTGCTCATCGGCCCCGGTGCGAACGACCAGGAGGAACAACTGACTAAGCTCATGTCGGCAGTTCCGACGCTCAAGCCGCAGCTTGCTTCAGCGACATGGGTGGGCGGCCGGCGGTGGGATCTCAACTTCCAGTCGGGCGAGATCGTCGTGCTTCCCGAGGGAGAGGAACAGGCCAAGGCCGTGCTTATGAAGTTCGCGCGCGCCGACAAGGAAAGCGGGCTGCTTGGCCGCGGCATTGTCCGCTTCGACCTCAGGAAGCCTGGTCAGATGACGGTAAGACTGCCGCGGGCGCCCGGCGAGCCCATCCTTCCGCCGGCTCCTCCTGTTCCTGCGGCGCCTCGGGAGGGATAGTGGCGCAGATATCCGACCAGCCCCTCATTGCGGTCCTCGACATCGGCTCTTCCAAAGTGAGCGCGATGATTGCCCGTGCCGACGATGAGGGCCGCCTCGCCGTACTCGGCACCGGGCAGCGCGAAAGCCGCGGCGTGAAGCGCGGGTTTATCACGGATATGGCGGCGAGCGAGTTCGCGGTGCGCGAGGCGGTCGAGCTTGCCGAACGCATGTCGGGGCTCACCGTGGAGGACGTCTGGGCGAGCTATGGGGCCGGAGGGCTTGTCAGCGACGTCGCCAACGTTGAGGTCGAGCTTGGCGGACATGCCGTGGAACAGGCCGACATCGACCAGCTGCTCCAGGCGGGGAAGGACGCGATCGACAAGAACGGGCAGGTGGTGCTCCACGCCCATCCGGCGCTCTACACAATCGACCGCGCCCAGGGTGTCCAGCAACCCATCGGACTTCATGCCAGTCGCCTCGGCGTTGATATCCACGTGATCGCGGCCGAGCCTTCGCCCTTGCGCAACATCGATACGGTAATTCGGCAAGCTCACCTGGGGGTGCGTGCGATCGTCGCTTCGCCGATCGCGGCCGGTCTTGCCTGCCTGAGCGAGGAGGAGCGCGAGCTTGGCGTTGCGCTTGTCGAAATGGGAGCCGAGGTCACCAACGTCTCGGTTCACTACGGCGGTATGCTCGTTGGTCTCCGGTCCATCCCGCTTGGAGCCAAGGACATCACCAACGACATTGCCGCTGCTTTCGCCGTCCAGCGCCGCGACGCCGAGCGGCTCAAATGTTTCTACGGTTCGGCGATGACCAGCCCGCGCGACAATCACGAGGTGATCGAGGCGACGCAGATCGGCGCCGAGCCGGGCGCCGAGCCGATGAAGATGACCCGCGCGCAGCTGATGATGGTCATCCGCCAGCGGGTCGAGGAATTGACGAACGAGATAGAGGCGGCTCTCAAAGGCCTGGGGTTCACCGGACCCGTGGGCCGGCAGGTCGTGCTCACCGGGGGCGGTGCCGAGCTCAAGAACGCCGCCGATTACATGCAGGGAGTTCTTGGCCGCGCCGTGCGTGTCGGCCGGCCAAGACAAATCACGGGCCTTCCCGATGCCCACAGCGGTCCGGCCTTCTCGACGCTCGTGGGTCTCGCGCTTCTCGCGGCAAGCGGTCGCGGAGACATTCGCGACATCGCCGGACCGGCGCCGCGCCAGACGCATACCAAGGGCGTCATCGGTCGGCTGATGTCCGCGCTGCGCAGCAATTACTAGGGGGATGGCGACGGCCCTTAAGCAGCCCGGGGCAACGCTCCTCGTTCTGCTGCTCGGCGTGGCCGTTCTCCTGAACTACACCGACCGGGGTGCCATCGGAATCGCTGCTCCCCTGATGACTTCCGAGCTGAAACTGGGCCCGGAAGCCTTCGGTCTGGTCCTGTCGGCATTCTTCTGGGTCTATGCTCCGGTGCAGCTTGTCGTCGGCTGGCTGGTCGATCGTTTCTCGGTTTACCGGCTGCTCGCGGCCGGTGTGTTCCTCTGGGCCGCCGCCACTCTGGCAATGGGCTTCGTCGCGGGCTTCGCCTCGCTCCTCCTGCTTCGCATCCTCCTTGGCATGGGCGAAACCATCGCCTTTCCCGGCGCGTCCAAGATCATCACCCGCCATGTGCCTGATGACCGCCGCGGGATGGCGAACGCTGTCCTTGCGCTCGGCATTGCCCTTGGACCGGCGCTGGGAACATTGGTTGGCGGGCTCATTCTTGCCACGCAGGGCTGGCGGGCGATCTTCATTGTCTTTGGGGCCGTGACCCTGCTCTGGCTCATTCCCTGGCAGCTTGCTGTCCGCAATTGGGAGGATCGCGCCAAGGACGCGCGGGGCGAAACTGTTCCCGTTCGCCTGCTCCTTCGCAAATGGCCGCTCTGGTCGATGTCGATCGCCCACATGGCAAGCAACTACGTCTTCTATTTCCTCCTCGGCTGGCTTCCCCTGTTTCTGACGAGATCGCGCGGTCTTCCAATCGCTGAAATGACGTTCATTGCGACGCTGGGCTACACCGCTCAGGCCGTGTCGGCGCTCGGCCTGGGCTATATCTCGGATTGGTGGACGCGACATGGCTACGGCGAACCTGCGGTGCGGCGGGCCATGATGTTCGGGGGGCAGCTTCTCGCCGCCGGGGCTGTCTTCGGCCTCGCCTACGCGCAGTCGGATGCAGCTCTTGCGTTGGTTCTGTGCGTTGCGGGGGTCGCGACAGGTGCATTGTCGCTCAACACCTATGCCGTCGCGCAGATGTTCGCCGGCCCGAGAACGGCCGGGACATGGGTCGGGATCCAGAATGCAATCGGCAACTTGTCGGGCATCTTCGGGCCGATCCTCACGGGCTTCATCGTCCAGCGGGCAGGCTATACGAGCGCGTGCATCGTGACCGCCGCAATCGCCGCTGCGGGCGCTCTATGGTGGATCGTCGGAGTCCCCAAAATCCGGGAAATCGAGTTCGATTAGCTAGCGTTTCCGTTCGCAGATCCTCGCCGAACGCCACCGTTCATAGGCTTGCGGAGGCATTTTCGACATCGCTGCGACGAATGCCACCACATCATGCATCTGCGCGTCCGTCATGCTCTCGCGCCAGGCGGGCATCGCCGTCATTTTGATCCCGTTGCGGACGATCCAATAGAGCTCGCTGGAACTCCACTTCTGGCTCGCATCGAGCAAATAGGGCGGCTGCGGATTGAGCCCGTTGGTCCATTGCTGGCGTGCGACGGCGGGAGCGCCGTGGCACGCAACGCAATGCGTTTCATATTGGCAGAAGCCGCTCATCGCCTGGGCCGGCGAAACGGTGCGTGGAAGCTCCGCCAGAGGCGCACGGCGTCTCACGGAGTTGATCATCGTCTCGTGAGTGATCCACTCGACCAACCTGCTGTGGGGGTGCGATGCGGCGACGTTGAAAGCGCCCGATTTCACGTAGGCGAAGACGATCACCGGACCGGCAATGCCGACCAGGATGCCGGCAGCAATGAAATGAGAAAGCGAGGGCCAGCGGATCACTGCCCCCGGGTCTTCTCACCGCGGCAGCGCATAGGCAATCACGCTGTCGCCCATCGGGGTCTCCATGAAATGATGGCCGCCGGCAAAGATCACCAGAAATTCGCGCCCGTCCTGCTGGTAGACGATCGGAGTCGCCTGGCCTCCCGCAGGGAGGGGCACCGACCACAAGACCTTCCCGCTACGCTCGTCGATCGCGCGAATGAGACCGTCGGTCGCGGCAGCAATGAAAACGAGCCCGCTCGCGGTCGTGACGGCGCCGCCGTTGTTGGGGGTGCCGATCGCGAATGGCAACATCGTCGGAACGTTGAACGGTCCATTCTCGCGCGCCGTGCCGAACGGCCGGTCCCAGAGCGTCCTCCCAGTGGCGAGGTCGATGGCGCGGATCCCGCCGTAGGGGGGCCGCTTGCACATCAGCTTGGTGAACGGCATCCGCCAGCCGGCGTCGACCTTCACTGCGTAGGGAACGCCCCACTGCGGGTCGATTTCGTGTGGTTTGCTCGGCGGTTCGCTGGTCGCGAACCGCGGGACGATATGTTGCCTGTTCGCCGCTTCTCGCGGAACGAGCCGGACGTAATTGGGCATGTCGTTGTAATTGGCGATGATCACGCCCCGGACCGGGTCGACGGACACGCTGCCCCAGTCGCTACCGCCGTTATAGCCTGGATATTGAACGGTGAACTTGTCTGGACGCGGCGGCGTGTAGAAGCCGCGATAGTCGGCCTGGCGGTACTGGATGCGGCACACCATCTGGTCGATCGGAGACATGCCCCACATGTCGGATTCGACGAGATCAGGCTTCCTCAGCGTATGCCAGAGTGACACGATCTGTCGGGCGGCCCGCTCCATCGGTTCGACTCCGCCGAGCGGCGCCGCGATCGAGCCGACGGGTGTCAGCGGCTTTCCGGTCGCACGGTCGAGGACATATAGATCGCCCTGCTTCGAGGGCACGAGAAGCGCTGGCGTTCCGTGATAGTCGACCAGGCTTGGCTGACTGCCGATGTCATAGTCCCAGACGTCCTTGCTGACGGTCTGGAAGTCCCACCGGGGCTTTCCGGTCGTCACGTCGATGGCGACAAGGGAGCTTGCATATTGGTTTGCCTGGGGCGTGCGACCGGCCGAGATGTAGTCGTCGGCCATGTTACCGATCGGCAGGTAGACGAGGCCAAGTTTCTCATCGCCCGCGCTGGTCGCCCAGCTATTGGGCGTTCCGCGGGCCCAGACCTGACCCTTCGGGGGATAGCCGGTCCAATCGGGATGCATCATGTCCCAGGCCCAGGCGAGCTTGCCGGTCTTCGCATCGAAGCCCTGGATCACGCCCGAAGGAGCGCACCGACACTGACCATCGAGAATCTGGTGCGGAACGACGAGGATGCCGCGCACGATCGTCGGGGCCGAATTGATGGAGGCAGAGCCGGGAGGCACCCAGCCCATGCCGATCTTGGTGTCCTGCTGACCCGTGCCGTTGAAGTCGGTGCACGGCTTTCCGGTAAGGGCATCGACGGCGATCAGGCGGCTGTCGAGCGTCCCTTCGATAATCCGGCTTGCACAGAGGCTGTTCGCGGCCGCGCCCGGGACCTTGTAATAAGCAACGCCCCTGCACGCGGTGGTGTAGGGAATCCACGCGTCGGGAACATGGGGGTCGACGCGCCATTGCGGCTTTCCGGTGGCCGCATCGAGCGCAACGATGACGTTCTTTGCGGTGCAGGTGTAGAGAAGGTTGCCGACTTTCAGCGGCGTGTTCTCCGTGCCGTAGAGCTTCGCATAGTCGGGACTGGTGGGCATCCCGCCGGTGTGGACTTCCCAGACCTTGCGCAGCTTGCCGACATTATCCGGCGTAATCTGCGTCAGCGGCGTGTAACGCCATGCCGCATTGGTACCACCATAGGCCTGCCAGTCGGCGCCCGTCGCAAAGCCCGATGGGTCATTCATTCCAGGCGAACTCTGCGCCGGAAGGGCAGCAATGACCTGGTCTCCACCGGCGCCGAGCAGCGCAAAGCTTGCAGCGACGAAAATGACGCCAAGAGCGATGCCGCCGCCTGCGAACTTCCAGCGGTTCGCCGCGACGCTCATCGTGGGCATCACAAGCAGTACGGCGATCAGCAGCACGAGCGGCGCAACCAGCCATGGCACCATTGCCCAGGCATTCCCTCGCGCTTCTGCAAATCCCCAGACCGCGCTGAGGACGAACAGGCCCAGGTAAATCCAGCCGCCAAGCAGGCGACCCTTGAACAGGAGCCACGCCGAGACGAGCATCGAAATGCCGGCGATGAAATAATAAAGCGATCCGCCGAGACTAGCGAGCCATGCGCCGCCAATGGTCAGCACGATCCCGATCAGCGCCATCACGAACGCCAGGATGGTTGCTGGCCAGCTGCGCTTCATCGCTCCGCCTCCCTACTGTTACCGAAGGTTAACGGGTGTCGGCGCGGCGACGTTCCATGAACTAGAGTTCATCAGGAAGGCGGGCCGCAAGGGCCGGAAAAGACCTTCTTTTTCTCCGTGCGGTCAGCCGGGCGACTCCTGCGGAGCGGCAGGTCGCTCCCGGGGCGGGCGGAAACGACCGGCGCTCCCGGTCCCGCGAGAAGCTCGCGGGCGATTGCCGATCTTGTGGATAAGTGAGTCTTTCGGGCGACACCAATCCCCACTTTTTTCGTCTGCGTTAACTTTTTTCCTTGGCTTGCGACTCGCAATGATTCAAAGATTCTCCCCGAAGGCTCAACGCGTTGCAGTGCTTGGGGGAGGTTTAGGGACATGAGCATCGATTTCGTCAGGCCGGAGGTCGACGAGCTTCGTCCGCGGATCAGCGTGATCGGCGTCGGCGGAGCTGGCGGCAACGCCATTGCCAACATGATGAATGCGGACGTTCAGGGCGTCGACTTCGTTGTCGCCAACACCGACGCACAGGCGCTCAACAATTCAACCGCGGATCACCGAATCCAGCTCGGCCTCAAGATCACCCAGGGCCTGGGCGCCGGTTCCCGTCCCGAGATCGGCCGCGCCGCTGCCGAAGAGACGCTCGACGAGATCATCCGCTCGCTCGATGGCGCGCACATGTGCTTCATCGCAGCCGGAATGGGCGGAGGCACTGGCACGGGCGCTGCGCCCGTCATCGCCAAGGCTGCCCGCGACAAGGGTATCCTCACCGTAGGCGTCGTCACCAAGCCCTTTGCGTTTGAAGGCGCCCGCCGTTCACGATCGGCCGATGCTGGTATCGCCGAACTTCAGCAGCACGTCGACACGCTGATCGTGATCCCCAACCAGAATCTCTTCCGACTCGCCAACTCCGAGACGACCTTCAAGCAGGCATTCGAAATGGCGGACGAGGTCCTCCAGCAGGGTGTCCGCGGGATCACCGATCTCATGGTCATGCCAGGACTGATCAACCTCGACTTCGCTGACGTCCGCTCGGTGATGAGCGAGATGGGCAAGGCAATGATGGGCACGGGCGAAGCCGATGGCGACAACCGGGCGATCGAGGCGGCCGAAAAAGCGATTTCCAATCCGCTGCTCGACGGAGTCTCGATGAAGGGCGCCAAGGGCGTCATCATCTCGATCACCGGCGGCGAGGACATGCGCCTCATGGAAGTCGACGAGGCGGCCAGCCACATCAAGGAACTGGTTGATCCCGACGCGAATATCATCTGGGGTTCGGCCTTCAACAACGACCTTGGCGGCAAGATCCGCGTTTCCGTGGTCGCCACCGGAATCGAGGCCGATGCGGTTGCACAGCCGACGCCGGGCAAGGTCTTCAGCTTCCCAGCTCGCTCGTCGGCTCCCGTTGCAGCTCCCGCCAAGTCGGCCGAGCCGGCAACCGAGCAGGAGCTCGCCCCCGAGACGATTGCGGAGCAGGGCGATGACGAGCTTCTCCTCGGCGCGGACGATATTCTAACCAGTCCAGTCGGATCTCCGCCGATTGCCCCGCCCACCGACGAGGACGAAGCTGACGCTCCGACTTCGTCGTCCGGCGGCGGCACGCTTTTCGAGCGCATGTCGAACATTGCCCGCGGCGCCCCCAAGGCTCAGATCGATCCGGACGAGTCTGATTACAAACCCGAGCCGATCGATATTCCGCGCTTCCTCAACCGCCAGAACAACCAGTAGGCGGTTCGGGAAAAATGAGAGAGGGTGGCCCGCGGGCCGCCCTTTTTCGTTGGAAAGCGGGCTTCTCACCGCCTCGTTCGCACGGGTCAGCGTAAACCCTCTAGGCAGAAAGCTTATTGCAAGATTCCATGCGCCACCGGGAGGGATGATGAGGGGATTGGTGCATTTTCGATTGGCGGCTGCAATTGCCGCATCAGCGCTCGCGGCAGCGGTTGCTCCACCGGCCTCGGCGCAGGGCAGCTATTCGCCATATGATGAGAGCCCCGCGGCTGCGCTCGCGCGTTATGTCCGCGAGCTTGCGTCCGACCCTAAAGATTTCGACTCCCTGATCGGCGCTGGAAAGGCGGCGCTCCAGCTTGGCGACGCACAGGCGGCAGCAGGTTTCTTTGCGCGTGCCGATGACGTTAATCCTCGCAGTCCTCTGCCACAGGCAGGCATGGGCGCGGTTTCCGTCGCCAATGGCGAGCCGCAGGCTGCGCTTCCTTACTTCAAGCGCGCGCAGCAGCTTGGCCTCCCGCTTTCGAGTTTCGCCTGCGATCGCGGCCTTGCCTATGACCTGATGGGACAGCAGTCCCAGGCGCAGGCAGACTATCGGATGGCGCTCGCCGGCCGTGATGCGGAGGAGGCCCGGCGTCGCCTGGCGCTCAGTCTCGCGATCGGCGGTGACCGCAACGGAGCGCTCGAAGCGCTCGCGCCGTTGTCGGCAAAGGGCGATTCTGGAGTTGCCCGGGTCCGCGCATTCGTTCTTGCGCTGACGGGCGATTCCGCCTCTGCGATGAGCGCGATCAATGCCGCCATGCCCGGCTCCGCTTACGGTGTCGCGCCGTTGCTCCAGCGATTGCCGGCCCTTTCGGCGGCGCAAAAGGCAGCCGCCGTGAATTTCGGAATCTTCCCCGATTCGAACGGGGTCGCTTACGCGTCGGCCGCTCCGGTGAGACCGATGTCGACGGCTGCTGCAGTAACCAGTGTCAGCACAGATCGGCTGTCGGGTATCGATTCGCTGCTTCGAACGGCTCCCGCTCCGGCGGCGTCCGCCGCTCCGCAGGCGGCCTGGCACCCGCCGTTACAGCTCGCTTATGCGCCCCACCCTGCTCCAGGCCTGGCCCAGCGGGCACCTGGCTCGTTTCAGCCGGGCATCTGGCTTCAGCTGGCGAGCGGGTCGGACGTCGATTCCCTGACAGAGCAGTTCCGCCGGATGAGGGCGAAGAACCCGGACGTGTTCCAGGGCATCAAGCCCTATGTTGCCCGGGGCAGCGACGGCGCGCGGCTCGTCGTGGGTCCGTTCCGAGGTAAGTCGGATGCAGATACCTTTTCGGAGGATTTGGAGACGATCGGCGTCGAGCCGCTTCAATGGAGCAATTCACAAGCTGACAGGATTGCGCCACTTCCTGTTGGATGAAACTTCCCACCGGTGTCGCCGCCAACCCCGTCCGATCACGCGGCCGCCTTCATCCCGAACTCAATTCAGGTCCGCGCGGACCGCGAGACATTTTCCAGCGCGACCGCGACCGCCTGATCCACTCGGTCGCGTTCCGACGGCTTCGCCACAAGACTCAGGTGTTCGTCGCCCCCGATGGCGACCATTACCGGGTCCGGCTGACCCACAGTCTCGAAGTTGCCCAGATCGGGCGCACGATGGCCCGCGCCCTGGGTCTCAATGAAGACCTCACCGAAGCGCTCTGCCTTGCTCATGACCTTGGTCACCCGCCCTTCGGCCATGCAGGCGAAGACGCGCTTGACGCTGCCCTGAAGGAAGCCGGCGGGTTCGATCACAATGCTCATACCATCCGCATCGTCACCACGCTCGAAACGCCCTATCCGGACTTCGCGGGCCTGAACTTGAGCTGGGAGTGCCTGGAGGGGCTCGCCAAGCACAACGGTCCGGTCAGTGTGCAGACCTGGGCAATGTCCCAAGCCAACGCGGAATGGGACCTCGACCTTGCAAGCTGGCCCGGCCTTGAAGCCCAGCTCGCGGCCATTTCCGATGATATCGCCTATGACAATCATGACATCGACGACGGACTTCGAGCCGGCCTGCTCGATCTGGACGAGCTCCTTCAGCTCTCGCTGGTCAGTCGACTGTGGAAGGTGATCGAAAAGCGTCATCCGCAAGCGTCGGTCGAAAAGCGGCAGCGGGCGCTGGTGCGCGACATGATCGGCTACATGGTGAGCGACGTTCTTGCGGAAACCGAGCGGCGGGTACTCTCATCGCGCGTGAAGACGATCGACGACGTGCGGTCCGCCGATGGGGCTCTGGCCGGCTTTTCAGGCGAGCTCGCGGTCGAGGAGCGCGAACTCAAGCGGTTTCTCTACACGCGGCTCTACGATCTACCGGAGCTCAAGCCGGTGCGGATCGAAGCCGAGCGTGTCGTATCGGATCTTGCTGCCGCTTATCGCGCCAATCCGGCGCTGCTGCCGAAGCATTGGCAATGCGATGCCGACGAAAGAGACCGGCTGCGTACGATCGGCGATTTTATCGCGGGCATGACGGACCGTTTCGCCATTGCCCGGCACGAGGAGCTGGTCGGCCCGGTCAATCTCCCGGCGGACAGGTTCTAGGAATGTCGCTTCACAGCGCGTTCAGCTGAGCTGAAGATATTCGTCCCGCGAGGAGACGGGGATGCAATCGTCGACGATCGCGCTCAGCCGCTTCGGGCTTGGCGCCCGGCACGGGGATCAGTCGCCAGCCGACGCCCGGCGCTGGCTTGTGCGGCAACT
Organism: Sphingomonas agri; assembly: GCF_038148795.1. Classification (NCBI taxonomy): domain Bacteria; kingdom Pseudomonadati; phylum Pseudomonadota; class Alphaproteobacteria; order Sphingomonadales; family Sphingomonadaceae; genus Sphingomonas; species Sphingomonas agri. Next base: position 853,139 of record NZ_JBAPEU010000002.1, on the reverse strand, counting down.
TGACCGGTTCGATGCGCGTCCACAGGCGCTAACCCAGGTGCCGCAACGCGCCGACGTCATCGGCCAGCTTGCCGATTATCTGCAGGAGCAACAGACGGCGGCCCGAGCGCGCCGGCAGGTGCAGCCTGCCTCGATGTTGACGGGGATGCCGCAGCAGCAGGGCGACGAGCAAGCCGATCCGGTAAAACGCTATCTGAGGCAGAGTATCCGCGAGGACTATCTCGTGATGAACTCCGCGCGGCTTCAATCAGCGCTCACGACGGACAGCCCCTTCGTCGAGCGACTCGTCCATTTCTGGGCAAACCATTTTGCAGTCTCGATCGACAAGCTGCCGGTGATCGGTCTTGCGGGCCTGCTGGAGTTCGAGGCCATCCGGCCACATGTGCTGGGCACCTTCTCCGACATGCTGATCGCCGTCGAGCAGCACCCGGCGATGCTCGTCTATCTCGACCAGGCGCAGTCGATCGGTCCCAATTCGCGCGCCGGGGAGCTTGCGGCCCTGCGCGGCGGAAAGAAGCGCGGCCTCAACGAGAATCTCGCGCGCGAGATCATGGAGTTGCACACGCTTGGTGTCAGGACCGGTTACAGCCAGGCAGACGTGACCGAGTTTGCCCGCGCTCTCACAGGGTGGACTGTGAGCGGTCTCGGCCGGGGTCCCGCCGCCCGCCTCATCGGCGGCACTCCCGGCCAGTTCCATTTTGCGGACGTACTCCATGAGCCAGGCACCCGGACCATCATCGGCAAGAGATATGGCCAATCCGGCGAAGCCCAGGCCCGCGCAGTTCTTCTCGACCTCGCCCAAAGCCCCGCGACCGCAAGGCATCTATCGACGAAGCTTGCCCGCCACTTTGCAGGCGACGACCCACCTTCGTCGCTGATCGAAAGGCTGAGCAGGGCCTACCTGTCGAGCGGCGGCAAGCTTCCCAGCGTCTACCGGGCGCTCATCGAATCCCCGGAACCCTGGCTGCCCCAGCCTCTCAAGTTCAAGACGCCGTGGGAGTGGTCCGTTTCAGCGCTCCGGGCAATGGATCTGAGAACCCTGGACGCCCCGGCTGCAGCGAACCTCCTTCGGCAACTCGGCCAGCCCACGTGGCAGCCGGGATCGCCAGCTGGCTGGGATGATGTCGCGGCAAGCTGGGCCGGGCCCGATGCGCTCGTGCGCCGTGTCGAAGTCGCGCAGCGCCTCGCCGACAGGGGAGGCAGGACGATCGACGCCAGGGCTCTTGCCGAAGAGCTTTTTCCAGGTTCGCTCAGCGCTTCGACGCGCACTGCCATCGCGCGTGCCGAAAGCCCTGCCGAGGGGCTCGCACTTCTGCTCGTCAGCCCCGAGTTCGTTAGGAGATGACCATGCTCACGCGCAGGACCTTCATCGTCTCCGGAACCGCGGTCTCGGCCCTTGCGGGCTTGGGATCGCCCAGCCTGGCCCTGGCCAACGCCAACACCGAGCGTCGGTTCGTATTCATCATTCAACGAGGAGCGGCCGACGGACTTTCGATAGTCGCTCCAACAGGGGACCCAGGCTTTGCCGCCGTCCGCGGAGATTTTGCCCAGGATTCGGCAGGAGGGACAAAGCTCGGCTCCTTCTTCACACTTCATCCAGCGCTGACCGAGGTGGGGAGGATGTACTCCCAAAGGCAGGCGTTGTTCGTTCACGCAGCGGCGTCCCAGTACCGCGACCGCTCCCATTTCGATGGCCAGAACGTGCTCGAGACAGGCGGCTCGGCAGCCTATCGATTAAAGGATGGCTGGATCAATCGCCTGCTCGGCCTTCTTCCCGCCTTGGAGGCAAGGGCGCTCGCGCTCTCGTCGACCGTGCCCATGGCGCTGAGGGGCGCTCACGAGGTTTCCTCCTACGCCGCAAGCCAGTTGCCCAGTCCGTCCGATGAACTGCTCGCCCGCGTCGATGCTCTCTACGACAGCGACCATCAGCTTCACTCGTTGTGGTCGGCCGCGATGGAGACGCGCACGAGGGCAGGAAATTCGATGCAGGCCGGAGGCGGCCAGAAGGGCGCTGCGACTGGAACGCTCGCCGCCAAGATGCTGCTTTTTGGCGAAGGTGCGCGCGTCGTAATGATCGAGACCAACGGCTGGGATACGCATTCCGCGCAGCGCGGTCGCCTGAACGCGCAGCTCAGGGACCTCGACCAGACGCTGGCCGCCCTCCGCACCGGCCTTGGGGCGGAATGGTCGAATACGCTGGTGATCGTTGCTACCGAATTCGGGCGCACCGCACGACCCAACGGGACTGGCGGAACCGACCACGGTCAGGCCTCGGCGGCTATGCTCCTCGGCGGCAGTATCGCTGGAGGCAAGGTGATTGCCGACTGGCCCGGCCTGTCGGACGCGGCGCTCTACGAGGGACGCGACCTCAAGCCGACGACCGATCTCGATGCGCTCATCGCAGGCGCGCTGGCGCAGCACTATGGGCTCGAGCCTGCGCACGTGATGAGGGCGCTCTTCCCCGAAAGCCGTGGATCGGCGCTCCAGGCGGCGCTGGTGCTCAGCTAGCAGGACCCGGTTTCCTTTCCTTAACCACCACGCGCGATGATGCGGCCGATGGGGTGCAAGCGGGTCATTGTTCGAAGCGCATTGTGCGCGGCAATGCTGGTCGTGCTCGCCGGGCCATCGGCTGCTGCACCCGGCGAACCGCTGATCGTGACACCGCTCGGCAACCCTGACCCGGGTCTGGTTGCAGCGCCCGAGCCGCAGCTGATGCTTACGAAACTGCACAGCGGCGATGACCGCGATTCGGCTATCGAGGAGGCAATACAGAGCTTTGGCCGCGCCATCGGACAGGCCTCGCGCGCGGACCAGCAGGCCATCGAGGCACGCTGCCGATCCGGCCAGGCGAGCGCCAGTTCGGCCGATCGCTTCGCCTGGGCCGCCACGTGCCAATACGTCCGTCACTGACACCTTGAAGAGGTGACGCGCGAGCCTTGCTGCGCTAGAGGCGCCGCTTCCCAGCAGTGGTGGACGCGAATTGAGCCTCTACGCCCAATATTCCGCGCTCCTTGACGGAGTGCTTGATGACCTCGTCGCCGAAGGGTCGCTGCCAGCGGGCCTCGATCGCCGGATCGTGACGGTCGAACCGCCGCGAGATCCGTCTCACGGCGACCTCGCGACGAACGCGGCAATGGTGCTTGCCAAGCCCGCGGGCACGAACCCGCGCGCGCTTGCCGAGCTGATCAAGAGCAAGCTCGAGGCCGTGCCGACGGTGATCTCTGCGGCAATCGCCGGGCCCGGTTTCATCAACCTTCGCCTCGTGCCCGATGCGTGGCGCGACGAGCTGCGCACGATCCTCATGCAGGGTGAGGCCTATGGCCTTTCGACCGTCGGCGCCAACGAACGCGTCAACGTCGAATATGTCTCCGCCAACCCGACGGGCCCGCTGCACATGGGGCATTGCCGCGGCGCGGTCGTCGGCGACAGTCTTGCGCGGCTTCTGGAGGCCGCGGGATTCCGCGTCACCAAGGAATATTACGTCAACGATGCGGGTGCCCAGGTCGATACGCTCGCAAGGTCCGTTCAGCTGAGATACCTTGAGGCCCTCGGACAAGACATCGGAGAGATCCCCGAGGGAATGTACCCGGGCGAATATCTGAAGCCCGTCGGCACGATCCTCGCTGCTGAACATGGCGACACTTATGTCGGAAAGCCGGAGGCCGAATGGCTGCCAGTGTTCCGCGAGGCTGCAATCAAGGCGATGCTGGACCTCATCCGCTACGATCTTGGCCTTCTCAACATCCACCACGACCGGTTCTCGTCCGAAGCCGAGGTTCAGAAGAGTGGCGCGGTCACGGAGGCCATGGAGGTGCTCCGGGGCAAGGGCCTCGTATATGAAGGCACGCTCGAACGTCCCAAGAGCCTCAGTCCGCACGACGAATGGGAGCCGGTTCAACTCACTCTCTTCCGTTCGACCCAATTCGGTGATGACCAGGACCGGCCGATGAAGAAATCGGACGGCAGCTGGACCTATTTCGGCGCCGATGCCGCGTATCACTGGCAAAAGGCCAAGGAGGCGGATCACCTCGTCGACATCTGGGGCGCCGACCACGCCGGGACGGTCAAGCGCGTGCAGTCCGCGGTTACCGCGCTCACGGACAAGCGGGTCGATCTCGACGTCAAGCTCGTCCAGATGGTCCGCCTGTTCCGCGGCGGTGAGCCGGTGAAGATGAGCAAGCGGGCAGGCGACTTCGTGACGCTCGCGGAAGTGGTCAACGAAGTCGGCCGCGACGTCGTCCGCTTCATGATGCTCACGCGACGCGCCGACGCTCCGCTGGACTTCGATTTCACCAAGGTCGTCGAGGCTTCCAAAGACAATCCTGTCTTCTACGTCCAATATGCGCACGCAAGGATCAGCTCGCTCAAGCGCAAGGCGGCCGAGGCGGGTCTCGACCTTGGGAAAGAGGCCGACCTTGCACTCCTCGACGAGGAGGAACTCGGGCTCGTGAAGCGAATGTCGCAATATCCGCGAGTCCTCGAAAGTGCTGCGCTTGCGCACGAGCCGCACCGGATTGCCTTCTACCTTTATGATCTCGCCGCCGAGTTCCATGCCCTGTGGAACCGCGGAAACGATGCTCCCGACCGCCGTTTCCTCATCGAGAATAATCCACAACTTTCGCGGGCGCGGCTGGAACTCGCGATGGGAATCGCGCAGATCATCAGAAGCGGCCTCGATCTGATGGGGGTCGCTGCAACCGAGGAGATGCGTTGATGAGCCGCGTCGATACGGCGGCCCCTGACCGGCTGCCGTGGCTCCCAGACGAACCTTCGCCGGCCCCCGTGAGGCGGCAGCCAGGTTCGGTCGTTCCCTGGACGGTAGGGGGGGCGATCGCGATCGTCGTGGCCGGTGCCTTCTGGCTCGGAGCCCGCAGCTTGAACACGCAGGGTCCCCAAAATCGCACGCGCGGCGAGGCGTCGACCACGGTGCATTTGCCCGCTCCGCGGGCAATGGAGCCGCAAGTCAGGATTTCCGCTCCGCCAGAGGTTCGGCCTGTTGCCGCTCCCGAGGTCCGACCCACACCCATTCACGAGGTGCACGTTGTCCCTCCGCGACCGGCCAAATCCCACGCAGCGCCGGCTCCCGAAGCCTCATCCGGGGAGAAGCTGGCGGCGCAAACGGCGAATATCGCCCCGCCGCCTCAACCGGCCCGGTTCGTGCCCCCCAAGCCTTGGGACCCCCGCATCTTCCAGGGGGCCTCGGGCAGACTCGTCCAGATCGGCGCCTTCGGGACCACTCACCAGGCCAAACGGGGCTGGTGGTTCATGGTCCGCGCCTATCCGGCCGTTGCTCATTTGCCTGCGGTCGTGCGAACGAGCCGCAATTCCAGGGGGCGGGCCTTCTACCGCTTCCAGGTTGGCACCACCTCGCAGGCGCATTCCGAGATCCTCTGCCAGCGGATGCAGCGCATCGGGCTGAGCTGCGCTGTTGTCGGCCTTCCGTGGAAGGCCAAGGTCGAACGGTGACCGACGACCGTAGCCTGGATGAGCCTCTGCCGTGGCTCGCGCCCGTCGAAGACGAGGACGAGCCGCGCGGCATCTCGGCCCGGCGCATGCTCGTCGCGCTTGCCGTCGTGGTCCTTGCCGGCGTGGTGGTCGCCGGGACATTCTTCTGGCTTGGCCGACGGGACACGGTCGTGAACGGACCGCCGGAGCTGATCAAGGCGCCGCCAGGACCCTATAAGATCAAGCCTCCGAACCCGGGCGGGCTCGACATCAACGGCGAAAGCGAGACCGCGTTCGAGACGAGCGCGGGCGAGGACAAGGATTCGCAGCTCGACCTGAACAAGCTGCCCGAGACTCCTGTCGCAAAGCCTGTGAAGACCGCGCCCAAGCCCGCGCCTGCGGGCGAGGCGAAGGCGCCCGCGGCGGCCGAGGCCCCGGCATCGCCGCCCGCTGGCGGGTCCGGCAGCATCGTTCAGCTCGGCGCCTTCGCAAACCAGGCGCAGGCCGAGCGCGCATGGACCGTCCTGTCGGCCCGATTCCCGAGCGTCGCATCGCTCAGCAAGATGATCATACCGTTCTCGGGAGGCATTCGGCTGCGCGCCGGTGCGCCTTCGCCGGCCCAAGCCAAGCAGGTCTGCCAGACCCTCAAGGCCGCCGGCGAGAATTGCTTCGTCGCGCAATAATGCAGGCCGCGATCTACGGACTTGAGGGCGTTGCGCTCACGAACGAGGAACGAGGCTTCTTCCGTGACGCGGAGCCCGCCGGCTTCATCCTGTTCAGGCGGAACTGCGAAACGCCGGATCAGCTACTGCGGCTCACCGACAGCCTGCGTGCGCTTTCAGGCAAGGACGACCTTCCCATCCTGATCGACCAGGAAGGGGGCCGGGTCGCCCGCATGCGGCCGCCTGAATGGCCGGCCTTTCCCGCAGCCGAGAAGTTCGCGATCCTCTACCGCGCAGCGCCTTCTTCGGCGATCGAGGCTGTCCGCGCCAATGCACGGGCGCTTGCTCTGATGCTCCGGTCGGCCGGCATCAATGTCAACGCGCTGCCGCTGCTCGACGTCCGACAGGAGGGTGCAAGCGACATCATCGGCGACCGCGCGCTCGGATCCGAGCCGATGCAGGTCGCAGCGCTTGGCCGCGCCGTCCTGACCGGCATGGCGTCGGCAGGCGTTGTCGGGATCATCAAGCACATGCCGGGACATGGCCGGGCGCTCGTCGACAGCCACAAGGAACTGCCGGTCGTCAGTGCGTCTGCCGCGGACCTCGAGACCGACCTCGAGCCGTTCGAGCGGCTCGCGTCCGCCCCGATGGGGATGACCGCCCACGTCGTCTATACGACCTGGGACCCTGACCGGCCGGCGAGCCTTTCGCCGATCGTGATCCGCGACATCATCAGGGAGCGGATCGGTTTTGACGGCTGGCTGATGAGCGATGACCTTGGCATGGAGGCGCTGCGCGGTGATTTTGGGGACCGCGCCGCAGGGGTGATCGCAGCGGGGTGTGACGTTGCGCTGCACTGCTCGGGCAAGATGAACGAGATGGTCGCGGTGGCAGCCGCGGTTCCTGCGATGAGCGCGGAAGGCCACGATCGACTGGAACGCGCCATGGCCGAGACTCGAATCGATCTCGACCGCATTGATTTTGCTGAGGAAATTGCCAAGCGCGATCAGTTGCTCGCGCTCGTCTAGTCCGTCGTTCGTCGACGCTACAGGCCTCTTCGTCGACCGTCATGCGCGTTGGCCAGGATTGGCGCCAAGTTCGGGCCAGTTTCCTGTTACCCTATCCAAAGAGAAGGTTCCTGATGCGCTTCATGCTTGCTGCGTCCGCTGCCGCTTTGCTGCTTTCGACCTCTGCTCTCGCCCAGAACGCAGGGTCTTCCGGCGACAAGCCCAAGAGCCTCGATGCGATCCACAGCGAACAGATGATCGAGCAGGCAAAGTCGGGCTATGCTGACGCGCCGGTAGATGAGCGCACGGTGCAGACGCGGCACAGCGCATCGGTTGGCGGCCGCACAATTCCCTACACGGCGACTGCCGGCACGCTCACCATTCGGGATGTCGCGGGCAAGCCCAAGGCAAGCATCTTCTACACCGCCTACACGGCCGACGGCGCGTCAAGCGCCGGGCGCCCCGTCATGTTCTTCTATAATGGCGGGCCGGGTTCGGCATCGCTGTGGCTGCGCATGGGGTCGTTCGGACCGATGCGAATCCAGACCGGAAATCCGGAGACGATCCGGCCGGCCCCGTTCAACTTCGGCGCAAACCCGGACACCTTGCTCGGCTCGACCGATCTCGTCTTCATCGACGCGCCCGGCACCGGATATTCGCGGCCGCTCGGCGATGCGAAGGGCAGCGATTTCTACGGCGTCGACCAGGATGCCGACGCATTCTCCCGCGCTATCATCCGCTACGTGACCAAGTTCGGTCGCTGGGACAGCCCCAAGTTTCTGTTCGGCGAGAGCTACGGAACCACGCGTTCAGGCGCGCTTGCCTACCAGCTCCAGGACCGCGGACTCGCGCTGAACGGCGTCATTCTCCTCTCCTCGATCATGAATTACGGCCGGCGCCAGCCTGGGCTCGACCGGGACTATCTCAACTATCTGCCGAGCTATGCGGCGACGGCCTGGTACCACCACAAAATGGCCAATGCTCCCGCAACCGTTGATCAGGCCGCGGCCGAGGCCCGGGCGTTCGCGCAGGGACCTTATGCAGCAGCCCTCGAGAAGGGTCAGACCATCAGCCCCGAGGAGCGTCATTCGGTTGCGCTGCAGATGAGCGCACTCACCGGCCTCTCACCCGAGTTCATCGAGCGGGCCAACCTGCGCGTCGACCTCTCCCGTTTCCGCAAGGAGCTGCTGCGGAGCGAGCGTGAAACGATCGGCCGCTACGATTCGCGCTATACCGGCGTCGATCCTGATGCCGCCGGCGAGAGCCCGGACTATGATGCTTCCGATACGGCCATCAGCGGCGCGTTCATCGGCACGCTCAACACCTATCTGGCACGCGATCTCGGCTACCAGACCAACATGGCGTATCGGGCGAGCGCGAGCGAGGAAGAGGGTTTCAAGTGGGACTGGAACCACAAGGCGCCGGGAGCGCGCTTCCCGCTGCAGTCTCCGGACACGGCGCTGGATCTTGCCGCGGCCATGCGCCAGAATCCCTATCTCAAGGTCCTGTCGCTGAACGGCTGGTATGACATGGCGACGCCATTTTTCGGCACCGAATATGATCTCAACCACATGATGCTCGAGCCGGCGCAGGCACGGAACCTCCAGTTCCGCTACTATCCGTCCGGCCACATGGTCTATCTCAACCCTGACGCGCTTCACTCGATGCGTCTGGACGTCGAGCGTTTCGTCTACGACGCAGTCGGCGAGGCCCGCGGCGGAACGCCTGTGGCGGCACCCCGCCGCCGGCACTAGTTATCCCCAACAGAATGTGGCCCTGCCTTCGCAGGGCCACAACTAATGGTTATTATCCCTGCCGTGGACGAGGATTTCGAGGAACGGCCGTTCCGCCAGTCGGATGAGTTCAATCTCAATCTCGACGGCTGGGAGGGTCCCCTCGACCTTCTGCTGACCCTTGCCCGCGCGCAGAAGGTTGATCTTGCGCAGATCTCGATCCTTCAGCTCGTCGAACAATATCTCGCCTACCTCTCTGAGGCGCGGGCGCTCAAACTGGAAATCGCTGCCGACTATCTCGTGATGGCGGCTTGGCTTGCGTACCTCAAATCCTGCCTGCTCCTGCCCAAGGATCCGGAGCAGGATCCCAGCCCTGAAGAGATTGCCTTGCGGCTCCAACTGCGGCTCCAGCGCCTCGATGCGATGCGCGAGGCAGGTGCGCGGCTGCTTGGGCGTGACCGCATCGGCAGGGACGTGTTCCTGCGCGGGGCGCCGGAGGGGCTGAGGCTCGTGCGCAAGGCCGCCTGGCAGGTGCGAGACTTCGACCTGTTTGCCGCCTATGGCGCGGTCCGGGCCCGAACGGCGCCCGCGATGCACGTGGTCCATGCACGGGCCGTCATGACTCTTGACGAAGCCATCGAGCGCGTGGGCCGCATGATCGGCATGGCGCTTGACTGGACCTTTCTCGAAACCTTCCTTCCCTCGACCACTGACCCGCAGTTCCGAAGGTCGTGTCTCGCGTCGAGCTTCCTCGCCGCGCTCGAGCTTGCCCGGCGAGGCCGGCTCGACATTGCCCAGGACGAAGCGTTCGCCCCGATTTGGCTGAAGAGGGCAGCGTGACGGACGAGCTGGTGCGAGCAATCGAAGCGACGCTTTTTGCTTCGGCATCCCCACTCGGCGTCGAGGAAATCGCCGAGCATGTGGGCGAAGGCGAGATCAAGGGAGCGCTGGAGGAGCTTGCCAGCCAGTATGAAGGACGCGGAATCGAGCTCGTCGAACGGGCTGGCCGCTGGCACTTCCAGACCGCGCCGGACCTTGCTCACCTGCTGCGCCGCACACGCGAGGAGCCGCGGCGCCTGTCGCGGGCGGCGACCGAGACATTGGCGATCATTGCGTATCACGAACCCGTCTCGAGGGCGGAAATCGAGGCAATCCGCGGCGTCCAGATTTCGAAAGGCACGCTTGACGTGCTGATGGACGCCGGCTGGGTGCGGCCGGCCGGGCGCAGGGAGGGCCCCGGCCGGCCGTTGCTCTATGCGACGACCCAGGATTTCCTTACCCACTTCGGCCTTGGTTCGCGCCGCGACCTGCCGGGGATCGATGACCTCAAGGCGGCGGGACTTTTGGACCCGCTCGATGAGTCAGTCTTCCAGCTTCAGCTGGAAAGCGACGACCAAGGGGACTAGATAGCCCCGCAAAGGAGTTTCCCCGATGGGCGGTTTTAGCATTTGGCACATTCTGATTCTTGCGGTCCTCGTCCTGCTTTTGTTCGGCGGGAACCGGTTTTCCGCGATGATGGGAGACGTCGCCAAGGGCATTAAGAGCTTCAAGCAGGGAATGGCGGACGAGGATGATGACAAGATGCGGCGCTATGACGAGCAGCGCCGTGCCGATCCGCCCCGCCAGCTTCCGCGCGACGAGGCCCGCCCGCAGGAACCGATCGACGTGACGCCGCGTCCCGCCGAGCCCGCGGCGCCGCCGCCGCGAGACGACGAAGTCCGCTAAGCTCTCCCAACGCTCATGTTCGGCGTTGATTCTTCCGAGCTGGCCGTCGTCGCCATCCTCGCACTGATCTTCATTGGTCCCAAAGATCTGCCGAAGGTCATGCGTACCGTCGGCTACTGGGTGGGCCGCGTGCGCGGCATGGCCCGGCATTTCACCGCCGGCCTCGAGAACATGGTGCGCGAGGCGGAACTGGAGGAAATGGAGAAACGCTGGCGCGAGGAGAATGAGCGGATCATGCGGCTCCATCCCGCACAGCCCGAGCACGGTGAAGTCGGCCAGCCCGACGAGATGCCGCCGGTCGCGGACATCCCTGAACCCAGGCTGCCGTTCTCCGAAGCTCAGGCCGAAGACGAGCTGCCGCCTGAAAAGCGGCCGCTGCCATGAAAGACATCGACGATAGCAAGCAGCCGCTTCTTGAGCATCTGATCGAACTGCGGCGACGGCTTCTGTGGTCGCTGGCAACTCTCGTCGCCTGCTTCTTCGTCTGCTTCTATTTCGCCAAGGACATATTCGCCGTGCTGGTCCAGCCGCTGCTGCGCGCCGGCCAGGGCAAGCTCATCTACACGGACATATTCGAGGCCTTCTTCACGCAGGTGAAAGTCGCTTTGTTCGCGGCCATCATGCTGGCCTTCCCGATGATCGCGACGCAGCTCTGGCGGTTTGTCGCGCCGGGCCTCTACGCCAAGGAGAAAAAGGCTTTCCTGCCGTTTCTGATCATGACGCCGTTCTTCTTCGCTGGGGGGGCATGCTTTGCCTATTTCGCAGCGATGCCCTGGGCGCTCCATTTCCTCCTCAGCTACCAGGGCAATATCGGCGGCATCCAGCAGGAGGCGCTGCCGGGGGTCGGAAATTACCTGACTTTCGTCACAAGATTCCTCTTCGGTTTCGGCACCGCCTTCCTGCTGCCGATTCTCCTCATGATTCTCGAGCGAGCCGGCATCGTCACCCGCGAGCAGCTTGCGAAGTCGCGGCGCTACGCGATTGTCGCCTCCGCTGCGGTCGCTGCCGTCCTGACACCGCCCGACGTCGTCTCGATGCTAATGCTGCTTGTGCCGCTCTATGGCCTCTACGAGCTTGCGATCCTCGCTATCCGCGTGACGCATTGGCGCGAGGCTCGCCGGGCGTCGCGTTCAAATCCTCAGGTGGTGACAATGCCCCAGACAGAAGAGGGCCCGGAAGCGCCACCGGGGGGGGGGAGGGTTGGCGGTTCCGGGCCCATTTAAGCGGATAGCGAGAGCGGGGGGGCAAAAGGTCACTATCCGAACAGCATAACGCCCGTTCTTCGAAATGGGTTCCGGGCTGTCTCAAACTTTTGCGTTTTTTTTGGCTGTCGCCGTAACGACTGGCGGGGGCGGCTAAGTTGATGGAAATACAGGCAAATCTACGCTGTACCGACCAAGCTTGCGGTCGAGCGCGGATCGCAGCTGCTTGGCAAGTCCGCCGACGATCCTTTCGAACTGCACTTTTTCCGGATCGTCCTTCTCGTCGGGCACAAGGACCGGGCTGGTGAGCGCGAGGCGGGCCGTGAGCTCGCTCGTCCGCCGCAGCGAAAGCTCGACCGGCTCCTTGGGCGCGTGCAGCATCGCGAATTCGACGACTTCCGTGACCAGGAACGCGACCGCTACCGCGGCATCCTGCGTCGTATTGAGAGAATCGATGTCGAGTTCGACCATCAGCCCGCGGGCTGCGTCCGGCGCACTTGCCCTCAGTTCCGCCGCAAGCTCGGTAACCAGCGGCCGAAGAGCGATCCCGCGGTTCTCCTCCATTTCGGCAAAGTGGTTCCGGTGGACGATCGAGAGTGCACCGACGCGCCTGCTGATCCCGGCATAGGCCCCACGGGCTTCGGGGCTCTCGGCACTGCGGCCGTGAATGTTCAGAAGCGATGCGACCACCTGGAGATTGTTCTTCACGCGGTGATGGACCTCGCGCACCAGGCGCCGCTGCCCTTCGAGAGCTCCGCTCATTTCAAGCTCCGATTCCTCGGCGCGGGCGATTGCGCGCCCGAATGCGTCGCGCAGTTCCTGGATTTCCTCACTGGGCCCGAGTTTCTGCGGGAGGACGAGAGGGCCCTCGCCGGGCCGATAGGCAACGACCGCCTGCTCGAGATGCTTGAGCGGTCTGATCAAGAGGCGGCTGACCAGCAGCCAGGTGAGGAGGGCAGCGGCAATCCACATCAGGAGGGGAAGCAGCAGAAGCAGCCGATCGATGGTCGCGATCCTGCGGTGCGCCATGCCGATTCGTGCGTACAGATCCTTGTTGCTGATCGGCCAGTCGCTGAAAGTGAGGCTTGGATCGGGGCCAGGAGCGGGACCCAGAAGACGAAGCTCACGCATGTCGTCGCGAAGCACCAGGCTGCGGAGGGTTGATGCAACTTGCGAGGCCGCCGTCCGAAGCTCGTCGGTCGAAAGAACCGCCGTTGCCTCGCCCTTGTCGACGCCAACGCGGATTGCGACGCCATCCCCTGAAGGAGCGATGCGGACTCGAATCTGTCCCGGCCCCACCACGGGCAGGTCACCGGTGTCTCCGACCTTGCCGATTGCGCAAAGAGGCTTGCCGTCGGGCGTTTCCAGTTCGAAGCTCTGCGCAACGGCAGGCGCGATCGAAAGCGACTGCGTCGTCCGTTCGCAGGCTCCGTTCGTGCCGCTTGCAAGGGCTCCATTGGCCGCAATGCGAAGCGCCAGCGCGTTCCGCGCAATCAGGCTCTCGATCGATCCGACGGCGGCGCGTGACTGGTCCTGGTCGCGGCCTTCCAGCGCGGTATTGGCCTGCCGAATCCCGCTTTCGCCAATCCAGGCGAGCGCGATCCCGATCGGCAGCAGGACGGAGGTCAGGATGAGCAGAAGCTTGGCTGCCGTCGGCAGCCGGGCGAAACGTTCCGCCAGCGTCATGCGATCCTCCGGACGGAGGTTCTAGGTGAGCTTTCCAAGCAGATTAAGGAAATCGTCGGGAACGGCTTCACGAAGCGTATCATCGTAAGCCGAGCGTAACGCGCGGCCGAGATCGCTGGAGCGCTGCCTGCGCGCGCCCCGATCGGAAGCTGCGGACTTCTTCGAGCGCCTGGAATCTCCGGCTCCCTCCGTGTCGCTTCGCTTCTTCGCACTCAACTCCAGTCCCCCCTACGCGCGGGTCCTTGCGCGCTCATAATCAACTCTTTCCACGGTGCAACCGGCTCGTTGCTAAAGCCACGAACAGGCGACTGTCCCAAGACGATACGCATCGGGCCGACCGCTACGCAGCACAATTGTGCCGTCGCAGCGAGGCCGGCCCAACCGCGGAAACCAAATGGCCGGTGCTTTGTTCCAGATTGGCTTTCATCTCTGGGGGGCGACCAAGCTCGGACATTCGAACTCCTTCCAGGGTTGCAACCATTCAGGCGCGCCGCCTAAGACGGCGCCAATTACGATTTCGAGGGAGAATACCCGATCATGTCCCTTGGCCAGGAACTTGCTCCGCACCTGCCATTCCTCCGCCGTTATGCCCGCGCGCTTACCGGCAGCCAGACCCACGGCGACGCGTTCGTCCGTGCGACGCTCGAAGCGATCGTCGCCAAGCCCGACGAGTTTCCGCGCGATGTCGATCCGCGTCTTGGACTCTACAAGACCTTCCACGCCATCTGGTCGACCGCCAACGTCGAGGAAGGCGAGGAGCCGATGCAGGGCCCCATGGGCGCAGAAGGCATCGCTCATGCGCGCCTTTCCCGAATCACCCCGCTCTCCCGCCAGGCGTTGCTGCTGACGTCACTCGAAGGATTTTCGTCCGAGGACACCGCCTATCTCATCAACGCGTCCCCGGCCGACGTCGATTCGCTCGTCGCCGAGGCGCTTGAGGAAATCGAGCGGCAAACCCTCGCCGACGTCCTGATCATCGAGGACGAGCCGATCATCGCGATGGATATCGAGACGATCGTCCGCGACCTCGGCCACAATGTGACGGGCGTTGCTGTCACGCGCGACGAAGCCGTTGCTCAGGCTCGTCAGAATCCTCCCGGCCTCGTCCTTGCGGATATTCAGCTTGCCGACGATTCGAGCGGCATCGATGCGGTCAAGGACATTCTCGCGGAGTTCTCCGTCCCGGTGATCTTCATCACGGCCTTCCCGGAGCGGCTGCTTACCGGCACTCGTCCGGAGCCCACCTTCCTCATCACCAAGCCATTCCAGCGCTCGACGGTGAAGGCGGCGATTGCCCAGGCCCTCTTTTTCGACGCGGCAACAGTCCCGGCGGCCTGACGAGCGGAACACGGTTCAGCCCGGCGCGTTGGCCGGGCGAACAGTGATTTCGTAACGAGAGCAGAATGGCTGATCCGCGACCTTCCGATTCTCCGGTCCGAGAGACCGCGACGGAGGCGCGTGCGGGTTCGACTCCTGGCGTTGCCAGGAACGTTCTGATCTTTGGCACGCTGCTGGTGATTATTATTTTTGCCGTGATCGTCTTGGTCGGGCGCCCCTGAGCACCTAGCTTCTGTCACAGTCGCTGTTCATGTTCGATCAACGCTCGCGCGGCCACGTCCGCGCCAGTCTAACGGGTGGGGTCTAGTTTGACGGAAGCGCGCGAAGAGGACCGACCAGCCACTGCTTCAGCAGAGCCTGTTCCGCTGTCGGATCCTGAGTTCAAGGATCAGCTTGCGGCGGTTATCCCGCACCTGCGCGCGTTCGGTCGCTCGCTCTCGGGAAGTCGCGATCTCGCCGATGATCTCGTGCAGGAAACGCTGCTCAAGGCCTGGGCCGCGCGCAAGCGCTTCCAGGCCGGTACGAACATGCGCGCCTGGACCTTCATCATTCTGCGCAACCTGTTCCTCAGCCAGATGCGGCGCGCGCGATTCAAGGGCGAATGGGACGATATTACCGCTTCGAAGATCCTCGCTGCACCGGCGAGCCAGGATCGGCACATCGAACTTGGTGACATGCAGCGTGCTCTGATGCACCTGCCACAACCTCAGCGCGAGGCACTGATCCTCGTGGGGGCAGGCGGCTTCGCCTACGAGGAGGCAGCGGAAATCTGCGGCTGCGCGGTGGGCACGATCAAGAGCCGCGTCGCGCGCGGTCGGGTCGCCCTCGAGCAATTGCTCTCGAGCGGCAAGCTGCCGTCAAGGCGCCAGCACCGGACCGATCCCGACAAGTCGGCGTTGCAGACGATCATGGGGGAAGTCGACCAGCTCAGCCGCGACCACGAGTGATCGCCGGGCGTAAGCCTCAGTTCAAGCGCCGCAAAAGCTCCGCAAAATCCCGATCACATGGCTCGGTTGCCGCGGCCTCGAACGCGCGGCGAAGCGCAGCCGTGATCCCGGCATGCGTCGGCGGCATGTCGACCTGGATGAGTCGGCGGTCCATCGCGTTCTGGTCCGACGCCCAATGAGAATCCCGTTCCAGCTTCATTGCCATTGCAAACGACGCAACAGGCACGGAAGTTTCCTGCGAGTCGGGCGCGAAACGGTGAAAATGGGACGATGAGCGGGTTAGGTTCGACTTGCGGCAGGCCGGAGGCACTGCGCCGCGCCGCAGATCACGCACCTTTCCTGCGCGAGTCAATCCAGGTTCGGCCCGACATTGCCGAGACTTTTGCAACGAGCGGAGCAATCGCAGCAACGCAGCTCGCGCTGGGGGCTGACGGCGACACCCTTGAGATGCGCCTGCGGCGCCAGCGTCATGGGCTCGCTCTTGCGGTCGCACTCGGTGACCTCTCGGGAGAGCTGCAGCTCGAGGAAGTGACGGCGATGCTCTCCAGCTTTGCTGACCGGGCGCTGGACGAAGCGGTGCGCGGGACCATGGCGGAGCGCGTCGGGCAAGCCGATCCCCGCGGGTTCACCGTGATCGCCATGGGCAAGCTTGGCAGCCACGAACTCAATTATTCGTCGGACGTGGACCTTTTGCTCCTGTTTGATCCTGAGACCTTGCCCAGGCGCAGCCGCGAGGATGCCGGGGAGGCCGCCGTGCGCGTCGGTCGACGCCTCATCGAGATCATGCAGAAGCGCACTGCCGATGGATATGTGCAACGTGTGGACCTGAGGCTCAGGCCCTCGCCCGAGGTCACGCCCATCGTCCTTCCGGTCAACGCCGCCATCTCGCATTACGAATCGAGCGCTCTACCGTGGGAGAGAGCCGCTTTCATCCGCGCGCGGCCTGCGGCCGGCGACCTTTCGCTCGGACAGCGCTTCCTGGACTCCATCCAGCCCTTCGTCTGGCGGCGTTCACTCGACTTCGGGGTGATCGAGGAGGTGCGCCAGATCTCGGCAAGGATCCGCGACCATTTCGCGCAAGGTGCAATTATCGGGCCCGGCTACGACCTCAAGCGCGGCCGCGGCGGCATCCGGGAGGTCGAGTTCTTCGTCCAGATCCAGCAGATGATTCACGGCGGGAGGGATGCTTCGGTGCGTGCTCCTGCAACTCTGGATGCGATCAGCGCGCTGCTGGCGGCGGGCCGCCTCGAGGATGCGGCTGCAGGAGACCTCGCAGATGCGTACCGCGCTTTGCGCACCATCGAACACCGGGTGCAGATGATCGAGGACGCCCAGACCCATTTGCTCCCGCTCGAGCCGGCGGGGCTGGACAATGTCGCTCAGCTGCACGGGCTTGCCGACGGGAGCGAGCTCCTCGACGAGCTACGTCCCCATGTGGAGCGCGTCGGGACCTTGTTCGATGGCCTCGCGCCGGACACCAGCGCCCGGCTGTCGAATGATCCCGACATCCTTGGCGAGGAGCTGGAGACCCTTGGTTTCTTGGACCCCGGCTCCGCTGCCCGGCACATCGCCAACTGGCGCTCGGGCAAGGCCCGGTCGCTCCGTTCACCTCCTGCGCGACAGGCGTTCGAGGCGATGCTCCCCGGATTGCTGCGGGCGATCGCTGCAGGCCCCGATCCGAACTATGCGCTCAATCGCCTCGGCGACATCGTCGAACGCCTGTCGAGCGGCGTGAATTTCTTCCGTCTGCTCGAGGCCCGGCCGGTGCTTGCTCGCCTTCTTGCAAAAGTTCTCGCCCATGCTCCCGCGCTCGCCGATCAGCTCGCGCGGCGGCCCGAACTTTTCGAAGGCCTGTTCGACGCCTCGAGCTTTGCCATGCCGCCCGAACCTCAGGACTTCGCACAGCTGCTTGCAAATGCGATGGCCGGGAATCCCTACGACATCGCGCTCGACCGGGCCCGAAGGCTGGTCAATGAACGTCGCTTTGCGCTCGGCGTGCAATTGATCGATCGCCGCCGCGACCCGCTGGAGGTGACCGAGGGTTATGCGCGCGTGGCAGAAGGGGCGCTCGTTGCGCTGGGCAGCGCTGCCGAAAGCCAGTTCAGGGACGCACACGGCGCCTTTGGAGACAGCGAACTGGTCGTTCTCGGCCTTGGCCGGTTCGGCGGCCACTCACTGACACACGCGTCCGACCTCGATATCATCTACCTGCATACGGCTGCGCAGGGGACTACCTCAAACGGTCCGAAACCCCTCGGACCAAACGACTATTTCAATCGCCTCGCGAGCCGCGTGACCGCCGCGCTCAGCGTACCGACGGCGGCAGGTCCTCTCTATGAAGTCGATACCCGCCTGAGGCCCGAAGGAGCCAAGGGCATGCTCGTGGTGTCGATCGAAGCCTTCGAACGCTATCAGCGCAACGAGGCGTGGACCTGGGAGCATATGGCCCTATGCCGCGCGCGCCCGGTCTTCGGGTCCGCGGACGTGCGTGCACGCGTGACGGCGATGATCGACGACATCCTGAGGCTTCCACGCGACTATGGGAAAGTCGCCGAAGATGCATCGAAGATGCGAGCCGAGATCGCGCGCCACAAACCGCCGCACGGTCCGCTCGACGTGAAGCTTGGACCGGGCGGGCTGGTTGATCTCGAGTTCGCCGTTCACGTTCTTCAACTGACCAGACATGTCGGGCTCAGTACCCGGCTCGAAATTGCGCTCGAGGAACTGGAAGCAGACTCTTTGGTGCCTGCAAATATTGTCGACTCGCTAAAGTTGCTTTCGCGCATGCTGGTCATGATGCGGCTCGTCGCCCCGGGCGACATCAAGCCCACATCCGAAACCTGGCAACTGGTCGCGGAGGCGTGCGGCGCAGGAAGCTGGGAGGAGCTTCTTGCAGAGCACGAAGCTGCGCGGCACAGGATCGCCACGCTTTGGAACAGCATCAGGCAAGGGACATCGAAATGATCAGCGAAGGCGACCGGGCACCGGCAATCACTGTTATGCCGAGCGATGGGAGCAAGATCGACCTGGCTTCACCAGGTCAGCCCGTCGTCCTCTATTTCTACCCGAAGGACGATACGTCCGGCTGTACTCGGGAAGCGCAGGACTTCACGGCCCTAGCCGGCGAGTTCGCCAAGTCGGGAGTGAAGATCGTCGGCGTGTCGCGCGATCCGATGAAGAGCCACGAGAAATTCATCGGGAAATACGGCCTCGCCGTTCCTCTCGCTTCGGACGAGGACGGAAAGATTTCCGAGGCCTTTGGTACCTGGGTCGAGAAATCGATGTACGGCCGGAAATATATGGGGATGGAACGCGCAACCTATCTCATCGCGCAAGACGGGCGCGTTGTTCGCGCATGGCGCAAGGTGAAGGTTCCAGGCCACGCACAGGAGGTGCTCGGCGCGGCCAGGAAAGATGCCTAGCCGGCCAGCGCCTTCATGATCATTTCCCAGTGCAGTACGTCATCGTACATCGCGCGCACGGGAATTCGCTCGTCGAGGCCGTGGGCGCGCTCATCGTCGGGCGAGATGCCCCAGCTTCCATCGACGTCGTAGACGGGAATGCCCTTCGCGCGGAAGAAACTGCCGTCGCTGGCACCCGTGGACATCACCGGAAACACGTGCATTGCAGGCCCGTGAAAGCGAAGAGACGCGGCCTTGACCGCGTTGATAACGTCTGCACGCGGAGGTGAAGCCGGCGTCGGCACGCCGATATAGCCCGGGTCCGCCACGATCTCGACCTTGGGACCGACGAGCTGCTGGAGTTCGGCCTGCACCTGCTTCGGTTCGACGCCCGGGAAGATCCTGCAATTGACTGTCGCCTGCGCGGTTTGCGGAAGCGCGTTATCGGCATGCCCGCCCTTCAGCATGGTCGCGACGCAGCGCGTGCGGGTCAACCCGACCTCGAGCGGATTTGCCTCGATGGCGTCAGCCGCCGCGCCGTCTTTCGGGTTGGCAAGCCAGGCGCGGATCTGCCGTCCGAGCGGGCTGTTGCCTTCCTGCTGGGCGCGCTCGGCAAAATAGCCGCGAGTGATCTCGTTCTGCATCGGCTCGAAGCGATAGGCACGAAGCTTCTCAAGCGCGTCGGCAAGATCGTAGATCGCATTGTCGGGCCGCGGGCGGGAGCTGTGTCCGCCGGGATTATGGGTGGTGAAGAAATAGGTCTGAAAAGTCTTCTCCGCCATCGAGATGCCGAAGCCCAGGGGTCGGAAGTTGCGGTCATACGATGCGCCCCCGCCGTCGGCGTTCAGCCCGAACTCGGCGTCCGTCAGGTTGCGCCACTGCGTTGAGCCGAGCGTTGCACCCTTTCCCTGTGTTTCCTCATCGCCGCTATAAAAGAAGATGATGTCGCGATCGGGCTTGAAACCCTCGCTCATCAGCTTGACCGCGGCCATCGTCGTCGCGACGTCGCCGTTTTTCATGTCACTCGTGCCGCGCCCGAGGAAGTAGCCCCCTTCCTCGCGGAACTCGAACGGGTCGTACTTCCAGTCCTCGCGCTTGGCCTCCACCACGTCCATGTGACCCAGGATCAGCATCGGCTTCTTGGTCGGATGCGGCGAGCGCCACCGCACGATGAGCGCTTCCGTCTTGTCGCCGGGAAGCGCCTCGTACGGCATGAAGTGAATGTCCGCATCGGGGATCCCTGCGGCCCTGAACTGGTCGGCGAGCAGCTTTGCAACCTGCGGCACTTCGCCGCGTCCCCGGACGCTTGGAATCTCGATGGCCTGCTTGAAAAGGGCGCGGGTCTTTGCCTGCCACGCGGCCGGCAGTTGCGTCGGAACCGTACGTGGATCGACCGCGGCAAGTGCAGCGGTCGAGCTCAGTGCAAAGAGCAGAGCAACGAGGGAACGCATCGATCAATTCCTCCAGTGATGCGGCGGCCCACTAGATGGTGGGCTATCGCAGTCAAGCTATTCAGTTCGTGAACTATTTTCCGGCGAGATCCCTCAGCATCAGCTCCCAGTGGACGACATTGTCGTAGAGGGACTGGACCGGAATGCGCTCGTCCTTTCCGTGCGCGCGAAAGTCGGTCGGGACCTGCACCCAGGCCCCGTTGGTGCCGTAAATCGGAATCCCCGCGACACGGAAGGGCCGGGCATCGCTGGCGCCCGTGGACATCTCGGGAAAGACCGGCATTGCGGGATGAAGCGCCTGTACCGCGCGCGTGAATGCTGCCGTGACGTCGGGCCGGAGCGGAGAGGCAAGCGAGGCGACGTAATCGTCGTTCCGGGTGACCACGACGGTCGGGTCGTTCACGATATGCTCCAGCTCTCCCTTGACCGTATTGGGATCCTCACCCGGAAAGATCCGGCAATTGATCATCGCGGTTGCGAGCTGGGGAAGCGCATTGTCGGCATGCCCGCCGAACAGGCGAGTCGGCACGCAGCGGGTCCGCGTCAGCCCGACCTCGCTCTCGCTCGCCTCGATGAAATCGGCGGCCTCGCCGTCATTGGGATTTGCAAGCCAGCGCCGCATGGCGTCGCCGAGCGGCCCTTTTTCCATCTTTGCCCGGGCCGTGAAATAAGCCCGGGTCGTCTCGTTCATCTTGGGCGTGAAGCGGTATGCCTCCAGTTTGTCGAGGGCGTGAGCAAGGCTGTAGATGGCATTGTCCTTGCGCGGCTTTGACGAATGTCCGCCCCGGTTTCGCACAGTGAACGTATAGCTTGCGAAGGTCTTCTCGGCAGTCTGCATCGAAAAGCCGGCAGGGCTTCCATCGACATTGAATCCGCCGCCGCCGCCGTCGGCATTGAGACCGAATTCCGGATGGCCGAGAAGGTCGAGCCAATCGCTCGCACCCTTTCTTGCACCGATTCCGTTGGTCTCTTCATCGCCAGTAAACAGGACCACGATGTCACGGCTCGGTTTGAATCCCGCGGCCCGCAGATTGATCATCGCCTGGGTGATGGCCGTTATGCCATCCTTCATGTCGATGGTGCCCCGGCCATAATAATAATTGTCGCGCTCGGTGAGCACGAACGGGTCCGTGGTCGAATCCTCGCGCTTTGCCTCGACGACATCCATGTGGCCCATGAGGAGGAGGGGCTTGGCCCTGGGCGTCCCGGCGGCCCTCCAGCGGACGATCAGGGCGGCGGTATCGTCATCGCCGGTCGTCGCGCTTCCGGTGTGATAGGGAAGCACGTGCACGTCGGCCGCCGGAAAGCCCCCCGCTTTGAACTGGTCCGCAAGATATTGCGCCATCTCGGGTACCTTGTGGCGTCCGATGACGGTGGGCGTATTGACGATGTGCTCGAACATAGCGTGCGTCGACTGACGCTGAACCGGCGTAAGCTGCGGTCCCGCCCCGGCCGCGGCCGTTGATGCAAGCGCAATGAACGATGCTGCGGCCAACAGTCGGTGCATAGATCCCCTCCCCGGAAAATGAGTTGCGCGACGCTACGCTTCCGCGCCAGCGCGTCAAGCGGCGATGCCGTGCCCCTCCGCCAGATATTCTGCGCTCCGCATTTCCTCGAGGCGGCTGGCGGTGCGCTGGAATTCGAAGCTGCCATCGCCGGCCGGATAGAGACCTTCAGGCTCAGCGTCGGCGGCCGCCAGCAGTTTGACCTTGTGCTCGTACAGGGCGTCCACGAGCGTGACGAAGCGCGCCGCTTCGTTGCGCATTTCCCGTCCCATGACCGGAATGCCGACGATGATGACCGTGTGAAAACGACGGGCGATCGCGAGATAGTCGGCCGCACCGCGCGGTTCGCCGCAAAGGCGCTTGAACGAGAAGACCGCGACACCCTTGAGACTCTTGGGCACGTGAAGCGTGCGCCCGCCGCCCACTTCGATATCCTCGGAAGGAACTTTCGCCCGGTCCTCGACCGGATAGTCCGTCAGCTGGAAGAAGGCCTGGCTGAGGGCGGCGGTGGCGGCGGGACCATTCGGCAGGTGCCAGACCTCGACGCCGGTCAAACGGTCGAGCCGGTAGTCAACGGGCCCGTCGACCTCGACAACAAGCATCCGGCGTTCGATGAGCTCGATGAACGGGAAGAACAATTCACGGTTGAGCCCGCCCTTGTAGAGATCGCGCGGGGCCCTGTTTGACGTCGTGACGACTTTCACGCCCCGCTCGAGCAGCTTGCCGAACAGCCGGGATACGATCATCGCGTCGGCAGGATTGGTGATCTGCATCTCGTCGAAGCACAGGAGGCTTGCGCCCGCTGCAATCTCTTCGGCAACGGGGTCTATGGGATCGCCCTGCCCGCGCTCCCGGGCCTGCCTCAGTCTCGAATGCGTTTCCAGCATGAACTCGTTGAAGTGGACGCGGCGCTTGGGCTCGATTTTGATGTCGACGAAGGCGAGATCCATGAGCATCGACTTGCCGCGGCCGACGCCCCCCCAGAGATAAACCCCGCAAGGGCTTTCCGACGGCTCCTTGAAGAGCCGTGAAAGGAAGCCGTTTCCGTTCGCGATCCCGGCTGCAAGCCTGTCGAGCGCAGCCACGGCGCGCGCCTGAGCCGGATCCGGCTTCAGCTCGCCCGCGGCAATGAGTTGGTCGTACGCCGCCCGGACCGGTGCAGTCATCGTGCCGGTGCGTTGGGCCGGTTCACTTTCTTGAGTGTCCCGCTGAAGCTGTAGCAATTCTCGCCGTTCTGCTTGACGACGCCCTGAAGAAAAGCGTGCCCGCGCGTCTGCCTGACGAGTTCGACGTAAGCATCGAGCGGAGAGCCGGCCTGGCCCCGGTGGAGGAAATGGGTGCTGAGATGGAGCGTCACGTAGTGCGCGCGGTCCATTCCTCCGCAAAGACCGCCGGCAAACATCGACATGTCGATGAAGCTCATGACCGCGCCGCCGTGGATCGACCCGCCCATGTTCATGTGCGCCTCGGTCGGGAACATCCGGCAAATTCCGCGTCCAGGCCCGTCAGGCTTGAACAGCAGCCGCCCCGTCGCTGCAGCGAAGCTCGACGGTGGGAAGTCGCCCCAGCTGTACCAACCGGGATTGTCCGGATCGGGCGCGGCTCCGCGAGGAAGGCCGACGTCCTCCATCAGTTCCTCGTTTTGCGTACCCTCGTCGCTCACGCTGTCCGTTCGGCGATCAGCTTCTTGGTCTCGGCGATCGCCTTTGCAGGGTTGAGACCCTTGGGACAGACGTTCGCGCAGTTCATGATTGTGTGGCAGCGATAGAGCCGGAACGGGTCCTCGAGCTGGTCGAGCCGCTCGCCCGTGGCTTCATCGCGGCTGTCCGCGAGCCAGCGATAGGCCTGGAGGAGAATTGCGGGTCCCAGGAACTTGTCGGAGTTCCACCAATAGCTTGGGCAACTCGTCGAGCAGCAGAAGCAAAGGATGCATTCATAAAGTCCGTCGAGCTTGGAGCGGTCCTCCGGACTCTGCAGCCGCTCGCGTGATGGAGCCGGGCTCACCGACTTCAGCCACGGCTGGATCGAGGAATATTGCGCATAAGCGTGTGTCAGGTCGGGAACGAGGTCCTTCACCACGTCCATGTGCGGCAAGGGCGTGATCTGAACGTCGCCCTTCAATTCATCGATGGAGGTCGTGCAGGCGAGCCCGTTGCGCCCCTCCATGTTCATCGCGCACGAGCCGCAGATCCCTTCACGACACGACCGCCGGAACGTCAGCGTCGGGTCGATCTCGTTCTTGATCTTGATGAGCGCGTCGAGGACCATCGGTCCGCATTTGTCGAGGTCGATGGTGTAACGGTCCCAGCGTGGGTTCGCCTCGCTATCGGGGTCATAGCGGTAGATCTTGAACGTCTTGAGGCGCTTTCCCTCTTCGGGCTTCCACTCGCGTCCCTTTTTGACGGTACTGTTCCTGGGCAGGAAGAATTCGGCCAAGCGCTCAACTCCTTGTTGAGTGGGCCGCTAGCACGCGCCGATGCGCCTTTGGAAGAGTCAAGCGTTCGCTTCCTCTGGCCGACGTCTGGCAGGACGCGTCCGGTTGCCCGATGTGCCGGTGAGGCGTCATGGGTTCCCGCTGGAGCCAGAGCGCGCCGGCAGCGGCTGGAAGCCCCGCCGGCGGCTGAGGCCGGAATTGATTGCTAGCGGAGAAGCGCGCCCACTACCTGCTGGATCAGCATCGTCCGCGGGTCGACCGCGTAGAGATATCCGTCGTTGTAATAATAGCGGTAGCGGGTGCTGAGATCGTAGCGCCGCCTTACGTCGTATGGGATGCGGCCGTAGGAATAGAGCGTGCCGTAGCCGCTTTGCCATCTCTCGCCGCGGGCGAGCTTTCGGGCCTGTCCGGGCGGCATGCACCCGTTGTTTTTCTTGGCGAGGCCAGGCGGACAGCCGCCAAAATCCCCGTCACCGTCACCGTGACCGTGACCGTGACCGTTGCCCGGCTTTCCAAGTGCAGGCCCCGCAAGGCCGAGGGCCGCCGCGCCGGCGAGAAGAAGCAAATGTCTCATGCTGTCTCCAATTTCTGGATTGAACTGCGGACGAAACGATTGCGGGCCGCTTGCAGTTGCGATGCCGAGTGCTTTTTGTCGCGTCTCCGGGCCCTCGGTCCGTCCCAAACGAAGGGCCGCCCAAAGCATCGGGCGGCCCTTCCTGGTCCTGGGCGCCGAGCGCCTAGTGGCTGTACGTGTCGATAACCTTCGTTATCGCGTAGGTCGTCGGGTCGACCTCATAGAGATAGCCGTCGTCGTAGACGTAGCGCATGTTCGAGCCGAGCTTGTAATAGGTCACGACCGGCTGAGGAATGTCGGTAAGCGCCGTGTAGGTATAATTCGGGCCGTAGACATATCCGACCGCGCGCGCCGGAGGTGTTCCCTTGACGCGGTGCATCGAGACGCAGACGCCATTATCCCACTTGGTGCAGACGTAGGTCTTTGCCGGTGCCGGAGCGGCCGTCACGGCCATAACGGCAGCGGCGCTCGACAGTCCGAGAAGAATCTTCCTCATGATTGTCTCCTATTTTCATCAGCCACGTCGGGCTGCCCACATTTAACGATTGGTCCGGTGCAGGGTTTCGAAGCTGTTCATCTGGCTGAAAGGCGCCGAGCGGCCGGTCCCGTTTCCAAGGCGGTTGCCCGACTCTGCCTGCCGGTTTAGAGCGCCGCCAAAATATCGCGCCCGGTCCTCGGTGCGCTCGCAACAGCAGAGGAAACTGGCCTAATGGCTCGGAAGAAGATCGCCCTTATCGGCGCCGGCATGATCGGCGGTACGCTCGCCCACCTCGCGGCAATGCGTGAACTCGGTGACATCGTCCTGTTCGACATCGCCGAAGGTATTCCCGAGGGTAAGGCGCTCGACATCGCGCAGGCAGGCCCGGTCGATGATTTCGACGCCAGCCTGAAGGGATCGTCGGATTATGCCGACATTGCTGGCGCGGACGTCTGCATCGTGACCGCCGGCGTTGCCCGCAAGCCCGGCATGAGCCGTGATGATCTGATCGGCATCAACCTCAAGGTCATGAAGTCGGTCGGCGAGGGCATCCGTACCCACGCTCCCAACGCATTTGTTATCTGCATCACCAACCCGCTCGATGCGATGGTGTGGGCGTTGCGCGAATTCTCAGGCCTTCCGCCGCACATGGTGGTGGGCATGGCAGGAGTGCTCGACAGCGCGCGGTTCCGTCATTTCCTTGCCGAGGAATTCAACGTCAGCGTCGAGGACGTCACCGCCTTCGTGCTTGGGGGCCACGGGGACACGATGGTCCCCGTCGTCGGCTATTCAACGGTTGCAGGGATCCCGATCCCGGATCTCATCAAGATGGGCTGGTCGACCAAGGAAAAGATCGACTCCATCGTCAAGCGCACGCGCGGCGGCGGAGGCGAGATCGTCGCCCTGTTGAAGACCGGATCGGCTTATTACGCCCCGGCCACGAGCGCGATCGCGATGGCCGAGAGCTTCCTCAAGGACAAAAAACGCGTCCTTCCCTGTGCCGCGCACCTCAGCGGCCAGTACGGCGTCAACGATCTCTACGTCGGCGTTCCGGTAGTGATCGGCGCGGGCGGCGTCGAACGGATCGTCGAGATCGAACTCGACCCACAGGCCCGCGACAATTTCAACGTCAGTGTCGATGCCGTAAAGGAACTGCTCGAAGCGTGCAGGCAGATTGACAACTCGCTTGCGGAAGAAGCCGTCGCCTGAATGCCGGCCCTCGCTGCCTCCTTGTTATTGATGCAAGCTTCACCAGCTCCGTCCGAGACGGCCGTCAGTCCCGCAATCGCGGCTTACCGCGAGGCCTGCATCGAGGGCTCGTTCAAGCTTTCGCCGGCACGCGGGCGGGTACTGAAACCGGGCGAACCGTACAATTTTCTCGACTATCTGGCCTTCCCGGAATCCATTTCCCATCGGACCATCGTGAAGCTCAGCGAGCCGCCTTCAACCTACCTCATTTTTACCGAGTACAAGCAGCTTCAGCCAGGAAGCATCGCAAGGACCTGTGCGTTGGATTCCAATTCGGTTTCCAAGCGCGAGGCGATGGGCGCCTTTCTCGAGGGGCTGCCGGACAAGGAAGTTTCCCCAAAATGGATTCCCGACATGTATGAGCCGATATGGACCGTGAGCCATCCTGAGCTCGGTTACGCCAAGCAGTTCAGGTACCGCGAGGATGGGTCAACGGTGCTGGAAATCGGAATGTATCCGACCTCCGCTGCTCCAATGAACGCAGGTACGACAAAGCAATGAGCATCCTCGTCGATAGGAATACCAAGGTCATCACGCAGGGCATGACTGGTGAAACGGGGACGTTTCACACACAGCAGGCGCTTGCGTACGGCACCCAAATGGTCGCGGGCGTTACCCCGGGAAAGGGCGGCACCGAGCATATCGGCCTCCCGGTGTTCAATACCGTCCACGAAGCGGTCGCCAAGACCGGCGCAACCGCTTCGGTGATCTACGTTCCGCCGCCATTCGCGGCAGATTCGATCCTCGAGGCAGTCGATGCCGAGGTGCCCCTCATCGTTGCGATCACCGAGGGCATTCCGGTGCTCGACATGGTCAAGGTGAAGCGCGCCCTCTCGGGCTCCAAGTCCCGGCTGATCGGCCCCAATTGCCCGGGTGTACTCACTCCCAACGAATGCAAGATCGGGATCATGCCCGGCAACATCTTCCAGAAGGGGAGCGTGGGCGTCGTCAGCCGTTCCGGCACGCTCACTTATGAAGCCGTGTTCCAGACGACGAACGAAGGCCTCGGGCAGACGACTGCCGTCGGTATCGGCGGAGACCCCGTAAAGGGCACGGAATTCATCGACATCCTCGAGATGTTCCTTGCCGACGATGAGACTCAATCGATCATCATGATCGGCGAAATCGGCGGCAGCGCGGAGGAAGATGCAGCTCAGTTCCTTGCGGACGAGGCGAAACGCGGACGCAGGAAGCCCGTTGTAGGCTTCATTGCCGGGCGCACTGCTCCTCCTGGACGCCGCATGGGCCATGCCGGCGCCATCGTCTCGGGCGGGAAGGGCGATGCCGAAAGCAAGATCGCGGCGATGGAAGCGGCTGGAATTACTGTCAGCCCCAGCCCATCTCAACTGGGTAGGACCCTCAAGGAGTTGCTGGTTTCGGCATGAACGAAGTGGCGCGTATCGAGGAACAGGAAAAAGGTCCAAGCTGGGCACGGTCGAACTGGCCCCTGGCCGAACTCGATGACCTGAACCTTGGTCTCGATCCGACCCAGGCGACGATCGAGAAGGTGAAGGCCGCAGTCGCCGAGCGCGTTGCCCAGGCTAGCAGCGATCCCCAGGCAATTCGGCGCGCCGCGGAGGATTCGATCCGTGCCATGATGCTGATCCGCACCTACCGGGTGCGCGGTCATCTTGCCGCGGACCTGGATCCGCTGCGGCTTACTAGACGCGAGGTCCCGGCGGACCTCACGGCCGAATATCACGGCTTTAGCGACAATGATCTTGATCGGCCTGTGTGGCTGTGCGGCGCGCTCGGCTTCGAACAGGCGACCGTCCGCGAGATCGTGCGGGTGTTGCAGCGGAACTACTGCGGACACGTCGGCCTCGAATACATGCACATCAACGATGTGGATGAGCGCCGCTTCCTCCAGGGCCGGATGGAAGGCAAGGACGCCGAGATCACTTTCACACCCGAGGGCAAGCAATCCATCCTCGCCAAGGTCATCCACGCCGAGCAGTGGGAAAAATTCCTCGCCCGCAAATATGTCGGGACGAAGCGTTTCGGCCTGGACGGAGGCGAAAGCGCCGTTCCCGCGCTGGAAGCAGTCATCAAGTATGGCGGCCTCATGGGCGTTACCGAGATCGACGTCGGCATGGCCCATCGCGGTCGCCTCAACGTGCTTTCTAACGTGATGGGAAAACCCGCGCAGGCGATCTTCCACGAGTTCGCCGGCGGCGCGACCAATCCCGCCGATGTCGGCGGCTCGGGCGACGTGAAATACCACCTTGGAACATCGTCCGACCGCGAGTTCGACGGCAACCGGGTCCATCTTTCGCTGCTTCCCAACCCCTCGCACCTCGAGGCGGTCGACCCAGTGGTCCTGGGCAAGGCACGCGCGCTTCAGACGATCCGCGAAGACCAGCGCGGGAGAACGGTTCTTCCGATGCTCCTCCACGGCGATGCCGCCTTTGCAGGCCAGGGCGTCGTCTGGGAGTGCCTCAGCTTCTCCGGGCTCCCCGGCTATGGAACCGGCGGGACCATCCACTTCATCATCAACAACCAGGTCGGCTTTACGACAAGCCCCCAGTTCGCCCGGTCCTCGCCCTACCCGTCGGACGTGGCCAAGGGCATCCAGGCGCCGATCCTCCACGTCAATGGCGACGATCCCGAAGCGGTGACCTTCTGCTGCAAACTCGCGATCGAGTTCCGGCAGACGTTCGGCCGCGACATCGTCATCGACATGTGGTGCTATCGGCGCTTCGGCCACAACGAGGGCGACGAGCCGAGCTTCACCCAGCCGCAAATGTACGCGGCGATCAAGAAACACCCGCCAATCAGCCAGACCTATGGCCAGAAGCTGATCGGGGAAGGCGTGGTCGACCAGGCCTGGATCGAGCAGCAGACGAAGGATTACGTCGCTCATCTCGAAGACCAGTTCGAAGGCGCAGTTTCCTACCTGCCCAACAAGGCCGACTGGTTCGAGGGTCGCTGGGCAGGACTTGGTCGCCCCGACGAGCCGGTTCTTGGCCGCCGCAATATTCCGACCGCGATCAGCAACGAGGAGGTCCGGCGTCTCGGCGAGGTGCTGACGAGTGTTCCGGAGGGCTTCGTGATCCACAAGACCCTTCAGCGCATCCTGGATGCCAAGAAGGAGATGTTCGGGTCGGGCGAGGGCTTCGACTGGGCGACCGCGGAAGCGCTGGCTTTCGGGAGCCTGGTCGCGGAAGGCCTGGGCGTTCGCCTGTCGGGTCAGGACAGCGGCCGCGGAACCTTCAGCCAGCGGCATGCCGTTTGGGTCGATCAGCAGACCGGCCAGAAATACATCCCGCTGACGAGCATCGGCCCGGCACGCTTCGAAGTGCGCGATAGTCCGCTGTCAGAATTCGGCGTGCTCGGCTTTGAATATGGCTATTCGCTTGCCGACCCCAAAACGCTCGTTTTGTGGGAAGCGCAGTTCGGCGATTTCGCGAATGGTGCGCAGAGCATCATCGACCAGTTCGTCGCCGCAGGGGAGGCCAAGTGGCTTCGTGCGAGCGGCCTTGTCATGCTGCTGCCTCACGGCTTCGAAGGCCAGGGCCCGGAGCACAGCTCGGCGCGTCTTGAACGCTATCTGCAGCTTTGCGCGGAGGACAATTTCCAGGTCGCCAACTGCACGACCCCCGCCAATTATTTCCACATCCTTAGGCGGCAGATGCGGCGGGATTTCCGCAAGCCGCTCGTGATGATGACGCCCAAGTCGCTGCTGCGGAACAAGCTCGCGGTTTCGAGCATCGCGGATTTTACGGGGGAGAGCCATTTCCGCCGGATCCTCAGCGACCTCAATCCCCCCGCCGAAGGGGAAACCCGCCGACTGGTCCTGTGCTCGGGCAAGCTGGCCTACGAGCTCATGGAAGCGCGTGATGCGGCGGGCGATCTTGGTGTCGAAATCGTGCGCATCGAGCAACTCTATCCCTTCCCCTCGGAGCCTCTGCTGAGACGCCTCAAAGCGATGCCGAAGCTCACCGACCTCGTCTGGGCGCAGGAAGAACCGAAGAACAACGGCGCCTGGCTGTTCGTCGAAGACCTGCTCGAGCAATGTCTCGCCGATTCCGGGCGCGCCGGCATGCGGCCGCAATATGCAGGTCGAGATTCCAGCGCTTCGCCCGCGACGGGCCTTGCCAAGCGTCACGTTGCCGAACAGGCGGCGCTCATTGCCGCTGCGCTCGGTCACGATTCAACAAGCGGCGGCCGCGCCGCAACCGAGCGGCCGCCGGTCGCTGCAGAATAAAGGGAAACCATGGCCACTGATGTTGAAGTTCCGGCGCTCGGCGAATCCATCACCGAAGGAACGCTCGCCCAGTGGCTCAAGAAGCCGGGGGAGGCCGTTGCCGCCGACGAGCCGATCGCGAGCCTCGAGACGGACAAGGTCAGCGTCGAGGTTCCATCGCCCGTTGCCGGTGTTCTGACCGAGCAACTCGCCCAGGAAGGCGACAATGTCGCGGTCGGCGCCGTTATTGCCCGGATCGACGAAACGGCGACCGCCGGCGCGGCGGCGGCGGCCCCGACCCCCGCCCAGTCCGCTGCGGCCGGCACGGCCAATCCGCCGGGCGCCGGCGAAACTCCAGCGCTTCGCGCGGAGATGCCTGCACCGGTTGCCGAACTCGATCGGGAGGAAGAGCACATCACGACCTTGTCGCCGGCGGTCCGGCGGGCGGTGCTCGAATATCATGTCGACCCGACGAAGATCCGGGGCACGGGCAAGGACGGCCGGCTGACCAAGGACGACGTGATCGCTGCCGCCCAGTCGAAGGGCCCGCCCAGTCCAGGAGCGCCCGAGGCAAAGGCACCCTCGGCTCCCGCGGCACCTGCGCCGCAGGCCCGGCCCGCGGGCGGAGCGGGCGAGCGGCGCGAGGAGCGCGTCAAGATGACGCGGCTTCGGCAGACGATCGCCCGGCGCCTCAAGGAAGCGCAAAATACGGCGGCCATGCTGACGACGTTCAACGACGTCGACATGAGCGCGGTCATCGATGCCCGCGCCCGGTACAAGGACCTTTTCGAGAAGAAGCACGGCATCCGCCTCGGCTTCATGGGCTTTTTCGTGAAGGCCTGCGCGTTGGCCGCGAAGGACGTGCCTTCCGTCAACGGCAGCATCGAGGGAGAGGAGATCGTCTATCACGACTATCTCGACGTCTCGGTCGCCGTCTCTGCACCCAAGGGTCTTGTCGTGCCCGTCGTGCGCAATGCCGACAGCATGAGCTTTGCGGATATCGAAAAGACGATCGCGGATTTCGGCAGGCGCGCAAAGGACGGCACCCTTACGGTCGAGGAGATGCAGGGTGGCACCTTCACCATTTCCAACGGCGGAGTCTTCGGTTCGCTGCTCTCAACGCCGATTATCAATCCGCCCCAGTCGGCAGTCCTCGGCATGCACCGGATTGAGGAGCGGCCGGTCGTAAAGGGCGGACAGATCGTGGCCCGGCCGATGATGTATCTGGCGCTGAGCTACGATCACCGCTTGATCGACGGACGGGAGGCAGTGACTTTCCTCGTGCGCGTGAAGGAGGCGATCGAGGACCCGACGCGCCTCTTGATCGACCTCTAGTTTTCGGGCGTCGAGCTTGCGGCTCGGGTGCTGCCAACCTAAGTCGCGCCTCAAATCCACTCGACGGAGCATTTGATGGCCGACGCCTATGATTTCGACGTGCTTGTCATCGGCGCGGGCCCGGGAGGCTATGTCGCCGCGATCCGCGCGGCCCAGCTTGGTCTCAGGACGGCCTGCGCAGAAAGCCGCGAAACGCTTGGCGGCACCTGCCTCAACGTCGGCTGCATTCCCTCCAAGGCGCTTCTGCATGCCTCCGAGCTGTTCGAGGAAGCGGCACACGGCACTCTTGCCAAATGGGGCATCAAGACGAGCGGTGTCGAAGTTGATCTCGATACCATGCACGGCAGCCGCAAGGAGGCCGTGAAGGGCCTCACCCAGGGCGTCGAGTTCCTGTTCAAGAAGAACAAGGTCGAATGGCTGAAGGGGCTGGCCACGTTCGAGAGCGCGGATACGGTCAAGGTCGGTGACCGGACGGTGCGTGCGAAGAACGTCGTCATCGCCACCGGTTCATCGGTCACTCCGTTGCCCGGCATAACCATCGACCAGGAGCGCATCGTCGACTCGACCGGGGCTCTCGAGCTCCAGCAAGTGCCGCGGCGGATGGTCGTGATCGGGGGCGGCGTCATCGGACTTGAGCTCGGCTCGGTATGGCGACGTCTGGGAGCTCAGGTGACGGTCGTCGAATTTCTCGACCAGATCCTCCCAGGCTTTGACGCCGAGGTTCGCAAGGAAGCCAACAAGATCTTCAAGAAGCAGGGCTTCGAGTTCAGGCTTTCGACCAAGGTCACCAAGGCCGAGCGCAAGGGCGACACGGTGAGCCTTACAGTGGAGCCAGCGGCCGGCGGAGCAGCGGAAACCATCGAGACCGATGTCGTGCTTGTCTCGATCGGGCGTCGGCCCAACACCGAGGGTCTTGGTCTTGAGAAAGCGGGACTCCAGACCAACCAGCGCGGCCAGATCGAGACCGACCACGAGTTCCGCACCAAGGTCGCGGGCATCTGGGCAATCGGCGACGTGATCCCGGGACCGATGCTCGCCCACAAGGCCGAGGACGAGGGCATTGCGGTCGCTGAAAACATCGCCGGACTGACGGGCATCGTGAACCGCGAGATCATTCCCTCGGTCGTCTACACCATGCCCGAGATCGCGGGCGTTGGCCTCACCGAAGAGGAGGCTCGCAAGTCAGGCGAGGTGAAGGTCGGCAAGTTCCCGATGCTCGCGAACAGCCGCGCCAAGACCAACCGCGAGCCCGATGGCTTCGTGAAGGTCGTCGCGGACGCGAAGACGGACAGGGTTCTTGGCGTCTGGATGATCGCCTCGGTTGCAGGGACGATGATCGCGCAGGCAGCGCAGGCGATGGAGTTCGGCGCGACGAGCGAGGATATCGCTTATACCTGCCATGCTCACCCGACGCACTCGGAAGCGCTCAAGGAAGCGGCGATGGCGGTTCAGGGCAAGCCGATCCACATCTGAACCGGCCGGCCCTTCACCGGCTTCAGTTCAGCCAGCCTTTGACGAACCCCAGGAGCGTCAGATCCTTCTGCTCGATGCGCGCCGGGGCGACCGCCGGGCATTCGAGGCAGCGCACCTGGATACTGGGGCCGGACAGGATCGAGCGGACTTCGGCAAGGACGGACGCCAGTTGCTGCTGGGGTTCGTGTGCGAGCGTTGAGAAGGCGTCGGTCGGTGTCGCAGAGTCATCGTCGTTGGTGTTGGCAAGCGTCGCGATGAGCTGATCGCGAAGGCTGGGCTGCGCCTCGAGGTAGCGGACGCCGCGTTCGTTACCGAGGCCCGCAAGTTGCGCCGCCTTGGCAATCGCATCGCTGAAGCCTCCGAAACCGTCGACGAGGCCGATCTGCCGCGCGGTGCCGCCATCCCAGACGCGCCCCTGCGCGATCTGGTCGATCTGCTGGGGTGTCTTGTGGCGTGACTGGGCAACGAGGCTGAGGAAACGGCCATACATCGACTCAACGCCCGTCTGCAGGAGCTGGCTGGCCTGCGGCGAGGGGCCCTTGAGAAGATCGGGCTCGCCCGAGAGCGGCGTCGTCTTGACCCCGTCGGCGCCGACTCCGAGCTTCTGGAGGGTGCCCTGAAAGCTGGGCAACACCCCGAACACGCCGATCGAACCGGTGATGGTCGAGGGCTCTGCGTAGATGAAGTCGGCAGGGGTCGAGACCCAGTAGCCGCCCGATGCAGCGACGCTGCCCATCGA
This sequence comes from Sphingomonas agri, assembly GCF_038148795.1. Lineage (NCBI taxonomy): Bacteria > Pseudomonadati > Pseudomonadota > Alphaproteobacteria > Sphingomonadales > Sphingomonadaceae > Sphingomonas > Sphingomonas agri. Next base: position 818,570 of record NZ_JBAPEU010000002.1, on the reverse strand, counting down.
AACTACGATCGGGATCTTCTTCGATTTTGCTTCGACCAGGGCCTGCCGGATCCGCTCCGATGCAAGCACCGATCCGCCCGGGCTGTCGACGCGCACGACCAGCGCCTTGACGCCGCGGTTTCGTATGCCGTCCTGGATCTGGCTTGCGATCGTATCGCCGCCGGCAGTGCCCGGTCCTGCCTTCCCGTCGACGATCATGCCGGCGATGGTGACGACCCCGATGGGGCCCGATGGTTTCTGGTTGACGACATCGCCGACGTAGGAACCCAGCGAAATGCGCTTGAAAGCGGATCCATGCTCGCCGGCTCCTCCGCCAAGATCGGCAAGGCGGGATTCAAAATCGCGGCGGTCGCCGATGCGGTCGACGAGTCCTGCCTGGAGGGCGGCCTTGGCCATGTCGCCGCCGGCAGCGGCGACGGCGCCGTTCATGTTCGAGAGAAACAGGTCGATATTGGCCTTCGGCCGGGCCTGCTTCACTTCCTGGCGCCAGGTTTCGAGCCTCGCCTCATCGAGCGCGGTATAATTCTGCCTCGCCTCAGGCGACATGTCGTTGCGGATGTAGGGTTCGACCGCCGACTTGTAGGTGCCGACCCGGTAGACGTTGGCGGTTACGCCGAGCTTGTCGAGAAGCCCCTTGTAATAGAGGTTGGAACCGCCGGGGCCGGTGACCAGCACGCCGCCAAGCGGGTTCAGCCAGATTTCCGATGCCGCCGATGCAAGTGCGTAGCTGTCGTCCGTGAAACCGACGCCATAGGCGATGACAGGCTTACCGGCGCCGCGTACGCGCCGGACCGCGTCGGCAAGATCACCGATGGCGGTGGCTCCGCCCCCCGTGAAACCGTCGAGGTCGAGCGCGACCGCTTTCACTCGGCCGTCGTCACGGGCCTTGTCGAGCGCAGCGACGAGGTCGCGCAGGCGATATTCCTGGATCCGGCTGGAACCGGCGACGTCCGCCCACTGGCGGCGGGAAGGCTGCTCGACCACGCTGCCGTCGAGGTTCAGGTGAAGCACGCCGTCCCTCACCGGCGCGGGCCGTGCGGACAGAGCGCCATAGAGGCCGGCGAAGAACAGGATCAGGACGAGGAGGACGAGCGCGTCCTTCACCCCGACCAGTAGTTTCCAGATCGCGCGCAGAAATGTCATTGCCAAGCCTCTAGCTATTTGCCGCCGTTGCTAGCGGACTAGTGTCCGCACGGCCAAACCTTTTCGACGCGCGGGAGCCCAGCTACGGCCGGGGCAATGGACAGCGCCGGCACACGCATAGCCAAGGGCAACTGGCGCACGGAGTTACGGGCGATGATGACGCTCGCCTGGCCCCTGATCCTTGCCAATTTGACCCAGCAGGCCATCCAGGCGACCGACGTGCTGCTGATGGGGCGTCTCGGCGCTGCGCAGCTTGCCGCGGCGACGCTCGCCCTCAATCTCACTTTTACCTTCAACCTCCTGATGCTCGGGCTTCTCATCGCTTCCTCGCCGATGATGGCGACGGCTCTGGGGAAGCGGTCCAACTCGGTCCGGGACGTCCGCCGCACCTTCCGTGCCGGGCTCTGGCTTCTTGCGCTGGCCCTCCCGCCCTACTGGCTGCTCTTGTGGCACGTCGGCGCCTTCATGCAGGCATTCGGCGAAGCCGAGAGCCTCGCACGTCAGGGACAGACCTTTCTGCGCGCCTACATGTGGTGCACCGCGCCCTGGCTGCTCTTCCAGCTGCTCCGCAATTTCGTTTCAGCGCTCGAGCGGCCGCGCGCCATCCTCTGGCTCAGCATCAGCGGGATCGCGCTCAATGCTCTTCTCAGCTGGTCGCTGATCTTCGGCCACTTGGGAATGCCTGCCCTTGGTCTTGCAGGGGGCGGGATCGGAAGCACGCTGACCTGGCTCATCCTGTGCGGGGCCCTTGTCATGCTCGTCCAGCGCGACCGGCAGTTCCGCCGCTTCCACCTGTTCGGCCACTGGTGGCGCTTCGACCAGCAACGGACCATTGCGATGGTCCGTCTCGGCTGGCCAATCGGCCTCACCATGGCGCTCGAGATGGGCGTGTTCGCGCTTGCCGCCTATTTCATGGGCTGGATCGGAGCGCCGGCGGTCGCGGCGCACGCGGTGGCACTCCAGATTGCCGCTCTGACCTTCATGGTCCCGCTCGGCCTCGGGCAGGCGGCGACCGTTCGGGTCGGCCTCGCCCTTGGCCGCCGCGACGATGCCGGTATCGCACGGGCGGGCTGGACTGCCTGGGTGATCGGTGTCGGGTTCATGGGATCGATGGCGCTCGTGATGTGGGGCATTCCCCGGCAACTCGTCACCTTGTTCCTCGCCGACGTTCCGGCGAACGCGATGGTCATTGGACTTGCCGTGAGCTTCCTTCGCGTTGCCGCGGCATTCCAGCTGGTCGACGGGGCGCAGGTGATTGGCGCGGGCATGCTTCGCGGCCTTCACGATACGCGCTGGCCGCTGATCTTCGCGCTCGTCGGTTACTGGGTCGTTGGTCTTGGCATCGCCCTGTGGCTGGCGTTCGCCCGCGACTGGAAGGGCGTGGGAATCTGGGTCGGACTTGCCAGCGGACTTGCGGCAGTTGCAGTGTTGATGCTTGTCCGCTGGGTGCTGCGCGCGCGCCTCGGCCTGACCCGAGTCTCGCACGCCTAACACCAAAAGGTTTGAGTCGAACCGTTGACGGACGCTGAAGCGGCAACCATATGCGCGCCATCGCTGGCACTCTCAATGGCAGAGTGCCAACGTGCAAGGTTCAACTAACTAGAGAGAAGAGGGGGTTCCGACCCATGGGTTTCAGGCCGCTTCATGACCGTGTCCTCGTCCGCCGCGTCGAGGCCGATGATAAGACTGCTGGCGGGATCATCATTCCCGACACCGCCAAGGAAAAGCCGCAGGAGGGCGAAGTCATCGCCGTCGGCACCGGTTCCAAGGCCGATGACGGCAAGGTTACGCCGCTGGACGTCAAGGCCGGCGACAAGATCCTGTTCGGCAAATGGTCGGGGACCGAGGTCAAGATCGACGGTCAGGACCTGATCATCATGAAGGAAAGCGACATCCTCGGGGTAGTCGGCTGATCCTTCGCTTCCAACAGCAACTCAAATCTGAAAACGAAAGGGTAGCCAGATGGCAGCCAAGGACGTGAAATTCAGCCGTGATGCGCGCGAGCGCATCCTTAACGGCGTCGATATCCTCGCCAATGCGGTGAAAGTGACGCTGGGGCCCAAGGGCCGCAACGTCGTCATCGAAAAGAGCTTTGGCGCTCCGCGCGTCACCAAGGACGGCGTCACCGTCGCCAAGGAAATCGAGCTCAAGGACAAGTTCGAGAACATGGGCGCGCAGATGGTGCGCGAAGTCGCCTCGAAGACCAACGACATCGCCGGCGACGGCACCACCACTGCGACGGTTCTCGCTCAGTCGATCGTCCGCGAGGGCATGAAGTCGGTCGCGGCCGGCATGAACCCGATGGACCTCAAGCGCGGCATCGACATCGCCGTGAAGAAGGTGGTCGAGGACCTCAAGAGCCGTTCGAAGGACGTCTCGGGTTCCAACGAGATCGCCCAGGTCGGAATTATCTCGGCGAACGGCGACCGCGAGGTCGGCGAGAAGATCGCCGAGGCCATGGAGAAGGTCGGCAAGGAAGGCGTGATCACCGTCGAGGAGGCCAAGGGCCTCGAGTTCGAACTCGACGTCGTCGAGGGCATGCAGTTCGACCGCGGCTATCTCTCGCCCTACTTCATCACCAATCCTGAGAAGATGCAGGTCGAGCTTTCGGATCCCTATATCCTGATCCACGAGAAGAAGCTGTCGAACCTGCAGGCGATGCTTCCAATCCTCGAGGCTGTCGTTCAGAGCGGTCGTCCGCTCCTGATCATCGCCGAGGACATCGAGGGCGAGGCGCTTGCGACCCTGGTCGTCAACAAGCTCCGCGGCGGCCTTAAGGTCGCGGCCGTCAAGGCGCCTGGCTTCGGCGATCGCCGCAAGGCGATGCTCGAGGACATTGCGATCCTCACCGGCGGCGAGATGATCAGCGAGGATCTCGGCATCAAGCTCGAGAGCGTCACTCTGAACATGCTCGGCCAGGCCAAGCGCGTCACGATCGACAAGGACAATACGACGATCGTCGACGGGCACGGCACTCGCGAGTCAATCGAGGGTCGCGTGGGCGCCATCCGCCAGCAGATCGACAGCACGACGTCCGACTATGATCGCGAGAAGCTGCAGGAGCGGCTTGCCAAGCTCGCCGGCGGCGTTGCGGTCATCAAGGTCGGAGGTGCGACCGAGGTCGAGGTGAAGGAGCGCAAGGACCGCGTCGATGACGCGCTTCATGCGACCCGCGCCGCGGTCGAGGAAGGCATCGTCCCCGGCGGCGGTACTGCGCTTCTCTACGCGATCAAGGCTCTCGAGAGCCTCAAGGGCGAGAACGACGACCAGACCCGCGGAATCGACATCATCCGCAAGGCGCTCCAGTCGCCGGTGCGTCAGATCGCCGAGAATGCCGGTCATGATGGAGCAGTGGTCGCCGGCAAGCTGATCGAGGGCAATGACCCGAACCTCGGCTTCAACGCGCAGACCGAGGCTTATGAGAACCTGGTTCAGGCTGGCGTGATCGACCCGACCAAGGTCGTTCGCACGGCCCTCCAGGACGCCGCGAGCGTCGCTGGTCTCCTCATCACGACCGAGGCCTCGATCGCCGAGGCTCCGGACGACAAGCCTGCCCCGGCGATGGCCGGCGGCGGAATGGGCGGAATGGGAGGAATGGACTTCTAAGTCCGTTCGCTCATCTTGCTTCAGTTGGAAGGGCCGGGGCCATGCTCCGGCCCTTCTTCGTTTTGGGTCGCCGCCGGGGTCCCTTTACTCGGGGCAGGCTCGTTTCGGGCCATGTCGTTGAGCATGTCCTCGGCATTATCGAGCTGCGCCGATTGTTCGGCGGTCGGCGCCGGCGGTCCCTTGTCACGGCAGGACGCGGCAAGGAGCAGGATGCAGAGAATGAGCCTGTTCACTTGTTCGGGACTACCATCCCGATGGACCATAAAAAAAGGGCCGCCCGAGGGCGGCCCTTTTCCCGTAAATTCGCTTGTAGGCGAGGCTTACTTGTTCTCGACAGCAGCCTGAGCGTTGTCGACAGCGTTGCCGGCGTTCTGGACGGCATTGCCAGCTGCGTTGAGCGCGGCGTCGGCATTCGCCGTGGCACCGGCATTCTCGGTCGCCGCATTGACGTCCGTCGAAGCGGTGTTCTCGACTGCGGTCTCATTCGCCGCATTGTTCTCGGCATTGTTCTTGTTGCACCCGGCGAGGCCGAGGGCCAGGACCGCTGCGGTTACGATCGCAACCTTCTTCATGAGACTTTCACTCCCTTCATAAATGCCCCTGGGGAGGGCACCAACCCGGACCTCAACGTGCGAGTCGTTTAGGCCAGACCGGCGGCAATAGCGACAATCCCTATTGGCAGACAAGGGATTATTTCTACAGCCTGAATTGACCATATAAAGATATCTTTATATCCTTATCTCGTGACTTCAGAACTCCCGCTAGCCGACCGGTTCCAAGCGCTCGCCGATCCGACGCGCCTGCGCATCCTCGCGCTCTTGCGGCTGATGGAATTGTCCGTGGGCGAGCTTGCGCAGGTGCTGGGGCAAAGCCAGCCGCGTGTTTCGCGGCATTTGAAGATACTTGCCGATGCCGGGGTGCTCGACCGCCGAAAGGAAGGAAGCTGGGTCTTCCTGACGCTGGCGGACGCCGAGCGGGTCGAACCCTTGTTTGGGCTCATCGACAATTGGGCCGATCCCTCGACCCAGCTTTCCTTTGCCTCCGATGCAGCGCGCACCGAATCGATCCGCGCAGAGCGCGCCCAGGCCGCCAACCGCTACTTTGCAGGCCACGCCGAGGTCTGGGACCAGATTCGCTCCCTCCATGTCGCGGAGAGCGAAGTTGAAAGCGCGATCGATCGCGCATTTGCCGGGCAGACACTCGGCCGGTTCGTCGACATCGGCACGGGAACGGGCCGAATGATCGAGCTGTTCGGACCCCGCTCGGCCCAGGCAATCGGCATCGACCGGTCCTCCGAAATGCTCCGTCTCGCGCGCGTCAAGCTGGAGGCTGCAGGCATTCACTCGAGCCTCCGGCAGGGAGACATGTACGCGCTTCCGCTCGACGATCAGACTGCGGACAGCATCATCATCCACCAGGTGCTTCATTATGCGCATTCCCCCGCCTCGGCGATCGTCGAGGCCGCACGCGTCCTTGCGCCCGGCGGCACGCTCCTCGTCGTCGATTTTGCGGCTCACGAGCGCGAGGAGCTGCGTGATCGCGACGCTCATATCCGCCTCGGATTTGAGGATGAGGTCATGGCCGGCTGGTTTGCTGCCGCGGGTCTAGTAGTTGACCAGGTTCAGCATTTGAAAGGCGGCGAACTGACCGTGACCTTATGGCGAGGGATCAAGACGGCATTGCCGCAAAGGAGGGCCGCGTGAACGCCTTCGAAAGCCTGGGGCAGCACCTGCCACTGTTCGCAGAAGCGCGCGGCGACATCGAGGTCAGCTTCGAATTCTTTCCGCCCAAGACGGAAAAAATGGAACAGACCCTGTGGGAGTCGATCAAGACACTCGAGCCGCTCCATCCCCGGTTTGTTTCGGTGACCTACGGCGCCGGCGGATCAACTCGCGAACGCACTCACGCGACCGTCTCGAGGATCCTGAACGAAAGTTCGCTGGCGCCGGCTGCGCACCTTACCTGCGTCGGCGCGAGCCGTGAGGAAGTTGACGAGGTCGCCCGTGCATATTGGGACGCGGGCGTCAGGCACATCGTCGCGCTCCGCGGCGACCCCTCCGAGCCGGGAATTCCCTACAGCCAGTACCCCGGAGGCTATGAAAACGCCGCCGAACTGGTGGCAGGCCTCAAGAAAGTCGCGCCGTTCGAAATTTCCGTTGCAGCCTATCCGGAAATCCATCCGGACTCGGGAACACGCAAGGCCGATCTCGACAATCTCAGGCGCAAGGTCGACGCCGGCGCCGACCGGGCGATCACCCAGTTCTTCTTCTCTCCGGAATGCTTTCTGCGCTTTCAGGACGAAGTTGCCGATGCAGGCATTGATATCGAGATCGTCCCGGGGGTCATGCCGGTCACCAATTTCGCCGGAATCGTGCGCATGGCTTCCAATTGCGGAACGGCGCTTCCAGCCTGGCTCGGTCATCTGTTCGAGGGTCTCGACGACCTTCCCGCGGCGCGTCAGCTCATCGCCGCGACCATTGCCGCTGAGCTGTGCGGTCAGCTTTACGCCGGCGGCGTCCGCCATTTTCATTTCTACACGCTCAACCGTGCGGAACTCAGTTACGCGATCTGCCATCTTCTTGGGGTGAGGGCCAAAAAATGACACCATCAGAAAGCCTTCGTGCCGAAGCCGCCCGGCGGATCCTTATCAAGGACGGTGCCTACGGAACCTCGATCCAGGATCGAAAGCTGCAGAGCGCGGACTATTGCGGCGGCCTCAGCCTGCTGAAGGACCAGCGCGGCAACAACGACCTGTTGAACATCACGAGGCCCGATATCGTGCGGTCGATCTGCGAAAGCTTCGCCAAGGCCGGCGCCGAGATCCTTGCGACCAACAGCTTCAATGCGAATGCGATCTCGCAATCGGACTATGGTGCCGAGCATCTCGTCGGCGACATCAACCGGGCGGCCGCCCGGATCACGCGGGAGGTTGCCGACAGTGACGGCAGGAAGCGCTGGGTTGCAGGCGCGCTCGGACCCACGAACAAGACCCTGTCGCTATCGCCGAACGTCAACGATCCTGGATTTCGTGAAGTCGACTTCGATCAGGTGAAGGCCGTCTACCGGGAGCAGATCGATGCTCTGGTCGAAGGCGGCGTAGACTTCATCCTGGTGGAGACAATTTTCGATACGCTGAATGCCAAGGCCGCAATCATGGCGACCCTCGAGGCCGAACAGGCACTGGGCCGCGAGCTGCCGCTGATGATCTCGATGACGCTTACCGATCTCTCCGGGAGGAACCTTTCGGGCCACACGGTCGAAGCGTTTTGGGCCTCGGTGCGCCACGCGCGACCGGTCACGATCGGGCTCAATTGCTCGTTCGGAGCAGCGCAGCTGAGGCCGCACCTCACCGCCCTTTCGGCGATCGCCGATACGCTGGTGATGGCCTATCCGAACGCCGGGCTTCCCAATGAGCTCGGCGAATATGACGAAGCGGCCGAGCAGACGGCCGATCAGGTCCGCGAATGGGCCGAGAATAAGCTCGTGAACATCGTCGGCGGCTGTTGCGGGACGACTCCCCTGCACATTGCTGCCATCGCCGGGGCGGTGCGTGATTGCACGCCGCGCATCGCCCCGGCTCCTCCTCCCGGCACTCTGCTCGCCGGGCTCGAGCCGATGCTGATCGCCGCCTGACCCATGGAGATGACACGCGTGAATGATGTCGGCGCCGGCGCGCGCTTTGTAAACATTGGCGAGCGCTGCAACGTCACGGGCTCGGCCCGGTTCAAGAAACTGGTGCTCGCCGGTGACTATGATGCTGCAGTCGAGGTTGCTCGCGACCAGGTCGAGAACGGGGCTCAGATCGTCGACGTCAACATGGACGAGGCCCTGCTCGATTCCGAGCAGGCAATGGCAGTGTTCCTCAAGCGCATCGCCGCCGAACCCGACATTGCCCGCGTGCCCGTCATGATCGACAGCTCCAAATGGAGCGTGATCGAGGCCGGGCTGAAATGCGTCTCGGGCAAGCCGATCGTCAACTCCATTTCCATGAAGGAGGGCGAGGGACCGTTCATCGAGCTCGCGCGCAAGTGCCGCTCCTACGGCGCCGCGGTCGTGGTCATGGCCTTCGACGAAGTCGGGCAGGCTGACACATCCCAGCGCAAGGTCGAGATCTGCGAACGCGCCTACAAGCTTCTGGTCGCCGATGGCACCGATGCCGGGGACATCATCTTCGATCCCAACATCTTCGCTGTCGCGACCGGCATCGAGGAGCACCGCCGCTACGCGTTGGATTTCATCGAGGCGGCAAGCGAAATCCGGCGCCGCTGCCCCGGCACCCACATCTCAGGCGGACTGTCCAATCTGAGCTTCTCGTTCCGCGGCAACGAACCGGTGCGCCGCGCGATGCACAGCGTATTTCTCTACCACGCCATTCCAGCAGGAATGGACATGGGGATCGTCAACGCCGGCCAGCTCGACGTCTATGACCAGATCGACCCGGAACTGCGCGATGCCTGCGAGGACGTGGTGCTCGACCGGCGTGAGGATGCGACCGAGCGGCTGATCGAGCTTGCGGAGCGGTACAAGGGAACCGACGCTGCTGCAGAGAAGGCCGCTGCCGAGTGGCGATCCCTCCCGGTTGGAGAACGTCTGTCCTACGCGCTTGTGAAAGGGATCGACGCGCATATTGTCGACGACACCGAGGAAGCGCGGCAGGAGTTCGCAAGGCCGATCCAGGTGATCGAAGGCCCCCTGATGGACGGCATGAACATCGTCGGTGATCTTTTCGGATCGGGGAAAATGTTCCTGCCGCAGGTGGTGAAGTCCGCGCGCGTCATGAAGCGAGCCGTGGCGCACCTCATTCCCTTCATCGAGAAAGAAAAAGAGGAAACCGGAGTTACCACCGGCAAGGGCCGGATCGTGATGGCGACCGTCAAGGGCGACGTTCACGACATCGGCAAGAACATCGTCGGCGTCGTCCTGCAGTGCAACGGTTTCGAGGTGATCGACCTTGGAGTGATGGTGCCATGGCAGGACATCCTCAAAGCCGCGAACGACAACCGCGCTGACATGATCGGTCTCTCCGGCCTCATCACGCCCTCGCTCGACGAGATGGTGACGGTCGCCGGCGAAATGCAGCGCGCAGACATGACCCTGCCGTTGCTGATCGGCGGTGCCACAACGAGCAAGGCGCACACTGCGCTGAGGATTGACCCGGCCTATGAAGGGCCAGTGATCCACGTGCTCGATGCAAGCCGTGCGGTGGGCGTTGCCTCCTCGCTCGTCTCGGACACGCAGCGCGAGCCGCTGATCGCCACGACGGCCGATGATTATGACAAGTTGCGCAAGTCGCGGGAACGCAGCGGCCAGAGCCAGCTCTCGAGCCTGAAGGAGGCACGCGCCAACGCGTTTCCGTTCGATCCCTCGGGCCAGGCCCCTGCGCCGGCTTACCCAGGGCTCCACCATTTCGGCGAGTGGCCGGTGGCGGACCTGCGCGCCTCGATCGACTGGACTCCCTTCTTTCGCGCCTGGGAACTTGCCGGCAACTACCCCGCCATCCTCGACGATCCAGTCGTCGGCGAGAGCGCTCGCGGCCTTTTCAACGATGCACAGGCGATGCTCGACCAGATTATCGCCGAGCGATGGGTGACGCCTAAGGCCACCGTCGGACTGTGGCGTTGCAAGCGCGAAGGGGACGACGTCCTCGTGCTCGCCGGCAACGACTGGACGCGTGTTCCCTTTCTCCGCCAGCAGGTGAAAAAGCGCGAGGGAAGAGCCAACCTCTGCCTCGCCGATTTCATTAATCCGGACGGAGAGGACTGGATCGGCGGCTTCGCCGTCGGAATCCATGGCCTCGAGCCGCATCTTGAGCGGTTCAAGCAGACGATCGACGATTACGACGACATCCTGCTGAAGGCGCTCGCCGACCGCATGGCCGAGAGCTTTGCTGAGGTGCTTCACGCAACGGTGCGCAACCGCCTCTGGGGCTATGCGGACGAACACCTATCCAATGCCGACCTTATCCGGGAGAAGTTCAACGGCATCCGCCCTGCGCCCGGCTATCCAGCCTGTCCCGATCACAGCCTAAAGCCCGTCCTTTTCGACATGCTCGGAGGCAATCCCGCCGAAGTGACGCTGACCGAGAATTTCGCGATGCTGCCGACTTCAGCGGTTTCGGGCTTCTATTTTGGTCATCGCGACAGCCAGTATTTCGGAGTCGCGCGGATCGGAAGCGACCAGCTCGAGGAGTATGCCGAGCGCCGGGGTGTCTCGATCGAACAGGCGACGCGCTGGCTGCGGCCGAACCTCGACTAGTTCATCGATTTCCGAAGAGTGGCTTCTGAATAGAGCGAACCGGATTCTGCCGAGCGCAGCGCACGGGATCGCGCGGGCCACCTGGCTCGCCAATCGTCGAACATGCCGGCGGAAACATGATCGGCAAGAGCAATGGACCGAAGGTCGGCGTCAGCGTCCCGGAGAATTGAGCGGCTCTTGTCGGCTTTCCCTACCTGGAAATGCTCGTCGATGGCCCCGAGCGTCGAGCGCGCGGCCGAAATCAGGAATTGCGCTGTCCCTGCATCCCCGGCCCCGAAGCTGCCCCGGGCGAGCACGACAGCCGTTTCGACATTTCCGAGCGCCTGCTCGAGCGTGACATCGACTGTTGCGGGGCCCTTGCACGCGCTTTTCGAGAGGCTCCGCACATAGATCGTAAGACCGTCGAGTACGGCTGCCGGCGGCTCGGGCCCGTCGAATTCCTGTGTGACGAGGCCATGGATGAAGCGCCTGAGGTCTTCCTTGTTGGGATCGCGGGAGACCTTGAGCGTTGAGGGGGCGCCGGCAAGGTCGGGGATAGGCTTTGGATTGAATATCCCATCACCCCGGTGCGAACTCATGAGAGATGCCGTGACGTCGGCCGTGCCTGGACGGTCGGAGATGCCCGGGAAATGGAAGTCGGCATTAGTGCGCCCGTTGCGATGGCAACTGGCACAGCTCAGCCCCGCGCGTGCCGCCTGGCCGCCAAGAAGGAGCGGAGCCCGAAAGGCCAAGCGGCCGATCTCGGCGGAGCGCTCGAGCACCGGATCCCGATAGCGCTGGCGGCACTCTGCGGGCTGGTGAACGAGGGCACCGGCAAGGTCGCTCGTCTGGAGCCAGCGCGCCTCCCGGATCGGCAGGTCCGCCGGTGATGCCGCGCCGCAGAGGAGCAGGGCTCCCGCCGCCGCTATTGCGCGGGCTCGCCCTTGGCCTCGACCCACCGTCTCAACTCATTGGCTTCGGCGCATCCGAACGTGCAGAGGGAATCGAGCCTGGCGAGCATGCGCTTGCCGCCTGCAAGATCGCCGCGCTCGATCAGCAGCTCGCCATAATATTCGGTCGCGCCCTTGTGGTCCGGTGCCGCAGCCAGTGCCTGCCTGTAATAGCTGACGGCAATGTCGAAACGGCCAAGCTTGCGGTTGGCAAAGCCAAGGTAGGTGAGCACGTCCGGGTGAGCGCCGAAGGTCGCCTTGGCGCTCTGGAGCTCATCGATCGCCGCCTGGTACTGCTTTTGGTTGATGAGGCTGACCGCTTGCAAATAGGCCGTGTCGCCGGCCCTGGCGCTCGCGAAAAGAAAAGGCGGGCTGGTCTGCAGCTGGGCATGAGGCGGCTGCCCGATAGCTGACTGGACCGCGTCGATGGCCTGCTTGATCTGGTCCGCATCCTTGCACGTGCCCCTGCATTCGTCATTCAGCTTCTGGAGACGGCCAAGAGCAGCCTGGGCCCTGGCCGTGTCGCCGAGCTTTGCATAAGTGATGCCGAGCTCCTGCTCGGCGGGGATCAGCTTCGAATCCGCGCGGATCGCTTTTTCATAATGCCTTGCCGCGCCCTTGAGATCGTTGAGGCCGGCGTCCGCCATCCCGGCAAGGAAATTCGTGTTGGCGTCCTCGGGAGAGACACCCAGCACCCGCGCGAAGGATTTCTTCGCATCGGAGAATTGCTGTGCCTTAAGAGCATCAACGCCCTTGCGATATTCATCGGCCGCGTCGAACTGCGGCAGGTTCATGCTGGGAGTGCTTGTTGCTCCCATGCCGCCCGAATTGCCCATTGCGAAAGCGATTGCTGGAAAGAGAGCAAGGCCAAGGCTTAGCGCAGTTCGTGCGGCGGCGGTCGCGTGCATGGGAAATCCCCTCGTGCTGGAGTGGCTCAGAAATACCAACGGCCTTAGTGCGCTCGATTGAACCGAATGGTTCAAGCCTCGACCAAACGGCCTTCACCCTTTAGCCGCAAGGATCATGCGGAGATTCCTTCTTCTCCTCCTGCTGCTGTTTCTCGCGCCGGCTCAGGCGGAGGGACGCGGCATCGTGGCTCAGCTCGTTGCCGAAGGGCCCGCACCTCCTGGCGGCGAGGTCGAGCTTGCAATCCGCATGCGTCCGGCTCCCGGCTGGCACGGTTACTGGCTCAATCCCGGCGATGCCGGCCTGCCGATGAGCCTCGATTGGCAGCTTCCAAAGGGCTTCGCTGCGGGCCCGCTTCGTTATCCGGTACCTGGCCGCCTGACTGTCGCGGGCCTCATGAACTATGTGTTCCAGAGCGACTATGCACTGCTGGTCCGGTTGAAGGTTCCGAAGGACGCCGCCGGTACGGTTCCCATCCGCGCGCAGGCGCGCTGGCTCGCCTGCACCGACAAGATCTGCGTCCCCGAGCAGGGCCCGCTCGCGCTCGATCTGCCCGTCGGTAGCGGAACGCCCGCCCGCGCGCAGTTCGACGCATGGCGAACGCGGCTGCCCCAGCCACTTGCAACTCTTGGCAAGTTCGAGCTTGGCGATGGAAAGCTCCGGGTCGCCATTCCACTACCCGCGAGCGTTGAAGTGCGTGATCCCTACGTCTTTCCGATCACGGACAAGATCGTTGATTACGAAGCCCCGCAAAGCTTCCGCCGAGCGGGCGATTGGCTCGTCGCGGAATTGAGCGCGAAGGCCGCCCCGGCTGGCTTTTCAGGGGTGCTCGCGATTGCCGGGGGGAGGGGGCTCGAGTTCAGCGCCGTGCCGGGCGCCGTTCCGGCGGGGGGGGAATCACTCGGCGGCCCCGGCTGGGAAGCTATGCTGTTTGCAGTTCTCGGGGCGGTTGCGGGCGGCATTCTTCTCAATCTCATGCCTTGCGTCTTCCCGATCCTTGCATTGAAGGCGCTGCACCTTTCCCGGATGGGCGGAGAAAGCGGCCGGGCACGAACCGATGCACTTGCCTATGGCGCGGGCGCGATAATCGGTACTGGCGCTCTTGGCGCCGTACTCCTTGCGATTCGCGCCGCGGGTACCGAGGCCGGGTGGGCATTCCAGCTGCAGGACCCGCGCACCATCATGCTCCTGCTGCTCCTTGCAGTTGCAATCACCGCGAACCTCCTTGGCCTGTTCGAGCTGCCGGTGCTGGGCGGTGGCGCTCAGCCTGCAGGAAGCTTTGGAACAGGAGCGCTTGCGGCATTCGTGGCAACTCCGTGCGCAGGCCCGTTCCTTGGCGCCGCGCTCGGGACGGCCCTTCTGCTTCCGGCAGCTGGATCGGTGGCGGTCTTTGCAGCGCTTGGACTTGGTCTCGCGCTCCCGTTTCTGCTCGTCGCCTTCATTCCCGGAGCCCGGAGGCTGCTTCCAAAGCCAGGACCCTGGATGGACCGGCTAAAGCGTTTCCTTGCCATTCCCATGTGGGCGAGCGCCGCTGCAGCCCTGTGGCTGCTTTACCGGCAAACAGGCGAGCGGGGTCTGCTGGTCGGCATCGCTCTTACGATCGGACTGCTGTTTGCGCTGTTCGAGACCGGGCGCCTCCAAAGGACCGGCAGAGGGGGCGCCTGGGGCGGCGGCCTCGCTGCCCTCGCTCTCGCCGTCATCGCGCTTGCGCTCGTCCCCGGGCGCAGCGCTTCAACCGGGGGGCCGGCTGGCGCGCAGAAGTGGAGCGAGGCGCGCGTCCAGAGCTATGTTCAGAATGGCACGCCCGTGTTCGCTTATTTCACGGCGGACTGGTGCCTTACATGCAAGGTCAACGAAGCGGCGGCAATCGATCGCAGCGAGGTTCGGGATGCCTTCAGAAAGGCACACGTCAAGGTCCTGGTCGGTGACTGGACCAGCGGCGACCCGGCGATCACCCGCTTCCTCGAAGGTCGCGCCCGTGCCGGCGTTCCGCTCTATCTCTGGTATACTCCCGGAAAGCCGCCTGAAGAGCTGCCGCAGGTGCTCACGCCCGCAATGCTTATCTCCCGCGCTCAGGCCGCGAACCGCTAGCGGGACGGCTCCAGACCCGTTTCCCTCCGACCCAGGTCTCGAGCACCTCCGTGCGTGCGAGCTGCTGCGGATCGACCTTGGTCGGATCGCGATCGACCAGGATGAAGTCGGCCCACTTGCCGGGCTCAAGGGCCCCGATCCTGTCCTCGGCGAAACCGGCATAGGCGGATCCCCTTGTATAGGCGTGGAAAGCTTCCCCGAGCGACAGCCGCTCCGAGGGAATCCATCCGCCTGGCGGCTGACCATTGACGTCCTGGCGGCTGATCGCTGCCGAAAGGCCGGGGAAGGGATTGGGCGATTCCACCGGGAAGTCCGTCCCGAACGCCAGCCTGGCGCCGCTCTTCAGCACGCTCTGCCACGCATAGGACCCGGCGAGACGGTTCGGTCCGAGCCGGTCCTGGGCCATCAACCGATCACTCGTCTGATGGGTCGGCTGCATCGAGGCGATAATTCCAGCGGGCGCGAGGCGATGGATGTCGGCAGGATCGACGATCTGGAAATGCTCAATGCGCCAGCGCCTGTCGCCGGGATACTTGCGGTGCAACTGCTCGTATGTCCCGATGACCTGGGCGTTGGCCGCATCCCCGATTGCGTGGGTCGCGGTCTGGAATCCGGCGGCCGCAGCCTGGTCCGCGAGCGCAAGTATCTCCGCATCCGAATGAAACTGGAGGCCGCGCGTGTCCGGCCTGTCTGCATAAGGCTGCTTCAGCCATGCGCCGCGAGAGCCGAGCGCGCCGTCCGCGAAAAACTTGATCCCGACCGCCCTTAGCCGGTCGCCGTACATCCACCCCGTCGGGGCCGGCACCGCCTTCATCGATTCGACGCCGAGCAGGTAGCTCATCAGCCGAACATTCAATCGTCCGGCTTCTCCCGCCCGTCGAAAAGCCTCCCAGTCCGCAACCGACGTGCTCATCGAGCCCACGCCCGTCACGCCGAAGCCGAGCAGGATCTCCTGCGCCTTGGCCAATGCCCGGTCGAGGTCCGGCTGCGTCGGCGCCGGGATGGACTTGTCGATCAGTCCCCGAGCATTGTCGACGAAGAGGCCGTTTTCGATGCGCCCGCCAGCGGGCGCCGGTGTCTGGGTCGTCACGCCGGCGGCTCGCATCGCCGCGCTGTTTGCGACAACGGCATGGCCGTCCACCCGCTCGAGCACGACCGGCCGGTCCGGCACCACCGCGTCCAGATCCGCTGCAGTGGGAAAGCGCTTTTCGGGCCAGAGTTCCTGGTTCCAGCCAAAGCCGATCAGCCAAGGCATGTCCCGGTGCGCGGCGGCATAGGACCGAAGTCGCTCCTTGAGATCGCCGAGGGATGATGTGCCGACGAGGTTCAGGTGAAGCGCGCTGAAGCCAAGGTCCGTCACATGGCCGTGCGCATCGATGAGGCCCGGGAGCAGGGTCTCGCCGTGAGCATCGATAATAAGGTTCGCGCTCGGCGGCGTCTCTCCTGAACGGAGCACTCGCACGATCTTCCCGTCATCACCGATGAGAATACCGGTGAAGTGCCGGATCTGGCTTTGTCCATCCGCTTGGATGCCGTTGGCGTTGATGACGAGCGTGGTTGCGCCCGCGTTGGAGGCGAGCAGCGCTGCTGCGAGGGCGACTAGGGTCTTACGCATGGCCGCGGGCATAGCATTGTTAGGAGCACGCGGAAGGTCTAGCGGATCTGGCATGTTACAGACGTCCAGCTTGCAGCCCCCCACCATCGACGACATTCGGGCGGCGGCGCGGCGCATCGACGGCGCCGTGATCCGCACCCCGATGCTGGTGAGTAAGACCCTGTCCGAAATTATCGGCGCCGAAGTCTGGCTGAAGTTCGAGAACCTGCAGTTTACCGCCGCCTACAAGGAACGCGGAGCGCTGAACAAATTGCTCCAGCTTTCGCCGGAGGAGCGGGCCCGCGGCGTTATCGCCGCCTCGGCCGGCAATCATGCGCAAGCCGTCGCTTATCATGCCAAGCGGCTCGGGATTCCGGCGACCATCGTCATGCCGGAATCGACGCCGACGGTGAAGGTGACCCAGACCGCCGGTCACGGCGCCAAGGTCGTGCTGTTCGGAAAGATCGTCGACGACGCCTTCACCAGGGCTCGGGAGCTCGCGCTCGAGAATGGGTACGTGTTCGTCCACGCCTTTGACGATCCGCAGATTATCGCCGGTGCCGGGACCCTGGGCATCGAGATGCTGGAAGACGCGCCCGATCTGGACACCATCGTCGTGCCCATCGGAGGCGGCGGCCTCATGTCCGGAATATCGATTGCTGCCCGCGCGCTGAAGCCGGACATCGAGCTCATCGGCGTCGAGGCGGAACTCTATCCTTCGATGAAATGCGCGATCCAGCAGTGTCAGATGCCGCTTGGCGGAGATACGCTGGCTGAAGGAATCGCGGTCAAGCAGCCAGGCGAGCTCACTTCGCGCATCCTCAAGGAATATGCGAACGACGTCGCGCTGGTCTCGGAACGCGATCTCGAGCGCGCAGTGGCGATGCTCGTCGGGATCGAGAAGACCGTCGTTGAAGGAGCGGGCGCTGCCGGCATTGCCGCAATGCTTGCCGAACCCGGGCGCTACAAGGGCAAGAAGGTCGCCACCCTGCTGTGTGGCGGAAACATCGACACGCACCTGCTCGCGAACGTTCTGGTTCGCGACCTCGTCCGGCAGGGGCGTATCGCGCGGCTCCATGTTGCTGCGCACGACCAGCCGGGCGCGCTCGCTGCGATCACCGCTAAGGTCTACGAGGCGGGGGTCAACGTCATCGAGATCAATCACAGCCGGATCTTCACCAGGCTGCCTGCCAAGGACACGATGATCGAAGTTGAATGCGAGGCCCGCGATCCTCAGTCGATCGACGACGTGGTGGCGCGACTCGAAGCGGCGGGCTTCCGGGTCGAACGCGCTTCCCTCGACTGATTATCGCACGGGTTTTGTCGCAAACGGTTGTCTCTAGCCGGGACAACGACCGCAATCCGTCGAAATTGACGCATCCGAACTCTTTTCTTCGGCGTTAACCGGCAGCATAAAGAGTCTGGCAACTATCAGTGAGGTCCGGGTGAGCGCACCCTTTCGCTTCCCCAAATTCTTTGTGACGAACCCGAACCCGTGTCCGTACCTCCCGGGCAAGGTGGAGCGGAAGGTTTTTACCGAACTGAGCGGCCGCCATGCGAGCGAACTGAACGAGGCGCTCGGGCGGATTGGTTTTCGCCGCAGCCAGTCGGTCGCCTATCGCCCGAGCTGCATCGATTGCTCCGCCTGCGTCTCCGTCAGAGTGCTCGCGGCGGAGTTCGAAGCCACCGCAACCCAGCGCAAGCTGCTCCGCCGCCACGGCGACCTCGAAGTCAGCGCATGCAAGTCATGGACCACCGACGAGCAGTACCAGTTGTTACGGCGCTATCTTTCCGTTCGCCATCCGGGCGGCGGCATGGCGGAGATGGACGAAGGCGACTTTGCCGACATGGTCGAGCAGACCCCCGTCCGCACTTATGTCATCGAATATCGCGAACCCTCGACAGACGGGCGTCCTGGCCGGCTCGTCGGGGCGTGCCTCAGCGACCAGCAGAGCGACGGACTTTCGATGATCTACAGCTTCTTCGACGTCGGGCCGGACGCCCGCAGGGGCCTCGGGACGTTCATCATCCTCGATCATATCGTCCGTGCCGCTCGCGCGGGGCTGCCCTATGTCTATCTTGGCTATTGGGTCGAGGGCTCTTCCCGGATGGCGTACAAGACGAGCTTCCGACCGCTCGAACGGCTCGGTCGTGACGGCTGGCGACGGATGGACAGGATCGGTGCAGCTGACGCGCTCGACGAACCGATCGCGCTTCCGAGCCGGCGCGATCGCAAGCGCCTCCTCATCGAGGCTTAGCTTCTTATTCGGCCCAGGCGCTTTTGCGCGTGGGTCATTGCGACGACGACGCAGCCGGCGAACAGCGCTCCTTCAAGACCCGAAGTAACGAGCTGCGTCACGGGGCCGAACGTGCTTTCGCCGAACAGAGCGCCCATCCGGTCGACCCGCAACTTCGATCCTTTGAATTCTCCCTCGAGGAGGACCAGGCTTCCAAGAAGGAGACGACCGCCCAGCAGCGTTGCTGCGATCCCGGAGATAGCGCCCAGCGGCACCGCAATCGCTGCGGCCTTGCGAAGCGAGCCCCGAGGGAAGGCGAGCCAGGCGCTCAGGCCGACGCCGCCCCCCAGCAGCAGTCCTTCCATCGCGCCCGTAAATCCGCGAGGCCCGCGCCCGACCAGCAAAGTGAAGGCATCCAGGCCGACAAGCTTGACCGCGGCTCCGACGACGAGGCCTCCGCCGGCCCCCGCGGCCACCAGCCAATAGCCTTGCCTCGGCACCGCGAGCGTCGCGGCGCCGATGGAAAAGCTTACTCCGGCGCCTCCCATGATGCCAACGATGACCGTGATGCAGAGAATGACCAGCATGGTCGACAACGCCCCCACTCCGCCCTGGGCCGGCTCCAACGCGCCGAGAAAGCCGTAAATGAGGCCGCCGATCACCCCTGCTGCAATACCACCGAGCGTGCCTGCAAGGCCGGTCGCAACCGCCGCGGCCCGGCGATCGGGATTGCTCGGGGAGGGGGCCTGCGCGCCAGGGCTATCGACCAGACGGACCGGCGCGATGAAGCGATAACCGTGCTTGGGTACCGTCTCGATGAAACGGGGACTTGCTGCATCGTCACCGAGCTTGCGGCGGAGAGTCTTCATGCACTGCGTCAGCGCCTCGTCGGTGACGGGAACACCCCGCCAGACTTCGGTCAGGAACCGATCCTTGGAGACGAGCTTGCCCTCCTGGGCAACCAGAAGCGCGAGTGCGTCGAAGTAGCGGCCGTTGACCTCGACCGGGCCGGCCGGCGATCTCAGCCGCCGGTCGGCGGTGTCGAGCACGAACCGGTCGAATGCGAAGCTCGCGGCCAAACTGTCCCTCAACGCTTATTCATGCTGCTCGCCGGCGGATCGGCCAAGCCCGTCCACGAGTGATGCATGGGCGTTCTCAAATCGCAAGCAATTCGGAGCCAATCCGTCCAGGAGGGTGCCCCAAATAAAAAAGGCGGAGCCTTCCGGCCCCGCCTTTCTCCCCGTTGCCCCGTAACAATGGTCTCAGGCGACTGCGGCCTGCGACTGGGTCTCTTCGTCGTCCTCGGCGTCACGCAGCACATAGCCGCGGCCCCAGACGGTTTCGATGTAATTGGCGCCTCCGCAGGCCAGCGACAGCTTCTTGCGCAGCTTGCAGATGAACACGTCGATGATCTTCAGTTCGGGCTCGTCCATTCCGCCATAGAGATGATTGAGGAACATCTCCTTGGTAAGGGTCGTGCCCTTCCGGAGCGACAGGAGCTCCAGCATTGCATATTCCTTGCCGGTGAGGTGCACGCGGGCGCCGTCGACCTCGACCGTCTTTGCATCGAGATTCACTGCGAGCTTGCCGGTGCGGATCACCGATTGCGAATGGCCCTTCGAGCGGCGGACGATCGCGTGGATTCGGGCGACCAGCTCGTCACGGTGGAAGGGCTTGGTGACATAATCATCGGCGCCGAAGCCGAGCGCCCGGACCTTGCTGTCCATCTCGCCAATACCGGACAGGATCAGAACCGGAGTGGAGACCTTCGCCGTCCGAAGCTTCTTGAGCACATCGTAACCGTGCATGTCGGGCAGGTTGAGGTCGAGAAGGATGATGTCGTAGTCGTAGAGCTTGCCCAGATCGAGGCCTTCTTCACCAAGATCCGTCGTGTAAACGTTGAAGCCCTCGGTCCCGAGCATCAGTTCGATGCTCTTTGCCGTCGTCGGCTCATCCTCAATCAGCAGCACGCGCATCGATGATCCCCCCGTTCCCGACCGAAGACGTAAATCGCCCTTAACGGCCTTGAAGCGTCCATTAACCATTCGAGATCTGAAGGGAAAAGGTTAATATTTCCTAACGCGCTGGATTCCTTGTGTTGTTGCAGACGAGTCACAAATTCGCCCACAGCCGCGCCTTGCGCGGAAGCCTTCCTAACCTCCATGGCCTTCTCATGCTCCTTTCCGATTTTATCCTCTTCACCGATGCCGAGGCGATCGTGCTCGACAAGCCGGCGGGCCTGCCGGTCGATGCTCCGCGCCGCGGCGGCGACAGCATCGCGGCAAGGCTCGGCGAGCTGAAACTGGGGTTCAAGCGGGAGCCGACGGCAATGCACCGGCTCGACACGGACACGAGCGGGTGCCTTCTTTTCGCGCGGACTGCGAAGGCCCGCGCCATGTTCCAGCAGCTGTTCGAGAAGCGCGCTGTAGAAAAATTCTATCTTGCCGTCGTGGCGGCCGAGGTTCGTGAGGAATCGGGACTTATCGACATTCCGCTCGCGAAGACGTCGAGCGCAGAGGCTGGCTGGCGGATGGTCGCAGATGCTCATGGCCTTCCCGCAACAACGCACTGGCGGCGAATTGCGGTTCGCAGCGGCGCGAGCCTGCTGGAGTTCCGTCCCATGACGGGACGCACCCACCAGATCCGTGCGCACGCGCGCGAGGCCTTCGGTCGCGGGATCGCCGGCGACCGCGTCTACGGGGTTCCAGGAGGACCGATGCTGCTCCATGCATCTCGACTGGTCGTCCCCCGCGATGGCAAGCCGGCAATCGACGTGACTGCTCCCCTTCCTGATTCTTTCGGCGAGTGGCGCGATGCGGCCTGAGGACGTCATCATCCCCGAGCACGCGCTAAGCGAAACCTTCCTCGCAGCGACCGGGCCGGGCGGGCAGAATGTCAACAAGGTCGCGACCGCGGTGCAGCTGCGCGTCGATGTCTTCAGCCTCGGCCTTCACCCTGACGCCTATGAGAAGCTCAAGCGCATTGCCGGGAGCCGGCTCACCGGGTCCGGCGAAATTCTGATCACTGCGCGCCGGTTCCGAACGCAGGAAGCGAACCGAACCGATGCCCGCAACAGGCTGGCGGAGATGATTGCCGCTGCCCATATGGTAGATAGGAAACGCAAGCCGACGCGGCCGACGAAGGCGGCAAGGGCACAGCGGGTCGAGAAAAAGCGCCAGCGCAGCACGCTGAAGCAGGGGCGCGGGAAGGTGACGTTCGATTGACTTACGACTTCAGGATCGCAGCAGCGGACACCACAACGATGTACCGCGACCTTGCATCTGCGCTCGAGGGCCTCGTTGCCGGCGAGCCCGACCCGGTCGCCAACATGGCAAATGCGGCGGCGCTGGTTTTCGAAACCTTGCCCGACCTCAACTGGGCGGGCTTCTACCGCAATATCGGCGGCGAACTCGTCCTTGGCCCGTTCCAGGGTAGGCCTGCCTGCATCAGGATCAAGTTCGGTGAAGGCGTCTGCGGTGCTGCGGCCGCGACGCTGCAGGTCCAGCGGGTCGAAGACGTCAACGCTTTTCCGGGACACATCGCCTGCGATTCCGCCTCGAACAGCGAGATTGTCGTGCCGATCGTGCGTGAGGGCGAACTTCTCGCCGTGCTCGATCTCGACAGTCCGAACAGGGGACGGTTCACCAGCGAAGACGAAGCGGGCTGCGTAAGACTTGCGGAGATTCTCGCCCGCGTTCTCTAGGAGAGCTGCTCCAGCCGGTCGTCGCTGAGGCTTCCCGGGATGATCATGACGGGGCAGGGCAGCAGCCCGGCATCATGTCCTGCAAAGTCCGCGACGAGCGGTCCCGGCGTTCCGCTCGGCGCCGCACCCAGGACGAGCGCTGCGACCTCCTCGCGTTCCCCGATGAAATCACGGACACTACGCACCGCCTCGCCCTGGCGGATGATGATCTGCGCATCGATGCCCGATTCGTCGAGAATTTCGCCGATCGCGGAACTCACCACACCCTCGATCCTCAGCCGCTGCTCTTCCTCGATCGCCGCCTGTACGCCGCCGAACTGTACGAAGTCCTGGGGCTCGACGATCCCGAGGACTTCGATGCGCCCGCCGGTCTTTGCAGCGCGGCGCGCTGCAAAGCGCAACGCGACCCGCGACTCCGCGCTATCGTCGACCACGACGAGGTAGGTGCGCTGGCTTTCCCCCATGCAATCGCGAGTGCTGCGTTAAACCGTGAATAAGTGCAAGCGGGTGACTAGGGTATTCGGCGCGGACTTGACCACGCCCGCCGCATTGGCTTTGAGCGCGCGAGTCTTTCAGGACAGGTCCTCATGCCAATCGAACTCAAGATGCCCGCCCTTTCCCCGACCATGGAGGAGGGGACCCTTGCCAAGTGGCTCGTGAAAGAGGGCGACGAGGTCAAGTCGGGCGACATCCTCGCCGAGATCGAGACCGACAAGGCGACAATGGAGTTCGAGGCGGTCGACGAAGGCAAGATTGCCAAGATCCTCGTCCCCGAGGGAAGCGAGGGCGTGAAGGTCGGTGCGCCCATCGCCATTCTTGCGGGCGAGGGGGAAGATGCGGCGAAGGCCGCGGCGGGGGCTCCCAAGCCGGACACCGCAGCAGCGGCTCCGCCCAAGTCAGCGCCCGAACCAAAGGCGGATGCTACTCCAAGGACTGCTCCTGCCCCGGCATCGGCGACGAGGGAGCCGGCTCCATCGGCACCTGGACCCACGAGCGAGGCCGCGCCGGCAGCCGGTGGCGAAGGTGAGCGCGTCAAGGCTTCGCCGCTCGCCCGGCGCCTTGCGCAGGCACAGAAGCTCGACCTTTCCACAATCCAGGGGAGTGGTCCTGGCGGCCGGATCGTTCGAGCCGACGTCGATGCCGCTGCGGGGAGCGCCCCCGCGGCCGCCCCAGCCCGTGCTCCCGCGCCGCAGGCCGCGCCTGCGACGCATCTCGTCATGCCTGGACCCATCGAGCAGGCGATCCCGCACGAGACGGTCAAGCTGTCGAACATCCGGAAGACTATCGCGCGCCGCCTGACCGAGGCGAAGCAGCAGGTCCCTCACATCTACCTGACCGTCGATATCCAGCTCGACGCGTTGCTCAAGCTTCGCGGCGAGCTGAACGCGGGCCTTGCCGCCCGCAACATCAAGCTCAGCGTCAACGACCTCCTCATCAAGGCGCTTGCGCAGTCGCTCATCGCCGTTCCCGAATGCAACGTCGCTTTCGCGGGCGACCAGATGCTCAAATATAATCGCGCGGACATCTCGGTCGCCGTGTCGATCCCTGCAGGGCTCATTACGCCGATCATCGTCGCGGCCGAGACGAAGAGCGTTTCGGCGATCTCGGCCGAAATGAAGGATCTCGCTGAGCGGGCCCGCGACGGCAAACTCCAGCCGCAGGAATATCAGGGCGGAACCGCCTCGATATCGAACATGGGGATGTTCGGTATCAAGCAGTTCGAAGCCGTCATCAATCCGCCGCAGGGGATGATCATGGCGATCGGTGCCGGCGAGAAGCGGCCCTACGTCATCAACGAGAGCCTGCAAATCGCGACCGTGATGAGCGCAACGGGCAGCTTCGACCACCGGGCGATCGACGGCGCCGACGGCGCAAAGCTGATGAAAGCGTTCAAGGAGCTGGTCGAAAATCCCCTGGGAATGCTCGCGTAGGAGGTTCTTCATGTTCGTGAGAACAGCGCGGGGCGAACTCCTCCCACTGGCTGTCGTCGATCGGCTGTGGTCGACCCACGACGCCGGGCAATTGACCGAACATGGGCGTCTTAAGGACGGGACCGTCGAACAGCTTGCTCCAGGCGAGATTGCGCGTCTCAACGAGGCCGACGCCCACTCGTTTCCGGCCGCACCCGACACCTATGTGCTCCAGGAAGTGCTCGACGAACATGATCGGATGTCGCTCGAGCGGGTACTCGTTCTCGGCTGGATCGTGAGCCCCGACCGGGGCGTGCTCCCGATCACGATCGAGGGCGTCAACCACGGCCTCGAGGGAACGGCGCCGGTACTGATGCCGTCGGGCGAAGTGGTTCTGGCGATGAACTGCACTTACGCGAACGAGGAGTGCTATTTCGCCGACCTTAGAACGTCCACCAAAGTCTCCCCGACTTGACCCGTACTCCGCTCATCCGTGTCACCGCCATGCCAGCAGACACGAACCCTTATGGGGGCGTGTTCGGCGGCTGGCTGCTGGGCCAGATGGGCCTGGCCTGCGGTTCGTTCGCCTCGCGCCGAACGAGGGGTAAGGCGATCCTTGTTGCTGCCGACGCCATCAGGTTTCCCGGCGCAATGGCCGTCGGGGACGAGCTCAGCGTCTATGTCGACCTGCTGAAACAGGGGCGCACGTCCGTTCGGCTGAAAGCCGAAGCGATCGCCCGCCAGCGGGACGGTGAAAATGAAACCCTCGTGGCGGAGGGCGAGTTCACCTTCGTCGCGCTCGACGACAGGAACCAGCCGCGATCGATCGCGGCGGAAGAGGAAAACAATGGCTGACCAATATGACGTGATCGTGCTTGGGTCCGGACCCGGAGGCTATGTCGCCGCCATCCGCGCGGCGCAGCTCGGGTTGAAAACGGCGATCGTCGAGCGCGAGAACCTGGGCGGCATCTGCCTTAACTGGGGCTGCATTCCGACGAAGGCGCTCCTGCGCACTGCCGAGGTCTACCATTATCTCCAGCACGCCGATGCATACGGCCTCAGCAATGAGAAACCCTCGTTCGACCTCGGCAAGGTCGTCGCTCGAAGCCGGGCCGTTGCAAAGCAGCTCAACCAGGGCGTCGCCCACCTGATGAAGAAGAACAAGATCACCGTCCTGATGGGCGAGGGGAAGGTGACCGGAAAGGGCAAGATGTCGGTAAGAGGTCCCGACGGCAAAGAGACCGAGCTGGCCGCAAGACACATCATTCTTGCGACCGGCGCCCGCGCTCGTGACCTGCCTTTCGCGAAGGCCGACGGGAAGCGGATCTGGACCTATCGGCATGCGATGACCCCCTCGGAGATGCCGACCGAGCTGTTGGTCATCGGCTCAGGTGCGATCGGGATCGAGTTTGCGAGCTTCTTTGCCGACCTTGGGGCCAGGGTCACCGTGGTTGAAATGCTGGACCGCCTCGTTCCCGTCGAAGACGCGGAGGTCAGCGCCCAGCTCGCCAAGAGCCTCCAGAAGCAGGGTCTTACAATCCTCACAAGCGCCGGCGTCGAGAGCATCACGACCGATGCAAAGGGCGTCGCAGCGAAGATCAAGACGAGTGACGGAAAGACCTCCGAACAGCGTTTCAGCCATTGTATCGTCGCGGTCGGCATCCTTCCCAACACCGAAAATATCGGCCTTGAGCAGCTGGGGGTGAAAACGACCAAGGGCCACGTGGACACCGACGCCTACGGCCGGACGAACGTGCCCGGGATCTGGGCGATTGGCGATATAACCGCTCCGCCCTGGCTCGCGCACAAGGCCAGCCACGAAGGCGTGACGGCCGTCGAAGCCATCGCGCAGGAGCTCGGCAACAAGGGCGTTCATCCGCATCCGACCGATCCCAGGAACATCCCTGGCTGTACCTATTGCCGCCCCCAGGTCGCTTCTGTCGGCCTCACCGAGGCGAAGGCTAAGGAAGCGGGTTACGAGGTCAAGGTCGGCAAGTTTCCGGCGATCGGCAATGGCAAGGCAATTGCGCTGGGAGAGGTCGACGGGTTCGTGAAAACCGTATTCGACGCGAAAACAGGCGAGCTGCTGGGCGCTCACATGATCGGCGCCGAGGTCACCGAGCTCATCCAGGGCTATACGGTCGGCAAGACAGCGGAACTGGTCGAAGATGATTTCATCCAGACGGTGTTCCCGCATCCGACCCTTTCCGAAATGATGCATGAGAGCGTGCTCGCCGCGTTCGGGCGCGTGATTCACATCTGACTGGGCCCGCCAGGGCTTGGGTTGCCGGCGGCGCTGCGGCACTGCTGATCGCGGCCGTGACGGCCTGCTTCTGGCCGGGCGTGCCCATGTACGACACCGTCGCACAATATGGGCAGGTTCTAAGCAACGAGGTGGACGACTGGCACCCGCCGGTCATGGTCCGCCTGTGGCAGCTCCTGCGCCCGCTTGCGCCCCAGGGGGCCCCCATGTTCGCTCTCCAGACTGCGCTCTACGCGCTCGGGTTCGGCCTCCTCGTTGCCGCGCTCGCGCGAACAGCGCGTCCAAAATCCGCCATCGCGGCTGCTGCCCTCGGCCTCTCTCCGCTCCTTCTTGGATGGCAGATGGTTGTGCTCAAGGACGCGCAGATGCTGGGCGCGCTCGTCGCAGCCATCGGCATTGCCGCGCATTACCGGCTACAGGATCGCAATATCCCGTTGGGTACCGCCGCAGTGATGGTTTTGCTCATTGGCTATGCGACCTTGGTTCGCGCAAATGCCGTGTTCGCCACTGCGCCACTCGCCGCCCTCCTCCTGCGGCGACCTTTATCCATCGCCGTTCGGGGCCTCGCTGCGGTTATCGCCGTCGTGGCGGTTCTTGCTGCAACTCCGCTCATCGACCACCGACTTCTGGGCTCTGCCAGGAG
Organism: Sphingomonas agri; assembly: GCF_038148795.1. NCBI lineage: Bacteria > Pseudomonadati > Pseudomonadota > Alphaproteobacteria > Sphingomonadales > Sphingomonadaceae > Sphingomonas > Sphingomonas agri. Next base: position 791,290 of record NZ_JBAPEU010000002.1, on the reverse strand, counting down.
CGAGGTCGCAAAGACCCAGCCGATCTTTGACCTCGCCGCGATCGCAGTCTCCTCGCCGGCTTCCCCCAGCGTCTTCACGAACGCCGAGCGTGAGCAGATCGGGAGACTTCACTGCGTTAAGGCATTCTTCTGGGATCCGCTTGGCGATCCGACGGCCTGCTCGGCAGCAACGGGCCGGCTGATGGCCGCGCCCGAGAGCGACCTCTATCGGGCTCTTGCCGCCGGCGTCGCTGCCCACCCGCTCGCATATGCGAGCCACCGGCTTCAACACTGGAACGCGACCGAGCGCTGGCTGGTCCAGCCCGGGCTCCCCGATGCGGCGCCGCCAATCGAGGCGGAGCCGAACGATCTTGGCCTGGAGACGCCGCCGAGCGCCCTTGCCGCAGGCTGGCAGGACGTCGCCGCCGTCGAGGCCGCAAGTCCGCTGGGCTGGCCGGTCGTCTGGACTGTGGTGAGCCTTTGCCTGCTTCCAATTGCCTGGCGCAGGCGCTCTGAGCCAGCGGGCGGCCTTGCCCTTGCCTTCATCGTTTCGGGTCTCACCCTGGAAGCGAGCTTTCTCATCGTCAGCATCGCCTCGGATCTTCGCTATCATCTATGGCCGATGCTCGCCGCGCCGCTCGCGCTGATCTTTCTTGGCGACGATCTTCGGGCACCGCGCCGTCAATGGATCATCGGGGCCGTCCTTGTGATCGTCGTCATCGCGGGCGGTGTCATCGCCCGTTCCTCGCTTCCTCGCGCTCCCGACAGCTACCAGGGCATGATCGATGCCGCCACTGGATGAAGCCGAGCGGGGCGGCTAGGGACGCCATGAACGAAGGCCCCGGGGGAACGAACGGTTGAGCGCCCACACGACCAGCACGCGAACGCTCGTCGTCGCGCTTGCCGCAAATCTTGGGATCGCCGCCTCAAAGTTTCTCGCGGCGGCCGTTACCGGTTCCTCGGCAATGCTTACCGAGGGTGTGCATAGCGTCGTCGATTCAACCAATCAGCTACTTTTGATGTGGGGACGACGGGCTGCAAAGAAGCCGCCCGACAAGATCCATCCCTTCGGCTACGGGCGCGAACTGTATTTCTGGAGCTTCGTCGTCGCCGTTCTGGTCTTCTCGCTCGGAGCGGGCGTGTCAGTGTACGAAGGTATTCTGCACATCCTCACACCAGAGCCGGCGGTCTCGCCTGGAATTGCCTATGCAGTCCTCCTCGTCGCCTTCCTGCTGGAGGGCTGGTCGACGGTGGAAGCCTATCGCGACTTCAGCAATGCCAAGGGCGACCTCGGCTGGTTCCAGGCGGTCCGCCAGTCCAAGGACCCGCCGGCCTTCATCGTTCTTCTCGAGAACGGTGCCGCCATGGCGGGCATCATCGCGGCAGCGGTTGGCCTCGTCGCCTCGCAGATAACGGGAGATCCCTTCTTTGATGGGGCTGCATCGATCATCATCGGGGTCATCCTCGGATTTACCGCGATCCTGCTCGCCTATGAATCGAAGGGCCTGCTGATCGGCGAGGCTGCAGATCCCGTCCTGGTCGACAATCTGCGTCGGCTGGCAGGCAGCCAGTCAGGAGTGGTCGGGGTCGGGCATGTGCTTACCGTCCACAGCTCGCCCGACCAGATCACCGTCATGATGAACGTCGACTTCCAGGACGATCTGCCTGCCGGCGAAGTAGAGCGCATCGTATGCCGCGTCGAAGTCGAGGCGCGGGAGAGATGGCCCGCCGTCAGGCGCTTGTTCGTAAGACCCATGCAGGGCGCTGCCGAGCAGCCGGGGTATTGAGCTTGCCCGTGATGAGCGAGGCTGATCGGACCAGAGTTCGGCGGGATTTTCTCGGATCCGTGAACATGAGCGCGGCCGAGCTCGAGCAATGGCTTGCGACGAGCGAAAGCCGGAAGGTCGGATGGAAGGGCACCAAGGGGGACCGGCCTGAAAGTGTCGGGCACGCGAGCGGTCGGCTCATTGTCCGGATCCTGCGCAAGGAGGAGGCCGAGCTCAGCGACGACGATCTCCTGCACATGCGCAAGGTCGTTGGCTTCATCCGCCGTCACTTGGCCCAGCAGCCCGCGAACATCTACACGTCCCGCTGGCGTTACAGCCTGATGAACTGGGGGCATGACCCACTCAAAGGAGAATGACGCATGAAGGGCTATTGCGACAACATCGAGAAGCGGACCCTTGAGAATGAGGATTTCCGCCGTGTCCTCTACACCGGACATCATCTGCAGCTGGTCGCGATGACTCTTCAGCCGGGCGACGAGATCGGCGAGGAGGTGCATGAAGACCGCGACCAGTTCTTCCGGATCGAGGAAGGAAACGGCGTCGTCGACATCGACGGAGTTCCCAATCACGTCGAGGACGATTCCGCGGTGATCGTGCCGGCGGGCGCTCGGCACAACGTCCGGAACACCGGGAGCGCTGCGCTGCGCCTTTATACAATCTACGGACCGCCCGAGCACCTGGACGGTATCGTCCAGTCGACCAAGGCCGAGGCCGACAGGCGCCATCCACACGAGGAATGGGACGGCGGGGTCACCGAACAGGGCGCCTAGCCAATTTTGCTGCCCCTTCCGCCCTGGTCACCGCGCTGAAGAGATGCGGTGGGCCAAGGCGGGAGTGATAATGCCGGCCGCAGGAAGTGGCGGGGCGTTGACATGGGATCTGAGGTCCCCGGTGCAGGATTTCGATGCCGATCGGGCGCTGGCGCGATATCTCGCCGATGGGCTCCACGCCGCGCCGCCGCGCTCGCCGGACGGCATTCCAGCTAGTTGCCAAGCCCGCGTCCGCGCTGCACGGTCGCGCCATGGCGAAGTCGATGCATGATGTTTCCGACCCGCGGAACGCCTCGGTCCTGATCAATGTCAACGGCGAGCTGAAGCCGCGTGCCGAGGCAGTCGTCTCGGTGTTCGACAGCGGGTTCATGCTTGGTGATGGCGTCTGGGAAGGGCTGCGGGTTCACCGCGGCAAACTCTCCTTTCTCGACCGCCATCTCGACCGGCTGTTCGAGGGTGCAAAAGCGCTCGCCATGGACATCGGCATCAGCCGCGAGGGTCTTTCCAAGCGCCTGTACGACACGCTTGATGCCAATCACATGACCGAGGGCGTCCACGTCCGCCTGATGGTGACCCGCGGCGTGCGCTCGACGCCATACCAGGACCCACGCGTCGTGGTCACTCCGGCAACCGTGGTGATCATCGCCGAGTACAAGAAACCTGACCCCGACGTCTTCGAGCGCGGCCTCAAGTTGTTCACGGTCCATGTCCGCCGCGGCGATCCCGCGGTCCAGGACCAGAAGATCAACTCGCATTCCAAGCTCAACTGCATTCTCGCCTCGATCCAGGCGACCCAGGCCGGTGCAGACGAAGGATTGATGCTCGATCCGCTCGGCTTTGTTGCAACCTGCAATTCGACGCATTTCTTCATCGTCCGCAAGGGCGAGGTTTGGACGTCGAGCGGCAAATATTGCCTCGGCGGCATCACTCGCGGTCTTGCACTCGAGATCGCCCGCGACGCTGGCATCCCGGCCATCGAAAAGGATTTCTCGCTGACCGACGTCTATGGCGCGGACGAGGCATTCGTCACCGGGACATTTGCCGGCATCGTGTCCGTAAGGGAGGTCGATGGTCGAACGCTTGGGTGCCGTGGTCCGGTAGTCGAGCGCCTTCAGGGCCTTTACGCGCAGCGGATCGAGCGCGACGCTGCCGAGCAAGTTCGGCCGTGACGATCCGCATTGCGATGTGGTCGGGGCCCCGTAACCTTTCCACCGCGATGATGCGCAGCTTCGGAAACCGGCCGGACACGTTCGTTTCGGATGAGCCTTTCTACGGCTGCTTCCTGAAGACGACCGGCGCCAGCCATCCCATGCGGGAAGAGACCATCGCAGCGATGGACTGCGACTGGGGAAGCGTCATGGAGGCGCTTCGAAGCGAGGCGCCGGGCGGCGCGCAATTCTGGTATCAGAAGCACATGTGGCACCACATGGTCGGCCCGGTCGGTCACGAGGATTTCGAAGGGTTCAGGCACGCGTTCCTGATCCGCGAGCCCGAGCGGATGATCGCCTCGTATCTGCGCAAGCGCGAAGCGGCCGCCTTCGAGAACTTTGGGATGGACCGCCAGGCGCAGTTCTTCGAGCGCGAGGCGGATCGGCTTGGTCATTCGCCGCCCGTGATTGACGCAAATGACGTGCTTTCAGACCCTGAAGGCGTGCTCAGGTCGCTTTGCGATGCGCTCGGCATTCCGTGGGACAAGGCAATGCTGGCCTGGGCCGCGGGAAGGCGGTCGACTGACGGGGCCTGGGCGCCGCATTGGTACGGGGCCGTCGAGACCAGCACGGGGTTCGGGCAGCCGGAGCGGGGCCCGGTCGACCTCCCCGACGATGCCCGCCGGCTCGCCGATCGCTGCCGTCCCTTTTACGACCGCCTCGCAGAACACCGCATCCTGCCCAGGCTAGGCTGATGGACGCATTCGGTTATCTCTCGGTCCTCATCTCCATCATCCTGGGGCTCGCGATCGCCCAGGTCCTCCAGGGCTATCGGGCACTCCTGCTAGCCCGAGGAAGGATCCATTCCGATCCCGCGGCCCTCATCTGGAGAGGGCTCGTATTGCTGTTCGCGGCCCAGGCCTGGTGGGCGAGCTTCGGCCTGACCAAGCGCGGCGAATGGGACTTCCTCGATTTCGCGGTAATCCTGCTCCAGATGGGCCTTCTCTACATGCTCTCGGCCCTGGTGCTTCCGGACGTCCCCGCGGAGGAACGTCTTGACCTTTCCGGCCACTTCGAGCGGCATCGGAAAGCGTTCTTCGCCTTCCTGGTGGCGATGCTTGCAAGCAGCATCCTCAAGGAAGCGGTGCTCGAGCACCGCCTTCCATCGCCGCTCAACCTGACATTCCACCTGGTGCTCGCCGCCATTGCCGGCGCGGGCATCGCGTTCAGCGGGAAGAGAATTCAGCTGGCTCTTGCAGTCACTGCGGTCGCCGGCTCCCTCTCATACGTGGCGCTGCTCTTCGCACATCTTTGAAGGCAGCTGACGCGGACGCCTGTGCTAGGCGATCACCCTGACGCCGTTCGCCGCCCACTCCTGGTCGACGTCGACATCGAGATCGGCCCATTCCTCGCGGGTGCGGCACTGGATGGTCTCGATGCGGCTCCCCGTCTCCGGATCCACGCGCAGGCAATATCTGGTCTGAGGCGTTCCGGACGGAGCGCCTGGCTGAGAGGCAGCCGGGTGCAGGGGCAATGCAGCCACCATCACGCTCAAGGGGATGATGAGGTCTTTGTACGTCATGTCGCTCTCCTTCAAGGCCAGGCGGACATCCCCTCCGCTTTGGCAGTTTAGCAGGAGTTGCGAGGTCGGCCTACTTTCGCTCGTAGGTGCCGATCAGTTCGCCCTGGGCGATCGCGTGCTTTTCCGCCGCCCGCTCGACGTCGGCGACTTTGGCGCCGGGCGCCACCTCCAGTCGAGGCACGTCGAGCGCGAAGAGCCGGAAATGATAGTGGTGCGGGCCGTGGCCCTTGGGTGGGCAGGGGCCGCCATAGCCAGGTTTGCCGAAATCATTGGCGACTTCGGTACCGACCTTGCCTTCCGCGCCGAGCGAGCGGGCCGATGCGGGGATGTCGAACACTCCCCAGTGGCGGAACGTGCCGCTCGGAGCATCCGGGTCGTCGATCACGAGCGCGAAGCTTTTCGTGCCTTCCGGCGGCTCCCCCCAGTGCAGGGCGGGCCTCTGGTCGGCTCCGTCGCAGGTATACTGGGCCGGGATGGGCTGACCTTCCCGGAAGGCGTCGCTCGTGAGGCTGAGTTTGGCGAGCGCTGCGTTCTCCACGGTTGCACCTCCGTTGGTTTGGGGGCCCGACCGGCTGTCGGCACCGCAGCTTGCCAGAAGCGCAAGCGCGAGAGAGGGGCCGAGCCTCGAAATGCTAAGGGTCATGTCGTGCCTCCCTTCAAAGGAAGCCCCACACGAACGAGCAGTACGCGCCAAGCGTTCCTTTGCACCGGGGCGCGGTTGACCCTTCACCCCTCGCCCGCTATGTGCCCGCCCGTCCGAGCGTCCTCTCGATTCATGGCTTTGATTCAGCTGGCGCCGGGCAAGAGCTGAACATTGCTCAACATGCGCGTCGCCGGGCGGCCCGTAAGGCTGCTTTGGCTCCGCGCTTTTTCTGTTGAGCAAAGTAACCCGCGGGGACTTCCCGCAAACATCAAGGTGAAGGGCTTCATGCCAACGATTAACCAGCTGATCCGCAAGGGTCGCGAGCCGCAAAAGGCCAAGTCCAAGGTCCCTGCGATGGAGCAGAATCCGCAGAAGCGCGGCGTCTGCACCCGTGTCTACACGACTACTCCGAAGAAGCCGAACTCGGCGCTTCGCAAGGTGGCGAAGGTGCGGCTCACCAACCAGCGCGAGGTGATCAGCTACATTCCGGGCGAGGGCCACAACCTCCAGGAGCACAGCGTTGTCCTAATCCGCGGCGGGCGCGTCCGCGACCTTCCGGGCGTCCGCTACCACGTCCTTCGCGGTGTCCTCGACACGCAGGGCGTCAAGGATCGCAAGCAGTCCCGCTCGAAGTACGGCGCCAAGCGTCCCAAGTAATTCACGAGAGTAAGCCCCGGACAGGTTCCGGAACCGGCTGAAGAGAAAGGAAACATCCAATGTCTCGTCGTCGTCGCCCAGAAAAGCGCGAAATCCTCCCTGATCCCAAGTTCGGGGACCTGGTCCTGTCGAAGTTCATGAATTCGGTCATGCTCGACGGCAAGAAGTCGGTTGCCGAGGGCATCGTCTACGGCGCGCTCGACAATGTCGAAACCCGCCTGAAGCGCGAGCCGCTCGGCGTCTTCCATGATGCGCTCAACAATGTGAAGCCCGGCATCGAGGTCCGCTCCCGCCGCGTCGGCGGTGCGACCTATCAGGTTCCGGTCGAGGTTCGTCCCGAGCGTGCCCAGGCACTTGCCATCAGGTGGCTGATCGGCGCCGCTCGCGCCCGTTCCGAGAAGACCATGTCGGGCAGGCTTTCGGGCGAGCTGATGGACGCGGCGCAGAACCGCGGCAACGCCGTCAAGAAGCGCGAGGACACGCACCGCATGGCGGAAGCGAACCGCGCGTTCAGCCACTACCGCTGGTAAGAACCGTACCTATATTGGTGGGGACCGGGCAAACCCGCTCCCCAAATCGCTAAGGAAGACACGAAAATGGCCCGCAGCCATCCGCTCGAGCGCTATCGCAACATCGGCATCATGGCACACATCGACGCCGGCAAGACGACGACCACCGAGCGCATCCTCTATTACACCGGCAAGTCCTACAAGATCGGCGAGGTCCACGAGGGCACCGCGACCATGGACTGGATGGAGCAAGAGCAGGAGCGGGGGATCACGATCACGTCCGCCGCGACGACCTGTTTCTGGCGTGCTGGCGACGGCAAGGGCGAAGAGCACCGCATCAACATCATCGACACGCCGGGACACGTCGACTTCACCATCGAGGTCGAGCGCTCGCTTCGCGTGCTCGACGGTGCGGTAGCCTGTTTCGACGGCGTCGCCGGCGTCGAGCCGCAGTCGGAGACGGTCTGGCGGCAGGCCGAAAAGTACAATGTTCCGCGCATGTGCTTCGTCAACAAGCTCGACCGCACCGGCGCGAATTTCGACATGTGCGTCGGCATGATCAAGGACCGTCTCGGTGCGCGTCCGCTCGTGCTTTACCTCCCGATAGGTCTTGAGAGCAGCTTCAAGGGCCTCGTTGACCTGGTCGAGAACCGGGCGATCATCTGGCTCGAGGAGAGCCTCGGCGCCAAGTTCGAATATCAGGACATTCCCGACGACCTGAAAGGCGCGGCCGAGGCTGCGCGCCAGGAACTCATCGAGACTGCAGTCGAGCAGGACGATGACGTGATGGTGGCCTATCTCGAAGGCAACGAGCCCGATGTCGCGACCCTGAAGAGGCTGATCCGCAAGGGCACGCTCAACTTCTCGTTCGTGCCGGTGCTCTGCGGCTCGGCGTTCAAGAACAAGGGTGTCCAGCCCCTGCTCGACGCAGTGGTGGATTATCTCCCGAGCCCGCTCGACATTCCGCCGGTCGAGGGCGTCAATCCGGACACCGATGCAGCCGATACCCGCGAGGCGTCGGACACGGCGCCGTTCTCCGCGCTGGCGTTCAAGATCATGAACGACCCGTTCGTCGGTACGCTGACCTTCGCGCGCATCTACTCGGGCAAGCTCGAGAAGGGCACGGTCAGCAACTCGGTCAAGGACAAGAAGGAAAAGATCGGGCGCATGCTGCTCATGCATGCGAACAACCGGGAAGACATCGAGACCGCTTATGCCGGCGACATCGTCGCCATCGCGGGCCTTAAGGAAACGACGACCGGCGACACGTTGTGCGATCCGGCCAAGCCCATCATCCTCGAGCGGATGGAGTTCCCGGATCCCGTCATCGAAGTGGCCGTCGAGCCCAAGACGAAGGCCGACCAGGAGAAAATGGGCATCGCCCTCAACCGCCTGGCCGCCGAGGATCCGAGCTTCCGCGTCACGACCGACCATGAATCGGGCCAGACCATCATCAAGGGGATGGGCGAGCTTCACCTCGAGATCCTCGTCGACCGCATGAAGCGCGAGTTCAAGGTCGAGGCCAATGTCGGCGCGCCGCAGGTCGCCTACCGCGAATATCTCGCGAAGCCGATCGAGCTTACATACACCCACAAGAAGCAGTCGGGCGGCTCCGGTCAGTTCGGCGAAGTGAAGGTGAAGGTGGTTCCCGGCGAGCGTGGCTCGGGCTTCCAGTTCCTCGACGAGATCAAGGGCGGCAACATCCCGCGCGAGTACATCCCGTCGGTGGAGAAGGGCATGCGGGAGACGGCCGAGACGGGTTCGCTCATCGGCTTCCCGATCGTCGACTTCTCGGTCCACCTGATCGACGGCAAGTACCATGACGTCGACTCTTCGGCATTGGCGTTCGAGATCACTGGGCGCGGCGCGATGCGCGAAGCTGCGCAGAAGGCCGGAATCAAGATCCTCGAGCCGATCATGAAGGTCGAGGTGGTGACGCCGGAGGATTATCTCGGCGACGTCATCGGCGACATCAACAGCCGGCGCGGCCAGATCCAGGGTACCGACAGCCGTGGCAATGCGCAGGTGGTCGAGGCGATGGTGCCGCTCGCGAACATGTTCGGCTACGTCAACCAGCTGCGTTCGTTTACGCAGGGACGCGCCCAGTACACCATGCAGTTCTCGCATTATGACGAGGTGCCGCAGAACGTCGCCGACGAGGTGAAGGCGAAGCTAGCGTAAGCGCAAAATAGTAGTTATGGGCGCGTCCGCGATGAGGGCGGCCGCCCGAATTCCTTTAAATAGAAGAGGCGTAAAATGGCGAAGGCTAAATTCGAGCGGAATAAGCCGCACGTGAACATTGGCACCATCGGTCACGTCGACCATGGCAAGACGTCCCTCACGGCGGCGATCACCAAGGTTCTTGCCGAGTCGGGCAAGGCCGAGTTCACCGACTATGCAAACATCGACAAGGCGCCCGAGGAGCGCGAGCGCGGTATCACCATTTCGACGGCGCACGTCGAATATGAGACCGACAAGCGCCACTATGCGCACGTCGACTGCCCGGGCCACGCGGACTATGTGAAGAACATGATCACCGGCGCTGCCCAGATGGACGGCGCGATCCTGGTCGTGTCGGCCGCCGACGGTCCGATGCCGCAGACCAAGGAGCACATCCTGCTCGCCAAGCAGGTCGGCGTTCCGACGATGGTCGTGTTCCTCAACAAGGTCGACCAGGTCGACGATCCGGAGCTGCTGGAGCTCGTCGAGCTCGAGATCCGCGAAGAGCTTTCCAAGCGCGATTTCGACGGCGACAACATTCCGATCGTCTCGGGTTCGGCCCTTGCGGCCCTCGAGGACAGCAACAAGGAAATCGGCCACGACGCGATCCTGAAGCTCATGGACGCGGTCGATGACTGGATCCCGACCCCCGAGCGTCCGCTCGACAAGCCGTTCCTGATGCCGATCGAAGACGTGTTCTCGATCTCCGGCCGCGGCACCGTCGTGACCGGCCGTGTCGAAACGGGCGTCATCAAGGTTGGCGAGGAAGTCGAAGTGGTCGGCATCCGCGACACCCAGAAGACGGTCGTGACCGGCGTCGAGATGTTCCGCAAGTTGCTCGACCAGGGCCAGGCGGGCGACAACATCGGCGCGCTTCTGCGCGGCATCGGTCGTGAGGACGTCGAGCGCGGCCAGGTTCTGGCCAAGCCCGGCTCGATCACGCCGCACACCGACTTCAAGGCAGAGGTCTATGTCCTTTCGAAGGACGAGGGGGGCCGTCACACGCCGTTCTTCGCCAACTATCGGCCGCAGTTCTACTTCCGGACGACGGACGTCACTGGCGAGGTCCAGCTCCCGGAGGGCACCGAGATGGTGATGCCGGGCGACAACGTGAATCTGGGCGTCAAGCTGATTGCCCCGATCGCCATGGACCCGGGCCTGCGCTTCGCGATCCGCGAAGGTGGCCGTACGGTCGGCGCAGGGGTTGTCGCCGAGATCACTAAGTAATATAGGGCGCCTGCCGCGCGATTCTGATCTCAGGGTCGCGCGGCTCGCTTTTGAGGTTTGGCTTTGTTCGCGGGACTGCCCGTTGGGTAGGCTCGCAGGCTCTTTCGCATCGGTAGGGAAATGGAAACGCAGAATATCCGGATTCGCCTGAAGGCGTTCGATCATCGAGTGCTCGACCAGGCGACTGGCGACATTGCCGACACGGCGCGTCGCACGGGTGCTCTCATTCGCGGTCCGATTCCCCTTCCGACGCGTATCGAGAAGTTCACCGTCAACCGTTCGCCGCACGTCGACAAGAAGTCGCGCGAGCAGTTCGAGGTGAGGACCTACAAGAGGCTGCTCGACATCGTGCAGCCGACGCCGCAGACGGTCGATGCGCTGATGAAGCTCGACCTCGCCGCCGGCGTCGACGTCGAGATCAAGCTGGCTTAACCGGCCAGTGCCCCTCTTTTGAGGGGTGAGAAATGGTGGATACCGCCGGAGACAAGCTCCGGGCTGCGTCCCCGCCGCTCTGTTCAAGGAGCATTAGCCCAGGCGGGGCACGCAAACATTTGATGGGCTGCAAGCACCCGAAATGGTTCGGGTGCCTCTGTGGAGGAGTTTGATCATGCGCACCGGCGTGATCGCGAAGAAGGTCGGTATGACCCGCCTGTTCCAGGCTGACGGTCGGCATGTGCCGGTTACCGTTCTGCAGCTGGACGACGTACAGGTCATCGGCCGCCGTGAAATGGATCGTGACGGCTATACCGCCGTCCAGCTCGGCGCCGGCAAGGCGAAGGCGAAGAACGTCGCCAAGCCCCAGCGCGCGGCTTTCGGCAAGGCCGAGGTCGAGCCCAAGGCGAGGATCGCCGAGTTCCGCGTCGCCGAGGACGCGCTCCTCGATGTTGGTGCACACATCAGTGCGGATCACTTTGTCGCAGGCCAGCTCGTCGACGTTGCAGGCGTGACGCAGGGCAAGGGCTTCGCGGGGGCCATGAAGCGTTGGGGCTTCGGGGGTCTGCGCGCAACTCACGGTGTTTCGGTTTCTCACCGCTCGCACGGTTCGACGGGTAACCGCCAGGATCCGGGCCGCGTCTTCAAGAACAAGAAGATGGCCGGCCACATGGGCGCCCGCAACCGTACTCAGCAGAACCTCGAGGTCGTCCGCACGGACCCGATCCGCGGCCTGCTGTTCATCAAGGGCTCCGTCCCCGGCCACAAGGGCGCCTGGCTCACGGTCAGCGACGCGATCAAGCTTCCGCGCCACGACACCGCTCCTTATCCTGCCGGCCTCCTCGAGGAACTGAAGCAGGAAGAGGTCGAAGTGCCGGCCGCTGGCCTGGTCGACGACGCCGCGGTCCACGAGATCCCGGCGCTGCCGAGCGACGAGGAAGTCGCGGCCATAGCCGCTGAGCAGGAAGCTGGCGTTGCTGCCGAGGCCGAGGCCCAGGCAGCCGCCGAAAATGAAGCAACGGAAGCTCCGAAGGACGAGGCCAAGCCCTCGCCCGACGAGAGCAAGGAAGGCTAAGCGATGAAGGTCAAGGTACAGACCCTCGACGCCAAGGCTGGCGGTGACATCGAGCTCAACGACGAGATTTTCGCCGTCGAGCCTCGCGCCGACATCCTTCACCGCGTCGTCACCTGGCAGCTCGTCAACCGTCGCGCTCCGGCCCGTGCGGCCCGCGAGCGCAGCGATGTCGCGCGCACCGGCAAGAAGTTCGGCCGTCAGAAGGGCGGCGGCACCGCCCGTCACGGCGACCGCAGGGCGCCGATCTTCATCGGCGGCGGCAAGGCGCACGGTCCGCGCGCGCGCATCTTCGCCTCGAGCCTCAACAAGAAGGTCCGTCAGCTCGGCCTCAAGATGGCTTTGTCGTCCAAGGCCCGCGACGGTAACCTCGTCGTCCTCGACAACCTCGACGTTGCCGAAGGCAAGACGAAGACGCTGAAGGCGCAGCTTGAGAAGCTGGGCTTCGGCAAGACCGCGCTGGTCATCGACGGCGAGGCACTCAACGTCGGTTTCGCCCGCGCCTCATCGAACCTCGAGAGCGTGAACCTGCTGCCGGCGATGGGGGCCAATGTTTACGACATCATGCGGCACGATACGCTGGTCCTGACCCGCGCAGCCGTCGAGAAGCTGGAGGCCCGGTTCAATGGCTAAGAAGCCGCAGAAGCCCGCGCCCGAGGCGCGCCACTACGACATCGTGCTTGCACCGCACATCACCGAGAAGTCGACGATGCTCTCGGAAAACAACTCTGTGGTGTTCAAGGTCGCGCCCGGCGCGACCAAGCCCGAGATCAAGGCTGCGATCGAGGCGCTTTTCAACCGCAAGGTTGCGAACGTGAACACGATCGTCACCAAGGGCAAGTCGAAGCGCTGGCAAGGCCGTCCCTACCGGCGCTCGGATTTCAAGAAGGCGATCGTGACGCTGGTGGAAGGCCAGGATCCGATCGACATTACTGAAGGGGTGCGGGGCTGATGGCTCTCAAGCAATATAACCCGACCTCGCCGGCCCGCCGCGGCCTGATCCTGGTCGACAAGTCGGCGCTGTGGAAGGGCAAGCCGGTCAAGAAGCTGACCGAAGGCAAGCGCAAGACCGGCGGTCGCAACAACAAGGGTCATGTGACCTCCCGCGGCATCGCCGGCGGTCACAAGCAGCGCTATCGCTATGTCGATTTCAAGCGCCGCACCTGGGACGTCCAGGCCACGGTCGAGCGTCTCGAATATGACCCGAACCGCTCCGCGTTCATCGCTCTCATCACCTATGAGGGCGGCGAGCAGGCCTACATCCTCGCGCCGCAGCGCCTTGCGCCCGGCGACAAGGTGATCGCCGGCAAGAAGGTCGACGTTAAGCCCGGCAATGCGATGGAAGTCGGCCAAATGCCCGTGGGCACGATCGTTCACAACGTCGAGCTCAAGCCCGGCAAGGGCGGTCAGATCGCCCGTGCAGCGGGCACCTACGTGCAGGTTGTGGGCCGCGACCGCGGAATGGTGATCGTCAGGCTGAATTCAGGCGAGCAGCGCTATGTCCGTTCGGACTGCATGGCGACGGTCGGCGCAGTGTCGAACCCCGACAATGCGAACACCAACCTAGCCAAGGCAGGCCGCAGCCGCTGGCTCGGCAAGCGGCCGCTCACCCGCGGCGTTGCCAAGAACCCGGTCGACCACCCGCACGGCGGTGGTGAAGGCCGGACCTCGGGCGGCCGTCATCCGGTTACTCCGTGGGGCAAGCCGACCAAGGGCGCCCGCACTCGTCACAACAAGTCGACCGACAAGTTCATCATTCGGTCGCGTCACGCGAAGAAGAAGGGTTAATCCATGGCCCGTTCCATCTGGAAAGGTCCTTTCGTCGAGCTTTCGCTCCTGAAGAAGGCGGAAGCTGCGCAGGAAAAGGGCGGCCGCGCGCCGATCAGGACCTGGTCACGTCGTTCGACCATCCTGCCTCAGTTCGTCGGACTGACCTTCAATGTCTACAACGGCCGCAAGTTCATCCCCGTCTCGGTCAACGAGGAAATGGTCGGGATGAAGCTTGGTGAGTTCGCGCCGACGCGAACCTTCCACGGCCACGCCTCAGACAAGAAGGGCAAGCGCTGATGGCCAAGCCAGTTGCACCCCGCAAGGTCGGCGAGAAGGAAGCGCTTGCGGTCGGGACCACGATCCGCGGCTCCGCACGAAAGCTCAACCTCGTCGCCGGAATGATCCGCGGCAAGAAGGTCGAGCAGGCGCTCAGCATCCTCCAGTTCTCGCCCAAGGCGATGGCCGAGGACGTGCGCAAGGTCCTCGCGTCCGCAGTCGCCAATGCCGAGAACAACCACAACCTCGACGTCGATGCGCTCATTGTCGCCGAGGCGAGCGTCGGCAAGTCGATCTCGATGAAGCGCTTCGCGACCCGTGCGCGCGGGCGGTCCAGCCGGATCGTCAAGCCGTTCAGCCGTCTCCGGGTCGTCGTTCGCGAGCAGGAAGAAGCTTAATCATGGGTCAGAAATCCTCACCGATCGGGCTTCGCCTGCAAATCAACCGTACCTGGGACAGCCGCTGGTTTGCGGAAGGCCAGGATTACGGCCGTCTGCTGCTCGAAGATCTCAATATCCGTAAGTTCATCCTCAAGAAGGTCCCCCAGGCCGCGATCTCGAAGGTCGTGATCGAGCGCCCGGCGAAGATCTGCCGGATCAGCATCTATGCTGCCCGTCCGGGCGTGATCATCGGCAAGAAGGGCGCCGACATCGAGAAGCTCAAGAAAGAGCTCCAGAAGATGACGAGCTCGGAGGTGAGCCTCAACATCGTCGAGATCCGCAAGCCGGAGATCGACGCCAAGCTCGTCGCCCAGGGCGTCGCCGACCAGCTCGAGCGCCGGATCGCCTTCCGCCGCGCGATGAAGCGGGCCGTGCAGTCGGCCCTTCGCCTCGGTGCAGAAGGGATCAGGATTACCTGTTCGGGCCGCCTTGGCGGTGCCGAGATCGCGCGTACCGAATGGTATCGCGAGGGCCGCGTTCCGCTGCACACGCTGCGCGGCAACGTCGATTACGCCGAGGCCGAGGCGCACACCGCCTATGGCGTGTGCGGCGTCAAGGTGTGGGTCTTCAAGGGCGAGATTTTCGCCCACGACCCGCTCGCACAGGACCGCCTGATGATGGAGGCCCAGACCTCCGGCGTTCGGCCGGCCCGCGAAGAACGCGGCAACCGGTAAGCGCGAAGGAAAATAACAGATGTTGCAACCCAAGCGCACCAAGTTCCGCAAGGCCTTCAAGGGCCGCATCCATGGCAACGCCAAGGGCGGAACCGAGCTCAATTTCGGCGCCTTCGGCCTCAAGGCCATGGAGCCGGAACGGATCACTGCTCGCCAGATCGAGGCGGCCCGCCGCGCGATCACCCGGCACATCAAGCGTACCGGCCGTCTCTGGATCCGGGTGTTCCCGGACGTTCCGGTGAGCTCCAAGCCTGCCGAAGTCCGCATGGGCTCGGGCAAGGGCGCGCCGGAATTCTGGGTCGCCCGTGTGAAGCCCGGCCGCATTCTCTTCGAGCTCGACGGGGTGCCTGGCTCGCTTGCGAAGACGGCGTTTGAACGCGCGGCTGAAAAGCTCCCGATCAAGACGAAGGTCGTGGCCCGCCTTGGCGAGAGCCTGGCCGCGGAGGAAAAGTAAGATGCCTGCGATCGACGATCTCAAGCAGAAGACCGACGACCAGCTCCAGCAGGAGCTGGGCGATCTGAAGCGCGAGCAGTTCAACCTGCGCTTCCAGTCGGCCACCAACCAGCTCGAGAAGCCGAGCCGAGTGCGCGAAGTTCGCCGCACGATCGCCCGGATCAAGACGCTGCAGAACGAACGCGCCCGCGCGCAGGCGAAGGGCTGAGGAGACTATCGAGATGCCAAAGCGCGTCCTCACCGGCACCGTGGTGTCCGACAAGGGTGACAAGACGGTCGTGGTCCGTGTCGAGCGGCGGGTGAAGCACCCGCTCTATGGCAAGATCATCAAGCTGTCGAAGAAATACCACGCTCATGATGCGGCCAATGAATTCCGCATGGGTGAGATCGTGCGCATCGAAGAGTGCGCGCCGATCTCGAAGCTGAAGACGTGGAAGGTCGTCGATCGCATCGGCGCTGCGAAGATGGGTGCAGTCGAGATCGACGAGCCCGAGCTCGTTGCGCCGACCGAGGAACCGGCGAAACCTGCGGAAGAGAAGGCCGAAAAGCCTGCCAAGAAGGGCAAGAAGGCCAAGGCCGAAGACGTCGCCGAAGCGGACGCCTGAGAAGAATTTGAGAGGATAAGGGTCGAACCATGATCCAGATGCAGTCCAACCTGGACGTTGCGGATAACAGCGGCGCAAAGCGCGTCCAGTGCATCAAGGTGCTGGGCGGCTCGAAGCGCCGCACTGCCGGCGTCGGCGACATCATCGTCGTCAGCGTCAAGGAAGCGGCGCCTCGCGGCCGCGTGAAGAAGGGCGACGTCCACCGTGCGGTGATCGTTCGAACGGCCAAGGATATCCGTCGTCCCGACGGGTCCGTGATCCGCTTCGACAGCAACGCCGCGGTGCTGGTCAACAAGAACGAGGAGCCGATCGGCACCCGTATCTTCGGCCCGGTGGTCCGCGAGCTTCGCGCAAGGAAGCACATGAAGATCATTTCGCTCGCCCCGGAGGTGCTGTGATGGCGGCGAGCAAAATCAAGAAGGGTGACCGCGTCGTCGTCCTGTCCGGCAAGGACAAGGGCCGTACGGGCGAGGTCGTGAGGGCGATGCCCAAGGAAGGCAAGGTCGTCGTCTCGGGGATCAACGTCCACGCGCGTCACCGCAAGCCGACCCAGCTCAACCCGCAGGGCGGGATCGAGCGCAAGGAAGCGCCGCTGCACGTGTCCAAGGTCGCAATCGCGACCGCCGACGGCAAGCCGAGCCGCGTCCGTTTCGAGGAGCGCGACGGCAAGAAGGTCCGCGTCGCGGCCAAGACCGGAGAGCTGATCCATGGCTGACAAGGAAAAGAAGGTCGAAGAGGCTCAAGAGCCCGCGACCGAACAGGTAGAGCTGGTCGGAGAGGCCAAGAAGGCCGAAGCCGAGGCGATCGAGGCGTTGCCCAAGGCCCAGAAGGCCGAGGCGCCCAAGCCCGAGAAGGTTGCGGACAAGCCGGCCAAGAAGCCAGCGAACTATGCCCCGCGCCTCAAGGCCGATTACGAGGACCGCATCGTCAAGGCGATGACCGAGAAGTTCGGTTACAAGAACCGCCTCGAGGTTCCGCGCCTTGAAAAGATCGTGATCAACATGGGCGTTGGCGATGCGACCCAGGACAAGAAGCGCGTCGAGACCGCTGCCGCCGAGATGCAGGCGATTTCTGGCCAGAAGCCGGTGATCACCAAGGCCAAGAAGTCGATCGCTCAGTTCAAGCTGCGTGAAGGCATGCCGATCGGTTGCAAGGTCACGCTGCGGCGCGAGCGCATGTACGAGTTCCTGGACCGTCTGGTGACGATCGCGCTCCCGCGGGTTCGCGATTTTCGCGGGCTCAACCCCAAGTCGTTCGATGGCCGTGGCAATTATGCCCTCGGCCTCAAGGAACAGATCATCTTCCCCGAGATCAACTACGATCAGATCGACAAGGTCCGGGGCATGGATGTCATTGTAACCACCACCGCGAAGACAGATGAGGAGGCGCGCGAGTTGCTGCGCCTGTTCAACTTCCCCTTCCCGGCAGAGGAGCAGCGGCAGGCCGCGTAAGCGCGCCTGCCCGATAGGAGAAGAACTTAAGTCATGGCGAAACTGAGTTCGATCAACAAGAACGAGCGGCGCAAGAAGCTCGTCCAGCAGAATGCGGCGAAGTACGCGAAGCTGAAGGCGATCGCGAACGATGAGTCGAAGGACGAGACCGAGCGCCTGATCGCGCGTCTGAAGATGGCCGAGTTGCCGCGCAACGGGAATCCCACGCGGGTTCGCAACCGTTGCGAGCTGACCGGCCGGTCGCGCGCTTATTACCGCAAGTTCCGCCTGTCGCGGATCATGCTCCGGGAGCTGGCCAACAAGGGTCTGATCCCGGGTGTGATCAAGTCGAGCTGGTAAGGGTTAGAATATGGCGATGACCGATCCACTGGGTGACCTGCTCACCCGCATCCGCAACGGCCAGCAGGCCCGGAAGGACAGTGTCCTTACCCCGGCCTCGAAGCTGCGCGTGCGGGTGCTCGATGTGCTCCAGCGCGAAGGCTACATCCGCGGCTACTCGGAAGAGGTGCTCGCGGGTCAGAAGGGCCTGCGCATCGAGCTCAAATATTTCGAAGGCCAGCCGGCAATCCAGCACCTGGCCCGCGTGTCGAAACCTGGCCGCCGCGTCTATTCAGCGGCGCGCGAGCTTCCCCGCATTCGCAACGGTCTTGGCACGATCATCGTGTCGACTCCTCGCGGCGTGCTCTCGGATGCCGAAGCGCGCGAGCAGAACGTCGGCGGCGAAGTGCTGGCGGAGGTGTTCTAATGTCCCGCATTGGCAAGAAACCGGTCGCGATGCCGCAGGGCGTCACGGCGACCGTCGAGGGCCAGACCCTGACCGTCAAAGGTCCCAAGGGGTCGCTCTCGATGCCGCTGCTCGACGATCTCGTGAAATATGAGATCGATGAGGGCGAAATCCGCGTCACGCCGTTGACCGACGCGCAGCGCAACCGCGCCGCGTGGGGCATGACCCGCACCAACGTTCAGAACCTCATCACTGGCGTGACCGAGGGCTTCACCAAGGTGCTCGAGATCACCGGCGTCGGCTATCGCGCCCAGGCGCAGGGCCGCAAGCTGCGCCTGCAGCTCGGCTACAGCCACGATGTGAACTACGACCTCCCGGAAGGCATCGACGTGAAGACGCCCGATCAGAACACGATCGAGATCAGCGGCATCGACAAGCAGAAGGTCGGTCAGGTCGCGGCCGAGATCCGCCGCTGGCGCAAGCCCGAGCCGTACAAGGGCAAGGGCATCAAATATCGCGGCGAGTACATCTTCCGCAAAGAAGGCAAGAAGAAGTAGCCATGGCGAAACTCTCCCTTTTCGACCGCCGCCGCCGCCGTGTGCGCACGGCGCTTCGCGCCCGCGCTTCCGGCAAGCCGCGGCTTTCGGTTCATCGCTCGGGCCGCCACATCTACGCCCAGGTCATCGACGACGCGGCGGGCAAGACGCTTGCCTCGGCCTCGACCCTCGACAAGGACCTGAAGGGCAAAACGGGCGCCACGACGGACAGCGCGGCTGCAGTCGGAACGACGATTGCAGAGCGCGCCAAGAAGGCGGGCGTATCCAAGGTCGTCTTCGACCGTGGCGGCTTCCTGTTCCATGGCCGAGTGAAGGCCCTCGCCGACGCTGCCCGCGAAGGCGGACTGGAGTTTTAAATGGCTGACGAAAACCAGACCAACGAAGTCAACACCGACCCGACCGAGGTGACGCAGGTTGCCGAGGCGACCCCGGCGCAGGCCGACGAACCGCAGCAGGCTCCCCGCGGCCGTGGTCCGCGCGGTGGGCGCGGCCGTGGCGGTGAAGGTGGCGGACGTGGCCGCGGCCGGCGCGACGATCGGCGCGGCCGCCGCGACGACGAGGAAGGTGGCGAGGAGCTCATTGAGAAGCTCGTTCACATCAACCGCGTGTCCAAGACCGTGAAGGGCGGCAAGCGCTTCGGCTTTGCCGCGCTCGTTGTGGTGGGCGACGGCAAGGGCCGCGCGGGCTTCGGCCACGGCAAGGCCCGCGAGGTGCCCGAGGCGATTTCGAAGGCGACTGCCGCCGCGAAGAAGGCGATGATCCGCGTTCCCCTGCGCGACGGCCGGACGCTTCATCATGACGCGCTTGGGCATTTCGGCGCTGGCCGGGTGACGATCCGCACGGCTCCGGCCGGAACGGGCATCATCGCGGGCGGCCCGATGCGGGCGATCTTCGAGAGCCTTGGCGTTGCCGATGTCGTCACCAAGTCGGTCGGCACTTCCAACCCCTACAACATGATCCGGGCCACTTTCGAGGCGCTGAAGGATCAGAACAGTCCGCGCGCGGTTTCTCAGCGTCGCGGCAAGAAGGTCGCAGACCTGTTGGGCCGCGGCGGCGCAAGCAACGCCGAAGCCGAGGCGCAGGCCGAAGCGATCGCGGAGTAAGTACAGATGTCGAAGATCAGGATCACCCAGACCGGATCGCCGATCCGCCGCGACAAGACGCAGCGGGCGACGCTTGTCGGCCTCGGCCTAAACAAGCTGCGCCGCAGCGTGGAAGTGGAGGGCACGCCTGAAGTGCTCGGCCAGGTCCGCAAGGTGCAGCACCTCGTGAAGGTCGAAGAGGCCGCCTAACCCCATTGCTCCCTCAAGAAAGGGAGCGCCGCGCGACAAAAGCGAAAGCGAGTGCAGATCAATGAAGCTCAATCAACTCAAGGATAACAAGGGCGCCCGCCAGGCGCGCGTCCGCGTCGGCCGCGGCATCGGATCCGGCCTCGGCAAGACTGCCGGGCGCGGCCAGAAGGGCGCCAAGTCGCGCTCGGGCGTCAGCATCGCCGGCTTTGAGGGCGGCCAGATGCCGCTCCACATGCGACTGCCGAAGCGCGGCTTCAACAATATCTTCGCCCGCGATTATGCCGAAGTGAACATCGGTGCCGTGCAGAAGGCGATCGATGCCGGCAAGCTCGACATCAAGGCGACACTGGACCAAGCAGCGCTCAGGGACGCTGGCCTTGCCCGAGGCGGCAAGGACGGCGTTCGCCTGCTCGGCAAGGGCGAGCTCAAGGCCAAGCTCAGCTTCAAGGTCGCTGGCGTGTCCAAGGGCGCGCGAGAGGCCGTTGAGAAGGCTGGCGGCTCGATCGAACTGATCGAGCGCAAGAACCCGGCCGAGCTCGCCGCCGCGAAGAAGGGCTCGCGCAAGGCCGCCGCTGCAAAGGCCTAAGGGGCCTTAGACAAGCGGCCTTGAGCCACTATATCGGCGGCGGGGAGGCTTTTGAGCCTATTCGCCGCCGTTCGTTTTTCCGGGGATTTTTCAGTCGATGGCATCAGCAGCCGAACAACTCGCCTCCAGCATTTCGTTCGCGAACTTTCAGAAGGCGACCGAGCTCAAGAAAAGGCTGTGGTTCACGATCGGCGCACTGATCCTGTTCCGCTTGCTCTCGTTCGTGCCGGTGCCGGGCATCGATCCCGTCGCAATGAGCGCGCTGTACCAGACGCAGAGCGGCGGCATTCTCGACGTCTTCAACACCTTCTCTGGTGGCGCGCTCTCGCGCTTTTCAATCGTGGCGCTCGGCGTCATGCCCTACATCACCGCCTCGATCGTCATCCAGCTCGGTGCGACGCTCTACGGCCCCTGGCAGGCGCTTCGCAAAGAAGGCGAGACCGGACGCAAGAAGCTCAATCAATACACGCGCTACCTCACCGTGATGATCACCCTGGTCCAGGGCTATCTCGCGGTCCGGGGCCTTGAGGCTCAGACACTCCGTCAGGGCATCCAGGCAGTCGTCATGCCGGGCGTGCTGTTCGAGCTTGCCGGCACGGTTAGCCTCGTGGGCGGCACTCTGTTCCTGATGTGGATCGGCGAGCAGATCACTAGCCGGGGCATCGGCAACGGCGTGTCGCTGATCATCATGGCGGGCATCGTCGCGCGCCTTCCGCAAGGGGTCGGCCAGCTGCTCGAAGGGGGACGCACGGGTTCGCTCAGCGGCGTTCTCATCGTCGGAATCATCGCGCTCAGCGTCGTGCTCATTCTCTTCATCTGCTTCATGGAACGGGCCCAGCGACGGGTGCTGATCCAGTATCCCAAGCGCCAGACCGCAAGAGGGATGCAACAGGAGCGCTCGCACCTTCCCATCAAGCTCAACACGGCCGGCGTGATCCCGCCGATCTTCGCTTCATCGCTGCTGCTGATGCCGCTGACCGTACTTCAGTGGGCGGGTAACCGGGCGGCGACGGAGGGGACGGCGAACGACTGGCTGATCACCATCACCACCTTCCTCCAGCCGCATTCGCCGGTCTACATCTCGCTTTATGCGATCGGCATCGCCTTCTTCACCTTCTTCTACACGGCGGTGCAGTTCAACAGCGAGGAGACTGCCGATAATCTGAAGCGCCATGGCGGTTTCATTCCCGGTGTGCGCCCGGGCAAGGCGACCGAGCATTATTTCGACTATCTGCTGAACCGCATCACGGTCGTCGGTGCTGCTTACCTGGTGCTGATCTGCGCGATCCCCGAGGTCCTCGCGGGCTCGGCGGGCCTGTCGAACCTGCGTCTTGGCGGGACCAGCTTGCTCATCGTCGTCAACGTGACGATGGACACCGTAAGTCAGATCCAAAGCCACTTGATCGCGCATCAATATGGCGACCTCATCAAGAAAGCGAAGCTCAAGACGACGCCGCGGCGGCGCTAACCTTCTCAAGCCGGCGAACAGGGAGAGCGCGCCGCAATGCTGAACATCATCCTGTTGGGCCCGCCGGGGGCGGGCAAGGGGACGCAGGCCGGGCGACTTCAGGCGCAGCGCGGAATGATCCAGCTGTCGACCGGCGACATGCTACGCGAGGCAGTCGCTGCCGGAACCCCGGTTGGCCTCAAGGCCAAGGCCGTCATGGAACGGGGCGAACTGGTGAGCGATGCCATCGTCAGCGCCCTGATCGGCGAGCGCCTCGACGCCTCGGCCGACAAGGGCGCGATCTTCGACGGCTTTCCAAGAACCAAACATCAGGCCGAAGCGCTCGAGATCCTGCTCGCCGAGAGAGGTCGCACGCTCGACCATGTCATCGAGCTCTCGGTCGACGACGAAGCGCTCATCAAGAGGATCACCGGGCGGTTCACCTGCGCCAAGTGCGGGACGGGCTATCACGACAGCTTTCGGCCGACGCGAGTGCCGGGCGTGTGCGACGTCTGCGGGTCGACCGAGTTCCGGCGGCGCCCGGACGACAATGAACAGACCGTCCGGACGCGCATGGACGAATATCGCGCCAAGACTGCGCCCATCCTGCCCTTCTACGAAGCCAAAGGACTTGTCCGCCGCGTCAACGGAATGGGGTCGATGGACGAAGTTGCAGCCGAGATCGACGCAATCCTCGACGCGGCTGCCTAGCCGCGCTCCAGCGTCACGAAGCGGAAGGCCGGGCGGCCGTCCGCCGCTCCATGCTCTTCCCTGAATGTCTCGCGCCAGGCGCCAGCGGCGCGCGGATCCTCGATAATGGTGTCGCCCGGGACGTCGTCGAGCACTTCGGTAAGCTCCAGCCGGTCTGCCCTCGGCAGGAAAAGCCTGAAGATGTCGGCGCCCCCGATCACCGAAACGGGCGCCTCGCCGGCAAGCTGCAGAGCTTGTGCCATGTCATGGGCAACTTCGGCGCCGTTCGCGTGCCAGTTTCGGTCCCGGGTCAGAACGACATGACGCCGGCCCGGCAATAGCCCGGGCAGACTGTCGAACGTCTTCCGGCCCATCACCATCACGCTTCCCATGGTCAGCGCCTTGAACCGTTTGAGGTCGGCAGGAAGATGCCAGGGGAGTTTTTCCTCGCGGCCGATCACGCCGTTTTGCGCGCGCGCGATGACAAGGGTGATGGCCGGTCTATCCACGACGATCACTGTGGCGGTGTCGCGCCTCGGTGCCAAGCAGGCTAATGGACCCACATGAACGGTTCCGAAGCACTGCTGATTGAAGAAGCTCGACGCAGGATCGGGCCCAAGGGCGTGATCACCGACCCCAAGGCGATCGAGCCATGGGTGACCGACTGGCGCGGCCGGATCCACGGGGCGGCTCCTGCGATCCTTGCTCCTTCCTCGACCGAAGAAGTCGTGGAAATCGTTCGTCTTGCGTCCGAGCACCGGGTGCCCCTCGTCCCCCAGGGCGGCAATACGGGAATGGCGGCAGGAGCAACCCCGCCGGCCGACGGCAGCGCGGTCATCCTTTCGATGCGGCGAATGAACCGCATCCGCTCGCTTCATCCCGAGAACCGGCTCGCAGTCGCAGAGGCCGGAGTCATACTCGCAGCGGTCCACGAGGCCGCCCACGAGCGGGGGATGCGGTTCCCGCTCACTCTTGGGGCCCGAGGTAGCTGCACGATCGGCGGTCTCGCCTCGACCAATGCAGGAGGAACGCAGGTCCTGAAGTTCGGAACGATGCGTTCGCTCGTCGCGGGAGTGGAAGCCGTGCTTCCCGACGGCTCGGTTCACAATGGGCTCTCAGGCCTCAAGAAGGACAATCGCGGTTACAGCCTCGACCAGCTGCTGGTCGGGGCGGAAGGAACTCTGGGGGTGATCACTGCAGTTGCACTGCGGCTTGTCCCGGCGGTTACTGCGCGCGCGGTCGCGTGGGCAGGCGTCGCGGACCCCGCCAGGGCACTTGAACTCCTGCGCTATCTCGAGGCGCGCACCGACAGCATCGAAGGGTTCGAACTGGTAGCGGGAGATTCGCTTGCGCTCGTTCTGAAGCATGTTCCCAACACTCGTGCCCCGCTTGAAGGAGAGCATGAATGGCACGTGCTGGTCGAAGCGACGACGAGCGCGGTCGAGCGGGATGTCGCGGGCGAGCTTGAGGGCCTCCTCGGTGCGGCATTGCAGCAAGGCCTCATCGGTGATGCAGTGCTCGCTGCCAGCGAGGGCCAGGCGGAAGCATTCTGGAAGCTGCGCGATTCAATCTCGGAAGCGGAGCGGGCCCAGGGTCAGACCCTGGCGCACGACATATCGGTCGCAGTCGCGGACATGCCTGCGTTCCTCACCGATGCCGCGGCAAAGGTCGAGGCCAAGTTTCCGGGCGTGATCGCGAGCGGGTTTGGCCACCTCGGCGACGGCAACATCCATTTCCACGTCCGCGCCGGGAGCCACGCTGCTTCTGACTGGTACGATAAGGAAGGGGAGCAGATCACGCGCTTCGTGGACGATCTCGTTACTGCTGCAGGGGGCTCGATCTCGGCCGAGCATGGCATCGGCCAGCTTAAGCGAGCGGAGTTCGCGCGGCTGGCACCGCCTGGCCGCGTTCACGCGCTTCGAGCTATCAAGCGGGCGCTTGATCCGCTGGCTATCATGAATCCGGGAAAGCTCGTTCCCTAGTCAGGATCGCATCGCGGCCAGTTCAGCTTTTTAAGAAGTGGCGCGCCCGGCAGGATTCGAACCTGCGACATTCGGCTTAGAAGGCCGATGCTCTATCCAGCTGAGCTACGGGCGCGCGCAAGCGAATGCCTAGTCTGATAGCGTGAACAGCGGAACCGTATAGCTCATGATAGGCATCTGGTGTCGCGCTTGCGGATTTTTTTATCCTGCCTGTTGCTAAGTCCCGGCCGGCTTCCTTCAGCGCGCGGGCCGCGACTTCCAGGCGAATTGACGCCCCGCACGGCAGCGCTAGGCATCAGCGGATGAAAGCCGAAGGGGAGGGGTTGCAGCACGTCGAGGCGCGGACGCTGCACGGGACGCATTTTCGCTATTTCGACTTCGTCATGGTCGCCTTCGTGGTGGTGCTGCTTCTCTCGAACGTTATCGGCGCCGAGAAACGCTCCTTCGTCAATCTTCCCGGCATAGGCCCGTGGCCGTTCGGCGCTGGAATCCTGTTCTTCCCGATCTCCTATGTCATCGATGACGTGCTGACCGAGGTCTACGGCTATGCGCGGGCCCGCCGCGCGATCTGGGCCGGTTTTGCGGCACTTGGCTTCATGGCAATCATGGAATGGACGGTTGTCCACTTGCCGGCCGCCGAGGGCTGGACCGGACAGCCAGCCTACGAGCGCGTGTTCGGCTCTGGATGGCGAATCATCATCGCGTCGCTGACTGCCTTCTTCGCCGGCGATTTCCTGAACTCCGTCGTCCTCGCCAAGATGAAGATCTGGACCAACGGCAAGCACCTCTGGACGCGGACGATCGGCAGCACGATCGTGGGAGAAGGGGCGGACAGCCTGATATTCTACCCGCTTGCCTTCTACGGCATGGCCGACTGGCCGGTCAGCGCGCTTGGCGCGGTGATGCTGAGCCAGTTTATCCTGAAGGTGAGCTGGGAGGTGGTCCTCACTCCCGTCACGTATGTCGTCATAGGCTGGCTGAAGACGCGCGAGGGCGTCGACGTTTACGACTTGGGGACAGATTTCTCCCCGTTCACCACCGATATCTAGGCGTTCACCGTTTCCAGCAGTCCCTCGAACAGACGGCGGCCGTCGGTGCCGCCGTGAGCGGGCTCAACCATTCTTTCCGGGTGCGGCATCAGCCCCAGGACGTTGCCCGCATCGTTGAGGATACCGGCGATGTCGCGCGCCGAGCCGTTGCACTCGTCGAGGTAGCGGAACGCCACGCGCCCTTGGCCCTCGAGCCGGTCGAGCGTTGAATCATCCGCCTGGTAATTGCCGTCGTGGTGCGCAACCGGAAGGACAATTGCCTCCCCGGCTTCATATTGAGCAGTGAACAGGCTCTGGCTGTTCTCGACGCGAAGCGGGACATTGCGACACACGAAGCTCAGCCGCGCATTGCGCATCAGCGCTCCAGGGAGCAATCCGGCCTCGGTCAGCACCTGGAATCCATTGCAGATGCCAAGTACGGACACGCCGCGTGCCGCGGCATCCTTCACGGCGCGCATGACGGGCGAGCGGGCGGCCATTGCGCCGGACCTCAGATAATCGCCGTAGGAAAAGCCGCCCGGCACACCGACGAGGTCGGTTCCCGGCGGAAGCTCGGTTTCCTTATGCCAGACCATATTGGGTTTGCGGCCGGTGATCAGTTCGAGCGCAACGGCGAGATCACGGTCACAGTTTGACCCCGGGAAGACGATGACTGCACTCTTCATGCGTTCTCCAGCCGTTCGATCCTGAAATTCTCGATGACCGTGTTGGCCAAAAGTTTGCGGCACATGTCCTCGATCAGGGCATCGCTCGTGCCCTCGGCAAGGTCCAGTTCGATCATCTTGCCCGCGCGGACGTCGTTCACGCCCGAGAAGCCGAGCCCTTCCAGGGCATGGTGAATGGCTTTCCCCTGGGGGTCGAGAACTCCGTTCTTGAGAGTGATGAACACGCGCGCTTTCATCGGTTCGCCTCTTAATTCCTGGGGTGCGGCGCCTCTATGGCTAGCGGCCCCGACCTGGGCAAGTTTCATACTCCGTTTACCTTGTTGGCCGATGATCAGCCACGCGCCGGTCAGTTGTTCACCGACGCTCGAGAGGAGTTCCCATGGTCGGCGGAATTGCGATCGCCATGTTTATCGCGCTCGTCGGCTGGGGCGGTAAATATTTCGGCTGGGATGATCCGGATGGGAAAGTCCAGCTCGCGCTCGTAACGGCCTTCATTCTGGGCATCATCGGCGGATTCAAGAGCAGAGGCTAATAACCGCTCAAGAGGGCGACCCGTTCGCGGTGCGCGAAGACGTCGCCGAACATTTCCCCAAGCACTGCCTCCCGCTTCATGAACAGTCCGATGTCGTGTTCGTCGGTCATTCCGATGCCGCCATGCATCTGCACGCCTTCCCGCACGGCGAGATTGGCCGCATCGACGGCCTTCGCCTTGGCGACTGACACATAGAGGCCGGCGTCGGGATCCCCGGAGTCCAGGAGCTCGGCCGCTTTGAAAGCCGCAGCACGAGCTATCTCGACCTCGGAATAGAGGTGAGCGGCCCGGTGTTGCAGCGCCTGGAACTCGCCGATGAACTTGCCGAACTGCTTGCGCTGTCGGAGGTAGTCGAGGGTCATCGCCGAGGCTCCTGAGGCGAGACCGACGAGCTCTGCTGCAATACCGGCGTTCCCCGCCTGAAGCGCTCGCTCGAGCCGGTGCCAGCCGCCATCGACATCCCCAATGGCAGCATCGGCGTCGAGCTCGACATTATCGAAGTCGAGCCTTGCAGCCTTCGAACTGTCAACGAGCGCAACATTTTCAACGTTCAGTCCGGGAATATCCTTGGGGACCGCAAAGAGCGTCAGTCCGGCAGTATCGCCCGGTGAGCCGGCTGTGCGGGCCGCCGTGACGATCATGTCGGCCGAGGCGCCCTGAACCACGAACTGCTTGGCGCCGTTGAGCACGAAGCCGTTGCCTTGGCGCTTGGCCTCAAGCGCGGTTCGCTCGGGGTGGTGCCGCGGGCCCTCGTCGACTGCGAGACTCAGCACAGCCTCACCCGCGAGGATGGCGGGATACCAGTGCTCGGCATGCTGGGTACCCTCGAGCGCCCGTGTTGCAACGACTGCGGTGGCAAGGAACGGCGAGGGCGTGAGATTGCGCCCGATTTCTTCGAGGACGAGAGCCACCTCGGTCGCGCCGAGCCCGAGGCCTCCGTGGCTCTCGGGGATGCAGATGCCGGTGAGGCCAAGGTTGGCGAACTCTCTCCAAAGGTCGTGTCCGAAGCCGTCGTTACAACCGGTATCGCGCCAGTGGCGGAGCTGCGTTGCTATGCCGCCTTGCTTGGAAAGGAAGCTCGCCGCGGTTTCCTGCAGCATCTTCTGGTCATCGGTGAGGAGAGCCATTGTCAGGCGCCCGGCAGACGAAGAATGTGCTTGGCGACGATGTTCAGCTGGATCTCGCTGGTACCGCCTTCAATCGAATTGCCTTTCGACCGGAGCCACGAGCGAGGGTTGCTGCCGCCCTTGCTGCGGTCACTGTCCCATTCGAGGGCGTCGCTTCCGCCTGCCGCCATCGCAAGTGCGTTTCGTCGCTTGTTCAGCTCCGTCCCCGCATATTTCATCATGGACGGGGAGGCCGAGTGCGCTTCACCCGCTTTCCACAGCGCTGTGAACCGTTCGCTCATCGCTGCAAAGGCAAGCGCGTCCACGTCGAACGCCGCGATCTCGGCCCGTAGCAGGGGGTTGCCGGGTTTCATCACCGGCCCCAGCGTGACAGCAGATCCCCCGGTCCCAAGGCCCATCCCGGCGATCATCTCCCGCTCGTGGCCGAGCAGATATTTAGCGACATCCCAGCCCTTGTTTACGTCGCCTACGATCTGGTCCTTGGGCACCTTCACGTCGTCGAAGAATGTCTCGCAAAAGGGCGACGAGCCGCTGATGAGGAGAATTGGCCTCGTCGAGACGCCGGGCGAGTCCATGTCGAACAGAAAGAAGCTGATCCCGCCCTGCTTGGATTCGCTCGAGGTCCGCACGAGGCAGAAGATCCAGTCGGCCTTGTCGGCATAGCTGGTCCATACCTTTTGCCCGTTGACCAGCCAGTGGTCGCCCCTGTCGTCCGCCCTGGTGTTGAGACCGGCAAGGTCCGAGCCCGCTCCCGGTTCGGAATAACCCTGGCACCAGCGGATTTCGCCGCGGGCGATTTGCGGCAAATAATGCTTCTTCTGTTCTTCTGTCCCGAACTTCAGCAGCGCTGGGCCCAGCATGGAAATTCCAAAGCTCGTCAGCGGCGACCGTGCCTCGATGCGCTGCATTTCCTCCTTGAGCGCCCGCGTCTCTTCGGGAGACAATCCTCCGCCGCCATAGTCCTTGGGCCAGTCGGCTACGGTCCAGCCGCGTGCTGCCATGGCCTCGAGCCACTTCTTCTGGGCGTCGGACTGGAATACCCAGTTTCGTCCACCCCAGCATATATCGGCCTCGGACCGGATCGGCTGGCGCATCTCGATGGGGCAATTCTCCTCGAGGAATGCCCGCGCTTCGCTACGAAATTCCTCGACTTCTCTCACTGGGAGCCTCCCACCGTCATTCGCCGAGCCAAGCACGGCTTACCCCCATTAGGGAAGTTATTTTCCAGTGGGCCTGCGCACGAAGGCCTTATCGCCGTGGCGAGCGTTAAGGGCGGCGCTGCGCCCACATGTCCCTAGTCTTCAGCCGTTTCAGGCTCGGCGAGGTAGCGCTGAACGATTTCCGCAAGCTTTCTGCTGTTCTCGACGACGGCCTCGACTGCCTCTTGGCCTTCGGCGTCGAGAGAAGGGGCCTGCTGGCTGATTGCTGTCGCAAGCGCCTGAAGGGCGGCGACCTGCCTCGGCAGCACGTCGGAAACGTGCATTCCGGGAGTGGGATTACGCGCCCTCGTGATGGCCTGGGCGACATTGTCCGCGATAACGTCGATGGCGCCGAGTTCGGCCCGGGTCGGGCCGCTCAAGCTGCGATGATAAATGGCGAAAGTGCCCATGAGATGGCCGTCGGCGTGCCGGATCGGCGTTGACCAGCAGGATCGAAGTCCGTGCGGAAGGGCAAGATCGCGGTACGCCGCCCACAGCGGGTCTGTCGCGATGTCGGTTACATATACGGGGCGGCCCAGGTACGCGGCCGTCCCGCAGGAGCCCGCCGATGGCCCGATCTCCGATCCGTCGATCGCGTCGACATAGGGCTTGGGAAGGCTCGGGGCTGCGCCGTGCGTCAATCGCTTTCCGTCCGGACTGAGCAGCAGCACAGACGTCAGTATCTCGTCGTCCGACATCTGCTCGACCGTCAGCAAGTGTCTGCTGAGAATTTCCTCGAGACTGTCGCCACGCCTGAGTTCGGCGGCAACGTCGCTCTGGCGAAGCTGCAGCGCCTGCCGCAGTCCGGCTGCAAAAGACATTCAGCTCTCCTGCTGAATTCCGGTGGGCCTGCAAATTTGACCTGCAGGTCAATTTGCCCACCACAGTCTATCGCAATTGCCGATCTCGCAGAAGCGGGCGGATTCTGCGGTTTTGCCCGGTCCGTCTCGTGCCCCAACCTTGGGGTTCACGCTGGTAAGAGACTTAAAAGCCAGCAGAATTACTGGTATGAAAGCCATTCCGTCCCTGACGAGTCGCGCGTTGCGAGGACTGGGCGGAATGGGCCGGGCGCACATGGAAAGTGACGCCGTCTATTACAGCCGCCGAGCGCGCGAGGAGCGCCAGGCGGCTTTTGGCGCCGCGCAGAAGAAGGTTCGGGACCGCCATCTCGAATTCGCGCTGGCGTACGAGCTTCGGACTCGCTTCCTGCTGGGGGACCCTCCGGTCGAGATCGTAATCGAGCCTTTTCTCATTCGGGGCTAGGGCTCGCCTTCCTTCAAGCCGACCAGATGCCGATCAGTGCTGCGAGGGTCACCACGAGCAGTATGATATTCATCGGGATGACGAGCTTGCGAGGCAGTGGCCTCAGGTCGGGATGAGTGGCCTTCGAAATGCCATGCAGCTCGCGCCAGACCGCCGCGACGATGCAAAAGCCGGCGAACAGGATCAGGATCGAGCCGGTCGTCCGGCCGACCCACTCCGGCAGGACCCCCCTTACCAGCGCCTTGGCGCCGACCCCGCTCGCAAGTGCCGCAAGAGCCGTACGCATCCAGGCCGCATAGGTACGCTCGGCAGCAAGTAAGCTCCGGTCGCCGGCAAGTATGGTCCGCCGATCCGCGCTGTCTGCGAACTGACCGATGCTCTGCTCGACCGCGCGCGCACTTCGCTTGATCTCGGCGGTCTGCCCCCGCAATTCCCGTTCGCGCATGTCCGGCCGGTCGGGCACTCTTCAATCTCCTCGCCATTGTTACGCGCGAACGGTCCCCTGGTTGCGCCACTTGCAAGCGTGTCAGCAGCGGCCTAGCCCCGCCGATCGGAGACCCGCCATGGAAGACCTGATGGAAAAGACGACGACCGGTCCGATCTCGACCCGCAAGCACGGCGACGTGCTGATCATCCTTTCGAACAATCCGCCTGTGAACGCGCTGTCGACACCTGTTCGGCAGGGCCTTGTAGAGGCCATCGCAGAGGCAGAGTCGGACGAATCCGTAAAGGCAGTCGTGATCGCCTGCGAGGGGCAGACCTTCTTTGCAGGAGCCGACATCACTGAATTCGGAAAGCCGCCGCAGCAGCCGTGGCTTCCGCTGGTCGTGGACACGATCGAGAACTGCAGCAAGCCGGTGGTCGCTGCCATCCACGGAACCGCGCTTGGGGGAGGCCTCGAGGTTGCGCTCGCCTGCCATTACCGCGTCGCGGTACCTTCGGCGAAGCTTGGAACTCCCGAGGTCAAGTTGGGACTGCTGCCAGGCGCTGGAGGGACCCAGCGGCTGCCGCGCGTCGCGGGCGTTCGCAAGGCTCTGGAAATGTGCGCGACCGGCAACCCGATTTCGGCAAAAGCGGCCTTTGATTGCGGACTGGTAGACCGGCTGATCGAGGACGACCTTATCCCGCATGCGGTGGGCTATGCCGAAGAAGTCCGGAACGTGCGCCCGCTGCCCAAGAGCTCGGAACGGAACTATAAGATCAACGAGTGCGATCCGGCGGTATTCGATGAATTCCGCCAGGAAAATGCGCGCAAGTTCCGCGGCTTCGAGGCGCCAGAGGCCAACATCAAGGCAGTGAGAACCGCCTGCGAGAAGCCTTATTCAGAAGGCGTTATCGAGGAACGCAAGCTGTTCATGGAGTTGATGAGCGGCACCCAGGCCCGAGCCCAGCAATATTTTTTCTTCGCCGAGCGAAAGGCCGCGAAGATCGAAGGCCTTCCCGAGAACACCGAACCCCGGCCGGTCCGCAAGGTCGGCGTGATCGGGGCGGGCACGATGGGCGGCGGCATCTCGATGAACTTCCTCTCGTCCGGAATTCCCGTGACGATCGTCGAGATGGGGCAGGAGGCACTCGACCGCGGCACCGGCGTCATGCTTCGCAATTACGAAGCGAGCGCGAAGAAGGGAAAGCTGACTGCCGAGCAGGTAGGCAAGGCGATGGGATTGCTCGAGCCGACCCTCGACTTTGCCGCGCTTGCAGACTGCGATCTCATTATCGAGGCCGTCTACGAGAACATGGACGTCAAGAAGGAGGTCTTCGGGCGGCTCGACAAGCTCGCAAAGCCGGGTGCGATCCTGGCGTCCAACACGTCGTATCTGGACATCAACGAGATCGCGGCGAGCATCTCGCGGCCCAGCGATGTCGTCGGCCTGCACTTCTTCTCGCCTGCGAACGTGATGAAGCTCCTCGAAGTGGTACGCGGTGACATGACGGCGCCGGACGTGCTGCTGACGGCAATGAAGATCGGCAAGGCGATCCGCAAAGTCCCCGTGGTTGCTCGCGTCTGTCACGGCTTCATCGGCAACCGCATGCTGATGCCGCGCCAGATCGAGGCGACCAAGCTTCTCCTTGAAGGAGCGACACCCGAGCAGGTCGATCGCGTCCATGTTGAGTTCGGGATGCCGATGGGGCCCTTCCAGATGGCGGACCTCGCGGGCGTCGACATCGGCTGGCATCGCGACCCGAACCGGGTCGAGAATATTCGCGATGCGTTGTGCGCAATCGACAGGTGGGGCCAGAAGAAGGGCGCCGGCTTCTACGATTATGACGAGAGGCGCCGACCCACGCCCTCACCCCTGGTCCAGGAAATCATCGAGGATTTCGCGCGAAAGCACGACGTCGAGCGCCGCGAGATCAGCGACGAGGAAATCGTCGAGCGCACGCTCTACACAATGGTGAACGAGGGCGCCAAGATCCTCGAAGAAGGCATTGCCCAGCGCGCCTCCGACATCGATGTCGTCTGGGTCTACGGCTACGGCTGGCCGGTTTATCGTGGCGGCCCGATGTTCTGGGCGGACACGGTGGGACTGGAGACGATCGTCGAGGGTCTGAAGCGGCAGGAAGAGAGGATGAAGCCCGAGTTCAGCTTTTCCAAGCTCCTTCTCGAGAAGGCGCGGGCCGGCGAGAAGTTTACGCGCTAGGAGCGGCGCTCCTGAAGCAGGCTCAGCATTGCAAGGGCGACGGCTGCAACGGCGGCGCTCGTAATAAAGGTCGCTGACGAGCCGTGGTGGTCCCACAGCCACCCGGCGCCAAGGTTTGCGAGCAGCGAAGCGATACCGGTTACGAACCAGAAGGCGCCGAAGCTCGTCGCGCGCAGTTCTTCGGGTGCACTATCGGCGATCATGCGCGCGAAGATGCCCTGCGTCAGCGCCATATGCGCTCCCCACAGGACGGCTCCAAGCGCAAGGCCGGCGAAAGTGCTGCTCGCGGCAAGGACAAGGTTGCCGGCGACGAGCACGATCATTCCGGCCATGAGGATGGTGCGCGGGCGCATGCGGTCGCTGAGGTCACCTGCCGGATAGGCAAGCGCGACATAGGCGAGATTGAAAATCGCGAGCGTCAGGGGCGACATTGCCCCCGTCAGCCCGATATCGATGCCCTTGAGGATCAGGAAAGCCTCGGAAAAGCGAGCCAGGGTGAAAAGAAATCCCACCTGCAGGAGGCGCTTGGTTTCCCGGTCGAGCTGCTTGAACCCGGCGAAGAAGGGAGATTTCTTCAAGGGCGCGAGGTGGTCCTGCGGTTCCCGGAGCGCCAGCCAGGCGAGCAGGAACGAGAGGCCAGCCGGGATGACTGCAATCCAGAAGACCTTGCGAATGTCGCTTGCAAGCCACGCCATGAGGCCGATGGCGACGATCGGGGCAAGAAGCGCACCGACCGTGT
The DNA here is from genome assembly GCF_038148795.1 of Sphingomonas agri. Taxonomy (NCBI): domain Bacteria; kingdom Pseudomonadati; phylum Pseudomonadota; class Alphaproteobacteria; order Sphingomonadales; family Sphingomonadaceae; genus Sphingomonas; species Sphingomonas agri. Next base: position 757,100 of record NZ_JBAPEU010000002.1, on the reverse strand, counting down.
CCAGTGCCTGCCTCAGGCCAAAGGCTCGGCCGCGAATCTCGGGCGGCGTTTCGTCTGCGACCATGGCATCGCGCGGCGATCCCCGGATGCCCTTGCCGATGCGGTCGGCAAAGCGCGCCGCCATCAGCGCCCAGACATTCGCCGCGAGCGGGAAAAGCGGCTTCGAGAGGGCGGCAATGCCATAACCCGCCATGACCCAGGGCTTGCGCTTCAGGCTGCGGTCCGAAAGCCGGCCTGAAAAGAGCTTGGCGAAGTTGGCTGTCGCCTCGGCGATGCCGTCGATTGCGCCAAGCGCCGTCGCCGGGAGGCCGAGGACCAGCGTGATGAATGCCGGAAGGAGGGCGTGATAGATCTCGCTCGAGAGATCCATGAACAGGCTGACGAAGCCCAGGACCCAGACGTTGCGGGGAAGACGGGGACGAGAACTCACCGGCCCACATTGCGGCCCTCATCGCCGAAGGCAAGTGACGCATCGGCAACAACAACAATATTGCGCCGTCATAAACATTTGCTAGGTTGCAAGCATGATCGGGGGATCAACGCCGGAAGCGCTGGCGGCGCGATTTACCGCAGTCGTCCACTCGTGGATCAGCGAGGGCGCCACGGAGCGGACCGATCGCGCCCGGCGCAAACTCCTCTCGTCCATCGCGAACAACGAACCCGCGACGCTCAATGATGTCGCGCAGTCGATCGGTCGCGGGGCCCCGGCCGTCAGTCGTTCCGTCGATGCGCTCGTTCGCTCGGGACTTGTCGAGCGGACCCAGGATCCCAATAACCGGCGCCGCCTCGCGCTGCGCCTCACCCAGCAGGGGCGCGAACAGCTGACAAAGCGGGTCGCGGCGGGATCCGCGCTGCGCGCCAAGCTCGACCGCCTCGCACACAGCGAACTTCGGGCGCTCGAGCGCGCGATCGAGATCCTGGAGCGCGGAAACTAGCTGTCAGCCGTGGCCGCGACGGCGGCGGGTCTCCCAGCCCTTCTTGGCGGCTTCACTGCGGCTGCTCTTGCGGCCGTGGCCTGAATTCTTTCCGCCCTTGTCCTGCTTGTTCACTGTCGCCCAGGCGCGCCGTTCTGCCTCTTTCTTGGAGACGCCGCGCTTCTCATAGCCTTCTTCGATATGTTCGGCCTTGCGATCCTGCTTGGATGTATAAGCTCCACGGGGCATCGCTACTCTCCCTCGTTCGTTACTCGAACATGCAAACGCTCCAGGCCGGCAGCCGTGCCATGCTGCATTGCAACATGGGTTGGTTTTCACTATGTCGCGTCCACCAATTCTTTCCGGAAAAATCGAAATGAACCTGCGCAACGTGGCGATCATAGCCCACGTCGATCATGGCAAGACGACCCTTGTCGACCAGCTCTTCCGCCAGTCGGGCACGTTCCGCGACAACCAGCGCGTCGAGGAGCGCGCGATGGATTCGAACGATCTCGAAAAGGAGCGGGGGATCACCATCCTCGCAAAGTGCACGTCCGTCGAATGGCACGGCACCCACATCAACATCGTCGACACTCCCGGCCACGCCGACTTCGGCGCCGAGGTCGAGCGGATCCTCAGCATGGTGGACGGCGTCATCCTCCTGGTGGATGCAGCCGAAGGGCCCATGCCCCAGACGAAGTTCGTCACCGGAAAGGCGCTTGCTCTCGGGCTTCGGCCGATCGTCGTCGTCAACAAGATCGACCGGCCGGATGCGCGCCCTGCCGAGGTGCTCGACGAAATCTTCGAATTGTTCCTGAACCTCGATGCCAATGACGAACAGCTCGATTTCCCGACGCTCTATGCAAGTGGCCGTGCGGGATATGCAGGGCGCGAGGACAGCGTACGCGGAGGCGATTTGACGCCCCTTTTCGAAACTATCGTCAGCCACGTGCCTGCGCCGAAGCTCGATGCGGGCGGCGAGTTCAAGATGCTTGCGACGCTGCTCGACCGCGACCCTTTCCTCGGCCGTATTCTGACGGGCCGGATCGAAAGCGGAGCAATCAGCGTCAATGATCCGATCCGCGCAATGGACGTCAACGGGAATGTCGTCGAAGACGGCAGGGCGACCAAGCTGTTCGCGTTCCGCGGTCTGGAGCGCGTTCCCGTCGAGCAGGCTGAAGCAGGCGACATCATCGCGATTGCCGGCCTCATCAAGGCGACCGTCTCCAATACGATCGGTACTCCAACCATCGCCGAGCCGCTTGCCGCACGCGAGATCGACCCGCCGACGCTCAGCATGACCTTCGCAGTCAACGACAGTCCCTTCGCCGGCAAGGATGGCGACAAGGTGCAGAGCCGTGTCATCCGCGACCGCCTGGTGCGCGAGGCAGAGGGCAATGTCGCGATCAGGGTAACGGAGACCATCGGCGGCGAGGCCTATGAGGTCGCCGGCCGCGGCGAGCTCCAGCTTGGCGTGCTGATCGAAACGCTTCGCCGCGAGGGCTTCGAGCTTGGCATCAGCCGTCCCCGCGTTCTGTTCCGGGATGGCCCCAACGGGCGCGAAGAGCCCTATGAAACCGTTGTCGTGGACGTCGACGACGAATTCTCGGGCACGGTCATCGACAAGATGTCGCTGCGCAAGGCCGAGATGACCGACATGCGGCCCTCCGGCGGCGGCAAGACTCGCCTTACCTTCTCGGCTCCGTCCCGGGGCCTCCTGGGCTATCACGGCGAGTTCCTGTCCGATACGCGCGGAACCGGCATCATGAACCGGCTGTTCGAGAAATACGGCCCCTTCAAGGGATCGATTGCCGGCCGCCAGAATGGCGTCCTCATCTCGATGGAGCAGGGACCCGCCGTTGCCTACGCCCTGAACGCGCTTGAAGAACGGGGCATCCTTTTCGTTTCGCCGGGCGAGATGCTCTACGAGGGCATGGTCATTGGCGAGAATGCCAAGCCGCAAGACCTCGAAGTCAATCCGCTCAAGTCCAAGCAGCTCACCAACTTTCGTGCTTCAGGAAAGGACGAAGGCATTCGCCTCACGCCGCCGCGCCGGATGAGCCTTGAACAGGCGATCGCCTATATCCAGGACGACGAACTGGTCGAAGTGACGCCAAAGGCGATCCGAATCCGCAAGCGCTACCTCGATCCCCACGAGCGCAAGCGCCAGGCACGGAAGCTCGAAGCGGCCTAATGCCTGGCCTGCCGAGCCCGGTTCGAGCCCTCGAGCGCGCGCAGCAGGCTCGGTTCGTCGGGCGATGAAATGTCGGCTATCCGCCAGCCGGGCTTTGTCTGCACGAGGCTGAATGACACCCGCCGCGGCTTTTCTCGGGCAAAGTAGATCAGGACTTCGATCCGCGTGCGGCGAGGCCCCTTCTTCCTGGCGGCGGTGATGCGGGCCTTGAGACCGGCTGCATCCTGGCACTGGCAGACGGGATCACCGTCGAGGTAGCCGACCTCGCCTTTCGAAAGCCGGCTGTCCTCGTCGATCGCGGCGAGGAGCCTCGGTGCGAAATAACGGGCTGGGTCGCCGAGCGGATTGAAGTCTGTGCGCCGGTAACTGCGGTAGAGGCGTTCGATGTATTGACCTGGCGGCTCCATTGCGAGCGCCGCGGCAAGAGCGGCCGCTGCGAGCATCATTGGGCCATCTTCAAGATCCTGTCCCACTCCTCATCGCGTACCGGCGCGACGGAGAGGCGCGACTGGCGGATCAACTCCATCTTGGCGAGCTTCGGCTCAGACTTGATTTCTGCCAGGGTCACGGGTTTCGCAAGAGCGCGTACCGGCTCGACTTTGACCGAAACCCAGTCCGCGTCCTTGGGATCGGGCCGCGCCTCGCGGGCGATGCGCATGACGCCGACCACGGCCTTGTCGGACATGCTGTGATAGAAGAATGCGTCGTCGCCTTCCTTCATCGCCTTGAGGTGAAGCCGCGCTGCATTGTTGCGCACGCCGTCCCATTCCGTGCTCCCGTCGCGCACGAGATCGGACCAGCTGTAGCTTTCGGGCTCGGATTTCATCAGCCAATGGGCCACGCCATTTGTCTCCTTTCGGGACCGAAACTGTTAGCCGGACGGTGAAACGAATTAAACCGGCGATAAACGGTTTTCTGGGCCTGTGGAAAACTTTGAAAAACTGAACAATCTGAAAGGGTTCCTGATTCCATCCCGCGAGTCGCACAACTCACCGACATGCCCTTGGCCTCTCCGATTCGTTAACATATCTGGGATGAAGCAAATGAGAGCGGCGAGCCCGACGGCGATCTGAAAACGGCCGAAGGCTCCAGGCAAGACGGGGTATCCCCTGGAGGCAAAGAGCTCTGAAGAGAGCCTCTCCAGCGGGATCCTCCGCCAACACAAGGGCAAAAACAGTAGTGGTAAAGCTTCTCGGCGGGCGCGGCGCGTCCGCGGTCATGGGCCTTTTGATGCTTGGTCTCGCCTCGAGCGCGGCCGCGCAGGACATGAGCGCGCTCGGCAGCGTATCCGCAGCGGTGAAGGCGACGCAGGGCGCCCCCGCAGCTAGCCAGCTTGCTCCGACGCCTGCGGTTGCTTCGACGACGGCCGTCGCCAGCATCAACGGCACGGTCGTCCAAAGCCAGCCGGCGCAGTCGGTAACGGTTCGGCTCGCGCCCTCGATCGCGACAGAGGCTTCCTGGCTCTACAAGGCGGGATGGCCTCTCTACGCGCTGGTCGACAAGTTTGCGACCAGTGCCGCGCTGGACGAGCAGACGAACTGCCTTGCAACGGCAGTCTATTTCGAAGCGCGTGGTGAGAGCGTGGACGGACAGCTGGCGGTCGCCCGGGTGGTCATGAACCGCGCTGCCTCCGGGCGCTATCCGCCGGACTGGTGCAGCGTCGTCAAGCAGCACGCCCAGTTCTCGTTCGTCCGACACGGCGAGTTTCCCACTGTGGATGCCAATTGCCAGGCCTGGCGCCGCGCCGAGGCGATCGCCGAACTTGCGGTTGCGAACGTCGTTCCAAGCGTCAGCAACGACGTACTTTGGTATCACGCCAACTATGTCGCGCCGGCCTGGCGCCGCGGCCTCCAGGAGGTCCAGCAGATCGGCGCGCACATCTTCTATCGCGCTTAACATTTTCGATTTGGAGGGGGCGAGGGCGTTCCGGGCAGCAATGTCCGGGGCGCCTTTCTCGTTTCGGCGCATGACGGCAGCGGCTCAGCGATAACTCCGTTCACGAGGGATTCGCATGCGAATCGATCCGCGCAACGATCAAGTGACGGATTTTCCGGGGGGAATCTCCGCCCGGCGCATCGGGGAGGTCGCGGGATGCTCAATATCCTGATTGTCGAAGACGACAGCCAGCTGGCGGTTACGCTCAAATATCTGGTCGAGGACAATCCACGCTACCGCGTGATTGCGATCGCCGACGACGCCGACTCGGGGATCACGGCTGCCGAAATGCATCAGCCGGACCTGGTCTTGCTGGATCTGCATCTTGCCCATGGAACCACGGGTTTTTCGGTCGCCGTTCGGCTCAATGATCTTGGCGTGCCCTGCCTTTTCGTCAGCGGCAAGGCACCCCGCTTTCCAATGCCGGATCTCGCGATTGGCTGCCTCATGAAGCCCTTCACCGCCGAGGACGTGCATCGTTCGCTAGCGGCGGCCGAGGACCTTCTTCGCGGCCGCGAGACCTTACGGCCGAAAATGCCGCAGAACCTGACGCTCTATGAGCCGGCGCACACCGCCGCGGTCGAGGAGCCAGGCTTCATCCCCTCCAAGCGCTCGCTAAGGACACGCTTCGAGCACTGGATGGCGGGGCAGCACCACTAGAGCCGCATCATGCCGCGACGCGGTTCACGCACGCCGAGCGTCGCCTCGGTGAGCCGCGCGCCCGCTTCGATCAGGGCCTGGCGCCGACCCTTTATGTCCGCGTTGCGCTGGACATCCTCGAGCGGCAGCAGGCTTGCAAGGCAGGGGTGCGCAAGCGTCCGTTCGACAAAGGCCGACGTGCGCGGCCACTGCTCTGCGTTCGTGCTGAAGCCCGCGTAGGAGGCATTGCGAAAGAAGCTCGCGAGCGAGATATCGGCGACGCCGATCTCGCCGAACAGGAAGCCGTTTGCCGGCAGTTCGCCCTCGAGATAATCGAGCGATCGCGGGATGTCGCTATCGAGCGCCGTCTGGATCCGCTCCTCATCGCCCGGAACGCCCCATACGAGCGGATGGACGACTTTCTGGTAGAAGAGGCTCCAGATGAAGAGGTCGCCAAGTCGTGTATCCGCATATTCCTCGAGCCAGCGCGCGCGGGCGCGTTCCTGGGGTTCGGACGGAAACAGCGGGTGACCAGGATAGGTCTCGTCGAGATAGGCGCAGATCACCGATGAATCGCTGACCGAAAAGTCTCCATCGATGAGGACCGGGATACGGCAAAGCGGGCTGAGGCGGCGGAATTCGTCATTGCCGAAGAAGGGAGTGATGGGGTCGACCTCGTAAGCGATGCCCTTGAGGTTCAGGCATGCCAGCACCTTGCGCACGTAGGGACTGACGTAGCTGCCGATGATCGTGAGCGGCTTGGTCATCCCGTTTCCTTGCAACCGGGGTTCCTCCGCCGCAAGTGCTGGACACGCTGCATTTGTAGCGCTACAGATGTAGCGTACTTTCCTGAGAGGTTCTCATGACCCGCATTCTTCCGCCGTTCGCCCTGATCCTCGCTGCCTCAGCACCGGCCCTTGCAACTGAAACGCTCGCCGTACCGTCCTTCCAGTCGATCGAGCTTCGCGGCGGCGGCGATGTCCAGGTGCGCAGGGCCCCCGTCCAGCGAGTAACGCTCCTGGAGGGCAGCAGCCGGTATACGAGCGTCCTGGTCCTCAGCCGGGGCAGGCTGAGGATCGACGCCTGCAACGCACAATGCCCGCGAAATTACCGGCTGAATATTCTCGTCGAAAGTCCGGCAGTCCCGACCCTTGCCGTCGAAGGTGGGGGCAAGATCACCGCGGCCAACGGGTTCGGTGCCCAGCAGCAACTCGTCGCCGCCGTCGATGGCGGCGGCGTCATCGACACGTCCAATGTTGCCGCCGACACCGCGACTGCGGCCGTCAGCGGCGGCGGCGAAATCAAGGTCCGGGCGCTTCGCGTGCTCACCGCGGCCGTCAACGGCGGAGGTCTGGTGCGTTACTGGGGCAATCCAAGGGTGACGACGGCAATCAGGGGCGGGGGGGCCGTGCGAGCGGCTCATTGAGGGCCAGCAAGCTCCAGTACCCTGACGTGGTCGGCACGGAACTCAAGTCCGATCGTCAACAAGGCCCGAAACGCGTTGTAGCCGCCCGTTCCCGGATGGAACGCATGGAAGAAGAGCTGCGGCTCACCCTCCAGACCCTGCGCTACCGATGCATGGCCGGGCGCGAGCCATTCGCGCGTCGATCGAAGCAAAGGTTCGCCCTGCTTGGCATAGGGGCCGAGCGGATGGTCAGCTGATGCAACCCCGATTCCATATGACGGCGTCGAGAAATCATTGCCGGCATAGAAAAGCCAGTACCGGCCGTTCTGGCGCGTCACGAACGGTCCTTCGATGAGGTGCCCTTCCCAATCGAGATCGTTGCATAGCACGAGCCGGTCCTCGCCGATCAGGGATCGCCCGTCGTCGGCGATGCGCTGAGCGCGGATGGGGGTCGTCATCGATTCAAGGATGGTGGCAGCAAGACCAAACTCGATCAGTGCGGACCTGACTTGCGCCCAGTTCGCAAGCGCCGCCTCGATCAGGGGATGCATGAGGAAGAAGCGGACCATCGGCCGCTGGACGTTCGCCCAGCCGACGATTGCAGCTGCGAATGCCGCGGTTCGCCGATCAGCCTGCGATACGAACAACTTGTCGATCAGGTCCGGATTGTCGCGCAGCAGCATCGCAAGGGGTCGGGGCCAGATGCTGTTCGTGTCGTCCTTCCAGAACAGGTATTTTTGTCCGTCGGCATCCACGAACAGGTGAGAATCGATGACACCGCCGCTCATCTGTGCCTGGCCCGCAGCATAGCCAAGGCCGGTCGTGTTGACGGGCTTGCCCGTCACGAGCGGACTTCCATTGTCAGTCCATGGCCCGAGCGGCGAGGAAGCCCTGGCGAGGCCGATCGCAAGTGCGTTGTTCGCCTGCCTTGCGGTGAACACGAGCCAATATTCATCGCCGACCCTCGCCATCTCCGGGGCCCAGAAGTCGGCGATGTTCCGTCCCTTTGCGGCCCAGCGAGGTTCCTGGCCCCCGGGAAAGACGAAGCCTCTCGGCTCCCAGTGCCGAAGGTCGCTCGAATGCAGGATCGGAAAGGCGTCCGGTGCATCATTGGAGGTGCAGGTGAGCCAATAATCCTCTCCATCCCTCAGCACTGCAGGATCGCCGTAACCCACCAGGATCTGCGGGTGGACGTTCTCGGTGAGGAGCGGCCGCCAGGGAAGGCTTGCCTGCGGATGGTCGACTGCATCGGCAAAGACGTGCGGAATGCGGGTTCCAAAGTCGTGCGCGAGTTCCAGGAAGAAATCGGAGAAGTCCTGCTGCGTTGCCGTCCGAACCAGATAGCTCGCGCTCAATCCGTCGGACGCGACCTTGATGCGGAAGCCCTCGCCTTCGGTCTCGACGCCGACGGAGAAGGCAGTTTCGCGTGTCTGGGACCGTGTGTCAGCCATGCAGGCGTTCAATGCGTATGGCCGAGGATGGATGCCCCGCGTGGATTCGAACCACGATTGACGGAGTCAGAGTCCGTAGTCTTACCATTAGACGACGGGGCAGCTTGGAAGCCCGGCGAGATAGAAAGGGCGTTCAACACTGTCAACGCCGCGACAGGAACGACCCCGGCCTTGCCCAAAGCCATCAAATTGTGATTAAAACGGTACCAAGTCAGCCGTCCGCATTGGGCGGTGAAGGACAGAAATGGGCGTGTAATGGCGCAGCGCGTCGCCAGTGCGCCGGTCCTGCAGCAAAGGTACGCCACGCAGGGCAGGCCGTCGAACCAGGGTTTCCCCCAGAAACGGGAGCCGCACCGCCACACCTATGGCGCAATTGACCTTGGCACCAACAATTGCAGGCTGCTGATCGCTCGCCCTAACGAGGGAGGGTTTACCGTCATCGATGCCTTTTCGCGCATCGTCCGCCTGGGTGAGGGGCTCTCGCACACGGGCGAACTGTCGCAGGAGGCGATGGACCGCGCCGTCGGCGCCCTCGGCGTCTGTTCCGAAAAGCTCAGGCGCCGGAACGTCTCCCTTTCCCGCTCGGTCGCGACAGAGGCCTGCCGCCGGGCCAAGAACGGTGCTGAGTTTGCCGAGCGGGTCCGTTCCCAGACCGGCATCGTGCTCGACATCATCGAACCGGCCGAGGAGGCGCGCCTGGCGGTCCTTGGATGCCACAAGTTGCTGGAGCCCGGTGACGGTCCCGCCCTCATCTTCGATATCGGCGGGGGTTCTACCGAACTGGTCCTCGTCGACCAGGAGGAGGGTACGCCGAGGATCAGGGCATGGTGGAGTGCGCCCTGGGGCGTCGTTTCGCTCACCGAAAGCGAGGGCAAAGAGGCCCTCGAGGGTGCCGACAGGCTCAAGGCCTATATGCGCATGCGTGAGCGGGCGCGGCGCGCCTTTGCAAACTTTGCGACGATGCTTCCAAAGGACCGCGATGGAATCCGCCTTCTCGGGACCAGCGGGACGGTGACGACGCTCGCAAGCGTACACTTGGCACTTCCGTCCTATGACCGGCGGGCGGTCGACGGCCTGCATGTCCCGATCGAGGCGATGCAGACGATCAGCGCGATGATCGCGGGCATGGATTACGGGGAGCGTTCCGCCTTGCCCTGCATCGGGAACGAGCGCGCGGACCTGGTCGTGGCCGGCTGCGCGATCCTCGAGGCAATCATGGAGATCTGGCCTGCGAAGAACCTCGGAGTTGCCGATCGCGGTATCCGCGAAGGGATTCTGCGTTCCCTGATGGCTCGCGACGGCTGGCAATTGTGAAGCGGGTGAAGACCGCCAAGGGGCGGAAGGATTCCTCGACCCGTTGGCTCGAACGCCAGCTCAACGATCCTTACGTGAAGCGCGCGAAAGCGGAGAATTATCGCAGTCGCGCAGCGTACAAGCTGCTCGAGCTCGATGAACGCTTTAAGCTTCTGAAGGGCGTAAAGGCAGTGGTCGACCTTGGCATTGCGCCGGGAGGGTGGAGCCAGGTCGTCCGGCGCAAGGTGCCGGGCGCAAACATCGTGGGCATTGACCTGCTTCCAACTGATCCGATCGATGGGGTCACCATCCTCCAGCTCGACTTCATGGAGGATGCGGCACCTGCCCGGCTGAAGGAGGCGCTCGGATCTGGAGCCGACCTCGTCCTGTCGGATATGGCGGCCAATACCGTTGGCCATCAGCAGACTGACCATCTTCGGACCATGGCCCTGGTCGAAGCGGGCCTTGAATTTGCGCGCGAGGTGCTGAGGCCTGGCGGCGCCTACCTTGCCAAGGTGCTCGCAGGGGGCGCCGACAACCAGCTTGTCGCGGAGCTCAAGCGAAGCTTCGCAACCGTGAAGCATGCCAAGCCGCCCGCGAGCCGGAAGGATTCGAGCGAATGGTACGTCGTCGCCCAGGGATTCAAGGGAGGCGCCGAATAAGCTAGGTTCCAGGTTCTGCGCCGCGGGGAGGGTTCGTTGGAAGATAAGAAATCGTTTCTCGGGCGGCTCGGCCCGGGACTGATCACCGGTGCGGCGGATGACGACCCGAGCGGGATCGGCACGTACAGCCAGGTCGGCGCGCAGTTCGGTTACGGCCTGTCGTGGAGCCTGCTCTTCAGCCTACCGTTCATGGTCGTCATCCAGGATGTCGCAGCGCAGATCGGATCCGTGACGGGCCGCGGTATCGCGGCAAATCTCAGAAGCCATTACGCACGGCCGCTTCTCTGGCTTGCGGTAGTTCTGCTGCTTCTTGCAAACGTCATCAATCTCGGCGCCGACCTTAGTGCAATGGGCGCGGTGATGGAGATGCTCCTGGGCGGTCCGGTCGTCGCCTACACGCTCGGCTTCGGACTGATCTGCCTCTTCCTCGAGATATTCCTGAACTACCGCCACTATGCGGCGATCCTGAAGTTCACGACGCTTAGCCTGTTTGCCTATGTTGCGGTCGTTCTGACAGTCCATCTCCCGTGGGGAGAGGCACTGCGCGGCGTTCTTATACCCCATGTCGAATGGACGACGGCTTTTGCGACCGGCTTCGTCGCAATCCTTGGGACGACGATCAGCCCTTATCTGTTCTTCTGGCAGGCGGCGCAGGAGATCGAGGAGGAAAAGCGAACCCATTCGAAGCCGCTCTACGTCGCGCCGAGGAAGGCGGGACCGGAAATGGCCCGGATCCGTCAGGACACGCTGATCGGCATGGCCTTCAGCAATATCGTGGCCGTGTTCATTGTCTGGGCAGCTGCAGCCACCCTTCACGCTCACGGCGTCACGACCATCGAGACGGCCGCTGAGGCAGCGGAGGCATTAAGACCGGTCGCCGGGCGCTTCGCGTTCCTGCTCTTTGCACTCGGGATCATCGGCACCGGTCTCCTTGCCGTTCCGGTCCTTGCGGGATCGGCTGCCTATGCGGTTGCGGAAATGCTCGGTCGGCCGGCCAGCCTCGATTCCAAGCCGCTCAAGGCGCGTCTCTTCTACGGGACGATTGCGTGCACCACGCTCGCGGGAGCACTGCTTCAGTCGGTGGGCGTCAACCCCGTCCGCGCGCTCTACTGGAGCGCGGTCGTAAATGGCGTTCTTGCAGCCCCCCTGATGGCCCTGATGATGCTCATCGTCACCAACCCCCGCGCCATGGGACATCTGACGCTCGGGCGAAAAGGGGCGATACTTGGCTGGGCGGCAACGGTCCTCATGGCCGTTGCGACCCTGCTTTTCTTCGTCTCGCTCTACTGACCGATCGGCGGAGCTGCAAAGGGCGGTGGTTCAGGCCCCTCGCCGCGCGCGGGCGATCGCGTCCTTGAGCGTGTTGTAGCCGACCGCCCCGTTCATCACCTTGTCGCCGATCACGAACAAAGGCGTACCGGTAGCGCCGAGCTCGCCGGCGAGCTTCATGTTCCGGTTGAGCTCCGCCTCCACCTCAGGATCGGGCTGGGGCTGGGGAGCAAGGCCTGCCGCCTGCGCGGCCTTTGCATTCGTGTCGGGCGCAGGCCGGCCGCTTGCCCACAACGTGTCATGGAAACGCGAAAAGCGGCCGAGTTTGCTTGCTGCAAGGGATAGCCGCGCCGCGGTCAGACTGTCGGGACCAAGGATCGGAAGCTCCCGGTAGACGACCCTTAAGCCCTTGTCTTCCTGCAGAAGCCTGTCGACGCTGGGATTGCTCGCCTTGCAGTAAGGGCAGGCGTAATCGAAAAACTCGACGAGCGTGACCTCCGGCTTTGCGGCCCCCTTCCACGAGCTTCCAAAAGGCGTCTCGATCGCGGCGCGGTTGGCGGCAAGCACCGGCGCATATTGCGCGTCTCGAAGAGCAGAGACGGCATCGGTCAGGATGGCGGGGTCGGCAAGGAGGCCCTGACGGACAATCTTGCTGCTAAGGACGGCCGGAGCTGCGTAAAACAGCAATGCGGCGGTCAGGAGCGATCCTACGATGCCGCCGATCAGCGCCGCTCCCAACCCTCCCGATCGTGCGGCGACCCTGGTCTCGTTCACTCGCTATAGTCTTTCTTGTCGCGGTATTTCTTGTCTTTCTTGGCGAGCTCAGCGCGGGACACCATCGCGATATCCTGCGCGCGCAGGTAGTCCGGCGTTCCTGCCGGAATCCCCTTCATCGCCATCTGGGCGTTCGCAAGCGCCATCTTCGGATCGTTCTGGAGGTTGCTCCGCTCGGCCGTCGCAAGGGAAGCGCGCGCCTGATCGCCCTCGCGATCATAGATGATTCCAAGCTGATACCAGGCGAAGGGGTCCTCGTTGTCGCGGTTCACGGCGACCTTCAGGATCTGCTTCGCCTCCACGAAGTTCTTGGGATCCTCGGTCGCCACGAGCGCGTGGCCCAGCATCGCTGCGATCATCGGCGCTTCTCCTGAGCGACGTGTCGCCTCGCGTAGCACCGGTATGGCTTCCTGGGGCTTGCCGCCCTCGAGAAGGATCTGGCCCTTCAATTCGAGGAAGAAAGGATCGTGAGGGTCCTTCGCGAGCAGCGCGTCTGCCTCCGAGACGGCCTTATCGGGATAACCCCCGAGGTGATAGGCATAGGCGCGCGCATAATGTGCCGGGATGCTCTGGTCGCTCTCGGGATATTTGAGGACGGCCTGCTTGGGATTGACGTAGCCAAGTAGCTTCGCCTTGACGCGCTGGAAACGCGCCTCAAGCTCGGGGTCCGTCGGTTTGCTCCAGGACGGGTCGGTACGGAGAGTCTGCCCAAGGGCCTGGATCCGCTCCGAAGAGAGTGGGTGATCGCGGTCGAAGCTGTCCTTCGAATAGATCGCCAGCCGATATTCGAGATTTTGAAGCTTGCTGAAGAAGTCCAGCATGCCCTTGCCGCTGATGCCCGCTTTCGAGAGCAGGCGCGCGCCTGTGGCGTCCGCCGTCGCTTCCTGCCCACGCGTGAAGGCCATGAACTCGCCAAGGGCGGCCCGCTCGCCTGCCTGCATGATACCGATACCGGCTTCACCGCCGCCGGCCGCGAGCGCGACGGCCCCGAGAACCAGCGAAAGGATCGAGATGCCCAACGCCTGCTTTTCGCCCTGCTCGCTCCTGATCGCGTCGCCGGCGATCACGTGTCCAAGCTCGTGCGCGACAACGCCCTGAAGCTGGTTCACGTTGTCCGCATCTTCGAGCAGTCCCGACTGGACGTAAACCGTCTGTCCTCTCGCGACGAAGGCGTTGATCTCCGGATCGTTCAGCAAGGCGACGTTGACGCTGTTGGGGTCAAGTCCTCCGGCAATGATCAGCGGCCGGGCCATCTGCTTGAACATCAGCTCGGTCTCGGTGTCCCGCAGCACCTGAGGCGCCGAATCCTGCTGCGCCAGCGCGGGCTGGGCAGTGGCCGCAGCGAGGACGAGCGCCATCACCAGAAGGCGCGTAAGGCGGGCGAGCGACGATTTCATCGCCCGCCCGCTTAGCATTTCCGGGCATGAACGCGGCATGAAAACCGCTCGTCGGCTGACCGGCCTAGCCGAACGTCCTTTGCCACCACCCGCGCCTGAGTTCGCTGCTCTGATCTTCGGTGCTGTCGTTGTTGGCGACAGGAACCGGTGCTGCCTCTGCAGCAGCCGCGGGGACTTGCTCCTCTTCGGCGGCCTTCTTGGATCGGCGCTTCCTTGCCGGCTTCTCGGCCGGGGCTGCTTGTTCGGCGCTCTCGGCAGGCGGTGCTTCCGCGGGCTCCGGCTCTGCTACAGCCACCTCCGCCTCGACGGCCACCTTCTTGCGCCGACCGCGCTTGGGCGGGGCGGGCTCAGGCTCTCCGGCATGCTCTGTTTCAGCGATTGGAGGTTCATCCTCGATCGGCCTTTCGACCATCGGCGAGCTGTCAGGCTCAACTGCGCCCTCGACCTGTTCCGGCGCGGCCGAAGCAGCGCCGCGGCCCCGGCGACGGCGGCGACGGCGGCCGCCTTCGCGAGTTTCCTCGGTCGGCCCTTCCTTCGCCTCAGCTTCTGCGACGGGCTCCTCTGAGGCTTCGAGGGCAACGGCTTCGCCAGCCTCGAGCGGCTCAGCGCCCTCGCGGCGACCGCGGCCTCTGCCGCCGCGCCGGCGCCGGCGGCGTCTGCGACCCTGCCGTTCGCTTTCGCTTTCGGATGCGGCGTGAGTGCCCGTTTCCCCTTCTTCTTCTTCCTCTTCCTCCTCGTCGTCCTCGGGCTCGATTGCCTCGGCATCGAGATCCTGATCGTCAACGGCAATGGCCTGGGGAGCTCGAGGAACCGCGACAGGCCTTGGACCGGAGCTGTCGACGGTCATGCGTGCGCCCTCGAAGCTCTCGTCGATGATCACCTCGATCGACACTCCGTAGCGAAGTTCGATATCGGCAAGCTCGGCGCGCTTCTTGTTGAGCAGGTAAACAGCAGCCTCCTTGCCGGCGCGCAGAGAAATGCGATCGCCGCGCCCGCGCGCCGCCTCGTCCTCGAGGATGCGCAGCGCCGACAATCCGGCCGACGCGGCCGTGCGCATGAGGCCGGTACCCTCGCAATGCGGGCAGGGTTTGGTCGAGGCTTCGAGCACGCCCGTGCGCAGCCGCTGGCGGCTCATCTCCATGAGGCCGAAACTGGAAATACGGCCGACCTGGATCCGGGCACGGTCGTTCTTCAGCGCTTCCTTCATTGCTTTCTCGACTTTGCGGACATGGCTCGACTGCTCCATGTCGATGAAGTCGATCACGATGAGGCCCGCCATGTCCCGCAGCCTCAACTGTCGGGCGACCTCCTGGGCGGCTTCGAGATTCGTGTTGTAAGCCGTCTGCTCGATGTTGTGCTCGCGGGTCGAGCGGCCCGAGTTGATGTCGATCGAGACCAGTGCCTCGGTCGGATTGATGACGAGGTAGCCCCCGGACTTCAGCTGGACGATGGGCTGGTACATCGCGCTCAGCTGGTCCTCGACGCCGTAGCGCTGGAACAGGGGCGTTGTTTCGCTGTGGAGCTTCACCCGCCGCACATGGCTCGGCATCAACAGCTTCATGAAGCCGCGAGCGGCCCTGTAGCCGTCCTCGCCCTCGACGATCACTTCTTCGATCTCGCGGTGATAGAGATCCCGGATGGCGCGCTTGATAAGGTCGCTGTCGCGGTAGATGAGGGCAGGCGCGGTGCTCGACAAAGTGCGCTCGCGGATCTCGTCCCACAGCCGCGCAAGATAGTCGAAATCGCGTTTGATCTCGGTCTTGGTGCGGGAAAGGCCGGCCGTGCGGACGATCAGCCCCATCGTGGATGGAAGCTTGAGGTCCGTCATGATGGACTTGAGGCGCTTGCGATCCGCCCCGTTGGAAATCTTGCGCGATATGCCGCCACCGTGACTGGTGTTGGGCATCAGGACGCAATAGCGGCCTGCGAGGCTGAGATAGGTCGTAAGGGCCGCCCCCTTGTTGCCGCGCTCCTCCTTGACGACCTGGACCAGCAGCACTTGGCGGCGCTGGATCACGTCCTGGATCTTGTATCGACGCCTCAGGTTCTGGCGCTTGCGGCGAAGCTCGTCCGCCGCCGACTCATCGACAGGCGATCGTGCCGAGCCGGTCCCGGCTTCCTCGGTCGAGCCTTCGCCCTCGAGGTCGTCGCCACCGCGCTCGTCGTAATCCTCATCGGAGTGTTCGTCGTCGCTGCCGTTGTCGAACTCGGCAGCGCGAAGGCGCTCCTCCTCGGCGGCATGCTCGGCTTCCTCGCGAAGAAGTGCCTCGCGATCGGCCTTCGGGATCTGATAATAATCGGGGTGAATTTCGCTGAACGCGAGGAACCCGTGACGATTGCCGCCGTAATCGACGAACGCCGCCTGGAGCGACGGTTCTACCCTGGTGACCTTGGCGAGATAGATATTGCCTTTGAGCTGTTTGTGCTCGGCGGATTCGAAGTCAAACTCCTCGATCCGGTTTCCCTTGACGACCGCGACCCGGGTCTCTTCCGGGTGGCGCGCATCGATCAGCATGCGCATGGACATTGAATATTCTCCGGGCGCGCCTCGGCAGCGATACGGCGCTGCGGCGCGCGAAATTGGAACTTTCGCTGGTGGCGAAAGCAGGATGAATGGAAAGCGCCTCTGCTCGATTTGCCATCCTGCAGCCGTGCGCAGGGAACGCGCCGGCCGCACCTTTGTGGAGCGGACGTTGGGCGTTCTGTGGCATCATTCGAGCGTCAACCTCGTGTGGCCACGGTCCATCGCACCGGCCGGGCCGAATATTCTCCGGCGGTTGCCGAAGATTGCTATCCGGTTAGCATCAAGGGGTGACTGCCGCAACCGGCGCGACTACGCTCGTCAAAGCTCGTTGCATCCCGAAATATCAGTATTTTCCGGCTCTCGCCGGTGAAGGCAATTTTCCATTAACCAAATTCACGTGATACAAGCGTTTGGGTTCAATGACTTGGTTGAGGGCGATGATCGAGGGGAGGGCTAGGCGCCACGCGATTGCGGGCGCGGCGGTGACTGGGATCGCCGCCGTTGCGCTTCTCGTCCTCCTCGTCGGCCGCGGGAGCGATGCCGCCGCACAATCGAGCCTCACCGTCGACCTCCCTCCGCCAGCCAGTGACCGGATCTACGGCTCTCCGGTCGCAAAGGGCCGGCCGATCGTGGTGATCGACGCCGGCCACGGCGGTCGGGATCCAGGTGCGACGAGTGTCTCCGGGCAGGTCCGTGAAAAGGAACTGACCCTTGCACTTGCACAAGCGCTTCGCGACGAACTGGTGAAACGGGGGCGGGTGCGGGTGGCCATGACCCGCGAGGACGATCGCTACCTGACGCTCGATGATCGCGCGGCCGTCGCCCGCCGTCTCAACGCAGCGATGTTCGTCTCCATCCACATCGACAGCGCCGCCAACCCCCTTGCCCGCGGCGCGAGCGTCTATTCCCTTTCCGATGTCGCCTCGGACGCCGAGGCAGCGCGTCTCGCTGCGCGCGAGAATGCCGACTCAGGGACAATTGGCCGCGACGGCTCGGTCGAGACCATGCTCGCCGACCTTGCCATGCGCTCGCAGATGACTGCCTCGGCAGATCTCGCGTCCCGTCTCGTCAACAAGGCCGCCGGCCGGGTCGAGCTTCGCCCCAATCCTCACCGTTTCGCTGCTTTTCACGTGCTTCGCCGCGCCGATGCGCCAGCCGTATTGTTCGAGGCGGGATATCTCAGCAACGCCGACGACGAGGTGCTTCTGCGCAACCCGAACGAGCGCTCCAAGATGGTCCTTGCGCTTTCACAGGCGATCGAGACAGATATCGCAGCGCACCTGCGCCGTTAGTCTTCCCGCTGCCTTCCTAACCCGCTAGACGCTTCGCCCAATGAAGTTCGAGCGCCTGAACGTTCCGGAGTGGCCGCTGCCGGATCTCGTCGCCTTCAACGAGCGGGTGCACGGGGTGATCGATCCCTGGTGGCAGCGCCGATGGATTCGCCTGATCACCTGGATCGCAGCCGTGCTCTTCGCCCTTTTTGCGGCGATGTGGCTCTATTTCGCGAGTACCTTGCCGTCGGCTCAATACCTGCTTTCCTATCAGCCGCCCCTGCCGACCAACATCCGCGGGTTTGACGGCGAGCCGGTCCAGACCTTCGCGCGCGAAAGACGGGTCGATCTCTCCTATGACGAGATCCCGCCGCTCGTGGTGCACGCCTTCATCTCGGCCGAGGACAAGAGCTTTTTCGAGCATCACGGGCTCGATTACGGCGGGTTCGTCAAGGCCGTCTTCAACTACACGACCCACATCGGCCGTCACGGCCGGGTCCCGGGCGGGTCGACCATCACCCAGCAGGTCGCCAAATACCTGCTGCGCGACAGCAGCTACAATGTCGGACGCAAGGCGCGTGAAGCGATCATGGCCTTCCGGCTCGAAGACACGCTCAGCAAGCAGCAAATCCTCGAACTCTATCTCAATTCCATCTTCCTTGGCCGCAATGCCTATGGCGTGCAGGCGGCCGCACGCGCCTATTTCGACAAGGACGTCAACGAGCTGACTTTGCCGGAGGCGGCTTACCTTGCGGTCCTGCCGCGGGCTCCCGCCAATTACGATCCCGAGCGGGCGACCCAGAAGGCGCTCGACCGCCGCAGCTACGTGCTTCGCGAGATGTACAAGAATGGCTACATCACCGAAGACCAGTACAAGGCCGCGGAGACGCAGTCGCTCGGGACCATCCGCTATGGCAGCAACGAGAAGTTCCGGCAGCAGGGCGGCTACTTCATGGAGGAAGTCCGCCGCGAGCTGATCAAGCAGTTCGGGCAGGACGTTAAGGACGGCCCAAACAGCCTCTACGCCGGCGGATTGTGGGTCAGGAGTTCGATGAACCCGACCATGCAGGACGCTGCGGCACAGGCGCTGCGCGACGGCCTCGTGAGGTTCGACGGGAATCGCGGCTGGACCGACCTCAACAAGAAGATCGACCTGTCCAGGGACTGGGCCGGCCAGCTCGACCGGGCGCCCGTCGGAACCGGATATCCCGACTGGCTGAAGGCGGTCGTGCTGCAGAAGGGCGATACGCAGGCAACGATCGGGTTTTCCGACGGGTCGAGCGGCACCTTGTCGGCTGCCGATGCCGCCATGCCCAAGCGAGGCGTCGGCGGACGCGCGTTCGATTTCCTGAACCCTGGCATGGTGATCATCGTCAAGCGCACCTCAGGAAACAGCTATGCGCTCCGCGGGGTCCCGGAGGTTTCCGGCGGCATGCTCGTCGAGGAAGTCCACACCGGGCGGGTGATGGCGATGCAGGGCGGCTTCGACGTTGTCGGGTCCAGCTATAACCGCGCCACGCAGGCGCTTCGTCAGCCCGGCTCGGCGTTCAAGCCGATCGTCTACGTAACTGCCCTCATGAACGGCTTCACCCCGGCAACGATTGAACTCGATGCGCCCTTCTGCGTGTGGCAGGGCGCGGGCCTTGGCCAGAAGTGCTTCGTCAACTTCGATCGCCGGTCAGCAGGGCCGCACACCATGCGCTGGGGCGTCGAGCAATCGCGCAACCTGATGACCGTGCGGGCGGCATCCACCGTTGGCATGCCCAAGATCACCGATACGGCGCGCAAGCTCGGCGTCGGCGATTATGGCAATTACCTGTCGTTCGCTCTTGGTGCGGGCGATACGACGGTTCTTCGCCTGACCAACGCCTATGCCATCCTTGCCAACCAGGGACGGCAGGTGAAGCCGACCACGATCGACTATGTCGAAGACCGCAACGGCAAGGTCATCTACAGGACCGACAGCCGCTGCGCGCTGATGGGCAATTGCAACGCTCCCGATTGGGACGGGGGAGCAATGCCAAGGCCGCCAAGCCGCACCAGGCAGCTGCTCGACCCGATGGCTTCCTTCCAGATGGTCCATATCATGGAAGGGGTGATCAAACGGGGCACCGCCACGGTGCTTCGCGATCTCGACCGGCCATTGTTCGGCAAGACCGGAACCACCAACGGGCCGACCAACGTCTGGTTCGTCGGCGGGACGCCCGACATCGTTGCCGGCGTCTATCTCGGTTACGACACCCCGCGACCGCTCGGAGGCTGGGCGCAGGGCGGTCGGATCTCGGCCCCCATCTGGAAAGAATGGGCACTGACCGCGCTCAAGAACCAGCCCAAGGTGCCATTCGTAGCCCCGGCGGGCATCCGCTGGGTACGCATCGACCGCGCAAGCGGGAAGCCCGTCTTCGGCGTGTTCCCGACGAGCTCGGATCCCCTGTCATCGGTAATCTGGGAAGCGTTCCAGCCCCAGACGGAAGAGCAGCGAAACTTCCGCAGCTCGCTCGGAGACCCCTATAATTCCGACCAGCGGCAGCAGGCGATCCAGGCCTGGATGCAGCAGCAGCAACAGCTCCAGCAGGAACGGCAGAAGCAGCAGCAGGACAGCAATAGTGCGCCGGCATCGACGCCGGCGCAGCCAGCGCCGGGAGCGCCGCCGGCGACTGCTGGCTTGCCAACGGTGAACACGCTCTAATAGGGCTGCACCAGACCCGAACAGAGAGCATGAACGATGCGCGCCGAAGCGCAGGCCCATATCGACCAGATCAACGCCGCGACTGCGCTGCTGCGCCAGTTCCTCGACTGGGACCGTGCCTTGAAGCGCCTCGGGGAGCTGAACGCGAAGGTCGAGGATCCTACATTGTGGGACGATCCCAAGGCTGCGCAGGAGGTGATGCGTGAACGGCGCCGCCTCGAAGAGGCTATCGACGCGACGCGCACCTTGGAGCGCGAGCTTGCAGATACGTCAGAGCTGATCGAACTTGCTGAAAGCGAGGGCGACAACGAGCTTGTGGAGGACGGGATTCGAAGCCTCGCCGAGCTTGCAGAGCGGGCGGACCGCGACAAGGTCGCAGCGCTCCTTGCGGGCGAAGCCGACGCCAACAATGCCTATGTCGAGATCAATGCGGGCGCGGGCGGCACCGAGAGCCAGGACTGGGCCGAGATGCTCCAGCGCATGTACAGCCGATGGGCGGAACGCCACCGGATGAAGGTGGAACTCGTCGACTATCATTCCGGCGAGCAGGCGGGGATCAAGTCGGCGACGCTACTGATCAAGGGCGAGAACGCTTACGGCAATCTCAAGGTCGAAAGCGGTGTGCACCGCTTGGTCCGAATTTCACCCTACGATGCCAACGCGCGCCGGCACACCAGCTTTTCGAGCGTCTGGGTCTATCCGGAAGTCGACGAGGATATCGACATCCAGGTGGACGACAAGGACCTGCGGATCGATACCTACCGATCCTCGGGCGCAGGCGGACAACATGTGAACACGACCGACAGTGCGGTGCGGATCACTCATATTCCGACGGGCATCGTGGTGGCGTGCCAGAACGAACGCTCGCAGCATAAGAACCGCGCCTCGGCGATGAAGCAGCTGAAAGCGCGCCTCTACGAGGCGGAGCTGCAGAAGCGCGAAGCGGAGACCAGTGCAGCAAATGCGGCAAAGACGGATATCGGCTGGGGTCACCAGATCCGCTCCTATGTCCTGCAGCCGTACCAGCTGGTGAAAGACCTTCGCACCGCCGTTACGTCAACCAGCCCGGGAGATGTTCTCGACGGGGATCTCGATCGGTTCATGGCCGCCGCTTTGTCGCAGCGCGTGACAGGAGAGACGGTCGAGGTCGAGGATGTGGAGTAGGGCACAGGCAGCAGGGGCGCTAATGCTCCTTGCGGGATGCCGAGCGCAGCCAACCGAGCCGCACTTCCCAGTTGCGCACCGCGACGTCGCTCCAATCGTCGGTGGTACCTTCTCGACCGAAGATGCGCGCGACCGGCTTGGCGAAGCCGAGGAGGTCATGGATCTCGCCGGCGTCAGGGCCGGCATGTCGGTTGCCGACGTGGGGGCCGGTGAGGGCTATTACACAGTGCGCCTTGCTCGGGTGGTCGGCGCCAAGGGCCGGGTCCTTGCCGAGGATATCGTTCCTGATGTTCGTGATTCGCTCAGTGACCGCGTGCAGCGCGAGCGGCTCGACAATGTCGCAGTGAAGCTGGGCGCTCCCGACAACCCAATGCTTCCGTCGGGCTCGTTTGATCGCGTCTTTCTCGTTCATATGTATCACGAGGTCGCGAGCCCCTATGCCTTTCTCTGGCATATGCGCGAAGGCCTGAAGCCGAACGGCCTCGTGATTGTCGTCGATGCGAAGCGCGCGGTGAAACAGCATGGAATGCCGCCTGCCGAGCTCAAATGCGAGTTTGCAGCGCTCAACATGCAGCCCGTCAAGTTCACGGTCCTCACGGGCGGGGATGTCTATTTCATGGCCTTCCGTCTCGCGGGCCCGCGGCCTGCACCCGAGCAGATCAAGCCCTGCAGCGCGTAAGAGCGCAAAATGCAGCTCACCGCGCACCAGCGGCCTCGTTGCTTGAAAGATTAGCATTGGAACAAGGCCTCGAGCGCCATAGGTAGTCCTGATGCGGCAATATCTCGAACTCATGCAGCTGATCCTCGACAGGGGCGTCGAGCAGGAAGACCGCACCGGTACGGGCACCTTGTCCTGGTTCGGCGCGCAAATGCGCTTCGATCTTGCGGACGGCTTTCCGCTCCTGACGACCAAGAAGCTGCACCTGAGATCGATCATCGTGGAGCTGCTCTGGTTTCTTCGCGGGGATACCAATGTGCGCTGGCTCAATGAGCGCAAGGTCAGCATCTGGGACGATTGGGCAGACGAAAAGGGTGACCTTGGGCCGGTCTACGGCAAGCAATGGCGCGATTGGGAGACCGCCGACGGCCGGCATGTCGACCAGATTGCGAACCTCGTCGAACTCATCCGCAAGGACCCCTGTTCGAGGCGTCAGATCGTCACTGCATGGAACCCGGGCGAGATTTCCAAAATGGCGCTCGCCCCCTGTCACTGCCTGTTCCAGACACAGGTCGCAGCGGGACGGTTGAACATGCAGCTCTACCAGCGCAGCGCGGACGTCTTCCTCGGCGTGCCGTTCAATATCGCCTCCTACGCGCTTTTGACCCACATGCTGGCGCGCGAATGCGGGCTGGAACCGGGCGTGTTCGTCTGGACCGGCGGCGACTGCCACCTTTACTCGAACCACCTCGAGCAGGCTCGCCTGCAGCTGGAGCGTGAACCTCGAGACCTACCCAAACTGGTCATCAAGGATCGCGGGCAGGGCCTCTTTTCCTACGAGCCTGAAGACTTTCAGTTCGAGAACTACGAGCCGCACCCGCATATCGCCGCCCCGGTCGCAGTCTAGGGCGCGTTCGCCACATCCTCGACTGAAATACGCTGCTTATGGAGCCGTTTCGAACTCGCCGCGTTAGTTCCTGCCGTTAGCCAGGAGAGGACAAGTCATGTTCCAGAAAGTAACGACCGTGATCCTGATCGGCACCGCCTTGGTGCTGGCAGCGTGCAACACGGTCCGAGGCGCAGCGCGCGACGTCAATTCCGTCGCGAATTGCACCGAAAACGCGATGGGCGGAAGCTCGCGCTGCTAAGTAACTAGACAAACTGCTGTTGCCGCGGCCACACTCGTTCCGGAGCTTTAATGGAGGAGCGAGTGATGGTTCAGAAGGTGGCGGCGTTGGTGTTGGTCAGTGCGTGCCTTGTTGTGGCGGCGTGCAACACCGTGCGCGGCGCCGCTCAGGACGTGACCTCGGTCGCGAATTGCACCGAGAACACGATCAACAAGGGCTATTGTAAATAAGTCCAGGATTGGGCCGCTCAGACGGCAAAAAGAAAACCCCGCCGGCGCTGAACCGGCGGGGTTTTTGTTTGCCGAAGGGAAGGGCCTAGCTCTTCAGATAATCGCCCGCGTCGGCATCGAGGCCGTGGCCGCTCGGAACCACTTCGCCAAGCGGGTCACTGCCGATCCCGGCGGTGTCGTCGCGAGGAGTACGGGCGAGCTCGGCCGCACGAAGCTCCTCGGCGGAATCAGGAGCGATCAGCGCTTCCTGCATCCGCCGCTGGGCCGCCCGCAGCGCCGTGTCACGCGAGGAGGCAGCAACGCGCAGGCGGTTCATGCCCGCGCCCGTGCCTGCCGGGATCAGGCGCCCGACGATGACGTTTTCCTTGAGACCCTGAAGGACGTCGACCTTGCCCTGCACCGCGGCCTCGGTCAGCACGCGCGTGGTCTCCTGGAACGAGGCTGCCGAGATAAAGCTGCGGGTCTGCAGCGACGCCTTGGTGATGCCCAGGAGCACCGGCTTGCCCTCGGCCTTCTTCTGGCCCTTGGTGAGCCTCGAGTTCGTCTCGTCCATCTCGTCACGGTCGACCTGCTCGCCTGCGAGCAGCGTCGTGTCGCCGCCGTCGGTGATCTCGACCTTCTGCAGCATCTGGCGAACGATCACCTCGATGTGCTTGTCGTTGATCTTCACGCCCTGCAGTCGATAGACCTCCTGGATCTCGCTCACGAGATACTCGGCGAGCGCTTCGACCCCGAGGACCTCCAGGATGTCGTGCGGATCGGGTGAACCGCCGACGAGATTGTCCCCGCGCTTCACGTAATCGCCTTCCTGGACCTCGATCATCTTCGACTTCGGCACGAGATACTCGACCGGTTCCGACCCGTCGTCGGGCACGATCGCGATCTTCCGCTTCGCCTTGTAGTCGCGCATGAAGGTAACCTTGCCGGACACCTTGGCGATGATCGCATTCTCCTTGGGCTTGCGCGCCTCGAACAGCTCGGCGACGCGCGGCAGGCCACCGGTGATGTCACGCGTACGCGCGGCTTCCCGCGGCATGCGCGCCAGCACTTCGCCTGCCTCTACCTGCTGGCCGTCCTCGACCGCGATGATCGCGCCAGGCGCCAGACGGTAAACTCCGGCTTCCTTCGCCTTTTCGCCGGTGAGCGTCAGGCGGGGATGGAGCGACTCCTTCTTCGACTTTGCCGTATCGTCCGTGACCACGCGCTGGGTGATCCCGGTCGATTCGTCGACCTGCTCGGTCATCGTCCGGTTCTCGATCAGGTCCTGGTACTTCACGATACCGGCCTTCTCGGTGATCACCGGGCTGAACGAGGGATCCCATTCCGCGATGCGGTCGCCGCGGCTGACGATATGGCCACTCTCGCACAGCAGGTGCGCACCGTAGGGCACGCGGTGGGTCGAAAGCTCACGCCCGTCCATGTCGACGATCGCGATCTCGCCCGAGCGCGACAGCGAGAGATGCCGGCCGCGCGGGTCGACGATCGTGGGCATGTCGCGGAACTCGATCGTTCCGTCGACAGGCGCTTCAAGGTTCGACTGCTCGTTGAGCTGCGCCGCGCCGCCGATGTGGAAGGTCCGCATCGTCAGCTGCGTACCCGGCTCACCGATCGACTGGGCCGCGATCACGCCGACCGCCTCGCCGATGTTGACCGGAGTGCCGCGTGCAAGGTCGCGTCCGTAGCACTTGGCGCAAACGCCCTGCTTCGAAGCGCAGATCAGCGGGCTGCGGATCTTCACGCCCTGGAGACCGATCTCCTCGATGCGTGCGACCATTGCCTCGTCGAGGAGCTCGCCCTCGGCGATGACCGTCTCGCCCGACTTGGGATCGACGATGTCCTCGGCAGTGGTGCGGCCGAGCACCCGATCCGCAAGCGAGGCGATGACTGCGCCGCCCTGGACGATCGCGCGCATCTCGAGCGCACGGTCGGTGCCGCAATCATCCTCGATGATCACGGCGTCCTGAGACACGTCGACGAGACGGCGGGTGAGGTAACCCGAGTTCGCCGTCTTGAGC
Organism: Sphingomonas agri; assembly: GCF_038148795.1. NCBI lineage: Bacteria > Pseudomonadati > Pseudomonadota > Alphaproteobacteria > Sphingomonadales > Sphingomonadaceae > Sphingomonas > Sphingomonas agri. Next base: position 731,489 of record NZ_JBAPEU010000002.1, on the reverse strand, counting down.
GCCGTGTCCGCGAGACCCTTGCGGGCACCGTGGGTGGAGTTGAAATACTCAAGGACGGTGAGACCTTCCTTGAAGTTCGAGATGATCGGCGTCTCGATGATCTCGCCCGACGGCTTGGCCATGAGACCGCGCATGCCGGCAAGCTGCTTGATCTGCGCCTGCGAGCCGCGGGCGCCCGAGTGAGCCATCATGTAGATCGAATTGAGATCGGCCTGACGTCCGTCCGGCCGCTTGGGAGTGGCCGAGATCTCCTTCATCATGGCGCTTGCGACCTGGTCGCCGCAGCGCGACCAGGCGTCGATCACCTTGTTGTACTTTTCCTGCTGGGTGATGAGGCCGTCCTGGTACTGCTGCTCGTAATCCTTCACGAGCGCGCGCGTCTCCTCGACGAGGCCCTCCTTCGCCTTCGGAATGACCATGTCATCCTTGCCGAAGGAAATGCCTGCCGCGAAGGCGTGCCGGAAGCCGAGCTGCATGATCGCGTCGGCGAACAGCACGGTCTCCTTCTGGCCCGTGTGGCGATAGACGATGTCGATGACGTCGCCGATCTCCTTCTTGGTGAGGATCCGGTTGACCGTTTCGAACGGGACCTTGTGGCTCTTGGGGAGAGTTTCGCCGAGCAGCATCCGGCCCGCCGTCGTCTCGAAGCGCTTCATGTAGGTCTGACCCTGCTCGTCCGTCTGCGGGACGCGGCTGATGATCTTCGAGTGAAGAGTGACAGCCCCTGCCGCAAGGGCCTGGTGGACTTCCGACATGTCGCTGAGGAGCATGCCCTGGCCCGGCTCGTCCTCCTTTTCGAGGCTGAGATAGTAGAGACCGAGCACCATGTCCTGCGAGGGGACGATGATCGGCTTGCCGTTGGCGGGCGAGAGAATGTTGTTGGTCGACATCATGAGGACGCGCGCTTCCAGCTGCGCCTCGAGGCTCAGCGGAACGTGCACTGCCATCTGGTCGCCGTCGAAGTCGGCATTGAAGGCCGCGCAGACCAGCGGATGAAGCTGGATTGCCTTGCCCTCGATGAGCACGGGCTCGAACGCCTGGATACCGAGACGGTGGAGCGTCGGGGCGCGGTTCAGGAGCACGGGGTGCTCGCGGATCACCTCGTCGAGGATGTCCCAGACCTCCTTGCGCTCTTTCTCGACCCACTTCTTCGCCTGCTTCAGCGTCATGCTGAGACCCTTGGCGTCGAGGCGGGAATAGATGAACGGCTTGAACAGCTCCAAGGCCATCTTCTTGGGGAGACCGCACTGGTGGAGCTTCAGCTCCGGACCAGTCACGATGACCGAACGCCCTGAATAGTCGACGCGCTTGCCGAGCAGGTTCTGGCGGAACCGGCCCTGCTTGCCCTTGAGCATGTCGGACAGCGACTTCAGCGGACGCTTGTTGGCACCCGTGATCGTCCGGCCGCGGCGGCCATTGTCGAAGAGGGCGTCGACCGCCTCCTGGAGCATGCGCTTTTCGTTGCGAACGATGATATCGGGCGCGCGAAGTTCCATGAGCCGCTTCAGACGGTTGTTGCGGTTGATCACGCGGCGATAGAGGTCGTTGAGGTCCGAGGTCGCGAACCGGCCGCCGTCGAGCGGCACGAGCGGGCGAAGCTCGGGCGGAATGACGGGGACGACATCGAGGATCATCCATTCGGGACGATTGCCCGATTCAAGGAAGCTCTCGACGACCTTCAGGCGCTTGATGATCTTCTTGGGCTTGAGCTCTGACTTGGTTTCCGCAAGCTCCTGGAGCAGCAGTTCCTTCTCGCCCGCAAGGTCGAGGTCCATCAGCATCTGCTTGACGGCTTCGGCGCCGATACCGGCCGAGAAGGCGTCCTCGCCATATTCGTCCTGGGCGGCGAGAAGCTCGTCCTCCGTCAGGAGCTGATACTTCTCGAGCGCGGTAAGGCCCGGCTCGATCACGACATAGCTCTCGAAATAAAGGATACGCTCGAGCTGCTTCAGCTGCATGTCGAGCAGCAGGCCGATCCGGCTCGGGAGCGACTTCAGGAACCAGATGTGAGCGACCGGAGCGGCGAGCTCGATGTGGCCCATGCGCTCGCGGCGGACCTTCGAGACGGTGACTTCGACGCCGCACTTCTCGCAGACGATTCCCTTGTATTTCATCCGCTTGTACTTGCCGCACAAGCACTCGTAGTCCTTGATCGGACCGAAGATGCGCGCGCAGAACAGGCCGTCTCGCTCCGGCTTGAACGTGCGGTAGTTGATCGTCTCGGGCTTCTTGATCTCGCCGAACGACCAGCTGCGGATCTTGTCGGGCGAGGCGATGCCGATGCGGATTTCGTCGAAGGTCTCCGGCTTGGCAATCGGGTTCGCGAAGTTCGTCAGTTCGTTCATTTGCTAAGCTCCTGACCCCTCCCCGAGATCGGGAGGGGTGGTGTGTCCTTGGTTTACTCGGCGGCGAGGGCGGTCGGGGCGTCATCCTCGTCGGCAACGCTGTCCAGCTCGACGTTGAGGCCCAGCGAACGCATTTCCTTGACGAGCACGTTGAAGCTCTCCGGAATGCCGGCCTCGAACGTGTCGTCGCCCTTGACGATCGCCTCGTAGACCTTCGTTCGGCCGATGACGTCGTCGGACTTCACCGTCAGCATTTCCTGAAGCGTGTAGGCGGCGCCGTAAGCCTGAAGAGCCCACACCTCCATTTCGCCGAAGCGCTGTCCGCCGAACTGCGCCTTGCCGCCCAGCGGCTGCTGGGTGACGAGGCTGTAGGGGCCGATCGAGCGTGCGTGGATCTTGTCGTCCACGAGGTGGTGGAGCTTCAGCATGTAGATGTAGCCCACGGTCACCTTGCGGTCGAACGGATTGCCCGTGCGGCCGTCGTACAGCGTCACCTGGCCCGAGGTGTCGAGACCCGCCTTGTCCAGCATCGCGCTGACGTCGGGTTCGCGCGCACCGTCGAACACCGGAGTGCCCATCGGAACGCCGGCGGTGAGGTTGGCCGCAAGGTCCATCAACGCGTCGTCATCGCGGGCGTCGATGTCCTTGGCATAGCCATCGCCATAGACGTCCTTGAGCTTGGCCCGGATCGCCCTCACGTCCTTGCCGGCGACGTCCCTGCCGCGCTCGTGCATGCCCTCGAGCATCTCCTGGATCTGGCGGCCAAGGCCGCGCGAGGCCCACCCGAGGTGGGTCTCGAAGATCTGCCCGACGTTCATTCGGCTCGGCACGCCCAGCGGGTTCAACACGATGTCGACCTGGGTCCCGTCCTCGAGGAACGGCATGTCCTCGATTGGCAGGATGCGGCTGATCACGCCCTTATTGCCGTGACGTCCGGCCATCTTGTCGCCCGGCTGAAGCTTGCGCTTCACCGCCACGAACACCTTGACCATCTTGAGCACGCCTGGCGGCAGCTCATCGCCGCGTTCCAGCTTCTCGACACGGTCCTCGAAGCGCCGGTTGATGGCGTTGGTCGCCTCGTCATACTGCGCCTTCACCGCTTCGAAGTCGGCCTGGCGCTTGTCGTCCTTGACGGCGATCTTCCACCAATCGTGACGATCGACGCTCTCGAGAGTCTCGGCGTCGAGCGCCGAGCCCTTCTTGATACCCTTCGGCGCGGCCGTTGCGACCTGGCCGACGAGCATCTCGCGCAGGCGCGAGAAGGTGGCCCGGTTGAGGATCCCCCGCTCGTCGTCGGCGTCCTTCTTGAGGCGCTCCTTTTCCTCGGTCTGGATGGCGCGGGTACGATCGTCGATGTCGATGCCGTGGCGGTTGAACACGCGGACCTCGACCACGGTCCCCGATACGCCCGGCGGCAGCCGAAGCGAGGTGTCGCGGACGTCGGAGGCCTTCTCGCCGAAGATCGCGCGAAGCAGCTTCTCTTCGGGAGTCATCGGGCTCTCGCCCTTCGGCGTGATCTTGCCGACCAGGATATCGCCCGGTTCGACTTCGGCGCCGATATAGACGATGCCCGCCTCGTCGAGGTTGCGCAGGGCTTCCTCGCCGACGTTCGGGATGTCGCGGGTGATGTCTTCGGGCCCGAGCTTGGTATCGCGGGCCATGACCTCGAACTCCTCGATATGGATCGAGGTGAAGACGTCATCCTTCACGATGCGCTCTGAGATGAGGATCGAATCCTCATAGTTGTACCCGTTCCACGGCATGAACGCGACGAGCACGTTCCGGCCGAGCGCGAGTTCGCCATATTCGGTCGAGGGACCGTCCGCGATGATCTCGCCTGCCTCGACCGGGTCACCTACCTTCACCAGCGGACGCTGATTGATGCAAGTATTCTGGTTCGAGCGCTGGAACTTCATCAGCGTATAAATGTCGACGCCGGACTCGCCGGGCCGCAGGTCGCCGGTGGCGCGCACGACGATGCGGGTCGCGTCGACCTGGTCGACGACGCCTGAACGGCGCGCTGCGATCGCAGCGCCCGAATCGCGCGCAACCGTCTCTTCCATGCCGGTGCCGACGAGGGGAGCCTCGGCCTTGATGAGCGGCACCGCCTGGCGCTGCATGTTCGAGCCCATAAGCGCACGGTTGGCGTCGTCATTCTCGAGGAACGGAATGAGCGAAGCTGCAACCGACACGAGCTGCTTTGGAGACACGTCCATCAAGGTGATCTGCTCGCGCGGAGCGATCAGGAACTCGCCGTTGCGGCGGGCCGAGATGATCTCCTCGACAAAGGTCCCGTCCTTGTTGAGCTCGGCGTTCGCCTGGGCGATCGTGTGCTTCGCCTCCTCCATCGCGGACAGATAGACGACCTCGTTGGTCACCTTGCCGTCGACGACCTTGCGGTAGGGGGTCTCGATGAAGCCATATTTGTTCACCCGGCTGAAGCTTGCCAGCGAGTTGATAAGCCCGATGTTGGGACCCTCAGGCGTCTCGATCGGGCAGATGCGGCCATAGTGGGTGGGGTGAACGTCGCGAACCTCGAAGCCCGCGCGCTCGCGGGTGAGGCCGCCCGGCCCGAGCGCCGAGACACGGCGCTTGTGGGTGACTTCCGAGAGCGGGTTCGTCTGGTCCATGAACTGCGAGAGCTGCGAGGAACCGAAGAACTCGCGGACGGCGGCAACGGCCGGCTTCGCATTGATGAGGTCGTTGGGCATGACGGTCGATACATCGACGCTGCTCATGCGCTCCTTGACCGCGCGCTCCATGCGCAGGAGGCCGACGCGATACTGGTTCTCCAAGAGCTCGCCGACCGAGCGGACCCGGCGGTTGGCGAGGTTGTCGATGTCGTCGATCTCGCCCTTGCCGTCCTTGAGATTCACGAGTTCCTGAACGACTGCGAGGATATCCTCCCTGCGGAGGGTCGTAACGGTGTCCTCGGCATCGAGGCCGAGGCGCATGTTGAGCTTCACCCGGCCGACGGCCGAGAGGTCGTAGCGCTCGGGGTCGAAGAACAGGCCGTAGAAGAGCGCATCCGCAGTCTCGCGCGTCGGCGGCTCGCCGGGACGCATCACGCGGTAGATGTCGGCGAGCGCGCTGTCGCCGTCCTCGCTCTTGTCCGCCTTGAGGGTGTTGCGGATCCACGGGCCCGTGTTGACGAAGTCGATGTCCAGCAGCTCGAGCGTCTTGACGCCCGCATTGTCGAGCTTCTCGAGGTTTTCCGGGGTAACCTCGTCGCCGGCCTCGATGTAAATCTCGCCCGTTTTCGCGTTGATGAGGTCATGCGCCGAATAGCGGCCGAAGATCTCCTCGGTCGGGATGATCAGGTTCTTGAGACCGTCCTTGGCTGCCTGGTTGGCGCGGCGCGGCGTGATCTTCTCGCCGGCCTTGAACATCACTTCGCCGCTATCGGCGTCGGCAACGTCGTGCGTCGGCTTCTGCCCGCGCCAGGCTTCGACGGAATAGGGGATCTGCCAGCCGTTCTTGCCGCGGACGTAGCTGACCGTCCTGTAGAAGGTGTTGAGGATCTCTTCGCTCGACATGCCGAGGGCATGGAGGAGCGCAGTAACCGGCAGCTTTCGCTTGCGGTCGATGCGGACGTTGACGATGTCCTTGGCGTCGAACTCGAAGTCCAGCCAGCTGCCGCGGTAAGGAATGACCCGGGCGGCGAAGAGGAACTTGCCGCTCGCGTGGGTCTTGCCGCGGTCGTGGTCGAACAGAACGCCCGGCGAGCGGTGCATCTGGCTGACGATCACGCGCTCGGTGCCGTTGATGATGAAAGTGCCGTTCATCGTCATGAGCGGCATGTCGCCCATGTAGACGTCCTGCTCCTTGATATCGATCACGGACTTGGCCTCCGTCTCGGGATCGATCTCGAAGGTCGTGAGACGCAGGGTAACGCGCATCGGGGCCGCATAGGTCAGCCCGCGCTGGCGGCACTCGTCGGTGTCGTATTTGGGCTCTTCGAGCTCATAATGATCGAAATCGAGGTGCGCGGTCCCGGCAAAGTCGACGATCGGGAATACCGAGCGGAGCGTCTTCTCGAGACCGGACACGTAACCGGTCTTGGGATCGGAGCGGAGGAACTGCTCGTAGCTCTCGCGCTGAACCTCGATGAGGTTCGGCATCTCGGAAATTTCGTGGATGTTGCCGAAAATCTTGCGGATGCGTCGCGAGTTGGTCTTGAGCCCGCTCGTCGTCTTCCGGGTCGATTCGATCGCTTTGGTGGCCATGTGCTTCCCTGCGCTACGCGAAGACGCACGGAAGCGTCCCCGCTAGGTTGCCCGATTTCCGGGCCGTCTTGTGGAGCGCTTGCCCCGCTACCCTCTCCAATGCGTTCGGTCCGTGCGCCGTTCGGACCCTGTCCCGGAGAGGACGGGAAAAGCCCCGGGCGCACGTCACCGTGCGGCGGAGCCGACTATTTGTTGGATGAGACCGATATAATGCTATTTCCCTCCTTGTGAAGGGGGGAAAGCGCAGTTCGCGCGAATAGATGGAGATTTGGGGCGCCCAAGGAGGTGTCCCGGCTTCCGGCTATCATGCATCAAAGCCAACAGCCGCCTGTGGGGCGGAATCCATTTCTCGTTCGACAGTGCGGCGGGTCTCACCGCCGGCCGCAGCGTCGGAACTTTCGCGTTGAATCAGTCGGTCTTCAACGCCGTGCCCGAGCCCTCGACATGGACGATGATGCTCCTCGGGTTCGGGTGCATCGGCGGCGCCATGCGCCGCAGGAAAAAAGGAGCAATCGCGCAAATCACGTGACTAAGTCCGCAGGTCGACAAGAGGGGCAGCTCTTGCGGGAGCTGCCCCTCCCTGGTTCACGCGTCCTAGAAATTCACTGCCGCGGACAGCCAGATTTGCCGCGGGTTGCCATAGAAGCCCGTCAGCACGCCGGTGCGGCCGAGCGTCGGCACGGCTTGCGTCGGCGACGTGATCGGAGTTCCGGCTGCGGTGATGAAGTCGCCAGTATAAGGGTTTTGCAGCAGGAAGTTGTAACCCGAGACGACATACTTCTTGTTTGCCAGATTCTTTCCATGGAGACCGAACTCGTAGCGACCGCCGTTCGAACGCCACATGATGTTCGCATCCCACAGAGCAAAGCCTGGCTGATCGATACCCGGAGATCTCAGCTCGAACTGCTGGCTGCTGCTGCGATAAGAGAGGGTGCTGTTGAGATTGAGACGGCCGCCAAATGCGGGCGCGTCATAGTCGATCGAACCGCTGAGGGTCCACTTCGGCGTATTCTGGATCTTCCTGAAATTCGCAAGGTCAACTTGGACGGGCGTGATCAACGGCGCGCCGTTGATGTTGCGATTCACAACCGTCAGAAAACTTAGATATTTCGCATCCAGATAACCAAGCGTTCCGGCGAGATTCAGCCGGTCACCGGACGCCAACATGTCTTGTGCCGCGCGCAAGTTCGTCTCGAGTTCGACGCCCCGGAAACGGGCCTTGCCCGCGTTGGTGGTAATTCCGACGAATGTCGGCACGCCGGTCGCAGTCACGCCGCCCGCCGAACCTGGGACCTGGACGTCCTTATAGTTTGCCTGGAACACGGCCAGCGCGAACTGCAGGCGGCGTTTGAACAATGCAGCCTTCCATCCTGCTTCGTAGCTGTCCACCTTCTCGGGGTCGAAGGCCATGAAGTCGTAGATCTCCTGCGCCGTGGGCGGCGTGGCCGGATTCGAGCGCGGTGTCGCGGTGGTCAGGCCGCGCGGGTCGAACCCGCCGCCTTTGAAGCCTCGTGAGTAGCTGACATAAATGTTGTTGTTCGGGTTTGGCTTGAAATTGACGGAGGCGCGTGGGGTGAATGCCCTGTCTGTTCGGCTGCCCTCGAAATTGGACGTGAGCGCGCCGAGCTGGCTCCCGACTCCAAAGCCGAAACTGCCGCCAAGCTGAGGTGCGCCCCCGAGAACGTAGTTTGCACGAATGATGCGCGCGTGGCGGTGGTCGTTCGTATAGCGACCCCCAACCGAAAGGCTCCACTGCGGCGTGAAGTCATAGGTGAAATCGCCGAATATCGCCCATGTCTTTGTCCGCACATCACCGCTCGTGGTCGCGGTGAGGCCCGGCAGTGCAAATACGCAACCCGGCAGGGGAACCGTCGGGCAGGTCGTGTAAAGCCGGACGTCAAATATGTCCTGAGCTCTCGCGTTCAGGTAGTAGACGCCGATGATGCCCTGAAGCGGGCCCTTGTCGACAACGCCCTGGAATTCCTGGCTGAATTGGTGATTACGGTAGATGGCGGGCACGTCCGTGTCGGCGTAAGGCAGCGCGTCGAAGTCGATCGGCGTGAAGCCCGTGTCCTTGCGGTACGCGGTGATCGTACGGAACTTCAACCAATCGGTGACGTCCATCTCGCCATGGAGCGCGATCCCGCCGCCCCGGATCCGCTGCTCCGGATCATTGAGGCTGCCTTGCGTATCCCAGACGTGACCGAGCACCTGCTGGCCGCCATTACAGGCGAACGGCGTTATCGAGAGCGTGCAGAGGTTCGGGATGAGCCGGTGGCCGCCACGCGGATTGCTGTTGTCCCACACGTAGTCGCCCTCGACGCGGAACCACGCCCTGTCAGACGGAATAAACTCGATGGTGCCGCGAGCTCCGACCACATCCTTGTTATAGTTGCGAAGTCCGTTGGTGAGGTTCTTTCCGAACCCGTTGTTGCTGAGCCTCGCAACCGTGCCGCTTATGAACAGACCCTTGGTTAAAGGTGAGGAGGCCGAGACGATCAGGTCGGCCTGATGATAGGTGCCAAGATTCGTCCGCATGCTGAAGTGCGGCCCATCCTGCGGGATCCGGCGAGTGACATATTTGATTGCGCCGCCGACGGTGTTGCGACCGTAGAGCGTGCCCTGCGGGCCGCGCAGCACTTCGATTCGTTCGACATCGTAGATGTCGAGCACTGCAGCTTGCGGACGATTGAAATAGACGTCGTCGAGGTAAAGCCCGACCCCCTGTTCGAAGCCTGCGACCGGATCCTGCTGGCCGATACCGCGGATGAATGGCGTGAGCGTCGAATTTGTCCCTCGTGAAACTTCGAGAGTGACGTTTGGCGTCGTGTCCGCAACGTCGGTGATGTCCAGTGCACCCTGGCGGTCGAGCTGTTCACCCGAATAAGCGGTGACAGCGACCGGCACGTTGAGCAGGATTTCATTGCGACGGCGCGTCGTGACGACGATTTCCTGATCGCTGCCCGTCGCGGCCTGTGTCTGCGTTTGCTGGTTGTTCGCCGTTTGCCCGGAAGTCGTGCCGGGGTTGGTTTGAGCTGCAAAAGCTGGAGTTGTGGAAAGCGCCGCGGCGGCAACGGTGCCGAAAAGAGCGGCGCGTGCAAAGGTCACGCCCATCAGACTGTTCTCCCCCTTCCAGGCGCGGTTGCGCCCGAAGTCAGAATCGTGTCTACTGAAACTTGAACCGTGTTTCAACTTGCTAATGAAATCCGCCGCGGTAGGGGGAGCCGGATGGGGGTAAAGATCGAGGACATAGCGCCATCGGGCGCGACCCGCGTCTCGAAAGCCCCGCGGACAGCGCGCGGCGAGCGGACGTTGCGCAAGATCCTTGACGCGGCACGCCAGGAATTCGGGGAGCGCGGGTTTTCCGACAGTTCGATCGTCGGTATTACGCGGCGCGCCGGCGTGGCGCTCGGTACCTTTTACACCTACTTCGATTCAAAAGAGGCTCTTTTCCAGGCACTGGTTCGCGACATGTCGATCCAAGTGCGCGATACGGTCGCGCCAGCGTTTAGGGAGGCGACCGACGCGCTCGACGGTGCGCGTCGCGGTCTGGAACTCTTCCTCGAATTCGTACGCGATCATCGCGACATTTACCGCATCATCGACGAGGCCGAGTTCGTCGATCCTCGCGCTTACCGCGAACATTATGAGACGACTGCAACGCGCATTGCGGCTCGCTTTGCGGCCGCGCGCGACAGTGGCGAGATTGCCGAGGATCTGACGAACGAAGATCTCGACATCCTCGCCTGGGCGTCGATGGGCGCCAATGTCTTCCTTGGTCTCCGGTTTTTCGTGTGGGACAGCGCGGATCCCAAGCATGTGGCGGCAGTCACCAACCGCCTCTTGCGAAAGGGTCTTACTTCATGAGCGACAGCAAACTGGTCGTGCGCGGCTATGAGGATCGCTATTTCACGGTCGGGGACGGTCTTCGGCTGCATTACCGCGATTATCCCGGCACCAGCCGCAAGCCGCCATTGCTTTGCCTGCATGGTTTGACACGAAACTCGCGCGACTGGGCGCAGTTCGCCGCTCATTATTCACCAGAGCACCGCGTACTGGCGCTTGATTTTCGTGGTCGCGCACAAAGCGAATATGACCCGGTTTGCGCGCGATACACGCCACTGACCTATGCCGGCGATGTGATCGAAATGCTCGACCAGCTCGGAATACCCGAGGCGATATTCGTCGGCACTTCGCTCGGCGGGCTTGTCACCATGGTGATTGCCGCGACGGCACCGCAGCGCATCAAGGCCAGCATCCTCAACGACGTCGGTCCAGACGTCGATCCAGCCGGCATCGATCGCATCCTTTCTTATGTCGGCAAGGATGTGCGTTTCGGTAGCTGGGATGAAGCGGCCGAGGCGATTGCCGCCAATTACGGCGGTTCGTTCGAGAGATACACGCATGACGACTGGATCAAGATGGCAAAGCGGAACTGCCGCGAGGAAGACGGCCAAATCCGGTTCGACTATGACATGGCAATCGCGGAGCCCTTCAAGACGATGGGAGCAACGCCGCAAGTCGACCTGTGGCCCTTATTCGAGGCGCTCGGCCGCAAGCCGCTGCTCGTCATCCGCGGCGAAAAGAGCGATCTTCTGACAGTTCAAACGACGGCGAAGATGCAGTCGGTTGCTCCAAACATGAAGCTCGCTGTCGTGCAGGGCGTGGGGCACGCCCCTGAGCTCAACGAGCCTGAGGCGGTAGCGGCGATTGAAGGCTTTCTGGCCGGGTTGAACGCCTGATCGCCAGCATTCCAGCGACGCAATAGAAAAAGGGCGGCCCCATTGGAGCCGCCCTTCAATCGCCAAACGCCTTCGAAGCTTACTTGAGCTCGACGGTTCCGCCGGCTTCCTCGATCTGCTTCTTGATCTTCTCGGCTTCGTCCTTGTTGACGCCTTCCTTGAGCGGCTTCGGCGCGCCTTCGACCAGCGCCTTCGCCTCGCCGAGGCCAAGACCGGTAATCACGCGGACTTCCTTGATCACGTTGATCTTCTTGCCACCGTCGCCGGTGAGAATGACGTCGAACTCGGTCTTTTCTTCAGCAGCCGGTGCGCCGGCGCCGGCGGCACCACCGGCCGGTGCGGCAACCGCCACAGCAGCGGCGGCCGAAACGCCCCACTTCTCTTCGAGCGCCTTGGCGAGATCCGCGGCTTCGAGAACGGTCAGTTCGGACAGCTGGTCGACCAGCTTAGCAATGTCAGCCATTTGATACTCCTTGGTGGGGCATTGGCCCCAAGTTGTCGTGCGTTGATGAAAAAGGTTCGCTTAGGCGGCCTGTTGGGCCGCATAGGCGCCGAAAACCCGTGCCAGCTGTGCACCTGGCTCGTTGATCGTACGGGCGATCTTGGTCGCGGGAGCCTGGATGAGGCCCACGATCGTCGCGCGCAGTTCGTCGAGCGAGGGAAGCGCAGCAAGTGCCTTGATCCCGTTTACGTCGAGGACCGTGTCGCCCATCGCTCCGCCGACGATCTCGAACTTGTCGGTCGTCTTGGCGAAATCGACTGCCACCTTGGCAGCCGCGACGGGGTCTTCGGACGTCGCAAGCGCAGTCGGGCCCTTGAGAAGGTCGCCGATCGGCTTGTAGCGCGTGTCCTCGAGCGCAATCAGGGCAAGTCGGTTCTTCGCAACTTTGAACTGGGCCCCGGCATCGCGCATCTTGAGCCGCAGGTCCGTGGACTGTGCGACCGTGAGTCCGAGATTGCGGGTGACGACCACCACGCTCGTCTCGGTCAAGACGTTTTTCAGCTCGGCGACCAGATCGGCTTTTTGCGAACGATCCACTGCCTACTCCAACATTTCGCTCGAAGCTTCACTTCGAGCGAGGTTCAACAAAGCTCCGGCGCGAACGCCAAAGCACTGAATGTCCGTGGGGCGTTGGATCGGCGGCGTTGCAATGGGCAACGCACGACGGGAGCGGTTTCCCGCTTCCGAGTGATTCCTGTCCCCGTCTAGGCTGCAAATTAAGAGGAGTTCCCGCTAGGGACCTGACCTCGGCAGCTGTCTCGGACGGCTGCACCGGACGAGCCGGTGCGAGGGCGCGCCTATAGCGAAAAATGCCGGTCGATCAACCCTTAGGGATGGGCCTTCAGCCAGGAAGCGCGCCGGCGCGCTCGCGCGCCTGCTTGTCTACTTGAAAATCGATCCGTGCAATCAACCCGCTTGCGGTCAGTCGTTGCAGTGCGGGGAGCTGCGTCTGGACGCCGGTTTCGACCGGCGCGAGGAGCGCTACAAGCCCGGCGGCAAAAGCGCGAGGCAAGCGCTGGAGGTTGCGAAAAGTGCAGCTGCAGATTTCATGAGAACCCTCCCAGGCGCGGCGAAGACGCAGCCGCGCCCGCGCCCGGAAGGGAAACAGTCGTTCGTTAGGCGCCGGCAACCTCGGCGAGGTCGACCTTCACGCCCGGGCCCATCGTCGAGGAAACCGAGAGCTTCTTCACGAACTTGCCCTTGGCGCCCGATGGCTTGCCCTTGATGATCGCGTCGATGAACGCGCTGAAATTCTCCTTGAGGTCCTCCTCGGAGAAGCTCGCCTTGCCGATGCCGGCGTGGACGATGCCCGCCTTCTCGACGCGGAACTCGACCTGGCCCGATTTTGCATCGTTGACTGCCTTGGCGACATCCATCGTGACCGTGCCGAGTTTCGGGTTCGGCATCAGGCCCTTGGGACCCAGGACTTTTCCGAGGCGGCCGACGACACCCATCATGTCGGGGGTCGCAATCACACGATCGAAATCGATCTGGCCGCCCTGAATGGTTTCCATCAGGTCCTCGGCCCCCACGACGTCGGCGCCGGCTGCCTTGGCCTCGTCGGCCTTGGCGCCCTTGGCGAACACCGCAACGCGGACGCTCTTGCCGGTGCCCTTGGGCAGATTGACAACGCCCCGGACCATCTGGTCCGCGTGCCGCGGATCAACCCCCAGATTCAAGGCGACCTCGATGGTCTCGTCGAACTTGGCGCTCGCATTGCCCTTCACGAGCGCGATCGCCTCGTCGACACCATAAAGCTTTTCGCGGTCGACGACCTGCAGTGATTTCTGGCGCTTGGAAAGCTTAGTCATCTCTTAGCCCTCCACCACGTTGAGGCCCATCGCGCGGGCGCTGCCTTCGATGATCTTGGTCGCCGCGTCGAGGTCGTTGGCGTTGAGATCCTTCATCTTGGTCTCGGCAATGTCGCGCAGCTGCGAGCGGCGGATCGTGCCCGCCGTTGCCTTGCCAGGCTCCTGCGAGCCCTTGCCAATCTTGGCCGCCTTCTTGAGCAGGAAGCTCGCGGGCGGGGTCTTGGTCGTGAAGGAGAAGCTTCGATCCGCATAGACCGTGATCACGGTCGGGATCGGTGCGCCTTTCTCGAGCTCCTGCGTCGCCGCGTTGAAGGCCTTGCAGAATTCCATGATATTGACGCCGCGCTGGCCAAGTGCCGGGCCGATGGGCGGCGCGGGATTGGCGGTGCCGGCTGGCACCTGCAGCTTGATGTAGCCGGTGATTTTCTTTGCCATTGTCTCACTCTTTAGTGCCCACCGCCGCCAGGCGGAGGAGGGCGGTTCAAGTTTAGCGGTTCAAGCGAACGCCGAAGCGATCTCCCGCAAATTGCGCTTCGAACCATCCCGAAGAATGGTCCGCTGCTCTCCCGGTTTCTCAGGAAGGCGGCCGCCTACATGAATTGGGCCGCGCCTGCAACTTATGCTAACAGCTTTGCGGGGAAGGTGTGAACAGGAGTAGCGAATGAAGAGGGCTATTCTTCTCACTGCAATGGCTTTGCTCACCGCCTCGTCGGCACAGGCGAAAACGCTCAGGTGGATGGACGGTCCGCCCGGGCTCCCGGCTGGAGCAAAATTCGCGGTCGTCTCGGGGGATCCCGGGAAGGAAGGCAAGTTCACCGTCCAGATCAAGATGCCTGCGGGCTACGCCGTTCCCGCCCACCATCATCCGACGGACGAGCGGGTTTCGGTTCTGTCTGGTGAGCTTCGTTACGGGATGGGCGACAAGCTCGATCGCGACCGCGCGGGCACCTTGAACCGAGGTCATCACGTCGTGATGCAGTCGGGCATGAACCACTGGGTGTTTACCAAGGACCCGGCAACGATTCAGGTCAGCGCGATGGGCCCCTTCCAGATTACCTACGTCGATCCCAAGGACGACCCGCGCACCAAGTAAATGCCGGGATGCGCCATCAATCGGTGGCGCCCGGGGTGCAGGACACGCGAAATGCTATTCCGCTGCAACACGCCTTGCAGTTGGCCTTTGTTCGCTCGCCTGCGCCGCAGAGACCCGCGATCGCCGGCAGCGCTTGGGACCGGGTACCCCAACGAAACAATAAGTGCCCGCATGCGGTGAAGCGTTGCGGGCGGGCACCGGTAAGCGCCCCTGAGGGACGACATCAGCAAAATTGCCCCTGGCCAAAGAAGAAAAGGACCGTCCGAAAGCGGCCCTCAGCCTGATGCAGTAACCGGATTTGGGCTCGTGACCCCTGGTTACTTCACTCTCTCGACTTGCTCGAACTCGAGCTCGACCGGGGTGGCACGACCGAAGATGCTGACCGAAACCTTCACTCGGCCGCGGTCGAAATCGAGCTCTTCCACGACGCCGTTGAAGCTTGCGAAAGGTCCGTCGAGCACCTTCACCGCATCGCCGATCTCATAGTCGACATTGATCTTCGCCTTTGGCGCGTGGGTTGCTGCTTCGTCCTTGGTGCTGAGCATGCGCGCCGCCTGCGCATCCGGGATCGGCTGGGGCTTTCCGCCCGGTCCCAGGAAACCCGTTACCTTGGGGGTGTTCTTGACGAGGTGGTAGACCTGGTCGTTCATCTCGAGCTTGGCGAGAACGTAACCGGGCATGAACTTGCGCTCGGATTCGACGCGCTTGCCGCGTTTGATCTCGGTGACAGTCTCGGTAGGCACCTCGATCTGTTCGACGAAGCGCTCGAGCCCCATTCGGGTCGCTTCGCTCATGATCGCGTCACGGACCTTGTTCTCGAAGCCCGAATAAGCGTGGATGATGTACCAGCGGGACATTGTTCTTACCTTTTAGATCCCTGATCCCGATCTCTCCTGGGAAGGAGCAGTGGGATGAAAGCTAGCCGAGGAAGCTCAGCAGATATTTCACGACCGTCGAGAAGAAGGCGTCGGTCGCGGCGAAAAAGAAAGCAAGCAGCAGAGTCATGATGATGACCATGATCGCGGTCGCGACCGTCTCCTTGCGGGTCGGCCAGTGCACTCTGCCCGTTTCGACACGGACCTGACGGATGAATTCGCCGGGGGAGACTTTGGCCACGTTCGTTCTGCTCGCTTGCGGATAGAAAAGCGCCCCGCGGACCTCTCGGGGCGGCGGGGCTGCGGCTCACTTAGCGGCGGCAGCTCGACTCTTCAAGGTCGTGAAACTGCCGTCCGATGTCACTCGTTGCGGGGTCCTGCTTGACCGCACCTCGGCCGCGCATTGCTCCTCGTCGGGCGGAAGGGAAGGGTGGCAGGAGTGGAGGGACTCGAACCCCCGGCCCTCGGTTTTGGAGACCGATGCTCTACCAACTGAGCTACACTCCTAGGACGCGAGGGCAGGTAGCCAGCAGGAGCGCGCCGCGCAAGGCTCAGTGAACGATCGGAAGACCGATCCAGCTGCCGCCCGTCCCAGTGAACACCCGCTGCGTCTGCGCACGATAGTCGCCGGGCTTCGCAAAGAAGATATTCGGGACAAAAGTCTGCGGGTTGCGATCGTAGAGCGGGAACCAGGTGGACTGGACCTGGATCATGAGCCGGTGCCCGGGCTGAACCACATAGTCGACCTGTGGCAATGCGAACTCGTAACTGACGGGCTGGTTTGCTGGAACGGGACTAGGATGCGCCGGATCGGTCCGGTAGCGGCCGCGCATCACGTCCATGGCGATCGCCAGCTCATAGCCCCCGAGTTCGGGTTTTTGCGGATATTGGTCGGGATAGACATCGATCAGCTTCACGATCCAGTCGCTGTCGGTGCCGCTGGTCGAGGCGACGAGATGAACCAGCGGCGTTCCCGCAAGACGCAGCGGCTCGCTCATCGGGGCGCTGGAATAAGTGAGGACGTCGGTTCGCGCTTCGGCGAAACGCTGGTCATCGACGAGCCACTGCCGCCAGCTCGAGTTGGGGCCGTAGGGCGGCAGGTTCGGACGGGCACGGTAGGTGACGGGACGCGCTGGATCGGAGACGTAGGAATCGAATGCCCGTCCGCCTGGAACAGCAAAGCTCATTCCGTTGCCCGGGGTCAGATAGAGCGGGGTGAGGTTTGCCGGGCACCCGGCGGCACAGGCGAGCGGCCAGTCATTGAGCTGCTTCCACTGGTTCGTTCCGGCCTCGAAGGCGGTGACTCGCGCGATGTTGGCGGGCGGTCCGGCTTTCAGATGTTCGTCGAGGAACGGGATCATCACGTTCTGGCGGAACCATTTGGCGGTATCGGAGCCCCACTCGATGGGACCAAGCGAATATGCGCTGATGTTCGCCTGTCCGTGGTGCCACGGGCCAAGCACGAGATGGGCGTTGCCATTGTCCCCTCGCTTGACCGCGTCGAACACGGCAGGCGCTCCGTAAATGTCTTCCTGGTCCCATTCGCTATCGACGAGCAGGGTCGGGACGGTCAGGGGTCTCGCGGCAAGGATCCGGTCTACCGCCTGGTCCTGCCAATATTCGTCATAGGCGGGATGCTGCGTCAGCCGTAGCCAGAAGGGTAACTGGTCCATTCCCATCGCACGGCCGTACTCTCCTGCTGAACCGTGGCGGAGAAAGGTGGCGTAGTCGTCGTAAGCGCCGGAGAACCATTGTTCCTCCGACTTCTTGTTGGCCGTCTGGCCATAGACGTAGCCGATCATTTCCTGGCGGAATGCGCCGTTGTGGAACCAGTCGTCGCCCTTCCAGACGTCGACCATCGGATTGATCGGGACGGAGGCCTTGAGGGCTGGGTGTGGATTGACGAGGGTCATCAGGGCGGTGAAGCCGTCGTAGCTCGTTCCGAACGTTCCCACTCGGCCGTTCGACTCGGGGACGTTCTTCACCAGCCACTCGATCGTGTCCCAGGCATCGGTCGAATGGTCCACGCTTGTCGGATTGAGGGGGCCCTTGAGGGGCCGGTTCATGACGTAATCGCCCTCGGACTTATATTTACCGCGCACGTCCTCAACGGCGACGATGTAGCCCGCGCGCACGAGCTCGGCATTGAGCGGCGAGAGGATATTCTCCGGCCATGGGCCGAAACCGCCGCGCTCGGTCGCCTTGTCGGCGGAGTAAGGCGTGCGATCGAGCATGATCGGATGCTTGCCGCCCGTGCCGCCACCGCGCGGAATGATGAGGACGGCATAGAGGCTCGCCCCGTCGCGCATCGGAATGTGAACCTCGCGGCGCACATATTGGAATTCGGCGCGCGGCGGCACGAAGCGCTGCGGGATGTCGCCGCCCTTCGGGATCGGCGCGACCGGCTGGAAGTGCGGCGGGATGTCTCCGCCCGGCTGGACGGCGGGCTGTACGTGGCTCTCGGCGAACACGGGGGGCGCAAGCGCCAGCGCCGCTGCAAGGAACGCCAATTTCTTGAGGCTCATTCGACTCCCTCTCGCGCGGCGCTATTGGCATGGCGCGCGCACGAGGAGCAACCCGGGTCCGGTTTTCCAGTCGAAAAGGAGCGGCCCCCGCGAAGCGCGGTCATGACGAGGTTCGCCAACGCTCTTCAAAGCCTGCAGTGGATCGCCTGCATTGCCATAGACGTCTTGCTCTTCGGAGCTGGGGTGACGGTGCCCGCGCGAAATCGTTCGGGGATACGGCCGTTTGCGCCTGGGTCGTGGACAGACCCGCAGATTGTCGGGCCAGAGCCTGCAAAGCTGCAGCGCTCGCCGTCGGAACGAAAGCGCAACGCGAGATGTTGGCGGGCGACATTCGAGCCGATGGGGCGAAGATATATCTTGAAGCGTTCGCGCTTTTCGCGAACTCTTGCAACAAGACGGGCTTGGACAGGCAGGTGAAATGAACGACCGGACCTTCTTCGACCGCACAACGCGCGTGATCGCCGCTGATGACGGAACGACCTATGACAGCGTGGCGATCGGCCTTCACTGGACAACCGCGGTACTCGTCATCGTGCAGTTCGTTTCGGCAATAACCTGGGACTATTGGGCGCGTGATACCCGTGAAACGATGCAAAGCCTGCACGTCTCGCTCGGCGTTCTTCTGACCGTTGTCATCATCGCCCGGATAATCTGGCGCCTGCTGCCGGGCCATCAGGTTTCATCGCTCGAGCTTGGCTGGGTCCGGACGCTCTCGAAGGGCGTCCATTACCTCTTCTATGTACTGTTGGCGGCGCAGGCGACGACGGGCTTCCTCTGGCGCTGGGCACAGGGTCACCCGGTGGCTTTCTTCGGGATCGGCATTCCCAACCCCTTCGGCGCCCTCGACCGCACCTCGCGGCATACGCTCCATGACCTTCACGAGAAAATCGGCTGGGGCATCATCATCATCGCCGCAGGCCACGCCGCGGCTGCCCTTTATCACCATTATGCGCTTCACGACCGTGTGCTCGGCCGTATGTTCCCGCCGGCGCGCCGATCAGAAGCGGTCTAGATTTCCGTCTCTTCGATGAACTTTGTACCAGCGCTTCCGAAAAGGGCCCAGCGCACCTGCGCCTTCACCCGGCCGATCCGCGGTATGGCGATCGTGAGCAACTCGCCGATCCGGAAGTGGTCGGTGCCGTCGAGGCGGCATCCCTCGTTCGAAATGTTGCTGACGAGCGCCGCCGACTGACTGCCGTCGGCGCGGTGGACCACCGCGTCGACCTCGACCGGAAACCGGTCCTGCCTGCCAATCCAACCCTGCATGCGCTCCACGACGCGCTCCCCCGTCCGAACGGATCTCTAGTGCGGCCACGTAAACATAGGTTTAATCCGGCCGTCTAGGAACTTAAGGCTTGGACCCCAACGTGGGTTAGAAATCGCAAGACCGGCCGGTTCCCCGGCTCAGGCGGCGATGTCGTAGGGCTGGATCTCGCCCGACAGGTAGAGGTTTCGCGCCTTTGTCCTCGAGAGCTTGCCCGAGCTCGTACGCGGGAGCGTTCGTGGGGGAACCAGCTCGACGACGGGCGTTATCCCGGTAATTGCCCGGACCCGCTCGCGGATCTCGTCACGAAGGCGGCCGCGCTCGGCGGCGTCGGACACGCGGCAATGGACGAGGACCGCCGGGGTTTCCTCGCCCGATGGTCCCGTGATCGCGAACGCCGCAATATCCCCGGACTTGAATCCTGGCAGCTGCTCGACGGCCCATTCGATGTCCTGCGGCCAGTGATTGCGCCCGTTGATGATGATCATGTCCTTGGCGCGGCCGACGATGAAAATGTAGCCTTTGGACATGTAGCCCATGTCGCCGGTGTCGAGCCAGCCATCCTCGCTCAGCGCCGCTTTCGTCGATTCCTCGTCGCGGAAATAGCTGTGCATGACGCTCTGGCCGCGGACGTAGACCTTTCCGATCCCTCGCTCGGACAGGATCTCGCCATCATTGTCCCTGATCTCGATCTCCATTCCGGTGACCGGGCGCCCGCAATTCACCACCGCACGGTAGCGACGGGGACGCTGATCGTCGGGGACACCGCCGGACAATTCGTTTTCCTCGACCAGCTCGAGCCGGATTCCCTCGCCGGGCGGCATCAGCGATACCGCCAGTGTCGCTTCCGCAAGACCGTAGCTCGGACAGAATGCGCTTGCCTTGAAACCCGCCTCGTCGAAGCAGTCGACGAAGGCCTGCATGACGTCCGGGCGGATCATGTCTGCCCCGTTTCCGGCGATGCGCCAGCGCGCGAGGTCGAAACGGTCCTGGGCGCGCGTCTGGGAACTCATTCGGCGCGAACAGATGTCGTAGCCGAAGGTCGGGGAATAGCTGACCGTCGTGCCCGGGTTGCGGGTGATCATGTCGAGCCAGGCAAGCGGTCGGCGCGCGAAATCCTCGGTCTTGAGATAGTCGACCGACATCTGAAGCGACATTGGCGAGAGGAAGCAGCCAACCAGTCCCATGTCATGATACCAGGGCAGCCAGGAAACGCAGCGATCCGTATCGCGGATCTGGAGGCCGATGCCATGAGCACGCAGATTGTCCAGAAGCGCTCGGTGGGTGACCGCAACACCGTGCGGAAAGCGCGTCGAGCCGCTCGAATATTGAAGGTAGGCAATGTCCTCAGGCTGCGCGTCCGGAAATGCCGCGCTGGAAGGTTCAATGCCTTCAAGCTCGTCCCACGAGCGCGAGACGACGCCTGCCTTCTTCGCAGCGTCGGCGCAGAAGTCCGCAAGCTCCGGCGGGTAGAGGAAGAGCGCAGGATCGCAGCTCTTCAGCTGGACGCCGAGCTGGTCGACATAAGCGTCGCGACCGCCAAAGCTGGTGGGCAAGGGCAGGGGGACAGGCCAGGCGCCCGCATAGACGGCGCCGAAGAAGACTGTGGCGAACTCTGCTCCGGTTTCGGCGACCAGCGCAATGCGGTCGCCCGGCTTGATGCCGAGCGCGAGGAATCGCCGTCCCGCGACAAGCGCATCGGCTCGCAGGTCCTTATAGGCGTAAGCGCTTGCAAGCATCCCGCGCGCGTCGTGGAAATTCAGGCCGCGCTTGCCCGTCGCTGCATAGTCGAGCGCCTCGCCAATCGTGCCAAAGTCGGCAAGCCGGCGCGGCAGGTCGTTATCGATGGTCGGGGTCGCCCCCGCGGGCGCGAGGTTCTTGATCACCGAAGTATTGCGCTCAAGCACGCAGTCCATTCCCTGACAGTTTCCGTTCGTTTGGGCCGCACCCCTCATGCAGCCGCGTTCTCCTTGGCGAGGGACTGTGGCACAAAAACGGCGTGAGTCCACCGTTCAAGACCAGGCGCACGGCGCCGCCGCTCAACGACGCCGCGCTCAGCGAACTCGCGCTGCGCTATGTCGGCAAGTATGCAACGACCCGCTCTAAGCTGCGCGCCTATCTTGCAAGAAAGCTCCGCGAGCGAGGCTGGGAGGGTTCGCTCGACCCTGACCTCGAGGCGCTCGCCGACAGGTTTGCAGAGCTTGGATACGTCGACGACGCAGCCTTTGCGCTCGCCAGGTCGCGCTCGCTTGCCGGCCGCGGCTTTGGGAGGCGGCGGCTGGCCGAGCAGCTGAGGCATGCGGGGATCGCCGAGGAGGACAGCCGCGAGGCGCTCGATGCGGCCGAAACCGTGGCCGTCTCGGCTGCGCTTCGCTTCGCGCAGCGGCGAAGAATCGGTCCTTTCGCCGCTGAAATGGCGGACCCCCGGACACGCGAACGGGCGATTGCCGCGATGGTCCGGGCGGGCCATGATTCTACCCTTGCGCGCAAGATTGTGGGCCTCGAGCCCGAGCAAGATGCCGATCTCGTTAACCTATGTGAAAGTTTGAGGCCCGACACAACGTAAAGTCGGTTTGCCGACACAATTACCCATGTTAATGGGGACTGATGGTGCGTACAGCTTTGCAACTGGCCGAAGGGGGCAATGACCACGCAATGGAGTCGGACGAGAGCTCGGGTCCGTCCGAGATGGAGCCCATTACCGGGCGTGTGAAGTGGTTCGATGCGACGCGCGGCTTCGGCTTCCTGGTGAGCGATGAGGTGGACGGCGATGTGCTGCTCCATTTCAGCGTACTGCGCGAACACGGCCGCCGCAGCGTTCCCGAGGGTACCGTCATCGAGTGTGTGCCCGTGCGACTTGACCGCGGCCTGCAGGCGAAGCGGGTTTTGTCGATCGACACCTCGTCGGCCTTGCCGCAACAGCCGCGCTCGTCCATTCCAGCGGGTGAACGCGCCGATCGCAAGGCACTTGCGGAAAATGCCGGCGAGTTCGAGCCGGTGGAGGTAAAATGGTTCAACCGCGTTCGCGGCTATGGCTTCGTCAAGCGACCGGACGAGTCGGGCGGCGAGGATGTCTTCGTGCACATGGAGACGGTGCGGATCTCGCACTTGCCGGAGCTCCAGCCAGGGCAGTTCCTCGAGGCCCGGATTGCGCCGTCGGCCAAGGGACTGACCGCCGTCGAACTTCGCGCCATCGGCGGGTCGGACTAGCCGCCGGCGCTTTCGCGGTACTGATCGCCTGCAGTCCTCAAGCGCCAGCCCAGAATGCTCCGGCTGAAAACGTTGCGCAGACGGGTCTTCGTGAAGTGCCGCTGACGGTCCGTTCGAAAAACGGCGTGCATCATTTCATCGTCGAGGTGGCCGCGACCCCCGAACAGCAGGAGCGGGGCCTCATGTTCCGCAAATCGCTCGCCCATGACCGGGGCATGATCTTCCCTTACGATCCCCCCCAGGAAGTTGCCTTCTGGATGAAGCACACGCTCATCCCGCTCGATATCATCTACATCAGGAGCGACGGCACCATCGCGCGGATCGTCAACGCCGAACCGATGGACATTACACCGCTGCCTTCCGGCGAGCCGGTGGTCGCCGTGCTCGAGATCGGCGGCGGACGTGCGAAGGACCTTGGAATTCACGAAGGCGACATGGTGAACTGGACGCACTAGCTTGCTTCGCGACGAGCGGGGGCGCTAAGGCGCTCGCCCATGGGATTTTGGTCCAGAACATTCACCTGGTGGAACGGCGCCACGTGGGGAACGGCGCTTTTCACGCGCCGGTTCGGCAACGAGGTCGGCCGCGACGAGGCGGGAAACGTCTATTATCAGGATAAGAAGCGTCCCCACCGGCGATGGGTGATTTATTCCGGCGCGAATGACGGTAGCCGGGTGCCGCCGAACTGGCAGCTCTGGTTGAGAGGTACGATCGAGGACTTGCCCGACAAGGCGCTTCCGCCTGTGCGAAAGTTTCAGCAGAAGCCGACCGCGAATCTCACGGGAACGATCGAAGCTTTCCGTCCCGACGGCGCGCTTGGATCCGGCAGGCTGCGCCCGGCCTCGACCGGGGACTATGAACCCTGGATCCCCGAATAAGCGTGCGATACGTCGCAGTTCCGTTGCTGATCGTGCTTGCGCTTGCCGGGTGCGGCAAGCGTTCCGAGCAGCAGAACGTTCCGCTTCCGACGGCGCGTCAGCCGGCCACGACCGCGAGCGGGCAGGGCGGAGTTACACCGATGGCCCAGCGGGTTGCGGTCCTTGGCATTCTCAACAAGCGTAACGGCATCGTCCAGAATATCGCTCTTCACCCCGGCCAGTCGGCACGCTGGAAGGACGTCATCGTGCGATTGCGCGCATGCGAGACGACCGCTCCATGGGAGCTCGAGAAACTGACCGGGGCCTTCGTCCAGGTTGACGTCCAGCAGCCCGACAAGCGCTGGAACCGCATCTTCTCCGGATGGCTCTACAAGGAATCGCCCTCGCTGAACGTCGTCGAGCATCCGGTCTATGACGTTTGGCCCAGAAGCTGCGAAATGACGTATCCCGCCGGCCCTCCCGCACCAGCGGCCCCGGCGAGCTCGAGCAGCCTCTCGAGCGCGAAGAAGTCCGGCGGGCCTTCGGCTGCAGAACCGGGCGCATCGACCAATGCGCCGGCCGGCGCGCCCCCGCCGAGCGCGGCCGACAATAATGCGACGTAGGTCTCACGCGGCACGCTGATCGCGCCGAGCGAGGCGAGGTGCTCGGTCATGAACTGGCAGTCGAGCAACGTGAAATTGCCGACCTTGAGACGGGCAACCAGCCATGCGAGCGCGACCTTCGACGCATCGCGCACCCGGCTGAACATGCTTTCCCCAAAGAAGGCCCGGCCGAGCTTCACGCCGTAAAGTCCGCCGACGAGCTCGCCTCCGCTCCATACTTCGATCGAGTGGGCATGACCCGAGCCGTGAAGTGCGAGCATGGCCCGCTCGAGCTCGGCGTTGATCCAGGTTTCTTCGCGCTCGGCACAGGCCGAAATGACGGCCTGAAAATCGGAGTCGAGAGTGACTTCGAGCCGCCCGGACCGAAGCGTCCGGCGAAGCGAATGCGACATGTGAAAACGATCGAGCGGGATAAGCGCCCGGTTGCGCGGCTCGACCCAGAAGAGCTCGGCCGCATTGCGGCTGTCCGCCATCGGGAAGATTCCGGTGGCATAACCCTGCAGCAACAGGCGCGGGTCGAGGCGACTCATGCGGCGGGAATTTACAAAATCTCGCGGACCTTGTCCTGCGGTCGGCAAAGCCGCACGCCGTTGGGCGTCTCGACGATCGGGCGGTTGATGAGGATGGGGTGGGCGACCATCGCGTCGAGAACCTCGTCGTCGCTGATATCGGGACGGTCGAGTCCGAGCTCGCCGGCAAGAGGTTCCTTGGTACGCAGGCCCTCGCGCGGACTAATGCCGGCACGCGCATAAAGGCGGACGAGTTCGTCGCGAGACGGCGGGTTTTTCAAATACTCGTGAATCCAGACGTCACAGCCGGCCTCGCGCAGGATATCGAGCGTCTTTCGCGATGTTCCGCACATCGGATTGTGAAAAATTGTAACTTTCATTTCCCTACTACTTCCGAAATGGATTCAGCTGGTTAAACAAAGATTTAACGCCGTCGACAGCCTTTCGCGCAAGCCTATTGTCGCGGCTGCGGAACGATGTCGCCAGATCGTCGTTCCAGCGCTTGTAACATGCACCGTCGTCGGCGGAAGGTACCGGCGTACGCATGTTCTACAGCTCATTTGAACGGGAGAAAGAGCGATGCAGAAATCCATCATAGCCCTGGCGCTTGGAAGTACCGCCATGCTCGGCGCTTGCGCGAACAATCCGCGTGTCGCGGAAGGCGCGGCGATCGGCGCGGCCGGCGGTGCGGCCGTTGGTGCCGTGGTGCCGGGCGTTAGCGTCATCGAGGGTGCCGCAGTGGGCGCCGCGATCGGCGGTCTTGCCGGCGCTGTCTGGGCCGACAACAACAATGACGGCTACGTCGATGGCTACATGTACAACGGCCAATATTATGCCGGCACGCCGCAGGGCTATGATCCCTCGACGCACAGCGTTCTTGCCAGTGCTGCCACCGGCGCCCTTGGCGGCGCGGCGCTTGGCGCGGCTGCGGGCGCAGTGATCCCCGGCGTGAGCATCCTCCAGGGCGCGGTCGTCGGCGCTGCCGTCGGCGGTCTTGCCGGAGCGATCTGGGCCGACCGTGACAACGACGGCCGGGTGGACGGCTACGTCTACAACGGGCAATATTATGCCGGTGCGCCGTCATCGACCGCTCTTCCGCCTCCGCCTCCGCCAGCTCCGGCGCCGATGGCACGCGGCGAACGCGGGTGAGTCAGACGGCCGCCGAACCGAATTTTCGGCGGGAAATCTGATTGGAGAATACGTGATCAGTTCGCGTGATGAGTGCACCGGCCGCTGGCCGGTGCACTTTTTTAAGAATGTCGGTTTGTTCGCCGCGGTTTTGCTCGCGGCGACGGGCGTTCCTGCTGCCGCGGCGCCACTGGCACCCGCCGTTGCACAGTCGCAGCAGCCCGTTTCGGGCCAGACGGTTGATGACTTCTACCGCATGCGAAACGGTTATCCGTTGTGGCTGGCGGCGAATTCGGGCGATGCGGCGCAGCAGCTTGTCGGTCTCCTTTCGACGTCCAATCTCGATGGCCTGAACCCTGCGCGATACAACGTCGCAGGACTTCAGCAGTCGATCGAGGCTGCGCGCACCGGG
Source organism: Sphingomonas agri (assembly GCF_038148795.1). Taxonomy (NCBI): domain Bacteria; kingdom Pseudomonadati; phylum Pseudomonadota; class Alphaproteobacteria; order Sphingomonadales; family Sphingomonadaceae; genus Sphingomonas; species Sphingomonas agri. The sequence continues at coordinate 705,367 of NZ_JBAPEU010000002.1, read as the reverse complement.
AAGCGCAAGCGGATCGACGAGGCCGACCGGCAGCTTTCTGCCGCGTTCGTCGCCTATGTGACCGACTTGCGTCAGGATCCCGGCGTCGGGGTCACCTATGTCGACCCGAGTCTCAGGCCCAGGGCGCCAAGCCCCCTGGCGTCATTGCTGATGGCAGCAGCGGCGCCTTCGCTCCCCGATTATGTTCATTCCATGGGATGGATGCACCCTATTTACGGGCAGCTTCGTCAGGCACTCGGAGGTCATGGCTATTCAACCGACCAGCAGCGTGACGTACTTGCGCTCAACCTGACCCGGGCGCGCGTACTGCCAGCGGGCAAGCAGCGCTATGTTCTCGTTAACGCCGCCCAGCAGCGCCTCTACATGTACGAGGACGAGAAACCGGTCGACTCGATGGTCGTCGTGGTCGGCAAGCCCAAGTGGCCCACGCCGATGCTGACGGCCTACATCCGATACGCCGCCCTCAACCCTTATTGGTACGTGCCCTCCGATCTTGCCGGCGAAGACGTCGGTCAGTTCGTCCTCAAGCAGGGCCTCTCCTATCTCGACAAGATGGGATACGAAATCGTCGATGACTGGACTCCCAATCCCACGATCATCGATCCCAAGACGATCGACTGGAAGGGAGTGGTCGACGGGAAGGTGGAGGTCCTCATCCGCCAAAAGCCCGGTCCCCAGAACTTCATGGGGCGCATGAAGTTCATGTTCCCGAACCAGTTTGGTGTCTATCTTCACGACAATCCGCGCCGCGAGCTCTTCCTGAAATCGGCCCGCTACTTCAGCGGTGGCTGCGTAAGGCTCGAGGACGCCGCCCGTCTTGGGCGCTGGCTGTTCGGGCACGACCTTGACTGGCAGTCCGCCGGTCCGGAGCAGCCCGTGCCCCTGGCCCAACCCGTGCCTGTCTACATCACCTACCTGACCGCGATGCCGGACGGCGCCTCGATTGCCTATTACGACGATGTCTACGGACGCGACGCCGCGAAGGTTGCAACTGCAGGTACCGATGCGGTGACGGGCGGCACTGGGGCCGGAAGCCGCTAGGGCTTCCACCAGTTGGGGAAGAACGTAACGTCCTGTGCGACTGGACGGCCGGCGGCATCGCGCGCCGGATCGAAACGGATGTACCGCACGGTCAGCTGACACATCAGTGTATCGGCATATCCGTTCCCGCTTGAGCGGGCGACGCGGCAATTGGAGACGGTCCCGTCAGGATTGACGCGTAGCGTGACACCGACGGTTCCCGTGCGAAGTCCGGTTGCCGCGAGCTGGCCATATTCGCGGTCCGGGATCCGCGAAATGCGACGCGCTGGCGTATAACCGGAGAAGTCGTTGCCACCACCTCCCGGTCCATTTCCCCTGCCGCCTGCACCTGGGCCATTCCCGGCCCCGGCCGCACCCGGGCTCGAGGCTGCGCCCGTGCCTGCGACTTTAGCCGCGGGGACGGGCGAGGGCTCGGGCAGCTTGGGCGGCGGAGCAACAATCGGTGATGCCTGGGCCCTTCTCGCGGGAGTTCCTTGGGGCTGCCTCATTGCGGGTCGAGGGACCGGTTTCGGCAACGGCTGGACGGGAGGCGGGGGCGGCGGCTCATTGATGCTGATGGTCGTCAGGTGCTCTACGGCGCGCTGCACCATCTGAACGTTGAGGCCCGAGACGATGATAAGGGCAAGAGCGGCATGAACGGCGACGACGCCGGCGATTGCCTTGGCCTTGTCGGGTCGGCCCGCAGTTCCTCGATAGCTGGACACAGCCATATCCTTGCTTCGAACAACGCCCGTTCGAAGCGATGGTTTAGTCGCGGGCAGCCACCGCGTCTGCGGTGAAGTCCGCGTTCTTGCGTTCGGGGCCAACTGCCGTCCAGATGGCAATGATCACGGCCGTGATGCCGCAGACAAGCGCCAGTGCGAAAGCGTAATCGTCTCCTCTTCCTTCGGCAATGCCGGCCTGGATCGGCGCGTTCTTGGAAGCGATGAGGTTGCCAAGCTGGTACGCGAAGCCTGGAAAGAGGCTTCGAGCTAGCGGGGGCGACAGCTCGTTGAGGTGGACCGGCACTATCCCCCATGCGCCCTGCACGGCGACCTGCATGAGGAAGCCGCCAAGAGCGAGCAGCGCGGGCGTTGCGGAAAAAGCCCAGAGCGGGATGATCGGCAGAGCAAGCAGGCTTGCGATGACGATCGCTCGCCTGCGCCCGATCCGTTCCGACCAGATTCCGAACGAGATGCCGCCCACCATTGCGCCCACGTTCATCAGCGCGGTGAGCGTCCCCGTCGTATGCGTGTCGAAGTGATGCTGCTTCTGGAGGAAGGTCGGATAAAGATCCTGCGTGCCGTGGCTGAAGAAGTTGAACGCCGTCATCAGCACGACGAGATAAAGAGCAATCTTCCAATGCCTGACGAGCTCCATGACGGGATTGGGCCGGCTCATTCCGCGTCGTGCCTCGAACACGGGGCTCTCGCGGACGTGGATGCGGATGAGCAGCACGAGGAGGGCAGGAGCGATGCCCACCATGAACATGCCGCGCCAGCCGATCGTGTCGAAGAGCAGGAAGTAAACCAGGCTCGCGACGAAATAACCTGAGGGATAGCCGCTCTGGAGCAGTCCGGAGACAGGCCCCCGGAGCCCTGCCGGAATGGATTCCATCACCAGACTCGCGCCAAGACCCCATTCTCCGCCCATCGCGACCCCGAACAGGAAACGCAGCGCCAGCAGGCTTGTCAGCGAAGGCGCAAAACCCGACGCAAATTCGAGCAACGAGAAGAGAATGATGTTGGCCATCAATACCGGCCGTCGCCCGAAATGTTCGCCCAGCCAGCCGAAGGCGAATGCGCCGATGGGGCGCGCGGCGAGCGTCAGGAAGACCGCCTGGGAAACCGCCTTGATGTCGGTCCCGAATTCCCTGGCGATTGCCGAAAGCATGAACACCATCAGGAAATAGTCGAAGGCGTCGAGGGTCCAGCCCAGATAGCTTGCCCAGATCGCGCTGCGTTGCGAAGGTTCGAGCGATTTCAGGTCTGCGATCAGGCTCATCAGCGGCTTCTCCCTCAGCCGATCGGTGATGCCCGCGGGCCAGCCGGTCGGCAAGCGCCTTCAGCGCGGCTCCTTAACCCTCGTTCATGGAACAGGCGGTCTCAGGACCGCGTTTCCCGAGACCCTTAACTAAGAAGGTCATGAAGGCTCTTATCGCGCTTGCAGCTGCGAGCCTTGTTGCGATCGTTGCGGCAGCCCCGGCCGATGCCAGGCAGGGGTGCGGCCCGGGCATGCACCGCATACCCAATGGCATGTGCGTTCCAAATCGTGGACGAACGCAGGTCTATGTCGTCGGCCGCTATTATCCGGGCCATGGCTACTGGTATCAGAACCGATGGTGGCACAACCGCTACCGCGCCCCACAACAGCTGGCGCTATCGCTAGGATCGGCGGGTTACTGCGCGTTCCTCGCGAGCCACTGCTCGAGCCATTTGATGGTGTAGTCGCCGGCGAGGAATTCGGGGTCGCGTACCAGCTTCTGGTGAAGCGGGATGGTGGTCTTCATCCCCTCCACCACAAATTCCTCCAGTGCGCGTCGGAGGCGGCGGATGCAGCTGTCTCTGTTGGACCCATAGACGATCAGCTTCCCGATCATGCTGTCGTAATAAGGCGGCACGCGGTAGCCGGTGTAGAGACCGCTATCGACACGCACGTGCATGCCTCCAGGTGCGACATAATTCTTCACGAGACCGGGTGAAGGCGCAAAGGTCTCAGGGTCCTCTGCATTGATCCTGCACTCGATTGCATGGCCGTGAAGCACCACTTGGTCCTGCGTGCAGGAAAGGCTCTCTCCACATGCGATCCGGATCTGCTCTCGAACCAGATCTATTCCGGTGATCATCTCGGTGACGGGATGCTCGACCTGGAGCCGGGTATTCATTTCGATGAAGTAGAATTCGCCGTTCTCGTACAGGAACTCGATCGTACCGGCGCCCCGATAGCTCATCTCCGCCATCGCCTTACGGACGCGTTCGCCCATCAGCTCCCGTTCGACGCGGCTGATCGCGGGGGAGGGCGCTTCCTCAAGCACTTTTTGGTGGCGGCGCTGAAGCGAGCAATCGCGTTCGCCAAGGTGAATTGCAGCGCCGTTCCCGTCGCCGAACACCTGGAATTCGATGTGGCGGGGATCGGCGAGATACTTTTCCATGTACACCGTGTCGTCGCCGAACGCGGATCGAGCCTCGGATGCCGCTTGGCTCATCAGGCTCTCGAGCTGGTCCTCCTCGGGCACGACCTTCATGCCGCGTCCGCCGCCACCCGAGGCGGCCTTGATGAGGACGGGGTACCCGATGTCCTCAGCGAGCCTCTTTGCCTCGGCGACGCTACGAAGCGGGCCGTCGGAACCGGGAACGAGCGGCAGGCCAAGCTTGGCGGCGGTGCGCTTCGCCTCGATCTTGTCGCCCATCGTTCGGATATGCTCCGGCTTGGGCCCCACCCAGATGATGTTGTGGCTCTCGACGATCTCGGCGAACTGCGCGTTCTCCGAGAGGAAGCCGTAGCCGGGGTGGATCGCGTCGGCGTGGACGATCTCGGCCGCCGAGATGATGTTGGGGATGTTGAGATAGCTCTCGGTCGCGGGCGGCGGCCCGATGCACACCGTTTCGTCGGCGAGGCGCACATGCATCGCATCGGTGTCCGCGGTGGAGTGGACCGCAACCGTCTTGATCCCCATTTCGTGGCATGCTCGGTGGACGCGGAGCGCAATCTCGCCGCGGTTGGCGATCAGCAGTTTCTGGATCTTCACCAGAGCGGCCCTTAGCCGATGATCACGAGCGGCTGGTCGAACTCGACGGGCTGGGCGTCGGCGACCATGATCTTCTTGATCACGCCCCCCTCGGGCGCGGTGATGGGGTTCATTACCTTCATGGCTTCGACAATCAGGAGCGTGTCGCCAGCCTTCACGGGCTTGCCGACCTCGATGAAGGCGTTGGCACCAGGCTCCGAGGCAAGGAAGGCAGTACCGACCATCGGCGACTTGACCATGGTCCCGGCAACCTCGCCGGCAGCTTCTGTTCCTATGTCCTCCTTGGCCTGCATCGGCGGACCCGTGAGGGCAGGAGCAGCAACCATGGCGGGGCCTGCCGACGGCATTGCGCCGATCACCGGCGGAGCCTCGCGTGCAACCTTGATTCGCCGCTCCCCGTCAGCAACTTCGATCTCCGTCAGCTCGTTGGCGGTGAGGAGCTCGGCAAGCTCCCGCACCAGATCGGGATCGATGCGCATGGCATCCTTTTCCCCCGAGCGGGCGGGCTCTTTCGATTGAGGCATGTTCTTCCCTATTCCTTTGGTGCAGCGCTCTGTCAGACGATGCGCCCTCAGTCCACCCTGAACAGACTTGGCGCTGCGACTGGTGGCTCCTAAGGCCGTGCCCGATGAGTCTGGACGGCAGCCTTGGAATCCGGGTGAACGGCGAGCACCGACGGGTACCCGGCGGGATCAGCGTCGCCGAGATGCTGAATGGCCTTGGCCTTGATCCACTGCGCGTGGCTGTCGAGCGCAATCTCGAGATCGTCCCGCGTTCCACGCTCGGGCTCGTTTGTGTCGAGGACGGCGATGATTTTGAAATCGTGCATTTCGTTGGAGGAGGTTGAGTGACGGCGCAACAGAAGATCAAGGCCGACCGCTGGAGCGTCGCGGGCCGCCTGTTCACGTCGCGGCTGATCGTCGGCACGGGCAAGTACAAGAGCCTCGAAGAAAATGCGGCTGCAGTCGAGGCATCGGGAGCGGAAATCGTCACCGTCGCGGTCCGGCGGGTGAACGTCTCGGACCCGAGCCAGCCGAGGCTCACCGATTTCATTGATCCCAACAAAATCACCTATCTACCCAACACGGCCGGTTGCTTTTCAGCCGACGAGGCGATCCGCACCCTGCGCCTCGCGCGCGAGGCGGGCGGCTGGAACCTCGTGAAGCTGGAGGTGCTGGGCGAGGCCAAGACCCTCTACCCGAACATGCGCGAAACGCTTCGCGCGACCGAGGTCCTCGTCAAGGAAGGCTTCGAACCGATGGTCTATTGCGTCGACGATCCGATCGCTGCCAAGCAGCTCGAGGAAGCGGGCGCCGTCGCGATCATGCCGCTGGGGGCGCCAATCGGCTCCGGGCTGGGACTGCAGAATCTCGTCACGATCAGGCTGATCGTCGAGGGAGCAGGAGTGCCCGTATTGGTCGACGCCGGCGTCGGTACGGCCAGCGATGCCGCCGAAGCGATGGAACTTGGCTGCGAGGGCGTTCTCATGAATACAGCCATCGCCGAGGCAAAGGACCCGGTATTGATGGCGCGCGCGATGAGGGCGGCGGTTGAAGCTGGGCGCCTCGCCTATCTTGCAGGACGCATGCAGAAGCGGCGTTACGCAGATCCCAGCAGCCCGCTCGCGGGCCTTATTTAGTCGCGGTCACGACGTGCGCCGACATGGGCGCATCAAAGCCCTTTGCACCTTCAAACTGGCGCAGCGCCGCACTTGCCGCGTCTGTCGCCAACGCAAGTGCGCCTTCCCCTTGCTTCTCGATGTCGGATCTCATTGGCGTCCCTTGCGTGAGCGCGATCGCTGCGTCGTGGGCCGATGCCGCGCGGCTTCGAAGATCGACGGTTTCGATCTCGATACTCGCAAAGCCCGCAGCACGAAGATCCTCCTCGATCCGTGCCGTGTCGAAGTAACGGAAGGGCACCCGCTCGTAAAAGGCGGTACAGTTCTCGGGAAAGAGGTCGGCAACGGCGCGTCCGGCGACCTTGGTGGCAAGGTTTGAATCGATGCTGTTCCAGACCAGGAGAAGGTAGGTCCCGCCGTCCCGAAGGACCCGCCAGGCCTCCCTGTTTGCCTTCACCTTGTCCGGGAAGAACATCACGCCGAACTGGCAGGCGACGAGATCGAAGCTGCCATCGTCAAAGGGCAATGAGAGCGCGTCACCCTGCAGGAAGCTGATGTTGGGCGATCTTAGGCGGCTGATCGCCCGCTCGAGCATGGGCTGGTTGAGATCGGTCGCGACGATCTGCGCATCTGGAAGGACGTCGAGTAGAGCCTCTGTCAGCACTCCAGTCCCCGCCGCCGTCTCGAGGATCCGGCGGGGGTGCAGCTCCCGTGCTTTTTCTGCTGCGTGCCGGGCGTAGGGACGGAATATGAGCGGCACCATGTAGCGGTCGTAAATCACCGGAATGGAGCCGGCGAAGACGCTGTCGGTGCCGGTCATCGGAACGCCCCCCTTGCTCCGTTGGTTCTCGCTGGGAATCGAGTCCATGACAGACTTCGCATCCGAGCGCGAGGCGATGGTCGAACGGCAGCTGCGCCGCCGGGGAATCACCGAGCCGGACATCCTCGACGCGTTTCGCGCCGTTCCGCGCGAAGCATTTGTTGGCGGGAATGTCGCCCATCTCGCTTACGGTGATCACCCGCTTCCGATCGAGGCAGAGCAAACCATCTCACAGCCCTATATCGTCGCGCTGATGATCCAGGCCGCGGCCATCCGGCGCGGCGACAGGGTGCTCGAGGTCGGATCAGGCTCGGGGTATGCCGCTGCCGTCATCAGCCGCATCGCGGCGCAAGTGATCGGTATCGAGCGGCAGCACGAGCTGGTCGAGGTCGCAAGCAAGAGGCTCCAGCTTCTCGGCTACGACAATGTCGTTATCGTCGAAGGCGACGGTACCAAGGGCTGGTCCGAGGCGGCACCCTATGATGCGATCCTCGCGGCAGCGAGCGGCAGCCACGTGCCTCAACCGCTCGTCGACCAGCTGAAGACCGGGGGGCGACTTGTCATGCCGCTGGGTGAGCCGGGCTGGAACCAGAAGCTCATCCGTATCCTCAAGAGCGAGGATGGGTCGCTTCAACAGTCGGACCTCGGCGCAGTACGGTTCGTTCCACTGATCGGCGAGCAAGGTTGGAAAGATGCTTGATTCGGAACTGGATCGCACGTCGCGGCTGATTGCCGGGGCGGCTGAGCCGCTGCCCGACATCGAGGACGAGCGGTTTGGGGCGTTCTTCGATCGTTTTGCCGATGCGCGGGTGGTTCTCCTCGGCGAAGCGAGCCACGGTACGTCCGAATTCTACCGCGCCCGAGCGGCTATCTCGAGGCGATTGATCGAGCATCACGGGTTCAACATCGTCGCCCTCGAGGCTGACTGGCCCGATGCAGCCACCATCGACCGGACCGTCAGGCATCGCGAGTGGCGGTCTGGCGAACTTCGCGCTTTCGAGCGCTTTCCAACCTGGATGTGGCGCAACCGCGAGTTTGACGACTTCGTTCACTGGCTTCGCGCCCATAATGCCGGCAGGCCCTATGAGGGCATGTGCGGCTTCTACGGGCTCGATCTCTACAATCTCTCCGGCTCGATGCAGGCGGTCATCGAATTTCTGGAGCGCGAAGACCCCGAACTCGCGCAGATTGCGCACCGCCGCTACGGCTGTCTTGAGCCATGGGCCGACGAGCCTCAGCTCTACGGTCGCAATGCGCTTCTGGAGGGCTATGCGCGCTGCGAAGTCGGCGTCATCCAGATGCTGAAGGATCTGCTGCAGCGGCAGCTCGACTGTTACTCCCCCGAATGCGACGAATGGCTGGACGCGGCCGCGAACGCACGTCTCGTTAAGGACGCCGAGGCTTACTACCGGGTCATGTATCATGGCTCCGCGGAGAGCTGGAACCTGCGCGACACGCACATGTTCGAGACGCTCGCCATGATCCTGGAGGCCAAGGGCCCACAGTCGAAGGCGATCGTCTGGGCTCATAACAGTCATATCGGCAATGCGGCTTCAACCGAAATGGGGCAGCGACGCGGAGAGCTGAACATCGGCCAGCTAGCCAAGGAAAAGTGGGACTCGAAGGCCAGGTTGATCGGCTTTGGGACACATAGTGGAACCGTCGCCGCGGCCGACGACTGGGACGAGCCGATGCAGATAAAACAAATTCGTCCCTCGCTGCCGCAGAGCCATGAACGGGCAAGTCACGACAGCGCGTTGCCGCGTTTCCTGCTTGACCTGCGTTCCGGCGCGGTTGGACGTGAGGTGGGCGAGGCGCTGCTCGAACCGCGGCTCGAGCGGTTCATCGGGGTCATTTACCGCCCGGAGACAGAGCGCTGGAGCCACTATAGCGATGCGATCCTCGCGCGGCAGTTCGATGCCTGGGTGTGGTTCGACGAAACTCATGCCGTCACAAACAGCAGGTCGTCCTGGCGAAGGTCCCGCGCCTTGCGACCGATATCGCCGTTGCCGCGGCCGACACCAGAGCAACGGTTCCTAAGGGCGACGGACCCCTTCAATGACCCAGGCGAGCGCCTCGCCGCTCCGCGTCCGGAGCAGCTTTCGGGGCTGAAGTTCAAAGCCGGTCGCGAGCGGCTGCAGCAAATTCTCGATGCTGCGATCATCAACACAGCAGAGCGCAAGCGAGTCGAGCATGACGAGCTCGGGTGCAAGAGCGTCCACAACGGCCCGCCAGACCTGCATCCTGCCGAGCTCGGGACTGCGGATATGCGAATGGAGACCGCGGCCTGCTTCCTCGATCAGCGAGTCATTTGAAACTTCGCTTTTCAGGAGCGCGATCCGCTCGGAAAGAGCCCTCGCGTCGCCCGAAAAGAATGCGGCCTGGACGCGGACCCCGCACAGGCCCTCGATCGCTCGCCGATGGCGTCGCATCGCCGCCAGGACGGGGCCGTCCGGGTGATGGACCAGCAACGACAGCCGACCACGCGGCACCAATACACGCGCTACCTGCGTCGAGGTCGCGACGGGATCGCCGTATTCATAGCCAAATTGGCTCACCGCGCAGTCGAACGAGCATTCCGGAAATGGCAGGGCTTCCATCGCCACGTTGGAAAGAAGCCGGAGTTCCGGGCTCGCTGAGCCCGGAACCCGGGCGATGTCGACGCCCGTCACCGCCAGTTGCGGGCCTGTCTCCCTGAGTGCTCGGCCGACCGCTCCCGATCCGCAGCCGAGGTCGAGCACGCGGGCGGTTTTGGACAGCCTGGATGCGAGAGCCGACCAGTGTTCGTCGAGAGGATCGCTAAGATCGGGGCTGCGCCCGAGACAACGGGAGTTTCGACCGTGGCCGGACCAGAATAGACTCCACGCTTCTGCGGTATTGGTTGCGTATGGCGGGCTCACTCGAGCTTGTGTGCGTCTTCCAAGCTCCGCAGTTCATGTCGCCTGAAATCTACGAACGCTTCCTCTCGCGAAGCTTCGTGATGGTGGTCGCGTTGCTGATCTGCTCGACGTCAGTCTTGCAGTGGAGAAGGCGAACGCCCTTCCGGCGGATTGCCTCGTCGAGCGCCGGGATGAACGCCTCGGTGCTCTCGATCGTCTCGGCCCAACCCCCATAGGCGCGTGCAAGGACCGAAAAATCGGGATTCCTGAGCTCGGTCGCACTGATCCGTTCGGGATATTCGCGTTCCTGGTGCATGCGGATCGTGCCGTAGCTGCCATTGTCGACGAGTATGACGAGGAGATCGGCTCCGTATTGAGCCGCCGTCGCCAATTCCTGGCCGTTCATCAGGAAATCCCCGTCGCCTGCGACGCAGACGACCGGTCGGTCCCTGAAACGTAGAGCGCCGGCAACCGCGGCGGGAAGGCCGTAACCCATCGTTCCGCTTGTCGGGGCGAGCTGTGTCGGCATGGGGCCGTAACGCCAGTAGCGATGCCACCAGCCGGAGAAATTGCCGGCGCCGTTACAGATGATGGTGTTTGGTGGGAGCTTATCGCGCATGGCCGCGACGCAGGGCCCCAGATCGAGCTTCGCGCCTTCGCGGGCCTTGGGTTCCGACCAGTCGAGCCATTCCTTGTGTGCCTCCTCGCCCAGCGAGAAGCGCACAAGCTCGGGATCGACCCATTCATCGATCATCTCGGCGAACTCACCCATGTCTGCGCAGATCGGAAGGTCGGCGTGATACACGCGGCCCAGCTCGTTGGGGTCGGGATGGACATGGACGAGAGTCTGACCGGGATGTTCGGGCGTGATGAGGGTGTAGCCGTCAGTGGTCGCTTCACCGAGGCGCGGGCCGACGGCGAGGATGAGATCGGCCTCTCGAATGCGCTGCTGCAGCTTCGGGTTGGGGCCATAGCCAAGCTGGCCTGCATAGACTTGGCAGGTGTTGCAGATCGCGTCCTGGCGGCGGAAGGCCGCGGCAACGGGGACCCCGTAGCGGAAGGCGAAATTTGCAAAATGGTGGGAGGCTCGGGGATTCCAGTCTGCGCCGCCGACGATCGCGACGGGCGAAGCGGCCTCTTTCAATAATTCGAACAGTGCTTGGATCGCGCCCGGATCGGGCTCCTCGACGACCGGCGGCACCGGCGGGCGGTCCGCTACCTCGACCTCGTCGCGCAGCATGTCTTCAGGGAGAGAGAGCACGACAGGGCCCGGCCTCCCGGCGGTCGCGACCCGGTAGGCGCGGGCCACATATTCAGGAATGCGCTGCGCATTCTCTATTCTCGCAGCCCACTTAGCGATCGGGGCGAAAAAAGCGGGAAAATCGATTTCCTGGAAGCCTTCGCGGTCGCGGTCGCCGCGCGCGACATCACCGATGAACAGGATCATCGGCGTCGAATCCTGGAAAGCGACGTGAACACCGCCGCTCGCGTTGGTCGCGCCGGGACCTCGGGTCACGAATGCAATGCCCGGCCGCCCGGTCATCTTGCCGTCCGCGTCGGCCATGTAGGCGACGCCGCCCTCCTGGCGGCAGACGATCGCCTCTATCTCCGGCGTGTCGAGGAGTGCGTCGAGCACTGCAAGGAAGCTCTCACCTGGGACAGTGAAGATGCGGTCGCATCCCTGGATCTTCAGCTGGTCAACGAGAATGCGTCCGCCGGTGCGCTTGGTCATGGCCCGCGCTCTAGCGGCTGGCGGGTCGGGTGCAAACTCGTGTAGGCGCGCGCTGCATGATCACCATCAGCATCACCTATCCACATGTCGACGGTGCGACCTTCGACTGGAACTATTACACGGCCACGCACCTGCCGCTTGTCGGCGAGACCTTCAAGCCGTTCGGTCTCACCTTTGCCAGCGTTCTACGCGGGATCGAAGCGGCGGGCGGCGGCGCGCCTCCTTACGTCGTGACGGTGCTTCTGACCTTCTCCGACGATCAGGCCGCCCGCAATGCAATTGCGTCGGAGCCCGCGAGGAAGCTTCGCGAAGATCTTGCAAACTTCACGACCATCAAGCCGATCGTTCAGCTCAATACGCCCATTCCCTGACGTCCCGGCGACGGCTTGGCGCAGCGCTCGGACCCGACCGATCTAGCCGGTGCGGGTCCCCGGAAACGGCGATCCGAGCGCGAGCAGCCGGAACACCGGACCGACTAGCGGTTCACGCCTGATGGATTGCCTTGACTACCTGATAGCTCTCGAGGCCCTCTTTTCCGCCTTCTGATCCGAATCCCGAATCCTTGACGCCACCGAAGGGCGCATCGGCAACGCTGATGGCAAATGTATTGACCCCGACCATGCCGCTCTCGACGAGGTCGCCGATGAGATTGGCACGGCGACCGTTCTCGGTAAAAGCAAAGGCGGCGAGGCCATAGGGGAGGCGGTTTGCCTGCTCGATGACTTCCTCGAACGTGTCGAACGGCCGCGAAACGGCGACTGGACCAAACGGCTCCTCATTCATGATCTGGGCGTCGTCGGGAACGTCGGCGAGCAGCGTCGGCTGGAAGAAGAAGCCGCTGTCGCCTCGTTCGCCGCCGGCAACCAGCCGTGCGCCCTTGGCCTTGGCATCCCCAACGAGACGGTCGATCGCCTCAGGCCGCCGCTGGTTGGCGAGCGGACCCATGCGGGTTCCCTCCTGGAGGCCGTTGCCAACCGTGACCCTGGCCGTCCGCTCGGCAAAGCCCTTGACGAAGGCATCGTAAATGCCGCGCTGGACGTAGAAGCGGGTCGGCGAGACGCAGACCTGACCAGCATTCCTGAATTTCTGCGGCACGACCATGTCGAGCGTCTTCTCGAGGTCACAGTCCTCGAAGATCAGCACCGGCGCATGACCGCCAAGTTCCATCGTCACGCGGGTCATGCTGTCCGCGCATAGCTTCATCAGATGCTTGCCGACTGCCGTCGAGCCGGTGAAGCTGACCTTGCGGATCGTGCGACTGGCAATGAGCGTGCTGCTGACAAGGTCGGCATCGCCGTGGACGAGCTGGGCAACGCCTGCCGGAATCCCGGCATCTGCAAGTGCGCGGAACAGCTCGGTCGTGGAGCCTGGAGTCTCGTGCGGCGGGCGAGAAATGACCGTGCAGCCGGCAGCGAGCGCCGGCGCGACTTTCTTTGCCAGGAGGTAGATCGGGAAGTTCCACGGGGTGAAGGTCGCAGTCGGCCCGACCGGCTGGCGGATGACGCGGCTGAGCTGGCCTGCGGGACGAACGAGCGTGCGGCCATAGTCCCGCTTTGCCTCCTCGGCATACCAGTCGAAGAGCTGCGCGGACGCGAGCGTCTCGGCCTTTGCTTCTGCAAGGATCTTGCCCTGCTCCTGGGTCAGCGTCGCGGCGATCGCATCGGCGCGTTCGCGCAGCAGCTTGGCCGCCTTGTGGAGGATCGCGCCGCGCTTCTCGACATCGAGCGCCCGCCACTCGGGCCAGGCGCGGCCCGACGCCGCGAGTGCTTCGTCGAGGTCGGCCTTCGTCGCGTAGGGCACCTCGGCAATCGGCTTTGCGTCCACCGGATTGACGACAGTGTGACCCGCGTCCGCGGACTTCCAGACGCCGTCGATGAAGAGCTTGAGGTCGGTTTCGTATCCCATGCGCGCCAGATAGGCCTCGCTTGAAGGCGCCGCAACACGCGGCTACCGCTACTGACAAAGGAGAAAGCAAGCGATGACGAAGCAGGACCTGGTCCAGCGAATGCAGGAAAGCAGCGCCTGGGTACCCGGCAAACGGGTCAAGATTGATTTTGGTGGCAATGAAGGCGCCATCATGCTCGATGGCGCTGCACAGCAAGTGACTGAAGATGATGGCGCGGCCGATACGACGATCCGGGTCGGATGGGACGACTGGCAGCAGATGGCCGCAGGCCAGCTAGACGGAATGACCGCGTTCATGATGGGCAAGCTCAAGGTCGAAGGCGACATGGGCAATGCGATGCAGCTCCAGGGCGTTCTCTCGAAGCTCCGCAGCTAGCGCCGGCCGCGCGCCGGTTCGTCGAAGCGCGATTGCCCGAGTGTCTCCACGAGGTGACATTCGAGCCTCAACTGAGGGAGGGCTCACGATGCGACGAGCAATCAGTGCATCCGCCCTTGCCGCGGGCATTTTCTCGGCAAGTCCGGGGCCGGCCGTTCAGGCTTCGTCTGTGCGCGCAGCCTGCGCCGCGCCAGAATATCACCAGCTCGATTTCTGGACCGGTCGCTGGGATGTCTACAACAAGGCGGGCCAGCTCGTCGCGCACAGCCTGATCGAACGCGTCTACGACTGCGGCATTCGCGAGAACTGGATGCCGATTGGAAAAGCTGGCGGTGGATCCCTCAGCATCTACGTTCCCGACCAGAGGCACTGGGAGCAATTCTGGATCGATTCATCCGGAAGCCGTGCGTTTTTCACAGGCGCCTGGAACGGGTCCGCCATGGTGATTACCGGCAAGTGGGCAGGTCCCCTTGTCCGGATGAGCTACAGCAAGAATGCGGATGGCTCGGTCCGCCAGTCCGGCGAACAGTCGACCGATAAGGGCAAGAGCTGGTCGCCCTCGTTCGAGTTCACGTACCGGCGCGCTCCAAGCGGTAACTGACACTTGCTTGACCCCCATTCGGCGAGGCTCCTATGGCCGCGCTGCCCGACATTCGAGCGGTAAAGTTGAAAGCTGGTTCAACTTTGCGTAGCCCGGCCCCAGGAGACGCGACGTGCAGAAAATCTACGCCAGTGCCGAGGCTGCGCTCGAAGGACTGCTGTTCGATGGAATGACGATTGCGGCGGGCGGTTTCGGCCTGTGCGGCATTCCTGAGCGACTGATCGATGCCATCCAGGCGAGCGGGGTCAAGGAGCTCACCATCGCATCGAACAATGCCGGCATCGACAACGAGGGCCTCGGCAAGCTGCTCCGAACGCGGCAGGTGAAAAAGATGATCTCGTCCTATGTCGGCGAGAACAAGGAGTTCGAGCGTCAATTCCTCGCCGGCGAGATCGAGGTCGAGTTCACTCCCCAGGGCACTCTTGCAGAGCGGATGCGCGCCGGCGGCGCGGGCATTCCAGGCTTCTACACCAGGACCGGTGTCGGGACCGAGGTCGCCGAGGGCAAGGAGCACAAGGATTTCGACGGGGAGACCTATGTGCTCGAGCGCGGAATTCGCGCGGACCTCAGCATCGTCAAGGGCTGGAAGGCGGACGAAACCGGCAATCTCATGTTCCGCAAGACTGCCCGGAACTTCAACCAGCCAGCGGCGACCTGCGGCAAGGTTTGCATCGCCGAGGTGGAGCAGATCGTGCCGGTAGGATCGCTTGATCCGGACTGCGTCCATTTACCCTCGATTTTCGTCAATCGCCTGATCCTCGGCGCTCCTTATGACAAGAAGATCGAGTTCCGGACCGTACGGCAGCGGGAGGCGGCGTGATGGCGACGGCAGTTGAGGCAAAGGGTTGGACGCGTGACCAGATGGCGCAGCGCGCCGCGAAGGAACTTCGCGATGGCTTCTACGTAAATCTTGGCATCGGGATCCCGACCCTTGTCGCAAATCACGTGCCGCAAGGCATGACCGTGACGCTACAGAGCGAGAACGGGATGCTTGGAATCGGACCGTTTCCGTATGACGACGCGGTCGATCCGGACCTCATCAACGCCGGCAAGCAGACCATCAGCGAGCTGCCGCAGTCGAGCTATTTCGACAGCGCGACCAGCTTTGCCATGATCCGCGGCGGACACATCGATCTTGCGGTGCTGGGCGGCATGGAGGTCAGCGAGGCCGGCGATCTTGCCAACTGGATGGTCCCAGGGAAGATGATCAAGGGAATGGGCGGCGCCATGGACCTCGTCGCGGGCGTCAAGAAGATCATCGTCGTCATGGAGCATGTCTCCAAGAACGGCGACCCCAAGTTCATTCCCCAATGCACGCTGCCGCTGACCGGCAAGAACGTCGTGGACATGATCATCACCGACATCGCAGTCTTCCAGCGACCCGACCACGAGAGTGCCTTCAGGCTTGTCGAGCTCGCTCCTGGCGTGACGCGAGAAGAGGTGCGTGAGAAGACGACCGCGCATTACACCGATTGATTTCGCGCCGGTCGTTCGCTTTCATCTGCGGTTGAAACGCGTGGTTCCTGCAACCTTCCCTCGCAAAGAGTGATTGAAGCCAATGGAGGCAAATTGGCCGAGCGCCTTATGAGCGAACCGCAATTGGTTGCCGGAGAAGATCTTCGGCGCGATGTTGACCTTTGCCCTTCAGCGCAGGCCATCTCGTGAAAGCCCTCCTGTCGCTTGAGCCGGGCGGCCCCGAGACGCTGCGCCTGAAGGAGGTTCCTCTTCCTCAACCTCGCCGCGCAGAGCTCCTGGTCCGTGTGCGGGCATGCGCAATCAATTTTCCCGATACGCTCATCATCGAGGACAAATATCAGCTGAAACCGGAACGGCCCTTCGCTCCGGGTGGAGAAATCGCCGGCGAAGTCGTCAGCCTGGGTGAGGGGGTCACCGGTTGGTCTGCGGGCGATCGCCTGATCGCAGCGACCGGCTTTGGCGGGCTTGCCGAGCAGGTGATCGTTCCTGCCGAACGCGCGGTCCCATTACCCCTGGAGCGGAGCTTCGAGGAAGGATCCGCGCTCCTGATGACTTATGCGACCGTGATCCACGCACTCGTGGACCGCGCCAGGCTGCAGCCGGGGCAGACCCTTCTCGTTCTTGGAGCAGCAGGGGGTATTGGGATCGCGGCCGTCGAGATTGGAAAGGCTATTGGCGCGCGGGTGATTGCTGCGGCCTCGTCAGATGAGAAGGCACGGGCAGCGACCAAGGCGGGCGCCGACCTTGCGATCGTCTATCCCACGGGTCCCTTCGATCGTGACGGCCAGAAGGCGCTTTCCGCCCTGTTCAAGGATGCTGCTGGTCCCGCGGGGGCCGATGTCATCCTCGACCCTGTCGGCGGCGACTATACGGAGCCGGCACTGAGATCGATCGCGTGGGAAGGTCGCTTCCTCGTGGTTGGTTTTCCTGCCGGTATCGCCCGCCTTCCGCTCAACCTCACGCTTCTGAAAAGCTGCGATGTGTGCGGCGTTTTCTGGGGCGCCTTTGCAGCGCGTGATCCTCGCCGCAACGCTGCGCATGTCGAACAGCTCTTTCGCTGGTGGGACGAAGGGAAGATCACCCCCAGGATCAGCGCCACCTATCCGCTGGAGCGCGCTGGAGAGGCTATCGCAGCACTTCGGGAAAGAACCGCCGTCGGCAAGCTGGTGGTCGTCCTTTGAGCCTGTCGAGGCGGCGCGCCGGCCGGATCGCGCGCGCCGTCTTCTGGGCGGCCTTCTGCTTCACTTTCGTCATGGCGGTTCTGCCGCATCCGCCCGAAGTTCCGGGCCAGCCCAATGACAAGGTCCAGCATATCGCAGCGTTCGCCACCCTCGCGCTGCTTGGAAGTCTCGCTTACCCCGCTGTCCGTCTGCTCAGTCTCCTCGTGGGCCTTTCCCTGTTCGGTGCGCTGATCGAGATGGTGCAAGCCATTCCCGCGCTCCAGCGCGACAGTGACGTGCGCGACTGGATCGCGGATACGATTGCAGCTGCAGCCGTGCTCCTGGCGGTTCGGTGGTGGCGTTCACGGCGCTAGCGTTGCCTACGGCGCGGCGCGGCCCTATCTGCCCCGGCGAATGCACAAGGGGAACGCATGACCCAGTTTGACGATCGCGAGCGCGCCTTCGAATCCAAGTTCGCACATGACGAGGAGATGAAATTCCGGATCACGGCGCGGCGCAACCGGCTGCTCGGTGAATGGGCCGCGCGCCAGATGGGACTGACCGAAGCGGAGGGCGAATCCTACGCAAAGGACGTGGTACGATCCGACTTCGAGGAAGCGGGCGAGCATGATGTGATCCGCAAGGTGCTCGGTGATCTCACGTCAGCGGGCGTCGATTGCGACGAGGAGAAGGTGCGCGAAGCCCTCCGTAACAAGGAGATCGAGGCGCGCCGGCAGATCATTGAAAGCACCAACCTCTGATGCCGATGGCCGCGAGCGAGATCGAGCGCCTGATCAAGACGTCGATACCCGACGCGGAGGTGACAATTCGCGATCTTGCCGGCGATGGCGACCACTACGCAGCGCGCATCGTGTCGAAGAGTTTTGAGGGAATGAGCCGCATCAGACAGCACCAGACTGTCTATGCAGCGCTTGGGGGCCGGGTCGGGGGTGAGCTACATGCGCTGCAGCTCGAAACTGCAGTGCCTCAATCGGAGACGAAAAGTGAGTGATGCCCAGAGCCGAATCGGCCAGATCGTGAAGAGCAATGACGTGGTCCTGTTCATGAAGGGAACTGCGCTTTTCCCGCAATGCGGCTTCTCGAGCCGGGCAATTGCAATCCTCGATCGTATCGGCGCCAGATACGAGACGGTCGACGTGCTTCAGGATCCCGAAATCCGATCTGGCATCAAGGACTATTCAGACTGGCCAACGATCCCGCAGCTCTATGTACGCGGCGAATTCGTCGGCGGTTCGGACATCATGATGGAGATGTTCGAGAGCGGGGAGCTTAAGGAACTGATCGGCCAGGAAGTCTGATGGCGGACGCCTGAAATGGAGAAGGGGTGGTTCAGCTGGACCAGAGAACCGCTGAACCACCCCTTCATGGCGTGGAACCAAGTGGACGGCATTACTGTAGCAATGCGCGTGCCAAACTAAAAAAACGGCAGATTTCTGGTACTTTCTTCTGGTAGCAAGGATGGACAGAACCGGCGTGCGTAAGAATTTCCGACAGATTTCACCTGGAGCGACTGCCGTTGGCACTTTGCCTCGTGTCCCGGGTTGGATGAAGCGGTGAGTCGCTCTGATCCTTCGCCGGTCCGTTTTGGCGGGGCCAAGCTGTTTTGCGACCTGACCCAAAGCTGGTCAGACGTCGGAGGCGGTGTGCGCACCTATCTGCTGCACAAGCGCCGGCATATCCTGGAGGCAACCCCCCACCGCCACTTGATGATCATCCCGGGGCCCAATGATTCGGTTATCGAACAGGAACGGGCGATCACCGTGACGATCCGCTCGCCCCAGGTTCCCGGAAGCCCGCATTACCGGCTGATGCTGCGCAACGGTGCAGTCCGGCGGGCGCTGGAAGAATACCGGCCGGACCTCATCGAGTGCCAGGACGCGTACAACTTGCCGTGGGCCGCGATCGCCTACCGGCGCAAAGCTCCCCAGACAGCCCTGATCGCAGCCTACATGACCGATTTCCCCACGGTCTACGTCGAGCGCCCGCTGTCCAGGTTCATCACGAGGCCTGTTGCAGGAATACTCGGGCGTGCAGCCTACGCCTATTGCGGAGCGCTGTACCGCCGGTTCGATTCCGTTTTCGCGCTGAGTGAAAATGGCGGTGCGGCCAAGCTTCGGGCGCTCGGCATCAATGAAGTCGAGGCGGTACCGCTGGGTGTCGAAGTGGGCGAGTTCGGGCCAACGAAGAGAGATCCAAGACTGCGTCAGGGCCTGGGCCTTGCGGACAACCAGCCACTCCTAATCTACGTCGGCAGGCTGGACGGCGAGAAAAAGCCCGATGTCGTGGTGGACGCCTTCCGCCGTCTCCCGGAAACCCTCGGCGCCAAGCTCGCACTCCTTGGTGAAGGGCCGTTAAAGGCCGACATCGAGGCGCTTGGAGACGAGCGCATCGTCATGCCGGGTTACGTGAACAACCGTGCCGAACTCGCGCGTTGGCTCGCGAGTGCGGACGTCTACGTATCCGCCATGGCTGACGAAACCTTTGGAATTTCGATCATCGAGGCGCAGGCCTCCGGCCTGCCGGTCGTCGGGGTCGCTGCCGGCGCGATGCTCGACCGCGTGAGGGAAAGCATGGGTCGCCTCGGGCCCGTGGGCGATGCGGTGGCAATGGCTGAGAACGTCCGGTCGGTTTTGTCGAGCGAGCGCTTGGCGATGGCCAGCGCGGCGCGGGCCCACGCGCTTCAGTTCAGCTGGGACAGCAGCATGGAAGCCCTGTTCGGCCGGGTATACCCGGCAGCATTCGAGCGTCGGCGCGAGCGTCAGCTGGCTCTTTCGGGAGCGGCGGCACTCGCCGCCTAGCCGGTTCAACGGGCATTCAGCGGCAGGACTGAAAATCAGGTGATGCATTCGAGGCTAATCAGTATCGTCATGCTCGCGTCGCTTGCGGCTGCGCCGTCGGCAGCGGCATCGAAGGCTGCCAGGAAATCCGTGCCGAAGGCTCCTTCTACACTCGCTCCGAAGCTCATCCAGAACTGTGATTCGCACAAGTTCGAAACAGTCGTCGACTCCCTGATCGACGGACAGCCCCACCAGTCGAAGGTCAAGCTCTGCGGGGTGGAGGGTCAGAGCGACGCCGAGTGGATCGAGACGCTTCGCGACGCGATCAAGAAGCTCGATGCCAACAAGGACATGGCGGGCCCCCAAAGGGACCAGATCGTCACTGCCATCAAGACCGAGATTGCGCGCCTGACGATCCTTGGAGCTGGACCGGTTCTCCCGCGTCGGGGGAGCGAAGCGACGGCTCTCCCTCAATCGCCGTTGTCACGCGATTACGCGACCTTGCCGCCGCTCCCTGTACCCCGCGAGACGGCGCCCCCGCCAAGGGACGTTCGACGCGAGGGGGCCGCGGGCAGCGATAGCTCGACGGCCGCCGTGCAGAAGGACTTTGCCCAGCTGCCTCCGATGCCCTCGCCCCTTCCGGCGGCAGCCCCGCCGGCCGCGACTGCGGTGCTTGCTCCGGCACTGCCACTCCGTCTCAACTTCGGTTGCGACACTCCTGGAGACCTTTCGTCCGACGCGCCCTGTGCGGAGTTCGAGCGTGAAACGAGGGTTACCGTTCATGCCGGCGAGGACATTCCGGCCGGTACTCTTCTCGAGTTCGTCCGCAACGACCATCCTCAGGCGCAAGTGGCGCTTGGCGGCCTTCGCCGCGGAGGCATGCTGCAGGTTGTGCTTCCTGCGAAAGTCTGCAGCGGCTTTGCGACGGGCAAGCTCGAGCTGAGGGTTGTCCGGGACGATGGAAATGGCGTGCCGCGGCCGCTCAGCAGCGAAGGGCCTTACAGCTTGCGCTGCTAGCAAGCAGGCGGGCGCCGTGGCACAGGCAGCGCATGGAAGCGCCCTATGCGAAGCTTGAGCAGCTGGAGCCCGGCATCGCGCGGGTGCTCGCGCATAATCCGTCCGCTTTCACATACTACGGGACACAGACATATCTCCTCGGCATCGACGAGGTCGCAGTGATCGACCCTGGCCCAGACATGCCAGAGCATATCGAGGCGCTTGAGAAGGCAATTGCGGGAAGACCCGTTGCCGCCATCATGTGCACTCACACTCACCGCGACCACAGCCCGGCTGCAGGGCCGCTTGCGAAGCGGGTCGGTGCGCCTGTCATCGGCTGCGCGGCGCTGGCGCTGGAGACTGTCGGTCCCAGGGCCGATGCTTCCTTCGATGGCGATTATGCGCCCGACCGCGTGCTCGCCGACGGCGAGACGGTGCATGTCGGCGGCGATGCGATATGTGCGGTCGCGACCCCCGGACATACCTCCAACCATCTGTGTTTTGCCTATCGCGGCGCCTTGTTCAGCGGCGATCACGTGATGGGCTGGTCGACCACGGTGGTTGTACCGCCCGATGGCGACATGGCGGCCTACATGCTGAGCCTCGACAAGCTGAGGCATCGCAATGACCGGACCTATTACCCGGCGCACGGACCGGCCGTTCAGAAGCCGGCCCAGTACGTCCGCCACCTGGTGGGTCACCGGATGCAGCGTGAGAAACAGATCCTCACCCTCGTGCGCGAGCGTTCAAGGGCGGTCCCCGATATCGTCGCCAATGCCTACCCGAGCCTTGATCCGCGTCTGGTCATCGCCGCGGGCGGCTCCGTGCTCGCTCATCTAAGGGACCTTGAGCGGCGAGGCCTCGTTAAACAGCAGCAGGACTTATGGACAGTCGTGTGAACCAGCCTCTGGTGCTCGTCATGGTCGCGGTTGCGCTGATCCTCGGCTTGCTCGTTGGCGCGGTCACCGGAATTGCCGGCCGGATCTTCGGTGGTCCAAATCCCAGGACGATCGCATCGGCGAGCCTTGAATCGATGCGCGCGCAGAATCGCCTGACGGTGTTCGCCGCCCGATACGTGTCGGTGGTGACGAGCGAGCAGGAGCGGCTCGGAGGACTTCTGAGCTCTGAACGGACGCTGATCCTGCCAGGCGACGTCCGCTATGAACTCGACTTGTCAAAGCTGCAGGCAAGCGACGTCAGCTGGGACGGATCGGCGCATTCGCTCAAGGTCCGGCTCCCCGAGGTCGAAGTCGCGGGACCCGACGTCGATATCAACGCCGTTAAGGAATATGGGAGCGGCGGGGTATTCTCCAGCCTCACCAACGCGAGCCAGCAGCTGGACACTGCCAATCGCGAAAAAGCGGTGGCTGACCTTCGCAAGCAGGCGACTGCGGCAATGCCGATGCAGCTTGCTCACCAGGCCGCACGGACGGCGATCGAGCGAAGCTTTGCCATGCCCCTGGTTGCAGCGGGCTTCAAGGACGTGAAAGTTCTCGCGCGCTTCCCGACGGAAGGGGACAAGGACGCTTCCTATATCGACCTCTCCACCCCATATGAGGAAGCAATCCAGGAAGCGGAGCGGCGAAGGGCTGCTCAAGGGCAAAGATGACTGTTCAGACCTCCAGCCTCAAGGGTCTTGATCTGCTTAAGGAGATCGGACGCCTCAAAGACGAGCGCAATGCCGTCATCCTCGCGCATTACTACCAGAAGCCAGAGATCCAGGATCTCGCCGACTTTGTCGGAGACAGCCTCGATCTATCGCGTAGGGCCGCCGAAACGGACGCCGATGTGATCGCCTTTTGCGGCGTTCGCTTCATGGCGGAGACCGCCAAGATCCTTTCGCCTGAAAAGATCGTGATATTGCCCGACATGGATGCCGGCTGCAGTCTCGAGGATTCTTGCCCGCCGGACCAATTTGCTGCGTTTCGAGCAGCGCATCCCGACCATATCGCGCTCACCTACATCAATTGCTCAGCAGCTGTGAAAGCGCTGTCGGACATCATCGTGACCAGCAGCAGCGCGGGCGTGATCCTCGAACAGATTCCAAAAGACCAGAAGATCATCTTCGGACCCGACCGGCATCTTGGCGGATACCTCGCCCGCAAGACCGGGCGCGACATGCTGCTCTGGCCTGGCATCTGCATCGTGCACCAGGCGTTCAGCGAGACCGAACTCCTGAAGCTCAAGGCCGAGCATCCGAATGCGCCGGTCGCAGCCCATCCGGAATGTCCTCCTCACATCGTCGATCATGCAGATCTTGTCGGCTCGACCAAGGCCATCCTGGACTTCGCGCTGAGCAGTGAAGCCCAGACGATCCTCGTCGCCACCGAGCCACACATCATTCACCAGATGCAGAAGGCCGCGCCCCACAAGGTCTTCATCGGTGTTCCTGGCGGCGACGGAAACTGCAACTGCAACATGTGCCCGTACATGGCGCTCAACACGCTGGAAAAGCTCTATGCAGCGCTCCGCGATCTTGAGCCGAGGATCGAGCTTTCACCCGAGGTCATGGAGCGTGCCCGCATTCCGCTCGAGCGCATGCTGGAGATGGCCGGCCGCACGGTTGGCCAAGGAGATGTGGGAAGACCAGTGCTGCCCGTCATCGATCATCCCGGGGAGATCGATCCGGCGATCAGCGGCGACTGATCCACTGGGCTCGGACGACGAGAATATTTGCCCGAAGAGGTCGTTTCGGGGTTTAAACGGAACAGCCCGGTGCCAAAGCCGTTAAACGGCCGGGCTGATGTGCTGCTGTACGTCTACTGACAAGCACGGCCCGCCGTAACCAACCGCCATTGCGAAACATGACGCGAGAATTCTCGTTAGAATGGCGAAACAACGAGTGAGAGACTGACAAATGCGCAAACTCAACAAGATCGTCACCGCCGCTGCACTCGCGGTCACCGCCGCCGGGTCGGTCGCAGTGCCTGCCGACGCTAGGACGCGTCACCGCCATTATTACAGCAGCACCCGTTACCACTATAAGTATTGCCGCCGCTCGTCGGCTGCGACCGGCAAGGTCGTCGGCGGCGTTACCGGCGCGGTGGTCGGCCATAGCCTGCTTGGCCACGGCCTGCTCGGCACGGCAGCCGGCGCCGTTGGCGGCGTCGTCGCGGGCGGAGCCATCGACCGGACGCTCACCGCGCCCCGGCGCTGCTATTATCGTTAAGCGTTGAAGCGGGCAGATGCCCGCCTACGCCGAACAACGTAAAACGGTACGGCCGCGGGAGCGCATTACGGCGCTCGCCGCGGTCGCCATCGTTCAGGCAGGGCTCGCGATTGGCTTGCTCACGGGCCTTCGTGTCGACGTCACCCACCCAGGCGAGATCGTCGAGCGGCTCGTCAGCATCACGCTCCAGAAGCCGCCGCCGCCTCCGCCCCCGGTTCAACCTCCACCCCGTCCCCGGCATCAAGAGGCTGCAGCGCCCAAGGCAGCGCCTGACAAGCTTGGGGGATCGCCGGGTCCTCAGCCCGCGCATGCGCCGCCCTCAGTGACGCCGATCGTGGCAGTGAAGCCGACTGCCGCACCCTCAGGGGGAGGCACCGGAACCGGTCCCGCGCTCGGGCCAGGCGCGGGCGGGGGGACTGGAGGAAACGGGTACGGGGAGGGAGACGGCGGGACTGACCTTGAGCATATCTCCGGGGATATCGGGCAATCGGACTATCCCCGCGATCTCGGCAGGGCAGGAGTGGGGGGACGTGTGAGTGTCACCCTGACGGTCGAGCCGACAGGACGGGTGAGCGCGTGCCGTCTCGACCGCTCGAGCGGAGTCCCGGAACTCGACTCACTGACCTGCCGTCTGATGCAGCAGCGCTTCCGGTTTCGCCCGAGCACCGATCGCTACGGGCGTCCCATCCGCGACGAGGTGGATTGGGACCACGACTGGATCCCGCCGCGCGGCTAGGAGACGGGAGAGGAAGAGCCCACCGGCTCGTCATTTTCCGCCAGACGTTCGGCCCGCCCCAATCGAGGCCAAAGGCGATGTGGAAATCAATCAGATCGCGTCGCCGTTGTCTCGATAGTCGTTGCCGCAGGATGATGTTTTTCGAGATGCTTCTTGATGATCTTCAGGTTGCGCGTGTTGGACCGAAAGAACAGGGTTGGGAGAACTCCCACGACCGGAACGACGGAAAATAGACCGAGAAGCCAGTTCGTCCCGACGTTTCCGCTCATTCGAGCCATCTGCCATTTGGACATGCCAAGATTCTTGGCTTCCCAAACGATATAGGCTCCGAGCGCCGCTGCCGCGATGTCCCCGACGATCGGCACGAGGTCCAGGATGACGTCGAGCCCGACGTCCCGCCGAGTACCCGGAATGACGAATAGATGCTCGAGCAGACGTTCCATCGTCTCGACACGCTGGCGGACGGACTGTGGATCCGAATCGAGCTTGGGAAGGTGCAGTCGGTGATCGTCCGTCGCCATCTCAGTCAGACCCTGGCTGTTGTTGCAGGCCCGTGAGCGTGTGACGTGCGTAACGGTTCCCCGCGAAGTTCTGGACGCGGGCCGAGACGAGTGACCAGCGGACGGGCGCAGTGATCGGAATGAAAAGCTCCGCTTCGTCGATCCGGGCCGCCGCCTGAACGAGCAGGGCATAACGTTGCGCGGGCACAGGTGATTGACGCGCGGCCTCCATCAGCTCGTCTGCCTGTTGGTCGCAGACGGGCGTGATATCGCACCGGAAACGGCGAACGAACCACGAGGCGGAGGTCGAGGGCGCGACCTCGTCCACAAGTGCAAAATCGGCCTCGATCGGCCTTTGCGCCCGTTCGACTGATATACCGATCGCACCCCAGTCGCGCCTGATCTCCTGAAACAGGAGATCAGCGCCCGGTCCGGCCGGCAGGAATACCTCTATCACGGGCTTGTTCTTGCCCAGCAGCCGATCGCTTTGGCTGCGCAGCGCCGCGATCCGGTCGCCAAGGGGCGTTCCGATCCACGACGGCGCCAGCGGTGCCGGCATGCCGTCGAGACCGGGTTCGAGCAAGGTCGCACGCGGCGCAAGGTCGGGAACTCCAAGCGCGCCGATCAGATTGCCCCGGTCGATCGCCTGCGCGAGGAGCTGCCGGACTTCGGGATTGTCGAGCGGGCCGCCGGCTCGCATCGGGACGAACCCGAACAATCCCGAGGCGGGGTCAAATCTCAGCGCCCCGCGCGGCAGCTGCACCTGCCGTGCGAGCGGCAGGTCGGCAAATGTTCCGCCAAGAAGGAGATCGGTCTTGGACGCGGCAAAGTCGGTGATCGCAGCGCTGGCGGGGGCGCCCGCAAGCAGGACTTCCTCGCGCTCGAGCTGGCCTTCGTCCCCATTGCTGATCTCGCGGCTGAGACGAACTTCTCCTCCGGGCCCGCCGGTCGAGACGGCGGTGAAAGGACCAGTGCCACTGCTCCCGCGGAGGATGGCGAGCTCGGGTTGCGCCAATAGCGAGAGCAGCGTGGGCCGCGGCGCGAGCAGCTGGATCTCGATGACCCGGTCGGTCATCGCCACCACATCCTCGATTGCGCCGAGGGAGTCCCGGAGCGGATTGCGACTGCGCTCCGCCAGCTGCCGCTTCAGCAGCCGCGCAATCTGCTGCGCAGTGATCTGCTCGCCGTCCGGCCATTTGGCCGACGCGATCCTGAAGATGTAGCCAAGACCATCCTCGCTGACGTTCCAGCGCTCTGCGAGTCCCGGCACGATATTGCCGTTCGCGTCGAAGCGCACGAGCCCCTGGGCGACACTTGCAAGGAGCACGGCATCTGCCGGTGGGAGTGGACCAAGGGACGGATCGCGCAGACGCGGGGCTCCGCCGATCACGACAGCCTTCAGCGCACCTCGAGGCTGCTCGTGGCAGGAGCCGGTAGCCAGCGACAAGGCGCACAACAGCAGCAAGGCGATGTGACGCCGCATCTGCGCCGATTTACCGGCAACGCCTCATTCAGCAAGCACTGGATATTGGCTCCAAGCTGTATTAGTTAAGTAAGGCAGTTACGTGGGTGCCGCTGAGATGAGGCTGGAGGAGAGGGACGCAATCTGGACTCGTGACGGCGTTCCCATCGAGGAGCTGCCCGATCCGTTCCCGCCAGAGGCGCCGCCGCCGGTTGAAGCCGAATCGTCCAAACGCCGCCGTTGGCCGCTTGTCCTTTATGCGACGGCAGCACTGATCGCGGTGACGCTGATCTGGCTGGTCATCACTGCGCCCCTGTCGCGGGCCCTGGAGCCACTCTCCGACCCCGCCTTGCTCCTCATGAGCGATGACGGGCATCCGATTGCGCTTCGGGGAGCGATCAAGGAGGCACCCGTCGACGTCGCCAAGCTCAATCCGCTGACGCCTGCTGCCTTCGTGGCCATCGAGGACCGGCGCTTCTATCGCCATTGGGGGGTCGACCTGCGCGGAATGGGGCGGGCCTTCGTTGCGGACATGCGCGGGGGCGGCGTTCGGCAGGGCGGAAGCACGATTACACAGCAGCTTGCCAAGACGAACTTCCTGTCGGGAGATCGAACGATCAAGCGCAAGGCCCAGGAAGTCATTATCGCTTTCTGGCTGGAGGCGTGGCTGACCAAGCAGGAGATCCTGTCCCGCTATCTGTCGAGCGTCTATTTCGGCGATGGAGTCTACGGACTGCGTGCGGCCTCCCACCATTATTTCCACCGCGATCCGCAACAGCTCAATCTCGCGCAATCCGCGATGCTTGCCGGGTTGGTGCAGGCGCCCTCCCGTCTGGCGCCGACCCAGCATCTTGCAGCAGCTCAGAAACGCGGCCGGCTCGTCCTCCGCGCAATGGCGGATACAGGCGTGATCAGCGAGGCGCGCGCCAGTGGCACTGCGGATGCGAGGCCCGTGGTGCAGGAGGCAAAGCTTCCAGCCGGAACCTATTTTGCCGATTGGGTCGCACCCTCTGCGGCAGGCGCCTTTGAATCCGGCTTTGGCCGCGTGAAGGTGCAGACAACGCTCGACCGGACCTTCCAGCGTCTTGCCGAGCGGGCTGTGAACCGTGCCTCGATCGGTGATGCACAGGCGGCACTGGTTGCCATGCGGCCTGATGGCCGCGTCGTCGCGATGGTGGGAGGCAGGAGCTACGCCCAGTCTTCGTTCAACCGGGTCACCCAGGCACGGCGGCAGCCCGGTTCCGCATTCAAGCTCTTTGTCTATCTGGCTGCACTGCGCGCGGGCTGGACGCCCGACAGCATGATCGCCGATTCACCGGTGACCATCGAAGGCTGGACGCCTGAGAACAGCGACCGTGTTTATCGCGGCCGGATCACTCTGCGCGAGGCATTCGCGCGCTCGAGCAACGCCGCAACAGTACGTCTGATGCAGCAGGTCGGCCGCGCAAACGTCATTCGCGCCGCGAGAGATCTGGGCATTACCACCCCCCTGCCGGACAAGCCGAGCCTTGCGCTAGGCACCGCGGGCGTCAGCCTGCTCGAGCTGACTTCCGCTTACGCTGCGGCTGAAAGCGGCCGATACCCCGTAGTGGCGAGAGGGCTCCCAGCCGAGCAACAGGCTGAAGGTCTCAAGGCGTTCTTTCGGACGGCAGGAGTCCTCGACCCGGACCGCGATCGTGGTCCCATGTTCGACCTCCTCTATGCAGCGGCGAACAACGGCACCGGCCGCCGGGCTGCCCTTCCTGTTCCCACTTTTGGAAAGACGGGCACGACGCAGGAAAACAGGGACGCGCTTTTTGTGGGCTTTGCCGGAAACCTGGTCGTTGGAGTTTGGGTCGGCCGCGACGACAACCGGTCTCTTGGAAAAATCAGCGGGGGCACCGTTCCCGCCGAAATCTGGCACAATTTCATGAGTTCGGCGCTCGCAGTCGATCACGAGCGCGGCCCAGCGCTACCCCCCGGCTTTCACCGGCCGGACCCGGAGCAGGAAAGCAAGAGCCCGCTTCCGCGCGAATGGAGCAATTCGACCAAGCCGCTCCGTGATCTCGTCCGGCAATTGGACGACCTCATCGGAGGTCGCTGAAAGCCTTAACGAAAGTTCATGTCGCGCCCCTGACATTTTAACCGTTCCTAAACCACGGACCGGCAGATTCCCCTCAGCCTGGGTCGGGTACAGGGTTGCACAGGCGGTAGGGCTCGATCCCGTTTGTCAAAGCCCATGATGGGAGACCAGAGATGGCGAAGTTTATGAAGCTGTTCAAGAATGAAGAAGGCGCAACGGCCATCGAATACGGCCTGATTGCTGCGCTGATTGCAGTCGCTGCCATTGGGGCGATGCAGGGCATCGGCAACAAGCTGAATACGACGTTCAACAACGTTTCAAATTCGCTCGGCTAAGAAGTTTCGTCAAACCCGAATAAGCGGCGGCGCCTTTCGCGTCGCCGCTTTTCTTTTGCCCGTTAACCTCTTCCACAACGGCCCTTATTGCGGCACTTGAGCCGCCAATGTCAGTTGAGGGGGTAATGAAGCGCTCATTGGCGATGCTGGGCCTACTTTTCTCGGTACGCGCCGGCGCCGAGGCGCGGCCCATCCTTTATGATCCTGTATCGCTCAACATCGGCGTGAACTGCCAATGGCAGTCGCGGTGCATGGTGCAGCAGCACAGGGCGATGAAGCGCGCCCTCAACTATGTCGCGAGAGAGCGGCCCCCACAGTGGCGGGTGCAGCTGTGCAATCGGAACGCAAGAAGAGCTGGCAACCGCGTCGATTGGATTGGTTTCGATCACTGCATCGGCAACCGCGCGCTGAAACCCGTAAGGCGAATGCGCCGCTAGCTGCGTTTAGTCTCCGGGGCTGCGCGCAAGGCCGTTCTTTGTTACTGTTGTTGTCGCGAAGGAGCATCCAATGGCTCGCACCCGCGGCATCAACAAAAGAGCGCCACGCATCGATATTCATCAGCCGGCAGTTCTCATCAACGCGGACGGCGTACGGTCCCAAGTCGTCGTCCTTGATGTGTCGAGTGGGGGATTTCGGCTGAAGGTCTCCGATTTTCTGTTGCGAATTGGCGAGTTCGTCACGCTTCGTGTGGAACATAGCGAGGAATTTCCAGCGCAGATCCGATGGGCTTTGGGGGACGAAGCGGGCGGGATCTTCCTGGAGCCGGTCGCCTACGAACGATGGACGTGATCCGACCCCAATTTCCTCAGTCCTGGCTAACGATACCTTAACGTCGATGGGGCATGATCTGCTTCTCGTCGAACGTGCATTTGGTGTGCGCTAGGGACGTGGGGATCCTGTGGGCAGTTTTAGCCGATTACTCAGATCATCTAGCGAGTCCGCGCAGGAGCCCGCGGAGGCACAGCCTTCGCGCGCAGAGGGTCTGATCGAGGAATTCGAAGCCAGCGAGAAAGGCTGGTTCTGGGAAACCGAGCGCGACGGTACGCTGTCATACATCAGTGAAAGCGTCGCAAGGACCCTCGGACGAGAGCTGGGCGATCTCCTCGGGCGGCCTTTCGCCGATCTAATCTCCACGCGGACCGAGGACAGCGGCCCGTCTGAGCGCACGCTTGGATTCTATCTTTCCTCCCACGTCGCCTTCCAGGACCTGACGGTAAGGGCCAGAAGCAAGAACGAGATCTGGTGGTCGGTCTCAGGAAGGCCGATTCACGACCAGGTCGGCCGTTTTTTCGGTTTCCGCGGATTCGCTTCTGATCTCACCAAGATGAGACAATCCGAAGTGGAGCTGGACCGTCTGGCACGGCAGGACTCGCTTACCGGGCTTGCCAACCGGGAAGCCCTGCGGCGGGCACTCGACGATGCGCTGATAAGCGCCAGCCGCAGGAAGCACCGCTGCTCCGTTTTCCTACTCGATCTCGACCGCTTCAAGGCCGTCAACGACACGCTGGGTCACCCGGCGGGCGATACGCTGCTTCGCCTGGTTGCTCTGAGGCTCACAGACGAAGTCGGGGATCTTGGTCAGGTTGGGCGGCTGGGGGGCGACGAATTCGAAATCGTTCTCCCGGCGGTCTCCTCCGAAGCCGACCTATCGCGCCTTGCGCAGGCCATCATTGATAGCCTCACGCGCCCGTACTTCATCAACGGCACGAACGTCACCATCGGGGCTTCTGTCGGGATCGTAACTTCGGATTATGATGATCGCACGGCCGACGATCTCATGCGAGACGCCGACCTTGCCCTCTATGCGGCGAAGGCGGCGGGAAAAGGGACTTACCGTTTCTACGTGCCCGAGATGCACGAGGAAGCACGCGAGCGGCAGCTCATGGAATCGGACCTTCGCGTCGCTATCGAGAAAGGCCAGCTGAGCGTTGTCTTTCAGCCAAGCGTGGATGCGACGACCGAAGTCCTCACGGGTTTCGAAGCGCTGGTGCGATGGACCCATCCAGAACATGGTCCGGTCAGCCCAGTGCAGTTCATTCCGCTCGCCGAGGAATTCGGCATCATCAACGAAATTGGCGAATGGGTATTGCGGGCGGCTTGCACCGAGGCGGCCAAGTGGCCGCGTCACGTTACGGTCGCGGTGAACCTGTCGCCGGTTCAGTTTAAGGCACAGTCACTGCCTACCATGATCAGAACGGTGCTGAGCGAAACCGGTCTTGCCGCAAAGCAGCTCGAGCTAGAGATCACGGAAGGGGTATTCCTGAGCAACGACGATCATGTTCACGAGATGATCGCCAGCCTCAAGAACATCGGCGTCAAGCTCGCCCTCGACGACTTCGGAACCGGCTATTCGAGCCTTAGCTATCTTCAGCGCGTCCCGTTCGACAAGATCAAGATCGACCAATCCTTTGTACGCGGCGCTTCCGACCCCAACAGTCGCAACGCCGCGCTCATCCGGGCAATGGTGGGTTTGGCGTCGGATCTTCAGATGACGACGACTGCCGAAGGCGTCGAGACGCAGGACGAACTGCTGCTTGTGAGGAAGCTCGGCTGCTCGCTGGTGCAGGGCTATATATTCGGCAAGCCAATGCCAGCCGAGGAGGCCTTCAAGCTCGCCTCGTCAAACAGCTCGGTCGCGCCGGACGGGTTCAAGAGGGCCCGTGAAACGCGCGTCAGGACCATCAGGGCCGCTGTGGTGCACCATGGAGGCAAGGTCATCCCGGGCCGCCTCAAGAACATCTCGTCGGGCGGCGCAATGGTCGAGGTCGTGGGGGAGCTGCCGGTGGGAGCGGAGATACGCCTCGACTCCTCATTCGGGTTCCTGATCGACGCGAAAGTCATCTGGACCAAGGGCGGCCAGACAGGAATGCAGTTCCGCGAACCGTTCAATCTCAAGCTGTTGCAAGCGGCAAAGCCGGGCCGGATCTAGTCGAGCTCAAATTGACCAGTTGGGGAAATGGTGGAGCCGAGGGGGATCGAACCCCTGACCCGTAACCATTGGAAAACAAAGACATTTTTCTGAGCGGCTGTTACCGTTGGTACACCCAGATGTAACAGTTCAGCGAGCTACGGCAAGCCTCCCGATGCGCCACCATTGCGCGGACCTTCAAGGCAAGGCATTTTATCCACAGGGGGAGTGGCGTGGCAGATCGCAGCAGCATCGAGTGGACAGACGCTACTTGGAACCCAGTAACGGGCTGCACCAAGATCAGTCCGGGGTGCGACCATTGCTATGCCGAGCGGTTCGCTGAACGGTTCCGTGGTGTAGCTGGCCATCCCTTCGAGGCCGGGTTTGATCTGACGTTGAGGCCGGAGCGGCTGGCCCATCCGCTTAGCTGGCGCAGGCCTCGCATGGTGTTCGTAAACTCCATGAGCGACCTATTTCATAAGGAAGTGCCGACCGCCTTCATCGATAAGGTATTCGACACCATGGAGGCCGCCGACTGGCATACCTTCCAAGTCCTCACCAAGCGTAGTTCCCTTATGAGCCGGTACTTGCAAAAGCGGTACGCAGAACGCCCGCCGCCGGGTAATGTATGGTTGGGGGTGTCCGTCGAGGATGGCGCTAGGAAGAGCCGTGTCGAACATTTGCGATCAGCTCCCGCCGCTGTCCGGTTCCTGTCTGTAGAGCCGCTCTTGGGGCCGGTCGGGAAGCTAAAGCTCCAAGACATTCATTGGGTAATCGTTGGTGGTGAAAGTGGCCCGCGTGCGCGACCAGTTGCGCTGGAGTGGGTGCGTGAGGTCCGCGACCAGTGCTTAGCGCAGCAAGTCCCCTTCTTCTTCAAGCAATGGGGCGGGCTGCGCCCTAAGACTGGTGGCAGGACTATCGAGGGCAGGGAATGGAATGAGTTCCCCAGTTGCCCAACTCTAGCTGCATGACCGTTCGCGCCCGTAAGCTCGACGTTACGGTAGGCCCGTGGGCGAAGGAGAAGCTCCAGGCGCTTGCGGATTACCTTGAGTACTACAACACCGTTCTGAAGAAGCAGGCTTGGCTCACGGGAACCATCTTCATCGATGGGTTCGCTGGAGCAGGGTACTCGCAGATCAGAGCGAAGTCGGACCCCAACCCGAGGCTCATTGACCTAACGGATGAGGAGCAATCCGAGTTCATAGCAGGTTCCCCTCGCGTCGCGTTGGAGCTGAAGACGCCCTTCCAGTTCTACCTGTTCATTGAGCGGGACGACCTTCGCAGGGCAGAGCTTGAGAAGCTCATCGCTGAGTTCCCTGATCGTGTCATTCGGGTCAGGGGCGGCGATGCGGGTACTGTTATCTCAGAGGTACTGTCCAAGCGGGATGACTGGAGCAAATACCGTGGAGTTGCCTTCCTCGACCCGTTCGGCACCCACTTGCCGTGGACCACTATTGAGCAGCTAGCTGCGACCAAGTCATTCGAGGTCTTAATCAACTTTCCCCTCCAGATGGCTATTCAGCGGCTGATACCCAAGGAAGGCGAGATTGATGAGGAGTGGCGCGGCCACTTCGATGAGTACTTTGGAACTGAAGAGTGGTTCGGTGAGGTCTATCAGCACACCGAGGGGCTGTTCGGCTGCGAGCTGAAGAAACGCGATGACTACGGCAAGCGCCTCCTACGGCTCTATCTCAAGCGCCTTGAGGCGGCGTTCGGCCATGTCTCGCCAGCTAAGCTGATCTGCAACACGAAGAAGCATTCACTGTACTACCTTGTTTGGGCTGGCCCTCATGCCGCTGGGCTGAAGGGTGCGCAGCACATCCTCAGCAAGGGGCAGCACGTTAGGGTCTAGGCCGCTGACACTAGCTTTCATTGCTCGAACGCTGGTCATTAAGGGATGAACGTTACGTCGGATGAGTACCGACTGGGGGATGAGGGTGGTTGTGAAAAGATCTTATGTGCGGCTGGGCATAGCCATTACCGCTTTAGCTCTGCCAAGCGCGGCACATGCCGACGTTGTATGGCCCGCTTTGTTTGTTGAGCGGAAGTTGCTCAGCATCCCAGTGATAGCATTGGGTTTGCTGGTCGAAGCATTGGTACTTCGGTTCTGCTTCGCCATGAGCTGGAAGCGGTCACTCACAGCATCGTTAGCGGTGAACGCTATTTCGACCATCCTAGGTATCCTGCTCATTCCACTGGCAGGCATTGTCTGGGAAATCTTCCCGGGGATTATCCTCTACAAGAGCTTCAATATGGGTACGTTCAACCCGATAACTTGGTCGGCAACATTTATCCTAGCCCTAGCGATAACGACCAGCATTGAGGTTGTTTGCCTTCGTCGGTTCTTCGGAGTTCCCGGCGGTAAGCGGACATGGCTTTGGTGGACGCTAGCTAACGCCGTGACGGTGGGTCTCGCCTTCGCCGGCCTCGTGGTTGAACCCATCAGCGCGTGAGCGCAGCACTCAACGACCTATATCCGGGCAGCTCGCGCGAAAGCGCCCCTCTGATCGGACGCGCGTGACCTTCCCCCCAAGGGGCCACACGATTGCTCAAATCATTCTGTCCAGAATAGTCTAACGTTCATTTGACAGTTATGGACAGTACCGTTACCCCGCTGCCAACAACAGCAGGGGCCAGTAATGCGTACCATCAACTACTACAGGGTATCGACGGCCAAGCAGGGCCGCAGCGGCTTGGGGCTGGAGGCGCAGCGGGCAGCTATCGCGAGCTTCTGCGCTAGTCGGGGATGTGAGCCGCTAGGCGAGTACACAGAGCAAGAGAGCGGCAAGCGGGATGATCGGCCGGAGCTGGCCAAGGCGCTCCACCATGCCAAGGTGACAGGGGCCACCCTCGTTATCGCAAAGCTCGACAGGCTCAGCCGCAATCTGGCCTTCCTCGCTGCCCTACAGGATGCCGGGACCAAGTTCGTTGCGGCGGACATGCCGGAAGCCAACGAGCTGACCATCCACATCATGGCAGCCATGGCACAGGCAGAGCGCAAGGCGATCAGCAAGCGGACCAAGGAAGCCCTAGCAGCAGCGAAAGCGAGGGGGACTAAGCTCGGCAATCCGATGGGTGCAAAGGCGTTCGGTAGTTACAGGGGGAACGGGGCTGCGGTCGCTGCGATCAAGGCTAAGTCGAGCGCCTTTGCTGCCGATGTCATGCCGATTGTCGATGCCATTAAGGCAGACGGCCACAGCAGCCTGCGAGCTATCGCCAAGGAACTGAACGGGCGGGGGATAGTCACTGCGAGGGGCGGAAAATGGGGGCCACAATCTGTCAGTGATTTGCTCCGGGCCGCATCCTGATTTGAAACCATGCGGCAGAGCCGATTTAAAGCTCGCTGGAGCCTATCTCGGACCGTCGCGCACGGAGATAGCGCAGTCCTCCTTTGCCATTCCACGGCCCGCAAATCGGCTCTCGCTGGGTGTGAGTTAACCGGAGCAAGCAACCAGATCGAAGAACTGCTTGGGCGCGCCATCGCGGGGGTTCAGCTCAGCAACTTGATGCCACAGTGCATCGCCCAGGCGCGGGATGAGGATGTGCGCAGGAGCGGTGTCACCACGATGCGGGATGCTGTCGATCACGTTGTATTGCGCGTCAGTCGCAATGTAATCGAAGTCACCTAGCGGTCGCGGCCCGCCATCGGGATTAGGAGGCTTCCAATCGGGTGCATCGACATCAGTAGTGGAGGCCAGATGCTGAAGGTCGTCCGCGCCACCCGGCCAAGGCAAAAACCAATACGTTCTGTTAGTCTTCCCCATGTGAACCCGAAAAGCGAGGTGGCTCGGCCAATCATCCCACCCGCTTGCGGCCTTGGCGGTGTTCACATTGCGGAAGCTTGCGGTGATGCTCGGCGCTGTGCGCATTGAGTACCGCGCGTGTTCGACGGTGCAGGAGAGAGACGCAGCAGCCGCTACCAACGCGATCAACATGCGGTCACGCTATACAGTCTGATGTCCACTTTCCAGCCGTTGCGTTTGCGCCGAACTGCACGCATCCTCGCATCGCTCGGGGAATGTAGGCGGGGGCCTGTATGTTGCTTCTACTGTTGCAGGCTGCCGTCGCGCAGCCGCCATTGAACCTAACCTGCGTCGGCGGCGGTACTGCCAACAAGGCGGCGGTCGCGACGGTCAACTCATACGGCAATGCATCGGGGATGGTTGGCACGACACCCTTCAGTGCATCCGGCAACGGTAGCTCGACTGTCACCACCATGCGCCATCAGGGGTTTGAAGATCAGGTAGATCTTAGGCTGTTCGCCGGGGATGACCGTATCAGGATGCCCCGGACCATGCTCCCGCCACTCCACGGTGGGGCGGATGGCTGGTTCAAGCTCAAGGATGTCCGCGTGGATGATCGATCGATCAAGGCCAGTGCGGCAGTGAACTTTATGAATAACCCCAAGGTCTACGTTGACCGGGTGACAGGCACGATCACCATATCAGGAAGAGGAGGGGATTTTACCGGACAGTGCGAAGCTATGGACCCCCAAGCTCCGAAGAAGTTCTAGGCGGCGTTCCTCGCTGACCATTGCGGAGAGCGGTAAATCGGTAGATGCTAATTGCCGTTAGGAGCGAGCCGATGGCAGATGTGACCTTCGCAGTTATGAGCATTCTGACGGCGGTCGGGCTGCTGCTGGTAGTGCTTAAGCCTGTTCCTATCTCTACGGGTCGAGCGTTCATATATGCGGGGGCGGCCACGCTTTGCGCCCATGCCATAGGAGTAAAGATTGTTGCGCCAATCCCGGAAGCGGCTGCCGACAAGCTAAGCTGGGTCACGCTGTTCGGTATGGCCGCGATGATTTTCTTGGTGGCTGGCCGTGGATTGGTCCGAACTGTCCGGAAGGATAATCCGGCTGCCTCGGGGATGGCGAACTAGCTTCAGACTTCCGCGTGTTGGCAACGTAAGAGCCGCACTTCACGACCTGCGATCTGCCGCGCCATCAATGGGCCGAACATCGCTTGCGACGGTTCATGCTCGACGTCATGGCAAGCCCGAGTACCCCGCGTAGATGGATGATGTTTGTGGAAGTGAGTGACGCCGATCAGCCGGTGAGTGACGGTAACGCCGATGCAGTAACCGCCGACCGCTTTGAGGCAGAGTACCAACGCATCCTTGCCGAGCTGCCGGACGATCTTCCCGATTACCGGGTGCCGCAGCCGAGCAGCGAGGAGGAAGCCTTCAGGGCGGAGGCCGAACGCTTGCTTGCACAGCTTCAGGAGCAGTTCCCTACACTATCGGGCAAGAAGATCGGGGGGGTCGGTAAACTGTACCTGTATGACCCCGAGACGTACAACGATACGCTAGAGCGAGACATCGTTCGGCGCTGGCTGGCAGAGCCGGAAACCTTGGAGCTTAGTGCCGAGCAAATGGCCCGGCTGGCGTCGAGCTGGTACGAGCGCGATGTTACACCCCATCGTTTCAAGCGCCGGTTCAAAGATCGGAAGCTCGCAAGCGAACTGCATCGGATATGCTTGGAGCATGGCAATCCCACAGACATCACTAAGTGCAACAGTCTCCCCGGTGTCCAACGACTGCTAAGGGTCCGAGCTAGGCAAACATCCAATGATTGGAGCTTCAGAGGAGAGATTATCTTTAGCTCAACTGGGGATGTCCTAATTAATCACAAGATCGCTTCCCAAGATGTTACAAGCACTGGCAAGAAGAGAGTTAGAGGTAATGGGGCGGCTATTGCCATTGACACCTTGAGGAAGCTGCTGGCATCATATCAATGATCTTGCCCCTGCTGTTCGGATAGGGAAATCAGGGGGCATCATTTGTATCCCTTATATTGCACAATCTGCACAAAATCAGCCGCACGTTCCCGTGACCCGCACCCATGGGGCGAAGTTCGGCGCGATGGAGCCTACGATTACCAAGTCACCCCGGCCATACGGGCCGCAGTCCGATACTCGATTTGCCCTACATCAGCGCCAGCCGCGAGCCGACAAGCTGGATGCCCGGCAGCGGCGGCTATGCGATGCCGACGCCGCGTTCATGGCAGCCCTCCGGCGCCGCGTGAGCAGCGAGGAGCGGTGGTCCGCCTTCATGGACGGCGCGTCCTACTACATCGCCTTGGAGAAGCCCTGCGGGCGCTGTAGCGACTTCCGCAAACGGACCCGTGATCGGTCCTGCTACCGTTGCCACTTACTGCGGGGTGCCGAGAACTTCGAACGGATGAAGGCGGGCCTTCCCTGCAAGGTTATGCGTAACAAGGACAGCCACCTGGACCTGCTAGATCGGCAACGACGGGAGCGGGAAGGCGACTGTATAATCCGGGAGTTCGGCACCATCACCGTAACCCGGTGGCCGACCGGGCGGTTAGAGGTTGTGTTCCCGGATGGGTACCATGAGCAGGACCTCTCCAAGCGAAAGCCCGAAGAAGTCTACCGCGCCATGGAGCTGCTGCCAGAGCTTAAGGACGCCCTGATCTGGGCGGGTTGGTATTAGGCCGCATCATTCAAGGTCGCTGCGCCACCTATCCGCAGTCCGGGGACTTTGTAGAGGTTCATGGCTTCTACCAGCCAATACAGGTTGTACCCGGTGCCGTAGTCGTCATGCACATCCTTACTGCTGTGGCCGACGAGCTGGCGCTGGATGCCCTCTGGAATGTCGCGCCGCCGAATATGGTCCGTGAACGTGTGCCGAAACGAGTGGAACGTCATCCGCTTATCAGTCACGTTGCAGGTATCGCGGAGATAGCGCCCGAACCACTGGCCCCACTTATGAGTAAGATTGCCGTACGGCCCGGGTGTGAGCTGATCGAACAATCTCTCGCGCCCTTGCTCGCTCGCTGCCTTGGCGAAAGCGACAAAGCCTAACTGCTGTAGCTGAGGGTGGACCGGGATAAGTCGCTCGCTCTCGGCGGTCTTAAGCTCAGTGCCATCCTCTCCTTCGACTTCGATGAGACTGATGAACCAACCGCGTTGCTCGGTCCCGTCCGGGTCGGGGTACGTCAGTTCCGCTATGTCTGATGGTCGGAGCTGTCCAAGTTCCTCCATCCGCGCGCCGGTGAATAGGGCGAGCAGGGGTATCCAGTAGGCTGCCTCTCCGCGACCTTGCGCTGGACGTTCGCCCTTGCCGTAAACTGGGCTGGAGAAGATGGTATTGAGAGCAGCGAGGTCGAATGGCTTGCGCTTATTCTTAGCGGCCTGCGTATCCTTCACGGTGATGCCATGCGCGACATTGTTGGGCGCATGTCCGTTGTCGGCCGCCCACTGAAGCAATGTGCGTAACCGGCTCAGCTTCTGCTTGATGTTGGCTAGGGTCTGACCTTCCTCCAGCAACTTGGACTTAAAGGTGAGGACATCCTGCCGGGTGAGTTGAGCGACCGGCTTCCTCCCGACCCGCTCATAGACCCAGCGGGCAACGGACCGATGAGCATCAATGCCCTTCTGCTTAGGCTTCCGCTCCGCTGCCCACCCGTCAACAACGCCCTCATCGAGCCATACAGCAGCGTCAGCGCCCGATGAAACGACCTGCGGGGTAGTAGGGCCGGACGCCTGCACGGCAGCTAGACGGGCCTCTGCGGCGGCTGCACGCTCCTCTTGTTCACGGATGAGGTCCTTCAGGGCGGCGTATCGCGGTGGCATCCGGGCCGTGGAATACTCCAGCCGTTCGCGCCACTCATCGCGATAATGCCGACGCTCTGCTCGTCGGCGTTGCCGCTCGGCCTCCTGCCGCGCCGCGAACTCGGCCTGCTCATGGGCGAACTCACCAAGCCAGCCGCCATCGATCAGCTCTGCTGGGGGTGTTCCGGTTGACCTGTCGGCTGCGAGCTTGGCCCGCGCCTCATCAAACAGAAGGTCAGTCTGCTGAACGAACTCCGGCAGTCGCCGCTTGGCTGCCTCCCGGTCCTTAGTGCCAAGCGACAGCTTGAACTCAGCCCTCGGTTTGCCGGTGGCAGTCAGGAGGTAAGGCCGAAGTTCGGCGGGAACGACGCGGCGGAAATAATAGGTCGAGCCGACCTGATCGAGGTACGTACACATGGGGTCCTACATCCCTATTACAGATGTAACACCCGCTTGGGATAAGTGCCTGTTTTCCGGTGTTTTCCTATGCCCTACAAGGGCTTAGGAGAGGTTGGTGGAGCCGAGGGGGATCGAACCCCTGACCTTCGCAATGCCATTGCGACGCTCTCCCAGCTGAGCTACGGCCCCACGTCCCTGAGCCCTTAGGCGATGTATCCCCCGCTGGAAAAGGGGGAATATCAACCCGGGCCTTGCTGAAATTCCTCGTCTAGGTTTCGTCGTCCTCGCCGGCGGTCTCGACGCCGAGATCGTCGTCGCCCGTCTCGAGGTCGACTTCCTCGTCGGCGCTGACCTCAGCGTCTTCGTCGATCGCGAGATCGTCGGCTGCAAGTTCATCGTCTCGCGCAGGTTCTTTGGCGGCGGCTGGCGCAGCGGCCTCGAAAGCAAGCGGCTGCTTCGATTTCAGCACCGGTTCCGGAATCCAGTCCGTCCCGCAATTGATGCAATGCACCGGATCCTCGTTGCCGAGATCGTAAAAGCGCGTCGAGCATTTGGGGCAAGTGCGCTTGGTGCCCCATTCGGGCTTCACCATGAGGGTCTCAACTCCAGTAAAATGTCATTGGCGCATGGCTTTGCCAGCGCGTTCGGCGGGGCGCCTTGCCATAGGGATATGCCCCTGTCAAAGCAGCGCGCCTTGGCCAAGGAAATGGGATTGATCGACGGCAAAAAGAAGGGGCCGGTTATTGCCGTCGACGGACCAGCCGCAAGCGGCAAGGGGACCGTTGCGCGTGCGCTCGCGGCGCATTTCAACCTTCCACACATGGACACCGGCCTTCTCTACCGCGCGGTAGCTCTCAAATTGTGGCGCTGGGGCGGGGACCCCGCCAGCGAGTTCGAGGCGCTGCGTGCTTGCGACGAGCTGGGCCTCAATCCGGAGGACGAAGAACTGAGAAGCGAGCCGGTCGGCAAGATCGCCTCGATGATCTCGGCTTATCCATCCGTTCGAACTGCGCTTCTCAAGCGCCAGCAAGATTTTGCGGCACAGGAGGGCGGCGCCGTCCTCGATGGCCGTGACATCGGAACGGTTGTTGCCCCGGACGCGGATGCGAAGCTCTTCGTCACTGCTTCAACGGAGGTTCGTGCCGACCGCCGCCTCAAGGAGCTCCAGGCGAGAGGAATGGTCGCGCATTACGAGGAAGTACTCGCCGATATCACGGCGCGTGACGAACGCGATTCGGGCCGTGCGGTCGCTCCGCTGAGACCTGCTCCCGATGCAA
Organism: Sphingomonas agri; assembly: GCF_038148795.1. Taxonomy (NCBI): domain Bacteria; kingdom Pseudomonadati; phylum Pseudomonadota; class Alphaproteobacteria; order Sphingomonadales; family Sphingomonadaceae; genus Sphingomonas; species Sphingomonas agri. The sequence goes on along the minus strand of NZ_JBAPEU010000002.1, from coordinate 663,816 downwards.
TGCTGCTCGATACGAGCAATCTCGATCCTGACGAGGCGATCGCCAACGCGATCTTGCTCGTGGAGAAGCGGGTCGCCCGAGCCGAAGGCTGACGCTCTAGGCTAGGACAATATTCACTTCTCTTCGTCATAACCGGGGCGGGCAAGAAGTGGATCGAGTAGATTGCGTAAGGCTCGAAGCAAAACCGTCCGCCTCGCGGGCAGCCATGTCATCACCACGTGCGCGACCATCGCGGCGTTACTGCTCTTCGTTGCCCTGGGAAGCCGGATCGTGCCTGCCGCACTCCTGGGCAACCCGCTCCCGGCGTCGGACAGCACGCTCAAGGTCGCCTTCCTGCTCAACATCGCGATCATCCTGTTCGGGTGGCGCCGCTCGAAGGATCTGAAGGAGGCGCTCGATGCCTACGAGGCTGCCGAGCGCCTGGCGCAGCGCAACGCCAACACGGACCCGGCGACCGGACTTGCGAACCGACGCGAGCTGATGCGTTCTCTTGAGGAAGCGCTGCAGGACAAAAGTGGCGGGATATTTCTCGTGATCGACCTCGATCATTTCAAGCGAGTGAACGATCTTCACGGCCACCTTGCGGGTGACAAGGTTCTTCTCCGGGTCGCCGAGGCGTGCAGGAAGTCGGCTCCGGACGATGCTTGCTGCGCGCGCACCGGGGGCGATGAATTCGCGGTACTGTTGCCGGGCTCGGACGCTGCCACGGCTGAAGACGTGGCCACAAGAATTCTCTCAGCCGTTGCCGAGCCTCTCTTTGTCGAAGGAGCGCAGATGCAGGTGACTGCATCGATAGGCCTCGCACGCCTTGGCGACTGCGGGGACGAGGAAAGCGCTCTTCGCCAGAGCGACGTTGCACTTTATGCCGCCAAGCGCTCCGGGCGTAATGGTCTTGCCTGGTTCGATAAGGAACTCGAGCGCGAGATCACCGAACGGCTCAAGCTCGAAGAGGACATTCGCCATGGCATCAAGGCCGGCGAGTTCGTTCCCTTCTTCCAGCCGCTGGTCGATCTTGCCACCCGCCAGATCATCGGTTTTGAGGCGCTCGCCCGCTGGCGCAGTCCGGCGCGCGGGCTGATGGAGGCAGAGGCCTTCATCGAGACGGCGGAGCGGACGGGCTTGATCGGCCCCCTGACGTTGAGCGTTCTCGAACAGGCGCTGAAGGAAGCGCGGGGATGGCCCGGGCACCTGAAGCTCGCCGTCAACGTGTCTCCAGTTCAGTTTCGTGACGCGATGCTCGCAGAGCATATTCTGAAACTGCTCGCTGCCACCGGCTATCCCGCAAGCCGACTTGAAATCGAGATCACCGAGGGCTCGCTGCTCGAAGACCGCGATCAGGTGCTGACCATCATTCGCAGTCTCAAGAACGTCGGGGTCAGCATTTCCCTGGATGACTTCGGAACGGGTTATGCAAGCCTTGCCCAGGTCAATCGATTGCCACTCGACCGCATCAAGATCGACAAGAGCTTCATCACGACGATCGTGAAAAGCCAGCAGACGGCGGCAATCGTCAGCACAATTGCCGGCCTGGGACATAATCTTGACGTGCCGATCACGGCTGAAGGCGTCGAGTCCGAGCAGATCCGCAACGCTCTTGCGGATTTCGGCTGTTCCGAGGCCCAGGGGTGGCTGTTCGGAAGGGCCATTTCAGCCGAAGCGGTGCGCAACTTCCTCGCCATGAGCGGCGAGACGCCCATGGGCTCTCCCGCATCCGAGGAACCGCCGAAGGCAAGACCTCGCGCCAAGCGGCGCTGGTAATCAGCGTTCCGCGATTGAGGCGGCCACGAATATCGGCTTGCCGTCGATGTTTCCCGGCGGCGAATAGCGACAGATGAGATAATCCCAGTCGGCGGCATAGATCGCGCATCCCACGCGGGTCGTCGTCGGCCACACCATCTGCGTGTAGTGCGCAATGTCCTCCCACTGTCCGGTGCGACTGACTGCAGGAAACACGCCGGGCTGCAGAAGATACTTTTCCTTGCTCCACATGCCGACGAATCCCTCCGGAGACATGGTCCCATGCCAAGCCATGGCGAGATTCTCGCGTTCCCCGGGACGGGATTCGCGGGGCGAGTGAACAAGCGTCCGAAGTCGCGCGAGAGCCGGTCCGTACGATGCAGCATGCACGGCAAGCTCGGCGTCCCAGCGAAGGGGCGGCGCGCCGACCATCGAGCGCTCGCGGTTGTGCGCCGCAAGGACACGCGAAGCGAGGTCGCCGCGCGGGTCTTCCCCCACGGGCTGCGCTGAAACGGCGCTCGCAAGTGCAAATGTAACGAAGGCAGGAACGGCGCGCGAAAGCAGCATGACACCGAATTTCTCAGGAACTGCCTAAGCTACAGTTAAGTCATTGCTATTGGGCCGCTCTTGCAGTCCCACGCATACGACTGCGACACAGAATTCGTGTCGCTGAGAGCATAAAGGGCCGATTACTGCGATCGTCTGAGACTTCCGCCGATCAGGGCTTGCGGCGCAACGACCATATGAACGCCGACAAGCTGCTGATCAGTGCAGCAAGGGCGAGAAGTATGGCAGGATCAAGAACGAGCATGGTGGCGACTCCATGGCGATCTTGTTCCCTATTTGTTTCCTACGGACAATAGGTAAAAACCTATCTGAGGCGACATTAAATCGCTCGGTGCGGCTTTGCTGCAACGCCCGCGCGCTTGCGGACTTGGCTGATTTCCCTAGTTTTGCGGGGAGTCGAGACTAGCTCGCTCGAGAAACAAGGGGATCAGACATGCGCAAGCTCGTGATTGCTGCAGCGCTGTTATCAACGGCCGTTGCCACTCCCGCCCTCGCGCGCGATGGCGCGCCATATCTGGGTATCGACGCTGGGCTGGTGCGGCCCAACAACCTTAACCTTCGCTTTTCCAATTCGGCCACATCGATCAGCGATGCCGTCGTTCTGAAGCACAAATGGGGTTATGACGTGGACGCCGTCTTCGGCTACGATTTCGGACGCTTCCGGGTCGAAGGCGAGGCGTCTTACAAGCGCACGCGGATCAAGGATGCGGTCATCCAGGATACCGCGCTCCACGCAGTGGGCGCTCCTGGCATAGGCATCGCGGATTTCAATTCCAATGGTCATGGCGGCGTCTTTTCGGGGATGCTCAATGGCCTGGTCGATATTGGCCCTCAGGACTCGTTCAACATCTCCCTTGGAGGCGGTGTCGGTGAGGCATGGGCCAATTACCGGGCCGGCCTCACTCCGACCAACCCATTCAACTTTGCCGACCGCGACAACGCCCTGGCATGGCAGATCCTTGCCGAGGTGCACGTTCCCATCACCACGAACCTCGATGCCGGTATCAAGTACCGGCACTTCGAGACCGGCAAGCTCAAGTTCGGGTCGTTCTGCGACACCGGCTGCGGGACTGTCCTGCCCTACCGTCTGTCGGGCAAGTACAGGTCCAACAGCTTCATGGCGAGCCTGGTCTACAATTTCTGGTCCCCGCCGCCGCCGCCTCCGCCGCCGCCGCCTCCTCCGCCTCCGCCTCCGCCGCCTGCAACGCAGACCTGCCCGGACGGCTCGGTGATCCCGGCAACGGCGACCTGTCCGGCGCCGCCGCCCCCACCGCCGCCGCCGCCCCCGGCGCCGGAGCGCGGCCTGTAAGATAGTTTAGCTGCTTAAGAGCGCGAGCGTCGGAGGCGACGCTCGCGCTTTCTTTCCCTAAAGGGAACCGGAAGTCGCCTGCAGGGATTGCACCGCGGGCGCACTAGCACTCCGTGGGGGCCTCGATCTTCTCCGCCTATAACCCGCTCTACTCGGCCGCTGGTTTTCTGGTCGGAATGCTCGTTGGTCTGACCGGCGTCGGTGGCGGATCGCTGATGACGCCGATCCTCGTGCTGCTGTTCAATTTCCATCCGGCGACGGCCGTCGGAACTGACCTGCTCTATGCGTCGGTCACGAAGACCGTTGGAACCGCGGTTCACGGAAAGAAGGGCACGGTCGACTGGCGGATCGTGGGCGCGCTTGCCTCCGGGAGTGTTCCCGCTGCGATCTCGACGCTGTTCGTGATGAGCCGAGTCGGAACGCTGAACGAGAGTGCCGCAAACCTGTTGAATCTCCTGCTCGGCATCGCTCTTCTTGCAACCAGCATCTCGGTTCTTTTCCGCCCGCAGATACTGCGGTGGGCCGGCCATCACATCCACGCGATGGAACGCGACAGACGCACGCGCTGGACAGTTGCGCTGGGCGCCGCGCTCGGGGTACTCGTTTCGGTAACGTCGGTGGGCGCAGGAGCGCTAGGGACCACCGCCCTGCTCATCCTTTATCCCCGGCTGCCGGTGGCGCGGATTGCAGCAAGCGACATCGCGCACGCAGTGCCGCTGACCCTCATCGCCGGCATCGGCCACTGGCTGATCGGCTCGGTCGACCTCATGCTCATGCTGGCGCTTCTGCTCGGATCGATCCCGGGCATCATCGTTGGAAGCCTGCTGAGTGCACGCGCGTCCGACAACCTGCTCCGGCCGGTACTCGCAGCAACGCTCTTCGTCGTCGCAGTAAGGCTGCTCGTGGGCTAGAGCGTCGCGTGGACGGTCGCGATCGCCTTCATGACGGCGGCAATCCGGACGGCATTCTGAATGACGTCGGGCTTCACTCCATGCTCAAGCAGCAGACGCTCGTGGCTGTCGATGCACATGCCGCAACCGTTCATTGCCGAGACTGCTAGCGCGAAAAGCTCGAAATCATCCCTGGAGATGCCGTGCTGCCCGAGGAAGTTCATCCTCAGCCGGGCAGGCTTGGTTCCATATTCCGGGTTCGCGACGAGGTGGACGAAGCGATAATAGACGTTGTTCATGGCCATTACGGCCGCCGCGCCGCGGGCCGCATTCGCGACCTTGTCCTCGAGCTTGCCGGCCACCTCCTCTTCTGCCGCCGCGACGAGCGGCCGGTGTCCGGAGGCATGGGCGCAGGAGAGAAGAAGACCGAGCTTGCGCTCCTCGCCGATCAGCTGGTCGCTGAGTATGGAACCGAGGTTGAGCCGAAGGTCCTTTGCATATTCGGGAAGCGTGTCGGCAAATTGCTTTAGCGACATCATGATCTCTCCAGGACATGAAAAAGGGGCGGGCCTGGGGAAGAGAGCCCGCCCCTTCCGGTGGCCGGTGCGCCGGCCAATCGACCTCCCCAAGGGGGAAAGGGAGGGCGATTTCTTCGTTAGGCCGCCTGCGGCTTCAGGACCTCTTCTCCGGGGGTCCAGTTGCACGGGCAGAGCTCGTCCGTTTGCAGCGCGTCCAGAACCCGGAGCGTCTCGGCAGGATTGCGGCCGACGTTCAAGCCGTTGACGGTCACGTGCTGGATCACGTTATCGGGGTCGATGACGAAGGTGGCGCGATAGGCGACGCCCTCGTCGCGATCGACGATCCCGAGGGACTCGGCGAGCTCCTTCTTGTTGTCCGCGATCCACGGGAAATCGGCCTGAGCGAGCTGTTCATCCGAACGCCGCCAGGCGAAATGGACGTGCGCAGTGTCCGTCGAGGCGCCGATGAGGACCGCGTCGCGATCCTCGAAATCGGCCTTGAGCTCGCCGTAGCCGACGATCTCGGTCGGGCAGACGAAGGTGAAATCCTTGGGCCAGTAAAAGAGCACCTTCCACTTGCCGTTGGTTTCGCCAAGATCGATCGTCTCGCCTGCCGGCAGCGCGGACGTGCCCTGCTGGACCGGAAGCTTGAGTGCCGGAAGCTTGTCACCAACGGTAAGCATGTAATCAGATCTCCCTTATTTGTTGCGCTGCAACGTAACTTTGGATGAGGGTTATCTAGGTAGCTGGCTTAAATCGTTCAAGTCCATTATACGGCTGTCTGTGATTGGATTTTTCGATTAAATGATCGTCCATCTCCCGACCGTCAAACAACTCCAATATCTCGTCGCGTTGCGGCGCTTTGGACATTTCGGAAAGGCAGCCGACGCATGCTTCGTCACGCAGTCCACCTTGTCCGCGGGCCTGCGCGAACTCGAGACGCTGCTTGGTATCACTCTAGTCGAACGCACCCGCCGGGTGGTCCGGTTCACCCCTCTTGGAGAGAAGATTGCCGACAAGGCCGTGAAGGTCTTGCGGGAGACCGAGGAACTGGCCGAAATGGCGCGGGCGCAGGGACGTCCGCTGCACGGCGAGCTGAGGATGGGAGTGATCCCCACCATTGCTCCCTTCCTTCTGCCAACGATGCTGCCCCGGCTGCGCGATCAATGGCCGCAGCTGAAGCTGTACCTGCGCGAAGAGACCAGTAGCGCAGCCTGCGAGGCGCTTCACCGCGGCCAGCTCGACTGCGTGCTCCTCGCCTTGCCCTTCGCGTGCGGCGAAGTCGACAGCGCGCTATTGTTCGATGACCCCCTGTTCATTGCCTATCCGCATGGCGAGGCGCCCCGTGCCCGCTCGATAGACGCTGCCGAGATCGACGAGAACCGCCTGCTCCTGCTCGAGGACGGCCATTGTCTCAAGGACCATGCGCTTTCCGCCTGCAACCGGCCCGAACTCAGAGCCCATGCGGCGATGATGGGGACTTCGCTTCATACCCTCGTGCAGATGGTCGACAATGGCTTGGGACTGACGTTCGTCCCGGGCATGGCGATCGAAGCGGGAATCCTATCGGGGACCGGGGTCGTTGCAAGGCCGCTGAAGTCCGAACATCCCTATCGCCGGATCGCGCTCATATGGCGCAGGTCCAGCCCGCGCGAGCACGAGTTCCAGATGCTCGCGGCGACGTTGCGGCGGATTGCGGCCGATCTCATCCCGGATGTGGAGCCCGCAGAGACAGGCAAGACTGCGCTCGAGCCAGCCCAAGGCTGACCCGAGCGCGTCTCCACTATTTTGCGGCGACCGGCTCTGCGATGCTGCCGCCGTCCCCGGTGCTCTTCTCCTTCCAGCCGGAAGATTTGCGGGAAAGGTCGAAGCGGTCGGCGTTCATGACCTTCGTCCAGGCCGCGATGAAGTCCTTCACGAACTTTTCCCCGGCGTCGGCAGAACCGTAGACTTCCGAGAGGGCCCGTAGCTGCGAGTTGGAGCCGAACACGAGATCCGTCCGCGTAGCGATCCATTTCTCCTGGTCGGTCCCCCGGTCGGTTCCGACGAATTCCTCGTCGCTTTCATCGTCGACCTGCTTCCAGGCAGTCCGCATGTCGAGCAGGTTGACGAAGAAATCGTTCGTGAGCTGTCCCACCCGGTTGGTGAACACGCCGTGTTTGCGTCCGCCGCTGTTGGCGCCAAGCACGCGAAGCCCGCCGAGGAGAACGGTCATCTCGGGAGCGGTAAGGCCGAGCAGCTGGGCCCTGTCGACCAGCAGTTCTTCGGTCGGCACATTGTACCGGACGCCGAGATAGTTGCGGAAACCGTCGGCTTTGGGCTCGAGGACCTCGAAGCTCTCGAAGTCGGTTTCCTGTTCGCCGGCATCGCCTCGCCCTCCGGTAAACGGCACCTTCACGTCGTACCCGGCATCCTTCGCGGCCTTCTCGACGGCTGCCGAGCCGGCGAGCACGATCGCGTCGGCAAGCGACATGTCGCCGCGCAGCTCGTCGATCTTGGAGAGCACCCTTGCGAGCTCGGGTGGGTCATTGACCTCCCAGTCCCTGATCTTGGGGAAACGAATGCGCGCGCCGTTGGCGCCGCCACGATGGTCAGAGCTGCGATAGGTCGACGCCGAGGCCCACGCGGCCTTCACCAGTTCGCTGACGGTCAATCCGCTGCCAAGAACCTTCGACTTGAAATCGGCAATCGTGTTTTCGCCAGGAGTGCTGCCCCGCGGTACCGGGTCCTGCCAGATGAGGTCCTCGTTAGGGACTTCAGGACCAAGGTATCTCGCCTTGGGCCCCATGTCGCGATGGGTGAGTTTGAACCAGGCGCGGGCGAACGCGTCCGCGAAGGCCTGCGGATCCTTGCGGAACTTCTCCGAGATCTTGCGGAAGTCCGGATCCATCTTGAAGGCCATGTCCGCCGTCGTCATCATCGTCGGGACCTTTTTGCCGGGCGTGTGCGCCGCGGGCGCCATGTCCTCGGGCTTCTGGTCTTTTGGCTGCCATTGTTTTGCGCCGGCCGGGCTGGTCACCAGCTCGTAATCATAATCGAGCAGCATGTGGAAGTAGCCGTTGTCGGTATTCCACCTCCTCGGCGTCGGAGTCCACGGCCCCTCCAGCCCGCTCGTAATCGTGTCGTCGGCCATGCCGCATCCGTGTCCGCTCTGCCAGCCGAGGCCCTGCTGCGCGATGTCCGCGCCTTCGGGCTCCGCGCCGACCTTGGAGGCATCACCTGCTCCGTGGCATTTGCCGAAGGTGTGCCCGCCCGCCGTCAGCGCGACCGTTTCCTCGTCGTTCATGGCCATGCGGGAGAAGGTCATTCGGATTTCGCGGGCCGAAGCGAGCGGGTCGGCACTTCCACCGGGCCCTTCGGGATTGACGTAAATGAGGCCCATCTGGACGGCCGCAAGAGGGTTCTCCATCGCGGTCCCCGCGTCCTCGCCCATTCGCGGATTTGCACCCTTGCCAACCCAGTTTTCCTCGGTGCCCCAATAGACGTCGTGTTCGGGCTCGTAGACGTCCTTGCGGCCTCCGCCGAAGCCGAAAGTCGGACCGCCCATGGACTCGATGGCGACATTGCCTGCGAGTATGAGAAGATCCGCCCAGCTGAGATTGCGTCCATATTTCTGCTTGATGGGCCAGAGCAGCCGCCGAGCCTTGTCGAGATTGGCATTGTCCGGCCAGGAATTGAGCGGAGCAAATCGCTGCTGGCCCGAATTCGCGCCGCCCCGGCCGTCGCCGGTGCGGTAGGTTCCTGCTGCATGCCAGGCCATTCGGATGAAAAACGGGCCGTAATGCCCGTAGTCCGCCGGCCACCAGGGCTGACTGTCGGTCATCAGGGACGTCAGATCGCGCTTCACCGCGTCATAGTCGAGCTTCAGGAACGCTTCGGCATAATCGAAATCGTCGCCGTAAGGATCGCCGGTCGCACCTTGCTGGAGCAGGATTTCGAGCGAGAGCTGGTTCGGCCACCAGTCGCGGTTGGTGCGCCCGAGCAGTGTCCGAAGAGCCAGAGGCTCCCTTGAAGGATCGCTGAGCGGGCTGCTGGTCTTCGCGTCCATAGGTCCAATGCCCTCCTTTAAAATTGGCAGGCTGCGTTAGGACGGGTCGCGGAGCGAACGGAAACGAGTTGTTCTCGTCAGTGAGAACAAGGAAATCGATTATTGCCGATTGGAAGGCGGGGGCCGCGGCCGGGAGCGGGGAGGGGAGCCGCCGCGGCCCCTGTTGAGTCACAAGCAATGGCGGCGAACGGCGCCTGTCACGCGGGTTCACCGAATATGCTTGTTTTGGAGGTCAGGAAAACGACTAAAGTTCGTCAGAGATAATCGCGAAATCGATCAGCCTCTCAGTCCATGTGCCTGAGGCCGGTACGAAGATAGCTGTAGCCGGTCATGAGCGTCAGCGCGGCTGCCGCCCACAGGCAGACGAGCCCCACGTCGTGGACCCAGGTCATGTGCGGGAGGGCGCCCCCAAGGATGAGCGCGCCGAGGGCGACGAGCTGGAAAGTGGTTTTCCACTTGGCAAGCGCGCTGACCGGAACCGAAACCTGGAGGCCGGCCAGATATTCGCGAAGTCCTGAGACGATGATCTCGCGAAGGAGAATGATGAGACCGGCGATGATGTGCAGTCCGGCGATCTCGGGGACCGGGTTCGATTTTCGGCTGGAGATCAGCATGACGAGGACTGCCGCCACCATGATCTTGTCGGCAATGGGATCGAGGAACTGGCCCAGCTTCGAGATGCTGCCCCACGCCCGGGCGAGATAGCCGTCGAGATAGTCCGTGATCCCGACCAGACAGTAGAGGACGAAGGTGATCGCATAATCGATGGGCGCAGGGCGCCACAGAAGGAACACCAGGATCGGCACCGCGAGGATGCGCGAAAGCGTCAGCAGGTTAGGCAGTGACAGCATCGTTTCGGGGCATGACCGTTATAGGGTTTGGCGCGATGCGCAAAGCTGGCTATGCGTTCGCACCTATTCCGATGGCAGCCCACGCGCCCCAACCTTGATCCAGAACATCACTCACCTGCTCCGCGCGCGGCGGTTCGTGCCCCTGTTCGCGACCCAGTTCCTCGGCGCTTTCAACGACAGCCTCTTCAAACAGGCCGTCGTCCTGTTCGTCACCTACCAGCTCTTTTCGGACCCGCACCGCGAATTCCAGTTCAGCGCCATCGCCCAAGGGCTGTTCATCCTGCCCTTCTTTCTCTTTTCCGCGCTTGCGGGCCAAATTGCCGACGATCATGACAAGGCGCGGCTGATCCGCATCATCAAGTTCGCCGAAATCCTCATCATGATCCTTGGCGGTGCCGGCCTTATGCTCGCGAACATCCCGCTGATGCTGGCGGGCGTCTTTGCAATGGGTATCCACTCGACCTTCTTTGGTCCGATCAAATACGCGATCCTTCCGCAGCACCTCGATCGCGACGAAGTGCTCGGGGGCACCGGGCTTGTCGAAGCCGGTACGTACATCGCCATTCTCCTGGGGACGATCCTTGCCGGAGTCCTTGCCTCGCGGCCGCAGTCGGCAGCCGCGGCAGTCCTCGTTTTCGCACTGCTGGGATATTTTGCCGGACGGCAGGTTCCTCCTGCGCCGCCGGCCGCGGAGCGATTACCAATCACCTGGCACATCATTCACGCCTCGATCGAACTTGTCAGCGCGACCCTCCACATCCGGCGCCTGTTCCTGGCAATCCTATCGATCAGCTTCTTCTGGACGATCGGCGCGGTGCTGATCATCATCTTTCCGCCGCTCGTCAAAAACGTGCTCGGCGCCGACGAGCAGGTCGCGAGCCTTTTCATCGCCATTTTCTCGATCGGAATCGCGATCGGGTCGGTTGCCATCAACCGGATGCTGAAGAGTGAGGTCTCTGCCCGTTTCGCACCCGCCTCAGTGATCGCGATGGGGCTGTTCGTCCTGCTGCTGCATTTCGTCGCGCTGTCGTGGGGCAAGCACAACGGGCCGAGCCTCACCACCCTTGCAAACTTCCTCTTCAATCCGATGGCGTGGCCACTGATCCTGTGCCTTCTGGGTGTCGCGATCACCGGTGGGATGTTCGTCGTGCCGCTGTACGCGTTCCTCACGACGACGGTGCCCAAGACCGAGACGGCCCGGACCGTTGCCGCAAACAATATCGTCAATTCGGGCGCGATGGTGATCGGCTCGCTCGTCGCCTTCGGTCTCAGCAGTGCCGGCGTCGGACCGGTGGGCCAGCTGCTGCTGGTCGCGGGCATGTGCCTGGTCTCGGCATGGCTCGGCTGGAAGCTTCACCTCGCCTGCGACTGAGCGCTTAACCGATCAGGATCGAGACGAAGAGGAAACCGGCAACGAAGGTGGCTGCGAAAAGCTTCAGCTCTTCCGGCAGCTCCGCGCGGGCAGCTGCAGGCTCGTCCACCACGCGCAACGGCCCCCGGCCGAAGCGGAATGGATGCGAGGCAAAAACTGGCCTGACGAGCTGCATGGCAAAATCCCTAACGCGGTCTTTACCATGTTCCAAACTCACGCAAGGGAAACCGGCTCCGAACCGTCCCGTGCCGGGACGTCAGGTAATTTTCTTACGTAGACTTAGGCTTTGCGGGCGATGCGCAGCGGGGATGCCTGGGGGTCGTCCCTCGAGGCGAGTAGGTCACGTGCCTGCTCTGCGGGCATGGGCTTTCCGAAGTACCAGCCCTGTCCGATCTGGCAGCCGAGCCTTACGACCGTGCGGTAAGATTCCTCGTTCTCGATGCCCTCGACGCAGACCGGCACCCGTAAGGCGCCTGCAAGCGTCGTGACTGCGCGGACGATGGCGGAGCTTTCGCGCTTGGCATTGATATTGGTGACGAAGCTGCGGTCGATCTTGATGATGTCGAATGGCAGCGAGCGCAGGTGGGAAAGCGAGGAAAAGCCAGTTCCGAAATCGTCGAGCGCCAGTCGAATTCCTTGGTTCTTGAGACTTGTGACAATGGTCCGCGCGAGCTCGATGTCGGCAAACAGTGAGCTCTCCGTGACTTCGATGACCAGCCGCTCTGCAGGAAAGCCCGTGTCCGCGAGCGTTCGCACGATGCGCTGGGCGAGCCAGCCGTCGGCCAGCTGGAAGGGCGAGATGTTGACGGAGATCTTGATCTTGGGGTCCCACGAGGCAGCTTCACGCAGCGCCTCGGCGATTACATGCTCCGACAGGCGTCCGATCAGACCGATCTCTTCGGCGACGGGAATGAAGACGTCGGGGCCGATGAGGCCAGAAAGCGGGTGGATCCAGCGGGCGAGCATTTCGAACCCGACGATTTCGCCCGTCTGAAGGTCGACCTGTGGCTCGAAGTAGGGAACGAACTGGCCATATTCGAGACCGTGGCGGATTCCCTGCTCGATCTCGCCATGGGCGATTAGGGCTCGCTCCATGCCATCATCGAACCAGACGGGGCGGGCGACCCGGCCGCTTCGTGCATGATCCATCGCGATATCGGCCCGCCGGAGCAGGTCTGGAATGCGGACGTCCGCCGCGAGCGCGGTCGCAATGCCCGCGAACGCGCCGACCTGAATGATCTTCTCCTCGAAGAGGAGCGGCCGCGTAACTGTCCGCAAGACGGCGTCGGCGAGGACGTCGGCCCGTGCCATGTCCTCGTTCTTGAGCGCGAGCGCGACCGCAAACTCGTTTCCGCTGAGACGGGCCAGCACCGCGTCGGGCCCCAGTTCGTCCGCAAGCGAGACCGAAATCGTCTTGAGGAGGCGGTCGCCGGTCTCATAGCCGTGCTGGTCGTTGACGGCCTTGAAGCGGTGAATCTGGAAGGAGATGATGACGAGATTGTCGCCGTTCTCGCGGGCCGCGGCGCACAAGATTCCGGCACGATCAGCAAAGCCCTTTCGATTATAGAGGCCGGTGATCGTGTCCGTCGTCGCAAGGACCGTCGCCCGCCGTTCGTGCTCGGCCCGCATTTCGGCTTCATGCTGGAGATCGACGTACCGGCGCCAGCCGAACAGGATAAGGGCGACGTTGAGCGTCAGCGCGGTGCTCGCAAGGCGAATTTCGGGACCGAATTCCTGCCCGCCGATCCGAAGATTATGAAAGAAGGCGCTGCCATTCCAGATGAGGAGCATGACCGCGGTGATGAGCACCGCCAGCACCACTGCATCGCGGCGTGCCTTGATCAGCCTTGAGCTCGTTGAGCTGGTCACTCTTGGTCCGCCACTAGCCACGCGAACACTGATTACTTTGGAACGCTTAATAAATTCCCTCTACGAAACGAGATTAGCGCAAGTACGTAAACGCTTGAGGGATCTCGCTTTTTAAGGTTCGCTATGCCGTCGCCGATAGAGCGGCAACAGCCAGCCCGACGCGAATGCGGGGATCTCGCCTCTCGCTCGGCAATGGTGCGGACGGCGGGATTTGAACCCGCACTCCCTAACGGGAAGAGGATTTTAAGTCCCCAGCGTCTACCGTTCCGCCACGTCCGCTTGCCCAGCCACGGCGACGGTAGAGCCGGCCACAGGCTATTCCGCGGTGACTTCCTTCAGGTTTAAGCGCTCGCGCATTTCCTTGCCCGGCTTGAAATAGGGCACTCGCTTTGCATTCACGGAGACCGCCTCGCCGGTCCGCGGATTGCGGCCGACGCGGCCGTCGCGCTGCCGTGTTGAAAACGCGCCAAAGCCGCGCAACTCGACGCGGCCGCCACTTGCAAGCTGGTCAGTGATGGAATCAAAAATCGCGCTTACTACGCCCTCGACCTCGCGCTGCGTGAGGTCCGGGAAATCGGTGCAAAGCTTCTGCACCAGCTCAGAACGGATCATCGGCGTCCCCGCTTAAGGATGAACCGGCCCCAACTCCCCAGTTTAAACACGGGCCGCTTGAGTGTGAGGCTGTCAGGAAATCTTGTCTCACGCAAGAAGGATTTGCGCGGCACTCCACGAAAGAATGCCGCGCATTTCCGTGACTTGGTTACTTCTTCTTGGTGGATTTGCCCGCCTGGGCTTCCTTGAGGGCGGCGCCGAGGATGTCACCAAGCGAAGCGCCCGAATCCGAACTGCCGTACTGCGCGACGGCCTCCTTCTCCTCGGCAATCTGACGTGCCTTGACGGAGAAGTTGGGCTTCTTCGACCGATCGAACCCGGTGACCATCGCATCGAGCTTCTGGCCGACCTGGAAGCGTTCCGGACGCTGCTCGTCGCGGTCACGGCCAAGATCGCCGCGCTTGATGAAGCCGCCCGCTCCATCGTCGCCGACCTGCACGTCGAGCCCGGCATCCTGGACGGCCCTGACCGTGACGGTCACGGTATCGCCCTTCTTGACGCCGCCCGCGGTCGCACTTGCACTGCCCACGACAGCGCCTGCGCCTCCACCTTCGAGCTGCTTCATGCCGAGCGAAATGCGCTCCTTTTCGACATCGACGTCGAGCACCTGGGCGCGCACGGTTTCACCCTTGCGGTGAAGCTGAAGCGCTTCTTCGCCGGATACGCCCCAGGCGATATCCGACATGTGCACCATGCCATCGACATCGCCTTCCAGGCCGACGAACAGCCCGAACTCGGTCGCATTCTTGACCTCGCCCTCGACGACGGATCCGACCGGGTGTGCCTCGGCAAAGGCTTCCCACGGGTTCGACTGGGCCTGCTTGAGGCCAAGCGAGATGCGCCTCTTCTCCTCGTCGACCTCGAGGACCTTGACGTCCACCTCCTGCGAGGTTGAGACGATCTTGCCCGGATGGACGTTCTTCTTGGTCCAGCTCATCTCCGAGACGTGGACGAGACCCTCGATGCCCGGCTCGAGCTCGACGAAGGCACCATATTCGGTGATGTTGGTGACCCGGCCGCGGAACACGCCGCCCACCGGATACTTGGCTGCCGCGCCCTCCCAGGGATCGCTCTCGAGCTGCTTCATGCCAAGCGAGATCCGCTGCGTCTCCCGGTTTATGCGAATGATCTGCACCTTCACCGTGTCACCGATGTTCAGCACTTCGGAGGGGTGATTGACCCGCTTGTAGGAAATATCGGTCACGTGGAGCAGGCCGTCGATGCCGCCCAGATCGACGAAGGCGCCGTAGTCGGTGATGTTCTTGACCACGCCCTCGATCACCTGGCCCTCCGCCAGGCTCTGGATCAGGCCGGAACGCTGCTCGGCTCGGGTTTCCTCGAGAATTGCGCGGCGCGAAACCACGATATTGCCGCGGCGCCGATCCATCTTGAGAATCTGGAAGGGCTGGGGAAGATCCATGAGCGGCTGGACATCCCGCACCGGGCGGATGTCCACCTGCGAGCCTGGCAGGAAGGCAACAGCACCGCCAAGATCGACGGTGAAGCCGCCTTTCACCCGGCCGAAGATCACGCCCTCGACACGGTTGCCCGCAGAAAATTCGCCTTCGAGCTTGTCCCATGCCGCCTCGCGGCGCGCGCGGTCACGCGAGAGCATCGCTTCGCCTGCCGAATTCTCGACGCGGTCGACATATACCTCGACCTCGTCACCAATCTTGAGGTCGGCCTTCTGACCGGGCGCGGCGAATTCGCGCAGGGCCACGCGGCCCTCGCTCTTCAAGCCGACGTCGATCACGGCCATGTCGTTCTCGATCCCGGTCACGGTGCCCTTCACCACCTTGCCCTCGAAGGTTTCGTTTTCGCCGCCCAGGCTTTCATTGAGAAGGGCCGCGAAATCATCGCGGGTCGGGAAGGTCGTGGTCGCCATAAACTGTGTGTGTCCTGATCTCGTCAAATTCGCTTGCCGCGCCGCGCCACCATGGCGAGGCTCCTGCATGCGGACCTGGTTTCATTTGCTGCCGCGACGGCCCCATGCCGCAGCGGCGTCCCAGAGGTGGGTTCTCGAACAGTGTTCCGCCATGACAAAAAGCGCGTTACGGCGCCGGGTCTGCCGGACCGCCGTACGCGCTCGCCAAAGACGGGCTGTCCGAGGGGGTTACCACCCCGCAGGACGGTGCGCCCCTTAGCTTAGAGGGCCAATCGGGACAACCCGCCTTTAGACACAGCGGCGGAGAGCGGCCCTTGTTCGCGGCCCCCGATCATTCATCTTTGGCGTGAAGGGCTGCCAGGGGAGGGGGAGTTCCAGCCCTTTATTATCCGGTGCTCGGGCCCACATCCACGCGCATGGTTCCGCTCTCGGTCCTCGATCTCTCTCCTGTCACGCAAGGTAGCGATCCCGGCGCTTCCTTGCGCAATTCCGCGGATCTTGCACGCAACGCCGAGCGCCTCGGGTACAAACGGTTCTGGATGGCCGAACACCATTCGATGCCGGGAATCGCAAGCGCCGCCACGGCCGTCGCCCTCGCCTATGTCGGGTCCAAGACCTCGACCATCCGGATCGGCGCTGGCGGTGTCATGCTTCCCAACCACGCTCCGCTCGTGATCGCCGAACAGTTCGGGACCCTCGAGGCGCTTTATCCCGGGCGCATCGACCTGGGGCTCGGAAGGGCGCCCGGCACCGATCAGGCTGCCGCTTACGCCCTGCGCCGCAACCTTGCTTCGGATGCTGACCAGTTTCCCCACGATGTCGTCGAGCTCATGGGCTATTTCAAAGGCGAGAACGGCCGCGTCCGCGCCATTCCCGGCGAAGGTCTCGACATCCCGATCTGGATCCTGGGCTCGAGCCTCTTCGGTGCTCAGCTCGCTGCCATGCTCGGCCTTCCCTATGCCTTCGCGTCGCACTTCGCGCCGCAGATGATGATGGAGGCAAGCGATCTCTATCGCGAGCGGTTCGTGCCCTCGGAGCAGCTTGCAGAACCCTACGTGATGCTGGGTTTCAACGCGATCGTTGCCGAAACCGACGAGGAGGCCGAGCTCCTTGCGACCTCCGTCCAGCAGGCCTTCGTCTCGCTGCGCGCGGGCAACCCCATCCAGCTCCCGCCGCCCAGGGCCGGTTTCGCCGAGGAGCTGCCGCTCGAGGCCCGTGCGATCCTCCGCTCGGTCTTGTCTGCGAGCGCGATCGGAAGCCCTGAGAGAGCGGGCCGGCAGCTCAAGGAATTCATCGATCGGACCAGGCCCGACGAACTCATGGTAACAGCGCAGGTCTACGACCACGGCGCGCGCCTGCGGTCGTACGAGCTGCTGATGGAGCGCGTGAGCCGACTTGCAGAGTCCCCGCAGTGAAAGCTTCCGTTGACCAGCTGCTGGTATTTGGATCGGAGCTTACTTAGATTGGGGCGCCGTTAGGAAAGGAGTTTGAGCGCTTGCAGTCCGGGCTCATCGCCTATCTGGATTCGGTCAAGTCACGCGACCCCGCGGCACGCTCGCGCTGGGACGTGCTTTTCTATCCCGGCGTTACAGCGCTCGGGCTTCACCGCCTCGCGCACTGGCTGTGGGAAGGGCGGCTGTTCTTCCTCGCGCGCCTGATCAACCACACCGCGCGGTTCCTTACGGCCATAGACATCCATCCGGGCGCGAAAATCGGCAAGCGCTTCTTCCTCGACCATGGCTTCAGTGTCATCGGCGAGAGCGCCGAGATCGGGGACGACGTCACCATTTATCAGCATGTGACCTTGGGCGGCACGAACCCGACGACGGGCGTCGGCGGCAAGCGCCATCCGACGCTTCGTGACGGCGTCGTCGTCGGCTCAGGAGCGCAGATCCTGGGCCCGATCGTCATCGGTGAGGGCGCCAAGGTCGGCGCGAACTCGGTCGTGACCAAGGACGTCGCAGCAGGGCAAACCGTCGTTGGCATCCCGGCCAAGCCGGTTCCCGTCGACGTGGTCCACTACAGTCCCGGCTTCATGCCCTACGGCACCCCCTGCGGGGAGGATCTCGATCCGGTGAGGACGCGGCTTCTCGAGCTTGAAAACGAGATCGACGAGCTCCGCACCGAGCTCAAGGCCCTCAAGCTTGAACGGGCGCCGCAGCCCAAGGTCAAAAGCGCTTGAGCGTCGTCGCGCCGTTTCCCAGTGCCTGGGACCGGCGCCCAATCGCCACCTTTGACCGCAGGGAGCTGACGCGCATCCTCGACCTTTATGGCCGGATGGTCGCTGCCGGTCACTGGCGCGACTATGCGCTGAGGATTGACCCAGATGTCGCGGTGTTCGCTGCTTTCCGGCGCCACAGCGAGCGCCCCGAGGTAAGGATCGAAAAACGCCCCGAGCTTCGGCACAAGCAGGGGGCGTTCGCGCTCGTTGGCGAGCATGGCGTGGTGCTCAAGCGGGGCCATGAGCTTGCGGGCGTCCTGGCCCCGCTCGAGCGGCGCCTCATGCGGCTGGTTGGATAAGCGCTGAGCGATCGAGAAGCGGAAGCTTGTCGCGAAGGCTCTCCGGGAGCGACTTGACGACCGCGGTCCGGGCCTGATGCCAGAAGGCAGAAAGCATCAGCAGCGCCGAGCCGATCACCAGGGCCGTCAGTGCAACATTGAGCTCGACTGCGCCGAACTGCCGAAACAGCTCGTTCAGTGCAAAGAGCACGTAGGCGAGCGCCGACACGAGCAAGGCCCGCCGGTCAACCGCAAGCGCCGTGATTCCAAGGACGACATAGAGCAATACTGCAGTAAGACCGCCTCCCAGCCCCACATGCCCGCTGTTGAGACCGAGCAAGGTGAAGACAGGGTGGACGATCATGGGCGCTGCAAGGAGGTGCAGCCAGAAAGCGACGTCCGAGCGGCGGGTCAGCCGGCCGCGATCCGAGGAGTCCCACCACATGGCGAACAGGAACACTCCGAAGCCAAGGAAGAGGACCAGTCCCAGGATCGTGTTTCTTGCCTGGTCGATGTTGCCGCCAAGGCCGGCGATGAGGAGTGCGACGACGATCCCGGCAACAGCTGCCGCACCCGCGGCTACCGTGATCGGGACATGAAAGCGCCTCCAGTGCACCCAGGCCGCACCCCCCGCAACGGCAGCCGAGACGGCCCCGAGCAGGCCGCCGAGCTGGTCATTGCCGTCGACGTGTGCGGGACCAACGCCGAGGATGAGCGCGAACAGGGTGGCAGCGAACACGCCGCCTACGAAGGACAAAAGGAGGAGGATCGAAGGGAGTGCCATGCGGCGCTTGCCCGTGAAATATATCGCCAGGCCCCACGAGGTGAGCGCGACGAAGAGAGGCGCAAGAAAGGTCGGCCCGCGGGGGTCGATCGTGAGCCTGGCCGACTGGCCGATGCTCTGTCCGATCCACCCGACGGCGAACAGCAGGATTGCCGCTGCAATCGTGACGAAGATGTCATTGAAGCCCGTCAGCAGACGAAATTGCTCTTCGTCGGGGATCGCAGTCGCGCGCTGCCGCTCGATATGAGCGCGAAGCGCGCTCGCGGCTTCCTCGGTGATCACTCCCGAAGCAACCGCATCATCCAGCTCTTGCTGAGAATACATGCCTCTTCCTCCTGTTTTGCGGGAGGATAGACGGCTGTGTATTAGTGTGTCAATACAGCATGACAAACAGAAGCCGTGCCGGCCGCTCCCGGGGGATACGGAAATGGCCCAATGAGTTGAGGAGCTAAGGCTAGATCACAGGAGCGATGAGGATGGCAAAGAAGACGACCTCGAAGAGTGGCGGGAAGGCAGGCGGCGCGGGCCGCGACACCCGCGGCAAGAAGACCGGCACGTCGGTCGCGAAGCTGTCGGCGAGGAGCGAGGGCGGTTCACGATCCTCGGACGCAGGTATGGGGGAGGCGTTCATAAAGCTTATGCAAAGTCCGCTCGTCGCCGAACTGGTGGCAGTGGCTGCGACGGCCGCTCTCGCGGCCCTTGCCGAACATGGCTTTACGAGCGGTGGCACGACCCGCGGCAAGCGCGCGGGAAAAGCTGTAAAGGAGGCGGGCAAGGCCGCCGCCGCAGCCGTCGGCCGCAGGCTCGGAACCGAGGTCGACGAAATCAGGAAGGCCGCGAGCGCCTCTAGAACCGGCGCAAAAGCGTAAGGCGCGCGGGGCCGACCTCCCGCGTCGTCTCAATCCTGAAGGGTCCCGGCTCGACCTTATCATCGCGGCCCGTTTCGATGCTCATCCATCCGCCCTCGCCGAGCCAATCCGCGTTCGCGACGGCTTCGACCACTGCGCTTCCGGATCCGGGCGCATAGGGAGGATCGGCGAAAATGAGATCAAAGGTCCTCGAGCGCGGGAGCACAAGCCCCGAGCGCTGGAGGATCTCGACGCTTGCGCCCAGCCTTTGCGCATTGCGGCGGATCACCGCGGCCGCCGCGGCATCAGTCTCGACGAAGGTCGCGTGGGCAGCGCCGCGCGACAGCGCTTCCAGGCCCAGGGCTCCGCTTCCTGCAAAGAGGTCCGCGACCCGAAGGTCCTCGAAACTGCCGATGCGGCTCGCAATCATCGAGAAGAGGGTCTCACGCACACGGTCAAGGGTAGGCCGCGTGGCTTGTCCGGGCGGGGCCTCGAGCGGCCGACGCCGCCATTTGCCGGCGATGATCCTCACCTAGAGGCTCTTCCGGAATGCTTCTTGCTCGCTCTCCGCGACCTCGTCGACGTCACCTGGACCAAGGCCTGCGAGAGTAAGCGGGCCGTAGCTGGTCCGAATGAGCCGGGAGACCTGAAGCCCAAGATGGGCAAGGACCTTGCGCACCTCGCGGTTCTTGCCCTCTGCAAGGCTCATTTCGACCCAGCAATTGCGTCCAGTGCGCCGCTCGAGATTGGCATTGATTGACCCGTAATGGATGCCCTCGATGGTGATCCCCTCTGCGAGCCGCTCGAGCTGTTCCTGAGTGACGTGGCCGAAGGCGCGCGCGCGGTAGGTCCGAACAACGCCAGTGCGGGGCAGCTCGAGCTGGCGCTTCAGCTCGCCATCGTTGGTGAGGAGCAGCAGCCCTTCGGTCATGAAATCGAGGCGCCCAACGGGGATCAGCCTCGGAAGGCCGGGCGGCAGCCGGTCGTAGATCGTCGCGCGGCCTCGGGAATCGTGCGCAGCAGTGATGGTCCTTTGCGGCTTGTAGAATCGGAACAGCCTCGTCGAGGCCGCCGGGCGCACCGCCTTTCCATCGACGCTCACACCCTCGAGATTTTCGAGCAGGGTCGCAGGCGTGGTCAGTTTTTGGCCGTTGAGTTCGACCCTTCCTTCAAGGATCATGCGTTCGACCTCGCGCCGCGAGGCGACGCCTGCCCTCGCCAGCAACTTCGCGATGCGCTGGAGACCGCCCGCCGCCGCAGGCGCGCGGACCTGTGGCCCGGGGGGCACAGCGCGCTTCTTGGCATTGCCGCGATGCGGCACCGGTTTGCGCTTCGTTCGTTGCGGTGGCGTAGTCATGGGTCGGAAACGAGAATGCTGTTCGGGAAGCGTAAGCAGGTCGTCAAGCGGATCCTTATCGTCGAAGACGAGCCGCTGACCGCGTTCGATAATGAGAATATCCTTGCCGATGCCGGCTACGAGATCGTCGCGACGGTGGATGACCTCCAGGAGGCACTCGCCGTTCTCGAGCGCGAAGCGGTGGACCTAGTCCTCAGCGACCTTCGCCTGAAAAAGGAGCAGACCGGGATCGAGCTTGCAAACGAGGCGAGGGGTCGGGGCATTCCGACATTGTTCGCAACCGGGCACACTTATCCCGGTGCAGCGCAAATCGCTGTCGGCTGCCTGATGAAGCCCTATTCGGAGCGTCAGCTGACCAAGGCGATCGAATGCGTCGACAGGCACCTGCAGGGCGAGAAAGTGAAGACTCCTCGGGGCCTCGAGCTGTTCGTCGCGATAAACGAGGAGGAATAGCCGACCGCCCGTTCATCGCGGGGCTAGGCTTGCGTGGAAACAAGGCTAGTGTCGGGCTGAAGGACCCGGACGCGGGGATACAGGGGAGGGATCATTGGCAGCTTCTGCGAAGTCGACGGCCGAACGTAAGGGCCAATCATTCGGCGAAGTTGCCTCTTCCTATCTGAAGCCTCGTCCGCTCGGAGCCTTCCTGCTCGGGATTTCTAGCGGGTTTCCGCTGACGCTGCTTCTTGCGACGATGTCCTATTGGCTTTCAAAGGTCGGCATCGACAAGAAGACGATCGGTTTCGCCTTCGCGCTCGGCACCCCCTACACGCTGAAATTTCTCTGGGCGCCGCTGATCGACGGCATCAGCATTCCTGTGCTGACGCGCTTCCTTGGCCAGAGACGGGCCTGGCTTTGGACCGTGCAGGCGTTTCTCGCATTCGCGCTCATCCAGCTTGGAGCGAGCGATCCCGTCCATCACATCGGCCGCTTTGCGGTCTGGGGCGTCATCGTCGCCTTCCTAGCCGCGACGCAGGACATCATCATCGATGCCTATCGGATCGAGACATTGCCCGACGACGAGCTCGCGCAGGGAACCGCGACCAATCAGGTCGGCTACCGCACGGGCAATCTGCTTGCGGGCGCGGGGACCATCTATCTTGCCTCGAACGAGGGCATGGGCCTTGGCTGGGCCGCCGCCTACGGAACAACGGCGTTTCTCGTCCTCCCGGGCGCGATCGCATCGCTCTGGCTTGGGCCTGGCCGTCATACCGCGGTGCGCGAGCGCAGGCTTGGTCTTGCGGCAGCCGCGCACTTCCTGAAGCACAATGTCGTCGCGCCGTTCGCCGATTTCCTGCGGCGTCCCGGTGCCTGGCTGATCCTGCTTTTCGTACTCACCTACAAGCTTGGTGACGCGGTCGGCCAGAACATGCTGTCGCCGATGGTGGTACACCAGGGTTTCACCGATACCGACTATATCGCGATCAACAAGCTGGTCGGCTTCTGGTGCCTCGTGATCGGCTCGCTCATTGCCGGCGCACTGATCGCCCGCTTCGGAATGAGCCGGCTGCTGTTTGGAGCGGGCATCATCATGATGTTTGCGAACCTGCTGTTCGCTGCGGTTGCCAACACGGGCCATTCGGTGCCCCTGCTGACGCTTGCGGTTGCGACCGAGAACCTCTTTGCGGCAATTAGCCTCACGGTCTTCGCGACCTACCTTGCAGGCCTTTCGAACACGGCCTTCACCGCGACCCAATATGCGCTTTTATCGAGTGTCGCGGCAGTCGCGCGAACATTTGCAACAACACCCTCGGGCGTCGTTGCAGATTATCTCGGCTTTCCGTCTTTCTACGTTTTCTGCGCTTTCCTCGGCATCCCCGGACTGGTCTTTCTCTACTTCATGCGCAGAGCCGGATTCGTGGTCGAGACCGTTCGTCAGAAAGGCGTGCAGGGCGCCGAGCCCGAAGTCGAGGAGAAACCGTCCAAGGCTTCCTAGGCGGGCACCTGGCCGTTTGCTGACAGGACGGCGCCGGCGAGATAAAGCGAACCGAAGATCAGCACGCGGGCGTCGGCCGGAATGCTGGCGAGCGCCTGTTCGACGTCGTCGTGGCCCTCGGCTCGCATCCCTGCACCCGCGGCTATCTCGGTGAGATCATCGGGCGAAAAGCAGCTGTGGTCGGGGATGGGAACTGTGTGAACCTCATCGACGATGCCGCTGAAAGGCTCAAGCATTCCCAGCGGATCCTTTGTTGCAAGACTGGCGAAGACGATGTGCAGCGCCTTGCCGTCATCGAACTGATGGCGCGCATAGGTCGCGATCTGCCGCGCGGCGGAGGGATTGTGGCCGCCGTCGAGCCAGATCTCCCGATCGCCGGCGAGCGGCCCGGGACCAAGTCGTTGGAGCCGCGCCGGCCAATCGGCCCAGCCCACTGCCGCGGCGAGCGCGGCGTCTGGCACGGACAGCACTTGCTGGTGCCGCAGCATGGCGATGGCGAGGGCGGCATTCATCGCCTGGTGACGGCCGGGAAGCCGGGGTAGCGGAAGGTGGAGTTCGCCGCGCTCGTCGCGATAGTGGAGGCGGCCCTGCCGAGTGATCGCGTCCCAGGTGGCGCCCCGCGGCAGCCACGCGGCGCCCCTTTCCCGGGCGACCTCGCCGATGCGGGTTGCAACCGCCGGCGGGTAGAGCTGTGTGACGAGCGGAACGCCGTTTTTCGCGATTCCCGCCTTTTCGGCGGCGATATCGGTGAGGCCATGGCCAAGGAATTGCTGGTGATCCAGCGCGAGGTTCGCGATTCCCGTGACGAGCGGCCTGTCGATGACATTGGTTGCATCGAGCCGGCCACCAAGGCCGACTTCGAGGATGCACGCCTCAGCTGGCGTTCGTGCAAAAGCGAGGATGGCAGCCGCGGTAGCGACTTCAAAGAAGCTGGGCTCAATCCCAGCGCCAGCATCGAGCACTTCAGAGAGGAGGTCGGAGAGCTCCTCATCCCCGATCAACCGCCCGGCGATCCGGATGCGCTCGTTGAAGCGGACAAGGTGAGGACTGGTGAAGGCATGAACCTTGTGGCCGCCCGCCTCGAGAGCAGAGCGGAGAAAGGCGACCGTCGATCCCTTCCCGTTGGTGCCTGCAACGTGGATGACGGGCGGCAACCGATCCTGTGGTCGACCCAGCCGTGCAAGCACGGCCGCAATCCTCTCCAGGCCAAGACGGTCGCCCGCCGGGGAGAGCTTCGACAGGCGGTCGAGCTGCGCCTGGACACCTGGATGCGCCGAGCGCGCGAAATCCGCCATCAGGCGGCCTCTTGGGACTCCGGCGCGAGATAGGAGATCAACAGCGCCAGCTTGTCCTTCAGCTCGCCGCGCGGCACGACCATGTCGATCATGCCATGGTCGAGAAGATATTCGGCGCGCTGAAAGCCTTCGGGCAGTTTCTCCCGGATCGTCTGCTCGATGACCCGCTGCCCGGCAAACCCGATCAGCGCTCCGGGCTCGGCGATCTGCACGTCACCGAGCATCGCATAGGAGGCCGTAATCCCGCCGGTCGTCGGATCGGTCAGCACGACGATGTAAGGAAGGCCCGCCTCGCGCAGCATCTGCAATGCAACGGTCGTCTTGGGCATTTGCATGAGGGAGAGGGCACCTTCCTGCATGCGCGCGCCTCCGCCGGCAGTGAAAATGATGTAGGGGCAGCGGTCGGCAATGGCGCGCTCGACCGCAGCGACGAAGGCCGCGCCGACAGCGGTCCCCATCGAGCCGAGCATGAAACCCGTGTTCTGGACGCCGACGATCACGCTCGAACCGTTTATCCTGCCCTTCCCATTCACCAGCGCATCGCGATCGTGGGTTGCTGTTCGTGCAGCCTTCAGCCGCTCCGAGTATCGTTTGGTGTCCTTGAACTTGAGCGGATCCTCGCGAACCTCGGGCGCGGGGAGAAGTTCGTATTGAGCGGCGTCGAACAGCTGTTCGAACCTTTTCTCAGGCCCGATGCGATCGTGAAAGTTGCAGCGCGGGCAGACGTTGTAATTCTCTTCCCACTCCTTGACGAAAACCATGGTCCCGCACTTGATGCACTTGTGCCAGAGGTTCTCGGCCGTTTGCCGCTTGGGAAGAAACGGAATGCCGTTGCGGACGCGGCTTAACCAACTCATCGATCAATTCCTCGCTTGGGCAGGCATGTGGGCGAGGCCCGCCCCGATGTCCATGATCGCACCGGCAGGATCGGCTGCTCCGGTGATCGGCCGCCCGATGACCAGCACCGAGGCGCCATCCTCGAGCGCCTGGGCAGGCGTGACCACCCGTTTCTGGTCTCCCACGTCGGCGCCGGCAGGCCGGATTCCGGGTACGACAAAGAAGCCGCCCTCCCAGGCGGCCCGGGCCGAAGCGACTTCCGCTCCGGAGCAGACGATGCCGTCAAGGCCGCTCTCGCGCGCGAGGTCGGCAAGGTGCCTCACCTGGTCGCCCGGCGATCGCGAAATGCCTAAATCCCCAAGATCAGCCGCATCGAGACTGGTGAGCAGCGTTACAGCGACGACCCGCGTTCCTTGCGGGGCTGCGCGCTTGGCGGCGCGGAGCATTTCCCGCCCGCCGGCCGCGTGGACGGTTAGGATCGCCGGAGCGAGTGGAGCAAGGGCCTCGATTGCCTTTTCGACCGTGTTCGGGATGTCGTGAAGCTTGAGATCGAGGAAGACGGGAAGCCCAAGCTTGGTGATGCGGCTCACGCCCTCGGGGCCCTGGGCCGAAAAGAATTCCAGACCAAGCTTCACTCCGCCTGCATGTCCGCGGATCGCTTCGGCAAGGTTCAGTGCCCGCGCGAGGTCCGGCGTGTCGATCGCCACGAAGATCGGCTTCACGCTGCTGCCTCTTCCTCTTCGGCGACAGTTTCGAACGGCAAAGCCGCGACGCGGTTGCGCTCCATTGCATCGGCTCGTCGGCGAAGCGACCAGATCCGCGCGCGCAAGATGAGCCACGTCGGCAAGAAGCCGATCAGGAAGACAATGAGCATCAGGACCGGCAGCTTGATGTCGGCCTGGATATCTCCCCAGAGATTCAAGGTGACGTCCGACCAATTGCGGCTCGCAAACAGGACGACGACGACCGCGATCAGGACCCAGAACAGGGTCTTTAGGAATTGCATGGCGGGGCCGTTTAGGCGAGCCGCGCGTTTAAGGCCAGCGCCGGTAGCGTTCGTCGCGCCGCAGACTCGCTTCGTCGCAACTGCGTTAAGCTGTCGGTTGAGACGCGGAACCCCTGCCGCCACACCGCGGATAGGGGTGGGGAGAAGAGTGATTTTGGAGAAGGCGCAGAAGCTCGGCCTGGGCGCGTTTGCATTGCTCATGGGCGCGTCGCTGCTGGCGATGCGTCCTCACGATGCGTCCAGCAGCAAGCCACCGCAGGTTACGGCCGCGCACCTTAAACTCGCGACACTCTCGCCGGATTCGCGGCGCGATATTGACTATCGACTGCTCGACATGCGGCTGAAGGAGCTCATGGCCAAGCCGGCAATGGTCGGACTGGCTGTCGGCGTGGTCGAGAACGGACGAATCACGTTCCTCCAGGGCTATGGCGAGACGCTCGCGGGCTCGGGCGACAAGGTGACGCCGGAGACGGTATTCCGCTGGGCCTCGACCTCCAAGGGGGTCGCGGCGACGATGGTCACCAAGCTTGCCGAGCAGGGCAAGATCAATCTCCAGGCCCCTGTTGCGAATTACGCGCCCGACCTCAAGCTTCCGGCAGGTAATGAATATAAGGCGACCGTCGGCGACCTTCTGTCGCATCGGCTCGGACTTTATCGCAACGCTTACGACAACAAGCTGGAGGAAGGGCAGGATCCGAGCTTGCTCCGGTCCAGCCTTGCGCAGCTAAGTCCCGTCTGTGCCCCGGGTACGTGCTGGGACTACCAGAACGTCGCCTATGACGCTTCGAGCGAGATGGTCTCGCGCATCACCAACATGCCCTACGAGCAGGCGGTGAAGCGCTACCTGTTCAATCCGATCGGAATGTCCAGCGGCAGCGTGTCGATGGCGGGGCTTCAGTCGAATGCGAGCTGGGCCAAGCCGCACAGTGCGGGCCGGCGACCCGAGCCCATCGTCGATACCTATTACCATGTCCCTGGCGCCGCCGGCATCAACAGCAACATCAAGGATATGGCGCTGTGGATGGAGGCGCAGATGGGCGAAATGCCCGATGTGCTCGATGCCAAGGTACTGGATACCATTCACGCGCCCTACGTGGTGACACCGACCGAGCGGGGCCGGATGCGCAAGTTCCTCGAGCGCCTCGGCACAGCCTGGTATGGCTATGGCTGGCGAAGCTACGATTATGCCGGGCACCGGATCATCGGCCACCGAGGCGGTATCCGCGGGTATCGGTCCCTCATCCTGTTCGATCCTCAGAAGAAGAGCGGGGTAGTCGCCCTCTGGAATAGCGACACCTGGCAGCCAGGCGGCCTCGAGTTCGAGGTGATGGACATGATCTATCACCTTCCCTCCCGCGACTGGCTCGAGCTCAACAAGAATCCGGCGAAATCGATTGCGGCCCTCGACGCCGAGCCTGACAGCGGCGGCCCGTCCTAACCTCGCTCGGCTTCAGCTTCTGCCTTCCTGATCTCTCGCTGCTGGTCGAGGTGCGCCTTGTACCGGCACGCCATGCCCAAAATCGAAGTCGCCATGCCGAGGATGAGCGCAGGAAGGTGCCACCAGGGATCGTTCGACTTGGGCCAGGCGATCGCGCCGAGGAAGAAGACGCTCGCGATCGAGACCAGATAGCCGAGGCCCTTCCAGTCCACTCCTTGGCGTGCGGGAATCGTGACGCCTTCGCGGCCCATTTGATCTGAGGAACATCCAGGCTCGCGCATTGGTTTCCTTGCTTAAATCACATCGGAGGATTCCATGGCCGACAAGAACGCAATCGCTCTCCTGAAG
Source organism: Sphingomonas agri (assembly GCF_038148795.1). NCBI lineage: Bacteria > Pseudomonadati > Pseudomonadota > Alphaproteobacteria > Sphingomonadales > Sphingomonadaceae > Sphingomonas > Sphingomonas agri. Next base: position 635,813 of record NZ_JBAPEU010000002.1, on the reverse strand, counting down.
GAAGATCACCGCGCCGTTGAAAAGCTGTTCAAGGAATTCGAAGAGGCCAAGGGCGAAGGACGCAAGGAGAAGCTTGCGCGGCGCATCTGCCTTGAACTTTCGATCCACACGAAGATCGAGGAAGAGATTTTCTATCCTGCGTGCGAGGGCAAGGTCGATGAAGACCTCCTGAAGGAAGCTTTTGTGGAGCACGACGCGGCGAAGCTCCTGATCGCCGAAATCGAGGCCGGAAATGGCAAGAGCGACGACTTCTTCGATGCAAAGGTCAAGGTCCTTTCAGAGGAAATCGAGCACCACGTCGAGGAGGAAGAAAAGGAGCTGTTCCCTGAGGTGCGCAAGGCTGACATCGACCTTGACGCGGTGGGAGAGCAGCTTGCTGATCGGAAGTCCGAACTTTTGAAGGACTTCAAAAAGTCCGGGGTTCCCGAGCCGGAGCTCAAGACGATGGACGAGGTCTCTATCTAGCGACTCGATACGGGTCCAAAACGAGAATCGCGCCCGGGAAAAAGCCCAGTTTTCTCCCGGATTATGGTCCCATCCTCTACCGATGGTATAGGAAGCGCGGGAGCGCATTTTGGATTATGCAGGCGTTGCGTTCCTGACAGCCCCAAAGAGGGGTGCCATCGGGCTCGATGGCCCCCGTGCGAAGCTGCCGCTTGTACGAGCCTGGGGCGACCGCGATGGGTAACGACGATCATATCTATCATCGGGAACGGGAGCAGCATTGCCGCCTGATGGCGGAGCTTGCGAGTGATCCCGATGTCCGTCGGCGACATGAGGAACTTGCCAAACTTCATGCAGGCCGCGCCGCTCTTCAAGGCGTAGGCAATCGGGCCGCATAAGCGCGGTCTAGGAGTGCCCCGGCCCCCCGTTACCGGCGCTGCGCTAGCGCAGCGCAGCGACCTGTGAGTCGCGCCCATAGATGTCATCGACGAAGCTCAGCTGACCGCCGTCGGCGTGCGCCGTCAGATAAGTCACGTAGATCGGTACCGGCGCCGGGAGCAGGACATTCTCCTCGGGCTCGCGCGACGCGGCCTGCGGCTCACGCCCCATCAGCCACCGGCCGAGCCGCTGGGCGTCCTGAAGGCGAATGCATCCGTGACTGAGGTTGCGATCGTCCGACGCGAACAGGTCCTTGTTCGGCGTGTCGTGCAGGTAGATGTCCGAGCCGTTGGGGAAGGGGATCTTGATCCGGCCCATTGAGTTCGCCGGCCCGGGCAGCTGGCGAACGCGCACCACCGTCTCGCCGGCAGCGACTTGCCGCCAGTTGACCTTGGCAGGATCAAGCAGCTGATCCGATCCGTCGTCGGCCATTACCTGGTACCCGTGAGACTTGAGGTAGCCGAGGCCCTGGTCGAGCACGTTCCTGGCGATCAGCGAGCGAACCATGTCCGCAGATACGTGCCAGTAAGGGTTCAGCGTCGCGTAATAGATGGTGCTGGCGATGAGCGGTGTCTGCGTGGAAGGATCGGCCTTGCCGACGATCACTTTCATCGAATCGACGATCCTGCCGTCTTCGATCATGTACAGCCTCGCGCCTGCGGTATCGATCATGACGAAACGGCCTTGGGGAGGGATGTCGCGGGCATGATCGAGACTCGCAAGCACGCGAGGATCGAGCTGGCCGCCATTGGACTGCATCGCCGCCCAGGCGGCATCGCGCAGTTCGGCATAGATGGGGTTCACCTGCGAGACTGAACGGACGTACGCCCCGAGCGAGGGCGCCGCGGCCGCCTTGGCAAGGATGGTCGCGGCGGAATCCCGGCGCGGAGTTACCCATCGATCGGCGTAGGTCATTCCCGAAGGGGGCGTCTGGAGCGCTTCGACATAGTGCACGAAAGCCGCCGAGAGCAGCCGGTCCGCCGCTGCTGCGGCCGCAGGATCACCGCCCGCCGCGCGGGCGAGGAGTTCCTGGGCCTGGGCAGCAATTGCCGGTCCGCTTGCGTAACCGTCGAGCGATGCGCGCTGAAGGAGCCCGATCAGTTCGCGGGCCGAAGCGCTGTCCACGCCGCCGCGAACCCACAGCGGAGCACCGCCTCTGCTCGCGTAAAAGGCATTGAGCGCCTGGTCCGCGGCAGGGTCGTAACTGGAAGCAGTCGCCAGCTCTGGGCTGGTCGCTGCCTGGGAAGGTACAGAAATTCCCATCAGTGCCGCACAGGCGACACCGGCAAGCATCCGGATTTTCACTGGTCGAAACCTTTGTTTTTCAGTCCTTTGAAGCGCAGAACGCTGCAGGGAGCTTGTTGTTCAAAATAAGTATTGACAAACGTGTTTCAATTGTTCCGCAACCGAACAGTCTGTTCCGGAAGGGAACATCTCCGGTGAGTCGCTAAGGGGCCGACAGGGGCCGCGCCGAGCGGGCGCGGCCCTCGGCTGTTCACGCGCCGATAAAGACCGGCGTTCCGACGCCGGTGACCGTGTAGAGTTTCTTGGCAAAGGCGCTCGGCAACCGGATGCAGCCGTGCGAGGCTGGGTAGCCAGGATTGAAGCCGCCGTGCAGAGCGATCCCATATTCGTCGATGCGCTGCATCCATGGCATCGGGGCATTGTCGTACTTCTTCGACCTGTAGAACGGCTTCTTGTCGAGGACCGAAAAGATCCCGGTCGGACTGGGCTTGTCGGTGCGCCCGGTCGAAATCGTCGCTGCAGCAACCAGCGTGTCACCACGATAGAGATAGGCGAGCTGGTCGGAGAGGCTGATCACGACGCGTTCGGCGCCAGTCGCGTCCGGTACGTCCCGCCAGACATACTGGCCGGGACGCAGGAGCTTGGGCCCGAAGGCGTTGAGCATGTCCACACGCGCCTGGCTCGCCGCGTCGCTCGCCTCCATCTTCGCTTCGTAGGTTTCCAGCGCAGACGCGGGAGTGGGTGCGACCACGTTCGCAAGGACGCACGTTCCCGACAGCGCCAGCACAAGGCCAATACGCTTCATTTTACACCTGAAATTTGTTCTTGACTTTTGCAGCGGAAATGCATCGCGGCCGAGTCGGGTTCCCCGGTTGTTGTTTCTGTCTCTTCCGCGAACAGCCTAGGCGCCTTTTTTCGCGGGGTGGGCCCCCGCGCCACGTCCCGATCAGATCGTGAAGCAAATGGCGGTTAAGAGGCGACGGGCACGAAGCAGAAGGGATAACACCCCGCGTTTCCGACGGCTTGAAGCGAGATCCTGGAATTGGCCGGTCGGAGGCCAATTCCATGAGCCGGGTTCAGCTCCGGTTTGCTGGAACCTCCATCATCAGCTGAAGTGGCCGGCCCTCATTGTCCTCGAAGGCCGCCATCCACTCCTCGGTGCCATTTCGGTGGCGATGGATGAGGTGGGGTGCGTTGATGAACTTGACGCCGCGCTGCTCGAGCGCGTCCCTCGTCGCATGGATGTCGGAAACAAGAAGGTAGAGGATCGACTGGCAGGCGAGATCGCCTTCCTCTTCAGTGAGCATCAGCCGCACGCCGCCCAGATCGAAGAAGGCGAGGTTGCCGAAACTGTACAATTCGGGAAGGCCGAGCACGTCCCGGTACCAGGCGTGCGACGCGGAGAAATCCCTGGTGGTGCGCGCGATCTGCCCAAGCGACATGTTGGGATTTGGAGCGGCTGCGGCATTCATGGCGGACCTCCTGCGCCGGTGAAGCGCCGTTGTTTTTGCAATTCCGTCCCATTTCCCGAGCTGCCCTCGGCTCGAGAAACCAAGTTTGGAGAGCGCATTGCCGACATGGAATTTCACCGCGTCGACGCTGACACCCATACGTTCGGCGATACGGCGGTTGGTCATGCCGTGGCGGACCTGCTCGGCTACCTTCCACTCAGCCGGTGTCAGCAGATCGTCGTGACGGGGGCGCCCACGGCTGTTCGTCGTCATGAAGCGAGACCTTAACGCTGCGCGATCCGAATTACCCTACCCGCTCTTTCGTGGGCCATCGTTAGCGACTTGTTAGTGCAGCAGGGCCAAGGTTGGTCCGACAGGTGCCGGAATGATGCAAATTGCCTGACGCCCCCTCAGTCACAACCGTCGTCGTGGGAAATCGTCTCCCATGGCCCGATGAACCGTCTGCCGCAGCCGGCGACGGTCCCTTCGACGCCGCTGCGATCTATCAGTCAGGCGCGCGCCAGGACTGCGTCATTCGCAAGATTTCTGCGCTCGGAGCGACCATCGGAAGTGATCTCGTGCCAGCACTCGGGGAACGAGTCTCGATCGAGATTGCAACCGGACAGAGGCCTTCCGGCAAGATCGCCTGGACCGGCCGTAAGGAGCTCGGTATCCGCTTTGATGACTGCATCGACATCATCGCGCTGCTGAACCGCAAGCTCGTCAGCCAGACACCGGAACGCCGGACCATGCCGCGGCTCGAGGTGCGGTGCCCGGCGCACATCAAGTGCGGGGAACATTTCTGGCCGGCCGTGCTGAGAAATATCTCGGCTAAGGGTCTGCAGCTCGAGGGAGAGCAGCTGCCTGCGATCGGCACCTATTCGGCCGTCTTTGTCGAGGGCCTCAACGTTCCCGCCGGAGAAGTCGTCTGGAAGCGATCCAATCTCGCTGGGGTCGAGCTGTTCGAGGAGCTGAGCTGGACGTCGATTATCTCGTGGGTCCGCGATCTGGTGCGCAAGGCGGGCGGCTAGGCGGCCCCCCTCAATCGGCGCTGACGAAGCTGTCGAGAACCTTCTTTCGGCCCGAATGCTCGAAGTCGATCTCGAGCTTGTTGCCTTCGATTGCCGCGATGGTGCCGTAACCGAACTTGCCATGGAACACGCGCTGGCCCAGCGACAGGTCGCTTCGCCCCTGATTGCCGAGGCTCACCGCCGAAGCCCGGGCCTCGATGATCCGCGCCGGCTCGGGGTTGAAATTGCCCCGTGCAGCGCGTTGCCATCCAGGTCCTCGAGTGCTCGCGCGCATTGATTGAGCCGGCCCGAGATGCGCGAAGGGGTCGGAACGCTCGGACCACTGGGCCCGCCACAAACTTTCACCCCCGGTCATCGTCGTCTGTTCATCGATATTGGGCTTGGGCAATTCGCCAACAAACCGCGACGGGATCGAGCTTGTCCACTGGCCGTAGATGCGGCGATTTGCCGCATGGAAGATCGCGGCGCGGCGCCGGGCGCGCGTGATAGCGACGTAGGCGAGGCGGCGTTCTTCCTCGAGCGAGGCAAGGCCTCCCTCATCGAGCGAACGCTGCGAGGGAAATACGCCTTCTTCCCAGCCTGCGAGATAGACGATGTCGAACTCGAGGCCCTTGGCCGCGTGGATGGTCATGATCGTCACGCGATCGCCCTGCCGAGCCTCATCATTGTCCATTACTAGCGACACGTGCTCGAGAAAGGCGCCGAGCGATTCATATTCTTCCATCGCGCGCGTCAGTTCGGCGAGGTTTTCGAGGCGGCCGGCACTTTCGGCCGAGCGATCCGCCTGAAGCATGGCAGTGTAGCCGCTTTCATCGAGCATGATGCGCGCAAGCTCGGGATGAGGAAGCTCGGCTGCCATTTGGCGCCATCGTGCAATGTCAGCCACGAAATTGCCGAGACTGCGCCGGGCCTGCGGCGTCAGTTCGTCGCTGTCGAGCAAGGTGGCGGCCGCAAGCAGGAGAGGTTGCTGCGTTGCACGCGCGTGGCGGTGAATGGTCGCGACCGCCTTGTCTCCAAGGCCGCGCTTGGGCGTGTTGACGATCCGTTCGAAAGCCAGATCGTCTGCGGGCTGGCTGACGAGGCGGAGATAGGCGATGGCGTCGCGGATTTCGGCGCGCTCGTAAAACCGGAAACCGCCGATGATCTGGTAGTATAGTCCGATCGCAATGAAGCGCTCCTCGAACTCGCGGGTTTGGAACTGCGCGCGGACGAGAATTGCGATATCGTCGAGACTTCCGCCGGAACGCATGTGGCTTTCGGCTTCCTCGCCGACCCGCCGCGCTTCTTCAGGACCGTCCCAGACACCGATGACCCGGACTTTCTCGCCATCGCCAGCATCGGTCCAGAGAGTCTTTCCAAGCCGCCCCGAATTGTGGGCGATCAGCCCGTCGGCAGCCGCGAGGATGTGGCTGGTCGAACGATAATTCTGCTCCAGCCGCACGATCTTGGCGCCCGGGAAATCCCGCTCGAAGCGGAGGATGTTTGCGACTTCCGCCCCGCGCCAGGAATAGATGGATTGATCGTCGTCTCCTACGCAGCAAAGATTGCGGCGCGGCTCAGCAAGAAGTCTTAGCCACTCATATTGGGACTGGTTGGTGTCCTGATATTCGTCGACGAGAATGTAGCGGAAGCGCTCGCGATAGGCCTGGAGTACATCGGCGTGGGTACGGAATATCACGAGCATGTGGAGGAGCAGGTCGCCGAAGTCGCAGGCGTTCAGGGTTTTGAGCCGCTCCTGGTACTGGGCGTAAAGTTCAGCGCCGCGCCCGGCGGCGAAGGCTTCGGATTCGCCTGCGTCGACCTGCGAGGCAGTGAGACCGCGATTCTTCCACCGGTCGATGAGCCCCGCGAGCTGGCGGGCCGGCCAACGCTTCTCGTCGAGATTGGCGGCGTGAATGAGCTGTTTGAGGACACGCAGCTGGTCGTCGGTATCGAGGATGGTGAAATTGGACTGAAGTCCGGCAAGCTCTGCATGGCTCCGGAGCATTCGCGCCGCAACGGAATGGAAGGTACCGAGCCAGGGCATGCCCTCAAGAGCGCCTCCTGACAGCGCGCCGACCCGCTCGCGCATCTCACGCGCGGCTTTGTTGGTGAAGGTGACTGCAAGGATTTGGCTCGGCCACGCCTTGCGCGTCGCAATGAGATGGGCGAGCCGGGCCGTGAGCGCGGCTGTCTTTCCGGTTCCTGCTCCGGCAAGAACAAGCACCGGACCCTCCGTCGTGAGCACCGCCTCCCGCTGAGGGCGGTTCAGGCCCCTGAGATAGGCGGGTTCTGGATTTAGCGCGGACGTTTCAGACACTTGATCGAGGTAGGCTGGAGGTTGCCGAACGGCAACCGACGGCCTCGCCGAATAGCGGTACTTTGTGGATTGGTCACGGAACAAAAGGAGGCCGAAAATACGCGCAGGTCAATGCCGTTGCCGCGCCGTTCGCGACGCGGTCGGTTCGCTCAAAACCGCTTTTTTGACATGGTTCCTACGGTTGCTACCGATATCCCCGTTATCCACAGCCTTATTACCGAAAATTTTGCTTCCGCGACTCGGGGCGAAGGTGCATGGTCTTCAAGTGATCGGGGCGGACGTCCCAGTCTCCTTCGGGAGGAAGGGGCAGAAGAACCGATCTCCGCCGGCCGGCAATGGGAAGAGCTTTCGGGTTCTTTTCGGGGCCAGCCGGGAAGAGGCGCCGGAAGAGATGATCTTCCTGTCGCGCGACGCGGCTCCTGAGGTTCTTCGGAATCGAGGTGAGCAAAGCGGGACGCGAGAGAGGTTATCCCAAGAAGGGCCGCAGAAAATCGGACGGTTTTGACCTGAGAACTTCGGTTTTCGTGGACAGGCCGGAAGAGCGAAAGACAAGCGAACCCTCGGGAGGCGCAGTCAAGTAGATCATCTGGCTCCTCGCAAGAGGGAGCAGTTCGATCGGAAGCGACGCCTGAGCTGGTGAGCCAGGATCGAGAGCGGGTAGGTAGGCCGCAAGGTACTATCAACCAGGTTACGAATACCGGCAGATCCTTCGCTCGGCGCAGTGGGGGCTGGCAGCAATGCCGGCCCCCATTTCCTTTGGGGCAGCAATTTTCGCACCCAAAATTCCGTCATTCTCCTTTCGCGCCAGCGGTTCTTCCACCGGGGATGATACGCGGTTTGCGCTTTGCCGAGGGTAGCCGGCGCGCCGGGCCGAACCAGCCTTCTTGCAGCTGATGGACACCAATCCGATTTCCCGCGTTTGGCGGATCAGGTGGCGACGGTAATCATGCCGTTGGAGCGTGGGGTGCGAAGGAGTGAAATGTGTTCCGCGCAATAGCTGCTTTGGCCCTGGCGTCCGCCTCCGCCCAGCCGACCTCTACCCTGACGTCGACCATCCCCTGGTGGGAGCGTGTCACCGTCACCGTTGGTGACGATGGGGAAACCCATTCGTGTCGTTATGAATCGAGCCTGCGACCGCAAAATGCGCAGGACTGCTCGGTTGCGAGCGCGCAGGCTTCGATGTCGAAGACTGCAAGTTCGTCGGGCGGCAAAGACCAGGTGACGCGGATCACGTTCGAGCGCCGGTTCAGTCCGGGCGAGAAGCCCGACGGCGCCTCGCTCCAGCCCGGCGAAACTCTGCTCGGCAGTTCGGTGATGGCTCTTGCCATCGACGGTCAGGGCGCGGTCAAGGGCTGCAAGGTCGTTTCGACAGCAGGATCTCTGCCCCCCCAATATGGCTGCAACGAAGCTTCATCCGAGCGTTTCGAGGCGAGCGTCAGCACTGCGCGCGTGCCGGCAGCGGCACGTGCAGGTTTCATGACCGTGCTCGTCTACGGCCATAGCGAGCACGTCGTCTAGCTCCGGAGGTTTTGCGTGGGCTCGTTCGTCCACGCGGAAAATCACGGACTGCTAATCGACCAGGATCTGATCGCTCATTCCCAGCTGTTTGTGGAAAAAATGGCTGCAATGGGCGCCGTAGCTTCCCGCGCGAGGTACGAGCGTCACGCTTCTCGACATGTGCGGCGGGAGATCAATCTCGCCGCCTGGCGCTGAGCCCCGAACGATCGTTGAATTTGCGAAGAACCGCTCTGCGCTGAAATCGTGGCTGCTCCCCGAGCGGTTTTCGAACACCAGCGTCACGGGACGACCAGCGGCGAGGTGAAGCGGGACGGGGCTAAACCCGTAGCTCCAGACGACTATGGTCTGGGTCGCAGGCTGTGCAAGGGCCGAGCCGCCGAAGGATAGAGACAATGCGGCAACAAGTGCGCGGCGGTACATCCTCATAAATGCCTCCTCATGTATCCCTGGGTGTCGCTGCCGGGGACGAGGGTTCAAATGCAGGGCGACACATACGAACCGAATCGGTCAAATAACTTCGGAGCGAACGAACCATAAGACGAGGTGGCCTGCTTAGATCGAGGCAGACCGGCTGCTCGCGCGAGACCTTAGGGACCGGGATGCCGATTCCGTTAGAGGCGTTCCTAAAGACCGGATCACTGAGGCTTCTGCGGCAGATACGATACATCAAGGTCTCTCGTTTTTCTCAGGCATCGCGGCAACTGAGGCTTTTCGGCAACAGCAGGAGGCAATCACAACCTTGCGCGGCAACCGGTGCTCTCATAATGTGTTCCGGCGGTTCAATCTTAGAACGCAAGTGAAAGGGGACAATTATGCGCAAGCTGGCCATTGCGATGGCGCTCGCGTCGACGGCCATCGCTACCCCGGCCGTCGCTCGGGATCATTCATTCTACGCGGGGCTCGAAGGTGGCGCCATGATAGTCGAGGACATGCACCTCGGCTACACGGATCCAACTCGGACCTTTGCTGACGCTTACCGGATCAATTATGGCACCGGCCTCGATGTCGATGCGATCGCCGGATACGATTTCGGCGTCGTTCGTCTCGAAGGGGAACTTGGTTACAAGCACGCATCGGTTGACAGCATCAACGCTCCGGCGAGCGCTGCTCCGATCCTGCCGAACACGACTGGCATGCTCTCTGGCGGAAAGGTCAATTCCCTTTCCGGCATGGTCAACGTGCTGCTCGACTTTGGCAATGAAGAAGCACTGAGCGGTTACATTGGCGGCGGCGCTGGTTATGCCAACGTCAAGGTCAGTGCTGCTACGGGTACGCCTGGTGCGCATGCCTTCAGTGACTCAGATTCGCACTTCGCCATGCAGGCGATTGCGGGTGTGCGTTATGCAGTCACCCCGAACATCGACGTCGGCATCAAGGTTCGCCACTTCGAAGCGCGCAACCTGAAGTTCTCCGACACCTTCAACGGTGTGCCGTTCACCTTCGACGGGACGTTCCGCGAGAACAGCCTGCTCGCAAGCGTGATCTACAACTTCTGGGCACCGCCGCCGCCTCCGCCGCCTCCGCCGCCTCCGCCACCTCCGCCGCCGCCACCGGCGACGCAGACCTGCCCGGATGGCTCGGTGATCCCGGCAACGGCGACCTGCCCGGCGCCGCCACCGCCACCGCCGCCTCCGCCGCCGGCTCCAGAGCGCGGCTAAGCGGCCAGTTCGGCAAAAAGATACCGGCCCGGACAACTCGTCCGGGCCGGTTTTCTTTTGTGCTGCCAATGCATGGTGGCGGACGGCCTAAGCCGTCAGAGGTTCAATTGGCCTGGGCAACCTGCGGGGCGGCTTTGTCCCATCCATAGAAGTCATTCGCATAGCTGACCTTGCCGTCGACCACGTGCGCCGTCAGGTAAGTGAGAACGATCGGGACCCCTTGAGGAAGTTTCACCGCAGTCTCGGGGTCACTGCCCGGCGCGACCGGATCCTGTCCGCCCAATAGCCAGCGCCCGAACCGGCGGGCATCCTCAACCCTCACGCAACCGTTGCTGAGGTTGCGCACCTGCTTGCCAAACAGATCCTTGCTCGGCGTATCGTGAAGATAGATTCCCTCGGGGTTGTCGAAGGGAAATTTGAGATTGCCCATCGAGTTCAAGGGACCCGGATCCTGACGGATGAGGAGGTGCGTCGTGCCGGCTGCAGCCGCCTTCCAGTCGACCGTCGCGGCATCGACGTCCTTGGCATTCATGCTCCACTCGTCGATCACGTGATATCCGTGAGACTTGAGGTATCTGGCGCCTTGCCGAAGGTAGGTTGGCGCGATTGTCTTGCGCACCAGATGGTCGGGCGCGTGCCAATAGGGATTGTAGGTGATGTAATACATCATGCTCGCAATGAGCGGTGTCGGCAATTCGTTCGTGCCAACGATGATCTTCATGGAATCAACCGGACGTCCGTCCTCGAACATCGTCAGTTGCTGGTTCCCGGAATCGACGAGCACAAAGCGGCCGCGTGCTGGAATCGAGCGGGCCCGGTCGAGGTTGGCCAACAGTCGCGCGTCAGGAGTCAGATTGCCGTTCGCCTGTGCATCTGCCCAGGCGGTGTCCCGCAGTTGTTGGTAGACGGGGTTGAGGTCGGAGGTCGCCGATATATAGCCTGCAAGCGACGGGGCAGCGGCCGCGGTCAAAAGGATTTCCTCCGTCCGGGTCCCGTGCGGCTTCAATATCGCATAGGCGTAAATCATCCCGTCGGTGGGTCTTTTCAGGGCTTGGACATAGCGGACCCACGCGGCCGATAGGAGTTGGTCAGCTGCTCCCGCCGCGGCAGGCGTCGCACGTACCTGCGAAACCGCCGACTGCACTTGCGCTGCGAGTTGCGGCCCTTCGGCAAAGCCGTCGAACGGAGAGCGCCGAAGAACTGCGGTCAGCTGCGCGATCGCGGGGCTGTCCGGCCCGTTCCGGAACCAGATTTGGCCAATGTGATAGGTCGAATAAGCGGCTGCGACGTCTGCCGGAATATTGAAAGCGGGGCCCGGGGCCGGAGCAGGCGCAGGGACACCCTGCTGAGCCTGCGCGCCAGCGCCTGCGAGGAGCAAGCTCAGTCCAAATCCAACTGCCCTCAGGCTCTGCGCCGTAGCGCGCACCGCAACCCCCATTTTCTATTTACGACCAGGATATCATCATCCTGCTCAAAAGTTTGGGATTTCTTATTAATAACGCCAATCTGCATTCGCGATGAATATCGCGCCTGCGGTAAATTAAATCCTGAAGTCAGGGGGCCGAAAGCCGGACGGAACGGAACCAAGATCCGGCGCATCGTTGCTCGAAACTGCAGGGATGCCTCGAAGGACCTTCGCCCGCGAGCGGCGCGCGTGCACCCAAGAGCGCGATAACTCCCGTGGCCGCCGTCGATGTCGAGCCAGTGAGCAAGACGCTCTTTGCGCTCCGGGTCTCCACCAATCCAGGACCTAGCTGAAACGGCCACGCCCAAACCCCCTGTCTTGTAGTCCGTCGTGCGCAACTCGACACCTGTATCTACGAAGCGCCTTCTCCCCGTGCTCGTTCCGCAGACGGGATCGTACTGGCTTGTGCGAGGCGCGGCTGAGCGCTTAGGCGGGCCAAACAATTGGGACGAAGGAACGGACATGGACGTAAACGGAGTGGCCGCCGTGGTGACGGGAGCGGCATCGGGCCTGGGCGAGGCAACTGCCCGCGAGCTGGCCCGCCTCGGCGCCAAAGTCGCCGTGTTCGATCGTGATAACCAGAGGGGAGAGCAGGTGGCCCGCGATATCGGCGGCATCTTCTGCGAAGTGGACGTAACCTCCGACGACAAAGTCCGTGCAGCCTTCGACAAGGCACGGGCTGCGCACGGCCAGGAGCGGATTCTGGTGAATTGCGCCGGCGTCGCCAACGCGGCCAAGACGGTCGCCCGCGAGAAGGATACCAAGGCTCCCAAATTCTACCCGATGCAGCAGTTCGAACTCGCGATTCAGATCAATCTCATCGGGACATTCCGCTGCATTGCCAATTCAGCCTTCGGCATGGTGGGGCTCGATCCCATTGGCTCCGACGGTGAAAGAGGCGTCATCATCAACACGGCATCGGTTGCGGCCGAGGACGGCCAAATCGGACAGGCTGCCTATTCCGCATCAAAGGGCGGAGTGCTCGCGATGGCCCTGCCGATCGCGCGCGACCTCATGAACGATGGAGTACGGGTGAACACGATACTTCCGGGGGTGTTCAAGACGCCGATGGTCGCCATGATGCCGCCCAACGTCCAGGACGCCCTCGGAGCGCAGGTGCCTTTCCCCAAGCGCCTCGGCCAGGCCGAGGAATATGCGCGGCTCGCGCGCTTCATGATCGAGAATCCGTATATGAATGCCGCTTCCGTACGGCTCGACGGCGGCATCCGGATGGCGCCCCGCTGATGATCGACTACGGCCTCCTCATCGATGATATCGCGGAGGCCGCCCGGGAGGCAGGTGAAGCGATTCTCGAGGTGGTGAGGAAGGGCTTCGAAGTCGAATCGAAGCAAGATTCCTCTCCGGTGACGGAAGCGGATCGAACAGCCGAGCTCATCATTTTGTCGGCGCTGGCTCGCGCCGCCCAAGGCGTCCCGGTGATTGCCGAGGAAGAGGTCGCAGCAGGGCGCATTCCCCCGCATGGCGACATTTACTTCCTGGTTGATCCGCTCGACGGAACCAGGGAGTTCGTTCGCGGGGGTGACGATTACACCGTAAATATCGGCCTTATCGAGCAAGGCGCGCCCAGGCTCGGAGTCGTCTTCGCTCCCGCCACCGGAAGGCTCCACGCCGGCGTGGTCGGCACTGGCGCGTGGTGCGACGAAGGTGCCGGCAGGCTCCCGATCCGTACCCGCCCACGCGGTAGCGAACTGACCGCCGTCGCCTCGAAGTCTCACCTCAACCAATCGACCATCGACTATCTGCAGGCGGCCGTGGGAGCTTGCGGCTACGTGGCCGTCGGATCCTCTCTGAAGTTCTGCATTGTCGCTGAAGGCAATGCCGACATCTACCCTCGAGCCTCACCCACGAGCGAGTGGGACACCGCTGCCGGACACGCAGTGCTGCTGGCAGCCGGCGGTCTCGTCGACGGGCCTGATGGTAGCCCGCTGGCCTATGGCAAGAGCGCCTTCCTCAATCGTGCCTTCGTTGCAACCTCGGGCTGGAAGCCTCTTCGTCTCGAATCCTTCCTTGAACCCTTCGGGGGCGGAGGCGACCTGCCGCAAGGCCTCTAGAGAGTAGCCGTCCGGCGCTTGCAGTGCAGACTTGCGCATGCAACTGGAGCGCAACGGGCGGTTAGCTCAGCTGGTAGAGCATCTCGTTTACACCGAGAGGGTCGGCGGTTCGAGCCCGTCACCGCCCACCATTTCAAAGACCTCGAACCAGCCTCGAGGCGACCGCGAGCCATGCGGGATTGGCTAGGACCTGCTGGCGGCCCCCCGCTTCTAGCGGAAGGATCTGGAGCTTTTCCTCGTCACCGTTGATGAGCCGTCCGAAAAGAAACCGGCCTCCCGGACGTGGAACAAGGACGTCGCGATTGAGCGCGCTTCTATATTCACCCGGTCCAATCATCTGGCACCACAGCTCGTCACCGGCGCGATATTCTCCGATGCTACTCGCGACGAGTACGGCGATCTGGCCCTCATCGGCGCGTGGCGGAACCACGATGGCCGGTTTGCGCGGTGCAATCGCGCCGCCTTGGCCAAGGATTGCTGCGACCTTCAGCTGGGCCACGGCCGCACCTTCCACGAGATCCTGCGCCTCGACCCCGAGCGCACGGGCGATCCGGTTCAGCCAGCCGACCGACACGGTTCTAACGCCGGTCTCGAGGCGCCCGATCGTTTGAGGCGTGGTCGGTGGCTCGCACCGGGCGGCAACGTCATCCAGCGTCAGGCCGCGCGCGCGGCGCACCTCCCTGATCCTCGTGATCATCAGTGGCCCCTTTTGAACCAACCAGGTTTGTTCAACCTCCTATGATTTTTCCGTTGTGGCAAGATCAGGGCAATTATGTACTTGAGTTAGCAAGGGTTGATTCGCTATGACTGTCAAGCGTGACAGGCCGGTAACCGAAGTGGTTAGCCCCGGTATGATTGAAGCGGGAATTACTCGCCTTCTTGATCTAGAGGAGGCGGAAGTGGGGCAATCTTATCTGGTAGCTGAGGTCTATCGAGCGATGCGAGAACTCGAAGGGCTGCCTGCGCCGTCGTCGGACCGCCATTGATCCCATCGGCTTCCCTTACCCAAACCCATTTCAAACAGCGCATGATCCACACCGAATACGGCAGCGTGTCCTGCATCGTCTGGAGAAGGGATTTCAGCGCGTCGATTGGCGCAGCAAACGGGATTTCGCGCCCGCGTCTATCCACCTTGTAGATTGTGCCGTGATATTCTCCACCCCACGACAACGGAAGCGCATGCTCAAGGATGTTACGGTTCTCACGCAGCCGGTTCATGAGGGCCACAAGATGCAGGCCGTGATCCTTGAGCAAAGCGTCGGTTTCGAACCGGTCGATAAGAAACTTCGCGAACTCAGCTTTGGTGGCATTGCCCATCTCGCCCAGGACGAAGCCCGCGACACGAGCATCAGTGTCCAGATAGTGAAACGCAAGCCGGTCGAGACGCATCTCAAGCTCGTTCCACGCAATCGCGATCTCGCCTACTATGCGAGCATATGTGCTGTGAGCAGGACGTTTAGCCAATGACGAAAGCCGACAATGAGATCTACTCCGAAGAGGAGACTGTCGCACGGCGCGAGGCTGCGTTGAAGCGAATGCTTAGCACGCCTCACACGACACATAAGGACAGCAAGCTTGGGAAACGGAAACTATGACGCGCTGTTAGGACGTCACCGTTAATTCAAACTCGAAAATGACGCTGTCTTGGCCATTTTGCGTCATGTGAAGTTTGAACTTGCCCAAGCCACCGGAGTGCCATGGAAAGATTCGCCACACGATTTGGGCGGGCATCGCCGCCGCATTTTCCGGAAGTTGCATGTCCCCGAAGTCTGACTCGGCCAGCCTCTGACCGTTATTCCCTTCGACCCACGTAATAATGTGCACAGCTTTGCCGACGGGCAACTGACCGTGGATTAAGAAAGTCAGCGGCGCTGTGAAGCTTTGAGAGCCTTTCGGCAACGTGATGCCGTTGCTGTAAAGGCCGACGATAATCAGCTTGCCGTTATCTTCTGTGCGAACGTCGTCGCACAAAAGGACGTATGAAACTTTCAGGGGAGCCGTCGCCACGGCTAGAGGACCGTGTCGAAAAAATTGGTAGGTTCGGCTTTCCCGCGTGTCCAATCCATCAGCGGTAGGTCGGTTTGCCTGTCTGTGCGCTCGCGCCTGGCGTCCTCGTAGGAGTAGTTCGGCCTTGGTAGATTGGCCAACGGCTCCAATGTGATTTTGAGTCGGTGGTTTGCTGCCCGAGCGATGTTGTGCAGCGTGCGCAACGTGACATTGCTCGCCTTGCCGGTAATGACCCGGCTGAACTGGCTGGGGTCCATGTCGATTCGACCGGCAAGGATTTGCTGATCTACGTCGCAGTCTTTTACGATCTTTGCGACTGCCTTCCATGTCCGCAGGCGCAGCGTGAACCAATGCTCGCCGAGAGCAGCTGCGCTGATCGGCTCTAACTTCGTGGTCATCATATTGTCCTAGCCCCACAGTTTGAAATGCAATTCGCGAGTGGCCAGCCGCGGTACCGAGGACGGACCCCCGCGAGTACGTGCCACTCGTCGTGAACCGTTTGCATGGCCGTCTGAAAAGGACACTTGTCGCGCAGCTTGCTAACGAAGGCGAAAAAGAGATCGGGCGCGGCAAAGCAGCCGAATATGCGCGCTGTCGGCGCGAACGTGATTTTGATTTCCCAAATGTCCGTGAGGTGCTTGTTCTTCCTCGGTTTCAGCCGCTTGAAGAACTCATCATCGTCGGCAATTTCGTCGGCGATAACGTAGGATTTGAGCAAGGCGCGAATGTTGTCGAGATAGTCCTGCTCCCGTTTGGTAGCAGCCTTCTCGTAAAGGCGGTCATGGATGCTCTTCGCAATATACAAGCAGCGTTTCTCACACTCATCATCGTCGAACGCCGGCACGAATCGCGCGAAGTCGCCGGAAGCTTCAGCCTCCTCCAAAATCGTTACGATTGACTTAAAAGTCAATTGGTCTGCAACTGATTTGCGACAGTCCGTGCAATTTCTGAGTCTGCATACCACTGGCCACGCTCTGGCGATTCGGCGCTCCGAAACTAACGCAGATCAAGTGTGAGTCCAGCGCTGGCGACGCTCACCAATCCAGCGCGGTGGCCTGAAGTAGCTAGGCTGCGAGTGCGTTAGTCCGCCGATAGGTGAGCCGACGCCCGACCATCCCCTTGAGGACGAGCGCAGCTCGCTCACCATCGCTGATGGTCTTGGTTGAGTAGCGCATGTCAAACTCGGCCAGATAGCGGTGCATGTGAGTGGCGCTCATGTGATGGTAGATGCCGACAACGCCGCGCTTGAAGATCGAAAAGAAGTTCTCTGCCGTGTTGCTGTGAACGCCCCCGGGACGCGCAAATTCGCGGTTGCTGTGAAGCGTCGTTCCATGTGCAGCGAACTCTTCGCCGATGCGATTATAAAAGCGCGCGTCGTCGGTCATGAGGATCGAGCTGCGATGCACGTTTGTGACCAGCGCGGCGCGCACGTTGGTATGGCCAATGTGCGTGATGTGGAACGACTTAGCGCGACCATCTTCGCGGTCGATCAGGGTGACGATTTTCTTCTTCGGCGCGATCTTGCCTGACAGACGCTTGCGCTTGCGACCGCCGACCACGGCTTCGTCACTCTCGACAACTTTACCCGGTCCGCCGAGCGGCTCGTGGGGGTTGTTGGCTTCATCCATCGCCTCGCGGATGCGGTGACAAAGGAACCATGCCGTCTTGTAGGTCACGCCCAGCATGCGCTCCATTTGCTTGGCGCTCATGCCCTTCTTGGAAGCCGCCATGAGGTGCGTTGCGAGCAACCACTTGTGGAGCGGAACGTGGCTGCGCTCCATCACCGTTCCGGTTCGCACCGTGAACTTCTGGCGGCAGACGTTGCAGAGGAACATCCCAGCCTGTGTTTTGCCGCCCATGCGGGTGACGCCAGTGCTCTCGCAGAACGGGCACACGGGCTCGCCATCGGGCCAACGCGACTGCTCAATGTGCGCGGTGGCCTTTGCTTCGTCATGGAAGATCGGATTTGTGATATTCATGGCTTGCCTCTTGCAAGCTTAGTACCACTGAGTGCCTGCTAAGTAAAGTATATAATTGCCAAGATCAGCGAGGATTCGACCTGCCGGAACGCGCACTCATCGGCGCCGGAGCCCGATGATCCGTTCCTCTCGGTACGCATCCGCTTAGCTCGTCGGACCGCGGCAATCGCGAGCGGCCCGGCCCATCGCAGAAAGGCACGGCCGGGCCGGAGACTCGCGTCGATTCGGGTGTGTTAGCCCACACGAGTCTCACTCCACTTATACACGAACTGCTGTTCCAGCGCTTCCAGCGCTTGCAGCGGATCGTGTATCGAAGATCGTCCTTGCTGCAGTTGCTGCGCGTCGCCGGCACTCCTAGTGGGACAGCATCAAATCAGCGGGCGAGGAACCTTCCAGGTCCGCCGTCTGACGTGAAAACCGGGGAGCAACCAATGATCCTTTATGGCTCGTCCTTGTCGCCGTTCGTGCGCAAGGTACTTGCGGTCGCAGGCGAGAAGAAGATCCAGATCGAGCTGCGTCCGACCGGCAGCGCGCCGGGCCACCCGAGCGCCGAATTTCTGGAGGTTAGCCCATTCCGCAAGATGCCTGGCCTGCGCGACGGCGATTACACGCTCGCGGATTCCAGCGCGATCGTCCATTATTTGGAAGCAAAGCAGCCCGAGCCTGCGATGATCCCTTCCGATCCAAGGCTGCGGGGTAAGACCATTTGGTACGATGAGTTCGCGGACACGATCCTTGTGGCTTGCGGCTCGAAGATTTTCTTCAACCGGATCGTGCGGCCGCGCTTCCTTGGTCTCCCTTGCGATGATGCGGCCGTCCGCGAGGCCGAGCTCAATGACCTGCCTCCCATTCTCGATTATCTCGAGAGGGTCGTTCCGTCAGAGGGCTATCTGGTCGGCGATAAGCTGTCGCTCGCCGATATCGCGGTTGCCAGTCCGTTCGCCAATTTTCGGCACACTAAGACGAACGTGGACCCCGATCGCTATCCCCGGATCCGAGCCTATGTGGATCGCATTCTCGCTCGGCCAAGTTTTTCAGAGTGGATTGAGCGGGAGGCTGCGCTTCTTGCAAGGGAGCCTGCCTGAAAGGGAAGCGCCGCGCTCCTTTTGAGAACGCGGCGCTTTTCGCCGTACTCAACAGGCCTTTCCGGAAGGAGGCGCCTTCGAATTTCCTCCGGAAGGCCCGCGGCTGCCTTAGCTATCCGACCCTTCGGAGCTGTCGGATTCGTTGGCATCCTCACCGAGCGCTCCTCGGCCCTGCCTGGCGAAATCCGAGCCCTGAGTTGCGTCAGCAGATGAACCGGCGGGCGAGCTGCCCGAACCACTATTTTGCAAATAGTCGCTGGATCCTGAACCCTTCGAGCCGATGAACCCTTCGTCCGACGAAGTCCCGGAACTGCTTGCCTGACCGCCTGAGCCCGAATTCTGATCGGCGGTGAGCGTTCCGCCATCACTTCTCGAGCTGGCCTGTCCGCTTGAGCTTTGTCCTCCGACGCTGGCGCCCTGGCCTACGGTCGTTCCTGAACCGGTATTGCTGTCGTTGCCGCCGAGGGGCTGACCGGCCTGGCTGCCAAGCCCCTGGGATTCCCGCCCGCTGCTCTGACCGCCGGAGCTGCCTTCATTGGCCTTCTCACTCGTCGTCTGCTGGGATCCCGACCGGCCGGCTCCGCCGGCCGGCTGTTGGCCGAACTCGTTCTGCTGGCTTTGCTGCCCGGCGGGCTGCTCGTTCCCAGTGTCCTGGTTCTTCTGGAACTCGTCGTCGCGTTCTTCAGCCATTGCGAAATACTCCTCACATGGTCCCCGCTCGCTCCGGGTGCAGAACATGGATCGGCGATCAACCGTTCCGAGCGCCCAACAGGCTTTGCGACGAACGGCCCGGCGCAACAAAAAAGGCCGCCGCTCTTTCGAGCAGCGGCCTCCTTTTTTCTGGCTGACGGCCGAGACTAGGCCTGTTCTGCCTCGTTCTCGGTCGATTCCGGTTCGGGCGAGCCTTCGGCCGCCGCGCCTGGCTCGGCGTTCGGGTCGTAGGCTTCGGTGAACGCAGCCGTATCGCGCTCGAACATCTGTGCCATGACGTCGATGCCCTGAGCCTGGAGATCCGCCTCTTCGGGCGAGCGAGCGACGTTGACCTTCACCGTCACCGCGACCTCCGGATGAAGCGCTATTCTCACCTCGTGCATACCGATCGCCTTGATCGGACGATCGAGCACCACCTGGCTCTTGGTCACCGTAGCGCCTTCGGCCTCGAGCGCGTCGACGATGTCGCGTGCACTGACCGAGCCGTAGAGCTGACCGGTGTTCGAGGCCTGGCGGATCAGCTGGACGGTCTTGCCGTCCACGCCCTTGGCGCTCTTTTCGGCCTCCGAGCGGCGGTTGGCATTTTCTTCCTCGATCCGCGCGCGGTTCGTTTCGAACAGCTTGCGGTTCGCGTCGTTGGCGCGCAACGCCTTCTTGCGCGGCAAGAGGTAGTTTCGGGCAAAGCCGTCCTTGACCTTCACCACGTCGCCGATGGCGCCAAGCTTCTCGACGCGCTCAAGCAGGATCACTTCCATGGGTCGCTCTCCTTACTTCACGATGTAGGGAAGAAGGCCGATGTGGCGGGCGCGCTTGATGGCCCGCGCGAGCTCGCGCTGCTTCTTCGAGGAGACGGCGGTGATGCGGGACGGAACGATCTTGCCGCGTTCGGAGACAAAACCCTGCAGCAGGCGCACGTCCTTGTAATCGATCTTCGGCGCGTCCTTGCCCGAGAAGGGGCACGACTTGCGGCGACGGAAGAATGCGCGAGCCATTATTCGACCTCCTCTTCACGCGGACGAAAGCTCGGACGATCATCGCGCTCTCCGCGTTCGGAACGCCGTTCGCGCTCCTTCTCGCCGCGCCGCATCATCGCGGACGGGCCCTTTTCATGCTCGTCGACCCGGATTGTGAGGAAGCGGATGATGTCCTCGTTGATGTTCGACTGACGTTCGAGCTCGGCGATCGCTGCTGGCGGCGCATCGACATCGAGCGCGACATAATGCGCCTTCCGGTTCTTCGCGATCCGGTAAGCGAGGCTGCGCAGGCCCCAGGTTTCGGTCTTGGCGACCTTCCCGCCATTATCTTCAATGATCTTGGTGGCGTTTTCCGCGAGCGCATCAATCTGGGCCTGTGCAAGGTCCTGGCGCGCGAGGAAAACATGCTCGTAGAGCGGCATGTTTCAATTCTCTCTGTTGACCGATCGCTGACGCCGCACGGTGCGACGCCCCTCCGGCTGTCTTCCAAAAACAACGGGCGCCCGGACAATGCCGCGCGCCAGCGCCGCCGCCTATGGGCGAACGTGCCCAAAAAGGCAAGTACGGCATGAACTTCGTGAGACCTTACGCCCACAAAGGAGTAAGGCGAAACAGCCGTGGGAGCCGCGGCCTAGTCTCCTCCGTTCTTACGGCATGAAAGGAGCCATATCATGACTGCATTATCGATCAGGGCCACTGTTGCGTCGCTCGCCGCGATCGCAATTGCAGGCTGCACGACGACTGGCGTTGGAACGGGTCAATCGGTCGGTGGAAACGTTGGAGCAACCTTCACCTGGACCGAGACGGGCGGAACCCAGGGCAATATGGTTGCACAGCTCAGCAACGGCCAGGTGTTCCAGGGCCCGATGTTCCAGATCACGCAGGAAAGCCGCTTCGATTACGGACCGCTGTGGAACGGATGGGGCCTGGGTGTCGGCTGGGGGCGCGGCTGGGGCGGACGCCGCTGGGGCTGGGGCTGGGGCGGCTGGGGCGGCTGGGGCCCTGACACGGTCACCCAATATACCGGCCAGGTGCTCGCCAACCTGCAGGGCCCCGGCGGGTTCATGCGCTGCCATTTCACGCTGATGAGCCCGTCGGTCGGCATGGCCGGCGGCGGCGTTGGTCAATGCCAGCTTCCTACGGGAACGATCATCAACGCGCAGTTCCCGCGCCATCGTTAAGTCGACAGGCGCGGATTGCGGTCCGCGCCCTTGTCGTGCCAAATTGGGTGGATGGCAACGCAGCTGAAGTCGGTGCACCCGACGCCTGACCCGCTGGACGGAATGAGCCTGCCAGGCTGGCTGTACTTCGATCCCGAGTTCTTCGAGGCCGAAAAAAAGGCCTTTTTGCGCGCCGCTCCTCAGGTCGTGTGTCACGAGCACGAGATTGCCGAGCCCGGAGCCTGGAGGACCCTCGACTATCTGGGGGAGAGCGTAATCGTGATCCGGGGCGACGACGGCGAGCCAAGGGCGTTCTCTAACGTCTGCCGGCATCGGGGATCCCGCCTCGTCGACGGGAACGGCGGCTGCACGAAGCTGCTGACCTGCCCGTACCATGCCTGGAGCTACGCGAGGGACGGCCGGTTGGTCGGTGTTCCGCACCGCGGCGAATATCCGGACCTTCGGACCGATGAGCTTGGCCTTGTCCCTGTTGAGCTTGAGAATTGGCTGGGCTTCCTATTCGTGAGGCTGGAGCCTGGCGGACCTTCGGTCGCCGAGATGATGGCGCCCTATGAGGACGAGGTTGCCCCTTACCGTTTTGCCGACCTCCGGCCGATCGGGCGCGTTACCCTTCGTGAGCGCAAGCTCAACTGGAAAACCATCGCGGACAATTACTCTGACGGGCTGCATATTCCCATCGGTCATCCCGGGCTCACGCGCCTGTTCGGCAGGAACTACCGGATCGAGGCGCGCAGCTACGTCGACAGAATGGAGGGCGATCTTGCCGAGAAGGAATCGACCAATCCTTCCGAGCGTTCGTATCAGCGCCTTCTTCCAAGGGTCGACCACCTGCCGGAAAGTCACCAGCGCAAGTGGCTCTATTACAAGCTGTTTCCGAACGTCGCTTTCGACATCTACCCGGACCAGGTCGATTTCATGCAGTTTCTGCCGGTGAGCGCCACCGAGACGGTCATCCGGGAGATCAGCTACGCAGTTCCGGACGAGCGCCGCGAAATGCAGGTAGCGCGCCACCTCAACTGGCGCATCAATCGGCGGGTCAACGCCGAGGACACCGAGCTCATTGCTCGTGTGCAGCTCGGCATGCAGTCTCCGACCTACAGGCCCGGCCCACTGGGGACGAGCGAGGTGTGCCTTCGAAGCTTCGCGCAGAAACTCCGGAAACTCATTCCGGAAGCTCGGCTGGAGGCGCCGCCTGCAGCCGGCTGGAGCCGTATAGCCAGCGCGAGATGAACCTGACCGGGAGGCCGGCAAGCGCAAGCCCGAACCCCCATAAGGTGGCTTCGAGACCCGCCCCGACGAACATCGCAAGCGAATAAAGAATCGCGACGAGCCCGATGATCGTTCCCTTGCCGACGACCTTGAGCTTGAGCGCTGCTGCTGCGCAGACGGCGTAGAGCACCAGCGCGGCGACCGTCGAAACCAGCGTGATGAAGACGTATAGCGCGACGAAATTCTTCGACGAACTCGCAAGCACCAGCAAGGCTGCGATCGCGGCCGAAATGAGGAGTGCACCAGCAGGCGCACCGACTTTGTTCGTCTTGCGGAATATCGGGGGCAAATCGCGGGCGTCGGCGATCGTGCGCGCAACTTCAGCGGCGAACAGCAGGAGGGAATTGCCAGTTCCGAAAGCGCTCACCGCCGCAATGATCGCGACGACCATCCCTGCGATAGGACCAAGGATCGGCGCGATTGCGTCGGCAAAGGGGGCACCGCTCTTTGCAGCAAGCAAGCTCGGCAGGAGCATGAGTGCCGAAACCGTAGAGAGCAGATAAATGATTGCGGTGAAGCCGGTTCCGACGATCGTCGCCATCGGAACCGTGGCTGTCGAATCGCGGGTCACACGTGCCGTTACTGCTGCCGCTTCGAACCCCGTCAGCGAGAAGAGCATGAGCGCGCCTGCAACAGTGATTGCGGATACTCCTATGGGCGTCGGCTCGAGCTGCTCGACGGCATGGCCTCCGGCAAGGCGCGCGATCACGAAGACGACGACCGCGACCAATGGAACGATCTTGATGAGTGTCGCGGTGACCTGAAGCACACCGGCGGACCGGGCGCCGCCCCAGTTGACGACGGTCAGCACGGCAATGCTGCCGAGTGCGACAGCGATGAGCCCTGGGCCCGACGCCGTTGCCGGAAAGACGTGTCCCAGGGCGCCGGCGACCGCAACCGAGACGGCCGCAACTCCGGTAATCTGGGAAATCATGTAGCTCCAGAGCGTCAGGAAGGCGGCGGTCTCTCCAAATGCCTGGGTCACATAGGCGAACGGGCCGCCAGGAATGGAGGCCGAGAGCCGCGCCAGCGAATAGGCTAGGCACATCGTGCCAAAGCCTGTGACGAGGAAGGCAATCACG
This sequence comes from Sphingomonas agri, assembly GCF_038148795.1. Taxonomy (NCBI): domain Bacteria; kingdom Pseudomonadati; phylum Pseudomonadota; class Alphaproteobacteria; order Sphingomonadales; family Sphingomonadaceae; genus Sphingomonas; species Sphingomonas agri. The sequence goes on along the minus strand of NZ_JBAPEU010000002.1, from coordinate 611,904 downwards.
AGATTAAAGCCGAAAGGGGCGAGCGTCGTCGGCAGGAGGTAGATGCCCGAGCCGATCATCGAGCCGATGACCATTGCGAGGCTCATCCATTTGCCGAGCATTCGCGATGCCGGCTCCGGACGGCTGTCGATTGCGATCGCTTCCTCGCTCATCGCGGGGACTGTCGCAGGTCGGTTGCGGACGCGCAACGGCTCCTGGCTAGCGAAGTGATCGGGCCATCGAGAGGTGGTGTTGCATGACCGGGATCGTCGCCGCCGCATAAGCGGCGGTCGCGCGATCCCCGCTGCGGACCTGCGCGCGGAAGAGCGCGATGTCCTTCTGATGATCGCCGATCATGTAACGTCGAACCTCGCGGTCGAAGCCGCGGCCGCTAAGGCGCTGCAGCCGCCGCTGTTCGCTGCGGGCCTCGGGAGTGAGCGTCGCGGGAATGCGAAGATGCATCCTGTCTGCGATGGCCTGCGCCTGTTGCAGTCCCTTGCCGTGATCGCCCACGAGCATCGAACCGAAGCTGCGGACCTCCTGCGTGGACCCTTGGCGCTGGATCATCCGTCCCAAGGTCACTTCGGAATAATTGCCCTGAATGGCGGCACGCAGGAAGACGGGAGCGGGCGCCGCCAACGCCGACGCTGGAACGAGCGCGACTGCGACAGTGAGGATCTTGCGGAACATGGACGTGCCTTTCCGTTTTCAGATGATCTTGCTCGGAAACCCGCCCGCCCGTGCGCCGGTTCCGACGGCTGCTTGACCCTCGCGGTTCCAGGGGCCAAGCGGCGCGCTTTGATTTTTCCGAGGGAACCCGATGCGCGCATTCCTTTTTCCGGGACAGGGCAGCCAGGCCGTGGGCATGGGTGCAGCGCTTGCCGGTGCAAGCCGGCAGGCACGCGATGTGTTCGATGAGGTAGACGAAGCGCTCGACCAGAACCTTTTCCGCCTCATGTGCGAGGGGCCTGACGAAGAGCTGAGGCTTACGGAAAATGCGCAGCCGGCGATCATGGCGCATTCGCTTGCCATATTGCGCACGATGGGCGTCCGCGTGGACGAGGTCGCAAGCTTTGTCGCGGGCCACAGTCTTGGCGAATATACAGCGCTGTGCGCATCGCGCTCATTCGATCTTCCGACAACGGCACGGTTGCTGAAGTTGCGCGGCCAGGCGATGCAGCGGGCAGTGCCGGTCGGCGAGGGAGCGATGGCGGCACTGCTCGGCGCCGATCTTGCGCTTGCGGAAAAGATTGCCGGCGCGGCATCCCAGGGCGAAGTCTGCACGGTCGCGAACGACAACGATCCCTCGCAGGTGGTGATCTCGGGGACGAAATCCGCCATCGATCGCGCGATCGCTCTTGCAAAGGAAATGGGCGCAAAGAGAGCGATCCCGCTTCCTGTCTCGGCGCCGTTCCATTGCGCTCTCATGCAGCCTGCTGCCGAAGCGATGCGGGACGCTCTTGGCTACGTGATCGTTGAAGAGCCGGTGGTGCCGGTGTTCACGAACGTGACGGCCCAGCCGCAGACCGACCCCGACACGATCCGAAACCAGCTCGTCGAGCAGGTTACCGCTATGGTCCGCTGGCGCGAGAGCGTAGCCAACATGTTCGACGCCGGAGTCCAGGATTTTGTTGAAATCGGCGGCAAGGTCCTCGGCCCCATGGTCAAGCGCATCGTTCCCGACGCGAAGGTCGCAAGCATCGTCACGATCGAGGACGTCGAAGCGCTCACGAAGGAGATTGCGTGACGATGTTCGACCTTGAGGGAATGACCGCGCTGGTGACAGGCGCGTCCGGAGGACTTGGCAGCGCCATCGCCGATGCGCTTGCCGGGGCGGGAGCGCGGCTCGCTTTGTCGGGCAGCAATGTCGAAAAGCTCGAGACCTTCCGCTCCAGCCTTGCTGGCGACCATGTTGCCCTGCCTTGCAACCTTTCGGACGGCGCTGCTGTCGACCAGCTCGTTCCCCGCGCGGTAGAGGCTCTTGGAGGAAAACTCGACATTCTAGTCAATAACGCCGGGGTCACTCGCGACAATCTTCTCATGCGCATGAAGGATGAGGAGTTCGAGGAAGTGATCCGCATCAATCTTGAAGCTGCGTTCAGGCTGATGCGGGCGGCTGCAAAGCCGATGATGAAGGCCCGTTTTGGACGGATCATCTCGATCACGTCCGTCGTCGGAGTGACCGGCAATCCGGGGCAGGCCAATTATGTTGCTTCGAAAGCGGGCCTGATCGGAATGACGAAATCGGTCGCGCAGGAGCTGGCCAGCCGCAGCATCACTGTCAATGCAATTGCCCCCGGATTCATGATTTCGGCGATGACTGATGCGCTTACCGAGCAGCAGCGCGCGGGCATCCTGTCGCGAATCCCGATGGGAGTGATGGGAAGCGGGGAGGATATCGGCGCGGCCTGCGTCTATCTTGCCTCGAAGGAGGCGGGCTACGTCACTGGCCAGACGATCCACGTCAACGGCGGCATGGCGATGCCCTGACGCAAGGTTAAGGCTCTCTTGCCGTACTCCTTGTCGTCGGTTCCACCGCACCTATATCCCGAATGAATTCAACATTTCGGCTGCCTAAAAAAGGGGGCCGATTGGGGCTGGAAGAAGAGGGATAGAAAACATGGCCAAGGTCATCGGTATCGACTTGGGCACAACCAACAGCTGCGTAGCGGTGATGGAAGGCGGCAAGCCGAAGGTCATCGAAAATAGCGAGGGGGCGCGGACCACTCCGTCCGTGGTCGCCTTCACGAAAGACGGCGAACGCCTGATCGGCCAGCCGGCCAAGCGCCAGGCGGTCACCAATCCCGACAACACGATTTTCGCGGTGAAGCGTCTCATCGGCCGTCGGTTCGACGACCCGATCACCAAGAAGGACACCGAGCTGGTGCCCTACAAGATCGTCAAGGGCGCCAATGGCGACGCGTGGGTGCAGGCTGGTGGCAAGGACTATTCGCCCTCGCAGATCTCGGCCTTTATCCTCCAGAAGATGAAGGAGACCGCCGAGGCGTATCTCGGCGAAACCGTCACCCAGGCCGTGATCACGGTTCCAGCTTACTTCAACGACGCGCAGCGTCAGGCAACGAAAGATGCCGGCCAGATCGCCGGCCTTGAGGTCCTGCGCATCATCAACGAGCCCACTGCCGCGGCCCTCGCCTATGGGCTCGAGAAGGACGACGGCAAGACAATCGCGGTATACGACCTTGGCGGCGGAACCTTCGACGTTTCGATCCTCGAGATCGGCGACGGGGTTTTCGAGGTGAAGTCGACCAATGGCGACACATTCCTCGGCGGCGAAGATTTCGACGCCCGGATCGTCAACTGGCTTGCGGACCGGTTCAAGACGAAGGAAAACATCGATCTGCGTACCGATCGGCTCGCGCTTCAGCGCCTGAAGGAGGCCGCGGAAAAAGCCAAGATCGAGCTTTCTTCGGCGGCCACGACCGAGATCAACCAGCCCTTCATCACGGCGCGCATGGAGGGAGGCACCACGACGCCGCTCCACCTCGTCGAGACGATCAGCCGCGCGGATCTCGAGAAACTGGTCGATGACCTCATCGAGCGGACGATCGAACCCTGCAAGAAGGCGCTCAAGGATGCCGGCGTGGACGCCAAGGACATCCATGACGTCGTCCTCGTCGGGGGCATGACCCGCATGCCGCGTGTGCGCGAGCGCGTGAAGGAGTTTTTCGGCAAGGATCCGCACACCGGCGTGAACCCGGATGAAGTGGTCGCCATGGGCGCAGCGATCCAGGCGGGCGTTCTCCAGGGGGACGTCAAGGACGTGCTGCTGCTCGATGTCACGCCGCTATCCCTCGGGATCGAGACTCTGGGCGGGGTTTTCACCCGGATGATCGACCGCAACACGACCATTCCGACGAAGAAGAGCCAGGTTTTCTCGACCGCCGAGGACAACCAGAACGCCGTGACGATCCGCGTCTTCCAGGGCGAGCGCGAGATGGCTGCGGACAACAAGGTTCTGGGGCAGTTCGATCTTGTCGGAATCCCGCCGGCGCCGCGAGGTGTGCCGCAGATCGAGGTGACGTTCGACATCGATGCAAACGGTATCGTCAACGTCTCGGCCAAGGACAAGGGAACGGGCAAGGAGCAGCAGATCCGGATCCAGGCTTCCGGCGGTCTTTCCGACAGCGACATCGAGAAAATGGTGCACGAGGCGGAGCAGTTCGCCGAGGACGACAAGAAGCGTCGCAGCGCTGCCGAGGCCCGGAACAATGCGGAAAGCCTCATCCACTCGACCGAGAAGCAGCTCGCCGAGCATGGCGACAAGGTTTCGCCAGATGTGAAGGGCGAGATCGAGCAGGCGCTCGCCGAAGCCAAAACGGCCGTTGAAAGCGGCGATGCCGAGCAGATGCAGCAGAAGACCGCTGCGCTGACCCAGGCCGCGATGAAACTGGGCGAGGCAATGTACAAGGCCCAGCAGGCCGAGACCGAGGGGGCCGCTGGCCCAGACGCCGGCACGTCGGGTCCAGGGACGGAGCAGAAGCCTGGCGAGGAAGAAGTCGTTGACGCGGAATTCTCCGAGGTCGACGAGGGCGAGAACAAGGGATGATGACCAGGCGCGGCTTCTCATCTGGGGGCCGCGCCGGTCCTGTAGGGCGTAGCGGGGAGCATTGATGGTCGAGCAGGACTATTACCAACTGCTGGGCGTCGTTCGCGGCGCCGACGACGCTTCGATCAAGGCGGCGTACCGCAGGCTCGCCAAGGAACATCACCCGGACCGCAAGAACGGCTGCAAGGAATCGGAAGCGCACTTCAAGGCGATCAACGAAGCCTATGACGTGCTGAAGGATCCGCAGAAGCGCGCCGCCTACGACCGTTTCGGAAAAGCTGCGTTCCAGAACGGCGGCGGCGGAGACCCCTTTGCCGAGGCGGGATTCAACGGCTTCTCCGACATCTTCTCGACGATTTTCGGCGAGTTCATGGACCCGCGGGCGCAGCAGAACGCCGCGCGCGGCGCGGACCTTCGCTACGATCTCGAATTAAGCCTCGAGGAAGCATTCACCGGGGTCGACAAGACCATCACCGTGCAGGCGATGACGACCTGCGAGCGCTGCCACGGCCGCGGCTGCACCAAGGCCGATCATTGCGCGAGCACCTGCAAGACCTGCAGCGGCATGGGCAAGGTTCGCGCGCAACAGGGATTCTTTGTCGTCGAGCGCGGCTGTCCGACCTGCCGCGGCGCAGGCGAGGTCATTACCGATCCGTGCGGCAACTGCCATGGCGAGGGAAGGGCGCTCTCGCAGCGCAAGCTGTCGGTGAAAATTCCGGCCGGCGTCGACGAGGGTACGCGCATCCGGGTCGCGGGTGAGGGTGAAGCAGGCGTTCGCGGCGCAGGAGGCGGCGACCTGTACCTCTTCGTCCATATGAAGCGCCATCCGATCTATGCGCGCGAGGGCACGACATTGATCGCCGATTGCCCGGTGAGTTTCACAACCGCGGCGCTGGGCGGGGCGATCAGCCTTCCAGGGATCGACGGCAATTCGATCGAGCTCAAGATTCCGAGCGGAATCCAGTCGGGCGAGCAACTGAGGCATCGCGGTGCGGGGATGAGCGTCTTGAACGGCCGTGGGCGCGGTGATCTCGTCGCCCGGATCCTCGTTGAGACGCCGACAAGGATGAGCCCCAAACAGAAGAAGCTCCTCGAGGAATTCCGGGAGACGGAAACCGGCGAGGAATGCCCTGCGACTAAGAGCTTCTTTGCCCGCGCTCGCGATTATTTTGCGGGCTAGGCTGCTTCGCTGAGAGCGGCCGGCGGCTGCGTCGCCACAAAGCTCGGCCTCGTCTTCATTCGCTCCAGCCAGGGCGCGAGCCGTGTTCCGGCAATGAGGTCGGCGCCTTCCGGCGTATCGCACAACAGGTCCAGCTGAGCGCCGAGCATGATGTCGGCGATGCTCATGCTTTCTCCAGAAAAGTAGGACTGTCCGCCAAGAATGCCGTCCAGCGTACTGAAACAGGTTCGAGCCATCGGCATTGCCTCGGCGATCGCCTGCTCGTTGCTCGGCAGCCCAAGCAGCCTTGGACCGATGATACGATTGAAGGCGATTGGTGCCGAAGCCTTCGGAAAGAAATAGCATTCAATGATGCCGATGACCTGGTTTACCCGGGCGCGCGCCTTTGGATTGCCGGGCATGAGCGGCGGGCTGGGAAAGATCTCGTCGAGGTAGCGCAGGATCGCTTGGGTTTCATAGATTTCGAAACCCGAATGCTCGAGAATTGGGATGCGGCCAAAGGGATGCTTCTCGAGATGCTGCGCACTACGCATGTCGGCGGGAGACATCGCCTCCAGCTCATAATCGACGCCTTTTTCAATCAGCCCGATTTGGACGCTTCGAAGAAACGGGCTTCCAGGAATTCCATGGACCTTGATGCTGGACATCTTTCGCTCTCCTATCGTTCTGAGGCTTCCGAATAGAGTTGGAGGAGGAGACCCCAGCCGTTGGGCGAATCCACCGCTTCACGGGCCGCTTCCGCGCGCTCACCCATGCGTTCGAGATGACGGTGCTCGAGATGCACCCGAGTTCCGGTTCCCTCGGGTGTGAAGATGACCTCGACCTCGGTGATAAGGTCAGGATCGAAGGTCCAGTCGGGAGTCAGCTGCCACGCAAGCAGCAGGCGCGAAGGGGGTTCCCAAGCGAGCACCTTCCCGACATCGCATTCCGATCCGTCAGCGAGGAGTTCGTACCAACGACCGCTTTCGCGCGGCTCGATCACAGGCCGGTCAAGATCGGTCTTCCCGATGTGATGAGACTTGGGCCACCAGCTCCCGATTCCCGAAGTGAAGACCGTGAATGCATGTTCCTGCGGTGCGTTCACGAAGATGGTCTTGCGCACCGGTGCTGGTTGAATCTTCGTGCTCATTCATGCTCCTTTGCGGGCACTGTACTCGGCTTCCTCGGCGAACGCGGCGAGCGCGGATTCCCAGAAGCGATCAAGCCAGGCGCGCATTGCGCCGAGCCCCCTGGGATCGATGTAGTAGATGCGCCGCGTCCCCTCGCTCCGATCCGCAACCAGCCCGGCCTCTTTCAGCACCTTTAGATGCTGTGACACGGCTGGGCGGGTGACCGGCAGTCCTCTTGCGATTTCGCCGACCGGGCGAGGTCCCTGCCGCAGCCGTTCGAGGACTGCCCGGCGAGTCGGATCGTGGAGGGCGCCGAAAATCCGATCAGTGTTAGTCATAACTTACCGTTAGCGATCACTAACATAATAGTCAACGGCTCGACGCGCTCGCAGTCCTTGACCTGCGTAGAATTGGTTAGTGTTTTGCTGCCCGGTCCAGCTGGAGCCGCAGCGCGAACATCTGTGCGAAAAGCTCCGCGGCCGCGTGGAGCTCGAAGCTCGGCTTACGGGGTGAGCGGCTTTCGCAGCAAAACTCGCCATCGAGCTGGCCGACCGTGAAGGGCACCCGGAGCATTGCGCGGATTCCATCCTCGCGCAGCTTGCCGCGATCATCGCTGGTAGGCGCGCGCATCAGCGCCTCGTGCACCGAGGTCTCGTCGGGCGCGCGCGGAAAAACTTCTACGCCTCTGGCGTCTGCATCCGCGATGAGCAGCGGCAGGTCCCGCGCATCCGCCGGCGCAGAGAATCGTGAGCGGCTGCTCTCGGCGCGCTCGTCGCCGCAGCTGAGCGTCACCCGATCATAGCCGGTAAGCGCCCGCATTCGGCGGGCTGCACCTTCGAGGAGGGCATCCCCGGCGAAGTCCGACAAACCTGCAATCAGTCCGCCAACGCTTCCGAAATGTTCCCCGAAACAGCCGGGAGCGGGCACGGCTTCGAGCAGCACCCGGCCTTCGCTCAGCTGGAATGCAATATCGACCAGGGCCGGGTCGTCGGTCAGCCTGACCGAGTAGGCGCGGGCGATGCCGATTGCTCCGCTGAGACGCGAAAAAAGGTTGCGAAGGTCGTGAAGCGCCTGGGAATGAACGAATTCCCCCAGGGGTTCGTCAATCAGCGTGGCGTGGGACTCGCCGAGTAGCTTGTGGATGTTCTCGGAAGCTCGCAGCACGATCCAGTCAGGAGAAAGCTCCAGCAGATAGCAGCCCGGCTGGACGCAGATGCTCTCGCCGCTGCTCGGCGCGTCCTCATCGCGGCGGTCGATCTCTTCGACTGTTTCCATACCCCCGGTCCGGCAGCAGAATAACCGGGGATTTGCGCAGTGCACATGAAAAATTTGTGTCCTGCGAAACAGTTAAGCTGACTTGCCGAACACCCGGTCGAAGATCGTGTCGACGTGTCGCATGTGATAGCCAAGATCGAAGAGGCCATCGAGCTCGTCGGCCGAGAGCCGTTTGGAGACATCGGGGTCAGCCTTGAGCAGACTGAGAAGCGACAGCTCTCCATCCGACTCCCAGACCTTCATCGCATTGCGCTGCACGAGCGCGTAGCTCTCCTCGCGGCTGAGACCCGCCTGGGTGAGCGCCAGAAGCACGCGCTGCGAGTGAACGAGACCTCCCATGCGATCGAGGTTCTTTTGCATTCGCTCGGGGTAGATCAAGAGCTTGTCGACGACACTCGTCAGGCGGCCGAGCGCGAAGTCGAGGGTGATCGTCGCATCCGGTCCGATGAACCGTTCCACGGACGAGTGCGAAATGTCCCGCTCATGCCAGAGCGCCACATTCTCAAGTGCCGGTGTCACGTAGCCGCGGACCACCCTTGCAAGACCGGTGAGGTTTTCGGTCAGGACGGGATTGCGCTTGTGCGGCATCGCCGAGCTCCCTTTCTGGCCCGGCGAAAAATACTCCTCCGCCTCCAGTACCTCGGTTCGCTGCAAATGCCGTATTTCGGTTGCAAGCCGCTCGACCGAAGAAGCGACGACGCCCAGCGTTGCGAAGAACATGGCGTGTCGGTCACGCGGGATGACCTGCGTCGACACCGGCTCAATGACGAGTTCCAACGCTGCAGCGACATGCTCCTCCACCTCCGGCCTGACGTTGGCAAAGGTGCCCACGGCGCCCGAAATGGCGCAGGTCGCGACGTCATTGCGGGCAGCGGCGAGCCGCTCGCGATTGCGGGAGAATTCGGCATGCGCCTGTGCAAGCTTCACGCCGAAGGTCGTGGGTTCCGCATGGATGCCGTGGCTCCGGCCTATCGTCGGCGTCATCTTGTGTTCCATCGCGCGCCGTTTCAGCACGCCAAGAAGTTCGTCGATATCGCGCAAGAGAAGGTCCGCGGCCTGCTTGAGCTGGACCGCAAGCGCCGTGTCGAGCACGTCCGAGCTCGTCATGCCCTGATGAAGCCAGCGCCGCTCCGGACCGAGCTTCTCGCCGGCCCAGGTGAGAAAGGCGATGACGTCGTGCTTGGTAACAGCCTCGATCGCGTCGATGGCCTCGATATCGATCTCTCCGATGACGTCGCGGTCGTAAGCTTCGCGGATCGTCCTTGCATCTTTGGCTGGGATCATCCCGATCCGGCCCATCGCTTCGGCTGCAAACACCTCGATTTGCCACCAGATCCGGTAGCGGTTCTTTGCCGACCAGATGGCCGTCATTTCGGGACGCGAATAGCGGGGGACCATGATGCGGGCGGCTAGCAGGGATGCCGTCCGGCTTCAAATGGCGAGGATTTGGTGTGGCCTAAATGAGCCGTCTTGCGCGAGGGTCATGCCGCATCTGGAACGGTCATCGCACGCGCGGGTTAGTAAGACCCAATGAACGAGCGGCGGAGAGATGAGGGGCTCGACCGGCCCGAGCCCGCGCATGTTGAAATCGTGCGCCGGCCGCTTTGGGCCCGCATCGCGTCGGCGCTCGCCGCCGTTCTGCTCGTCGTGCTCATCGTTGCCATCGTGTCGGTGTGGATACAGCGGCGGACGATCGCCACACACTATCTCAAAGGGGAATTCGAACGACGAGGAGTGACGGCGAGCTATCACCTCGATCGCGTCGGACTGCGCACCCAGGAAGTCACCAACCTCGTCATCGGCGATCCACGCCGGCCGGACCTCGTCGCCCGCTATGCGCACATCGAGACGCGCCTCAAGTGGAACGGCAATTTCGAGGTCTATCGCATCGTTGCGCGCGGCGTTCGCCTTCGCGGGCGGCTGGTTCATGGCCGCGTGAGCTGGGGCCAGATCGACAAGCTCCTGCCGCCTCCCACCAACAAACCCTTCGCGCTTCCCGAATTCGTGCTCGATATCGCCGACAGCACGATCTCGCTTGGCACTCCGTTCGGACCGCTCGGGTTCGCGCTCGAGGGTAACGGCAAGCTGAGTGGCGGCTTTGCCGGGCACGTGGCGATCGTCAGCCCGCGCCTGGTTCCTGGACGCTGCGCGGCCGTCGACCTTAAGGCCAATTTCGCCGTCGCCGTCGTTGCGCGGCACCCGAGGGTCGAGGGCCCACTGACCCTTGAACGCTTTGCATGTCCCGTCAGCCGCTTCGACATCGCAAAACCGAGGTTTGATGCGAAGGCGAGCTTCAACGAGGCGTTCACCAGCATCGACGGCAGCGGCCGCATGGCGATCTTCACATTGATCGCCGGCGCCAACGGCCTCGCGAACTTCGCGGGCGACATTACCTACAAGGGCTCCCTGAACCATGCTTCGGGCCGAGTAAGGTTGTCCGCCCAGAAATCGCGCCTTGCGACGATCACGGCCGACCGGACCAATCTTAACGGCGCCTATAGCCTCAACGGGCGTGAGGGGACGTTCGACCTCGTCGGCGACTATGCCGCCAGCAGCGCTGCGCTCGCACCGAGCATGATCGCCGGGGTGACCGGCCCTCTCGCAGCAGCCGCCAGAACCCCGATCGGACCCATAACCTCGAGCATCGGCGGTGCGATCGTCCGGACCGCCCGCAACTTCAATTCCTCGGGTCAGATCCGCGTCGTGAACTTCCCTCACGGAGGCGCTGCCCGGATCACCGAGGCAGACATCAACGGTCCAGGAGGCGCCAGGGCGCGGGTCTTCGGCGGCAGCGGGGTCACGTATTACTGGCCGGCAGGAGGCCTCAGGATCGATGGCAACATCGAGATGGGCGGCGGCGGCCTGCCGCAGGCCCGGGTGAGCCTCAGCCAGCCCCGTGCCGGAGCGCCGATGAGCGGCGTAGCGGACGTCGCGCCCTATTTTGCGAACGGCCAGCGCCTCGCACTGACGCCGATTCACTTCGGTCCGGGGCGAGGCGGCTCGACGGCGGTGAGCACCGTCGCGCAGCTCGATGGCCCGTTCTCCGACGGCCGTGTGCAGGCGCTTCGTCTTCCGATCAATGGCGAGGTCGGGCAGTCGGGGGGGTTCGCCTTCGGCACCTCCTGCCTCGTCGTCAGTTTTAACGCCCTCCAGGTGAGCACGCTGCAATTCGGTCCGACGCGGCTGCCCGTCTGCCCGATCGGCTCCGCAATCATCCTCAAGCGTCCAGGCAGCCCCGTGCTTACAAACGCGCGCTTGAACAGCATGGCTCTCGACGGACGCATCGGCAGCTCCCCACTGCACGTCGCCGCCGCCGCGGGGCAGATCGTCAATCAGCAATTCAATTTCACGAAGGTGGGCCTCAGGCTGGGAAGGGTGACTTCGCCAGTCATCTTTGAGGCAACAGCGCTGAGCGGCACTTTTGCGGGCTATCTCCACGGCAATTTCGACAATGCGAGCGGAACCATCGGAAAGGTGCCCCTGCAGCTGAGCGACGCCTCGGGCAATTGGGTCTTTCGAAACAGGAACCTGACCGTGAACAGCGCCCTCACCGTCAGCGACCGCAGTCCCAATCCGCGCTTCTACCCGCTGCGGAGCGACAACGTGCACTTTGCACTGGCCGGTGACCATATCCGGGCGACCGGATCGCTGAGGCATCCTGCTACGGGTACGCTCGTCACCAACGCCGACATCGTGCACCGGCTCTCGACGGGTACCGGCCATGCGACGCTCGAGGTGCCGGGTCTCGCCTTCGGTCCCAACTTCCAGCCCGAACAGCTAACGCGGCTTACGGAAGGCGTGGTGGCGCTCGTCAACGGTACGGTCCACGGCCAGGGCCGCATCGACTGGGCCGAAGGAGGGAAGGTCAGCTCGAGCGGCGAGTTTGCAACGGCGAACATGGACCTTGCTGCGCCCTTTGGACCAGTGACCGGCCTCAGCACGACCGTCCACTTCAGCGATCTTCTCGGGCTCACGACGCCGCCAGGGCAGGTTATGACCGTGAATACCGTCAATCCCGGCATCACCGTCAGTAACGGCGTTATCCACTATCAGCTGCTGCCGCATGATCTCGTGAAGGTCGAACGGGGCGAATGGCCATTCATGGGCGGCCGCCTGATCCTGCACGAAACCGTGCTGAACTTTGGTGCTCCAAGCGCGAAGCACCTCACGTTCGAGTTGCAGGGATTCAATGCGAAGATGTTCGTGGACAGCCTCGGTTTCCAGGGCTTCGAGCTTACCGGAACCTTCGACGGCGTGCTGCCGATGGTCTTCGACGAGAACGGCGGCCGCATCGCCGGGGGTGTACTGACCTCCCGGGCACCGGGCGGCGAGCTCAAGTACAGCGGCACCAAACCTGGCGGACTTGCAGGCGGACTGGCCTTCGACCTCCTCAGCGACATCCGCTACCGCTCGATGGTCATCCGCCTCGACGGCGATCTGGCCGGAGAATTCGCAACCCGTCTCGCGATCGACAAGGTATCGCTTGGTCCTGGCCACGGAATCATCGCGAGCCTTGTCCATTCGGCCTTCAGCAAGCTTCCGCTGAAGCTCAATCTCAATATCAACGGGCCGTTTCGGGCGCTCATCCAGATGGCCAAGGCCTTCAAGGATCCAACCCAGGTCATCGCTCCGGTGGTGCCGTTCCCGATCGACTCCCCTGCGCTGAAAGTCGAAGTGCTGAGCACTACGAAGAGCGAACAGCAAGGCGGCGCTGCCCCCGCGCATGCGCCTGTCCCCAAACCGTCACCACCATCCGGAGGTAGGAAGTGAAACGAACGCTGATCAGCACTGCACTTTGCGTTGCGGCGACAGTGCCGCTCGCAAGCTGCATCACCGTCAAAGCCCCCAGCAAGCCGATCGAGGTGAACCTCAATGTCGACATCCGGCAGGAGGTGCTCGTGCGGCTCCAGCAGGACGTCCAGCAGATGATCCAGAAGAACCCGCAGGCCTTCCCTCCGGCGCCGACGCATCCATGAAGAGCCTCATCTTCTCCCTTGTCGTACTGGCTGCCACTCCGTTGGCTGCCCAGTCGGTGCAGCTTGCCGCTGCAATTCAGGCGGGACAGGTGGGCGAGCGCTATGATGGCTACATGGGGACCGTGGGCGAACCTTCACCCGACCTTCGGCGGCAGGTCGCCGCAATCAATCTTCGGCGACGTAATCTCTATATCGAGCTAGCGGGGCGCAGAAACGTCACCGCATCTGTGGTGGGCTTGACGGCGGCCTGCACGCTGATCGCGCAATTGCCTGTGGGTCAAAGCTACATGCTGAGCGACGGCGTCTGGCGGAGGCGAGCGGCCGGCCAGCCGGTGTCCACTCCGGATTACTGCCGTTGAGTTTCGAACGAGGTTCGATATCCGGGCTTTAATGAAGAAACCATCTTCGCCGTGACGGGAAGCAGGATCTCATATTCCCCTTCGGCATAGGGGCCCGCGATATAAGGAGAGGCGACGAAATCAAATCCATCAAAGCGCCCGTTGCTGTCCCTGTCCACCGGCGCGATGGCGAGGTCATCAAACCGGGGGCATTGATCGAACTCGCCGCCAAGCTTCTCGCCCCCTCTGCGTTTGAACCGTTCGGCGTCGAGCAGCTCGCAATAGGCAGTACGAGCGAGCTTCGCAAAATCGGAAGCGTGGATGAATAGCTCGGGAACCCTTTGCTCCCGGTTCATCCTTCTGTCCCACAGCAGTGCACCGAAACTGGTGTTCGAGTGAGCGCCGCCGGTGAACGTGGCGAGCTGGTTCTGGAGGGACAGTAGCCGGGTGCTTTGGCCGCTTACCGTCCATTGCATCGAGTAACGATCCCGAATGCTCGCGCGCTGCTGCTCTTGGTAGACCTGCTGGTTCTCGAGGCCCGAACGAAGCGCCCTGCCGTAGGCTTCCTGCGCGCTGTTACGCATCATTGTGTCGATTGCCGGCACGCGGGCTGCTTGGGCCGGCCAGAAGTAAGTGAATTCAAGAGCTGCGCTTCGGCGCACGATCTTCACGCCGCCAGCAGGCGTCGCAGATGTGCAAAAGAGGCAAGCGGCCAAGAGGATGCCGTGCTTCATTGCGGCAGGGTACAGCCGCTTGCCGCGGTTGACTATCGGCCTGCCCGTTCATAAAGGAGCCGCGCCTTGGCGGTATCGCTTTTCCGCCATGTTCCTCGTCCCTGGCTGGCTCCTGGTGAAATGCCGAGGGGCGACGCACAGGGGAGACACATGGCTGAGGACGAAATCGACAAGGTTCCGAAGCTTCCACCAGATGCGCGGCTCGAATCGCTCGATGAGCGGCTCGACCGGTTGCAGCAGGACGAAGCGAAGAGGACCGCCAAACGTCAGCCTGATAGCAGTTATCAGGCAGGTCAGCTGGTTCTCAGTCAGCTCGTGGGCGCGCCTTTGGGCGGGGGGCTCATCGGGTGGCTGATGGATCGCTGGTTCGGTACGAACCCTTGGTGGATGTTGGTGATGCTGTTCGTCGGTTTCGCCGTCGGCATCTGGAATGTCTTTCGAATTGCAAACAGGTCCCAGGGCAAGGCTCCGGGCGAACGAGAATAGGAAGAGAAAGTGGCGGCCGGCGACATCGACCCGATGCACCAGTTTGTGATCGAGCCGATCTTCGGCTCATTCCAGCGAAACAACCCGTTCGTGTTCACCAACAGTGCCCTTTGGACTCTGATCGTCCTGTTCACGATCTGGTTGTTCATGTTCGGTGGCATGAAGCGCGAATTGATACCCGGCCGGTGGCAGATCATGGTCGAGGGCCTGATCGGCTTCGTCGACGACATGGTCCACGCGAGTATTGGTCCCGAAGGCAAGAAATATCTGCCCTGGGTGTTCACGGCCTTCATCTTCCTGCTGTTCGCCAATCTCATGGGCAACATGCCATTTGGTGTCGTCGCCGCGGCGCATCCCTTCACGGTGACCAGCCAGTTCACCTTCACCGGCATCATGTCCTTGATCAGTTTCGCGATCGTGATCGGTGTTGGTTTCTACAAGCATGGACTGCATTTCTTTTCGCTGTTCCTGCCCTCCGGCGTGCCGCTGATCGGCAAGATTCTGCTGTTCCCGATCGAATTCGTCTCGTTCCTGGTCAGGCCCTTCAGCCTCGGTCTTCGTCCGTTTATCGCCATGTTCGCCGGGCATATCTTGCTGGACATCTTCGGTAACTTCGTCGTTCAGGGTCTGCAGGCCGGCGGTGGTGGGATCGCCATCTCGCTTCTGTGCTTCCTGTTCGTCACTTTCATCAGTGCGCTCGAGCTGCTCGTCGCAGCGATCCAGGCCTATGTGTTTGCAATTTTGACGTCGCTGTACATCAACGACGCGGTCAATCTTCACTAACCACGATTTTTTCCAAGAGGAGTTCAACAATGGATCTTGCTTCCGCCAAGGTTATCGGCGCCGGTCTCGCGGCGATCGGCGTGGGCGCCGCAGCGCTCGGCGTCGGCTATGTCTTCGGCTCGTTCGTCAATAGCTCGCTGCGCAATCCCGCAGCGGCTGACAGCCAGCAGGGCCGGCTGTTCATCGGCTTCGCAGCTGCCGAGCTCCTCGGTCTGATGGCGTTCGCCATTGCGATGATCATCCTCTACGCCTTCAAGGGCTAAGCAAGCGCTCAAGGCGGTACGATGCCTCAGCTTTCGCAGCTTTCCCAGGTCTACCTCTCCCAGTTTCTCTGGCTGGCGGTAGCACTCGGCTTCATCTTCTTCGTGATCGCCCGCGGGATGGTTCCCAAGATCCAGGCGACTGTCGATGCACGCGAGCAGCGCATCGCCGGCGATCTTGAGGCTGCCCAGAAGGCGCGGGCTGCTGCTGACGAGACTGAGGCCGATTGGCGCGCGCGCATGGATGCGGCGCGCGCAGAGGCCGCCCGCCTAGCCAATGAGGCAAAGCAGGAAGGCGCAAGGCAGACGGAGGCAAGCGTCAAGGCGGCTGCCGAGAAGATCAATCTCAGGGTCGAGAGCGCGACAGGCAAGATCCGCGAAGCGCTCGATTCGGCTCGCGCCGAGGTCGAGAATGTCGCTGCCGACGCAACCAGGGAGATGGTCGCTCGGCTGACCGGTATCGCGATCGATCCCAAGGAAGCCGCAGCAGCGGTGAAGGCTGAGCTGAATGTCTGAGCAGCAAACCCAGGCATCGATCGGCCATGCGGCGGCACCGGAAGCCGGCGAGCCGTCATTCCTCGGGCTGAATCCCGGCGGATGGGTCGCGCTCGCGATGCTGGCCGTCTTCGCCGTCCTCATCTGGAAGAAGGTCCCGGCGGCGATCGGCCGGGCTCTCGACAGCAAGATCGCGCTTATTCGCGGCCAGCTCGCCGAAGCGGAAGCGCTCCGCAAGGAGGCTGAGGCGCTGAAGGCCGAATATGAAGCGAAGGCTGCTTCGGCAGACAAGGACCGCGAGATATTGCTCGAGCGCGCCCGCCACGAGGCCGGCGAGATTGTCGCCAAGGCCAAGGTGGACGCAGAATTGTTGATCGACCGCCGTACGCGCATGGCGGAGGACAAGATCGCCGCCGAGGAGCGTTCGGCAGTGGAGCAGGTTCGTGCAGCAGCGGCCGATGCGGCCGCCAAGGCTGCCGCGCGGCTGATCGCCGAACGTCACGATGCCGCCACCGACGCCAAGCTTGTCGATCAGGCCATTAGGGAAATCGGTTCCCGGTAAAGCTTACTGGCGGTGATCGCCGCCGGGCTGGCTCACTCCCTCGAGCGCTTCTGAGGCGCACTCGGTGTCGGTTTCCCGGCTGAGATCGCCGAGGCTGACGATACCGCACAGGCATTCCTTGTCGTCGAGTACCGGCAGACGCCGAACCTGGGCCTCGCTCATCTTCGCTGCGGCTTCCTCGACGTCGTCGTTGAGCCGAACGATGACGAGATCGTCCGTCATCAGCTCGCGCACGGGCGTCTCGGGCCCATAGCCCCGGGCGATGCCGCGGACAGCAATGTCCCTGTCTGTGATCATCCCGAGCAGGCGGTCGCCGTCGGTCACCGGGATGGATCCCGCGTCCGCGTTCAGCATGAAGTTTGCTGCCTGCTGCACCGACTGGTCGGGCCGCACGGTCTGGACGTCGCGCGTCATCACTTCGCTGACTTTCATGGTGGCACTCCTCCTGGAACCGACCCCAAGAACGATCGGCCAAGGGCAGGGGTTGCTCTCTACGGCTCGTTTTCGGTCAGGAGGTCGTAGCTCGCGACGAGCTCGTCCTTCTGGTTGTAAACCTCGACGGCCCAGCGGACCTGCCCAGTTTCCTCCGACTTGATCGACTTGGATCGGACGGTGAGTTCCACGCGGATCGAATCGCCTGGATAGACAGGGGTCAGGAAGCGCAGATTCTCAAGGCCGGTATTGGCAAGCACGGGACCAGGGTCGGGATCGACGAACAATCCGGCGGCGAAGCTCAGAAGCAGATAGCCGTGCGCGACACGTCCCTCGAAGATCGGAGAAGCCTTTGCCGCTTCTTCGTCCATGTGGGCGTAGAACTTGTCTCCGGTGAATTCCGCGAAATGCTCGATATCTTGAAGGCTGACGGTTCGGCTGGCCGTCTTCCAGGTGTCGCCGATGTGCAGTTCGCTCATCTTCAGGCGGAACGGGTGCGTTTCGATGATACGCTTTGGGGCGCCCGGGACATATTGCTCGGTGATGGCGCTGATCATCGCTGGAGAGGACTGGATCGCCGTGCGCTGCATGTAATGCTTGACGCCCCGCACCCCGCCCATCTCCTCGCTTCCGCCAGCACGCCCCGGGCCTCCGTGAACAAGCACGGGAAGCGGAGAGCCGTGGCCGGTCGATTCGGCCGCGTTCGTCCGGTCGATCACCAGCATGCGTCCGTGATATGCGGCTGCACCGGCTACGAAATCATGGGCTGCCTGCGGCGAGTGCGTGAACAGGGAGAGGACGAGGCTTCCCTTGCCCCTGTTCGCGAGCGCAACAGCGTCTTCCATGTCGCTGTAGGGCATGATCGTGGAAACAGGTCCGAACGGCTCGCAGTCGTGGACTGCCGACGTTCCCCAGGGATCGTCGGTTCGCAGGAGAACGGGAGGAAGGAAGGCCCCGCCGCGCACCGGAGGCTCGGCGTCGGGGTCACCTGCGACGATCCTTGCACCAGCGCTTTGCAGTTCTGCAATGCGCGCCCGGACGTCGTCGCGCTGGCTGATGCTGACGAGTGCTCCCATGCGCGTGTCCTCGGCGCGCGGATCCCCGACCTTGGTCCTTGAAAGACGCTCGGCCAGGGCGCGCTCGACCGCGTCGAGATATTGCGCCGGCGCCATGGCGCGCCGGATGGCAGTGCATTTCTGCCCTGCCTTTACGGTCATCTCGGTCGCGACTTCCTTGATGAACAGATCGAATTCCGGTGTCCCGGGAGCAGCGTCAGGACCAAGGAGCGAAGCGTTGAGGCTGTCCTGTTCGGCAATGAAGCGCACCGATTCCCGAATGACGGCGGGATGGGTACGAAGCTTGAGGGCGGTGTGAGCCGAGCCCGTGAAGCTGACAATGTCCTGGCCCGTCAAATGGTCGAAGAGGTCGCCGACGCCGCCCACGATAAGCTGGATCGCTCCTGCAGGTAGGACGTTGGCCTCGATCATGATCCGGAACGCAGCTTCCGCAAGATAGGCGGTCGCCGAGGCCGGCTTCACGATTGCCGGAACCCCGGCGAGGAGAGTGGGTGCAAGCTTCTCCAGCATTCCCCAGACGGGAAAGTTGAAGGCGTTGATGTGCACAGCGGCGCCCTGCAGCGGCGTATAGATGTGCTGGCCCACAAACGACCCGTTCTTTGAAAGTCCCTCCAGCGGCCCGTCGAGGAGTACGTGAGCGTCCGGCAACTCGCGCCGGCCCTTCGAGGAGAAGGAAAAGAGCGTTCCGGCGCCCCCCTCGATATCGATCCATCCATCCTTGCGGGTGGCACCGGTCAGATAGTTGAGTTCATAGAGCTCTTCCTTGCGGGCCATGAGGGCAAGGCCGAGCGCCTTGATCATTCGCGCGCGCTCATGAAAGGTCATCTTACGGAGCGCTGCGCCGCCGATTTCCCGGGCGTGGCTCAGCATTGCGCCGAAATCGAGTCCGCCCGACCCGGTCGTCGCAACGGCAGTACCGTCAATCGCGCTTGGAATTTCGACGAGGCCGTCGCCTGCGATCCAGCGGTCGCGATCGTAGTTCAGGAGCTGTTGGGTCTTCATGTCATCATTCTTCCGTCAGGGGCGGCCGGTCGGCAGCCATGTTCGGCGGGTCCGCTAAACGGCTGCCAATAGAGTCTCACCCGAGGCAACACCACCGCCATCGAGGAGGAGCCGGCGGCGTCCACAAAATGCGGCATTGGAAGGCGTGCCGCCGCTCCTTAAGAGAGGGTGCAGGCCCAGCGTACGAGGAACGCGATGATTGCACCGGTACGTCCAATCTCGATCGAAGACATTGAAAGTGCGCGCGAGCGCATCAGGGGTATCGTTGCAAGGACCCCGCTCGTAAAGCTGGAGCTCGGGCCGGGAGCGCCCGACATCCGGCTGAAACTCGAGAACCTCCAGCCGACGAACGCGTACAAGATCCGCGGCGGGTCCAATGCCGTCGCGAGCCTCTCGGACGAGGAACGGGCAAAGGGTGTCTGGACGATCAGCGCAGGCAATGCCGGGCAGGGTGTCGCTTATGCAGCAAGGGCCTTTGGCATTCCCTGTACGGTGGTTGCGATCGAGACGGCTCCCCAGACCAAGCTCGACCGGATGCGCGCACTCGGCGCAACCATCGTGCCGGTATCCTACGACCGCGCCTGGGTTGCCGCCGAGACTCACGAGTTCGAGGGGCTCGAGGGCACATTTGTCCATCCCTTCGACAATCACGAATTCATTTCAGGTCACGCGACGATGGGATTGGAAATTGTCGAGGACTGTCCCGAGGTCGGAACGGTGATCTGCGCGATCGGCGGAGGAGGGCTCATTACCGGCGTCGGGAGCGCAATCAAGGCTTGCAAGCCGGCGACAAAAGTCATTGGCGCCGAGCCCGAAACAGCCTCGCCCTACGCCTTGTCGCTGCGCGAGGGCGGTCCGCAGAAGTTTCTCGATTGGAAGGCTTCGTTCGTTGACGGAGCCGGCGGCAAGAGCGTCACCGAGCGGATGTGGCAGCGCATGCGGCCGGTCACGGACGGAACCATCACCGTGACGCTGGAACAGACCCGCGATGCAATGCGCATCATTGCTGAAAAAT
Source organism: Sphingomonas agri (assembly GCF_038148795.1). Lineage (NCBI taxonomy): Bacteria > Pseudomonadati > Pseudomonadota > Alphaproteobacteria > Sphingomonadales > Sphingomonadaceae > Sphingomonas > Sphingomonas agri. The sequence continues at coordinate 591,635 of NZ_JBAPEU010000002.1, read as the reverse complement.
CACGGACGATTGCGGAAGGGGCAGGAGCCCTTGCGCTAGCCGCTGCGCTAAGCGACCCGTCGCTTGGCGGCCCGATCGTCTGCGTCGTCTCAGGCGGAAACATCGATCTCGACAAGTTCGCAGAGCTCGTCGCGAGCTAGGCGTTCGAGCCCGGCCAGCTGACCGCCGGATTAAACTTCTTTGCTAACGGTCTATCCGACAGCTGGCGTTCAGAATCGCGCGATAGGTTTTGGGTTGCTGGATCAACCACCACCGGAGAACTCGCCATGCGAAAAGCTCTTAGCATCGCTGCGGCCGGTCTTAGCGCCGTCACCCTTGCCGGCGCTGCATTCGCCGCGGCCCGGAACACCCACATGTTAAGCGTGCCGCTCCCGGACGGCTCGGTTGCGCAGGTCGAATATGTCGGAAGCGTCCCTCCAAGGGTAACGGTCTCACCGGCCGTTCCGGCCTTCACGCCATTCGGCATGCTTGATCGCAGCGCGTTCGACATCGAGCGCCAGATGGACGCGATGATGCAGCAGATCTCGTCGATGGCACGAGTGCCCGCGGTCGGAGGAACCGGCCTCGACGTTGCAGCTTACGGCAATGCACCGGCCGGTTCGAGCAGCGTCACCATCGTAACGACCAGCAGCGGCGGCAAGACGTGCACGCGAAGAACGGAGGTCAATTCACAGGGACCGGGCAAACCGCCCAAGGTCGCCTCCAGTCTCACTGGAGACTGTGCCGGAGGTGCAGCTCCAGCGCCGCAGCGCAACCCGACCTAGAGCATCCTCAGATCGAATCGGCTGGTCGTCGGATGGCTGCTCGAGAGACCTCCATCGACGACCAGGGCAGCACCATTGACGTAGCTCGACTCGTTCGAGGCAAGGAACAGTGCTGCCCTTGCGATCTCCTCGGGTTCGCCCCCGCGCCTCAGGGGATTGAGTTCGCCGATCCGGTTCGCCTTGCCGGCCTGCCGGGCCATGTCGTACATCGGCTTGGTCATGCCGGTCTCGATAAGGCCCGGACAGATGGCATTGACGCGCACGCCGGACCCTGAAAGCTGCTGTGCCGCAGTCTGCACGAGATTGATGACGCCCGCCTTTGATGCCGAGTAGGCAGCGCCGCCCGCACCCGAGCGAAGCCCGGCGACGCTCGCTGTGCAGATGACCGATCCGCCGCCGCGAGCGGCGATGATCGGAGCCGCATATTTGATCGCGAGAAACGGGCCGATGAGATTGACGCGCAGGATCTCGGCCCAGTCGTCCGCACTTTGCTCTCTTATCGTTGCCCAGCCGCCCGAGACGCCGGCGTTTGCGAAGAAGATGTCGAGGCCGCCGTGCTTGCTCGTCACGTCGTTCACGAGCCGAACGACATCGGGCTCGCTTCCTGCATCGACGACGACATCGCTGCCCTCACTGACGTCGGCACCAACCACGATCGCGCCTTCGCTCCGGAACAGCTGAACGGCAGCCCTCCCGATGCCCGAGGCCGCACCCGTGACGACAGCGACCTTTCCCGCAAGCGACTGCATCACCGGCTCATAGCCAACTAACATTGTTGCTGGTAGGCCAAACCCATGGATTTCAGCCTTAGCGCGGACGAGACCCAGTGGCAGGACCAGGTCCGCGATTTCATGGCCGAATATGTTCGGCCGCGCGTTCCGGACTACGAAGCGCAGCAGCGCGAAGGGGATCGCTGGAAGGTTCTCCCGGTCATCGAGGAGCTGAAGGCGAAGGCAAGAGCCGAGGGTCTCTGGAACCTCTTCATGCCCCCGTCCCACGGTGCGGCGAGCCTCGACGACACCTTCCAATTCGAAGGCCCGGCGCTCACCAATCTCCAATATGCCTTTTGCGCCGAGGAGATGGGCCGCATTCTCTGGTCGTCGGAGGTGTTCAACTGCTCGGCACCCGACACCGGCAACATGGAGGTCCTCAACCGCTACGGCACTCGCGAGCAGAAGGAGGAGTGGCTGCGACCGCTCATGGACGGAGAGATCCGTTCGGCATTCCTGATGACCGAGCCCGAGGTCGCCTCGTCCGACGCGACCAATATCAGGTGCAGCATCGAGATGCGCGGCAACGAATATGTGATCAATGGCCGCAAGTGGTGGTCGAGCGGCGCGGGCGACCCGCGGTGCAAGATCGCGATCCTCATGGGAAAGACGGATCCTGCGGCCGAACTTCACGAGCAGCAATCGATGATCCTGGTGCCGCTCGATGCCCCGGGCGTCACGATCAAGCGGCACTTGCCGGTCTTTGGCTATGACGACGCACCGCACGGACACATGGAGATTGAACTCGACGAGGTGCGAGTGCCGCCGTCCAACATGCTGCTCGGCGAGGGCCGGGGATTCGAGATCGCGCAGGGACGGCTTGGCCCGGGGCGGATCCATCACTGCATGCGGACGATCGGGGCCGCCGAAGAAGCACTGGGCGCCATGGTAGAGCGTCTCATGTCCCGCACCGCTTTCGGGAAGTCGATCGCCGAACAGGGCGTATGGGAAGAGCGGGTCGCCAATGCACGGATCGAAATCGAGATGACGAGGCTGTTGTGCCTCAAGGCAGCGGACATGATGGACAGGGCCGGCAACAAGGCGGCCAAGGGCGAGATTGCGATGATCAAGGTTGCAGCGCCGATCATGGCGCTCAAGGTCATTGACGATGCCATCCAGGCATTCGGTGCCGCGGGGGTCTCGGAAGATGCAGGGCTCGCGCGAGCCTATGCCTCGATCCGCACCCTGCGGCTCGCCGACGGTCCCGACGAGGTGCACCGGCGCGCCATTGCCCGCCTCGAGTACAAGAAACATCGGTGAGCGAGAAGCAGGTCGACGAAATTGCGCTCGGCCAATGGCTGGAGGCGAACGTCGAGGGCTTCGCGGGTCCCTTTGTACTGACCAAGTATCCGTCGGGCCAATCTAACCCGACCTATCGGATACGGGCGACTTCGGGCGATTATGTGATGCGCCGCAAGCCCTTCGGGACTCTTCTGCCCTCGGCTCACGCGGTCGATCGCGAGTACCAGCTGCTGTCGGCGCTCTTTCCGTTGGGCTTCCCCGTACCCGAGCCTTTGGCCCTGTGCGACGATCCGGAGCTCATCGGCGCAATCTTCTACGTGATGGCGATGGCGAAGGGGCGACCCTACGCCAACGGCGCTCTTCCCGATTTCGATCGTGAGACCCGACGGAGCATGTACGAGCAGCTCGTCGATACGCTTGCCGAGCTGCATAACGTGGATCCCGAGCGCGCGGGCCTTGGCGCTTTTGGAAAGCCCGGCAATTATTTCGAGCGCCAGGTCGCGCGCTGGACTCGCCAGTACCGCGATTCCCAGACCGACTTCATTGCCGAAATGGAGCGACTGATCGCCTTCCTTCCCGCGACTGTTCCCGAGCAGTCCCGGACCGCGATCGTGCACGGTGACTATCGCATCGACAATGTCATCTACGACGGCGACGGGAGCCTGACTGCGGTTCTGGACTGGGAGCTTGCAACGCTCGGTGATCCCCTGGCCGATTTCTCGTATCTTGCGATGCAGTGGGTCATGCCCGCGGACGGGGGCGCAGGACTTGCCGGCCTCGACCTGCAGCAACTTGGCATACCATCCCTCGAGGAGATCGTGGGCCGTTATTCAGAGCGTGCCGGCGTAGCGGTGGCGGACAAGCTTGACTGGTATTTCGCGTACAACCTGTTCCGCCTCGCCGGCATCGTCCAGGGCATCAAGAAGCGCGTGATAGACGGCACCGCGAGCCACGCGCAGGCGGCCGAAATGGCCAAACGCGTGCCGATGCTCGCGAGTGCCGCCTGGACCTTTGCCAGGAAAGCAGGCGCGGCGGGCTAGATTCTGCCCAGCAGCACCAGGACGACGATGATGATGAGGATGAGGCCCAACAGGCCCGACGGGCCATAGCCCCAGCTCGCGCTGTGACCCCAGCGCGGGAGAGCGCCGATGAGCAGCAGAATGAGCAGAATGATTAGGATCGTGCCAAGCACGGCGTGCCTCCTCTTTTGGTTGTTTGTGCGACGTAACGAACCAAAACCAAGGAGGGTTGCAGCCGTTCAACGCCCTTTGAATTTCGGCTGTCTCTTCTCGAGAAAGGCGGCGACTCCTTCGCGGTAATCCTCGGTGAAGCCGAGGCGCCGCATCGCCCCGGCCTGTCGATCCAGCTCTTCATCGAGGCTGTATTGCCAGCTCGCCCGGATCATCTCCTTGATTGCGGCAAGGCCGAGTGGCGGAAGCGAGGCAAGCCTGGCTGCTACCCCCTCGACTTCCGTGTCGAGCGCATCATCCTCGACCGCCTTCCAGATCAGTCCCCATTCCGCCGCCCTCTCGGCTGCGAGCGGCTCGCCGGTAAGTGCAAGTCCAAGCGCTCGTGCCTGGCCGACCAGGCGCGGAAGCGCCCATGTGCCCCCGCTATCGGGAATGAGGCCTATGGAGGAAAAGCTCTGGATGAACCTGGCCGACTTCGCAGCAATCGCGATATCGCAAGCAAGGGCGATGTTGGCGCCGGCACCAGCGGCGACTCCGTTGACGCGCGCGATCACCGGCTGGGGAAGAGAGGTCAGGGTACGGATCAGGGGATTCCACTGCGCCTCTACCGTTTCACCAAGGTCCACCGCCTCACCCGGCGCAACCGCCCGGTCATTGAGGTCCTGTCCCGCGCAAAAGCCGCGACCTGAGCCAGTCAGGACCACGACACGCGCATCGCCGAGATTCGCGAGCGCGTCGCGCACTTCTTCGTGCATCTGAACCGTGAAGCTGTTGAGCCGGTCAGGCCGATTGAGAGTTATCCGGGCGATCGCTCCGTCCGCCTTGAACTCGATGGTCTCGTAAGCCATGCGCGCCGAGTAGCGAAGGAGAGGCAGTGGACGCAAACGAACTCGCCGGCCGCGTCGCACGGCACATGATCGCCGCGGAAGGAACCGGACCCGCTTGGGGCCTCGCAATCGAGGAAGTAGGCGAAAACTATGCGCGCGTCTCGATGGTGGTGCGCCCCGATATGCTGAACGGCCATGGATTTGCTCACGGCGGAATGATCTTCGCGCTCGCCGACAGTGCATTTGCCTATGTGTGCAATGGCGCCAATCACGCCAGCGTGGCGGCGCAGGCTTCGATCGTCTTTCTCGATAAGGTGAAGGAAGGCGAGACGTTGATCGCCGAAGCCCATGAGGTCGCGCGCGAGGGCCGCGCCGGGGTGACCCGTGTCGCCGTCCGCGCAGGCGACGGTCGCAGCATTGCGGAGTTCACGGGCTATTCGCGCACGCTTGGCGGACCGGTCGTCGATATTTGAACCTTGGGCGCGCAGGGACTAGATCGCTTGCATGTACACGACCGAGCTCCAGAAGACCGCGAAGATCGAGAATCTCGAGGACCCCAAGCTACTCGACGCCTTCGAGGCGCGAGTCGCTGCAGATGACTTCATCGAGCCCAAGGACTGGATGCCGGAGGCGTATCGGCGCACGCTGACGCGGCAGATCAGCCAGCACGCGCATTCAGAGATCGTCGGGATGCTTCCCGAAGGCAATTGGATCACGAGGGCACCCTCGCTTCGGCGCAAGGCGATTCTCCTCGCGAAGGTGCAGGACGAGGCCGGACACGGACTCTATCTCTATTGCGCTGCGGAGACGCTGGGCACGAGCCGTGAGCAGATGATCGAGGCGCTGCACTCCGGAAAAGCCAAATATTCGACGATCTTCAATTATCCGACGCTTACCTGGGCCGACATCGGGGCGATCGGCTGGCTCGTCGATGGCGCTGCAATCATGAACCAGGTCCCGCTGCAACGGACGTCATACGGACCCTATGCAAGAGCGATGGTCCGCATATGCAAGGAAGAAAGCTTCCACCAGCGGCAGGGCTACGAGATCATGATCGCCCTGGCGAATGGCAGCTCCGAACAGAAGCGGATGGCGCAAGATGCCCTCAATCGGTGGTGGTGGCCCAGCCTCATGATGTTCGGACCGCCGGACGCCGACAGTCCCAACACCGCTCAGTCGATGCGGTGGCGGATCAAGCGCGAGACCAATGACGAGCTCCGGCAGAAGTTCGTCGACATCACGGTGCCTCAAGCCGATTTCCTCGGCCTCACCGTTCCCGACCCCGACCTTTCCTGGAACGAGGAGCGGGGCAGCTATGATTTCGGAAAAATCGACTGGGAGGAGTTCTACGCCGTTGTCAGGGGCGAGGGCCCTGTCGCAAAGGAGCGGATGAAGGCCCGGAGGGAGGCGTGGGACGAGGGTGCCTGGGTACGCGAGGCCGCGGCGGCGCATGAGGAGAAGCGGCGCGCGAGGAAGGCGGCGTGAGCAGTGACTGGCCGCTGTGGGAAGTATTCGTCCGCTCGAGGGGCGGCCTTTCGCATCGCCACGTTGGCAGTGTTCATGCTCCTGACGCGGAGCTCGCGCTCGCGCATGCGCGCGACACTTACACACGGCGGATGGAAGGAGTGAGCCTCTGGGTCGTGCCCTCGGCCGAGATCGTCGCGAGCGATCCCGACCATGCAGGCGAGCTTTTCGAGCCGGCTGAAAGCAAGATCTACCGGCATCCCACCTTCTACGAGATCCCGGACGAGGTGAAGCACATCTGATGGCTTCGCTGCCGCCGATCGACGTGCCGAGGGGAGCAATCGGTTCGGGCGTATTCGACGCGCCTGCCGAGCCTGGACGCGACCCTGCTCACCACGATTATCTGCTCCGCCTGGGCGACGATGCGCTGGTTCTCGGGCAGCGCCTGTCCGAATGGTGCGGTCACGGACCGGTGCTCGAAGTCGACATCAGCCTCGCCAATCTCGCGCTCGACCTCGTCGGCCAGGCAAATCTACTGCTCAATGATGCGGGCGATGGAGACCGGCTGGCATTCCATCGCGACGTGCTCGATTTCAGGAACTGCCTCTTGGTCGAGCAACCTAACGGTGACTTCGCGCAGACGATTGCGCGCCATTTCCTGTATGCGACCTGGCAGCATCTCCTGTTTCAGCGCTTGACTCAGTCGAGTGACAAGTTCCTCTCGGATTTCGCGCACAAGGCGGTCAAGGAAGTCGCGTACCATCGTGACCTCGCTGCCGACTGGACAATTCGCCTGGGCGACGGCACCGCGGAAAGCTCGGCCCGGATGGCCGACGGTCTCGACTGGTGCTGGAGGTTCGTGCCCGAGCTGTTCGAGGTGGACGACACGCTCCAGGCAGCGATCGACCAGGGGATCGCCCCCGATCCACGCGAATTTGAAGATGAGTATCGCTCTTCGATCAAAAGCGTGCTGGAGACAGCGCGGCTGGCGGCGCCCGCCGAACAGCGCCCGATCCTCGGCGGCCGTCGGGGACATCATAGCGAGCATCTCGGCCATCTGCTGGCGATCATGCAATTCCTGCCGCGAACCTATCCCGACGCGAGCTGGTAATGAGTGTCCATTTTCACGCGCTAAAGGTCGCGGAGATCGTTCCGGAGACCGCCGAAGCCAATTCCATCCGCTTTGAAATTCCGGCCGAGCTGCGCGACAGCTTCGCCTTTGCCGCAGGCCAGCACCTCACTCTTCGCGCTACCATCAACGGGACGGAAGTTCGCCGCAACTATTCCCTGTGCACCGCGCCGCGCGACGCTGACTGGATGGTCACCGTGAAAAGGATTGGCGGGGGACTCTTCTCGAACTGGGTCGGCGACGCGCTCAGGGCCGGGGATACCCTCGAGGTGATGGTGCCGCACGGCAGTTTCACCACGTCGTTCGATGCTCAGAACAGCCGTCATCTCGTCGGTATTGCGGGAGGGTCGGGGATCACCCCCGTCATCTCGCTGATAAAGACCCTCCTCGCCGAGGAGCCCAAGAGCCGGTTCACATTGCTCTACGGCAACCGCGACAGCAGCTCGGTCATCTTTCTCGAGGCGCTGGCGGGAATGAAGGACAAGTATCTCGGCCGCTTCGAGGTCTATCATTTCCTCGATGCGGAGGAACAGGACATCGAGCTCTTCAACGGAATGCTCGACCGCAAGCGCCTCGAGGAAGTCATCCCGGCGCTGATTCCCGATATGGCAGAGGTGGAGGGCTGGTTCATCTGCGGACCCGGCCCGATGATGGACGCTGCGGAAGGGGCCTTGCTCGACCGTAACATCCCCAAGGACCGGATCCACATCGAGCGCTTCACCGCGGACAGGCCACCCGAAGCCGTATCGCGCGAGATTGCGCAACTTCAGACCAAGGCTGAAGGGGTGAGCGTTGCAGTGACCCTCGACGGCCGCACGCGCCGCGTGCCCTTCACGAAGGGCAACATCCTCGACAGTGCTCGCGCGGCGGGCCTTCCTGCACCCTTTGCATGCAAGGCCGGCGTTTGTGCGACATGCCGTGCGAAAGTGACTAAGGGGGAGGTCGAGATGGCTGCCCGCTACGGACTCACGGACGAGGAAGTCGCGGAAGGCTATGTGCTGACCTGCCAGTCGGTACCGCTCGCTGATGGCGTCGCTGTGGATTACGATGCGTGACTGGGCTAATCGGCCTTCCATGCTAACCCGCACCGACACCCGCGGCCTCTCCGATCTGCCGGAGGTGCAGAGTGACTCCCTCATCGCGCTCATCGGCATGGTCAATGCCGACCCGCGGCCCGACAAGATCGATGTCGGCGTCGGCGTCTTCCGCGACGGTGCAGGGAACACTCCCATCCTCAAGGTAATGAAGGAAGCCGAGCAGCGGCTTCTCGATACGCAGTCGACCAAGGCCTATCTCGGCAGTTCTGGCGACAAGCGGTTTACCGAGTTGCTCCGACCCGTCCTTCTTGGCCAGCATGCCGGCGACGAACGCATCGTCGGTCTTCAGACTCCCGGTGGCTGCGGGGCCCTTCGGCTAGGGTTCGAGCTTCTCGCGGCAGCCAATCCGAACGCGCGCGTCTTTCTTGGCACGCCGACCTGGCCAAATCATCCGCCGATCGTCACGGCGGTTGGCCTCAAGGCCGTTGAATATGCCTATTACGAGCGCGGCCAGGCGATCATCCGCTTCGAGGACATGATCGCGGCGCTTCAGTCGGGCGAGCCGGGCGACGTCGCCCTCCTTCACGGCTGCTGCCACAATCCGACCGGCGCCGACCTCAGCGAAGAGCAATGGCGTGAAGTCGTTCGAGTGGTAAGCGAGCGCGGGCTGACGCCCCTGATTGACATTGCCTACCAGGGCTTCGGACGCGGTCTCGACGAGGATGCCTTCGGCGTTCGGCTGATGCTCGATGCCTGCGACGAAGTAGTCATTGCACAGAGCTGCGACAAGAACTTCAGCGTCTATCGTGATCGCGTCGGGTCCGTGTGGGTCAAGACCAGGTCGGCAGACGCGACGAGGACGGCAATGGCGCACCTCCACCAGATCGCCCGGGAAATGTGGTCGATGCCTCCCGACCATGGCGCGGCCGCGATCCACATCATCCTCGATGACCCGGAGCTTCGCGCGCGCTGGCTCGTCGAACTCCAGGGGATGCGGGACCGTATCAACTCGGTGCGGCAGCGGATCGCAGCCGCTGATCCGCGAATCTCTTTCATCGGTCGCCAGTTCGGCATGTTCTCGATGCTCCCGCTCAGCAAGGAACAGGTGCTGAAGCTTCGGAAGGACGATGGAATCTACATGGCCGACAGCGGCCGCTTCAACGTGGTCGGCATGGGCGACAGCAAGATCGATCGATTTATCACCGCCGTGGTCGGCGCACTGGACGCGTAGAACGACCATGGCTGATCGCGACCCGGGCCGAGTGTCGGCCGACGTGGACTGGCGCGAGGTCGCGCGCCTGGTGCTCACCAGCCGGGAGATGGACCGGCTCGAGGAGCAGGAACTGGTTCCCGCCAAGAAGGTGCTCTACCAGTTCAGCGCGCGTGGTCATGATATGGCCCAGGTGTTGCTCGGCCTTCAGCTCAAGGACGGTGACGGCGCTTTCGGATATTATCGGTCTAGGCCGCTGCTGCTCGCGCTCGGTGTTCCACTCGCCGACGCGCTTGGCTCGGGGATGGGCCTTGCCGGCGGCTATTCTGACGGGCGCGATATCGGGGTCGTTTTCAACTATCCCAATCCGGGCGGCGCGCATGCGCTTCCGATGTGCGGGGGCGTCGGAGCACAATATACGCCCGCGGCCGGCTGGGCACAGGCGATCAAATACAAGCAGCACGTGTTGAAGGAGGGTCCTCTCGATGCGATCTCCCTGGTGCTCGGAGGAGACGCGAGCTGCGCGACGGGCGGATTTTGGTCTGCGTTAACCATTGCGACGACACAAAGATTGCCATTGCTCATCTATGTCGAGGACAATGGGTACGGGATCTCGGTTCCCTCTCATTATCAGACTCCTGGCGAAGATATTGCGGCCAATCTCGCGACCTTTTCCGGGCTGGCCATCTTCAACGGTGATGGCACCGAACCGGCCGAGGCGGCCAAGCTGATCGAGGATGCTGTTGGCCATGTCCGGGAGCAGCAGGCTCCGGCACTTCTGCGGCTCAGAGTGCCGCGGCTCGAGGGCCACAGCTACCAGGATACGCAGACCTATAAAACCAAGGAACAAGTCGTGGCAGAGTGGCAGCGCGACCCGCTGCCCAAGCTCAAGGCACATTGTGCGAAACGTCAGGTCGGCGAGGATGCCTGGGCTGACCTCGAGCGCGAGGTCGCCTGGCAAGTCCAGGCGGGGCTCGCAGAGGCGGAGGCGAGGGGGGTATCCTCTCCCGAGACCGTCACGAGCAATGTCTTTTTCGAAGGCGAACTGCAGCAGGTCGGAGGTCTTTGGAGCAGTGGCTACAGGCAGCCTGCCTCGACCGATCAGCCGCAGGGCGAGGGTCAGCGCATCAACATGGTCACTGCCATCCGCCGGGTGCTCGACCAGGAACTTGAAGCGAACCCGCGCCTCCTTGCATTTGGCGAGGACGTCGGGCCCAAGGGCGGCGTTCATGCAGTAACACTTGGACTCCAGGACAAGTTTGGCTCCGAGCGCGTGTTTGATACCTCGCTCAACGAGGAGGGTATTGTCGGGCGGGCGGTCGGAATGGCGCTTGCAGGGCTCATGCCCGTCCCCGAAATCCAGTTCCGGAAGTATGCCGAGCCCGCGACCGAGCAGATTCACGACGCCGGCACCATGCGCTGGCGGACCCATAACCGCTTCGCGGCGCCGATGGTGCTGCGCGTGCCCGGCGGGTTCTTCAAGTGCGGCGATCCCTGGCACTCGATGACCAACGAGGTCGAGTTCGTGCACAATCCTGGATGGAAGGTCGCAGTCCCTTCCAATGCCGAGGACGCGGCCGGCTTGCTGCGCGGAAGTCTGCGCGGGAACGACCCCGTGCTCTTCTTCGAGCATCGCGCCATGCTCGACGACAGCTGGGCGCGGCGCCCGTGGCCCGGAGACGACTATGTGCTACCGTTCGGACGGGCCAGGAAAACGCGCGAAGGCGACTCGATCACAATCGTGACCTGGGGTGCGATGGTGCCGCGCTGCGAAGAGGCCGCCGAAGGCTTCAGTGCCGACGTCATCGACCTTCGCACTCTGCAACCCTGGGACAAGGACATGGTGCTTGAAAGCGTCCGCCGGACGCGTCGGTGCCTCATCGTCCACGAGGACCTGCGGACGGGCGGGTTCGGCGCGGAGATTGCTGCTGTCGTCGCGGACGAAGCCTTTCTCGACCTCGATGCCCCGGTTGCGCGGGTGACCATGCCCGACATCCCCAGTCCGCATCATCCCAAACTGATGGAGTGGGCGCTGCCGTCTCCGGCCCGAATTCGGCCCGAGATTGAACGCCTCGTGGGTTTTTGACTTGATCGAGGTCCGCGTCCCTGACGAACAGGAAGGTACCAAGGCGGTCGTCCGTGCCTGGCTCAAGCAGATTGGCGATGCGGTCGCCAAAAACGATCCGCTGGTCGAACTTGAAACGGACAAGGTCACGCAGGAAGTTCCCGCGCCCGCGGCCGGAGTTCTTGCCGAAATTCTGCTCGATACGGACGCAGAAGCGGTGCCCGGGGCCCTCTTGGCGAGGATCGAACAGGGTATTGCTGTCGAGCCTGCCGCCGCAGAGGCGCTCTCCGGGCCTGCCCAGGCCAGGAAGCAAGGATCGCCGGAAAAGACAGATCATGTTCGCGGGCCAGGGGAGAACGAAACAAGGCTGAGCCCGTCGGTCCGCCGCGCCTGCCTCCAGCACGGGGTCGATCCGACAAGGATCCAGGGCACCGGCCGCAACGGGCGTGTCACCCGCGAGGATATTGATCGCGTCGTTGCATCGGCAACGATCGTCAGCATCGGCGAGCCTTCCACCGCCCAGCCGCGTCAGTTCAATCCGCAGGATATTCCGCACGATCGCATGCGGCTCACCATCGCGGAAAACATGGTTCGTGCAGTTGCCGACCAGCCGCACGTGACCGCCGTGTTCGAGGCGGACTTCTCAAGCGTCGCGGCGCACAAGGCCGCGATGGCCGCGAAGGGCGTGAAGCTCAGTTACACCGCCTACATCGTCAAGGCAGCGGCCGATGCGATGGCGGCGGCGCCGGCGATCAATGGACGCTGGGAAAAGGACCGCATTAGCGTGTCGCCGACCATCGATGTGGGCGTCGGCACGGCCCTGGGTGAAAAGGGGCTGGTCGTCCCGGTAGTAAAGGACGCGGGCAGGCTCGAGCTCGAGCAGATCGGTGCAAGGCTCGATGACCTGACGAAGCGCGCGCGCGAGGGCAGGCTGGAGAGGTCCGATGTTTCCGGCGGAAGCTTCACCATCTCCAATCACGGCGTTTCCGGATCGCTACTTGCTGCTCCCATCATCCTTCACCAGGGACAGGCGGCGATCCTCGGTGTCGGCAAGCTCGAGAAGCGGCTGGTGGTCCGCGAAGTTGGCGGCCAGGACGCGATCCTCATCAGACCAATGGCCTACGTAACGCTCACCATCGACCACCGGGTCGTCGACGGGCACCAGACCAATGCGTGGCTGACGCGCTTTGTCGATATCCTCGAAAGCTGGCCGCAGCAGTAGCAGCGCGACGACTGTCTTTTGCGTGAGGCAGAACCCGCAAACGGAAAATCGCCGAAGCTCAGATCTCAAGCATTGCATAGGGGCGGCCAAATTTTGGCCGGACCACGAACTGCGCGACGTTGTACACCGGTTTTCCAAGCGGCGTGCGCCCCTCGTAAGTACCGTGGTGCGCGTGGCCGTGCACGACTGCTTTCACATGGTCGAACCGGTCGATTGGTTCGGCGAGGCGCTGTGCTCCCAGGTACTGGAAGATTTCGGCCGGCTCGCCCTCCAGCGTGCCGGTGATCGGCGAATAATGGAGAACGGCGACGCTGCGCTCGGTGCGCAGCGTGCGCAGGGCGTTTTCTAGCTTGCGGGCCTCTTTCATGGCTTCATCCACGAATGCCTTGACGATGGGCTCGCCGAACGGTGCGAGTTCGCCTCGTCCGAAGCCGCCGAGAAATCCCTTGACGCCGGCAAAGCCGACCCCGTCGATTTCGTGCGCCTGCTCATCGAGCACCACCATCCCTGCGCCGTGAAGGATCTCGCAGACCCTCTCGGGACATCCGCATTCGTAATCATGGTTCCCGAGCACGCCGAGCACCGGGATCGTGCAGGACTTGATGTCCTCGGCGAGGATTTCGGCCTCCCTCTCCTTGCCGAAATTGGTGAGATCGCCGCACAGGAGCAGAACGTCCGCATGGCTGGAAATTTCGGTGAACAGCTCACGGTAGGGAGCTTCATCGTTCTCCTGCACGTGAAGATCGCCAATTGCCGCCACCCGCATCGGACGGTTATTCGCCATATTGCTCTTCGAGATTACCGACCGCGTCCGAGAAGCCCCAGCGGTCCACGTCGATCGAATAGTCTCGCGGAGAGAATATGCGTCCGCGGCAGACTTTCTTGCCCGGTCCGGTGATGTCGGCCTGGTCCTGCAGCCGTTCGAGCAGCTCGTTCATCAACCATCTTGGAACGCAATGCCGCTCACTGGGATAGATGAAACGGAAGTTGAGGAGGGCCATCAGCAGCACTTCCCAGTAGAGCTCCATGTGGCTGAGCAATTGCTTCCAGTCGATCGCTTCATGGCACTTGAGGATCATGTGCGCGACGTCGGCCATGTCGTAGCGGTGGTGATCCTGGACAAAGATCTTCGACCAGATGAACTGGGTCGGCGGAACGAGTTTCACCCTGGCTCCAAACAGCTCGGTTTCGGGCGCGCCCACGAACCAGAGGTCAGTGACGTGCGTCGTGACCGTGGGCATGTTGGTGATCACGTCCACGAAAAGTTCGCCCCGTGTCACGCGGTAGAGCCAGCGCTCATCGACGATCTCCACGTCGAAGCCCTGTCCCTTGAAATAATGCAGCATCTTGAGGGCATCGCCGGCCTTGGCGAAGACGTCGACGTCCTTAGTCGGGCGATCGATACCGGTATAGCTTGCGAGCGCGTAAGTGCCCGACACGAGGAACGGAATTCCCGATTGGGCCATGTGCTTGAGGACTTCCGAGTAGAAGGCCTCCGCGGCTGGCGCCGGCTTGATCAGCGCAGGCTTGCGCTCGAGCGAATGAACATTGTCCACGCGTCACAAACGGGGAGGCCGGTAGCGAGGTTCCACTTAGGTGGCGCCCAAGGGGGCCTTCCCTCCAGCCCGAAAGGCCGGCCTGATTGATGGTCAGATATTCCAGCGCCGCACTGATCCAAGATCGAAGTCTCGTTCAGTGCGTCGCCGCCACGGGCGCCACGACAAGGATGCGGAAGGTGCCCGGAACGGCCTTCGGCCGCTCGTTGCCGACCGCAGGCTGAAGATCGGTTGCCGGCAGGTAGGCACGGCCCGTCGAGGGGTCGAGGGCGATCGTGCGCGCGCTTTTCGCCGTTTGCACGGTTTCGACCAGACGTGCCACTGGAGCAAGCTCGATCACCGACAGGCTACCGTCCGCTCCCGAGGGTATGAGTGCGACATGGCGGCGTTCGTCGAAGGCTGCGCCGTCGGGACGCTTCCCGATGGGAATGGAGGCGACGGGCTTGCCGGCCGCGGAGAGAATGACGGCAACGCCGTTCGCGCAGGCCGAGACGGTCTCGCGCGTGGCGGGATCATAAACGATACCGGTCGGACCATCGCAACCCGGGAGCGGCTCGTGCCTCAGCACCTTCCTTGCCCGGGTATCGATCACTGCGACCTCGTTGCGGTCCTCGACGTTGACATAGAGATGGCCGCGGCCGTCCGATGCTCCAAGTTCCAGTGAACCCCCGACCGCAACCTGGCCAAGGACCTTGGCTGACCGCGGATCGATCACGGTGATCCCTCCATCGCCCGGCGTCATGATCCACACGTCATGCGTCGCGGGGTCATAAGTGGCAGCGTCCGGCTTCTTTCCCGTCGGAAGGGTCGAGCGCACCTCACCGGTGCGACCATCGATGATCGTCGCCGTGTTGGAATTTCCGTTCGTGACGAGGACGTTGCTCGTGCCGGGAATTGCGAGGGCGGCATGACCGCCGTCCGCGGCAGCGAGCTTGTCGGTGACCTTGCCGCTTGCAAGGTCGACGGCCGTCACCGCGTCGCGGCGCGCCACGTAAAGGCGCTTGGCCATCGGATCGACGCTGAGCAGATCCCAGCCGCCGTCCGCCGCCTTGATCTGGTCCGCGGCGTGATAGGCAGGATTTGCGGCAACTGCGGCTGACGAAGAAACCAGGGCAAGCGCCGTAATGAAAAGCGAACGCACGAATGATATCCTTCCAACATCTGCTCGGACTGACCCTAGCCGCAAGTCAGTCGTCCGAGACCATGAAATTTTGGCCACATTCGGTGCGAACTTCTGACTGGCCAGGGGACCCGTTGCGGTCATCGCGGCGGCATGCAAGCTAACGTCCGGATTGGAGGAGCGCCCATGGATTTCCGGCTTCTTGCAGCTTGCGCGGCTACTGCGCTGTCATCGGCCGCGATCGGTGCGTCGGTTCTTGCACCGCCGCCCGCGCTCTCCGCGGACGTCCAGGCCTTCGTCCACGTACCTGGAGGCCAGATCGCCATCCAGCATCTTCGCATCATCGATGGCACGGGTGCCGCGCCGATCGAGAACGCGACCCTGCTGATCGACGGTTCAAAGATCGGGGCCGTCCTCAAGTCCGGTTCGCCAATACCGGCGGGTTACCGGCTTCTTGACGGAACCGGCGAAACGGCGATGCCGGGACTCGTGGGCATGCACAACCACATGTTCTACATCGCTCGGCCCAACCTCGATGCGAGCGGCCATTCAGAAAGCCCGCTCGACGTCCCGCAAATGACGTTCAGCGCGCCGCGGCTCTATCTCGGCAGCGGGGTCACGACGATGCGTACCACCGGGAGCGTCGAACCCTATACCGATCTCAACGTGAAGACCGCTATCGACAGCGGCAAGCTCGCGGGCCCTCACATGGACGTGACCGCGCCCTATCTCGAGGGCTCCGGCAGCCCGTTCATCCAGATGCACCAGATCACCTCGCCTGAGGATGCGCGGCGCACGGTGGGCTTCTGGGCAGAGCAGGGAGCAACCTCGTTCAAGGCCTACATGAACATCACGCGGGCCGAGCTCAAAGCCGCAATCGACGAGGCTCACCGCCGTCATCTGAAAATCACGGGTCACCTTTGCTCCGTCACCTATCCGGAAGCTGCAGCGCTTGGCATCGACGACCTCGAGCACGGCTTTTTTGTCAATACGCAGCTCGATCCGGGCAAGCAGCCTGATACGTGCACGGCAACGACCGGGACGCCGACCCTGCAGGCGATGAAGCCCGGCAGCATCGAAGCCAATGCGCTCATCAAGCTTCTGGTCGATCGGCACGTCGCGGTTACATCCACCCTGCCGGTGTTCGAGCAGAGCCTTGCGCTTCACGCGCCCCTCAACCCGCGCGCGATGGCCGTCCTGACCCCCCAGGCCCGAGAGGATTATCTTTACCTGCGCAACCTTGCCGCGAGCCGCGGTTCAACGGCGAAGGGAGAAGCCTTCGCGGAGGCCTACAAGAACGACCTGGGCCTCGAACGCCAGTTTGTTGCTGCCGGAGGCCTGCTGCTCGCGGGGCCTGATCCGACCGGCAATGGCGGGGTCATTCCCGGTTTCGGCGATCAACGCGAAATTGAGCTGCTGGTCGAGGCAGGCTTCTCGCCGGTGGAAGCGATCCGGATCGCAACTCTCAATGGAGCGATCTTTCTGGGGCTCGCCGATCGCATCGGCACGATTGCCCCGGGCAAGGAGGCTGACCTGTTCATCGTCGGCGGGAACCCTGCCGCGAACATCGCGGACGTCGAGAAGGTAGTCCTCGTCTTCAAGGACGGCGTGGGATTCGACAGCCGAAAGCTGATCGACAGCGTACGCGGGCGCTACGGCCGCTATTGACCGCGCGCGCGCCGGTAGAGCTTCACCACCTCTTCGATCGGCAGCGCGTCGACGTGGCGGCCATTGCCGTCCATCGGTGTCGCGGCGAACAGGGAATTGATGGCCGCCTCCTCTGCTGCCTCGACGGCGGCTTCGAACAGAGGCGACATCTGCTCGTTGGGCAGGTCGACCACCGGGCTCGGCTGGGCACGCCGCTCGGAAGTCCGGCGAACCTGGTCATTGACCGAAAAGGCGAGGGCATATTCGCCCGAACCATTGGTCATGGGTGAGCCCGTGCGTGCGATGCCAAGGAGACCCCGATGGGCTAGCCGCTCCAGGTTGCGGTCAGAAAGAGGGGCGTCGGTGGCGACGACGACGATCACCGAGCCATCGCCGCTAGCCTTGGAAAGCTCGTCCTTGAGATAATACTTGCCGAGTGCCTGGCCGACGGGAACACCCGCGACCTGGAGAACGCCGCCGTAATTCGTCTGAACCAGAACACCCACCGTCCAGCCGCCAAGGCTTCCAGGAAGCTGGCGCGAACTGGTCCCGATCCCGCCCTTCCAGCTGAAACAAATCGTGCCGGTGCCGGCGCCGACCGCGCCCTCCTCGACGGGGCCGCCGTGAGCCCGCTCGATCGCGGCGAGCGCGTCGGTAGATCGCACCTTGCGGGCACGGATGTCGTTAAGCGTGCCGTCATTGGTCTCGCCGACGATGGCGTTGACCGACCGGACATCTTCGTTGCCGGGCTGTCTCAGGGTCCATTCGATGGTTCCGGCGGCAGCTTCAGGGACGCTGAGCGTGTTCGTGAGCACGATCGGCGTTTCGATCTCACCAAGTTCCCTGACCTGCGTCGAGCCCATGAACTTGCCATAGGCATTCCCGACCGCGAACCCTGCAGGGACCTTGTCCTGGTAGAGATTGCCGCCATGCGGCAGGATCGCGGTCACGCCCGTACGGACTGTTGCACCTTCGATGATCGTGACCTGTCCGACCCTCACGCCGGCAACATCGGTGATTGCGTTGAGAGGGCCGGTTGGAAGGATCCCGATGGCAATGCCTGCTTCCCGTGCACGCGGGCGCCGCTCGGCCGCCTGGGCGTTCGCGGTCATGAGGAGCAGCAGGCTGAGGAGCGCGGCGCGAACATGCACGCACTCATGATTGCCGCATCATGTTCGTGCGGCAAGCCCTAGTGCAGTTCGCCTCGAAGCTTGACGCTCAGCGCCTCGGCTTCGGCGGAGCTGCGGCAGGCGATGAAGATCGCGTCGTCACCGCAGATCGTTCCGACGACCTCGGCAAGCTCCGACTGGTCCAGTACGACCCCCACGAGATGCGCGGAGCCGGGAGGCGTCTTGATGACAACGAGGTTGACCGCCGTCTCAACGGAACGGACCCAGTCCCTGAACACCGCCGCAAGGCGGGGGCTGGCACGGTTCGGCGCACTTTCCGGGAGAGCATAGCTCAAATGGCCATCGCGCCGGACCTTGATTGCGCCCAGTTGCTCAAGATCGCGCGAGACGGTCGCCTGGGTCACCAGAAAGCCCAGGGAACCTAATCGCTCGGCAAGCTCTTCCTGGCTCGACAGCGCGTTTTCCCGGATAAGGTCCGCGATTGCCCGCTGCCGACGCTCCTTGAGATCGGTCATACGCATGAATATGCACCATCTTGCATAGATATGCAATAAAGTGGATAGGGGCCGCGCGATGATTCGAACCGCGATCCTTGGTGCCTCGGGCTATGTGGGGGGTGAACTCCTGCGGCTGATCGCCGCGCATCCCCATTTAGTCCCGGCAAGGCTGTTCGGTGGAAGCAAGGCGGGGAGGCCTCTTTCAGCGGTGCATCCGCACCTCGCGCCTGCCTATCCGCATGCACTGCTCGAAACGATCGAACCTGGCGCCTTCAAGGATGTCGATCTCGTCTTTGCGGCACTTCCGCACGGTCACAGCCAGCGGCTGGCGGCCGAGATCCTCAAGAGCGGAATCCCGTTCGTCGACCTCGGCGCGGATTTCCGGCTCGAGGATGCGGCGACCTACGAGCGGTGGTACGGCCATGCGCACGAGGCACCCGAGCTACTCGGGGAATTCGTCTACGGTATCCCCGAGCTCAACCGCGACGCGATCAGAAACTCGAAGGCGGTTGCTGCCGCCGGCTGCTATGCAACTGCCGCGATCCTGGCGCTGAAGCCGCTGGTCGACGCCAAGCTGGTCAGGGCTGAGGGCCTGATCGTCGATGCAGCCTCGGGCGTCAGCGGAGCCGGGCGCGATGCCAAAGAAGCTACTGCCTTCAGCACCGTCCACGGCAGCTTTTCAGCTTATGGGCTTCTCAACCATCGTCATACGGCCGAAATGGAAATGGCGACCGGTGGGACGGTGTTGTTCACTCCGCACCTTGCGCCCATTGATCGCGGCATCCTTGCGACTTGCTACGGCGAAGCGCTCGGCCCCTGCGATCCGCTCGAGACGCTGCAAAGGTCGTATTCCGAAGAGCTGTTTGTCCACGTAACGGACCAGCTGCCCGCCACCAAGTGGGTCGCAGGGTCGAACGGCGCTCAGCTCACCGCCCGCTATGACGGACGGACCGGTCGCGTCCTTGCTTTGTCGGCAATCGACAATCTCGGCAAAGGCGCTGCGGGCCAGATGATCCAGTGCGCCAATCTGATGCTCGGCCTCGAGGAGAGCGCCGGCCTTACGACGATCGGAATCTATCCATGAGTGTGACCGCGGCCGAGGGCTTCGTTGCAGCCGGCTGTCATGCCGGCATCAAGCGGCGCAAGTTCGATATGGCTCTCCTTGCAACCAAAGATCTCCAGCCGGTTCCCTGCGCTGCGGTCTTTACGCAGAACAAGTTTGCAGCGCCTCCCGTCGAGTTCGATCGGGCAACGCTCCAGGCGAATGGCGGCAAGGCTGCGGCGGTGATCGTCAACTCGGGCAATGCCAATGCAGGAACGGGAGCTTCGGGCTATAAAGATGCGCAGCTTATGGCCGCCGCGACCGGTCAGGCCCTTCAGATCGCAAACTCGCATGTGCTCGTCTGTTCAACCGGGATCATCGGGACGCCGCTTCCAATGGATCCGATCCTCGCGGCAACGCCGCGCCTCGCGCACAAATTGTCCATTGAGGGCGGTCACGATGCAGCGCGCGGGATCCTCACGACCGATCACGAGGCGAAGGAAGTCGTCATCCAGGGCTCGAACTTCACCCTCGGCGGGATGGCCAAGGGTTGCGGCATGATCGCGCCGAACATGGCGACAATGCTCGCTTTCCTGACCACGGACGCGGGCGTTTCGCGATCCGTCATGCAGAAGGCGCTGAAGGCTGCCGCGGACGCGACGTTCAACACGCTCAACGTAGATGGCGCGACCTCGACAAACGACACCGCGATGCTTCTTGCAAGCGGCAAGCGCGGGCAGACGGACCCGGAGGAATTCGCAAACGTCGTCCTCGCCGCATGCCGCGATCTCACGATGAAGATGGCGCGCGATGCCGAGGGCATGACCCGGATCGCGCATCTTGCAGTCACGGGAGCGCGCACCAGCGAGGAAGCGAGGATCGCTGCGAAGAACATCGTCGAGAACAACCTTGTGAAGTGCAGCTGGTACGGCGGGGACCCTTACTGGGGTCGGCTGATGGCAGCCGCCGGATCGGCCGGCGTTGACCTCGACGTCGCAAAATCGCGCGTGGCCTACGGCGGCATTGTCGTTGCGAGCGCCGGGGTTGCGATCGAGCATGACGGCCAGGCACTTGCCGAGCACATGATGAGCGACGAGGTCGAGATCGAGGTTCACCTCGGCGCTGGCCATGGCTCGGCCAAGATGATCGGGATCGATCTTGGGCCAGGCTACATCAAAGAGAATAGCAAGACCTCGTGATGGCCAGTCTCCCGCCAACCGAAATCGCCCGCATCCTCGTCGAAGCGCTCCCCTACATCCGCCAGTTCGCCGGCAAATCGATTGTGGTGAAACTGGGCGGCGCGGCAATCGATCGCGACAGCGATCTTGCGCTCGCGCAGGACGTGCTTCTCCTCAGGAGCGTCGGAGTGCGATGCGTCCTCGTCCATGGTGGCGGCCCCCAGGTCGACGCCATGCTTCGCCGCGTCGGGAAGGAGCCGGAGTTTCGCGACGGCCTCCGGGTGACTGACGCCGAGACGCTCGAGATCGTTCGCATGGTGCTCGTTGGAAAGATCAATCGCGATCTTGTGGCGACGATCAACAGCCAGGCTGGAGACGAGCCCGTCGCGGTCGGAGTCTCCGGCGAGGATGCGGGGTTGCTTACGGTCACGCCGGGAGACCAGACGCTCGGCTTCGTCGGGAATGTCTCGGGTGTGCGCGCCGAACTCATCCACCGCCTCCTCGATGATGGATTGACCCCGGTCGTATCGACCGTCGGGGCCGATGCTGGCGGTCAGCCATTTAACGTCAATGCCGACGAGGCCGCGCGCGCCATCGCGGTCGCGATGAAGGCCGAGAAGATCGTCTATTTGACGGCGGTTCCGGGTCTGCTCGAAGATCCCGGGGATGAACAAACGCTCGTTCCCCGGCTGACGTCGGCCGAGCTTCGCGAGCGCATCGATCACGAAAGCGTCGGCAAGGGCATGATCCCCAAACTGAGGGCCTGCGCCGACGCGGTCGATCAGGGCGTCAATTTCGCCCATATCATCGACGGGCGAGTGCGCCATTCACTGCTCATCGAACTGCTGACCGATCACGGAGTGGGCACGATGATCCGTCGGGAGAAGAGCTGGTGAGGCACCTTTTGTCCATGCGCGACCTCACCTCGAGCGACGTCGAGTGGATCCTCGCGGCATCCGAGCAGCCCGCTCCCCGCTTGCTGGAAGGGAAGGGCGTCGCGCTTTACTTCGAGAAGCCAAGTTCGCGGACGCGCAATTCAATGGAGCTGGCGGCCGCCCAGCTTGGGGGACATCCCGTCTACATCCAGCCTGCTGAACTTGGCATCGGCACGCGCGAGAGCGTCGCGGACGTCACTCACACTCTGGCCTGTTTTCACGCGATTATCGCGGGGCGGGTGTTTGACCACGCCCTGCTTGAGGAAATGGCGCGTGTGAACGCCGCGCCCGTTCTCAACATGTTATCCGCAACCGACCATCCGCTTCAGGCCCTGGCCGACCTCCTGACGGTCAGGCAGCTGCTGGGCCGGCTTGAGGGTGCAAGAATCGCCTTCATCGGCGAGGGCAACAACGTGTCACGCTCGCTCGCCGAAGCCTGCGCGCTCGTCGGTGCCCGGTTCACGATCGCGAGCCCCGAGGGTTATGGCCTTGGCAATGCGATGGGCGTTCGCCAGCTAACCGATCCCGAGGAAGCTGTTGAAGGGGCGGACATCGTCTACACCGACGTCTGGGTCTCGATGGGAGGCGAAGAGAGCGAGGAGCGACGGGCTGCGTTCGAGCCATACCAGGTCAACGAGGCCCTGATGGCACTGGCACCAAACGCGCGCTTTCTTCACTGCCTTCCCGCGCGCCGGGGAGAGGAAGTGACGGCGCCGATAATCGACAGTTCGCGCTCGGCGATCTGGCGCCAGGCCGAGAACCGGATGCACACGGCGCGCGGTGCCATGCTTTGGATGTTGGAACAGAAATAATGACAAACAAGAAAATGAAGGTCGTGCTCGCTTATTCCGGCGGCCTCGACACCTCCATCATCCTGAAATGGCTGCAAACCGAATATGATGCAGAGGTCGTGACCTTCACGGCGGACCTGGGACAGGGCGAAGAAGTTGAGCCGGCCCGGCGCAAGGCCGAGATGCTCGGGGTTAAGCCCCAAAATATCTTCATCGAGGATCTGCGCGAGGAATTCGTCCGCGACTTCGTGTTCCCGATGTTTCGCGCCAACACGCAATACGAGGGGGATTATCTTCTCGGAACGTCGATCGCCCGGCCGCTGATCGCCAAGCGCCAGATCGAGATCGCGCGAGAGGTCGGCGCGGATGCGGTCTGTCATGGTGCGACCGGCAAGGGCAATGACCAGGTCCGCTTCGAGCTTGGCTATTATGCGCTCGAGCCCGAGATCAAGGTGATCGCGCCGTGGCGCGAGTGGAGCTTCCAGAGCCGCGAGGCGCTCATCGATTTTGCGGAGAAGTACCAGATCCCCATTGCCAAGGATAAGCGTGGCGAGGCTCCCTTCTCCATCGACGCAAACCTCCTCCACTCCTCCTCGGAAGGAAAGGTGCTTGAAGACCCGGCAGCCGAGCCGCCCGAATATGTCCACCAGCGGACGGTTTCGCCCGAAGATGCACCCGACAAGGCGCGCGTCGTCACCATCGACTTCGAGCGCGGGGATGCGGTCGCGATCGACGGCGAGAAGCTGTCACCGGCCAACTTGCTCACGAAGCTCAATCAGCTTGGCCACGACAATGGAATCGGCCGGCTCGACCTCGTCGAGAACCGATTTGTCGGAATGAAATCGCGCGGCGTTTACGAAACTCCCGGCGGCACCATCCTTCTAGCAGCGCACCGGGGCATCGAGAGCATCACGCTGGATGGTGGCGCGATGCATCTCAAGGACGAATTGATGCCGCGCTACGCCAGCCTCATTTACAACGGCTTCTGGTTCGCACCGGAGCGCGAGATGCTGCAGGCGGCCATCGACAGGAGCCAGGAGCATGTGACGGGCCGCGTCACGATGAAGCTCTACAAGGGCAATGCGACCGTCATCGGGCGCGAGAGCAGCCAGTCTCTTTATGACCAGGATCTGGTGACGTTCGAGGAAGGAAGCGGAAGCTACGATCACCGTGATGCGGCGGGGTTCATCCGACTGAACGCACTTCGGTTGCGCACGATCGCGCAGCGCGACCGCCGCCTAAAGTCCTAGGCCTTCTTTCGCGGCGGCGATCTGCTCGCGCACGCGAGCCGGCGCAGTTCCGCCATAGCTGGTGCGGCTTCGGACCGATGCCTCGACACACAGTACGTCATAGACCCGCTCGTCGATGCAATCGGCGATCTCGCGAAGTATTTCCAGCGGCAGTTCGGAGAGTTCGCATCGGCGATCTTCCGCCGCTTTTACGGCGCGGCCGGTGATGTGATGCGCTTCGCGAAACGGAATGTTGGCTTCCCGAACGAGCCAGTCGGCAAGATCGGTCGCCGTCGAAAACCCCTGCGAGGCGGCGGCGAGCATGCGGTCCGGAACGAAGTCCACCGTCTCGACCATCCCGGCGAGCGCCTCGAGCGACAGGATGAGGAGATCCCGGGCGTCGAACACGGGCTCCTTGTCGTCCTGCATGTCCTTCGAATAAGCGAGCGGCAGCCCCTTCATCGTCGCCATCAGCGAGACGAGGCTTCCAATAATCCGGCCGCTATGGCCGCGGACCAGCTCCGCGGCGTCGGGGTTGCGTTTCTGCGGCATGATCGAGGAGCCGGTCGAAAACTGGTCTGAGAGTTTCACGAAGCCGAACGGCGCGCTCGCCCAGATGATGAGCTCTTCGGAAAGACGCGACAGGTGAAGCGAACACTGAGTAGCGGCCATCAGATAATCGAGCGCGAAATCGCGGTCCGAGACGCTGTCGAGGCTGTTGGCCGTTGCACCATCGAAGGCGAGCGCGTCGGCGGTGCGCTCGCGATCAATCGGAAAACCGGTGCCTGCGAGAGCAGCTGAACCGAGCGGGCTCTGGTTCATCCGGGCACGCGCTTCGGTGAACCGCGAAAGGTCGCGGCGCAGCATTTCGTAATAGGCCATCAGGTGATGGCCCAGCGTCACCGGTTGCGCGACCTGAAGGTGCGTGAAACCGGGCATGATCGTCTCGGCGTGCTCCTCGGCTCGCTCGACGAGGACACGCTGCAGGCCGCGAACAGCATCGAGGGTTTCATCGCAGGCGTTTCGCACCCACAGACGAAAATCGGTTGCGACCTGGTCATTGCGAGACCTAGCCGTATGGAGGCGGCCGGCGGTCGCGCCGATCAATTCCCCGAGGCGGTGTTCGACGGTCATGTGGATGTCCTCGAGCTCGAGGCGTTCCGGAACGCCCTTTTGCTCGTATTCGGCACCGATCTGGTCGAGACCCTCGAGAATTGCAGACGCATCTGCGTCCGAGATGATGCCCTGGTCTCGAAGCATCGCCGCATGAGCCTTCGAAGCGGCGATGTCCTCGCGCCAAAGGCGCTTGTCGAATCCGATCGACGCATTGATGCGCGTCATCAGGCCGTCGGGCTTGGCCTTGAAGCGCCCGCCCCAGGTTCGCTGTCCATCCGGCTTGTCCGCCATGCGCTCCGCCGTGCCACGCACGCCGAAGTGGGTCAAACGGGTGAAGACTCTAAGATTCATGGTATTTCTTGCCGCCGAACCACATTGGGACTGCTCCGGTTTCCCTCCTAAGAAGCTGTTATTCCTTTCTTTTGTAAAATCGCGTAGGCCATGGAGCGGGTGCGCCGCGATCCTTTTGAAAAAGGCTCTTGCGTCCCCTCTGGGATAAAATAGCAGTGGCGGCGGCGTGTCATACAGAAGATCAGCAGCGATAAAGTTGCTTGGGGTCGAGGTTCCTGAGGCGCTCGCCGGGGCTCTTCGTCAGTGCCGCCGGCATTTCGTCGCGGCTGCCTGGTTCAGCCTGCTGATCAATGTCCTCTATCTCGCTCCGACCCTCTACATGCTTCAGGTCTACGACCGCGTCGTTCCGACTGGCGGCAAGACAACCCTGCTGTTCGTCACCCTGGCGCTGGCGCTCGCGCTGGTCTCGATGTGTGGTCTCGACATGGTCCGCGCGCGGCTTCTCGTCCGCGCGAGCGAACGCGTCGACGCAATTCTTGCGCCGCGGCTCCTCGAACAGATGATGGCCGCCGATACCGCCGGCACGGCACAGGGAATGCGCGACTTCGACTCGATCCGCGCGACCATCGGCACGCCGATCATTGCCGCCATGTTTGATGCACCCTGGACTCCGGTCTTCCTCCTCGTTGCCTTCATGTTGCACTTCTGGATCGGGATCATGGCGATCATCTCGGCCGTAATCCTCGTGTCGCTCGCCTGGTCGAACCAGAAGGCAACGCGGTCGCGGATGGACGTTGCCACCACTGCGATGGCGGCGGCGCACAATTCGGAGCAGGCGGCCGCTGTCCATGCAGCGACTGTGCGGGGCCTTGGCATGACGGACGCGATGGTCGCCCGGCAGCTGGACAATCGCCGGATCGCGCTTGCCAACTTGGTCGAGGCGCAAATGGCAGGCAGCCGCCTCACCGCGACCAGCAAGTTCTTCCGCATGTTCGTCCAGTCCGCCGCCCTGGGTCTTGGTGCACTGCTTGCGATTGCTGGAGACATTTCCGCAGGCGCGATCATTGCCGCCTCGATCCTGCTCAGCCGTGCGCTCGCTCCGATCGAAAGCATCATTGCGGGCTGGCCCTCCATAACGACCGCGAGGGCAGCGGTTCGCCGGCTGGCAATCACGCTCGAAAGTCTGGGCGACGAGCGCGCACATACCACTCTTCCTGCACCCAAGGGGCTCGTCGAAGTCGAGGGTGCCGGAGTCCGCGGCAGCGACGGTCGTCCGATCCTCGTCGGGATCAGCTTCCGTGCGCAGCCGGGCAAGATCCTGGGCATTATCGGTCCGAACGGGTCGGGCAAGTCTACGCTTGGGCGCGTGCTGGTGGGCGCAATAACGCCCGCTGTCGGCGCGGTCAGGATCGACGGGGCGAGGCTTGGAGACTGGGACCGAAGCGAGCTTGGCCGTCACATCGGCTACATGCCTCAGGAGCCGTCGCTGTTCGAAGGCACGATCAAGGAGAATATCTCCCGGTTCGTCACGCCGTTGACAGCCGACGAGGTAAAGGAAGTCGACGACAAAGTGATTGCCGCCGCAATGGAGGCAGGTGTTCACGAGATGATCCTGCAACTGCCGCAGGCTTACGAGAGCCGCCTTGGGCTCATGGGTTCGGGACTGTCGCTCGGACAGGCGCAGAGGATCGCGCTCGCGCGCGCTCTATACGGTTCTCCCACCATCCTCGTTCTTGATGAACCCAACGCCTTTCTCGACACTGCCGGCGAATCCGCTCTCATCGGCGCACTCAGCCGGGCGCGTGCGCGCGGCGCAACGGTCATCGTCATCGCGCATCGCCGCGGGATCGTCGATGCGTCCGACGAGCTGCTGGTGCTCGAGGATGGCCGACCGAAAATGATGGGTCCCTCCTCCGCGGTGGTGAGGCGGCTCGCAGGCCCGCAGAAGCCCAAGGCGGAGAATGCTGCATGAGCGACGCACTCGTCCTTCCGGTCGGGCCAGAAGCCGTCGCCGGCGATCCGCAGCCCGAAATCCGCCGCGGCATCATCATATCGATTCTCTTCTTCGTCCTGTTCCTTGGCTGGGCAGCCTTCATGCCCCTCGACGCGGGCGTGAATGCGCCCGGCATTATCGCCGTGTCAGGCAACCGCCAGACGGTCCAGCACAAGGATGGCGGGGTCATCACCGCCATCCACGTGCGTGAAGGTCAGCACGTCGAGGCGGGACAGGTGCTGGTCGAGCTGTCCGCCCCGGAGCTGAGAGCTTCGGAGCGCGCTCTGACAAGCGATTATCTGACACTTCTTGCACAGCGATCGCGCTTGCTCGCGGAACGGAGCGGCCAACGCGATTTCGGACCGCCGCCAGAATTTGCGTCGCTGTCGCCGGACGATCGTCCGATCGCCCAGCAGGTATTGGACCTCCAGCGCTCCGAGATGCACGCCCGGTCGGGTTCCATCTCCGCGCAGCAATCCGTCCTTGGGCAGCGCGCAGGCCAGCTCGTTCAGCAGCAGTCCGGATACACCCAGCAGCGGGCGCAGCTGCTCGAGCAGCAGCGCCTCATCGGCGAGGAGCTGGATGGTCTTCGTAAAATCGCGGAAAAAGGCTTTGCCTCAATGAACCGCGTTCGCGAGCTCGAGCGCCAGCAGGCGGAACTCAAAGGCCAGCAGGCAGCGATGGAAGCCGAATATGCCCGTGCAGGTCAGGGTATCGGTGAGACCAAGATGCAATCGCTGACGGTGACGCGTGACCGTCTCGAGCAGATCGAATCCGATCTCAAGGACACCCAGGGCAAGATATCGGAAGTGCTTCCAAAGCTCGTCGCGACCCGCGAGCAATTGCAGCACTCGCTGGTGCGGGCACCCGCAACAGGCCAGGTCGTGGGCCTTACCGTGTTCACCGTCGGAGGCGTGGTCGAGCCCGGCCAGAAGCTGATGGACATCGTCCCCGATGGCCGGGAACTGGTCATCCAGGCGCAGCTTAATCCGACGGACGCCGATGATGCTTACCCGGGCCAGCGCGCCCAAGTCCGCTTTCTGACCGTCCACAACCGGTCCCTGCCGCTGTTTACGGGCACGGTCAGGACCGTCTCCGCCGACAGCTTCACGGACGACAAGACCGGCCGTTCCTATTTCCGTGCGGAAATCGTGGTTCCTGAAAAGGAGCTCAACAGGGTGCGCTCGGTCCTCGGCCGCGGCGAGCTTCGTCCCGGGCTCCCCGTCGAATCGGTTCTCACGGTCCGCAAGCGGACTGCTCTTGATTATCTCCTGGAACCGCTCACCGGTGCATTGTGGCGCTCGGGCCACGAGGACTGAAGACTGGCGCACCCGACAGGATTCGAACCTGTGGCCTTTGCCTTCGGAGGGCAACGCTCTATCCAGCTGAGCTACGGGTGCGTTAGGAGGCGGACTTAGCGACCGCGTTCCTTACCGGCAAGGCGGCAGGAACGCCTTGATGCGTTCGCAAAGTGTGTTTCTTGCCGACCCGACGATCATTCCGACATGTCCTGAAGAAATTGGGACCGCCTCCCCCGAGGCAACCGTCTGGCCTGGTGCAATCGTGTCCCGCTCGGCAGTAAAGTGAAGTGCCGGAGCCAGGAGCCGATCAGAAACCAGGCGGCCGGCGACCAGCCATTGCCCTGAACCGGGCAGGTCCACCCCGAACAGACGCTCAACAAGCTCCTTTGCCGCCGGATATGGTAGAGGTTCTCCCTCGTTCGCCCACTCTTCAAGTTCGACGAAGCGGCGCGCTTGGGCGCTGTCCGGATCCAGTTGAGCAAACTGGGCGAACTTGCGGACGGTGCGCTCGGGGTCGAGCGACCAGAAGGCGGCCTGCAGCACCTCCATCGGCAGCGCGCCAAGATTTTCCGCGGCGCCTTTCGCCCGTTGCCACATGTCCAGTAGCGCACTTCTCGAACGCTCGGGATACCGGCTGAAATTCCAGGGTGCGGCCAGCGTGATGACGCGCTCCACCTCGATGAGGTTAGCAGCCGCGATCGACATGGTGCCGCCGAGGCAATAGCCAACGAGGGCGGCCGGTTCGCCCATCCTGTGCAGCAAAGGCAGCAGCAAGGCCTCGATATGGCCCGTTACGGAAAGCTCGGCACGCTCTCCCGACTTCCCCCAGTCCACGAGAAGGACCCGGCGTCCCATCCGGGCAATGGAGCCAGCGAGCGATACCTGCTCATCAAGATCGAGAATTCGCGGCGGGTTGATGAGCGAGGGTATGAGAACCAGGGGCGCTCCATTGCCGCCTAGATGTCGGAGCGTTGCGCCACGAACGCGCGCAAATTCGGGATTCGCGGGCTTGCGCTCGTAGCGCGGCGCCCGCTCATAAGCGCGCAAACCGGCAAGCGCCTCTGCTGCGAGCTCCGGATCGCGCGAGGAGACCTCCCGTACCAATTCGAGAAAGAGGGGCAGCGGCCGCGGCGCGCGTGCATGTTGCAGCGCACTATCTTCCGGTAGTAAGTCGCTTTTCGAATGCGGAGAGCTGTTCATGGCCAAATCTGCGGGCAAGGTTACGATCAAGAAATATGCGAACCGGCGTCTGTATGACACCGAAAGCTCGACTTACATCACGCTCGACCGGTTGGCGCAAATGGTGCGCGAGGGCCGCGAGTTCGAGGTGGTCGACGCAAAGAGCGGCGAGGACATCACCCGGCAGGTACTGACCCAGATCATTGTCGATGAGGAGGCGCGCGGCTCGACCATGCTTCCGATCAACTTCCTCAAGCAGCTGATCGGCCTTTACGGCAATTCCATGCAGAATCTCGTTCCGCAATATCTCGAGGCTGCCATGGAGGCATTCCAACG
Organism: Sphingomonas agri; assembly: GCF_038148795.1. Taxonomy (NCBI): domain Bacteria; kingdom Pseudomonadati; phylum Pseudomonadota; class Alphaproteobacteria; order Sphingomonadales; family Sphingomonadaceae; genus Sphingomonas; species Sphingomonas agri. The sequence goes on along the minus strand of NZ_JBAPEU010000002.1, from coordinate 561,374 downwards.
TAACCAGAGCGCAGTGAAAGATGCGTTCGGCGGGAACGTTTTTGCCGACATCGCCAAGCGCAACATGGCGATGTTCGAGGATGCAAGCCGCGCTTTCACGACCGGTGGAAAGACTTCGAAGAACGAGTCGACTCCGAGCGACGTCGACGAACTGAAAGCCGAGCTTGCTGCACTGCAGGCGAAGGTCGACCGACTGAGCCGCTGAAAATCATGAGAATTACAATCGCCAGCGCGTTCGCGCTGATCGCCGCGACGTCGCTCGAGGCGCAGTCCCTTCCCGATCTCAGCGCGGTTACGCCGATCGAAGGCAATTGGACTTACGCAGCGACGCCGGAGGGCAGCGATGCGACCTTTGCAAATGCGTCGGGTGGTCCGCAGCTATTCGTCCACTGCATGAAGGCAACGCGGCGCGTCAGTATCTCCAAGCCCGCGAACGCTGCAGCGCCGGCGATCAGCATATGGACGAGTTCGCTTACACGCAGCGTGCCCTCAAGCTTCAATCCTGCAACCGCGCGGCTGACGATCGATCTTTCCAATTACGACCCGATACTCGACGCCATTGCAACGAGCCGGGGACGAATCGGATTCAGCGTTGGAACCGAGTCTCCACTCGTTCTTCCTGCCTGGGCAGAAGCAGCTCATGTGATCGAGGATTGCCGCGCCTGAGCGGCGCGAAGCGAAGAAGATTGCCGAATGTTCACCGCATTACAAGTCTTGCGCTCGCGCTAACGATGAATCATCCTTCATGCGGCTTCAACGCAGCGAAAGGAGGTGATCCGATGTCTCATGGTTCAGCAGGGAGGTCGGAGAGGGGTGTTCGTAAGGCCTAATCGCTGACGGACGGCCACACCTCTGGCCGCTGACCATGTCGAAGGGCATCGCTGCATCAACCGCAGCGGTGCCCTTTAACATATCCGGCTTTCGCGCATTTCCGGCTTCATTCGGGAACCGTTACGGGGATAAAGTGTCTTTTGCCGCAATCGAGGGAGATGAAGCGATGGCCAAGTCCGCACGTAAGAGTTCTACCGGGTCGTCTTCGAGCAAAGACACGGTCGACAAGCTCGCCAAGGCGGCAATGAGCAAGGAAATGCTCGCTGCGGGTCTGGCCGCAGCTGCTGCAGCAATCAGCGCCAGCCCAAAAGCGCGCCGCGCGATTCGCGATGCAGGTCTCGACGCAGCCGACACTGCAAGTCAGGCTGCCAGCAATGTCATGGCAAGCGCAACCAAGCTTGGTTCATTGATCGCAGAAGCGGTCGCCGAAGCTGCACAACGCGTGATGTCGGGCAAGTGGACGGTTGAAGGGAGTGCGAGCACGACTTCGGCTTCCGGTTCGTCCTCGGGCAGCTCGCGCAGCAGCAGCGGCGCTCGCAAGTCGAGCGGATCGCGCGCGAAGTCCACTGCTTCGCGAGCGAAGTCGTCGAGCGCCCGTTCGACCTCGCCCCGGAAGAGGAGCGCGGGAGCGAAATCGTCCGCGGCCGGCACCAAGTCGACCACCGGTTCCAGCCGATCGAGCGGCGCGCGCAAGTCACCGAGCCGTGCGTCTGCGACGCGCGCTAAGACCGCTTCGGCAGGTAGCACCAAATCCCGGAGCAGCTCCGGCCGCTCGCGCGGCAAGTCCTCGCGCGGTTCGGGCGCACGCGGCCGCGGTGGCAGCCCGTCCGGAGGCGGCGGCGAGGGCGGCGGCTCAAAGGCCTAAGCCGCGCGATCCTCGAATTGTAGACGGGCGAGGCGCGCGTAGAGGCCTCCCCGGGCGCTGAGGCTCGCGTGGTTGCCTTCCTCGACGATCCGGCCTTCGTTCATGACGACGATGCGGTCGGCGGCGCGCACCGTCGCGAGACGGTGAGCGATGACGATCGTCGTGCGATCTTCCATGAGCCGGTCGAGAGCATCCTGAACCAGTCGCTCGCTTTCGGCATCGAGCGCCGAGGTTGCTTCGTCGAGCAATAGAAGCGGCGCATCACGCAGAAGGGCCCGGGCGATTGCGATCCGCTGCCGCTGTCCGCCCGAGAGACGCGCCCCGCCTTCACCCATGTAAGTGTCGAGCCCGTCAGGCAGGGCGCGGAGGAACTGCTCCGCATTTGCATCCTGAGCGGCTCGCCACAGTTCCTCCTCGCTGGCCTCCCAGTTGCCGTAACGAAGATTGTCGCGCGCCGAGGCTGCAAAAATCACCGTGTCCTGCGGCACCATCGCGATGCGTGCACGGATATCGGCGGGATCCGCGTCTCTGAGGTCGACGCCGTCGAGAAGGACGGCCCCTTGATCTGGATCGTAGAATCGCTCGGCGAGCTGGAAGAGTGTTGTCTTGCCGGCGCCCGACGGGCCGACGACTGCAAGCCGCTCCCGCGCCCGGACCTTCAGGGTGAAGTCGTTGAGCGCAGAGGTATCTCGCCGTGTCGGATAGTGAAAGGTGACATTTTCGAAGGCGAGCTCGCCGCGGGGCGGGACGGGTAGCTCCGCAGGTTGCGCGGGAGCGCTGATCGCGGGCTTCGCGTCAAGCAATTCTCCGAGGCGTTCCGACGCGCCGGCAGCTCTGAGCAGGTCACCGTAGACCTCCGACAGATTGCCAAAAGCGCCGGCAAGAAGGCCGCCATAAAGGACGAATGCCGCGATAGTGCCGCCTGTCATGCGCCCGGCTGCGACCTCGGAAGCCCCTTGCCAGATCACGAGCGTGATGGATCCGAAGATCAGGAAAATGACGATTGCAGTCATGACGGCGCGCACCAGAATGCGGCGCTTGGCGGTAGCGAAGACGCGGCCGACGGCCTGCGAGAACCGGCTCGTTTCGCGCTCTTCCTGGTTGAATGCCTGCACGATCTTCATCGCGCCGAGCACCTCACTGGTGACCGTGCCGAGATCGGCTATCCGGTCCTGGCTTCGCGTAGAAATCGAACGGACGCGCCGTCCAAGCACCGCGATTGGCAGTACGACGAGGAGCGCGCCCGCAAGGATGGACAGCGCAAGCTTGGGCGCGAGGGTGAACAATATGACGATGCAGACCAGGCCGAGGATCGTGTTGCGCAAAGCCACGGACACCGTGGTTCCGACGACCTGCTCGATGATCGTCGTGTCGACGGTGATGCGCGAGGTGATCTCCGCCGGACGATTTTCCTCGAAAAAGCCCGGGGATAGGCGCAGCAGGTTCCGGTGCACCGCGAGACGAATGTCCGCGACCGTGCGCTCGCCCATCCACGAGACGGAGTAGAACCTGACCGCTGTCGCAAGCGCCATGACGCCGACGAGCAGTAGCAGATATTCAAACCAGCGCGCGATGTCCCGGCTCGTCCCGGCGCCCGAAGCGAAGCCCTTGTCGATGATGAGCTTGAACGCATAGGGCACGCCGGACGTCGCGGCGGCCGCCACCAGCAGCGCAAGGGCGGCAACTGCAATGTGGCCGGGATACCGGAGCGCAAAGCTCCATACCATTCGAAGGTTCCGGATGGACCGCCCCTTCGGCCGGTTCGCGCTTTGGATCGCCATGCCGCTCAGTAACAGCCTGCATGGCGCGCCTCAAATGACGTCCAGGCAATGGGTATTTTGCCGTTTCTTGAAACGGTTGCGTCGGTTAGGCGAGCGCGTAGTAAATGCTGGTTTAACGAATCGCGAGGCAAGTGACACATGGCTGCGGAGGAAAACCAGCATCGGCCGGGCTTCAGCGGCCTACTGACTGAGCTGACCGACAGCGACGTCGTGATCGAGATCGGGGCGTCCGGTACGAGCCGCCAGCTGCTCGAAGTCGGCCCTGTCAGGTTTCTCGAGGATGCAGTCACGGCTTCCTATCGGGCGCTTGCGGGCTCGGTGCCCGTTCAGCTCGAGACGGTTGCAGTGCTGGAAGAAGTTTCGAAGCGCAGCCTCTCGCTCTGGTTGCGAACCCGTCATTCAGGAGATGGCGCCCTGGCGGATGGCGCCGATACGTCGCTTCTGAAGTTTCTCGCGCGCGGAACGCTCGCGATGATCGCCTGGATGGACGGCTCGCCCACCCTGCATCTCTCCGACCTCCAGCAGGCAATCAGGGTGCTCGCCTGGGGAACCTCGATCACGACCGCGGCCCATCCGGTACTTCCTGACTCTTCGAAGCTCGTTGGCGCGATCTCCGCGTGGCAGAAGGCCAAGGCCGCCCTCCATCCCGGTGATTCGGTCCGGATTATCACCAACAACGGTTCGGCCAAGCTCGATCTCGACAAGCGTATCGAAGACCCCCGGACGCTGCTTCTCTCGCGCAAATTGGTCAATCACTCCGCCGATATCATCTTCGTCGTCGAAATGCCGGACTACGAGGGAAGCGGGCAGTGGCAGCTGAAGCATGGAGAAACGCGAACCACAGCCATCGCAGAGCCCGGCACCTCGCTCGACGGCTTCTACCGCCGGGAGCTCGACATTCGCCCGGGTGACGCTCTGCGCTGCCGCGTCGACGTCGAGACCTCCTACGGACCTGATCACGAGGTCCTCGCGGAGCGCTACCGGATCATTGATATCATCGAAGTCCTGCCAGCCGGCAGGAACGAGATCGCTCCCGCATCGCCCGCCGCTGGCGAGGCGGCCGAGCGAGAGCCGGTCCAGGAGCTTGAAGAGGCCACTTCCTAGCGCTCGTATCGCTGCGGGACTGCCGCAGTGCAACATTCACCTTGCCAGCGACGTTAATGGTGGCCACATCACGGGCACAAGGGGCGCTTTTGTGAGGTTTGATGCTTTACGATGCTTATGAGGTCCAGCGCTCTTTTCTCGCAGGTGCGAGCAAGCTAGCCGGGCTTGGAGCCGGCTGGCTCAACAATCCGGCCAATCCCCTTGGCTACAGTGCGATGGGTCCTCTCGTTGCAGCGAGCCTCGAGGTCTTCGCACATGCAGCAGCTCCGCGCGGCAAGCCTGAATTCGGGATCGAAAGGGTCCGCGTCCGCGGAAAGGACGTGCCGATCCACGAGGAGATCCTGCTGAGAAAGCCGTTCGGCCAGCTCAAGCATTTCTCTCGTGAAGGAGCGACGCGGGGTCCCAGCCTTCTCATCGTCGCTCCGATGTCGGGTCACTATGCGACCCTGCTTCGCGGAACGGTCGAACGTCTTCTGCCAAGGTTCGACGTCTTCATTACCGATTGGCGTGACGCCAAGCTGGTCCCGCTCTCGCAAGGGGGCTTCGATCTTGATGATTACATCGATTATCTGATCGAGTTCCTCCAGCTCATCGGCAAGAAGACTGGCGAGCGTCCCCACATGCTGGCGGTCTGCCAGCCCGCCGTTCCGGCGTTTGCAGCTGCGGCGCTGATGAACGAGGACAAGGATCCGTATCGCCCCAAGTCGCTGACATTGATGGGAGGGCCGATCGACACCCGCGAGGCGCCGACGGCCGTGAATACGCTCGCAACCCAGCGCCCGTTCGCCTGGTTCGAGCAAAATGTCGTCGCCACTGTTCCGATGATCTACCCTGGCGCCGGACGGAAGGTCTATCCCGGCTTCCTGCAGCTGGCGGGGTTCATGACCATGAACCTTGGATCCCACCTTGTCAGCCATTGGGAGATGTTCAAGCATCTGGTCGTCGGTGACGAGGAGAGCGCGGCGTCGACGCAGAAATTCTACGACGAATATCGATCCGTGTGCGACATGACGGCCGAATTCTATCTCCAGACCGTTGACGTCGTCTTCCAGCAGCATCTGCTGCCGAAGGGGGAGATGGAACATCGGGGCCGGCTCGTTCGACCCGATGCTATCCGTGATACGGCATTGCTGGCGATCGAGGGCGAGCGCGACGACATCTCGGGGATCGGTCAGACGAAGGCTGCGCTCGAAATTGCCTCGAGACTGCCCAAGACGAAGAAGCAGTATTTGCTGGCGAGGGACGTCGGCCACTACGGCATCTTCAACGGCCGCAAGTGGCGCGAGAATATTGCCCCGGTTGTCGAGAAGTTCATCGAGGCCCACTCGTAACCCGTTGAATTGAGGGACGAAGACCCCATCTCTTTGCGCAGTTTCAACTGGCGAAAGGAGGTGGTCTGATGTCTCATTGTCACGTGCCGGACACGGTTTGGGTGAGCGCAGCCCCAGCGGAGGTCCGCGCTTAACGTCAGGCCACCTCGGCTTCGACAATGGAAGGCCGTCCGGCACCCGCCGGGCGGCCTTTGTCGTTCACGAGTTCTTCTTCATCTTCACCCCGCCGAGCATGGTGAGGGCGACGAGGCAGCTCGACACGGCAACGGCGGCGGAGATCGCCATCGCAAAGTGGAAGCCTTCGAACAGCGCCGAACCCCTGCTTGCAAGCACGGCGCCGAGCAGCGCGGTTGCGATCAGGCCCCCGGTGCGCGCAACGGCGCTGTTGAAGCCGGAAGCCATTGCGACATGAACCTCTTCAACTGACCCGAGGACCGAAGAGGTGAGGGGCGCAACGGCGATCGTCATTCCTGCGGCCATGACCGCGATCGCCGGGAAAATCCCCGTCCAATAGCTGCTGTGGGGCTCCGCGAGCCAGCAAAGCAGCATTCCGGCGCCGACCACGAGCGGCCCGATGGTCAGTGGCAGTCGCGGACCTGTGCGCGCGGCGAGACCTCCCATGGTCGGAGAGAGCGATGTCATGAGGAGAGGCAGGGGAAGCATTGCGAGGCCCGCCTGGACCGGAGAATAACCGCCGCTGGTAATCAGCACGTAAGGGATGAGCAGCATCGCTGCTCCAAAGGCCGCGTACAACAGAAATGTGAGGAGGTTGAGGCCGGAAAAGCACCTGTTGGCAAGGAGCGAAAGCGGCAGCATGGCGCGCTCGCCCCGCCGGTATTCAGCAACAAGGAACAGGCCCAGCATCACTGTACCGACGACCAGTGCGATGATCGCCTCGCCGGTCAGATGCCGCCTCGCCGACCAAAGGGTCAATGCGTAGGTAAGGCCGCCAAGTCCGGCCGTTGCCAGAAGCGCACCCGCGTAGTCAGTGCGGCCCGCGCCAGGCTCGCGGCTTTCGGCAACGAAGCGCAGCGCTATCAGGATGGCTCCAAGTGCGAGCGGAAGGTTGATGTAGAAAATCGCCGGCCAGCCGATAGTGCTGACCAGCCATCCGCCGATCAGGGGCGCGATGGCTGCAGCAGCTGCTCCCGCCGCAGCCCAGATGCCCACTGCACGGCCTCGTTTCTCGCCGGAGAAAGCCGCGTTGAGGAGGGCAAGGCTGTTGGGCAGGAGGAGTGCGGCGCCAATGCCCTGTGCCGCGCGCGCGGCAAGCAGGATCGGAAGGCTCGGCGCGAGCGCGCATACGAGCGACGTGATCGCAAAAATGCTGGTGCCGACGACGAGCAGTAGCCGGCGTCCGAAATGATCGCCGAGCGCACCGCCCAGAAGGAGAAGTGCCGAAAGGGGCAGCAGATAGGCGTTGACCACCCATTGAACCTGTTCGGCGTGCGCTCCGTAGCTCTCGCGGATAGCCGGCAGCGCGACGCTGAGGACGGACCCTTCGACGAACGACAGGCTCGAAGCGAGAACACAGGCGACGAGTGTCCAGCGCGGATCGGCGCGCTCGCGTACCCTTCCGCTGGCGTCCCGCGGGCTCAATCGACCCGTTCTGCGATCGCTGCCTCGACCATCTTCCTCCACATGTCCGCATCGCCCGCCGCTGCCATTTCGGGATCCGGTTCGCGCATCGTGTGGAGGACCGCGAGGGCCTGGTTGACATGCTCGCGCCAGAGCCTGTCGATCTTCTCGCCCGCCGACGGGTCGCTACCTTCGGCATTGCTGCTGTGCGCGGCTCCGGCAAGGACGCGCGCAATGCGTTCCACCAGCGGCTTTTCAGAAACGGGCATCGTTCACACTCCTCTTTTGGCGCACTCAACCCGCCTGCCGCCCTTTAGGTTCAAGAAAGCGCCGGACCATATGCCTCGCCGCGAGTACGAGCCAGATCGACAGGATCACGAGAACGAGCGCGATTAGTGCCGAGGCAATTGGATTGGCAATCGCAAGGCCGAGCAGGCCTGCCGTTGCAACATCCTCTCCGGTCGAGACGATCGCGTTCGAGAAGGGCTCCGGACTTGCATTGACAAGCGTTCGAGCACCCGCCTTTCCGGCATGGGCGACGAGCGCTGAAGCACCGCCTAAAAGGAAACTTCCGACCTGCCAGGCGGGGTCGGCACCGTCGACGATAGCCATCGCGAGCAAAGCCCCGCCAAGGGGGCGGACAACCGAATGGACGGCGTCCCAGAGGCTGTCCACCCAGGCGATCTTGTCGGCAAAGAATTCGGCAACCGCGCCGAGCGCGGCGATGCCGATGATCCAGTTATTGGCAAGGGCGTCGAGCGCGTGAAGCTGCTGGGGCAGCGCGACCCATCCAAGCTTCATCGACAGGCCCACCGCGAAGGTGACGAAGTAGAGGCGCCAGCCGGCGAGCAGGCTGACGGTCGATGCCAGCGCGATCAGCTGGATTGCACTCACCCTCGGCTCATTCGGCCGTCGCAGGCGGCAGGCCCGCGATCTTCCTTGCGGCATGGACGAGTTCGACCGGAAGCATCGCGATGATCGTGCTGTTGTGTTCGACTCCGATCTCGGCAAGCGCTTGCAGCCGCCTCAGTTCGAGCGCTCCCGGGACGGCGCTGATCACCTCTGCCGCGCTCGAGAGCTTCGCAGCCGCTTCCTGCTCGCCTTCGGCGCGGACGATGCGTGCCCGCTTCTCGCGGACCGCCTCCGCCTCCTTGGCAATGGCTCTTTGCATCTGCTCGGGGATGTCGACGTCCTTGATTTCGACCGAATCGATTTCCACCCCCCATTTCAGCGAGGCGTCTCGAAGCAGCTGCTGAAGCCGGTGATTGATGGAGGCGCGGTCCTTCAGCATGAGATCAAGATCGCTTTGCCCGATGGCATCACGAAGCGCCGTCTCGGCGGCCTGGACCGTCGCCCCTCGCCAGTCCTCGACCGCCGTCACGACCTGAATGGGCGAATCCGCGCGAAACCACAGGACTGCATTCACCCGTACCGCGACACCATCGCGCGTGATGGTTTCCTGGGTTTCCAATTGATAGGTGATGATCCGCTGGTCGACCCTAACGACGCGGTCAACAAAGGGAATGAGCCAGTACCAGCCCGGCCCCTTGGTCTGCCCGAGACGACCCAGGCGAAACAGGACACCGCGCTGATATTCCTGATTGATCCCGAAGCTCTTGAGCGACGTAACCAGGAACAGCACGACGATGACGGCCAGAAGGCCCACGGCGACAGGCATTGGCTTTCCCCGAAAGAATCGGCAGCCGATTATAGCACTTCGAACAATCCTGCCGCGCCCATTCCTCCCCCGACGCACATCGTGACCATGACGTGCTTCGCGCCGCGGCGTTTGCCCTCGATGAGTGCATGGCCGACGAGGCGCGCACCACTCATCCCATAGGGGTGGCCAATCGAGATCGCACCGCCGTTCACATTCAGCCGGTCCTCGGGGATTCCAAGCTTGTCCATGCAGTAGAGCACCTGGACTGCGAACGCCTCATTGAGTTCCCAGAGTCCGATATCGTCCATGGAAAGGCCAAAGCGCTTCAGAAGCTTCGGCACTGCGAATACCGGCCCGATTCCCATTTCTTCAGGAGCAGTCCCGGCGACAGCCATGCCTATGTACCGGCCCAGCGGCTCAAGCCCCCGCTTCTCGGCGAGGGACGCCTCCATCACGACCGAGGCCGACGCCCCGTCGCTGAGCTGGCTCGCATTACCTGCGGTGATCACGCTTCCCGGCCCTCGCACCGGCTCGAGCTTCTGCAGTCCCTCAAGGGTGGTCTCCGGCCGATTGCCCTCGTCGCGGTCGAGCGTCACCTCTTTCATTGAGACCTCTCCGGTCTCCTTGTCCTTGACCGCCATCTTCGCCGCCACCGGAATGATTTCATCGTCGAACTTGCCGGTTCGCTGGGCCTCAGCGGTCCGCTGCTGCGAGCGAAGCGCGTATTCGTCGCAGCGATCGCGCGAAATCGAATATCGCTTGCCGACGATCTCGGCGGTGTCGATCATCGGCATGTAGACACCGTTGTGCATGCTCAGGAGCTCGGGGTCCGGTCCAAGCCGCATCTCTCCCGTCTGGACGAGGCTGATGCTCTCCACTCCGCCGGCGACGACGATATCCATTCGATCGACGATCACCTGCTTTGCTGCGGTCGCGATCGACATGAGGCCGGACGAGCATTGGCGGTCGATCGACATGCCGGCCACTTCCACGGGCAACCCGGCGCGAAGGGCAGCGGTTCGCCCAATCGTCGTCTGGACCCCCTGTTGGAGCGCCGCCCCCATGATAACGTCGTCGACCTCGGCGGGATCGACTCTTGCGCGTTCCACCGCCGCGCGGATTGGATGCGCGGCAAGGGTAGGCGAGGGCGTTGCGTTGAAAGCGCCCCGATAAGCTTTTCCGATGCCTGTTCGGGCGGTCGAAACGATCACGGCGTCGCGCATCAAAATCTCCTCAGGTGAAAATCAGGCCGAGCCAGACGGCGGTCAGCGCCGGCTTGTCCTCGCCTTCGATTTCGACGGTCACGATGTGCCGCATCAATATCTGACCGGGCGCCTTCTCCTCAATCGAGTCAAGGATGAAGCGTCCCCGTACGCGTTTGCCCGAGCGAACCGGAGCGAGGAATCGCACCCGGTCCAGGCCGTAATTGACGGCCATCTTCACCCCTTGAGGAATGAGCATCGCCTCGGCTCCCATCCGGGAGAGCAACGAAAGCGAGAGGAAACCGTGCGCGATCGTTCCGCCAAATGGCGTCTGAGCGGTCACGTCGACGTGAATGAATTGGCGGTCCTCGGTCGCTTCGGCGAAGGCGTCGATCCGTGCCTGGTCAACTGTCAGCCACGAGGAGGTGCCGACTTCCTGGCCGATGCGGGCGCGGATATCGTCGAGGCTTGCGAGGGGCATCGCGCTTATTTGCAGAGGTGTGAATAGGAGTGCAATGGGCGACGCTCAAACATGCTGCAGCTAAGCTAGAGATGCCCACTCCGGAAATGCAGGTCGAACATCAGGCCTCGATCACACCCGAGAACTGGAAGCGGATGTTCGAGCAGCGCGGGATCGCTCTCGACGGACAGCCGATCGAAGGCGCCAGGGACGCCTAGAAGGGGAGCGGGGCCGTCGGCTGGTCCGATGCCCGCATGAGATGCAGCTTATTCTTCCCGATCCGCTCGATCAGCGCGCTGAGGATCGCCGACCGGTTCGCCGCCATCATCTCGTTGTCGCGCGTCGTATCGTCGTAGACCAAGTCGTAGGTCAGTGCTCCGCCTCCGGCACCGGCAAGTGCACAGCGCACGAGCTTGCATCCCTTTCGGTCCGCGACCGCAGCCGCCGCCGCTTCGCCCACGGCCTTGATCGAGGCTGCCGAAGCATCGCCTGCAATTGCAATATAGAGGGTGAACCTCCGTGCCTTTGCCTGCGCGAGATTATGGATCTCCCGCTCGAGCAGCTTGGTGTTCGCCATGATCAGCTGCTCGCCCGTCACCGAACGCAGCCGCGTCGTCTTGAGACCGATGCGTTCGACGGTTCCGGTGCTCTGGTCGTAGCGGATGGTGTCGCCCTTCTTGAACGGCTTGTCGAACAGGATCGAAAGGGCTGCGAACAGGTCGGAAAAAATGCCCTGCGCAGCGAGGCCGATCGCAATGCCGCCGATGCCGAGCCCCGCCACCAACGCGGTGACGTTGACCCCGAGGTTGTCGAGTATGAGGATCCCCGCAATCGCGAACAGCGCGACGCTGACCAGCACTCGGATGATGGCCATGGCATTGCCAAGCGCACTGGAACTGCTGTCTTCCGCCACCCGGCGACCAATCAGTCCCAGGATCAGCTCACGCCCCCAGATCGCCCCCTGCAGGGCAAAGGCGATCACGAACAAGATGTCGATGAGGCGTGCAACCCTGTGGGGAAGATCGGCATAGGTTGAGACCACGTCCGCCGCGGCAAGGACCATGAACGCAAGACTTGTTCTTGCAAACACCCGGCCGATTACGGCCCTCCAGCTCATTGCCAGCTCATCGCGCCGGATGGTCCGCTCGCCGTAGCTTCGAAGCACGAGCATGATGGCGACGAGTGCAGCCGCGGCGGCGAGGCCGACGACCAGTCCTTCGCGATTGGCCTCGAACCAGGCCGAGAGCATTTTCACCCCCATGAGCGGCGTCTTGGCGGCCCTTGCGCCCGCGATCAAGCGGCGGCTGTTCGCGCCGCTTGCCTTGGCTTCCTGCGCGGGCGCTTGCCCACCCTAACCAGGAATTCGAGCAAGGCGACTTCGGCACTGGAGAGGCGCTTTTTCCCGCGCGGCCGCTCCATGGCGTCGAGCGGATCGCGCGGGTTCACCTTCACTGCCTCGAGCAACTGAGGGTGAACATAAGACTTGCGGCTGATGGCGGGAGTGTTGCCAAGTGCCTCGGCCACGGGCTCGACGACGGTCTTGACGCTGATGCGTGCATTTTCGCTTTTTCGCAGCAACTGCTCGATGGCGATCACGCTCGCGCCCCAGGTGCGGAAGTGCTTGGCGGTGAAATCGCCTCCCGTCGCCTGCCTGATGTATTCATTGACGTCTCCCGACGTGATCGGCTTGGGCACCCCGTCTCCGTTGATATATTGGAACAGCATCTGGCCTGGCAGCTCCTGGCAGCGCTTGCAGATGCGCTTAAGGTGGGTGTCGGTGATGCTGACCTCATGAACGATCCCGTGCTTGCCGGTAAATCGCATCAGGAGCGAGTGACCGCTTCGCCGAAGGTGGCGGCGCCTTAAGGTTGTCGCGCCGTAGCTCTTGTTCTGCTTTGCATATTCTTCGTTCCCCACCCGGATATGCTCAGTGTCGAGAAGGCGGACGATTGCGGCAAGAACGGCGTCTTTGGACAGTTCCCGGCGCCTGAGATCCTGATCGACCCGCCGGCGGAGCCGCTGCAGAGACTTTCCGAATTCCAGCAGTCCTTCATATTTCGCGCTTTCCCGCTTGGCGCGGAAATCGGCGTGATAGCGATATTGCGTGCGCCCTCGTGCATCGATGCCGGTTGCTTGGAGATGACCGTTCGGATCGGCGCAAAACCACGCGTTCGCGTAAGCAGGGGGAAGTCCGATTGCGTTGAGCCGCTCGATCTCTTCGCGGTCGGTGATGCGATCACCTTCGGGTCCGAAATAGGCCCAGTATCTGCCCATTCGTTTGCGGGTGATTCCTGGCTCGGTGTTGCTGCTATGCCGAAGCATTTTCGCGGCCAGCTGGTTTTACTCGACTCATCAAGCGGCATAAGCGAGCGGGGCGAGAGCGGGTTCCTGCGAGCAAGTGAAGGAGGTACCCAATGCCGTCGATTCCGAACTCCAGAATTTTGATCGTCGCCACCGACGGGTTCGAGGAATGGGAGCTCTTTGGCCCGCGTCAGATCCTGCAGCAGCGGGGTGCCGAGGTCGTTCTTGCCTCGCTGACGCGCGACCCGATTCAGGCGACGGTCCATGATGATCCCGGAAAGACCATCCGTCCCGATATCACCATCGAGGAGGCCAATCCGGACGATTTCGAAGCGCTCATCCTGCCAGGAGGCGTCCGCAATCCCGACCACCTCCGCATCCACGGCAATGTGATTGCACTCATCAAGGCCTTCGCAGAAGAGGGCAAGCCGATCGGCGCAATCTGCCATGGCCCCTGGCTGCTCGTGGAAGCAGATCTCCTGCGCGGGCGGAAAGCCACTAGCTGGCCGTCAATTCGCACCGATCTAAGGAATGCGGGCGCCAACGTCGTCGACGAAGCCGCCGTCATCGACGCCAATATCGTCACCAGCCGAAATCCCGACGATGTCGAGGCCTTCACGAACGCACTCATCGACCTCATCGAAAAGCTGCCCGAGGTCGAGACGATCGATCACCCCCGCGAGGTGCCCGCCTAACGGAGTGGAAACCTTCCTTGGCTAAAAGTCCGCGCGATGAACGCGCGGATGATCAATCGTATCGAGACCGGTGCCGAACAGGTGGCGGCTGCGCTCCTTGGAGGCTCGGCGGGCTACGCCGCTTTTGCGCTGTCCGGCGGGGCTCAGCGCACTTTCTATGCCGCCGGTGCATCGGCTCTGGTCTACATTCTGTGCCGCATGGGAATGAAGGCGGCGAGCGGAGGGAAGGCCCGCTTCGACCTCCGAATTTTGGACGTGAGCAGTCTTGGCATCCCCGAGCCGGAAGAATTGCTGCTGACGGAGCAGGTCAGCGAGGAGCTGCTCCTTACTCAATCGGATCGCCTCGATGCCGAGCTCCTCCTGACCGACGCGGACCGGCTTCCAGGCACAGGCGCGCCAATGTCCGAGCCGCTGCTCCTCGATGATGTTCTTGCGGCGGTGGGCGCGGATGCACGTGTTGTTCGCCTGTTCGACCGGAAGGCGATGCCGACGCCTGGTCAGATGAGCTCCAGCATCGAGCGGCATCTCGACCGGGGAGCCGGTCCCGGACCCGATGCGGCGCAGGCGCTGTCGGACGCGCTCGCCCAACTGAGACGTTCGCTTCGCTAGCGAATAACCGGGACTGCGATCCCTGCCGCTTCGTCGCCGCCGACCGCCTCTGTGCAAAATCCTGTCGGAAGCTTCTCAGAAATCGAACGCGAGGTCGATTTTGCCGTGGATCCCTGATAGTCTAGGAAAATTCCTACGGCCATGAAATGATCCGCGATGGACGACCCCCGCCTTGCTCTCGAGCGGCTCTGTAAGGAGCGCGGCGAAGATTTTGCCGGGCTTTCGCGCATGCTCGGGCGCAACGCTGCCTATGTCCAGCAATACGTCCGTCGCGGCGTGCCAAAGAGGCTTCGGGAGGAGGAGCGGCGCAAGCTCGCCCGCTATTTTGCAGTTCCCGAAACACTTCTTGGCGGACCCGTAGATGCCGCGCTGGCGCCAGGCGGCCTCGTCAGCATCGTCCGGCACAAGGTGATGGTTTCGGCGGGCCCTGGCGCGGTGCCGGGGGAGGAGCCTGGAAAGCCCTATTTCGCATTCGACGAACGCTGGCTGAAAGCCCTGACTCCAAGTGCCCCCGCAAGCCTGTCGATCGTCCGTGTCGAAGGGGATTCGATGGCCCCGACCCTCAGCGCCGGCGATGACATCCTGGTCGACCTTGGCGATGGCGCCGATAGGCTCCGGGATGGAATTTACGTCTTGCGAAGCGATGATGCGCTGGTGGTGAAGCGCGTGGCACTCAATCCCGTCGCCCGCCGGGTGACGGTCCAGTCGGATAATCCTGCCTATCCTGACTGGCCCGATTGCGAACTTGCGGACATCAATCCGATTGGGCGGGTGATCTGGGCCGGTCGAAGGATCGTCTAGCTGCGCCGGAAATAGTCGATCGCCCAGGTGAGCAGGGCAAGAGCGATCCCCACCCCCGTGCCAATCAGGATCCCTTTCATCGGATTGCCGATGGCAAGACCGAAGGGCAGTCCGGCAAGGATAAAAATCGTGAGGAAACAGCCGCCAGCGCGGGTTGAGCTTTGCATCGGCGCCGCAATGCCAAGTGCGTGGCCGTTCGCCAAGAGCGAACATGGTCAACGCCGCGTTGACGATGATCGTCCGCAGTCGCTCAATGGTCGCCGGGTTAGAAGCGTTCCGATGGACATGCTCTTCATTCATGGCCGCGTTGCGCTCGCCGATGCTTCAGATCTCATTGAGCGTTACGGCGACGATGCCGGCTTCGAGGCTGCATCGCGCGCCGAGCGCAGCCGCGACAACGGCAATGTCGAGCGATTCTGCCACTGGCGGCAGATCGAGCGCGTCATAGCGACCCTTAGCAGCGACGAAATCGTGGGAACGGTTCACTAACCGATCCTCCTGCCGCCGGAACGTACTGGCGCCATTCAGGAGCCCCGGGTAAGGCTTGCTCTTCAATGAGCGGGAGGGGTTCAAGGATCAGTGCCGTGCGGCTGCTGTGTGCGGCTGCAGCGGCATCCTTTGAGCCGTCAGTGCTCCTCGCGCAGGCTGCACCGCAGACGCCCCCACCGAAGGAGCAGCAGCCCGACGCTGCAGAACTCGATCCCAACGCACCTCTGGCGCCGTTGCCGGACCTTGGGGTCGCGTGGCCCGAGCTGAACGCGAAGGATGTCGCAGCACCTCCGCCACCGGTGATCACGTCGCAGTCCAAAACCCGTCGCCTCGTCGCGGCGGGCGCTGGGGACATCCGGTACACGCTCGAGGTCGAAGGCCTCGGCTCGCTCGGCAATTTTGAGGAGCTGATGCGGAATTTCCGCCAGCAGTCCGCGCTCGAGGCAGAACGCAAGCGCCCTGCGAATGCAGCCCAGATCGGCCGGCGTGCGAGCGCCGATGCGGACCTACTTGCCCAGTTGCTTCGGTCGCAGGGCTATTATGATGCCGACGTCGAGCCAAGGACCGAAAAGGCCGGCGACGCGCTGCGCGTGGTGCTCGCGGCGGAGCCGGGCCAGCAATACCGTTTTGCCTCGGTCGACCTGCCGGGCCTCGAGGCCGCCGGCCCCGAAGCCGCGAGGTTGAGGGACGCCTTCGCGGTGAAGGCCGGCGATCCCGTCATCGCTGCCGACGTGATTGCAGGCGGTCTTGCGCTAACGCAGTCGCTGGGGGAGGCGGGATTTGCCGGAGCGAGGCTGGGTGACCAGGACATCGAGGTCAATCACGAGACGCACCTTGCGACCCTCACCCTGCCGGTTAATCCGGGTCCGGTCGCCCGCTTCGGCGCAATCCACGTCAGCGGCCGTCCCAACTTCAGCGCACGGCACGTCGGCATCATCGCACGCTTCAAGCGGGGCGACCCGTTCAAGCGCTCCAAGCTCGACGATCTGAGGCGCGCGCTTATTGCGACAACGCTCGTTGCCAACGTCGATATCGAGGTGGTTCCAGCCCAGGGCGGACGTGTCGTCGACCTCAATGTCAGGCTCGAACCTGCGCCTCCTCACACTATCGCGGGCGACCTTGGTTACGGAACCGCACAGGGCGTCCTTGCCGAAATCAGCTGGACGAACCGCAATTTCTTCAACCCCGAAGGCGCTCTGACGCTGCGCGGTATCGCAGGCACGACCGAACAGCTCCTGGGAGCACAGGTACGATTTTCAAACTTCCTGCAGCGCGACCAGACTCTCAGCCTGCAGGCGTCGGCCTCGCACCAGAAATTCGCGGCCTACAAGGCAAGGACCATATATCTCGCAGCCAATATCGAGCGTCAGAGCAACTTCATCTGGCAGAAGAAATGGACCTGGTCGTACGGAGGTGAGTGGCTCGCGACGGACGAACGCGGCGTGTTCAGCAGCACCGGCGTCAAGGACACCAGGACCTTCCTCGTTGCAGCCGCGCCGCTCACTCTTGGGTACGACGGCAGCGACAGTCTGCTCGATCCGACGCGCGGCTTCCGGCTGAGCGGCCGGATCAGCCCCGAAATCTCCTTCCACGGCGGACACATGACCTATGTCCGCGCTCAATTCGATGCGAGCGCCTACCATCCCGTCTCGGACAGGGTCGTTCTTGCGGGCCGTGTTCGCCTCGGCACCATCGTCGGCGCCGGCGTCTTCGATATAGCACCGTCGCGCCGTTTCTATTCCGGCGGGGGCGGATCGGTTCGCGGTTACGGCTATCAGCAACTCGGGCCCAAGGACCAGGATGGTGATCCCATCGGGGGCAGAGGCCTTGCCGAATTCGGCCTCGAAGCGCGCGTCAGGCTGAAGCAGTTTGGCGGCAATTTCGGGATCGTGCCCTTCTTTGATGGCGGCTCGCTTGCAACCGGCATCCGTCCTGCGTTCGACAAGTGGCGTTACGCGGCCGGGCTCGGGCTGCGCTATTATTCGAGCTTCGGGCCCATCCGCATCGATCTCGGCGTCCCGCTCAACCGCCAGAAGGGCGATGGTCCGTTTGCGGTCACCGTCTCGCTCGGCCAGGCTTTCTGATGGCCGAGGTCGCGGTCGATACACAGACACGGGAGCGGCCCCCGCGGCGATTGCGGCGAGACTGGGTGCGGCGCCTGCTCAACGAGCTCTTCGCGCTGTTCGTCGCGCTCCTTTTCCTGTTCGCAGGCCTGCTTGTGCTTCTCGACAGCGCGCCCGGGCACCGCTTCATCGTCGACCAGCTCAGCAAGCTCGAGACCGCCTCGGGTTTGCGCATCCGCATCGGACGCATTGACGGCTCAATCTTCGGCAAATCGCAGTTGCGCAATGTCACGATCGCCGACGGTCGCGGCGTTTTCCTCACATCGCCCAACATCAAACTCGACTGGACGCCTGGGGCATGGCTCGACAACAAGTTGTACGTCGACAGCCTGACTGCCGAGCGTGTGACGCTCATCCGCATTCCCAAACTCAAGCCGAGTACCAAGAAAGGCCCGATTCTTCCCGGGTTCGACATCCACATCGGCCAACTGCGCATCGATCGGCTCGACATCGGCCCGGCGGTGGGGGGCAAAGCGCGCAGCGGCAGGGTGCGAGGCAAGGCCAATGTCCACCGTGGCCGAGCGCTCGTCGAACTTGCGGCCGTCATCAACGGCGGCGGCGACCGGATTGGCTTCCGTCTGGATGCGGAGCCCGACCGTAACCGGTTCGACGTCGCTGCAAGGGTGATTGCACCGGCGGACGGTCTGGTCCCAGCGCTCATCGGCGCCAATCGGTCGGTCAATCTCTCGGTCGGCGGCAAGGGCAGCTGGACGCGCTGGCGCGGGACTGCTGCACTCGACCTCTCCGGCCGCCCCGCGGCACGTCTTGCTCTCGGGGTCGATAGCGGCAGGTATCAGCTGCAGGGCCAGATGGCGTCCGCTCCATTCCTGACGGGCAAATTGCAGCGGCTGACCTCGCCCATCGTCACGATCCGGGGTGACGCGACGCTGAAGGACCGGCTGCTCGACGGCGAGCTTGCTGCGGGCTCTCCCGAGCTTCGGGCAGTCGCCAGGGGCACGATCGACCTTGCGAACAACTATTATCGCGGAATGCGGCTCGGCATCGATCTTTTGAAACCTCCTGCGCTGTTCACCAACATGACGGGCAAGAGCGTACGCATGGTGTGGACGCTCGACGGTCCGTTCGCGACCGCAGATTATTCCTACCGACTGACTTCCGGTTTCGTGCAGTTCGACAATAACGGATTTACGGGCTTGCATGCCGAAGGGCGGGGACGCCTAACGCCCTGGCCGATGCGGGTGCCCATCCGCCTGTCCGCAAAGGCGATCACCGGTATTGGCGACGTCGCTGGCGCGATGCTTGCCAATCCCACCATCGAAGGATGGCTGACCCTCACGCCCAAGCTCGTGCAGGGAGAGGGCCTCAGGCTCACCAGCGCGAAGTGGACTGGCAAGCTTTCGCTCCTCATCGACCTCGTCACCGGCCGCTTCGACGTCCTTCTCTCGGGGGCGATGCAACGCTATCTGATCCCGGGTCTGGGCATTGTCGACGTCGTTACCGATCTCCATGTCGTGCCCGGTCCCAACAATAAGGGCAGTCACGTCGTCGGCACTGCCAGAGCCTGGGTCCGGCGGCTCGACAACAGCTTTTTCCAAAGCCTCACCGGCGGGTTGCCGTCGCTCACGACCAGTCTCGAGCGTGGTAATGACGGCATTGTCCACTTCACGAACCTGCAGATCTACTCGCCCAAGTTGAGGCTGTCTGGCGCAGGCGTCCGCTTCAAAGACGGGACGTTCCACATCAACGCTGCGGGACGCCAGGCGAAATATGGGCCCGTGAGGCTGGTGCTCGACGGTCATATCGAGCGACCCAGGCTCGACGTCTTCCTCGCCAGTCCCAATGAGGCGCTCGGGATCACCGCCATGCGCCTGTCGCTCGATCCGATTGCGGCGGGCTACAATTACCGCGCGAGCGGAGGCTCGCGGCTCGAAGCATTCACGAGCAACGGCCAGATCCTTCTACCGCACAATGCGCCGACGGTAATTGCCGTTGCAGCACTCGACGCAGGCCCCGCCCATGCGAGCGGCACTCTTACTTCCCTTCCGGGAGGGTTCAGCGGACGACTGACGCTTGCGAGGAGTGCCCTGGGCGGGACACTGGATTTCGCGCCTGCTGGCGGAGCGCAGCGTATCGATGCACACCTCGTCGCGAGCAACGCCAACTTCCCGACTGCTTTCTCGGTGCGGAGCGGCAGGGCGGATGGCATCATCATTCTCGCCGACGACCGCACGACCATCGAAGGCAGCCTCGACGGCCGCGGTATTTCGGCAGGGGCGGTCACGCTCGCCCGGCTCACCGCCAATGCCCGCCTGACCAACGGCACCGGCCAGGTCCGGGCTGCGTTCGCAGGCCGCCGCGGCGCAGCCTTCGCTTTCTCCACCCTGGCCGACATTTCGCCCGACACGATCAGACTTACAGGAAGCGGGCGGATCGAACGTCAGCCCCTTGTCCTCAACCAGCCGGCCGTGCTCACTCGCTCCGGCGATGGCTGGGCACTTGCTCCGACCAATCTCAGTTTTGCCGGCGGGAACGCGACGCTCTCGGGGCGCAGCGGTTCCGCTCCGGAAATCCACGCACAGCTGGCGGCAATGCCTTTGCAAGTGCTCGATCTGCTCTGGCCCAACCTCGACCTGTCGGGTTCAGCAACCGGCCGCCTCGACTATGCCTGGAAAAGCAATCGAAGCGGCCGCCTCGACCTGAAGGTCCATGGGCTGAGCAGGGCCGGCCTGGTGCTTGCCTCCAAGCCGATCGACGTTGCCGTCGCTGCAATCGTCAACGGAAACCAGGCGGGACTGCGCGCCGTCGCCGCCAGTGACGGATCGATCGTCGGGCGCGCGCAAGCAAAGTTCGCCCCGATGGGGCCGGGGCCCTTGGTTGCAGAGCTGATGAACGCGCCTCTGTTCGCGCAACTTCGCTATGTCGGACCGGCCGACACCCTCTGGCGGCTGACGGGCAGCGAGATCATCGACATGTCAGGTCCGCTTGCCGTTGGCGCCGACATCGGCGGCCGCCTTGCCGATCCGGTGATCCGCGGGTCCCTGCGAACCCAGAACGGACGCCTCGAGAGCCAGGTCACTGGAATGGTGATCGACCATGTCGCGAGCCAGGCCACCTTCTCGGGTCCGCAGCTGATTTTCCGCGAGATCACCGGGCAGACCACCGGCGGGGGCAGTATTTCGGGCGGCGGCAACATCACCTTCTCGGGCGGAAAGACGCTCCTCAACCTCTCGTTCAACGCCAGCCAGGCCTTGTTGCTCAATCGTGACGACGTCGCGGCCCGGGTCACCGGCCGTGTCGACCTCAAGTCCGATGCCAACGGCGGTCTCATCGCCGGCGATCTCAAGCTCAACAAGGGTCGCTTCCAGCTCGGGCACGCGAGCGCGGCGGCAGCGGTGCCGCAGCTCAACGTTCGCGAAACTGGCCTCGACGAAGAGGACGTGATCGAACCTGCATCGCTCCATCCCTGGAAGCTCAATCTCAAGCTCGCGGGCAGCGATCTCCAGGTTACCGGCCTTGGCATCAGCAGCCGATGGACCACGAACCTCCAGATCGGAGGTCTCGCCGATGCGCCGCGATTTACCGGACGCGCCGACCTCGTCCAAGGCAATTACGATTTTGCCGGCCGCATCTTCCGGATCGATCGCGGAGTCATCCGCTTCCGCGGGGAAAGCCCGCCCGATCCGCTTCTGGACATCCATGCCGAAGCGTCAGTGCAGGGCCTCGATGCATCCGTGAACGTGCGCGGGACGGGCGTCAGGCCGGAGATCAGCTTTGCAAGCACGCCTCCAATGCCCCAGGACGAACTTTTATCGCGGATCCTTTTCGGAACCTCCATCACCAACCTTTCTGCTCCGGAGGCTCTTCAGCTGGCTTCGGCGGTCGCAGCCCTGCAATCGGGAAACGGCAGCCTCGATCCGATCAACGCGCTCCGCCGTGCCATCGGTCTTGATCGCCTTCGGGTCGTCCCCGCCGACGTTGCAACAGGACAGAAAACTGCGCTCGGCGCCGGCAAATACATCACCCGAAGGCTGTATGTTGAGGTGATCACCGATGGAGCGGGCTATTCGGCAACACAGGTCGAATATCAGATGACGCGCTGGCTTTCGCTGCTGTCGACCGTTTCGACCATCGGGCGATCGAACGCGAGCGTTCGCGTCAGCAAGGATTACTAGTCGGCGGTTGACGAAGGCGCGACCGATACGAGGATTGACGAGCCCTGCTGTCATTGCGAGCGTAGCCAGGCAGTCCAGCGCGACTTCGTGGATTGCTTCGTCGCTGCGCTCCTCGCAAGGACGAATGACGCGAGGGGGAGTCACCGAAAGATGAAGAATTGGAACGTCCGCAAAGCGGTCATCGCGCCCGACCAGATGCCCGAGGAGCACCGTCTCAAGAAATCGCTGTCCTGGCCGCATCTTGTCGCCCTCGGGGTCGGAGCGATCGTCGGGACCGGCATCCTGACGCTGATCGGGGTGGGTGCGGGCAAGGCTGGCCCGGCGGTTATCCTCTCCTTCACGATCGCTGGGGTCATCTGCGCGTGCGCGGCGCTCGCCTACGCCGAAGTTGCAACGATGATCCCGGCGTCCGGCTCCGCCTACACCTATAGCTATGTCGTCTTCGGCGAACTTATCGCCTGGATGATCGGGGTGGCACTGATTTTGGAATATACGCTCGTTGTCAGTGCCGTCGCAGTCGGCTGGTCGGGCTATGCCTCGGGATTTCTGAAAGCGATCGGACTGGGATTGCCCGAGGTCCTGATCCAAGGGCCGGAACTCGGCGGCATCATCAACCTTCCGGCGATCTTCATCATCTGGGTCGTGGCTGCGCTCCTCATCGCCGGTACGCGCGAAAGCGCGACGTTCAACGCCATCCTGGTCCTCATCAAGATGGCGGCACTGGCTCTCTTCATTGCCGTCGCCCTGCCGGTCTTTAACGCGGACCATTTCCATCCCTTCATGCCTTTCGGCTTCCCGCGCAGCGGGCCGTCGGGAAGCGAGGTGGGCGTGATGGCCGCCGCGGCGATCATCTTCTTTGCATTCTACGGGTTCGACGCGATTGCCACCGCCGCCGAGGAGGCCAAGAACCCAAGCCGCGACCTTGCGATCGGCATCGTCGGGTCAATGGTGGTCTGTGTTCTCATCTACATGGCGGTGGCCGCAGCGGCGATCGGTGCCGTCGCCTACACGGGCTTTGCAAACAGCACAGAACCACTTGCACTGATCCTGCGCGAAATTGGCCAGCCATGGGCGGCCAAGGTTCTCGGGGCGTCGGCGGTCATCGCACTTCCCACCGTGATTCTCGCCTTCTTCTATGGACAGAGCCGCATTTTCTTCACCGTCGCCAGGGATGGTCTTCTTCCAAGCAGCCTCGCTCGCGTGTCGCGCCGGGGGACGCCTGTCAGGATCACCATCTTCACCGCAATCGTGACCTCGGTCTTTGGCGGACTCATCCCGCTCACCAGCATCGCGGCCCTTGCCAACGCCGGCACGCTCGCCGCTTTCATCGCGGTTTGCGCCGCGATGCTCGTTCTTCGTCGCCGGGAGCCGCATGCCGAGCGCAAGTTCCGTGCACCTGCCGCCCCACTAGTTGCGACAGTAGGGATAGTGGGCTGTCTCTACCTGTTCATCAGCCTTCCGAACCGCACGCAGATCTTCTTCCTCAGCGCCCAGGTTATCGGTCTCGTGCTTTACGCGATCTACGGTAGTCGCGCCGCGGAACGCGCCCGCGCGCGATGAGCACAGCTGCGGTCACGGACAAGCGGGCCGGACAGGCTTCGTCGATCCTTCCCTTGTTCGTTGCCGTGCTGCTGATCCCGGCGGTGCTCGGCAGCTCGAAAACCATTTTCAATGATGGCGACGTGAGCTGGCACATCGCCACCGGTCGATGGATCATCGATCACCGCGTGATCCCGCGTTTCGATCCCTTTTCCTTCACATGGGCGGGAAAGCCTTGGGTGCCGATCGAATGGCTTGCCGAAGTCTTTTACGCCTCTGCCTACCGCCTCGCCGGTTATTCAGGAGTGGCGGCGCTTGTCACTGCTGCACTGATGGCGCTGCATGCAGCGGTCTACCTTAACGCGACCCGATGGGTACGCCTCGCACTCCTGCCCGTCGTGCTCATGGACTTCGCGATCATTCCAATGCTGCTCGCAAGGCCCCACGTCCTCACCTGGCCGCTCCTGGCGGTCTGGCTGCTGCTGATGATGCGAGCGCGTGAACAGGACCGGGCTCCGCCGATCGTCGCGACGCTCCTGATAAGCCTTTGGGCGAACCTTCATGGCGGCTTTGTCTTCGGTCTGCTCGTCACGGCCCTGTTTGGCCTGGAAGCGCTGGTTGCTTCGGTCGATAAGGGAAAGGTGCTGCGGCAATGGATTCCCTTCGGGGCAGCCTGCGCACTCGCTCTATTCATCAACGGCAACGGCCTCGAGGGCGTTCTCCACCCGCTGCGCTTCACCCAGTTGCAGATGCTTCCCCTGATCGACGAGTGGAAACCCTCAAGTCCGGCCCGGACACCCTTCTTCTTCGCTGCACTCGCCCTTGCGCTGGCATTGACCGCCTGGAAGCGGCCACGGCTGCCGTGGACCCGCTGGTTGCTGCTCGCGATCTTCCTTGGCCTCGCGCTGCTGCAGGTCCGCCATCAGGCCATGTTCGCCATCTTGGCGGCAATGATCCTTCCGGAGGGATTTGCGGCGGGGAGAACCGCGGGACCCGCCATCGACCGGTCCATGCGCTGGATAGCTGCCGGCGGCGCACTGCTGCTTGTCTTCGTTCGCGGGCTCATGCCTCTCGAGCCGCCGGACAATGAAGCCAATCCGTGGAACCTCATTGCTGCAGTCCCTGCTGAATTGCGCTCACAGCCGGTCCTTAACGGCTATTCCATGGGCGGTCCGCTCATCCTTTCGGGTATCCGGCCCTATATCGACGGGCGGGGGGACATGTACGGCGACGCGCTTGTCCTCGGTTTCTCGCGGATCACGCACGGCGATGCTTCGGCGTTCGACCAAGCGGTGCAGCGCTGGAACATCCGCTGGGCGATGGTCCCGAACGACGACAAGGCGCTGATCGCGCTGCTCGAACAATCTCGATGGCGAAAGATCCATGCCGACAGGGTCGGCGCGATCTATGCGCGGCCTGCTAGTGTTTGAGGAAGCCGTCGAGCTGTTGCTGAAGCTCGGCGACCGACAGGCGATTCCAGCGCTGGGCGGATCCGTTGTCGCTTGTTCCCGACCCCTTGAGGTATGACGGGGGCGTCCATTCGACGGGTGCGACGCTCGGACGGGCTTCCGCAAGCAGTCCAAGATCGAATTCGGTGTGGAACCTGAGGCCCACTTGGTCCCCGACAGCCCACTCGACCGTAGCTGAGAGCGAGACAGCCTCGCTCAGCTCAAGGAGCGGCTCGGCGCCGACGAGCACTTGGTCGGACGTCTCGATCATCGCGCCCGTGCTCGAGATATTGCGGATGCGGACGTCGGAGCTTTGATAATTGTGATGGAGCGTCGCGTTCCAGATCAGCGGGTGCCGCGCTGCGGTCCGGTGTTCGTCATCTCTTGGCTCCGGCTCGGCCATG
The DNA here is from genome assembly GCF_038148795.1 of Sphingomonas agri. Classification (NCBI taxonomy): domain Bacteria; kingdom Pseudomonadati; phylum Pseudomonadota; class Alphaproteobacteria; order Sphingomonadales; family Sphingomonadaceae; genus Sphingomonas; species Sphingomonas agri. The sequence continues at coordinate 536,020 of NZ_JBAPEU010000002.1, read as the reverse complement.
GACGGAACGGCCGCCGCTTCTTCGCGCACGGGAAAGGCAATGTGCGGGAAGGTGCGCTCGATCACGTGTCGCAGCACCGTTGCTACCTGGTCGGATGGCCAGTCGAGACGCGTCTCGTGCGCAAACTCGAGGCCGAGACGGCCCTCGCGCATCCAGCAGACGGCACATTCGATAGTTCCGTGCTGGCCAAGGTGGAGATCGATTCGATCCCAGAGCATGGGTTCGAAGTCGGCCGCGATCATTGCGCCGCCCCCCGAGAGGTTGACGAGCTCGACCTCGTGATCAGTGCCGTTGTGCGTGACCCGGGCGCGCTCGCCGGTGAGCCGATGGCGATCCTCGCCCCGGCTATTGGCGCGCTGTCGCGACTCGCGCGCGACCGCCACGCTGTGCAGCGTGTCGGGCCTGGCTCCCTTGGGTTTCTTGCGTCGTAACAGGGATTCCTCGCCGACTGCTGCGCCGCCGTAGATCTTCGCCCTGATATTCATCGCACTGCTCCGTACTCGCGCGACCTATCAATAGTTCGTCGTGGTTACGGAATCGTGCACGCTGTTTTGGGAAGTCGCGATGCCGATGGGAGGAAAGGGAAGGTGGGAGGGTTCCCCCCATCGGCGTCCCGAAAGACTGGATGTTACCGCAAAATTAAGCGGAATAATACATGTCGAATTCAACCGGGCTGGGAGTCGTTTCCCACCGCATGACCTCTTCCCATTTCAGATCGATGTAAGAATCGATCTGGTCGTCGCTGAACACGTCACCGCGCGTCAGGAAGGCCCGGTCGTTCTGAAGGCTGACGAGCGCCTCGCGAAGCGAGCCGCAGACGGTCGGGACGTGGACCAGTTCCTGCGGTGGCAGGTCATAGAGGTTCTTGTCCATCGGGTCTCCGGGATGGATCCGGTTCTGGATCCCGTCGAGACCGGCCATCAGCAACGCCGCATAGGCAAGATAGGGGTTGGCAAGAGCATCGGGGAAACGGAACTCGACCCGCTTCGCCTTTTCGCCTGCGCCGTAGGGGATACGGCAGGAAGCCGATCGGTTGCGGCTTGAATAAGCAAGGAGCACGGGCGCCTCGAACCCCGGAACCAGTCGCTTGTAGCTGTTGGTCGTGGGGTTGGTGAAAGCGTTGAGCGCCCGCGCGTGCTTGATCACCCCGCCAATGAAATAAAGCGCCATCTCGCTGAGGCCAGCATAGCCGTTGCCGGCGAACAGCGGCTTGCCGCCCTTCCAGATCGACATGTGTGTGTGCATCCCGCTGCCGTTATCCTTGGCGATCGGCTTTGGCATGAAGGTTGCCGTCTTGCCGTAGGCATGCGCGACCATGTGGACGACATATTTGTAGATCTGCATGCGGTCGGCAGTCTCGACGAGGCCGCCATAAGTCAGCCCGAGCTCGTGCTGGGAAGCGGCCACCTCGTGATGGTGCTTGTCCATCGGCAGCCCCATCTCCAGCATGGTCGAAACCATCTCGCCGCGGATGTCCATCGCGCTGTCGACCGGAGCGACCGGAAAATAGCCTCCCTTTGCGCGCGGGCGGTGAGCAAGATTGCCGCCTTCATATTCGCGCATGGTGTTGGTCGGAAGTTCGACGTCGTCGATCTTGAAGCCGCTTGCGCTGTAGCCGTCCTCGAACCGGACGTCGTCGAACATGAAGAACTCTGCCTCCGGGCCGACGAACACCGTGTCGCCGATCCCGGTCTGCTTGAGATAGGCCTCGGCTCGGGTGGCCGTCGAACGGGGATCGCGCGCGTAGAGCTCGCCCGTGCTGGGTTCGACGACGTTGCAGAACAACACGAGCATCGGCGTTGCGCTGAAGGGGTCGACATAGGCCGCATCGAGGTCGGGCTTCAGGATCATGTCCGACTCGTTGATCGCCTTCCAGCCGGCGATCGAGGATCCGTCGAACATGAAACCGTCGGTAAGACTGTCCTCGTCCACCACGGTCGAGGCCATGGTGAGGTGCTGCCACTTGCCCTTGGGATCGGTGAATCGGAGGTCGACCCAATCGATCTCCTCATCCTTGAGGCGTGAAAGGATGGTGCCCGCGTTGTTCGCCATTGGATCGGTTTCCGCTCAAAAGTTTCGTAACGCCCGAACGAAAAACGGCGCCGGCCCGGCGGCCTGCCGGACGAGGACGAATTGCGAATCGGGCTTGCACTCACAGATTCCCGACAGACCGGGCGAAGTCAGGAGCGCGGCGAATATTTCACCGGCGGAGCCTCCCGTTGTGCGCAAGCCCAGATGCTGTAGCATTTCCCACCTGCGGCTAACCGTTCGAAGGGGTAGTGGATGCTGATTGCGCTGCTCGTACCACTGTGCCTCGCAATCATCTTCTTTGCGATCGTCCTTGCGCGTTCAGCGATCGAGACGCGGGCCTGGCCTCCCCTCGAGAGCATCGCGCTCGGCGCGGTCGTGAGTTTCTTCGACACGCTCGGCATCGGCTCGTTCGCTCCGACCGCGGCCTGGCTCAAGTTCCGTCGGCTCGTCCCTGACAAGCTGCTGCCCCCGACGATGCTCGTGGGCCTCACTCCGCCAGCGATGACGGAGTCGATCATCTTCCTCATTCTCCTGGGAGTGATGGTCGACCCCGTTCTTCTGTTCGGCTCCGCCATTGCAGTTCTGCTCGGGGGCCTCGTCGGCGCTCCGCTCGTCGCGAGGGCGCGGGTGTGGATCGTCCAGCTGGTCGTCGCCATCGGACTGATGCTCGCGGCCGCAGCTTACGCGATGACGAACCTTCACCTCTTTCCTGGCGGCGGCACTGCCGCGGGTCTGTCGCCGTCCCTCACCGTCGCGGCGATCGCGGCAAGCTTCGGTTTTGGAGTGCTTCTCAATTTCGGTGTCGGGAATTACGCGCCGACCCTCGTCATGCTGAGCCTCATGGGCATGGACCCGCGGCTATGCTTTCCGATCATGGCAGGAGGCGCCGCCCTGATGGGAGCGGGCGCGGGAGCGCGGCATATCCAGTTGGGCACCACCGATCTCAAGACCGTGGTCGGCCTCGCGCTCGGCGGGATTCCGGCGGTCTTCGTTGCTGCATTCATCGTCAAGACGATGCCGATCGAGACGCTGCGCTGGCTTGTCATCGTGGTCGTTCTCTACGCAGCCGGGGTCATGCTGCGCGCCTCGCTCCTGGGCCGGCGTGAGCACCGTGCCGAGATGGGGACGGCAGCAATCGCGGAATAGGTTTGGGTGCGGCTCCGGAACAGTTGATGGCACAATCCATCATCGCAGCCCGGGCGGGCAAGAAGGAGGCGGAAGTAAATGCGCTCCATGCTGCTTTGGTTGATCGGCGTCCCGATCCCGATCATTCTGCTGCTGGCGCTGTGCACTCATCATTTCTGACGAGCTGCCAGTGCACCAGAAAACTCTGTTAATCTTTCGTTAACCGCGTTAATGGCGCGTCACCGGGTACCTGAATCGACCTCCGGTAGCCCGGCAGGGGTCCGCCTCGTTCTCGAGGCGGGCCCCGTCTCCTAATCGCAGTTTCAAGGGCCTGGAGGGAGGGCTAAGGTCGGCTCGCGGAGACTCGGGGGGGATTAGTCATGGCTACTGTGGCTCAACGGCCTGCAGCACCCGTAACAGGGGACGAAGGCTTCTTTCTACGCGGCGCAATCGCGATCGCCTGCACGATCGTCGCCGCCTTCTCGTTCCAGTATCTGATGGGCCGATCGACCTTCGCGGCTCCCCTGAGGGTCCATCTTCACGCCTGGGTGTTCATGGGGTGGGTCGCCATCTACCTTGCCCAGAACGTCTTCGTCGCAACCGACCGGATGAACCTTCACCGCCGGCTCGGATGGATTGCGGCAGGCTGGATGGTGCCGATGATCGTCATGGGGTTCATCGTCACCGCCGTAATGGTGCGCCATGGCACCGTGCCATTCTTCTTCAGGCCCCTGCAATTCCTGATTTTCGACCCGGTCACGGTTCTTACCTTCGCGGCCCTCACCACCAGCGCGATCGTGATGAGGCGGCGCACGGAATGGCACCGGCGGCTTCACTTCTGCGGCACGTCGATGCTGCTTGGTCCCGCGTTCGGCAGGCTGCTTCCGATGCCGCTGCTGCAGCCGCTCGCATGGGAAGCCGCCTTCGCTGCATCGCTGCTGTTTCCGCTTGCCGGAATGTGGGCAGACCTGCGCCGCAGCGGTCGTGTTCATCCCGCCTGGGCTTATGGAATCGCGACCATGATCGGCAGTTTCGTACTCGTCGAGGCTCTAACCTACAGTCCTGCCGGAACGCAGATTTATGACGCAGTGACGCGCGGTTCCCCCGGGGCTTCCATCGCGCCGCTGGAGTTTGCGCCGCCTCCGCCAGGACCGCTCATGACGGGACGGGGATAAAAGGGCTGCCCTAGAGGCCCTTGTCCGCCATAAATCCCCTCGCTATCAGGCCGCCCAATCGCTCCGGAGTTAGCACCCGGCGCGGCGTCCTACCGTGCCGACCGGCACACCAGAATTCGCGTCACAAAGGGGTATGATGGCCACCAAGGCACAACCGGCTGAGGGTCCCGCAACCACAGGTTCCAGCGGCGACGGCGTACGGCGCCGGGATTTCCTCAATGTCGCTGCGGTCAGCTTCGCAGGGGTTGGAACCGTCGCGGCGCTCGCGCCGCTGTTCGTCCAGATGGCGCCGTCGGCCGACGTGCTTGCGCTGGCGACGACCGAGGTCGACATTTCCAAGATCCAGTCAGGTCAGGGCATCAAGGCGGTATGGCGCAAGCAGCCCGTCTTCATCCGTAATCTGACGCCAAAGGAAATCGCGGAGGCCAATGCGGTCAAGCTTTCCGACCTGCGGGATCCCGAGACGCTCGCGCAGAGGACCAAGCCTGGCAAGGCCAACTGGCTGATCACGCTTGGCGTCTGCACCCATCTTGGTTGCGTACCGCTCGGCATCGGCGAGGGAGAGAACAAGGGGCCCTATGGCGGCTATTTCTGCCCGTGCCATGGCTCGATGTACGATACGGCGGCGCGTATCCGGCAAGGGCCGGCGCCGAAGAACCTGATGGTTCCCGACTACAAGTTCATGTCGCCGACGACGGTAATGATCGGCGCAAAGGGGTAAGCACAAAATGAGCTTTTCTTGGGCCAAGCCCTATGAACCCAAGCATCCCGTCATGCGCTGGCTCGACGAGCGCTTGCCGCTTCCGCGCCTCGCCTACGGCGCCGTCGGCGGCGGATATCCCGTGCCCCGCAACCTCAACTACTGGTGGAACTTCGGCGTTCTTGCCGGCATCTTCCTGACCATCCAGATCATCACGGGCATCGTCCTTGCGATGCACTATTACGCGTCGGGCGACGGTGCGTTCAATTCCGTGAACCAGCTGATCATGCGCGACGTCAACGCCGGCTGGCTGCTGCGCTACGCGCACATGAACGGCGCGAGTTTCTTCTTTATCGTGACGTACATCCACATTTTCCGTGGCCTTTACTACGGCTCCTACAAGGCACCGCGCGAGCTCATTTGGATGCTCGGCCTCGTGATCTACCTCTTGATGATGGCCACCGCCTTTATGGGCTACGTGCTGCCCTGGGGTCAGATGAGCTATTGGGGGGCGCAGGTCATTACCGGCTTCTTCTCGGCTTTCCCGATCATCGGCGAGCCGCTGCGCGTCTGGCTTCTTGGAGGCTATGCGCCGGACCAGGCCGCCCTGACCCGCTTCTTCTCGCTTCACTACCTGCTCCCCTTCGTGATCGCGGCGGTCGTGATCCTGCACATCTGGGCGCTCCATATTCCAGGTTCGGGCAATCCGACGGGTGTCGATGTCAAGGAGGAGCGCGATACGCTGCCGTTCCACCCCTTCTACACGGCCAAGGATGGCTGGTTCGCTGCTGCGTTCCTGCTCTTCTACTGCATCGTCACTTTCTTCGCTCCGAACTATCTGGGCCACGCGGACAATTACATTCCGGCAAATCCGCTCGCGACGCCCGCCGAAATCGTGCCCGAGTGGTATTTCTGGCCTTTCTACGCGATCCTGCGCTCGTTCACGTTCGACTTCATCCTGCCCGCGAAGCTGTGGGGAGTGCTGGCGATGTTCAGCTCGATCCTCCTGCTTTTCTTCCTGCCGTGGCTGGACAAGTCGCCGGTCCGCTCGGGTTCCTATCGCCCTGTCTTCAAGCGCTTCTTCATCCTCCTTGTGATCGACGTGGTGCTTCTGGGCTGGGCAGGCGGCGGAGCGCCAACGCCGCTCCGCAACGCGATCGGACAGATTTGCGCTGCCTATTATTTCCTTCACTTCCTCGTGATCCTGCCGATCGTGTCGCGGTTTGAAACGCCGCTTCCGCTCCCGAGCTCGATTTCCGAGAGCGTGCTGCACGGGGAGGCCGCGGAAGCTGCGCCCGCCGGGCAGAAAAAGAAGCGCGGCGGCTCAGTCGCCACGGCTGCGGCCGAGTAAAGGGGCATAGGGGAACATGCTGGCTCGCCTGATTAGTTACGCCATTGGCTTCGTCTTCGCCGGGATCCTGTTGATCTCGCTGATCACGGGGGTTGCGACCTATATCCATAGTCCGCCCGCTCCGCTCGCCGCCGAGGAGTTCCACCGGCAGCCAAAGCCGCTGCACCTCGCGTCCGACGGTCCTTTCGGCAAGTTCGACCGGCGGCAGCTGCAGCGCGGCTTCCAGGTCTATTCGGAAGTCTGCTCGGCGTGCCACAGCCTGAAGCTGGTCTCGTTCCGGGACCTCAAGGGCCTGGGTTACAATGACGCCGAGATCAAGAAGATCGCGTCTGACTGGAAGACCCAGGTCCCCTCGATCAATCCGGACACCGGTGAAGCCACGACCCGCAAGGCTCTGGCCTCCGATAATTTCCCGCCGCCCTTTGCGAACGAAGTGGCCGCTCGAGCGGCCAATAACAATGCGCTTCCGCCTGACCTGTCGCTCATCACCAAGGCGCGTGAAGGCGGAGCACCCTACGTCTATTCGCTGCTGACCGGCTTCCAGCCCGAACCCGCGGAGCTGCTCAAGAAGTTCCCGGAGGCGAAGACGCCGCCGAACCTGCACTACAATCCCTATTTCGCGAACCTCAACATCGCGATGCCGCCGCCCCTGACCACGACTGGCCAGGTGACCTACGCGGACGGAACTCCGGCGACGGTCGACCAGATGGCCAAGGATGTCGCGGCCTTTCTGGTTTGGACTGCGGAGCCAAGCCTTGAGAACCGTCACGCCGCGGGCATCGCGGTGGTCGTGTTCCTGCTGATCGGCACGATCCTTGGTTATCTTGCCTACCGGCAGATCTGGTACGAGGCGAAGCGATCGGTCCGGGTGACAGGTCCGCTTGATCCCCAGAACCAGACGAAGACGCGCCGGGCCAAGGCCAAGCAGGGCGTCGCAGGCTAATCCGCTGCAAATCCGGCTGCAAAAAAGTCGCTGACCTGCCATGTCGTGAGAATGGCCCTCGTTCATTTCAGCGACATGGCGGAACGCGCATAACCGGCGCTGCAGGTTTGTAACCTCATCCTTGAGGAGGATTACAATGCGTATGCGTCTTGCAGTGGCGCTCGTCGGCGGCGCTCTCAGCCTGAGTGGCTGCGCCTACGACATCTATGGCGACCCATATGGTTACGGCAGTTACGGCTACGGCCCCTATAGCGGCGTCTCCGGATATTATGGCAGTTACGGATACCCCGGTTACGGATACCCCGGTTACGGCTATGACGGCTATGGATACGGCGGCTACGATCCGTTCGGATGGTACGGCGACTATTATTATCCGGGCGTCGGCATCTACCTCTATGACCGCGGCCGCAACCGCCACCGATGGAACGACACTCAGCGGCGTTACTGGACCAACCGCACCAGCGCCTGGGAGAGCCGTTCGGGCACGACCATGGTCCGTGGTAACTGGAGCGGCTTCAACCGGGACCGTGGAACCACGACGTCAGACCGGCGGCATCACAGCGAGTGATGATGATCGGCGGGTCGCCGCCGGATCAGAACGATCGAGGTGAAGGTCATCACCACCTGGTCATCCTGGTTGGTCACGGTCGTGCGTGTCCTGAAGGAACCCATTTCCGGGCGGCTGCGTGAAGGCGTTTTCTCGAGAATTTGCCCTCGAACGTGGAGCGTGTCCCCGGGATAGACGGGCTTCTTCCACCTCAGCTCGTCGATGCCTGGCGAGCCGAGCCCCGCCTGGCGGTGCTTCACGACATGGCGTGCGATGACCGCCATCGTCATTGCCGCCGTGTGCCAGCCGCTCGCCGCGATCCTTCCAAAATGCGTCTTTGCCGCTTCCTCGTCAGATAGGTGAAAGGGCTGCGGATCATATTTGCTCGCGAACTCGAGCACTTCCTCGCGAGTCACTTTATACGAGCCGAAATCGGTTTCCGCGCCGACTTCCAAATCCTCGAAATAGATCATGGTGCCGGCGCATAGCGGCGGCCGTTGCTTGGCGCTACGGTAGCAAGGTGGCGACCTCTTTTTCCACTGGCGCGCGCTTGCACCCCAGCCTTCTTGAGGCCGCCGTGGCGCTCAATGAAAATCGCCTCGATGTCGCGGAGCGCATCCTCAAGCCGCACCTCAAGGAAGACCCGTTCGACGTAGCCGCCATCAGGATGCTGGCGGAACTCGCTGCCCGCATCGGTCGCTGGCGGGACGCCGAGAGCCTTCTTCGCCGCGCAGTCGAGCTTGCGCCGGGCTGGAACGCGGCCAAAGCCAACCTGGCCCTCGTACTTGGTCGTACCGGCAGGGCGCCCGAGGCGCTGGGACTGCTCGAAGAGATCTTCGAAGAAGAGCCCGACGATGTCGGACACTGGAATCTCAAGGCGGCGACGCTTGGCCGCGTCGGAGAGTTTGAAGAAGCGATCAGGCTTTATGAAGGAGTGCTCGAGCGTAGTCCCGCTCAGCCGCGTGTGTGGCTGAGCTACGGGCACATGCTGAAGACGATCGGCCGCCAGGCAGATGGCATTGCCGCCTACCGGAAGGCCATCGAGCTGCAGCCGACGCTCGGTGATGCCTGGTGGAGCCTTGCGAACCTCAAGACGGTAAGGTTTGACGAGCGCGACCTCCTCGCGATGAAGGCTGCGCTCGAGACGCCGGGCCTTGGCGATGAAGACCGGTTCCATCTCGATTTCGCCCTCGGCAAGGCGTTCCATGACGAGGGCCGTATCGAGGAGGCCTTCGCTCATTATTCGAGAGCAAACGCCCTGCGCCTCAAACGGCAGCCTTATCGCCCGGATGAGATCAGCCGATCCGTCGACCGCTCGATCGCGGCGTTCACGCATGATGCTTTTGCCGAGCGGCCCGGCGGTGCCCAGGCACCCGACCCGATCTTCATCGTCGGAATGCCGCGTGCCGGCTCGACACTCCTCGAGCAGATCCTTTCCTCGCACAGCATGGTCGAGGGAACTTCGGAGCTACCCGACTTACCCTTGCTGTCGCGAAAAATGGGGAGCTATCCGGAGGGGATTCTCAAGGCATCAGCAGACGAACGGCGCGATCTTGGCGAGGAATATCTGAAACGCGCCAGCGTTCAACGCCGGACCGATCGTCCCTTCTTCATCGACAAGCTGCCGAACAACTGGCTGTTTGTCCCGCTCATCCAGCTCATCCTTCCAAACGCCAAGGTCATCGACGCGCGGCGCCACCCACTCGGCTGCTGCCTTTCGAACTATCGCCAGCATTTCGCCCGCGGGCAGGCGTTCACGTACGATCTCCACGACGTCGGCCGCTATTATTCGGATTACGTTCGATTGATGGCGCATGTGGATGCAGTCCTTCCTGGACGCGTTCACCGCGTGATCTACGAACGGATGGTTGATGACACGGAGACAGAAGTAAGGCGGTTGCTCGAATATTGCGGTCTCGGCTTCGAATCCCAGGTCCTCGAATTCTACAACACCGAGCGCGCGGTTCGGACGGCGAGCTCCGAGCAGGTACGCCAGCCCATCTATCGCGAGGGGACCGAAGAGTGGCGCGCCTATGAGCAGCACCTCCTGCCGCTCAAGGCGGCCCTCGGGGCCGTACTCGACAGCTATCCCGACGCGCCCGCGTCCTGAAAGCAACGCCTCTGTAACAATCGTGTCAGCAGGACCTTCGCTCCTGTTGACTTTGCGCATCCGCTCTGCCGCAATGGCGACACAGGGCGATTGGGGGATTTTCAATGACCAATTTCCGCGCGATGACTCTGGGTCTTCTCGCTTCCACGGCGCTTGCGAGCCCGGCGCTCGGCCAGCCCGTGTCGACCGGCCAATCACCGGCGCCCGGGACGAATGCGACGGACGTGACTGCGCCGCCGCCGCGGGTTCAGAAGGCCCAGGACGGCAACGTGCCCGATCAGACCGAGATCGTCATTACCGCCACCAAGCGCGAGGAGCGTCTTCAGAACGTCCCGATGAGCGTCCAGGCGCTCGGCACGAGGCGGCTGGATCAGCTCAACATCTCCAATTTCGAGCAGTACACCAAGCAGCTGCCGTCGGTGACCTTCAACACGTCGCAGTCTGGCGGCACGGTGGTCTACATGCGCGGTGTCGCGACCGGCGGCGATGGCAACCACTCGGGATCGCTGCCTTCAGTCGGCGTCTATCTTGACGAGCAGCCGGTGACCACGGTCGGCGGCGCCCTCGACGTCCACATCTACGACATCGCCCGGATCGAAAGCCTCGCTGGTCCGCAGGGCACTCTCTACGGCGCATCGAGCGAAGCAGGGACGATCAGGATCATCACCAACAAGCCCGACCTCACGGCAACCTATGGACGCGTCGACGGCGAGCTCAATTCCGTCGATCACGGCAAGGCCGGCGGAAAGCTCGAGGGGATGATCAACATCCCGATTGCCCGGATGATCGCATTCCGGGGCGTCGGTTTTTACCAGAAGGACGCCGGCTTCATCGATAACGTGCCCGGCACCCGGACCTATTGCGGAACTCCGGTCACCGTACCCAATCCTAACCCGCCGCCTGCAACCACGATCGTGGGCTGTGTCCACAACGGAATCAGCGTCAACAACAACCAGTTCCTGCGCAAGAATATCAACGCAGTGACGACCTACGGCGGTCGGGCGGCGCTCAAAATCGACCTTGACGACAATTGGACCGTCACTCCGACGATCATGCACCAATATTCGAAACAGGACGGGTTCTACGCGTTCGACCCGACAGTCGGCGATCTCAAGGTCCAGCGCTTCCGGAATGAATATCGCCGCGACAAGTTCACGCAGGCGGCGCTCACCGTCCAGGGCAAGATCTGGAATTTCGACCTGACCTACGCCGGCGCATATATGGACCGGCCGACTTATTCACTGGGCGACTATACGGATTACGCCGATGCCTATGACCAGGCGTATGAAGGCCACGGCGGCCTCGCCAACTATTTCTACTACCAGGACGCGGCGGGTAACACGATCGATCCCAGGCAGTACATCCTGGGAAGCGAGCACTTCAAGAAGATGAGCCAGGAAATGCGGATCGCGACACCGCAGACCTGGCGTGCAAGGGCCATCGTGGGCGCTTTCTACCAGGTTCAGAAGAACCACATCTACCAGAACTACCTCGTCGACAATCTCGCGCCGAACCTGTCGGTCAATGGCTGGCCCGGAACCTTGTGGCTGACCCTCCAGGACCGCAAGGACAAGGACTGGGCGCTGTTCGGCGAAGGCGAATTCGATCTCACCCCCAAGCTCACCTTCATCGCGGGCGGACGGGTGTTCCGCTATCGGAACAGCCTGTTCGGATTTGCGGGCTTCGGCAAGAATCCCGCCTTTACCGAGGACAATGGCTTTCCGCCGCCTCCCAACGGGGCTGGAGGCAGCTCCGGCGTACGCCGCTGCCTCACCGTAAATGGTCTGCAGTTGCTCGACGACGAGAGTTCGCCCTTCGCTTCGGGAGGAGTTGCCGGAACGCCGTGCACCAACGTTGGCAACGTGGTGGACGGCAAAGCGGTGCCGAGGGAGAGCAGGGGGCATGGGTTCACGCATCGGCTGAGCGCACGCTACAAGCCGACCAAGGACCTGATGTTCTATGCGACGTGGTCGAGAGGTTTCAGGCCCGGCGGCATCAACCGCCAGCCGAGCGCCCCGGCCTATAATTCCGACTTCCTCACCAACTACGAGCTTGGCTGGAAAACCACCTTCGGGCCGCTGACCTGGAACGGCGCGCTCTATCACCAGATCTGGCGCAAATTTCAGTTCAGCTTCCTTGGCGATAACAGCCTGACCGTGATCCAGAACGGTCGCGACGCCAAGATCAACGGCGTCGAGACGGACGTCTCGTACGTTGCCGGAGGTCTCTCGGTGAACGCTGCCGCGGCCTATACGGACGCCAAGACAAAGGGAGCGATCTGCCACTCCTCTGTCGATCCGACGGCCGATTGTTCCTTGCCAGGCGACTGGATCGTCACGCCCTCGGGAACGAGGCTTCCGGTGACGCCGAAGTTCAAGGCCACGGCGACGGCGCGATACAGCTGGGCCGTGGGACCAGGTAAAGCCCACGTCCAGGGCAGCATCGCCTACCAGGGCTCGGCCAGCGTCGACATCCGCCAGGATGCCGACGGCGCCGGCACGAACCCGAATTCCTATCTCGGAAAGCTCCACGCCTCGACGCTCGTGGACCTCTTCGCGGGATACGACTGGGGCAGGTACGATTTCGAACTGTTTGGCAGCAACATCTTCGACAAGCGCAATGAGCTTGCCCGCTTTGTCGCCTGCAGCATCTGTACGCGCACCTATATTCTGCCTGGCAGGCCGCGCACCATCGGCATTCGGGCGGGGGTGAAATTCTAGGGCTGAACGGCGAGCGTCGCCGCTCGTTGTGCGGCGGATGACTGAACAAGTGCCGCGACGCGCCGTGCAATGGCGTTTCATTCTGGCCGTTGTTGGCCTCACAGCCATTTGGCTGGCGATGCTGCTTTGGGGGCGAGGCGCGCTCGACCGGACCGTCTATGAGGCGCTTTATGCCGGTCGCCGGCCGGTGCTCCTCGCCGTTGCGCGCTTCTTCACGGCCCTGGGCGAACCCTCGGTGCTTATTGCTGCCTGTGTCGGCTGCGCCCTCTGGCTCTGGCACGCGGGCCGAGGCCGGCTTGGCCTCGTGCTCCTGTCAATTGCACTGATCGGTCGAGGATTGAGCGAGGTGCAGAAATACTGGATCGCGCGCGCCCGTCCGGATCTCGAGGCGCACCTTGTCGTGGTCAAAACGAACAGCTTCCCAAGTGGTCATGCCGCAAGCTCGATGATCTTCTATCTCGCGCTCGCCCTGGCGCTTACTGCGCACCTTCGCTCGCATCGCATCGTGGCAGCGGGCGCCGTGATCTTGTCGCTGCTGATCGGGACGAGCCGGGTGATGCTCGGCGTTCACTGGCCAAGCGACGTCATCGGCGGCTGGAGCTTCGGGATGCTTTGGGTGCTCCTGACACTGAGGCCCGCCGAGCGCTTGTTTCGTGCCAATTCCGAGATGCGCCGAACCGGGCTATAGTGCCCGCGGGGGCACAGGAGGGACGAGGGAATGTCGAGACCATTCACCTGGACCGCATCGGCAATCTTTGCGCTGGTTGCGCTTATTCACCTTTATCGGATGCTGACTCACTTTCGGGTCGTCATCGGTTCCCTCGTCATCCCTCAATGGGCAAGCATCCTTGGCTTCGTCATCCCCGCAATCTTGAGCTGGATGCTGTGCCGGGAAGCCCGCGGCGCGCGTGGCCCTTGAGATGCTTCAGACGTTGAAGCGGAACAGCATGACGTCGCCGTCCTTCACGACATAGTCCTTGCCCTCTGACCGAAGCTTGCCGGCATCGCGGGCGCCAGTCTCGCCGGCGAACTTGATGTAGTCTTCGTAGGCGATCGTTTCGGCACGGATGAAGCCGCGCTCGAAATCGGTATGGATCTCGCCTGCCGCTTCGGGCGCCTTCGCGCCCTTGTGCACCGTCCAGGCGCGGGCTTCCTTGGGGCCCGCAGTGTAGAAGGTAATCAGCCCCAACAGCGCATAGGCCGCGTGGATCATCCGGTTGAGGCCGGTCTCGTGAAGTCCGAGGTCCGCGAGGAAGGCCTCCCGTTCCTCGGCCGGGAGGGTTGCGATTTCCGCCTCGATTGCAGCCGAGATCACGACGGCCTGCGCGCCTTCGGAAGCCGCTTTGTCGAAGACCTTGCGGGAAAGTGCATTTCCGTTCGCAGCCTCGTCTTCATCGACGTTGCAGACGTAGAGCACGGGCTTTGCGGTCAGGAGCTGCGCGCGCTGGAGCGCCCTTGCTTCCTCGTCGTCCCGCGGCTGCACGATGCGCGCGGGCTTGGACGCACGCAATAGATCGAGTGCTTGGCCGAGAACCGACGCTTCGATCTTCGCTTCCTTGTCCCCTTGCTGCGCCTTCTTCAAAAGGTTCGGCACTCTCCGCTCGAGGCTTTCGAGGTCCGCAAGCATCAACTCGGTCTCGACCGTCTCTGCATCCGCGATTGGATCCACACGTCCCTCGACGTGGGTTACGTCGCCATTCTCAAAACAGCGCAGCACGTGGATGATAGCATCCACCTCGCGAATGTTGGCGAGGAACTGGTTGCCGAGGCCCTCGCCCTGGCTCGCACCGCGGACAAGGCCGGCAATGTCAACAAATTCGATCTGGGTCTCCACCTCCTGCGCGGACTCGGCGATCTTGGCGATGCTGTCCAGGCGAGGGTCGGGGACTGCCACCCGGCCCACATTGGGTTCGATCGTGCAAAATGGATAATTTGCCGCCTGAGCTGCGGCAGTCTCGGTCAAGGCATTGAAAAGCGTCGATTTGCCGACGTTCGGCAGGCCGACGATGCCGCAGCGGAAGCCCATGATTGTCCTTGATTAAGGGAGAAGTGACGCCGCGCTTAGCCGCGCCTTTCAGGAAATTGAAGCGTTCGCCGGATCTTTCCGGCGGATCTTCTCACAGGCCGGTGATCGACTGACGCGTCGGGTTGAAGTGATTGGCGCCCCGGTCGCGAAGGGGCGCCAACTTCACGTTGGAGTGAGGAAAGGCGCCTCCTGTCCTCTTTCCTGGCGTCAGGCCGCTTCCTTCCACTGGGGCCGAAGTTCGTGATGTGGCGGGCAGGCCGCAACCGAGCCCTGCGGAAGCCCGGCGAGCTCGTTGGCGAACCCGTGGTTGACGTCGCGGTGGTGGGCTTCGTCAGCCCGCACGACCAGCACTACGTCCCGCAGGGTCGCGCCGTCTGGGAGACCCCAGTAACGCCTCGCAATCGCGGGCGCCGGCACGTTCTCGGAACGACCCTCGTCGATTTCGGCAAGATAGTGGGTGTAGCTGATGACCGCCTCTTCCTCGAAGTAGCCGACGACGCGGTGCGCAGTCTTCGAACTGATGAGGTAAAGCGCAAAGAAGAAGCAGTAGAAGATCCACTGCACCCCGATGATGACCGCCCGCTCGAAAAGGGTCGGCTTGCTGATCTCAATGAAGGTCATGAGATGCATGCGCTCGTTTTCGGCTTCGTCCATAAGCGTGCGAATCCAGCCCTTGTCATCGCAGATGCGGCGAAGACAGTGCAGGTGATTGATCGTTGCCCCGACCATCCCCGGGACCGCAGCAACCGTCTCGAGCACAACGGCGCGATGCCCGTATCGCTCGGCGAAGAAGGTGTCCGCGCACCAGCGAAGGGCCTTGGTGAAGCCGAAGGCAACGCGGTCGGATAGCCCCTTGGGATCATGATGGACCGAAAGGTCAATGAAGGGCGCGTTCATACGTAACTCTACTCCTGTCGCTTGCAAAACAGCCGATTGGCTGTTGCGGCGGGCGTCTAGGTCGAGGATGAACGCCTCGAAATCAGGGAATTTACGTAACGGAAAATACGAAGCCGGCGTGATCAACGCGTCAGCATTGCGTCGAAGTTCGTTCCTGGTTTTTTAGATTCTCCCGACGGTCCATCTACCGCCGCTTTTGACCCGGCGTTGCCTCGCCAGTCGCGCCTGCATCTCGAATTGCTCGGTCGATGACCTCGAGCGAATTCTTGCGCCCTTCGGCTTCGACCCGGGTGCGGTATCGCGCGAGCCGCCGTGCCAGATCGGCGGATCCGGGCTCATAATCTTCGTCGATCCGCGGGGCATGACTTTTCATGATGTCGCTTCATGTAGCGATGCGCCGGACGCGATTGGATAAGTAAGTTTCCGGAGTGCGCGCCGGCCGCGAAGCTGCCTTTGGGTTCGCGCATCGTTATGGCGAAACTCATCGACGAACAGACTTCGGAACCCCTCCGGGAAGCCGAGGCCCATTTGCGGTCAATCCTGGCGACCGTGCCCGACGCGATGGTGGTGATCGACGAACAGGGCACGATCCTGTCCTTCAGCGCTGCAGCGGAGACAATGTTCGGTTACGCTGAGACCGACGTCGTCGCCCAGAACGTCAAGATATTGATGCCTTCGCCCGACCGCGAACGGCACGATCAGTACATCATCAACTATCTGACGACCGGCAAGCGCAAGATCATCGGCGTCGGCCGCGTGACGACAGCGCTGCACCGCGACGGAAATACTTTTCCGATCGAGCTCTCCGTCGGCGAAGCCTGGATTGGCGAACGGCGGATTTTCACGGGGTTTATCCGCGATCTCACCGAGCGCCAGCAAACGCTGCTTCGGATGCAGGACCTTCAATCGGAACTCGCCCACGTCGGCCGGGTCAGTGAAATGGGAACACTTGCCTCATCCCTGGCGCACGAACTCAATCAGCCTCTGACTGCGGTCGCGAGCTACTGCGAAAGCGCGCGCGACCTCCTCGATCCCGACCCTGATGCACAGACGCTCGGCATGGTGAGAGACGCGCTCGATGAAGCGGCGCAGCAGGCCGTTCGCGCGGGGCAGATCGTGCGGCGGCTTCGGGACTTCATGAGCACTGGCGAAACCGAGCGGCATGTCGAAAGCCTGCAGCGTCTCATCAATGAAGCCAACGCGCTCGCACTGGTTGGCTCGCGGGAGCACGGGATCGACGTACAGCTCAAACTCGACCCGGGCGCCGACAAGGTGCTGGTCGATCGGATTCAGATTCAACAGGTGCTCGTCAATCTCATCCGCAACGCAATCGATGCGATGATGGACACTGCCAGGCGATGCCTGTCCTTGCGCACCGGGCAGGATGGCCAGGGGTTCGTCGAGGTCATCATCGAGGATACGGGCTCGGGCATCAGCGAGGCCATCGCGCCGCAATTATTCCAGCCGTTCGTCACATCGAAACAGAGCGGGATGGGAATTGGCCTCTCCATCTGTCGGACGATCGTCGAGGCGCATGGCGGCCGGATCTGGTTTGAACCCGGAAAAAGCGGCGGAACGGCATTCCATTTCACCGTGCCAAGTGGAGAAGCGAGAAATGGGTAGCGAAGACTTTCGCAACGTACATCTTGTCGACGATGACGACGCGATCCGCCGCTCCGTGAGCTTTGCGCTCAAGACATCGGGCTTTCAGGTGAGGGTATACGAGGACGGCGATGGAATCCTGAAGGTCGCACCGGACCTCGAGGCCGGTTGCATCCTTCTCGACATCCGGATGCCCGGGATGGACGGTCTTGAGGTGCAGGAGGCACTGAAATCGAAGGGCGTCACGCTTCCGGTCGTCATCATGACCGGCCACGGGGACGTCAGTCTCGCCGTTCGGGCGATGAAGGCCGGAGCCGTCGATTTCATCGAAAAGCCATTCCAGAAGGCCGTTCTGCTCTCGGCGATCGAGCATGGAATGGCGAGGCTCCACCAATCGGCCTCAAGTCTCAGGGAAGCGAACAATGCCTCGGTCAAGCTCCAGCTTCTGAGCGCGCGTGAGCGCGATGTTCTCGATGGGCTTGCAAAGGGACTTCCGAACAAGTCGATCGCCTACGATCTCGGCATCAGTCCGCGCACCGTCGAAATTCATCGCGCGAACCTCATGGCCAAGCTTGGCGTGAAGAGCCTTTCGGAAGCGCTTCGCGTTGCCTTTGCGGCCGAAGGCAGTCCTTCCGCTACGTAACATTACGAATGGAGCAGCCGTTCGACGAGCGCCATCCAGAGCCCAGTCAAAAGCTCGCGATGGAGTTGGTGGAATGAGTCGTCGTCAAACCCGGGAACAGCTTCTTGTCCGCGACGAGATCGTCGCTGCGCCTGCGAAGCGCGCCTGCGAAGACCAGAACTTCGAGCTCCCAGCGGCGATCTACATCGCAATGGTAACGATGTTTGCAGGGTTCGTGGCCGTGCTCAGTCTTGCGTTCCGCGGCGGACATCTTCCCGTTGTCTACGGCGTCATCTTCGCGTTCATTGCCGCTTTCTTCGCGATTCCGGCGATGTTTCCAGCAATGGTCCCCAAGGACGACCGCCGGACCGGGGCGCTGAGCCTTTTCGATTTCGGTCACCGCGGCATCATGACTGCAACGGGCCGAGCGAGCGCGCGCGAGGCGACCGTCCTTGTCCTGCTGCTGCCCTGCCTCATCCTTTGCTTCGGGATTTCCGTCGCGATCATCGCGTCGCTCACCTGAGATTTTGTGGACTCCAACTCAGCCCCATGGAGGTAAATCGTGGTCATTCTTCAAAGTCATTGGACCGATCGGCCAATTGAGAATGGCCAGCTCTCGCGGGACCGCGGTGGGCTCTTCGCGCTTGGGAATTCGGTGAAGCAGGCAAGAGCGGAGTCTGACCTCGACTATCTGCGCATGCGGGCCCTCAAGGAGTTGAGTGCCGCCGCAGGCGCACGGGACATTCGTGTCCGCCGTGTGCACTTCGAAATGGCGAAACGGTACCAGGCGCTGCTCCGGAGGGCCGAAGCTCAGTGGCTCCCGCGCTTGCGTTTCGCAGGAGAAGAATGAAGCTCGGCTGCACGCAGCCGACTAGATGTTCAACAGCATCCCTCCCTTAAGTTGCGGCGCACAATTCCAATGGCCGAAGCCCGGCCGGCCGCAACTTCCTGAGGGCGGAGGTTTTAATAGGGAGGGCGCACGTGCAGGACCGGGAACTAGCTCAACCATCGGTCGACCCCATCAGCAATATCCTCAAATGGATATTGCTCGTGACCGCTATCCTCTGTTTTGCGCTCCTTGGATGGGCAACGGTCCTCACTTACGAAATGGTGCCTCCGCACCCGCAAGTCTTCAAGGATCGCTCCGGAACCGCGATCATGACGGGCGAGGACATCGCCGCCGGCAAGGCTGGTTTCCAGAAAGCCGACCTCATGGATTACGGCAGCATCTACGGCATGGGGTCCTATTTCGGGGAGGATTATACCGCCTCGACCCTCGTTCGGCTGGGCGTGCTTACCAAGCAAAACCTAGCCGGATCGGGGAATATCCCGCCAAGTACGGCCGCGCCTGGTAACGGGTCGCTCGCCACGGCAGGGCCAGGCCAGTCAGCGCCCGTCATGACCACTCCTCCTGCCTCCTCGCGTGCCGAGGCACTCTCGGACGCCGCGGTCACCGCGACGATGCAGAAGCAGCTCCATGAAATCGATCTCACCCAACCAATCGTGATTCTTCCGGACGCAGCTGCGCAGGCAGTGCGGCAGCTCCAGCGCGAGCTCTCGACGAAGCTCAGTACGAGCAATCTGTCGGCGGGCTGGGTTCCCGCGCGAAGTCTCGACCCGGGCCTGCGCGCGAGGACCGCCGACTTCATCATCTATTCCGCAATCACGACCGTAGCCCGGCGTCCAGGTCAGCCAGGTACGTCATGGACCGAGAACTGGCCCTACGAACCCTCTGTCGGGAACACCCCGACCACGAATACCTTCCAATGGACCTGGATCAGCTTCTGCTTCACCTTCTTTGCAATGGGGTTCGTGCTGTGGCTCTACCGAGCCTATCTCGAGCATCCCGATGATGAGCCGAGAGAACGTGGTCTCGCAACCTATCGGGCGCTGACCCCGAGCCAGATCAAGACGGGCAAATATTTCATTGTGGTGGCGCTGGTGTTCCTTGCTTCGCAAGGGGCGGGTGCGATCATGGCTCACTCTTATTATGACCGGGAGACATTCTACGGCGTCCAGCTCAACTACATCCTTCCCTTCAACTTCCTGAGGAGCTTCCACCTACAGGCGCCGATCATATGGATCGGGCTTGGATGGATCGCGAGCGGGCTTTTCATCGCGCCAGCCATTGCGGGCGGACGCGAAGCAAAAGGGCAGGGGTTGCTCGTCGACCTCCTGTTCTGGGTTTCGCTGTTCGTCGTCGCGGCAGCCCTCACCGGAAATTATCTCGGCATCCAGGGGGTGATCGACAAAGGCTGGTTCTGGTTCGGGAACCAGGGCCTTTCCTACATCCAGCTCGGCCGCTTCTGGCAGATTCTGTTCTTCGTCGCGCTGCTCAGCTGGAGCGGTCTCATGTTCCGTGCCCTGTGGCCATCACGCGATGTTCTCGTTGAAGCGACCAAACAATTCTGGAGTGGCCGCATCCGGCTGGAGCACCTGATCTGGGCAGCGACAATCAATGTCGCCGTCCTCTATGTCTTTGGGATGATTCCGCTCACCGGAATCGAGAAGTCCTTCACGCTTACCGATTTCTGGCGCTGGTGGGTCGTTCACCTCTGGGTCGAGCAATCCTTCGAGTTCTTCGCGGTTGCAATGAGCGCCTACCTTCTGATGTCGCTCGGTCTTGTGTCGCGCACGCTCGCCGAGCGTTCCGTCTATCTCGAGCTCATTCTCATCTTCATGGGAGGCGTGCTTGGCACGGGGCACCATCTCTATTGGGCAGGCGGCCCCAGCATGTGGGTGCCACTGGGCTCGATGTTCTCCTTCATCGAGGTTCTTCCTCTGGTTCTTCTCATTCTCGAGGCGATTACCCAGCACCGCCTGATCAAGGGCGCCGGAGCCGCCTTCGATTATGGGCTAGCCTACCTCTATATCTTGGGCTCGGCCTTCTGGAACTTCGTCGGCGCCGGAGTTTTTGGCGGCGGAACGCTGAATGCGCCGCTCGTGAATTATTACGAACACGGCACCTTCCTGACGCTCAACCACGCGCACACATCACTGTTTGGTGCATTCGGCCTTCTCGCGCTCGGCCTCATTTACTTCTGTCTTCGCTATCGTGCCGGACCCGACGCGCAGTTCAACGAGACGCCAGGACGGATCGCGTTCTGGTGCTACAATGCGGGGCTGGTGATGTGGATCTTCCTTCACTTCTTCCCGATCGGCTGGCCACAACTCAACGCCGTATACGAGCACGGGCTTGCATGGGCGCGCAGCCAGGCCTTCTACGACCAGACCCGCTTCTGGCAGTGGATGCGCCTCCCCGGGGACGTCGTCTTCTCTGCCGGCGCACTGATCATGGGCTGGGACTTCATCGCGAAACTGGGAAAGCCGATCGGAACTTTGGGAGAATCCCGGCAAACTCCGGTGCCGGTGCCGGCCGAATAAATGAGCGGAAAGCTCAAGGTCGAAACCCGCGGCGAGCAGATGCTTGCACTAAGGAAGCGGCGAATGGCGGCGACCCTTCCGTTCCTCCGGGGCGGCTTCAGACCGTTCTTCTTCGGTGCCGCCGTTTGGGCCGTGATCGCAATCGCTCTCTGGCTTTGCGCGCTTGGGGGCCGGGTCAGTCTTCCAACACGGTTCGACGCCCTCGCCTGGCATCGCCACGAGATGATCTTCGGCTTCGTCGGAGCGGCGGTGTCGGGCTTCCTCCTGACGGCGATCCCCAATTGGACGGGCCGGCTTCCCATTGCCGGCAAGCCGCTGCTCTCGCTTTTCGGCCTATGGGCCGCATCGCGGCTCGCCGTTCTGTTTTCAGCCTTCGCCGGGCTGTGGCCCGCCGCGCTCCTCGACGTCGGATTGTTCGTTGCCCTTGCTCTCCTCGCCGGCCGCGAAGTGCTTGCCAGCAACAACCGCAACATGCCGGTCGTAGGGCTCGTGCTCCTTTTCGCCCTGGCCGACGCCGCGGACTATGCGGAAGCTGCAGGAACCATCTCCGGCGGTTACGGCTGGCGCGGTGCAATATCGCTCGTAATCATCATGATCTCGCTGATTGGCGGGCGGATCATTCCCTCGTTCACCAGAAACTGGATGGTGAAGCAGGGCTCGGATGGACCGCTTCCGACGCAGCCCCAGAGCCTCGATCTTCTCGTGATCGCGACGACAGCGATCGCGCTCTTCTTCTGGGTCGCATTCGCAAACAAGCCGCTCACGGGCTGGATGCTCGTCCTTGCCGCGCTGGCGCAGGCGCTGCGCCTTTCGCGGTGGGGAGGGCTTCGGACGATGAGAGATCCCTTGGTACTCATCCTCCACGTCGGCTATCTCTGGGTCCCTACGGGGCTCTTGCTGCTCGGCCTTTCGCGGGCCGGCCTCGATGTCCCGGAGAGCGCTGGAGTCCATGCGCTGACGGCAGGCGGAATGACGACAATGATCCTTGCCGTCATGACCCGCGCGACCCTTGGGCATACAGGGCGCGACCTCAGGGCGTCGCCGATCACCGTGTTCGCCTATGCTTCAGCCGCCCTTGGCGCGCTGCTGCGTGTCACCGCCTCGCTCGGCCTTGGCGCCTATTCGACGATGCTCAACGTCGCCGGTGCGTTCTGGGGCGCCGCCCTGCTGTTGTTCCTGTACGTCTACACGCCGATCCTGTGGAGCCCGCGGGTCGGGGAGCGGTGATCGAGCTCAGCTGAAATTGAAGGAAATGCTGAGGCGTTCTCCCCGTCCGGTCCCGGGAAGGACTTCGTGTCTCAGCCAGCTCTCCCACAGGAGGAGCAGTCCCGCACGGGGAAGGATGCTCACGAACGGCTGCAGCTCGTCGTCGGCATCTCTGCGACGCTGCGGCGCAGCCATCATCTGCGGAAGACGCGGGTCCTCGAAGCGGATCGCGCCGGCGCCCTTCGGGACCTCGACGTAGAGGGTGCCCGAGATGATGCTGTGCGGATGTACATGTCCACTATGATGTCCACCGGATTTCAACAGGTTCACCCACAGGCTGTCGAGCCTGGGTCTGCGGGAAAGTTCAAATGCGCATTCCTCGGCGAACTGCGACGCGTGCCGGGTGAGCCGCTTTGCAAGATCCCCGAAGGCGGGGTCGCGGCGCGGCAAGTCGTTGAGAGAGGCGTAGCTCGTATAGCCGGCGTAGCCGTGCTCTTTTGACCAGCCGCGTCCCGCCTGGTCGTCGCTCGCGAGCATCCGGATCGAATGCGCGAGATCTTTGAGGAGCGCATCATCGGCAAGCTCCCCCTCGTGAACCTGGGTGACGAACAGTCGACGTGCCATGGACTCGCCGTAGAGTCCTGATATCGAGCCGGGAAGGGGCTGAATGTCGGACGTGTTTGTGTCCTATGCGCGGCAAGACGAGCCGCATGCCCGAAGTGTTGTCGAGGCACTTCGAGCTGAGGGTTACCGCGTCTGGCGCGATGACGAGCTTCCTGCACACCGGCCGTACGCCGAAGTCATCGAGGAGCGGATCGCCGGCGCAAAGGCGCTTGTTGCTCTCTGGTCCAGCGAGGCAGCCAAGTCTCAGTGGGTCAGGGCGGAGGCTGATGCGGCGCGATCGGCGGGCAAGCTTGCGCAAGCAACGCTCGATGGAACGATACCCCCGCTGCCATTCAACCAGATCCAGTGCGCGGATCTCTCCGCCTGGGACGGAAGCGCCGATGCCCCGGGATGGTCCAAGCTCCTTTCAAGCCTTGCCGAGCTCGTGGGCCCCGCGAAGCATCAGGCCTCGCAAACCCGCTCGCGGCGCGAGTTCGCGGTTTGCGTCTTACCGTTCCAGAACATGAGTGGTGACGCCGAGCAGGAATATTTCAGCGACGGCATCAGCGAGGACATCACCACCGATCTCTCCAAAGTATCGGCGCTTGCGGTCACGGCCCGCAACACCGCCTTTACCTTCAAGGGAGCCGCCGTCGATATCTGCGAGGTGGCGCGCAAGCTCGGGGTCAGCCACGTCCTCGAAGGAAGCGTGCGCAAGGCGGGTGGACGGGTCCGGATCACTGCCCAGCTGATCGACGGAACAACGGGCGACCATCTCTGGGCCGAACGCTACGACCGCGATTTGACGGACATCTTCGAGATCCAGGACGAGATTTCAAAAGCGATCGTCGAAGCGCTGAAGCTCAAGCTCCTGCCGGCTGAGCAGAAAGCGATCGAGAAGAGGGGAACGACGAATTCTGACGCGTACAATCTCTATCTGATGGCGCGTCAGTCGTGGATTACCGGCGACTTTGGCGATCGACGGCGCGAGGAAAAGGTGATCCGCATTTGCAGGCGCGCGGTGGAGCTTGATCCTCAATATCCGCAGGCCTGGGCGCTGATGGCACTCGCCCAGTCGAACCTCTGCCACGGATTTGCCGCAAGCGAGGCGGTCGATGATGGTACGGCGGCTGCCGATCAGGCGCTCGTTCTCGATCCGAACATCGCCGAAGCGCATCTGCCAAAGGCCTGGCGTCTCGCCCAGGAAGGCCGGCACGACGATGCCAATCGCGAACTTGCGATCGCGCTCGAGCTTGGCCCCGATTCATGGGAGGTCAACAAGGAGGCCGCACGATTATTCTACCGGCAGAGACGGGCCGAGGAGGCGGCCCGTTACCTCGAGAAAGCGACGCGGGTCATGGAGGCTGATTACCACGGCCTCGGGATGCTCCTTGCATATTATTATGGCCGGGGTGACCTCGACGATGCCCGGCGAACTTCCCAAAGGCTCCTCGTACAGGTCGAAAAAGTGCTCGCGAGCGATCCTGACAACGGCGCTGCGCTTGCCTTTGGCGCAATGGGCCTTGCCACACTTGGAAACATGGACAGGGCAGCCGACTGGATCGAACGCTGCCTGCTTGTCGATCCTGAGAACCTCCAGATGAGGTACAATCTTGCCTGGGGCACCAACAAGGTCCTCGGCGATCCGGAAGGGGCCGTCGAGATGCTTGAGCCCGTCCTTGCCAATGCCGGAGCCAATATCATTCGCCTCGCCGCCAATGATCCGAACCTCGATAACCTCAGGGACCATCCCGTCTTCGCCAAAATGATGTCGGCGGCCAAGGAGCGGGTCGGGCTTACGCCAACTCCTCCCTTCAGGGCTCCTGGTGCAGCCGAAGCGCCACTTCGCTCATGAAGCGCGGATCATCGCCTCCTGCGAGCCATTCCGCCTCGCTCGCGATTGCCGCCAGCATATCGCTCAACGGCTCCATTTCGGCCTTTGCGAAATTGCCAAGCACGTAGGGGGTAACGAGGTCCTTGCGGCCGGGACCAGGGTGACCGATGCCGATCCGCACGCGCCTGAAATCGGGTCCAAGGCTTGCGTCGATCGACCGCAGCCCGTTGTGTCCGGCGGTACCGCCGCCGACCTTCACCTTGACCTTGAACGGCGCAAGATCGAGCTCGTCGTGGAAGGCGGTCAGCGCGTCGACGTCGAGCTTGTAGAAGCGCAGCGCCTGCTGAACCGCGTCACCGCTGTCGTTCATGAAGGTTTGCGGCTTCAGCAGCAGGATGCGATCCGGGCCGATTCGGCCCTCGGCGATGAGACTGCGGAATTTTTTCTGCCATGGCCCGAAGCCGTGTGCCTCGGCGACGATATCGGCGGCCATGAAGCCGACATTATGGCGCTGCAGCGCATATTTCGCGCCAGGATTGCCAAGACCCGCCCAGATTTGCATCGCGGCGCACCTAGCCTGAGCGGCAGCCAAAAAGAAACCGCCCGCCGGTGAGGGCGGGCGGTTGTCGTCTTGTATATTTCCTGGATCAGCCCTCGGCGGCCTGGGAGCCTTCGCCCTCCGTCTGGCCTTCCTCGGCTTCGCCCTCGACCGTCGGAACCTCGCCCGCAGGTGCAGCCTCTTCTTCTTCCTCGGCCTTCATTGCCGAAGGAGCAACGATGGTGGCGACGGTGAAATCCTCGTCCGTATTGGCCGGCGTGACGCCCTCCGGGAGCTTCACGGTACCGATGTGGATGGAATCGCCGATCTCGAGGCCGTCGAGCGGCACGTGGATCTCGTTCGGGATGCTTGCCGCGTCGCAGACGAGCTCCAGCTCGTGCACCACGACATTGAGGACGCCGCCACGCTTGAGGCCAGGTGAGGCTTCCTCGTTGTCAAAGCGCATCGGCACGGCAACGTGCACCTTGGTGTGCTCGCCGATCCTCAGGAAATCGACGTGGACCGGGCGGCTCGTGACCGGGTGGAAATCGATCGCCTTGGGCAAGGTGCGATGCGCCTTTCCCTTGAAGTCGATCATCACGACCGTGTTCATGAAGTGACCGGTGGAAAGCATCCTTGAAAGAAGCTTCTCTTCGATATGGATCGAGAGAGGCTCTTTCTTTTCGCCGTAGACCACGGCGGGAACCCGTCCGTCGCGGCGCAGTGCGCGGGAGGCTCCCTTGCCAGCCCGGTCGCGCGCCTCGGCGGGCAGCGTCAGCTGTTCGCTCATTTGGCTATACTCCGATTGCTAAAAACCCGCCGCCACGCCTCCAGGGATGACCATGGCTAAGGGAAGGGGCGCCCTAGTCGAGGGCGGCCGCAAAAGCAAGTTCGACCGACCTAGTTGACCCGCTGCGAGGCTATGCCGCGCTCGGCCAGCCGCACAAGGAGACTGTCCTTGCCCGCAAGATGGCCTGCGCCGACTGCGACAAATACGGTGCCGGGAGTCTGCATGCGAGCCCTGATCCAGTCGGCCCAGCGCTCGTTCCGCTCGGTGAACATCATCCGGTAGGTATCGGGCGAGGCGTTCTCGAGCTGGCCGAGCATCCGGACGAAGACGCTCTGGTCACCGCGCTTCCAGGCGGACTGCATTTCCGACATCGCCTTCGAAAGGCCTTCCAGCGGGCCGGCGCCGACGACGACCGGCTGTCCTGCCCGCGGTACGGGCGCTATCGCCGGCTGCGATGAAGGAAGACGGTTGAACATGTCGAGCTGCGACTGAAGCGTCTCGAGCCCCTCGACATCCTTGCCTTCGGCCTCGGCCACGTGCCGAAGTACCATGTCGGCACCGTTGTCGACCCGCATGCCCTGCGAGCGGCCGGCGCTGATGGCCATCCTGGTTGTTGCGAGGAACGAGGCGGACGGCGTGACCGAGGGCGGCTTGAACCCGGGAGTAGGAAGCAGGAAGGCCTGCCGGGGCTGTTCGGGAACGAGGGTCTCCAGGACCAGCTCGTTCGATTGTTCAAAGGCGTCCCTGACGCGGTCGCCGAACCACTGCGAATGGCCGTCGAGCGCGTGGAAGGTGCCGAAAATGTAGATGGTCGTGTCGGCGTCCCGGACCATGAACATGGCAGGCTGATCGGCCGGCGGAGCCGCATTGGGCACGGTCATCGGCGATGCGGCGGCCAGCGCTGCAGCGGCGAGCAAATTCACCATCCATCACCCTCCCGAGGCGAATGGCGCTGGAGCGAGGGATACCCGGACATCGGCGCGGCGCATTCGTCGCAGCGGGGAGCGGTCCCCCGACCACCCTCGATCCAGGCATCGGACCCCCCAGCCCGATACGTTGGAATGATGGTCATCAACTCGTTAAGAAAAGTCTAGCGAAAACCGGCAAAAGGTGAACATTTATCGGCTGATAGCCTCGAGGACCGGCCTTGCGGCCGCTTATTGCAGGCGGCGAACCCGGTAGCCGTCCTTCTTGAGCATCTCGACCACCGAATCCCGGCCGGCAAGGTGGCCGGCGCCGACCGCGATGAGGACTGCGCCGGGCTGAGCCATCCGCGATTCGATCCACTTGCTCCAATTGGCGTTTCGCTGGTGGATCAATGCCTGCTGGAGCGCCGGGGAAGCCGAAAGATCCCGGTCGAAGGTGCGCGCAATTCCCTGGACGTCGCCTTTCGACCAGGCCTGGAGCATCCCTGAGAAATCCGCGTTCATCGACTTGTCGCCTTCGATCGCGCCTTCGAGGAGGGAGCGTTGCGCGTTCTCGGGAAGACGATCGAAAAAGCTGAGCTGTTCAAGGTTGCTCTCGAGCTCGCCGACTGATTTTCCATGAGTTGTGAAGTCGTTCTTGAGAACGCCTTCGACGCCGCCTGAAAGCCCAAGTGCGCGAAACTTGTCACCGAGAAGAATGAAGGCCGCGGCCCAGGTCTTCATCTTGTCCAGCGCCTGGACGGGCATGCCACTCTTCTTCATCGCTTCCTGAAGCGCCATACGCTTGCCCGCCGGTACACGCTGGATGAGCGGCGGCAGGCCGTTTGCAAATCCAAGGCTCGCCATCGCGGACATGAGCTTTCCGGGATTCTTGTCATCGATGATCGTCTCCACGACCAGTTCCTGCGAGCCTGCAACCGCCTGGTCGAAGGCGGGGGTTCGCCATTGAACCTGGTCGGGAAGCAAGTGAATCGTTCCGAAGAGATAGATGGTGGTGTCGGGATCGCTCACCTCCCACAAGGCCGGCCTTGCAGCGTGCGGTGCGCGCGCCGCTGCCGGCACGGCGCCAAAGGCAATCAGCGGTACGCCAAGCGCGGTGACGAGCCGCCGAAGGAAATTTTTCACCATCAATTCAAATCCTCTCACCCGAGGGTTCGCATGGGTCGCTAACGGGCACAAGCTGAACCCCGACTTGCCCCTCCGCGAAGCATCCGCCAAAGCGCCGGAAACCACCTTCGACGGGGCATTTCCGCTTGAGCCTGAGCTTCCAGGACCTGATCCTTACGCTCCACCGCTACTGGGGCGCACAGGACTGCGTGATCCTGCAGCCCTATGACATGGAGATGGGGGCAGGGACGTTCCACCCCGCGACGGTGCTGCGCGCGCTTGGTCCCGATGCGTGGCGCGCAGCCTATGTTCAGCCCTGCCGCCGGCCCACCGATGGCCGGTACGGCGAAAACCCGAACCGGCTGGGTCATTACTATCAGTACCAGGTCGTTCTGAAGCCAAGCCCGGATGACCTGCAGGATCTTTATCTCGGCAGCCTGCGCGAGATCGGCATTGATCCCCTGAAGCACGACATAAGGTTCGTGGAAGACGACTGGGAAAGTCCAACGCTCGGCGCCTGGGGTCTTGGCTGGGAAGTATGGTGTGACGGGATGGAGGTGACCCAGTTCACCTATTTCCAGCAGGTCGGGGGGTTCGAATGCCGGCCGGTAACTGGTGAGCTCACCTACGGGCTCGAACGCCTCGCTATGTACATCCAGGGTGTCGACAACGTGTTCAGCCTGAAATTCAACGATGCCGGCGTCACCTATGGAGACGTCTTCCGCGAGAACGAGATCGAGATGTCGACCTACAATTTCGAGGTCGCCGACACCGACGCATTGTTCGAGCTGTTCCGCAAGGCTGCGGCCGAAAGCGAACGGTGCCTCGAGGCAAAGCTGCCGATCCCCGCCTATGAGCAGGCAATCAAGGCCAGCCACCTGTTCAACACGCTTCAGGCTAGGGGAGTGATCAGCGTCGCCGAGCGCCAGGCCTATATCGGGCGCGTGCGCGACCTTGCGAAGGCGGCCTGCGGAGCGTGGCTGGAGCGCACCGCCTGATGGCCGACTTCCTGCTCGAACTGTTGTCGGAAGAGATCCCGGCCCGAATGCAGGCGAAGGCCCGCAACGATCTTGCGCGCCTATTCGCCGAGTGTGTCCAGGCGGCGGGACTGAAGACCGGCGAAATCGATGTCCATTCGACACCGCGCCGGCTGGTGCTGATCGCGCGCGAGGTCGCGCAAGCGACCCTTGCGAGCCGCGAGGAAGTGAAGGGGCCGCGCACTTCCGCCCCGCCGCAGGCCCTTGAGGGTTTCCTTCGCAAGACGGGGCTCCGCCGGGAGCAGCTCGAGGATCGCGACGGCGTCTATTTCGCCCTGATCGAACGGGCAGGACAATCCGCCGGCGTCGTTCTTGGTGAGGCCGTCAGGCGCATCGTTGCTGACTTCCCCTGGCCCAAGTCGATGCGGTGGGGGTCCGGGACACTCCGGTGGGTGCGCCCCCTTCACGGCATCGTCGCGCTTCTGGGCGAAGAGATCGTGCCGGTCGAGATCGACGGCATTGCATCGGGCGCGACGACGTTCGGGCATCGTTTCCACCACCCGGGCCCGATCACGATCGGTGGAGCTGCCGACTACGCCGAGAAGCTTCGAGCGTGCCATGTGATCGTCGACCAGGAGGAGCGCGAGCGACTGATCCGCGACGGGGCCGCCGCCGTAGCGGCAGCGGCAGGGCTTCAACTCCTGCCGGACGAAGGGCTGGTTGTCGAAAATGCGGGGCTTACCGAATGGCCGGTGCCGCTGGTTGGCCGCTTTGATCCCGAATTTCTCGACGTGCCGCGGGAAGTCATCGTCCTCACGATGCGCACCAATCAGAAATATTTTGCCTGCACCAATGACGAAGGCCTGCTTGCGCCGGCGTTCGTATGTGTCGCCAACGTCGGCGCGGCCGATGGCGGGGAGGCGATCAGCAAGGGAAATGCGCGAGTGCTCGCAGCGCGCCTCGCCGATGCGCGATTCTTCTGGGAGCAAGACCTCAAGATTCCTCTCGAGGAGCAGGCGAGAAAGCTTGGCGGGATCGTTTTCCACGAGAAGCTCGGGACCGTCGCAGACAAGGTCGATCGGATCTCAAGGCTGGCGCGATGGCTGGTCGAAAGCGGCACACTCAAGGCCGATCCCGACGAGGTCGAGCGCGCTTCAAGGCTGGCCAAAGCCGATCTCGTCACCGGAATGGTCGGCGAGTTTCCTGAGCTGCAGGGCGTCATCGGGGGCTATCTTGCCGAGGTCCAGGGCGAAACAGCGGCCGTCGCCGAGGCGGTTCGCGACCAGTATAAGCCGATCGGGCAGGGAGAGGCCCCAAGGGCTCCCGTCAGCGTTGCGGTGGCGCTCGCGGACAAACTCGACACGATTTGCGCCTTCTTCGGCATCGACCAGAAACCGACCGGTTCAAAGGATCCGTTCGCGCTTCGCCGAGCCGCAATCGCATCGATAGAACTCATCGTCCAAAATTCTCTGCGGGTGGGGCTCGCCGAGGCGGTGCGCGGCGCACTTGCAATCCGCGCTGCACAATCGGGGGAGGAAGCAGGCGCACACCGACTTGACCGAACTGCCCCTGAAATTCTCGATTTCTTCGCCGATCGCCTGAAGGTGCAGCAACGCGAGGCCGGGGTTCGACACGACCTCATCGACGCGGTCTTCGCGCTTGGAGGCGAGGATGATCTGGTGCGACTGCTCGCCCGCGTGAAGGCGCTCCAGCTGTTCATCGAAACGGAAGACGGCGCGGACCTCCTCACCGCCTACAAGCGGGCCGCCAACATTCTCAGAAAGGAAAACTGGACGGGTCCGCAGGTGATGGGCTCGCCGGCCTCGCAGGGAATTCCGCAGACAGGTGAAGAGGACCCGCTGGTGCTCGTCGAAGAGCCGATCCTCAAGGACGCTGTTGCCGAGATGGCATCAGGGACGGCGGGGGCCGACATGCCGCAGGAAAAAGCGTTGATCGCCGCCCTCGATTCGGCCGAGCCCAAGGCCGATTCTGCTGTTCTTTGCGAAGACTTCGCCGGTGCGATGGCTGCGCTGGCGTCGCTCCGGAGCCCCATCGACCAGTTCTTCGACCATGTGACGGTCAACGACCCCGATCCCGCCAAGCGCGAGCGGCGCCTCAATCTTCTGATGCGCTTTCGCGACAGCGTCGGTCGCGTCGCCGACTTTAGCAGGATCGAGGGCTAGAGCGGCCGGTCCTCGGCCGGGTTCCGGACCGCAGCGCCGCGCAGGCTGTCGCGCTCGCGCCATTCCTTCTCGCGCTCGTCCCACTCGCGCTGGCGATCCTCGTGCGCCTTCTCGAGCTCGCGCCGCCGTTCGACTTCGCTGTTGTAGCGTGTCTTCCATTTGCGCCGCCCGCCGGCGGTCAGGAATACCCCGATGAGGATGCCGAGGAGGAAAGTAAGGGCGCAGATCGCCCACAGGTTGGGATCGGTGGTGATGTTCATGTCGGCTCCCGAACGACAGGGGTTACGCGGCGACTACGCTTCAGCGCACCGCCGCGTTCCCTCCATTCGTCAGCCGTTCAGGAAGTGATCGTGGATCGAGCAGCTCGCCGGGCCGAGAATGACCACGAAGAGCGTCGGAAGAATGAACAGGATCAGCGGTACCGTCATGATCGCGGGCAACCGCGCCGCTTTCTCTTCCGCGCGCATCATGCGCTGATGGCGGAACTCGGCGGACAGGACGCGCAGTGCGCTTGCAAGCGGCGTGCCGTACTTTTCGGTCTGGATCATGGTGGTAACGACGCCTCGTACGGCTTCCAGATCGACGCGCTGCGCGAGATTCTCGAAGGCCTGGCGGCGTTCGTTGAGGAAGCCGAGCTCGATGGCAGTCAGTCCGAACTCGTCGCCAAGTTCAGGATAGGCCTTGCCAAGCTCGCGTGACACCCGCCCGAAAGCGGCGTCGACGGTGAGACCTGCCTCAGCGCAGATCACCAGGAGGTCGAGGGCATCCGGGAGCCCCTTGCGGATCGCGTTGCTGCGCTTCTGGACCTTGTTCTTCAGCCAGACGTCGGGCGCCTTGTAGCTGCCGACGAGCACGCCGGCGACGGTCGCATAGCGGCGGAACCATCCCCAGTCGGGCCAGTGGTTGAGCATGTAGATCATCACCACTGCGCCGATGCCGAGCACGACCGGCAGCACGAAGCGCGCGAAGATGATGAAAAAGGCCAGGTCCTTGGTGCGGATGCCGGCCTGCATGAGGCGGATCTGCGTCTTCTTGACCTGGTCGTCCTGAAGCATCTTGAACTGCGACAGGAGCTGCCGGACGTTGTCCGCGGCCTGGTTGCGATTGGTGAGCCTCTTGCGCTTGTTGGTCGAGGCAACGATGCCCGCCTTCAGCTGCTCGCGGCGCTCGTTGAGGGCTTTCACCCGTCGCGCCATCGGGTCTTTCACCGTCGTCGCTGCATAAGCGGCGAACAGCACGGCGAAGGTCGCGACGGCACTGAGGATCGTCGCGATCCAGATGACGTCGAAGCCGAGGATGTGTGGGCCGCTCGGGGGCGCCGCAACCTGCATGGTCTAACTAGCCTCCCTTAGATCTCGAAGTTGACCATCTTGGCCATGATGAGGCCGCCAAGGCCCATCCAGATCATGCCGCCGATTCCGGCAACGATCAGGCGCTGGTCAATGAAGAATTGGCCCATGTACCGAGGGTTGATCATGTACACGAGGCCGAAGACGACGAACGGCAGCGAGCCGACGATATAGGCCGATGCCTTCGATTCCGAGCTCATCGCGCGAATCTTGAGCTTCATCTGCGCACGCTTGCGGAGCACGTCGGCAAGGTTCGACAGGGTCTCGGCAAGGTTGCCGCCGGTCTCGCGCTGGATGGCAAGCGTGATGACGAAGAACTGGAACTCGGCGGTACCGAGGCGGTCAGCCGTTTCCTGGAGAGCAGCTTCCATCGTGCGGCCGATCTTCATCTTGTCGGAGACCATTCGGAACTCGACGCCGACCGGCCCCTGGATTTCGCCCGCGACGATGCCCAGCGTCTCGGTGATGGGCAGACCCGAGCGAAGCCCGCGCACCATCAGCTCGATCGCATCGGGGAAGTTCGAAGTGAACTTGTTGATGCGGCGCTTGATCATCCGGCCGACAAAGAAATGCGGTCCGCCGATGCCGAAAAAGATGCCCAGCAGCAGCGACAGGAACAGCGGCGCCCCTTTTATGGTCAGCGCGACGGTCACGAAGAGCACGATGCCGGTGGCGATTATCGCATACTTGCCAAGGCTGATGTCCTTTCCCGTCTGCTCGAGGCGCTTGCGCAGGAGCGCCGGCCTCGGGATCAGGGTCGAGGCAATGCCCTCGAACTTGGTCGCCCGCTCCGCGAACAGCTTGCGGATCTGTGCCTGGGCGCTGCCCGCGATGGTATCGCCGTGACGCTCCTTGATGAGTTCGATGCGCCGCTTGACGTTCTTGGCAGCGGATGGACCGCTCAGCGCCGTGAGGGCGAGCATGATCGCCGCGGCCGCACCGATAATAAGTAGCCACAAGAGCATGCTTGCCTCGCCTTCTCACTTCTTACGATCGGCGCCCGATGGGAACGCCGTGCACCGCTCGCTTAGGCCGCTTTGTCCTTCGGCTTGGCGAGCATCGACTTCAGATTGTCGACCAGCGACTTGTTCCCGCCGGTCGCCTGCGGCTCAGCTGCAGTCCCTTCCTCGCTCGCATGGTTGAGAACCATGCCCGAGAGCGCGTTGAAGGGAGCCGCGAGCTTGCCGCCGGCAACTTCGGCCATCGGCTTGCCGAGCTTTGCCGACTGGGCAGCAACCTTGGAGTCGAACGGGAAGACGACATCGACCGACCGTTCGATCGATTGCTCGAAATCCTTGCGGCTGATCTCCAGGGCTCCGCCCGAGGGAACGCTGTTTGCAACGACGATCACCTTCGTCTGCGGTGCATTGGATTTCAGCCACGCAAGAATGCGGATCGTGTCGCGTGTCGCGGCGAGCGTCAGCTCGGCGACCACGACTGCGACGTGCGCATCGTGCACCAGGTGCGGATACTGGATCAGCATCTGCCGGGGCAGGTCGAGTACGGTCGATTCGAACGCGTTGCGCATCTCTTCCTGCAGCTGGAAGAAAGCGGAGCCGTCGGTTACCAGCGGCTGGTGGATGGGCGCTTCGGCCGAGAGAACCGAGAGGCGCTCGTTGGCGCGAACCATGGCGCGTTCGATGAACAGTCCGTCGATGCGGCTCGGATTCTCGATGGCGTCGGTAAGACCGCGGCCTGGCTCGAGGTCGAGCGCCAGGGCGCCCGTGCCGAAATGCACGTCGAGGTCGAGCAGCGCCGTCGAGCGGCGCGCCTTTTCACCGAAGAGCCAGGCGAGAGAGGTCGCGATCGTCGAAGCGCCGACGCCGCCGCGGACGCCGATAACGGCAGCCATGACGTGCGGGCGATCCGCCTGCGTCTCGCCGCGCGGTCCCGAAAGGATCATCTGCGCGTGTGCAAAGGTGTCGCGCAGCTGATCAACGGTGAAGGGCTTCAGCAGATAATCGTGAATGCCGCTCGCGACGAGGTCGCGATAGAGGCGCACGTCGTTGACGGTGCCCGCTGCAATCACGATCGTGCCGGGCTCGCAGACTTCCGCGAGCGCGTTGATGTCGTTCAGCGGATCCGCGGACTCGCTGAGGTCGACGAACAGGATGTTCGGACTTGCCGATACCGAGAGCGACTGGACGGCGTTGCGAAGACCGCCCTTGTTCACTTTCTCCGGCGACCAGCCGTGCTCGACCGCCACCGGCCGAAGCATGTCGGCGGTCGCGTCGTCGCACACGAAGGCCGTGAACGGATCGCGCAAACCTGCGCGTGCCTGGAACGGGGCGTTCATTAATTGCCTCCCTTGGGCGATACTGACTGGAGACCGCCGGCGCCCGTCATGGGCTTGGTGCGGTACATGTCGACTGCGCGGGCCGCGGCGACCGCATCGGTGACCGGGGCGGCCTCGCGGCCGTGGATCAGGTCTTGCGGATCGGCGATCATCGCAGCGAGGTTGGAGTTCACCGAGCAGCCGTAATTGGACATCGACTGGTTGTTCCAGTCGGGCTGCGAGGGCCGGCTCCAGTTCGGGCAGTTGGGCACGAACGCGCGGCGACGAGCGACAACCACACGGACCGATCCGGGCCGGACGGGACCCGCAGTGACAGGAGCGCCGGGCGTCACGATCATTCCGTAGCGGCCCGCGATGACGGCAACCTGCGACCGGGCACCGGGGGCGTAGCCGCCGTCGACGTAGACCGTGTCGCCATAGCCAAGATCGAGGCCCTGGAACCATCCGTTCAGGCGATCACTCTCGCCTGAAGCAAGGGTGCCTCCGGGAGCTGCGGCGTCGAACACGTAGTTCGCGCTGGTCACGACCGGCACGTTGACGGCGGACAGTCCGGCCGCCCTCACATCGGGTCCGGTGGGCGTCTGGCAGCCCGCCAGGGCAGAGCCGAGAGCGATGAGGAGAAACTTCGAGCGCATCGTCGATTCCTTCCTGAAAGGGCCGCGGATCACCGACGGAACCCGGGGGCGGGAGCCGCGCTACCGGCCGGGATCGGCGCGGCGGGTGCAGCAATGGCCGTCGGAGTGCGGTCGCCGCTGCGGCCGCTGAACGTCTGTCCGCCGACGTCACGCACGAGGTCGTTCGGTGCGCGGTAGCCGTCGATTGGAGTTGCGAGCTGTCCGGAGATCGGGCGGACCAGATACGGCGTCACGATGACGACCATTTCCGTTTCCTGCCGCTGGTACTTGGTCGAGCGGAACAGCATGCCCAGGATCGGCAGGTCGCCAAGGAACGGTGCCTTGTCGACGCTGTTGTTCCCCGTGTTCTGCAACAGGCCGGCAATCATGAAGGACTGGCCCGAGCCGAGCTCGACCGTCGTTTCCGCGCGCCTCGTGATGAGTGCGGGCACCTTGAAGTTGGCAAGGTTTACCGCGCCTGCATCGGAAAGCTGGCTGACCTCGGGTCGGACGCGCATGGAAATGCGCCCGTCGCCAAGCACGATCGGCGTGAAGGCGAGGCCAACACCGTACTGCTTGTATTCGATGGTCACGGCATTGTTGCCCTGCGACACCGGGATCGGGAACTCGCCGCCGGCGAGGAAGCTCGCAGTCTCGCCCGAGAGGGCCGTCAGCGTCGGTTCCGCGAGGATCGTTGCGACGCCGTCGCTTGCGGCGATGTCGAGCGAACCCAGAATGTCGAGGCCGAGCAGGTGCCCGAACGCGCCGAGAGTCGTTGCCGTGCTCGAGATGTTGACAATCCCGCTGTTAGGACCGCTGATGGTGCCGGGATTGCCGCGGCCGATGGCGAATTTGAAGCCGCCGGTCGAGTCGTGCGACAGCAGATTGACGCCCATCGATTTCAACAGCGAACGATTGACCTCTGCGATGCGCACCTTGAGCATCACCTGCAGCGGCGTCGCCGTTTTCAGCCGGTTGACCGGAACGATGTCCAGAAGGTCACCCACCTTCTTGCCCGGATTGAGCAGCGAAGTGACAAGCGACTGGGCCTGCGCCGCATCTTCGGGCGAGGCGACCGTGCCGTTCATGACCGCGACCTGACCGACGGTGGTGATGGTGATGTTCGAGTCAGGCATTGCGGCGTGAATGATTTCGTTCACGTTCGCGAGGTTCTGGGCGACCCGGACATTGGTCGCGTAGACAACGCGGCCGCCTTTCGAGGTCGCAAAGATCGTCGTTTCGCCCGAGTCCTTGCCGAACACGTAGAGCTGGGTCGGCGAGCGGACCTGGACGTCGGCGATGGCGTCGTTGGCGACAAAGAGGTCGCTCATCGGCTCCGACAGACGGATGAGGGTACCCGTGCCCTTGCTGAGGTTCAGCGTCTCGGCCGGCTTGGCCGAGGTCGGCTGGGCAGCGGCCGGAGCCGCGGCGCCTGCCGTGCCGAGCGCAATTGCCAGTGCGGCCATTGCGGTGCCGAGGCGAGCCCGGCGGGTGATGGCTTGAGTCTTCATCTTAGCGAGCTCCCACCGGAACAACGGTGACATTATTGCCGCGAGCGATGCGGACGACCGGGCCGACGGGCATGGCCGCCGCCGCCGGGGTTGCACCCGTGGCTCCCGCAGCCGGAGCTGCGGCAGTGCGAGCGGGGACGGAGCGGCGCTGGAAGCGCGACACGTCACCGCCGGTCGAGAAGGTCGTGCTGCCGTCGATCGGCCGGTTGGCCATTGCCGTCAGCATCTGCCTTTCCTGGTCCGGGCTGGTGCCGGCCGGAACCTTGATGTCGCCGGCTGCAACCGCACGCTCCATGTCCGACGTGTTGTCGGCGATCGAGCGAAGGGACAGCGACAGCGAGCCGAGGCTCTGCGCAACCGCGATCTTCTCGGCGATGCGCGGAGTGACCTCGAGCGTTACGTTCGAGAACGCGCGCACCTGGGTCTTGCCCTCATCATCCTTGTCGGTCATGCGCTGGTCGGTCGCGAGGACCCTCAGGTTGCGAAGGATCGTCTCGGCAACCTTCAGCGGGGCGCCGTCACCGCCGCCCTGGACCTGCTGTGTCAGCACGAGGTCGACATGGTCGCCCGGGAAGACGAAGCCCGCGACGCCGGCGGAGAGGTTCACGGGAACCGTGATGGCGCGCATTCCGGGGCCAAGCGCCGCGGCGAGGAAGCCGCGATCCTGCGGCCCGACGAGCGCTCCGCGGGTCACCGGCTGACCTGCCGTGATCGGATAGCGAACGACCGTGCCGAGCAGCTTGCGGGGATCGCCGTCAGGCTGGCCCTCGACATAATAGGCGTTCTGCATCAGTTCCTTCGGCCAGGGCTGAAGAGTGAAGCTGTCGGCATCGATAATCGTACCGACGGGCAGCGACTTCTTGGCGACCAGCACCTTGGGTCCCATCGGGACGGGCGCGGCCGCAGCCTGCGGCGCAGCAGCACCGGCGAACATATTCTTGGCCATGACAGCGGTTACGACCGCTATGACCAGCGCTCCAACGAGCAGCGCGAGCTTCTTTACATCCATGGCGAAATCGCCTCCCCCTTACGGGCCCCTTGAACAGCCTCAGAAATCAGACAAATTGGTTAAGAAACCGTTGGGCGAGAATCGCGAGACCGCCAAAGGCGATCGCGACCCCATACGGAATGTTCGGACGTCCCTCGCGCCGAGCTGCCCGGTGCCAGCCGACAATGGCCAAGGTCAGCACCCCGCCCGCGACAGACATCAGCACCAGAAACTTGACCGTCGATGCGATCGGAAACCACAGCGCGAACGCGGCTGCGAGCTTCACATCGCCTCCACCCATCATCCCCATGTAGAATGCCGCAGCGAGCAGCCCGAACACCGTAACGGCGGCTGCAACGTGCACCGCCATGCCAGGCCAGGGCGCCAGCGAAATCGACATCCAGTAAAGGGGAGCTCCGAGCGCCACCGTCAAATTCAGGCGGTTCGAAATCGTGAACGTGCGCGCATCGATCACCGCAGCGACGACGAGCATCGCTGCGAGCCACAGGAGCAACAGATCGGTAAACGTGCCGTTGAACATGGTTCCACCCCTAGACGGCGCGGCTTTCCAATTCGTAACCAGCGACGGGAATGGACAAATTTGACGTCATCATCGTGGGCGGAGGCATCGCCGGTGCAAGCCTTGGAGCCGAGATAGCAGCGAGCACTCGGACGCTCATCATCGAGGCCGAAGACCATTGCGGCTACCATTCGACCGGCCGCTCGGCCGCATTCTACCTCGAAAGCTATGGAGGGCCTGAGGTTGCGAAGCTGAGCAAGGCATCGCGCTCATTTCTCGAGTCGCCGCCTGCCGGTTTTTCCGAACATGGGTTCCTGCGCACGCGCGGCGACCTTCACCTGACCCATGACGAGTTGCCCAGTCTCCCAGCCGGGATCGACACGAGGATCATCGAACGCGCCGAACTCGAGCGCCTTCTTCCCGGAATCAGGCCGCAATGGCGCCGGGCGCTGTTCGAGCCCGGCTGCGCAGACATTGATGCGGGAGGCCTGCACGGTGCTTATCTGCGCCGGTTTCGGCGGGACGGGGGCGAACTTGGCACGCGTGCGAGGCTGCACTCGGCCACCCGGCGCGAAGGCGCGTGGCACGTGACCCTCGAAGACGGTTCAACGCTGGATGCAGCGACGATCGTGATTGCCGCCGGCGCCTGGGCCGACGACGTCGCAAGAGCGTGCGGTCTTGCGCCCCTCGACATTGCGCCCAAGCGGCGGACGATGGTTCAGCTGAGAGTTGGGCGCGCCGGTCTCAGGGATCTGCCCCTGGTCGATGATGCCGAGGGCACATTCTACTTCAAGGGGGAGGGCGAGAGGTCGCTGTGGCTCAGTCCCCACGACGAAATCGCGAGCGTACCCTGCGATGCAGCGCCCGAGGAGATCGACATCGCGATCGCGATCGAGCGTTTCAAGAATGTGGTCGATTGGCCGGTGGAACGGGTCGAGCGCAGCTGGGCGGGCCTTCGAAGCTTCGCTCCGGACCGCCTCCCGGTCTATGGATTTGATGCGACTGCGCCCGGCATTTTCTGGTGTGTGGGGCAAGGGGGGTTCGGGATCCAGACTTCGCCTGCCGCCGCCAGGCTCGCGGCATCCCTGCTTCTTGGTGAAGCGGGCCATCCAACCGTTGCGAAGATCGACCCGGCAATTTTTTCGCCGCGGCGTTTCCCACACTGATCCTGAAGTGAGAGTTGGGGAGGCGTGGGTGACGCCTCCCCTCACCAACTTTCCAACAGGGGAACGAGAGAGTCGGTGACGGCCGGCTATTTAATCCTGCCGACTCCGCATCAAAAGTGAACTTTAATTCACAGCCTGTGGTGGGTTCGCTGATCGTCCGCGGCGGCACAAGCGAGCGCATCGACGCGGTCGTTTTCGGGATGCCCGCTGTGGCCCTTCACCCAATGCCATTCGACCCGGTGCGGTGCTGCAGCGCTGATCAGCTCCTGCCACAGCCGGGCGTTCTTGACCGGCTTCTTGTCGGCGGTCCGCCATCCATTGCGCTGCCAGTTGTGAACCCAGCGGGTGATCCCGTCACGAACGTAGATGCTGTCGGTGTGCAAACGCACGAGACAGGGCCGCTTTAGGGCTTCTAGACCCTTGATCGCAGCCATCAGTTCCATTCGGTTGTTGGTGGTGAGGGCCTCGCCCCCCGATAGCTCGCGCTCCTTGCCGCCCGTCCGGAGGAGAGCGGCCCAGCCGCCAGGACCGGGGTTGCCGCGGCAGGCACCGTCGGTGAAGATGTCGACTTCAGGCAAGTTGGTCAGGCGCAAGCTCGCGCGGCAGCTTGAAAACCATCCGCTCGGGGGTGTGGTCCGCCTCGACTTCCTCGATATCGAAGCGGGTGCGCAGGGCGTCGACCACCTCGCGAACGAGCGTTTCCGGCGCCGAGGCGCCTGCGGTTATCCCGAGGGTCTCGGGCTTTCCGAGCCAGTGCCAGTCGATGTCGGACGCGCGCTCGATGAGGCGCGCCGGTACACCGAGGCGCTCGGCGACTTCAGCGAGGCGGAGCGAGTTGCTGCTGTTGGGAGCGCCGATGACAAGCATCCGCTCGCACTCCGCAGCAATTGCCTTCACGGCGGCCTGCCGATTCGAGGTCGCGTAGCAGATGTCCTCGCTGCGCGGCGCGCGGATGCCCGGGAACCGGGCCTTTAGGGCCTCCACGATCGCGGCCGTATCGTCGACCGAGAGGGTCGTTTGTGTCAGGAATGCAAGGCTCGCAGTGGCGGGAACCCCAAGGTCACCGACGTCCTCGACCGTCTCGACGAGCGTCATGGACCCGTTGGGTACCTGCCCGAAGGTGCCGATGACCTCGGGGTGACCGGCATGGCCGATAAAGAGGATGTGGCGCCCTTCCTCGATAAGGCGCTGGGCCTGGCGATGGACTTTGGAGACGAGGGGACAGGTCGCATCGACATAGGTAAGGCCGCGATCCTGCGCCGCCGCGGGCACGGACTTTGGAACTCCGTGCGCGGAAAACACGACGGGCCTGTCGTCCGGAACCTCGTCGAGCTCGTCGACGAATACGGCGCCCATGCTTTTCAGACGTTCGACCACGAACCGGTTATGGACAATTTCGTGGCGCACGTAGACGGGTGAACCGAACCGCTCGAGCGCAAGCTCCACGATCTGGATCGCCCGGTCGACGCCGGCGCAGAAACCGCGGGGCGCTGCGATCACGACGCGCAAGGGAGGAAGTGGGCTTGGGGGTTCAGGCACGGTGCAGGCCATGTAAGGCATCGCTTGCAGCCATAGAAGGCCCTTC
Organism: Sphingomonas agri; assembly: GCF_038148795.1. NCBI lineage: Bacteria > Pseudomonadati > Pseudomonadota > Alphaproteobacteria > Sphingomonadales > Sphingomonadaceae > Sphingomonas > Sphingomonas agri. The sequence goes on along the minus strand of NZ_JBAPEU010000002.1, from coordinate 494,594 downwards.
CTATGAACGCGGGCCAGTTCTCTGCCTCAAAGGAACCATCCGCACGTGAAGCTCCGCCTCGCCGCTCTAACTGCCCTGACGCTGCTCGGTGGGTGCCGCCATGCGGGCGACCTCACATCCGACAATGGCGGGGGCGTCTATGCCGTGCGCAGCACGTGCCCGATCACCGGCATCCCTGCAGGGACTGGCGACGTCACCATTTTCAATCCATCGGACAGCCGCGATTCCCGTGCCATCGACGTGACTGCGGCGATCACCCAGCTCCGCGCCTTCTGCCAGGACGCGGGCAATGACGTGGTTTCGACCATCACCTTCACGGTAGTCGGCCTTCGCCGTGATGCGGGGCCGGCGAGGCAGGTGATACTCCCTTATTTCGATGTCGCGCTCCGCGGCGGCAGCAGCATTGCAGCCAAGCAGATCGGCGCCGTGGCCCTCAACTTCCCCGCAGGAAGCCAGCACGCGACGACCCGGGCCCAGGCCAGCGTCCGCGTGAACCGTTCCGCAGCGACGCTTCCCGCCAGCGTCCGCGCGATCCTCACTCGTCCGCGCAAGGCGGGCGAGGCGGAGGCCGCGATCGATCCTTTGGCTGAACCTGGAGTCCGGTCGGCTGTTGCGAACGCGACATTCGAGCATCTGGTGGGCTTCCAGCTGACGCAGGACCAGCTGAAGTACAACGCAACCCGCTAGATTCTCACGCGCAAGTTCGCGTTGACTCCCGTTTCCAGCACCGCCAAGGCTCCGCCCGTCGCCGGAGGGTGAAACCTCCGGAATGGCCGCGCGGGAGAGTGTGGCGACAGCCACCGCCGAAGGAGCAACCGCCCCCGGAATCTCTCAGGCACCACGGACCGCGCGCGCCTGACAGTCTGGAAAGTGCTCTTCTTCAGTCGAAGGCGGGCCGCCGAAGGGGCAAAGCTCTCAGGCGCTAGGGACAGACGGGGGCGGCTGGCACTGGCTCGTGAGGCGAGCCTTGTCCGTCGCACCTTTTTCTGGAGCGCATGGTAATGAGCAGGGAAGTCCATAACGGCCCGACCGACGACACCCAGGCGCGGGGCACGCCCTACAGCGGCGATCCCGACGGCGGCGCGGGTGCTCGGCCCGAGCCCCTTGGCAAGCTGGCGCTCGATTCGTGGCATCGAGCTCGAGGAGCGCGGATGGTCCCCTTCGCCGGCTACGAGATGCCCGTGCAGTACGAAGGCATCATCGCCGAGCACCTCTGGACTCGCGAGAATGCCGGCCTGTTCGACGTGAGCCACATGGGCCAGCTCCTCGTTCATGGCCAAGGCGTGGATGCGGCACTGGAATCGCTGATGCCCGGAGACTTCCGCGCGGCAAAGGACATGGTCCCCAAATATTCGCTGCTGTTGGACGAGCATGGCGGGATCATCGACGACCTCATGGCCACTCGCCGCGGCGACGATTTCTATGTCGTTGTGAACGGTGCAACCAAGCACGGCGACATGAACGTCATGCGCGCAAATCTGCCGGCCGAAATCGTCATCGACTATATGAAGGAGCAGGCGCTCCTCGCGCTACAGGGACCCCGTGCAGCGGAAGTGCTCGAGACGCTCATTCCGGGCGTCGCCGAGCTCAGCTTCATGGAGGGGCGGCCATTCAACTGGAGCGGCCACAGCCTATGGATCAGCCGTTCCGGCTACACGGGCGAGGACGGGTTCGAGATTTCGGTTCCCGGAAATGCAGCGGCCGCGCTTGCCGACGCGATCACTGCGCATGACCTTGCAAGGCCGATCGGGCTTGGCGCTCGGGATTCGCTTCGGCTCGAGGCCGGGCTTCCGCTCTACGGCCACGACCTTGATCTCAAGACTACGCCGGTGATGGCCGGCCTCAACTTTGCCATCAACAAAAGGCGGCGCGCCGAGGGTGGTTTCCCGGGCGCCATGCGCATCCTTGCCGAGCTCGACAATGGTCCGATCGAGAAGCGCGTGGGCTTCGAGATCGATGGACGACAGCCGGTTCGCGAAGGTGCGCTTGTCCTTGATGGCGAGGGTAACGAGGTAGGCAAGATCACGAGCGGCGGGTTCTCGCCGAGCCTGCAGCGCCCGATCGCCATGGGCTATGTTGCAAATCACCTTTCGGGACAGGGCACCTCGCTGAAGCTCGAGCAGCGCGGAAAGCTGTTCGATGCGCGCGTCGTTTCAATGCCATTCGTTCCGCACCGCTATCACCGCAAGGGAGCTGCCTGATGCCTGTCTATTTCACAAAGGAGCACGAATGGATCCGGGTCGAGGAGGACACTGCGACCGTCGGAATCTCCAGCCACGCCCAGGAACAGCTGGGCGACATCGTCTTTGCTGAAGTTCCCGATGCGGGCCGGCGCCTTGCCAAGGGCCAGGAGGCCGCCGTGGTCGAATCCGTGAAGGCTGCCTCCGATGTCTATGCCCCGGTCTCGGGCGAAGTGATCGAAGGCAATCAGGCAGTCGTCGACGATCCGGCGCTCGTGAACAGCGATCCAGAGGGGCAGGGCTGGTTCTTCAAGCTGAAGCTCGACAATCCATCCGAGCTGGGCGGATTGATGGACGAGGGCGCCTACCGCGAGTGGATACAGACCCTTTGAGCAAGGCGGTCGCCTCGACCAGCAAATGGGATGCCGCAGATTATGCGCGGGTTGGCGGTTTCGTCGCCGAACTCGGCGGGGCGGCGCTCGACCTTCTCGATCCCCTGCCCGGGGAGCGGATCCTCGATGTCGGCTGCGGCGAAGGTACGCTGACGAACCGGATCATCGAGCGCGGAGCGACGGTGCTCGGGATCGACAGCTCTCCTGAAATGATCGCAGCGGCCCGCGAAAGAGGCGTCGATGCGCTGCTGCTTGCAGCCGAGGACATGCAATTCTTCGCCCAGTTCGACGCAGCCTTCTCCAATGCGACCCTTCACTGGGTGTTGCACAAGGAGCAGGCGGCCCGCGCGATCTTCCGAGCGCTAAAGCCCGGCGGCCGGTTCGCCGGCGAGATGGGTGGCGAGGGCAATCTGAGAAAGCTGCGCGAGGCACTCGATGAGGAGCTCGTCATCCGTGGCTATCTTCCGCCCCTAGAAGCCAGCAACTGGTACGCGTGCCCAGAGGATTTTGCTGCGGTCTACGAGGCTGCCGGCTTTGGGGAGATCGATGCCCGGCTGATCGAGCGTCCGACTCCCATCGAGCATGGCATTGCCCAATGGGTGACGACCTTCCGCAAGGGGTGGCTCGATCGGGCCGGCGTTCCCGAGGAAGAGCGAGGGGAAATTGGAACGGCGGTCGCGGACCGCGTCGGATCCAACGTCGCTGACTATGTCCGACTCCGCTTCATCATGAGGAAGCCTGACTGATGCGCTATCTGCCGCTGAGCAATGCCGACCGCAGCGACATGCTGGGTGTGATCGGCTCCGGCTCGATCGAGGAACTGTTCAAGGACGTGCCTGGCGAGGCTCGGCTCACCGGACCGATCGACGGACTGCCTATGCACGCCTCCGAGATGGAGGTTGAGCGGCACATGACCGCTCTGTCGCGCAAGAACATGGTCGCAGGCAGTACGCCTTTCTTCCTGGGCTGCGGCGCCTACAGGCACCACGTCCCGGCGAGCGTCGATCATGTCATCCAGCGCGGTGAATTCCTGACCAGCTATACGCCCTACCAGCCAGAGATCGCGCAGGGCACGCTGCAGATGCTGTTTGAATTCCAGACGCAGGTTGCGCGGCTGTTCGGCTGCGAGGTGGCGAACGCCTCGATGTACGACGGTTCGACCGCGATGTGGGAGGCGATCGTCATGGCGCGCCGCATCACGCGCAAGAACAAGACGATCTTCTCCTCCGGCGTCCATCCTCACTATGTCAGCGTTGCTCGAACCATGGCGAAGTTCACCGGGGACGAGCTCCACGGCGGAGCGCCCGAACTCGGCGCTGCAACGGACGCCGACAAGCTCATCGCATTGATGGACGGGGAGACAAGCGCGGTTGTCGTCCAATACCCTGATATCCTCGGCCGCATCACGGACCTTACGCCCATCGCCGAAGCGGCGCACTCTTCCGGCGCCCTCCTTATCGCAGTCGTCACCGAACCGGTGGCGCTGGGACTGATCCGGTCTCCTGGAGAAATGGGCGCCGACATCGTCGTCGGCGAGGGCCAGTCGATCGGTGTCGGCCTCCAGTTCGGCGGCCCTTACGTCGGCCTGTTCGCGTGCCGCGAGAAGCATGTCAGGCAGATGCCGGGGCGGCTCGTGGGCGAAACGGTCGACGCAGAAGGAAAGCGCGGCTTCGTTCTGACGCTGTCGACACGCGAGCAGCACATCCGCCGCGAGAAGGCGACCTCGAACATCTGCACCAGCTCGGTCCTCTGCGCCCTCGCATTCACGGCCCATCTGACGCTTCTGGGCGAAAAGGGGCTGAGGCAGCTGGCTTCCTTGAACCACGCGCGCGCGTGCGAGGCTGCGGACCGCCTCGCTGCCATCTCGGGAGTGGAAGTCGTGAACGACAGTTTCTTCAACGAATTCACCTTGAGGCTGCCGATCGCGGCGCGCCCCGCAGTGCATGCGATGGTGAAGAGCGGCGTGCTTGGCGGTGTCTCGCTCGGCCGGCTCTATCCCGGCATCCAGAGCCTCGAGAACGGTCTTGTGATCGCGGTCACCGAAACCGTGAGCGCCGAAGACATCTTCGCACTTGAAACTGCCGTAAAGGAGGTCGTCCAATGACCATCAATCCTTCGGGATGGCGGCCCTCTTCGCCGGCGAACGAGCAGGGACAAATGGAGACGGTCACCGGGAACCGCGCCCTGATGCTCGAGGAGCCCCTGCTGTTCGAGATCGGTTCGACCGGGCAGACCGGCGTCGACTTCGAGGACGCGCCGAAGTGCGAGGCGAGGATTGGAAAGCTCGAACGCTCGCGTCCGATCGGGCTTCCGGGCCTCAGCGAGCCAGAGACGGTTCGCCACTACACCCGCCTGTCGCGACAGAATTATGCGATTGATCTGGGCCTTTTCCCCCTCGGGTCATGCACGATGAAACACAATCCGCGGCTCAATGAGAAGGTCGCGAGGCTGCCGGGTTTCGCGGACGTTCACCCGTTGCAGCCGCAGGAGACGGTCCAGGGCGCGCTGGAGGTGATCAACGAGCTGGCGTTCTGGCTGCTCGAACTCACCGGCATGCAGGGCGTTGCGATGAGCCCGAAGGCCGGCGCACACGGCGAGCTGTGCGGTCTCCTTTGCATCAGGGCCGCACTCGAGGCCCGCGGCGACCGCCGCGAAGTCGTGCTGGTGCCTGAAAGCGCTCACGGGACGAACCCCGCCACCGCCGCCTTTGCCGGCTATCGCGTCGAGAACATTCCGGCGAATGCAGCCGGACGGGTCGACCTCGAGGCGCTGCAGGCTCGGCTCGGACCCGATGTCGCGGCGGTGATGATCACCAATCCCAACACCTGCGGCCTCTTCGAACCTGACATGAAGGCGATAAGCGACGCGGTCCACGCCGCGGGCGCGTTCGTCTATTGTGACGGAGCGAACTTCAACGCGATCGTTGGCAAGGTCCGCCCGGGGGACCTCGGGGTCGACGCCATGCACATCAACCTCCACAAGACTTTCTCGACCCCACACGGAGGGGGCGGGCCCGGATCAGGGCCGGTGGTGTTGTCAGAAGCGCTCGCTCCCTATGGTCCGCTGCCCTTCGTCGCCCGGATGGCAGACGGCAGCTACAAGCTCGTCGAAGAGGAAAATGCCGGAGAGGAGCATCCCCACGCATTCGGCCGAATGGTGGCATTCCACGGACAGATGGGAATGTTCACCCGCGCGCTCGCTTATATTCTGAGCCACGGCGCGGACGGCCTGAAGCAAGTTGCAGAAGATGCGGTCCTCAACGCCAATTATATTCTCAGGAGCCTTGAAGACGTGCTCGAAGCGCCCTTCGCCAAGAGCGGGCCCTGCATGCACGAAGCAATCTTTTCCGATCGCGGCTTTGCTGGCGACGTCAATACGCTCGACCTCGCCAAGGCTCTGATCGACGAGGGCTTCCATCCAATGACCATGTATTTTCCGCTGGTCGTGCACGGTGCGATGCTCGTCGAACCGACCGAAACCGAATCCAAGGCGAGCTTAGACCAGTTCATCATGGCAGTTCGCTCGATCGCGCAACGGGCGAGAGCCGGCGACCAGAGCCTGAAATCGGCCCCGGTCTACGCACCGCGTCGGCGGCTCGATGAAACCCTGGCGGCGAGAAAGCCTGTGCTGACATACAAGGAACAAGATCACGCCGAAGCGGCGGAGTAGGGAGGGCAGCGGGTGCAGCATCAAGGGGGAAGTTTCGCTGCAACGGCGCTACCGTTTGTGGTGCTCGCCGTGGTCCTGCTCCTGCGGTTCCGCTCGATGGGCAAGGAGCGGCGGCTCAATCCGGGGACGCTGTGGATCGTGCCGGTGCTCTATTTTCTTATCGCGGGCTCGATGCTGTTCGCACTTGTCCCTCCGCCTCTTGGCTGGGGGCTTCTCCTTGCCGGCCTTGTGATCGGCATCGCGGCAGGCTGGCACCGCGGCAAGCTGATCCTGATCCGCCGGAACTCCGAAACCGGCGAATTGCGCCAGAAGGCTTCACCCCTGGCGATGCTGCTTCTGCTGGTGCTGGTTGCACTCAAGCTTGGAGCCCGCGCGATCTTCGGTGAAACCGCCGCTGGCCAGCCGGGAAGCAGCGCCATGCTTCTAACTGATGCGTTCATCGGCTTCGCGCTCGGCCTGCTCTCGGCAACGCGGCTTGAGCTTTACTTGCGTGCGCGCAGAATTGCCGCGAATGGGTGACGTCCGCCGGTTTTACGAAGCCCAGATAGCGGGAGCCCGCCGCTCGGCTCCTGCGGCACTTCGCAATCGGGAACCGATTGCAAAGGTCCTTGCCGACTGGCTGCCGTCGACCGGCCTGGTCCTCGAGATCGCGAGCGGGACCGGCGAACACGCGGTCTATTTTGCCGAACGCTTTCACGAGCTCGAATGGCAGCCAAGCGACGTCCACGAGGATGCACTGAGATCCATTTCTGCATGGCAGGAGGGGAGCCGGCTCTCCAACGTTCGCGCGCCGGTTTTCCTCGATGCGGCCGCCGCCGACTGGCCGATAGCGAAAGCCGACGCCATCATCAGCATCAACATGGTTCACATCAGCCCGTGGGCTTCGGCACTGGGGCTCATCGGGGGAGCCGTCCGGCTGCTGAATCCTGGCGCGCCGCTGATCCTTTATGGTCCCTGGCTGAAGGACGACATTCCGACCGCCCAAAGCAACCTCGACTTTGACGAGAGCCTCAAGAGCCGCGATCCGGAATGGGGTTTGCGGAGCGTTGAAGATTTCGCGGCCGCGGCTGGCGAGCGGGGACTCCGGCTCGACGAAACCCGGGTCATGCCCGCAAATAATCTGATGCTTCTTCTGCGCCGATGTTAAACTAAGATTTACCGTCCGGGCTTACGAACGAGTCATGGACGAGAGCAGCATTTCCCAGAACCGGCGTTCGCGTCGGTCACCGGTGCTCCTGACAGCCACCATCTACGTCGCCGGCGTTCCCGTGACGGTAAAGCTGCGCAACCTTTCCGAGCAAGGCGCCCTGATCGAAAGCGATCGCCTGCCGGCGGAAGGATCGGAAACCTATTTCGAACGCAAGGACATGCGCCTCAAGAGCCGCATTGTCTGGGTTCAGGGAAAGTTTGCCGGAGTGGCGTTCGACACGCCGCTGAAGCGCGAGGAAGTGCTCCGGCAGATTCCTGCGCCCAAGCAAAAGGCGCAGCAGGATTTCCGCCGTCCGGGTCTGGCTTGCCGGCCATTGTCGGCGCACGAGCGCAGCATGGTCGAAAACTGGCTCGCCAAGGCTCAGATCGGATTGATCGGCGATTGATCAGCCGGTCGCGCAGCGGCGCTCGTCGCCCTGCTGCTCGCGAAGAAACCCCATCAACTCGTCGACAGGATAGACGCGGTTGAAGCCGATCCCGTAATAATGACCTTCTCTCCACCGGACGACGCCGGCTGCCGAATGAAGGCCCGGCAGCCCAACGACGACATCGCCGTCAAGCTGCAGCCGGGTTGGCGATTCAACACATAGGCCACCCTGCGAAATGTTGACGACGCGGGCACTCCAGACTTCACCTTCATGGCGCAGCGACGCACTGCACTCGAGCTCGATCCGCGGCATTCGCGGCCGCGGGGCGCCTCCCGGGGCGCTCAGCAACGTGACGACGTCTACCTTTGAATCGAAGACGATTCCCGTAAGACCGTTCTCGGACCATTGTGCGATCCCGCTGACGCTTTCCCCGTGCTTGAGCTCGACCGCGAGACGGGTCCCGGCCTCGATCGGGGAATAGGGGCGGATCATCATACCGCCTGCCGATACGTTGCGGATGAGGCAAAGTTCGCGGCGGCCATCAATGACGAGCGCGCCGACGCGCAGCAGGCTCATGTACCGATCGCCCGTGCGACGTTCGCCCCTTCGACGCTCAGGCTGTGCCGGCGGCGCTGCCGAGATCGAATAATTGGTGGTTTCAACCAGACGTTTGCTCAAGACAGTGGGCTCCGACACTCGAATTGCGCAACTTGCGTTGCCTCAATCCAATCCGACGTTCGTCGAACCGGCCCCACTCCGCGCAGATCCCTAGCAGCCAAGGCTTACCAGAGAGTTTCATTACAGCCGTTCCGGCGGTTTGCCGTGCGCTCGACGCGAGCGTAGAGATGCACCGGGAGAAGGTCATGAAGAAGAGCCTTGCAGTACTGACGTTTCTATCGGCCGCTTCTGCCGCCTGGGCGCAGCCCGCGACAACGCAGCTGGATTCGGTTGCCGGTGTTCCCGAGATCGACAAGGCAACGCAGACGCAGGACGTCAAATTCCGCAACGAGCACGACGACCGGATGACCGTTCCGGTACGACTGTCGGGAGCAGGACCTTATCGCTTCCTCGTCGATACCGGCGCCGACCGCACCGCGGTCTCGAGAGAGATTGCTGACAGATTGAACCTCAAGAGCGCGGGCGGCGCAGAGCTGCACACGGTCGCCGGGACTTCGGAAGTGAGAACGGCGACGGTTCACGATTTCGAATTCACGCATCCTCCTGAACGGTCGGTCGAAGCGGCAGTGCTCGAGAGCGCCAATATCGGGGCGGACGGAATTGTCGGGGTGGATATGCTGCGCTCGCAGCGCGTCCAGTTCGATTTCCAGAACCAGACCATGTCGATCGTGCCCTCGAAGTCGCCGGACTTCCGTCCTGAGCCCGGGACCATCATCGTCGAGGCGCGCCGCAAGAACGGCCGTCTCATCGTCACCGATGCGGAGGCGAACGGCGCGCGCCTGACGGTTGTCCTCGATACAGGCTCGCAAATCACCATCGGCAACCAGGCGCTTCGCGAGCGGCTCGTCGGACGCAATCTCATCAATGGCCGGCAAACGGTCGAGCTTGAATCTGTCACCGGCGAGAAGATCTCGGGCGAATATATGTTCATTCGTGAGCTCAACGTCGGCGGCATTGGTCTCAACAACCTCGCAATCGTCTTCACCAATGCCCACACATTCAAGCAGCTCGGGCTCGACAAAAGACCCGCGCTCCTTCTGGGCATGAATGCCATCCGCGCCTTCAAGAAGGTGTCGATCGACTTTGCCAACAAGAAATTCAGGGTCGTTCTGCCCGAAAGCAGCGGCCTCGACGTGCGCCTCGCGAGCGCGGAAGACTGACGGCTCCTTTCGTTGTCTGGCGCCGCCTGTCCGATGCGCGGGCCTAGGCCTGATCTCCGATCAAGCGCTCGTGCAGGGACTGCAGCGAGGCTTCATGCGTCAAATCAAGGTGCAGCGGGCTGACTGAAACATAGCCGGCGGCGATCGCCTCGAGGTCGGTGAGATGTCCGGGCGTCTCCACCATCGGTCCCAGCCCGAACCAGTAGTAATCGTAGCCGCGCGGATCGGTTCGCTGGACGATGCGGAGGCGGCCGTAGTCGCGCAGGCCCTGGCGGCAGACCCTGATTCCCTGGACGTCGTCGGGCGATATCGCAGGAAAGTTGACGTTGATGAGGGTCTTGGGCTCCGTCTTGAAGTCCAGCAAAGGTCCAAGAACCCGCTCGGCCCAGGCCTCCGCAGCAGCGAATGGGACCGTGTCTCCCATCCCTTCGCGCGAATAGCCTTGGCTCAGCGCTATCGAGGGGACGCCGGCGAGTGCGCCTTCCATGGCTGCCGAGACCGTTCCTGAATAAGTGACGTCTTCGGCAAGATTGGCGCCCCGGTTGATCCCGGAAAGGATCACGTCCGGGGGCGAATCCTTCATGACGTGCGCGAGTGCAAGCATGACGGCGTCGGTTGGCGTTCCCGTCACCGAGAAGCGCCGGTCATCGTGTCGCCGGAGTCGCACGGGCGTCGTCAGGGTGAGCGAATGGCCGGCCCCAGACTGTTCTTCTGCCGGCGCGACGATCCATATGTCGTCGCTGAACTTGCGGGCGACGCTTTCCAGCAATCGCAAGCCGCGGGCGTTCACGCCGTCGTCGTTCGTGAGGAGAATGCGCACAAAATGCCTATGGGCGAGCGGCCTTTACGCTGCAACTGCGAAGAAAAACGCGCCATATTCGCAACAGCTTGGCGATTTCTTCACTGTTCGTTCGTCAGTTCTTGTTAACAGTCGGCGGCATATTTATAGGCCCAATTGGGGATGACAGGCTTTGCCGGATAAGTCCCGGGAAAGTCAGTCTTATTCGCCTCCGGCTGCACCGGTGGCCCCGGCCGCAGCCAGGCGGCGGCGTATGGGGCGTCCGCATTGGGAACGTGCGGGCATGTGCGGGGAGGGACTTGAATGGCGACTGCTCTAGTCGACCTTTACGGCGGCGAAGATTTCGAACCTTTCGACAGAATCATTCTTCCCGAGGGCTATCGTCCCTCGGACGACGAAGAATTCATGTGCGGCAAGCACCGCGCTTATTTCCTTCGCAAGCTCAAGGCGTGGAAGGAAGACATCATCGAGGAGTCGCGCCAGACCATGGCGCAGCTGCAGGTCGACTCGCTGCGCGAGCCCGATCTTGCCGACCGCGCCTCGAGCGAGACCGACTGGTCCATCGAGCTGCGCACGCGTGATCGGCAGCGCAAGCTGATCTCGAAGATCGATTGTGCGATCCGCCGCCTCTACGAGGGCGAGTATGGCTATTGCGAAGTGAGCGGCGAGCCGATCACGCTTGGCCGGCTCGAGGCACGCCCGATCGCGACGATGACGCTCGAGGCACAGGAGCGCCACGAGCGTATCGAGCGCGTGTCCAGAGACGATTAGGAAGGTTCAAGCGCCGCGGCGTTGGCGTGCCGGTCGGTCCTCGGACTGACTGCGCGCCAAAACGCCGCGCACAAAAAAGGCCGCCTCAGTGTGTGAGGTGGCCGGCCATTTCGTCTTTCAGTTTCAGTTTCTCTTTCTTGAGTCGGTGGAGAAGGTCTTCGTCGGGATGGGCTCGATGCTCTTCTTCCTCGATGAGGGCGTGAAGAGCCGCATGCTTCGACTCCAATTCCTCGACCATTGCCTTGTCCATTGGTGCGGTTCCTTTCGGTCAGCTTGTCACCACCGCGTAATAAAACACGAATCGCTGCGATTGTCTTGAGCCATCTAACGGCTGGACGAGGCAGCAGCGCTGCTCGCCGTGAATGCCGGTGAGGTTCCGGGACCGCCTCAGATCGGCTAGATCATGCACAAATGAATGACGATCAGCCGCCGCCGACGCTCGAAGCACTGAAGGCCGAGCACCGGCGATTGGACGAGCGCATTCAGTTCCTCTCCTCCGAGCCGACGGGAGATCAGCTCCAGCTTGCCCGCCTCAAACGCCGCAAGCTGATGCTGAAGGACCAGATCCAGCAGATCATCGACTCCAGTGTTCCGGACATCATTGCCTAGAGAGCGGTGTCCCGTTGGGAGACAGAACGCGACCCATTCAAGCCCTCGGGATGGATCGGACGTTTTCTCGGGGCGTAGAGAGTGGCAGTGTCGATGGTCATGGACGAATCAGATATGTCGAAACCACAGGTGCGCATCACCTCGCGGTTGATCGACTCCCTGTATACGGAAGCGATGCTGCTTGCCGACGAGGCGCGTTCCTATTTCGATGACGCGGGACGCGAGGAACGCTCGACTCTTCAGCCTTTCGCACGGGTCGGCTTTGCCTGCGAATCGCTTAAGGTAACGACCCGCATCATGCACATCGTCGCCTGGCTCCTGACGCAGCGCGCAATCGAGTCGGGCGAAATCGCGGCACGCGATGGACAGCGACCGGAGCGCCGCCTCGGTAACGCGCAGGACAGCGATCCGCTCGTTGTCGGGACGTTGCCGCCCTCAGCGCAAAAGCTGATCAACTCGAGCGCCGATCTTTACGCGCGCGTGAAGCGGCTCGACGATGGCGGTCTTGAGGTGGATGCACCGCAAAGCCCGGCCCGGGCGCTGATGGGCCGCCTCGAACGTGGACTTGGCGGACAGAGCGGCTAACTAGACGGCCCATGCGGCCGTTTACTTTCAATCCAGGGCCGAAGCTGCTTGCTGGTCCCCAGCAGGCGCAGGCTCTTGCAGAGAAACTGCCCGCAGGTCCCTGTCTTCTCGTCACGGACAAGGAACTGGTTAGCATCGGCATTCCCGATGCGTACCGCGACGCGATCGGCGGCGGGCGCGAGGTCACTGTTTTCGATTGCGTGGAGGCGGATCCCTCGAAGGCGACTCTGATTGCGGCTACCGAGGCAGGCCGCTCGGCAGGCGTCACCTCCGTCGTTGGCCTTGGGGGCGGCAGCCCAATGGATGTAGCCAAGCTCGCAGCCTACCTTCTTGGGTCCGGCGACAGTCTGGACGAGATCTGGGGGGTAGGGCTCGCAAGGGGTGAAAGGCTTCCCCTGGCACTGATCCCGACGACGGCCGGTACGGGTTCGGAAGCGACGCCGATCTCGGTAATCACCTGCGAGGGAGGAGTGAAGCTTGCGGTGAACTCGGCACCGCTGATCGCCGACTGGTCGGTCCTCGACCCCACGCTGACACTCGGGCTTCCGGGCCACGTCACCGCGGCCACGGGCATCGATGCGATCGTTCACGCGGTGGAGGCCTTCACCTCGGCGCGTCTCAAAAACCCGTTGTCCGATGTTCTCGCGCGCGAGGCGCTTCGCCTCCTCAGCGCCAATCTTCTAACGGCGGTCAGGGAGCCGCAGAACCTCGAAGCCCGCTCCTCGATGCTGCTTGGTGCCCATCTTGCGGGCCTCGCCTTTTCGAACGCCCCGGTAGCGGGCGTGCACGCACTTGCTTATCCGCTCGGCGGGCTGCACCACCTGCCGCATGGCCTTACGAACGCGCTGATGCTTCGTCACGTCATGGGGCACAATCTCGAAGCGGCTCGCGATCATTATGCAGAGCTTGCCGAGATCGTTGAGCCAGGGTGCGCGGCCGAGGGAAGCCAGGCGAAGGCAGCCTTGCTCATCGAACGATTGCAGGGACTTGCGAAGAATAGCGGCCTCTCGCTGCGTCTGCGGGACCATGGCATTGCGTTCGAAGAAGCGTCAGCACTTGCGAAGGAGGCGATGAAGCAGACGCGCCTCCTCGTGAACAACCCCTGCGAGATCAGCGAGAGCGATGCGCAGCGCCTTTACGAGGCCGCCTGGTGACCCGCGAGGCTGCCGCCGGAAGGGACGAATTCAGGACATGGCAGCGGTTCACGACCCGTTGGGCCGACAACGATGCCTATGGCCACGTCAACAACACGATCTTCTACGAATGGTTCGACAGCGCAGTGAACAGCTGGCTCGTCGAGCAAGACATGCTCGACATTGCCAATGGAAATCCGATCGCGCTCGTCGCCGAGACGCGCTGCAGCTATTTCGAGCCACTCGCCTTTCCCCAGGAGGTTGAGGTAGGCCTTACGGCCGCACACGTAGGCGGCTCGAGCATCCGCTACCGGATCGGCGTTTTTGGTATCGGCAGCAAGAAAGCGGCCGCACAGGGCGAGTTCTTGCATGTCGTGGTGGACCGTGACACTCGCCGGCCGGTCGACATACCCGCGAGCTGGCGCGCGAGGCTGAAGACGATCAGCTAGCGCAAAGCCGCGCCTTGGCTTCGAAAAATTGCTCGGCCAGGAGATCCACATACTCGGCGACCGGACGAACGCGGTCGATGGCCCCGATGCCCTGGCCCGAGCCCCAGATGTCGCGCCATGCCTTGGACTTGCCCGAACCCTCGGAGCCGAACTTCATCGTCTCGAGATTGCCGCGCTCGAGATTGTCAGGATCGAGCCCCGCGTTGACGATGGACGAGCGCAGATAATTGCCGTGCACACCGGTGAAGAGATCGGAATAGACGATATCGGCTGCCCCGCTATCCACGATCGCCTGTTTGTAGCCCTCGGGCGCGTTGGCTTCCGTGGTCGCGATGAAGGGTGATCCCACATAGGCAAGGTCGGCGCCGGCCGCCTTTGCGGCAAGCACCGAGCGACCGTTTGCAATTGCCCCCGAGAGGATCAGTGGTCCCTCGAACCAGGAGCGGATTTCCTGGACCAAGGCGAACGGCGACCACCGTCCGGCGTGCCCCCCGGCGCCGGCCGCAACCGCGATGATTCCGTCTGCGCCCTTTTCGACAGCCTTTCTTGCGAAGCGGTCGTCGATCACGTCATGAAGCGTAATACCGCCCCACGAATGCACAGCTTCATTGAGTTCCGCCCGCGCGCCGAGCGAGGTTATGACGATTGGCACCTTCCACTTTGCACAGACCGTCATGTCGTGTTCGAACCGGTCGTTCGAACGGTGGACGATCTGGTTGACGGCGTAAGGGGCGGCGGGCCGCTCCGGATGCTCTCGGTCCCATCGGGCGAGGCTTTCCGTGATCTCGTTCAACCATTCGTCGAGCAGCTCCGCCGGCCGGGCGTTCAGTGCCGGGAAGCTTCCGACAATACCGCTCGTGCACTGGGCGATGACGAGCCTTGGGTTGGAGACGATGAACATCGGAGAACCGATGACTGGAATGCGCAGTCCGCCAAGGATCGGAGGCAGGCTCACAGTCCGTGATACTCCCGGTACCACTGTACGAACCGCGGCACGCCTTCAGTAATGCTCGTCGTCGATCGGAACCCATGGTCACGCTCGATCGCGCTGATGTCGGCGAAGGTCTCGAGCACGTCGCCCGCCTGCATCGGCTGGGGATCGAGCAAGGCCTTTCGCCCGGTCTCCTCCTCCAGAAGCTCGACGACACGCATGAGGTTTTCGCTGCGGCTGTTTCCGATGTTGTACAGCGCGTGCGGACTGGTGCTTCCGCCGGCCTTGGTCTGGCCGTCATCGAGCGGCGGACCGTCGAGGCAGGCGACAACACCCCGGACAATGTCGTCGACGTAGGTGAAATCGCGCCGCATTTCCCCGCCATTGAACAGCGGGATCGGCTCGCCCGCGTACATCGCCTTCGTGAAAATCCACATCGCCATGTCGGGCCGGCCCCATGGCCCATAGACGGTGAAGAAGCGAAGGCCGGTCAAGGGGAGGCGATAGAGGCTCGAATAGCTTTCGCTCAAGAGCTCGTCGGCCTTCTTTGTCGCCGCATAGAGCGAGAGGGGGTGATCGACGCGGTCCTCGACCCGGAACGGCAGGCTCTTGTTTCCGCCATAGACGGAAGAGGACGACGCATAGACCGTATGCCGGGGCCGCCGGGCGCGAGCGAGCTCGAGCATGTTGCAATGCCCCACGAGGTTCGACTGCACGTAGACGTGCGGGTTCTTGAGGCTGTAGCGGACACCGGCCTGCGCCCCGAGGTGGACAATGCCCTCGATGTCGATCGTGTCCGCGAAGGCGCTCAGCGCGTCCGCATCGGAAAAGTCGATCTTCTCGAAGCGGAAGCGATTTCCGAATTGCTGCTTCAGGTTCGTCAGTCGCGCCTGCTTGAGGCCCGGGTCGTAATAATCGTTGAGGTTGTCGATCGCCGCAACCTCGTCTCCGCGCTCGAGCAGTACGCGCGAGGTCGCCGCCCCGATGAACCCCGCAGCTCCCGTTACCAGAACAGCCATGCCGGTTTCTTAGGGGGTGCAGTCGAGGCCGCAAAGGCCTTAGAGGCCAGTCGATGAAACCCGGCTGGACCTTTGCAATCGACCGCGGCGGTACTTTCACCGACGTCGTCGCACGCTCGTCGGCAGGACGCATCAGGATCGAGAAGCTGCTTTCCGAGAATCGTGCCCAGTACGAGGACGCAGCCCTCGAGGCGATTGCGCGCATCCTCGCTGACGAGGGCGGTGAGATCGCCGAGGTGCGCATGGGTACCACCGTTGCCACGAATGCCCTTCTTGAGCGCAAGGGCGAGCGCGTTGCGCTTGCCATTACACGGGGTTTCGGGGACGCGCTCAGGATCGGCTACCAGGCCCGGCCCTCCATCTTCGCACGGCACATTGTCCTGCCATCGATGCTCTACGAGCAAGTGCTTGAGATCGATGAACGGGTCGGCGTCAACGGCGAGGTCCTCGTGCCGCTCGATGAGGTGCAGGCGCGCGAAGCGCTCGCGCGGGCCCGCGAGAGCGGCATCGATGCGCTCGCCATTGTCCTGATGCACGGGTGGCGCTTCCTCGACCACGAGCGGCGCCTCGCGGGGATCGCGAGCAAGCTCGGCTTCAGCCAGATCTCCGTCAGTCACGAGGTGGCGCCATTGATCAAGCTCGTCGGCCGGGGCGACACTACCGTGGTCGACGCCTACCTCTCGCCGGTGCTGCGACGCTATGTCGAGCGCGTTGCGGCAGGCCTTCCGGAGAAGGCCGATCTTCACTTCATGCAGTCGAACGGCGGCCTTGCACGAGCAAACGCATTCCGGGGCAAGGATGCAATCCTCTCGGGGCCCGCTGGAGGAGTGGTCGGGATGGTCGCGGCAAGCGCGCCCCTTGGACGTGAGCGGCTGATCGGCTTCGATATGGGCGGGACTTCTACAGACGTGTCGCACTACGCGGGCCAGTTCGAGCTTGCGGACGAGAGTGTCGTTGCGGGAGTTCGGATTCGTGCTCCGATGATGCAGATCCATACGGTCGCGGCGGGTGGCGGCTCGGTCTGCAGGTTCGATGGAATGCGCTTTCGCGTTGGTCCTGAAAGCGCCGGTGCGAGTCCTGGTCCTGCCTGTTATCGCAGCGGCGGTCCCTTGACCCTTACCGACTGCAACCTTTTCCTCGGGCGTATCGATCCCTCCCGGTTCCCGGCAGTGTTCGGGCCGGATGCGAACCAGCCGCTGGACCAAGATGCGGCCACGGCTCGCCTCAAGGAGGTCGCCGACCAGCTGGGAGGCTCAAAGGATCTTGCGGATATTGCGCGAGGCTTTCTCGATATTGCAGTCGACAACATGGCTGCGGCGATCCGCAAGATCTCGATCGCCCGGGGACATGATGTCACGCGCTATACGCTTGCCTGCTTCGGGGGAGCTGGCGGGCAACATGCGTGCGCCGTCGCGGACGCGCTCGGCATGGAGACGATCCTTGTCCATCCCCTCGCCGGCGTGTTGTCTGCCTTCGGTATCGGTATCGCCGATGTGAAGGCGATCCGGGAAGCGAGCTGGCTGAAACCGCTCGAAGAGGATTTTGAAGCAGCCCTTGGCGATCTTGAGCGCGCTGCCGAAGCCGCGCTGCTCGAGCAGGGCGTGTCCCGCGATCGCATCGAGCTCCTCCGCCGCACGCGCCTGCGCACGGTCGGCAGCGACACGACCCTCGAGGTCGCGGTCAGCTCGCGCAGCGAAATGCAGTCGGCCTTCGCGGCGTTGCACAGGAAGCGCTTCGGCTATTGGGACGCGGGCGCGCAGGTCATCGTTGACGCGCTGGTCGTAGAAGCAATCGGGCGATCGGCCGTCCCGCCGGCCCTCGACATGAAAGCCAAAGGCACGGGACAGATCTTCGAGGGACCCGCGCTCATCTTCGAACCGACCTCGACCATCGTAGTCGAGCACGGCTGGCGCGCCGAGCGCACGAACGACGGCACGCTCGTTCTTGTTCGCCCCGTGCCGCTCGAACGCACAAAGGCGATCGGCACCGATGTCGACCCCGTCCGTCTCGAGATTTTCAACAATCTCTTCATGGCGATAGCCGAAGAAATGGGTGTTGCGCTGCAATCGACGGCGACCAGCGTCAACATCAAGGAGCGGCTCGATTTCTCCTGCGCGATCTTCGATGCCGGGGGCGCGCTAATTGCCAATGCCCCCCATATCCCGGTGCATCTCGGCTCCATGGGCGAGAGCATTCGGCGCGTGATCGAGGCACGGGGCGGCGGCGCTGACGGACGCGGAATCCGGCGCGGCGATGCCTACGCGCTTAACGACCCTTACCGTGGCGGAACGCATCTGCCGGATATCACGGTCGTCCTTCCCGTCTTCTATGGAGACGGGGAAGAGCCGTCCGCCTTCGTCGCCGCTCGAGGCCACCATGCGGATATCGGCGGCATTGCACCGGGGTCGATGCCGCCCGACAGCCGGAGCATCGACCAGGAAGGCGTGCTTATCGATAATGCGCTGCTCGTCGACGAGGGCCGTTTCTGCGAGGCGGAAATGCGCGCGCTGCTGGGGTCAGGAAAATGGCCGGCACGCAGCCCTGACCGTAACATGTCGGATCTGAAGGCCCAGCTCGCGGCGTGCGTGAGGGGTGCAGAAGGGCTCGTGCAGACCGCTCAGGAATATGGAGCGCAGGTAGTCGCAGCCTACATGGGCCACGTCCTTGCGAATGCCGAGGAATCGGTGCGCCGGCTGCTCGATCGCCTGGACGACGGCGAATTCGATTATGAAATGGACAATGGTGCCCACGTCCGCGTGCGGATCTCAATCGACAAGAAGGCGCGCTCGGCAACCTTTGATTTCACCGGCACGAGCGGCCAGCTCCAGGACAATTTCAACGCGCCATATTCGATAGTTCGGGCAGCATCGCTCTACGTCGTTCGAACATTGATCGATGATCAGATCCCGATGAACGATGGCTGCCTCCGGCCGATCAGGCTGGTCGTCCCCGACGCCTCGATGCTCAACCCTCGATATCCGGCCGCCGTCGTCGCCGGAAACGTGGAGACGAGCCAGGTCGTGACCGATGCATTGTTTGCCGCAACGCGGCGCCTCGCGCCGAGCCAGGGAACGATGAACAACTTCACATTCGGGAATGAGAGATACCAATATTACGAAACGATTGCCGGCGGTTCGGGAGCGGGACCGGATCATGACGGGACCAGTGCGGTACAGACCCACATGACCAATAGCCGGCTGACGGATCCGGAAATCCTCGAAAGCAGGCTGCCCGTTCGCCTTGACCAGTTCGCAATCCGTCACGGCTCGGGAGGGGAGGGTGCGCATCGCGGCGGCGAAGGGGTGGTTCGAGCCGTCACATTCCTTGAGCCCATGCGCGCGAACATCCTCGCCAACCGGCGCCGCGTTCCTCCGAGGGGAATCGAGGGAGGGGCGGACGCAAAGGCCGGCCGCAACTGGGTCGAGCGCGCCGACGGCAGCGTCGAAATGCTGAGCGCTACGGCCTATGCCGAGGTTGGGCCCGGCGACCGTTTCGTAATCGAGACGCCCGGCGGGGGCGGGTATGGCAGGAGAGGCGAGTGATCGATTATTGGCCGCTGATCGGAATTGCGCTCGTCGTTGTCGGTTTTGCGCTCCGGTTCAATCCCTTGCTCGTCGTCGCGCTTGCAGGACTTGCAACCGGGCTTTTCGCCGGAATGCCCTTCGAAAAGGTCCTCGCGACCCTCGGCAAGGGGTTCAACGACAATCGCAACGTCACCCTCATTTATATCGTGCTTCCGGTTATCGGGCTTCTCGAGCGCTTCGGGTTGCAGCAGCGCGCGCGAACGATCATCGCCGAGATGCGCGGTGCGACCACCGGCCGCCTGCTTCTCCTCTATCTGGGGTTTCGGCAGATCTTCTCGGCGCTCGGCCTCACATCGGTAGCGGGCCACGCGCAGACCGTTCGACCACTCGTTGCCCCGATGGCGCTTGCCGCGGCCGAGAAGCAGCACGGCAGCCTGGACGAGGAAACCACCGAGAAGGTGAAGGCGATGTCTGCGGCGACCGACAATGTCGGCCTGTTCTTTGGCGAGGATATCTTCATCGCGATTTCATCGATCCTCCTCATTCAGGGTGCGCTTGCCGGCTTCGGAATCGAGCTCACTCCGTTCCAGCTGTCGGTCTGGGCGATCCCGAGTGCCATTTTGGCGTTCCTGATCCACGGGACCCGGCTTCTGCTGCTCGACCGCAGGCTCGGACGGCGACGATGATCGACCTGCACTGGCTCTACATCTTCGCCGGAACAGTGTTCGGCAGCTTCGCAATCGGGTCGGCCCGAGATTCGAGCAACCCGAAGCGAATGGGCAATGCCGCATTCTGGACATTGCTGACCGTCAGTTTCTGGTTCGGCGATTTCCTCGGAAATATTGGCAACGGCGTGCTGGTGCTTGCTCTCGTCGTGCTTGCCGGAACGCACCGGCTTGCCCGGGGATCGAATGCGTCGACCACCGGTGAAGAGCGCGAGCAATTTTCCGGGCGCTACGGCAACCGGCTGTTCCTTCCGGCGCTGATTATCCCGTTCACCGCGTTCATCGGCACGCTGCTGTTCAATTATACGCCGCTCAAAGACACAGGCTGGATCGATCCGAAGGCGGTGACCCTGGTGCTGCTTGGTTGCGGGGTCATCATCGCCACGGCGACATGCTATTTCTGGCTTCGCCCACCGGTCATGGCCGGCGTTGATGAAGGAAGCCGTCTCGCCAATGCCATCGGCTGGGCGATGGTGCTTCCGCAGATGCTGGCATCGCTTGGAGTTATCTTCGCCGCGGCGGGCGTTGGAGGCACGATCGGTGCGCTCGTCAGCGCGATCATTCCGAGCGGGAGCATATTCCTGGCAGTCGTTCTCTACGCGCTCGGAATGGTCGTCTTCACGATGATCATGGGCAATGCATTCGCTGCCTTCCCCGTGATGGCCGCTGCAATCGGGGTTCCGATCCTGATCCACGGCGATGGAGGCAATCCCGCCGTCATCGGCGCGGTCGGCATGCTGTCGGGTTTCTGCGGAACGCTCATGACCCCCATGGCTGCCAACTTCAACATCGTCCCTGCGGCCCTTCTCGAGCTCAAGAGCCAATATTCGGTGATTCGCGCCCAGGTGCCGACGGCCATTGCAATGCTCATCGCCAATGCCGCCATCCTCTACGTTGCAGGGTTCCACCTATGACGAGACTTGATCACGAGATGGGTTCCCGGATGGCTGAAATCGCGCTTGGCCACGTGACCAGGGAATATCCCCACAAGCTGGACCACGTGCTCGAAAGCGATGAGGACGCAAGGACACCCCGCACCCTCCATCCGATCTTTTTCGGGAGCTTCGACTGGCACAGCTGTGTCCACGGGTGGTGGGCGCTCCTGAGCCTTCGCCGATTGTTTCCGCAAATCAGGGAAGCGGCCGCGATCGCGAGCCTCGCAGACGAGACTTTCACCCGGGAAAAAGTCAGAGCCGAGCTCGCTTACCTGGAACGGGGGTCGAGCCGGGGGTTCGAGCGTCCCTACGGCTGGGCCTGGCTCTTGAAACTGCACCTTGAAGCGGCGGACCACCCCGAGCGCTGGGGCGGGGAGCTTGAACCCCTTGCACGCGCCTTTGCCGGTCGCCTCGGCGGATACTTGGACATTCTTACCTACCCGATCCGGGTCGGAACGCATTTCAATACGGCCTTTGCTCTCATCCTCTCGCTCGACTGGGCCGAACGGTTCGATCCGCCGCTGGCTCAACGGATCCGCAACAGGGCGCTTCACTGGTTTGGCGCCGACCGGGATTGCCAGGCGTGGGAACCGGGAGGCGACGAGTTCCTGTCATCGGCCCTCACCGAAGGCCTCTGCATGGCGCGGGCGCAGCCGCAGGACTTTTCCGCCTGGTTCGCGCAATTCCTGCCGGGCGTTTCCAATCGGCAGCCGGCGGCGCTGTTCGAGCCTGCGACTGTCAGTGATCGGACCGACGGCAAGATTGCTCATCTGGATGGGCTCAATCTCAGCCGTTCGTGGTGCTGGCGAAGCATCGCGCCCGCTCTTCCAGCGGAAAAAAGTGCGATCGCTGAGGCGGCTGCCGACGAACACCTCGCCGCTGCTCTTCCCCACATCGCGGGCGATTACATGGGTGAACACTGGCTCGCGAGCTTCGCGCTCCTTGCGTTCCTGTCGCACGAGCAGCATGCAGCGGCTATGATCTAGTGATGGCGGACACGAACGCACTCAGCGCGGACTTCCGCAAGTACGACCAGGTCGAGAAGGCCCACACTTACCGACTTGCCGAACATGAGGGCGATGAGTTCGACGAGGATTATGAAATCGCGACGCTGGACCTGTCCCAGTTCCTCTCGGGAAGCGAGCGCGACAAGGCTCGGTTCGCCAGCAACTTCGTCGCAGCACTGGGTGAAATCGGCTTTGCCGTCCTTGAAGGACACGGCATCGATCGCGCGCTCTACGACGAGGTTGACGAGGCGGTGCTGGAATTATTCGGAGAAACGCCGCTTGCCGACAAGCTGCGCTTCCGGGCCGAGCGGCACGGCTCCGTCGCGCAAGGCTATTTCCCGATCGAGCATACAAGCGAGATCCATGACGATCTTGTCGAAGGATGGGTCTTTTGCAGGCGCGCGTTCGATGTTCCGCAACACCGGGAGGGGAGGTTCGAGCCCGAGGACTATTGGCCGCGAGCCGGGTTTGAACCGCGCTTTCGCAAGGTCGTCGAGGCTCATGAGCGTCTGTTCGTCCCGATCGCGCAGGCAATGCTCCAAGGCCTCGGCTGCAATTCGCACCTGCTCGATCAAAAACTCCGCCAGACCAACCTCGGGCTTCGGCTGAATTACTATCCGCCAATGACGGGCAGACAGGACCAATCCGGCGCAGGAAGGTTGCTTGGCCACGAAGACGTCGACCTCTTCACCTTGCTTCCGGCATCGAAGATCGACGGGCTCCAGGTATGGAATCACCGTAGCGGCAAGTGGGTGAAGCTCAGTCCCCCTCGAGGCTCCCTCATCATCAACACCGGCGACTATATGCAGCGCATATCGAACGATCGGCTGCCCTCGACCACCCACCGTGTGGGCAAGCCCGGCGACGGCTCACATATCGAGCGTCCGCGCGTGTCGTTCGCGACCAATGTGTACCTCTGGGAAGACGAACTCCTCGAGGTCCTTCCAGGTCTTGGCCCGCCAAAATACCCGCCCATCAAGGCGATCACCTTTCACACCCGAAGCACCGCCAAATTCTACGGCGACGACTATGCTGTGAATGAGGTCTAGCTAGGCGAGCACAAATCGGTGGTCGGTCCGGCCACGACGCGGTCGCCCGGCAGCGGCTGGCACACGGGCGTCGACTGAAGGGAAGCGTCTCCGCCGATCGTCTGGTAGGTCGTCACGATATTCCGGGCGGCAGTAAGCTTGATCTGAACGATCTGCTGCTGAGCTGCATAATAGGACCGCTGGGCATCGAGCACCGTCAGGAACGGATCGATTCCGGCGCGGTAGCGCGCCTCGGTCAACGTGTAGGTGTCGGCGGTCGCAAGCTGCTGCCGCTCGCGCGCGGCGATTTCGTCGTTCATCGTGCCCCGGCGGGCAAGCGCGTCGGCAACCTCACGGAACGCCGTCTGGACCGTGTGCTGGTAGGTCGCGACAGCGGCACTGCGCTGGGCTTCGCTGAGGCGAACATTGGCGTGGCCCGCACCGCCCTGAAAGATCGTGTAGCCCGCATTGGCGCCCGCGCTCCAGCCGAATGCGCCGCCGGTGAACAGCTTTACGAGCGCGCTGCTCGCAAAGCCCAGCAGGCCGGTAAGCGAGATGCGTGGAAAAAGGGCTGCCCTCGCCGCGCCAATCTGGGCGTTCGCAGCGCGCAGCTGATACTCGGCTTGGAGCACGTCCGGCCGCCGCAGCAGGACGTAGGAATCAAGGCCCGCGGGGACGGGCGCAACATGGCCGAACGCCTCGTCGATGGATGCCGACAAGAGCTTCGGATCGATGGGCGCACCCACCAGCAACTGCAGTGCATTCACATCCTGCGCGACGGCCGTCCGTTGCCGGGCGAGGTCTGCCTGAGCGACGTCGAGTATCTGTTCGGCCTGCCTGAGGTCGGTTCGGGGCGCCACTCCGCCCTCCAAACGGGCGCGGGTCAGATTGACGCTCTTTTGAGCGCTTGCTGCCGTTTCCTGCGAGATCCGCAACAGGCTCGAGTCCGCGGCGTAATCGAGCCAGGCCCCCGCCACGTCGGCAACAAGAGCGAGGCGAGTTGCGCGTGCCCCGGCTTCGCTCGCAAGATAGCGTTCGAGCTGTACGTGGGTGAGCGAGCGGACCCGTCCGAACAAGTCGATCTCGAAGCTCGGGACGCTGACACCGGCCGTATATTGCGCGCTGACGTCGCTCGATTTGTCTCCGGATACGCTGACCCCCGCGCTCGAATTCACGGTTGGCAGCTGCTGCGCCCGTTGAATCCGGTATTGCTCGCGCGCAGCGGCAATATTGGAGGCTGCGACCATGAGGTCCCGGTTGTTGGCCAGGGCCTCGCCGATGAGCGCTTGCAGTCGAGGGTCCTTGAAAACCTCTTGGTAGGTGAGAACGGGCAATCCCACTTCTGCCTGAACGAGATAGGGATCGCCGACCGGCCAAGACGCCGGAATTGCCGGGTCGGGCCGTACATATTTGGGCTCCATGGTGGTGCAGGCCGATGCAAGCAGCGTGACGAGAATGAGGGCGCGCTTCATGCCTTTGCCTCCCGTCGGCGCCGCAGCCTTTCGCGAAGCACCTTCACGCCGTCGCGTACACCGCGGCGTACAAGGACGAAGAAGAAGGGGATGTAGAAGATGGCGAGAATGGTCGCGGTCAGCATTCCGCCGATGACGGCTGTTCCGATCGCCATTCGGCTGTTGGCCCCGGCACCGGTTGCAAGAGCGAGCGGAAGAACGCCGAAAATGAAGGCGAAGCTCGTCATTAAGATCGGTCGCAGGCGGATACGTGCGGCCTCGATCGCAGCATCGATGACGCGCTGGCCCTGACGCTCGGCGCGCTCCGCAAATTCGACCATCAGAATCGCGTTCTTGGCGGAAAGGCCCATGGTCGTGATGAGACCGACTTGGAGATAGACATCATTCTGCAGGCCCCGCAGCGTCACGAACAAAATCGAGCCCAGAAGCCCCACGGGGATGACGAGGAGGACGGCCACCGGGATCGACCAGCTTTCGTACAGTGCCGCGAGGCACAGGAAGACGACGATGAGCGCGACTGCATAAAGGATTGGCGCCTGGCCCGCCGACAGCCGTTCCTGGTATGACTGGCCGGCCCAGGCGACCGTGATCCCGGGGACCTTGCTCGCGAGACTCTCGATGATGTTCATCGCCTGACCCGAGCTCACGCCGGGAGTTCCCTGTCCCGAGATTTCAAACGAGGGATAGCCAAGGAAACGTGACGAGCTCGTCGGGGTCGTGATCCACGAGGTCTGGGCGAAGGACGAGAAGGGGACCATGCTCCCCTGGGTGTTGCGGACGAACCATTGGTCGATGTCGCTCGGCTTGGAACGGAAAGGAGCATCACCCTGGACGTACACGCGCTTGACGCGCCCGCGGTCGATGAAATCGTTCACATAGCGACCGCCCCAGGCGGCCGAGAGCGTGTTGTTCACGTCGGCGGGATTGAGGCCGAGCGTCGCGACGCGTTGCTGGTCGATATTGACCTTGAGGCTCGCGACATCGGGAAGCTCGCTCAGGCGAACCGACGTGAGTTGGGGGTTCGCCGAGGCTTCGGCCAGGAGGCGGTCTCTTGCGTCAGCAAACTGCTCCCTCGTCATGCTGCCGGTGTTCAGCATCTCCATCGTGAAGCCGGTGGATTGGCCAAGGCCGCGGATCGCGCCTGGGACCAGCGCGAAAACCTGCGCATCGCGAAGCCCCCGAAATGCGGCCGAGGCACGCTGGACGATGGCGTCGGCGCTGTTTTTCGAGCCCTTGCGTTTGTCGTAGTCGGCAAGGTTCATGAAGCCCTGTCCGGTGTTCTGACCTGCGGCTCCCTGTCCGCCCCCTGCAACGGTGAAGAAGGTCTTGATATTGTTGCGGTCGGGACCGCGCAGGAAGTAATCCTCGACCTGCCTTTGGACCTGCTGCGTGCGGGTCATGGTTGCGCCGGCGGGCAAGCGGAACTGGACCAGCGCTGCACCCTGGTCCTCGGTCGGCAGGAAGCCAGTCGGAAGCCGGAAAAACAGCAGCATGAGCATCACGACCACGCCCGCATAGATGGCGAGGAAAATCCATTTACGGTCGACCACACGGCTGACGCTCTGGACGAACCAGTCGCGGAAGCGATCGAAACCCGCGTTGAACTTCAAACGGCCAAGCTCGATCGTGTGAGCGGCGCGGGGAGCCGACCGGCCAAACCAGGTTTCCTCGACCGTTGCGTGCTTGCGGCGCAGGATGTTCGCCGCGATCGCCGGGCTGAGCGTCAGTGCAATGAAGACCGAGAGAGCCATCGCAGAGACGATGGTGGCCGAGAACTGCCGGTAGATGACGCCGGTCGACCCACCAAAGAAGACCATCGGCAGAAAGACTGCGGAAAGCACCAGCGCGATTGCGACAAGCGCCATCTGGATCTGCTCCATCGAGGCGACCGTCGCATCGCGCGGCGTCATCTCGGGATTTTCTTCAAGCAGGCGTTCGACGTTCTCGACCACGACGATTGCATCGTCGACCAGCAGCCCGGTCGCGAGCACGAGACCGAAGAGGGTCATGGTGTTGATTGAAAAACCGAGCGCGTAGAGGATCCCGAAGGTCCCCAGGAGCACGACGGGCACGGCGATGAACGGGATGAGTGTCGCCCGCCAGCTCTGGAGGAAGACGAACATGACGAGGACGACCAGCAAAATCGCCTCGAGAAGGGTCTTCACCACCTCCCAGATCGAGAGCTTGATGAAGTCGGTCGTGTCGTTCGCATACGCGTAGCGGAA
The DNA here is from genome assembly GCF_038148795.1 of Sphingomonas agri. Taxonomy (NCBI): domain Bacteria; kingdom Pseudomonadati; phylum Pseudomonadota; class Alphaproteobacteria; order Sphingomonadales; family Sphingomonadaceae; genus Sphingomonas; species Sphingomonas agri. The sequence continues at coordinate 467,726 of NZ_JBAPEU010000002.1, read as the reverse complement.
TCCCGCTGGCATGCGAGGCGCGATCTCGGCGACCTTCTGCTTGACAAGCGTTGCTGTCCTCAGCGCATTGGCGCCGGGTTCGAGCGAAATGCCGATGCCGGCGCCTGGGTGCCCGTTGGCGCGGATCCTCGCCGAATAATTGTCCGCGCCCATTTCGACGCGTGCAACATCGCCGAGCAGGACACGCGCACCGGTCGGGTCCGACTTCACGACAACGTTGCGAAATTGTTCAGGCGTCTGGAGTCGCCCTTGTGACGTCACCGTCGCGTTGAGCTGCTGGCCTTCGGGCTGCGGCAGGCCGCCGACCTCGCCGGCGGCGATCTCAGTATTCTGGTTCTGAAGGGCAGTGATCACGTCGCCCGGGACCAAGCCGAAGCTCTGGAGCTTGTGAGGATCGAGCCAGATGCGCATCGCGTAGGAGGATCCGAACACGTTGACGTCGCCGACGCCCGGCACCCGCGAAAGCTCGTCCTGCATGTTCGTTGTCAGCCAGTCGGAGACGTCGAAGTTCGTGCTTTTGTCGGTCGTATCGTAGATCGACACGATCATCAGAAGGTCAGGCGCGCCCTTGGTGACGCGCACACCCTGCTGCTGGACCTGCTGTGGAAGCCGCGAGATCGCAGCCTGGATGGCGTTCTGGACCTGGACCTGAGCAATGTCCGGATCGACGCCCTTCTGGAGAATGACACTGATCGAGACCTGCCCGCGCGCCGTCGAGGACGATTGAAAATAGAGCATCCCGTCGATGCCCGTGAGCTGCTGCTCGAGAATCTGGGTTACGCTGCTTTCGAGCGTTGCGGCGGAGGCGCCGGGGTAACTTGCACGAATGTTGATCTGCGTCGGGGCGACATCCGGATATTGGGCGACGGGCAGCGAAATGATCGCTCCTATTCCCACCAGCATGATGATGATTGCGATCACCCACGCAAAAATCGGGCGATCGATGAAGAGCTTCGACATCCGCTAGCGGCTCTGGCGCTGGTTCTTCATTGCGCCCGGCGGCGGCGCCTTCACCTTCTGCGGTGCGTTCTGCGGCACCGGCTTGATCGGATCTCCGTCCTTGAGGTTCGCCGTTCCCTGGGTGATGACCTTTTCGCCGGGGGCAAGGCCGCCGGTCACGACCCACTCGGTCCCTTGCGTGCGAACCGCCTGGACGGTCCGCTGGACCGCACGGTTCCCAGGTCCGACCACGAACAGGGTCGCGTTTCCTTGTGGATCCCGGGAAATTGCCTGCTGAGGAACGAGAATGGCGGAGGTCTGCACGGCCTGTGCGAACTGGGCCGTTACGAACATGCCGGGCAGGAGGATCGACTGCGGATTTGGAAACCGGGCCCGGATCGTCACTGTTCCGGTACCCTGGTTGACGATGACTTCGCTGAATTCGACCGTGCCCGTGTAACCGTACATCGAGCCATCCGGCAGCTTGAGGCGCACCTGCGCTTCGGTCGAAACCGCACCGCCCTTAGAAAGTGCCGCCCGCAAGTTCAAAAGGTCCGCGGCGGACTGCTGGATGTCGACGAAGACCGGATCAAGGCGAGTGATCGTTGCAAGAGCGTCGGTCTGATTGGCCGTGACGAGCGCGCCTTCGGTGACACTGGAGAGACTTATTCGGCCGGTGATCGGCGCAGGCACCCTTGTGAAGCGCATGTTGACCTGCGCCTGCCGGAGGCTCGCGCTGTTCTGCGCCACTGCGGCGTCCGCCTGCCGCGCCTGGGCGAGGGCGTCCGTATAATCCTGCTTGGAAATTGCCTCCATCTTGGCAAGCGGCGCGTAACGTTGCGCCCGCGTCCGAGCGGCGACCGCACTGGCACGGGCGCTCTGAAGGTTGGCCGATGCCTGGGCCTGCTGCGCTGCGTAGATGCTCGGATCGATCTGATAGAGCGTCTGCCCCTGGTGCACGACCGATCCCTCGCGAAACATCCGCCTGAGGATCACGCCCGAGACCTGCGGCCGGACGTCGGACACCTGGTATGCCGCCACCCGGCCGGGCAGTTCCTGCTCAATCGGCGCGCTGCCCAGCTGGACGACGACATAGCCGACACTTGGAGTCCCGCCGCCGCCGCGACCCGCCCGGCCTCCCCGCCCGCCGGCGGGATCGGTGCTGTTGCCGCAGGCCGTGAGGAGGAGACAGGCCGCAACGAGTGTCGCTGCTCGGCGAGAAAACGAACGATCAGTCACAGGCGCGCCCAATTTCGATTGTCCGTCCGGATTGCAAAACTGGCCGCCTTTAAACTGGCGACCATGCGCCAATCGAGAGTTGAACGTTAACTATCGTACATCGCGGAGTGAGGCATGTCTCAATCCGCGAGGAATCTGTCAACTATTGTCCTACAAAATATATATATGTCGGCGCACGAATTGTATCGGCGCCGGTTGTTTTTCGTGAACACAGAACCGCCTCTGACGCCGGCAATATGAACATCGGCGGGCCGCTAGGTTAACTTTCGACAATAGCGGCCGTTCCTTCGACGAACGGGCCCGAAGCGCCGACGAGCGGCCGCCGCTCACGAACGGGCCGCGGACCGCCCCTTGGGCTGCTTGCTGCCGATGGATAGAAGCTCGCCGAGTGCGCGGCCATTGGCGGGGGGGCGCCGGCCCTCGCGCACTCGGCGAGCACCTGGTTAGTGGGCTTCTGGCGCTCTCCGGTTCATTGCCCGTGTCAAAGGCTGTAAGTCAGACCGACGATCAGGGCGTTGCGCTTGTGACGGCGATCGCGATAGGCTCCCTGGCCTGGGCGCACTGCGCTCCAGGCGGCTTCGATCGAAACGGGGCCCGCGACGCGAGCGATTTCGAGCTTCCAGTCAAGGTCCTCGGAATAGCGGTAGCCGGGATGGACAGTTCGAAAGGGCACGAGGAGCCCAGCGTGGGCGCTAAAGCTCATGTTCTTGCCAAGCGGCCAGTTGCCATTCAGCTCGCCATAAGCCGAGCCGCCCTTCACATAATCGGGCGAGAGGTTGATCCTTGCACTGACGAGCTTGCCGGAAACTCCCGCATAGACTTCGCTGTAGGAGAGGGAGGCCGCGCGATCCGAATATTTCGAATAAGAGGAATGGGTGACGCCGAGATCCACCGACATTCGCGGCGAAACACGCGTCGCATAGCCACCGTTCAGGATAAAACCGAGGGGCTTCAATCCTTCGCTGCGGCTCGCGACAACGCTGCCCGAAACCGCTCCATAAAGCCCGTTCGGCGCGTCATATGACAAGTCCAGAATACCGGCCGGCCGGCCATCGCTCAGCGAATAGCCGCGGAACCGCAAATCATTGAACAGCGAGACGGCTGCATTGACCTGCGCTTTCGCTGGCGAGCCGCCAAGGCATGCCAGGGAAAGCGCACAGGCTGCAAGCGGACTAATCGCCCTGGTGGCCCGTCGGCCCTCCAGCAAGCCGCGCAGGCGTGCAGCAGTCACAGGCGCCCGCTACCCGAAGCAGGCTGGCGCACGCATCGATCTTCCCTCCGCCGCTCCGGTCGGAGACAAGCACAAGCGAAGCCGAGTGGCGCCGCTCGCGCATCAGTGCGACGAGACCGCTGACGTGCGCAGCGGCGTACGAATTGCCATTGACGAGAAACCATCGTCCTCCCGGCTCTGTGGTCGGGACATCGCGTCCGGGCGCAATGTACGCGCGAGCGTGCGGCGGTGCCAAGGCGGCGTCAGCGACCGCCAGAATGCCGGGCATTGAAGCGGGGAAGCCGCCGCTCACCTGCTTGCCGTCGAAGGCCGTAACCACGGTGCTTCCCTTGCCGAGCGCGAGCTTCAGGAGTTCACGAAGGAGGCGGTCATCCGGACCGCTGAGGCTGAGGTTGATCACCTCTGCACGGTTCTCGACGGCAAAATAGATAGCCTTTGCAAGGCTGAGCGTGTCGCAGACTGTGGCTGCGCTCGGAGATCCTTTCACCTGCCAGCAGGCGCGCAGCCCCATGAGACGTGCACCAGGTGCAACGCCGGCGATGCCGATGCCATTGTCGGCTTTTGCAGCGATGATACCGGCGACACCCGTGCCGTGCTGCTCCGCTGCAAGCGGCTGTCCGCTGACGAAGTTGCGATTGACGAGCAGTTGACCGCTAAGGTCTGGGTGAGTGGTCTCAATGCCGCTGTCGACGACGGCAATTCGCACTCCTCGCCCTGTCGCAATCCGATGGAGGTCCGCAAGGTGCCACAGGTTGGCCGCAGGCTCAGCGGCGAACAGGGGGTCATTGTGCGGCGCGGCCGCGCCGCGCGCGCCATAGAGAGCGATCGGCTGGGCCCAATCGACGTCGGGGTCGTGCGAGACCTGGTCTGCGGCGGCACTCGTCGATCGGCCATTGGGGACGATCATCACAAAGCAGTCGACGCCGATCATCGGCATCGGCCAGTTGTCGGTAAGAGCAAGGCCGTATTGATGAGCAATACGTTTCGCGACGCGGCGGCGGGCGCTTTCTCCTACCTGATCCCCATAGGCTCCCCCATAATCGCCGGTCAGCCGATAATGCGCGGCGGCCTGGCGGAGCATCACCAGAATCTCGCGGTCGGGAGGAGGCGTTTCCGCGCGGGCGGGGCTCCAGGCGAGCGAGACGAGCATCGCGGTGATAACCGCAAGAAATGGCAACGGCTGCCGGGCGCGTCTCACGGGAGAGTTCCGTCGATGGGCTGCGCCATCTGAACATCACGGTCCTTCTGGAGACGGTCGAGCGACTGCAGGCGCTGTTCGGAAGGAACGTGCAGCAGATAGGCGTTTGCGTCTGTCGGGCCCTCGACGATCGAAGCATTGGCCGAGCGAAGAGTCGACCTCAGCTTCTCTTCAGTAGCCTGTGGCCGGAAGATGATGATGAGGTCTGCGTTGGCGGGCGCAGGGGCGGAGCCGAGCGCCTGATAGTTGGGCCTGCTCATGGAGAAAAGGAGCGTTCCTCCAATGACCAGTACTCCCAGCTGAGCCGCGGCAAGGCCGGCCACTACGGGGTGCCTGACGATGCTCCAGCGGCGTCTGCCCGCTCTTGCCCCAGAATCCCTCTGCGTGCGGCCCGGCTCCATTCGCCTACGGAGCCGGGCCCAACCGGCATCGACCTCCGGTGTATAACCTCGGAATTCATGAACCAGGCGCCGCTCGAGGAGGAGCTGTTCGCGGCAATCTGCGCATGACGACAAATGCTGTTCGACGAGAAGCCGATCAGAAGGTTCAAGCTGCCCTGTCGCATACCATGGCAGAAGCATCTCGGCTTCATCGTGCGGCTGCGCGTGTGAAACGGGATCGGACATGAGCTTCTCCCTAGAGCCAATCCGACATTTTGCCCGGGAGCGCCCGCTTCAGGCGGCGCCGGGCGTGGAACATGCGGGTCTTCACGGTGTCGACAGGACACTCGACGATCTCTGCAATCTGCCGGTAGCCCATGCCGTGGAAGTAGGTGAGGTCGACGACTGCGCGATGCTCTGGTGAGAGGGTCGCCATCGCGTCGCGAAGCGCCTGCGCAAGGCGCTGGTGCTGCAAGTGCGCATCGGGTTCGGGCTCGTCGCTCGCCTCGTGCTCGAGGCTCTCGTCGGGCAGCGGATCAGGCCAGCGCGACTTTGCTTTGAGCGCCTTGCGATAGGCGATCGCGAAGATCCAGGTCGAGGGCTTGCTCGAGCCCCGGAAACGATCCGCAGTTTGCCAGACCACCATCATCGTATCGTCAAGAACCTCTTCCACGAGTTGCGGCCGTTGCAGGATATTGGCGAGAAACCGGCCCAGTCGGGGCTGATACATGCGGTACAGCGCCTCGAACGCCTCGAGATTCTTGGCGCCGACATGGGCCAATAACTGCCTTTCGTCCGGGGCGCCCGTTCGAGCTGCCCCGGTCCACGGGCGCTTGAGACTCGCCGACCAGCTCACTTGCGGACTATCCCCACGCTCATGGGTGTCTCCGGGCGCCGGGAAGGTTCATGCCGGCGCGCAAGCACAGTTTACGCTCTATTCTTTCGAAGTCGAACTCAGGCGAATGGAAGTTGCAGCGTGCTTCTCCCCGATGACCTTCGAGCGGATTGAAGGATCAGAGACGAGCGAGAGGACAAGGGATCCCTGGCACGTCGACGCGAAACTCGAACAGGTCTCCGATGAGGGGTTGCCTCGCGATCGCGTTGGAAGAAAGGAGCTGACGCGCCGTCGTAGCATAGGCCGTCCTCAGGTCATTGCCGCCAAAGGCGATCTTCGTAATGTTCGACACCGGGAAGCGGACCTTGTCGACGAGGTCGCCGGCGGGGGAGTAGCGCCGGGCCTCCCAGCCAGCATAGAGCGAAATCCACAAATGCCCCTCGGCGTCGATGGTGGGACCATCAGGATGGCCCTCCTTGGGATCGATTCGGACGAACGGTCGCGGATCTCGAAGATCGCCATCATTCGCGATGTCGGCGACAGCGATCGTGCCCTTGAGCGTATCCACGTAATAGAGAAGCTTGCCGTCGGGCGAGACCGCGGGACCGTTCGTGATCGCGATCCCTTCGAGCTGCGTCGCTGTCAGCCTCCCCTCGAAATAGGTGTAGAAAGCGCCGCTTCTTGCCTTTTCCCCATTGTCCATCGTGCCGAACCAAAGACGGCCCGAAGGATCGGTCACGCCGTCGTTCAGGCGGTTGGTGGGAAGCTGCGGCTCTACTTGGACTAGGAGCTCGAAATCGCCGCTTGTCTCGTCGAACCGATAGAGACCCGACTGGAGCCCCGCAACGAACCCTCCGCCTTCGGCGGGAAGGATGAAGCCTACCTGCTCGGGTGCATTCCAGCTTTGCTTGCTGGCGGTTCGAGGTTCGTATCGATGGATCTGCTGCTTCTTGATGTCGACGAACCAGAGCGCTTCGTCCCTCCCGGTCCACACAGGTCCCTCGCCGAGCTCGGCCCCAAGCTCCCATACGGCAGACGGCGCTCGGGACATGTCAGAACTCCCCTCTGCGAGCGAAGAATTGGCGGCCTGCGGTCAATGGCAGGATAACTTCGTTTTGCAGGAGGCGGCGGCCTCCCGGGCGCGCCGTGTCGACGGTCTCGGGCTTCTGTTCGGGCGTGTACGATTTTAGTCCTTGGAGTGTCCGCATGTTGCCACGGACAACGCGCGAAGCGCGAATGTGTCCGGCGGGGAGGAACGCGTGGGCGACCTTGGAAGGTCGCATTGCGCCGGCGCTGAACCGCATCACCCGGTCACCGTGCCTTTCCTGAGCTGCGTACAACCTCGTGGATTTCCTTGGTTAGGTCCGTGTTCTGCAGCAGCAAGCGCTTCATTTCGTCGTTGATCCGCAGCAGTTCCTCTGAATCGCGATAGGTCTGCTCGAGCTGACGATCCGATTTTTCGGCCGCGATCTTCTGTCCGACCATGATGATCGAGAGGAGGACGAGCTGGAGGAAGGTCTGGGCGATCCAGGCGATAAGCGTCGCGGTGCCGCCCCTGATCGCCGCCGGGAGGCTTACAAGCGCGAGCGCTGCGAAGGCGTAGGCACACCACATCGTCCCCACGACATTGGTGATGGAAATCGCGAGCCAGTCATTGAAGCGATTCTCCCGTCTTTCGAGCGGGCGGAGAAACTTCTTCCTCAATTCCATGTACGGATTGGGAGAATGGTCCATGGTGTCATCCCTTCTAGCCGCGCAGTGCTAGCCTTCGTGCACTTCGTCTTCCACCCATTGAAAAATGGCCGTCCGGCGGTCCGCTGCCACGCTGATTGTCTTCGCGCCGGCTTCCACACAATCTTGTCGCGATGCTTGTCATGACCTTCCAGGAGCCAAGGGGAACATCACCGAAAACTAGTTTCCGCGTCTCGGGCTTAACGGAAAGCTTATCGCTTCCGGTTCTAATGCGCTTTCGGAAAGTTCGAAGCGGAGTTCGCGTATGGCAACGCTCGCCAATCGGGAGACGTATTCGGCCCTCGGCAAGGGTCTCGGCGCGTGCGCTGCAATGGGAACCTGCTTTTGCATTCTGGACACGATCCGGAACCCGAGTGCCGGCACCTTCATGAGCGTGTGCATCTTCGGTTCTGCTGCCTGGGCACTGCTCGCGGGAGCGGTCAAGGTGAAGCGGCCGAGTTTCGCGACCTCGGCCCCCGAGCACGCATCGGAAACGATCGTCGGATGGGAACTTGGAGCGCCTTCCTGGATCCGCGCCTTGGTCTGGATCGGGCTTTTTCTCGTCATGCTCGTGCTTGTCGCCGAAGCGACACTCAACAGATCACGGCTGCATATCTCTGCGAACGGCGCAAAGCTGTTCTCTACGGCGGCGTTCGGGATCTATCTCCTGGGATGCCAGCGCTTGGAGAGGTTTGTCAGACTGCACCTTCGCGGGCGCTATCCCGACAAACCGCAAGTCTCGATCAGCGCAACAGGCCTCTGGATCACGGGGACCGAGATCCCATGGGGCTCCATTCAAGGGCTCACTCGCCGGAAGCGCAGCCTCAAGGTCATCGGCGTGGAGACAATTCTCGTTCGCGCCCGCAATTCTAAGCGATCCGAGGACATTGAAATCGATCTTTCGGACAGCGTTGAGGATCCGGACCTGCTCTATGCAAAGCTCCGGTCCGCCGCCGCGGCTCACGGAGTGCAGCTTCAGCTACCACGACGCGAGTCAGCTGCGGCGACGCGAAAGCGCGTGGCCGCGACCCGCGAGCAGGCAAGGGCGTCGCTGGCAAAGGCCGAACAATGGCGCGCGGGCCTGGGGGAGGGGATGGCCAAAACAGAAGCGCAACTGGAAGACGTGAAGTCCAGGATCGTTCAGACCGAGAACAGGATCGCGGAGCTGAAGGCCGCCCTTTCAAAGGAAGATTGCCCGCTCGAACAGACCCAAAAGCAATTGGAGCTGACACAAGCCAGTCTCCGGACGATGCTTGGCTTGCGCGAGGCAACGGAAAGGTTGCTCGCAACCCAGCGAAAGGCATACGAAAAACGCCTCTAGGCGAGGTCGCGTAAAGCGGGAGTTGCACCCCATTGCGAAGATCGCCTTCGCTGGCGATAGATGTTTTGTGCGATCAGCTGGAATCTTCGACGAGCTCTCAAAACGGGTGCCTTCGATCGTGGCACTTACCTTTTGCGCCGCGCTTCTCGCAGCCTGGACTGGCGCACCTGTCTGGCTCTCGGACGCCCTTGCGATCATCGTCGTTGGCCTCGCTCTCCTGCTGCTGGCTGGACGGGGGCGGCGCCGGGAGTTCAAGAGCCCGGCGGGCATCAAGCAGGTGATTGGATACGAGCTCGCCGGCGAAGGGACGCCGCGGGGCTCTTACCTGTTGGGCTTTTTCGGCTTCCTCACCCTCATGCTGATCGGCTTCCAATCCCCTTATCGGATGCCCGTCTTTTCGGGCATCGCGCTGACCCTCGTGTGGGGCTTTGTGAACGCCCGCTATCCCGAGGATGAGAACACCCCGCAGCACTGACGCAGCTTCTGCTGCCATTGCAGACAGCCTGCCGTTCGACCAACAAGGGAGGCCAAAAAGAGGAGTAGCGACGCGCTCATGCCTACCTTCAAGGCACTGCTAAAATTCGCTCTTGCCGCGACCGCCTTCGCCGCAGGTGCGCAGGCGACCGGCGCTCCTATCCAGATAGCAGCATTCATCCACGTCAACGTCGTGCCGATGACCCAAGACCAGGTCTTGAGGGACCAGACTGTGCTGGTCGAAAAAGGCAGGATCGCTTTCATCGGCCGCGGGATCGCGATCCCCGAAGGAGCCGAGGTGATCGAGGGAAATGGCAGGTTCCTGTTGCCCGGCCTTGCCGACATGCACAGTCATTCTGATACCCGCGAGGACTTGAAGGTCTATCTCGCGAACGGGGTGACGACGATCCTCAACATGGGAGGCGCCTCAGCGGGGTTCATGGACAGCATTCGTCCGGGCGCGAACAGGGGAGCGCTCCCGGGCCCCCATGTCTACGCCGCTTTCAGGGTCGACGGTTCGCCCCAGTACAACAACTTTTTCGTGACGACGCCCGACGAAGCCCGGGCAATCGTTCGTATCGCCAAGACCAACGGATACGACTTCATCAAGGTCTACAACGATCTTTCCCCGGAATGCTTCGAGGCACTGATCGAGGAGGGAAAGGCATTGCATGTACCGATCGTGGGACATGGCGTTACCGCGGTCGGATTAAGAAAGCAGCTCGACGCCGGCCAGGTGATGGTCGCCCACACCGAGGAGTTTCTCTATACCGTGTTCTACGGTCCTGGTGACATCCCCGAGGCGGGCGCACCGGATCCATCGAAAATCCCCGGCGCGATCAATTTCGTTTTGCGCGACAAGGCGTTCGTCACGGCGGACCTCAACACCTATGCGACGATTGCCCGGCAGTGGGGAAAACCTGCGGTTGCCGCCGCCTATCTCCATTCGCCCGACGTACGATATCTTGGTCCCAGCGATCGCATCCTTTGGGCACGAGAGGATTATAAGAAGCGCCGCGGATCCCTCGATGCGCGGGCCGCGTTCCTGCAGCGGTTCATCAAGGCGATGAGCGATGCCGGAGTCCCGCTGATCGCGGGTACCGATGCTCCTTCAATTCCCGGGCTCGTTGCAGGCTTTTCGCTTCATGATGATTTGAAGGCGCTGACAGAGGCTGGCCTGACACTTTATCAGGCCCTGGCGACTGCCACCCGAACTCCGGGCGAGTTCATTCGGCAATCGCTGGGCGAGCAGGTTCCATTCGGGACTGTCACGGTCGGCGCTCGTGCCGATCTCGTCCTTAGTCAAGAAAACCCCCTCGCCAATCTTGCAACCTTGCGCAGACCCATTGGGGTCATGGCCGCGGGACGCTGGTATTCCGCAAAGGAGCTCAGCGGATTGCTTCAAAGCGTCGCAACAGAATACGGGCGAGCATCCAGTCCATAAATTCGCTCGGGACTTTGCGCCTTGCACGAAAAGCGGGCCGCTTCGAGGCAGCGGCCCGCTCTTGCGTGCCGGATCAGCCGGTCGTCTCGGCCAATGGTATGGCGGATCGATCCGATGCTCCGCCACTAGAGCCAAGGAACGCGACGAGGTCGTCGCAAAGCCGCTCCTTGTCCGTCTCGAACAGGCCGTGCGCGCTCCCGTCATATTCGATCAGCTTCGAGCCGGGCACTCTCTTTGCCATCACTCGCCCAGTGGCATCGATCGGCACCGTCTTGTCGGACGTCCCGTGGATGATGAGGGTCGGCACGCCATCGAAGCTCTGGATGTCGGGCCGGAAGTCGGTGCTGGCGAAGGCACTCGCCGCCGCGAGCGTGGGTCTCAATCCTGCCATCATCGATTGGCGCCAGGCGTTCGTCTCCACTTCGCCGCTGACAGGCTGGCTGATGAACCCCGTTCCGAAGAAGTCTTTGAAGAATGCTTTGAAGAAATGCGCGCGGTCCTTCTTTATGCCCGCGGCGATCTCGTCGAAGCTCGATTGCGGTACGCCGTTAGGATTGTCGCCTGCCTGGAGCATGGCAGGAACGACAGAACTTATCAGCACGGCTTTTTTCACTCGCTTTCTTCCCTGCTTGGTGAGGAACCGCGCGACTTCGCCGCCGCCCATTGAGAATCCGACAAGCGAGACGGGCTCGGTAATGCCGGCGTCCTCGAGAACCGCCGCCACATCGTCGCTATAGGTGTCGTAGTCATGGCCGTTCCACGGCTGGTCCGAACGGCCAAAGCCGCGCCGGTCGGGAAAGATACAGCGATGCCCCGCTTCGACCAGTCTCAATGCCGCGTCGTCCCACGTGTCGGCACTCAACGGCCAACCGTGAAGCAACACGACGGGATCACCTCGTCCCCAATCCTTGTAATAGAGCATGCAGCCGTCGCGAGCCCGGGCATAAGGCATTGGAAGCTCTCCTTCTGATCCCACCTGCCCCTTCTAACTCGCAGCAGCGCTCAAGGGTGCCTCGGACAGGCCAGTTCCACGGTCGGCTCAGCCCATCGGGACCGCGCTCTTGCCCGGCGCTGGGGCCAAGCACTGCGTTCAACAGCTATTGACAACTGGTCCTCGATCCGTGGGTTTTATCGCCATGGCACCCCCAAGCCCGCGAAGCCCGATCGTCGGCGACCTTGTCGGAAGTGTTTCGCTCGCGGGCCTCATGGTCCCGGAGGCGATCGCCTATTCGGCGATCGCGGGATTGCCGGCCTCGTTCGGTCTCATGGCTGCGATCACCGGACCCATTGCCTACGCAATCAATGGTCGAAGCCGGCTTGCGGTTGTTACCGCGACCAGTGGGGCGGCAGCTCTGCTGGCCGCAGCGATATCCAACGCCGGTATTGCGGATGTCCCCCGGAGCGAGTGTGCTCTCGCGTTGACGTTTCTTATCGGCATCTTCTTTCTTCTGGGCGCAGCTTTTCGACTGGCTTCTCTCACGAGCTTTGTCTCGCGCGCCGTCCTCCACGGATTTGGACTGGGTCTCGCGATCACCATCACCATCCGGCAATTGCCGAATTTGTTCGGACTGGGGATCAGCCAGGGACCCCCATTGCAGATCCTTGGCTCGATGATTGCAAATGCGCGCAGTATCCATGGGCCGAGCGCCATGCTTGGCTGCCTTGCGCTCCTCTTTGCCTGGCTGTGCAGACGTTTCAAATTTTCCGCAGGCGGCCTTGTCCTCACCGTTTCCGCGGTTCTCGCGATGCACTTTGGCCCAGCGGGACACTTCGGAATTAGAACCGCCGGTCCCCTCGATCTCAACTTCGCCGCTCCGCATCTCCCAGCGTTGCCCGCCAGGGACTGGGCCAGACTGTCACAGCTCGCCTTGCCTGTCGCGCTCGTTATCCTCGCGGAGAGCTGGGCAACGATCCGCTCACTTGCCGCCCCGCGCGGAGAAGCTGTTTCGGCCGAGCGCGAAATTACGGCTCTGGGTTTGTCAAATCTCGCCTCCGCGCTCTTTCGCGGACTGCCGGTGGGCGCAGGTTTTTCGATCGGCAACGCGAGCGAGCAGGCTGGCACCGCGAGCAGGGCAGGGGCGGTGCTTGCCGCGATCATTGCGGGCGTCGCCGCTTTCGGCGCAGCTGGCTGGATGGCTCTTATTCCGGAGCCTGTTCTTGCAGCCATTGTCATTTCGGCCCTCGCACATGCATTGTCGCCGAAGCCGATCTATTCGCTTTTCCGCCTGGACCGGGACCAATGGGTGGCGATTGCGGCCGCAGTTGGCGTCCTGCTGCTGGGTATCGTCAATGGACTGCTCATTGCCGTCGCCCTTTCCGTCCTCGGGCTCCTCCGGCGGCTTGCCTACCCCAGTCTCAGCGAGCTTGGACGGACGGGCGCCCATGATTTCGTCGATTGCTCGACGCACCCGGAAGCAGCGCCCGTCGCCGGGATGCTCGTCATTCGTCCAAATGCGCCTCTATTCTTCGGGAATGCCGAGACGATCCTGTTCGACATCGGGCGACGAGCCCGGAAAGAGCGGGCGAAGACCATCATCCTCAGCCTCGAAGAAACAGACGATCTCGATAGCAGCACGCTGGAGGCGCTCCTCGAGTTCAGGCAGGCAATGGCAGCCCAAGGGAGATCGCTGATCCTTGCGCGCGTACACGACCGGGCGAGGACCGTCCTTGATCGGGGCGGCCTTGCAGATCTTGCACAGGCGGGGACCTTCAGCGTGGACGATGCCGTCAGCATGGCTGCTCGTGCGCCTTTGATGGAGTAGGAAAATTGGCCGACAATCGAGACCCGCTGCTTTCTCCCGTTCCCATCCATCAGCTCCGGCCAACCCAGATCACCGTGGGGTTGATCGAAGTGACCGAGCGGCGGAGGCGATGGGACGAGCTCGGCGGGAAGAAAGCCGAATATCTAGGGCAGCACATGATGCCCGTCGTCATCGGACCCAAGGGCCATCCCTACGTCATCGATCATCACCATCTTGCGCGAGCGTTGCACGATGAGGGGCAGAAAAAGGTGCTCATCCAGCCTGTCGCCAATCTTCACAGCCTCTCCCAGGAGCATTTCTGGCGCTTTCTCGACAACAAGGGCTGGCTTCATCCGTTCGACGAACACGGGAGACGGCAGCCCTACTCGGCCATTCCCAAAAGGATTGCCCATCTGAAGGATGATCCCTTCAGATCGCTGGCGGGCGCCGTCAGGAATGCCGGCGGCTATGCCAAGGAGGTCACGCCCTTCATGGAGTTCATCTGGGCCGACTATTTCCGCAGCACTTTTCGCGCCCGCGATATCCGAAATCACTGGAAGCGAACGCTGGAAGAGGCCGTCGCGCTAGCCCGCGGTCACGACGCCCATTTCATGCCTGGCTGGTGTGGACCCGCCATTTAAGACGCGTCCGGCAGCGCTTCAGAGCGGAAGCACCGATGGCCATACCGAGGCCAGATAGCGCTCCATGACGTTCCGGCCGGACTCCGACATTTCCAGCCACCAGCGGCGCTCGCCCTCCGGATCATGGCGGCGGACGAGCAGGCCCTCCTGCTCTAGAACGCTTATCCACCGAAGCGCGGTGGTGGCGGGGACGACGCTTTCACGGCAGATCGTGCTCACGAGCAGCGGTTCCTTCTCGAGGAGTGCCACGTAGGCCTGGAGCAGGATGTCCCATGCGGGATCAGCGAACAAATGCGCGCCAAAGAAACTCGCTCGTGCGCGCCTCGCGACCAGCAATTGTTTCAGCTGGGCGCATGAGGGGCGCGATTCCGTCTTGCCCGTCTCTTGAGGATTGATCTCAACTTTTTTCCCCAGCCCATTGAATTGAGGAAGGAAACATTTGGGCGTCGCTGGAGAATTCGGATACCGGTTAGAAATCAATTTGCGCGTCACCGGCTTTCCCTCGAAAGAAACGGGTGCGGTCTTGGCAGACCTAGCATTCTTCTTGATCGGTTTTCGGCGACAATGCAGTTTGCTCGGGGCACAGACTGTGCACTTTGCTTTTAAAAAGAGACCAGCTTCAGGAGTAAAAACTGTTTCCAGCACCTCGAATTGCGTGGTCCTTTCAGTCGATGACGAAGAAGTTGGAGCCAAGAGCCGTCTTGTTCACATTGCGCTACTGAACCTCAATCTGCGTTTCATGGAGAACTGGCGTTCGGTCCAAATGGCTGCGGCCGGTTCCGTACTCGATTACGAATCCCTCATGATCCTGATGGCGATCATCGTGATTGTCGGGGAAAGGATACTTCGAGCCGAACTGGAACCCGAGCTTCAATCGCTCGAGCGGCTTCTCCCGCCGGAGAGGGTCGGAAAAGCAAACTTCAGTTCCATTGCCGCTGCGACCGGGATCAACCGTGAGACCGTTCGGCGCAAAGTGAACAAGCTTCAGAAGGCCGGGTGGCTCGTGCGTGACAAAGAAGGTATCCGGACTGTGCCGGGCGTCATCCCTTACGAAGACCTTCGAGGCATCATCGGCGCACAGCTCGATGCACTCACCCGGACGGTGAATCAGCTGACGAGGCTTGGAGTCTTGCCGGCCAAGTGCCGCGAAGTCTGAGGCTTGGGCAGGATCCGTTCCGGACGCCAGCCTTCTCAGATCACGAATTTCAGGCCGTGCAGGCAGATGACCTTGCCGGCCTGGCATACGGGAGCGCCAATCAGGCGAACCCGGCGAGCTTCGCCGACTGCGGCCGCGCGGATATCGATGTCGAGCGTGAAACCACGCTTGTGGCGAATGGCGTGGCTGCGCAGACGCTCCATTTTCGCCCTCGAATCTTCGGAGTAGAGCGAGAGGGCGTCAGACCGGCTGACGACTGTGCCCCGCGGTAATCCGAAAATATCGTACACTCCGCCAGACCAGGTAAGCGTCTCCTTTGTAAGGTCGCACTCCCAGAGTCCGGCGTGCTGCAGGCCAAGAGCGCCGACACCTTCGGGCTCGATTGCATCGGCAACAGCGCAATTGAGGATGAGCCCCAGGTCGAAATGACGCGGCTGCTCCCACAGCGGCCAGCTGCTGTGAAGGGGAGAGGGGTCAGCGAGGCTCATTCAACTTTCCACGTCCCCGTCCAGGGGACGATCAGATGGTAGTGACGCTCGGAAGCTGGGCAAAATAGTGGCGCAGTGCCCGGCTCGTGTCGGGCGCAAGCTCGACATAGGCGCGGCGACCGTCATGCGGATCATCGCGGCGCACAAAAAGTCCTTTGTCGACGATCGCGTTCAGCCATCTCAAGGCCGTCGTCGCCGGGACGGCTGCGGCGGCGCATAGGTTCGAGACGGTCACGCGGTGCTGTGACAACTCGGCCTTCAGAAGCTCGAGCATCATGTCCCAGGCGGGATCAGCAAAAAGGTCGGCCGCGAAGTAGCTGGCGCGAAGCCGCCGGGCATGGATCACCGCCCGAACGCTATCGACCGACAAGTCGGGACCCGATGCCGAACCGGACGTGAAGGTCGACCGCCCCTGGTCTGCCGAAAGGCGCGCAAGCGTGCTCGCGATGCGACCCACCTCATCGCTCAGCTGGAGCAGGCGTTCCGGATTCAATTCTTTGTTGTGAGCAGTCATTGAGAACCTCGACCCATCCAATGGTTCAGCTGTATCGATCCGAGCTCCTGCTAATTAACCTTAGTAATGGACCGATGTCAGCCCATTTCCGCGTCCAAAATGGAGTAAATTGCTGGTTTGCCTCGGAAAGCCGCGGGCATGCCGCGCCCTTGCTTGCACCCGTACCCTAAATCTGCTTACCATCGATGGGTCAGCGTGCCGAGCTGATCCGTCGAGAATCGCACGTCAGTCCTCAAAGACCAGTCGCTTCGCGAAGCTGTTTTTTCGCAGCTGATCTCAGGGGAATTCAAGGGATATGGCGTGGAATTTGAGCCTGTCGTCACCGACGAGCAGCGAATTGCATCGATCTTAAGGCTTCGACGGGCCCGGACCGACGAGTTCGGAGCCGGGCTATTCGACGATCTGGCCTGGGATATCCTCCTCCAGCTCTATGCAGCGAGGCTCGGCAACCGGAAGTTGCGCCTTGCAGACCTTGGCGACATTGCGCCCACATCGACGCTTGCCCGCTGGACTGCGGTCCTTGAGGAGCGGGATCTCGTCTCGTGCGGGCTCGATCCTCTGAAGCCCTGCGATATGTGGATCGAATTGTCGAATGCCGGCGAAGTCAAAATGGCAAGACTGTTCCGGAGCCTTCTCCATTCTCACTCATTCGCGTGAACGCCGCGCTCATTGTTGCCGGCAGGAGATCTTCGAGTTGGTTTGCGGCGAGATCGACATGTGCTGCGATCTGCCCCGGTGCAGCTGCAAGATCGAGGAGCTCGATCGCAGAATGGAGATGAAAAAGAGCGCTCGTCAGCAGCTTCTGCTTTGAATTTTCAATGTCGCTCATGATCGTCCGAACTCGTGCTATCGTCGTTAATTTTTCGTGAACTCCCTAGCCTAGCGAAGGCTCGATGCAAAGACGCAGCTGCTTTGACCCGAGTCCAGGGCCTCTCTGCCCTCGTCTCCCGGGACGGAGCGAAACTGTGTCCGAAACGGTGCCTTCCGCAACCTTCCGTTTGATCGCCGGAACGAAAAGGTCCGCTGCTTCATTTTGCTGGCGGCAGACATGAGACTCTGGCGAACCATTTCGATTGCATGCGCGATGCTGCCGCTATTTGCTCCCGCGCCCGCTTACGCGCAATCGATCCGCGGCAATCTTGGCGCCCAGTCCCGGGCGTCCATCCACATCAGCGTGACGGTGGTCCCCCGGTTCCAGATCCCGGCCAGCGCGCGGGAGCCCAGTCTCTCGAACGCTCCGGCGTTGAGATACTCCCTCGTCCGTACGCCCCTTGATGGATCTTCGACCACTCCGGCGAAGGCCGAGAGTGGAGAAAAGGGAGCGGCTCTCGATGCGACCCCCGGAGAAGGTGCGCTGGTGCTCGTCGTTCCCGACTAGAGACTCAAGGCTCGGGCCTTAGCTTCATGAGGAAGGCTTAGGCCTTCGTAACCGTTCCTGCTCACGCGCTTGGGCGAGCGGCGATTTAACGTCTTTTTTACGGGGTCCAAGTTACCTCCAAAACGGACCGGTCTTTAATGGACCGTCGTGGTGGGGACAGAAAATGGACAATGCTCGGTATCGTCGGCTCGTCGCCGGCATCATTATGGCAGCGCTTGCGCAAGGTACGGCTCTCGGAGCGACGCAGGGATCGCTCGGCTCTACGTCGACGGGATCGATCTCGATCGGCGCAAGCGTTCCCAATCGCATACAGATCAGCGGCCTTGCGGATGTATCCTTCACGAACCAGGATCCGGCAACGCCCGCTGCCAATGCACAGAATGTCTGCGTCTGGAGCAACACCAGCACCAAGGGCTACAATGTCACTGCAACGGGCAGCGGCACGGGAAGCGCCTTCACGCTCGCGAACGGCGCGGCAACCGTGCCTTATGCCGTCGAGTGGGCCGGAAGCTCCGGGCAGAGCACCGGAACGGCGCTGACGACCGGCTCGGCGCTGGCGGGGCTGACGTCGACGGCGACTAATGCCACCTGTTCTTCAGGACCGGGAAGCTCGGCAAGCCTGATCGTCAAGATCCCGACGACAAGCCTTCAGAGCATGCAGGCTGCGGCCTCATACACCGGCACGCTCACCCTGGTCGTCGCACCAGAGTGATCGCGCGCTGGTGGTGGCGACCCAAACTTCTGCCACCGCCCTTGTGAAGACAAAGAGCGGACCAGGCTTTTTGCCGGGCGCGGCTGCCCGGTCGGCGGCGCTCGCTTGCGCTCGCCGCCGGCGGGCGCCTTTCGCCTTGCTGCTTCTGTTGCCGCTCATCACCGCGGGAGAGCCGGCAAGTGCGGCCAGCAATAAGGTGAGGATCAGCAAACTTGTCGACATCGCCTTTGGGACGATCGCCAATCTTGGCGCGGATGCAGTTCGCAGCGAGAGCGTCTGCCTTTTCGCCGACACCAGCACCAACGGCTATAATGTCACCGCGACAGGGACAGGAACCGGAGGAGCCTTCGAGCTCTCCGGCCCTGGCCGCATGGCCTATGACGTTCAGTGGAGCAGCTCGTCGGGGCAAAGCTCGGGTACCCGGCTTGTCCCCAACGTTCCGCTTACGGGCCAGGTGAGCTCCGCGACGCAGCAGACCTGCGGCACCGGGCCTGCGACGAGCGCGAGCCTGGTCGTCATTCTCCGCGCGGCGGCGCTCTCGAGCGCGGGCGCCGGAGCCTATAGCGGAACACTCACTGTTCTCATCGGACCTGAGTGATCGGGCCAGCGATGCGACGCATAGTAAGCCATGCCCTACGCCTTCTCGCGTTAACCATGATTTTGCCTGGATCGGCTGGCGCGGCTAGCTTTGTCTCGAGCGGGATCCCCGAGGGCTTCGACGAGCTGGCAACTCCACGCGAGGTTTTCGTCGACGTCTATTTCGGCGGGCGCAAGGTCGGGGAAGCGCTTGCGGTGACGAGGCCGGGATACTTGAGGTTCAAATCTCCCGGCGTCCTCTTAGCGCTTCCGGACGTGATCGAGGCGCCGCAGCTCACGTCCACCCTCTCTGGCGAACTTCCCGTCAACGGCCAGGCGATCTGCTCGCAGTCCAATGCCGGCCAATGCGGAACCCTCGAGCCCGAGATCGCTGCAATCATCTATGATGAAGACCATTTCCGGGTCGACGTCTTCATCAACCCCAGGTTCCTCCGCACCGTTCCGACGAAGACCCAGGGCTATTTGCCGGTGCCGAGCGCGCCGCTCTCCGTAACCAACACCGTGGGGCTGAACGCGTCAGGGACTTTCGGGGGGTCGTCGACCTACAATATCCAGAACCGCACCATCATCGGGCTTCACAACGCCCGGGTCCGGGCCAACACGTCGGTTGCCTCCGATCTCGGGCTAGTGGTCGACGATCTGGTTGCTGAAGTGGATCGGAAGGACCTGCGCTATTCGGCGGGGCTGTTTTGGGCGCCCGGCGACGAGTTTACTGGTCAGCGCCGGATTCTGGGGGCAGGGGTTGGAACCCAATTCGACACTTGGGCGGACCAGCAAGAACTTCACGGCACCCCGCTCATCCTGTTTCTTTCGCAGCCTGCGCGTGTCGAGCTCGTGGTCGATGGCCGGCTCGTCAGCTCGCGCTCCTACGATGCCGGGAACATCGAACTCGATACGTCCGCCTTGTCGGAAGGCTCCTATTCAGTCTTGCTCAGAATCCGGGAAGCCAACGGGTCGGTCCGCGAGGAGCACAGGTTCTTCGTCAAGAACGCCAAGATGCCTCCTTCGAGGCACCCGATATTCTACGCCTACGGCGGCCTTCTTGCGAACACGCGCCGTCATCGGCCTGTCAGCCTCACCCACAGCTTTTACTATCAGGCCGGAACCGCCTGGCGGCTGACCAACAGTCTTGCGTTCGACGCCGCGGTCCTTGGCACGCAGCACAACGCCATTGCGCAAGCAGGCGCCTGGTACATCAAGGGGCCGGCGCGGTTGCGCGCCGCGGGCCTCGCTTCAAGCACGGGGGATTGGGGGGCACTGCTACAGCTCAGCACGGCAGGGCACGGCCTCTTCAGCGCGAGCTTTGATCTGAGGCGCATCTGGTCCCATGACAACAAGCCTCTGGTTCCGCTGCCTTTTTATACGAACAATTTCGACCTTGGCCCTCCAAGCGGGCTGCAGCTTGCGTCCGGCTCCTATACCCAGGCGACCGCGAGCCTCGGGCTGCGGCTCGGAACGGGCTTTCTCTCGGTCGTCGGATCCTATCGAAAGGACCGGCACCTTCCTGCGGATTACACGATCGGCCCGAGCGTCAATCTCCCGGTGGTCACGCGAAACCGGTTGCAGCTCGTGTTCGAAGCCTCGGCGGAGCGTACGAGGACCGAGAAGGCAGCTTTTGCAGGCCTTCGGGTCCTTTTCAATTCCGGGCATCTGTCGATGCTTGGAACGGCTGGCCACGCCTATCAGGATGAGAAAGGGGAGCGCTCGATCTCGCGCGCCGTCGGAAGTCTCGCGGCGCAATATTCCTACGAAACTGCAGATCGGACGCTCATCAACGGCGAAGCAGGGGTCGACAGGAACATCGCGTCCTCGACGATCCACGCCGGCGGTACCATCGAGAGCCATCTGGGGAATTTGCGCGCCGATGTCCTTCACGATCTCGAGGGCCGCGGGGGTACGCAATATGACGTGGCTTTCCAGTCGGGATTCGGGCTTGGCGCACAAGCGGCCGCCTGGAGCGGCCGCGATCTTGAGCAGAGTGCAATCGTCGTCTCAGTGAAAGGAGATGCGTCTGGTGCTTCGTTCAACGTTCTTGTCGATGACGTTGCCAAGGGTATCGTCAGCACGGGGCACCGCCTTTCGATCTTCGTTCCGGGTTATCGCACCTACAAGGTCCGGCTCGTTCCAACCGCTGCCGTACCGGTCGATTATGACAGCGCCGCCCGCGAGGTGACCCTTTATCCGGGTAATGTTCAGTCGCTCGCGTGGCGCGCCGAAACCTATTTCACCGTCTTCGGGCAGGCGACTTCGAGCAATGGAGAGCCGATTTCCGACGCGCTCGTTCAGACGCCCAAGGGCATCGCACAGACCGACGGGAACGGCTATTTCCAGGTCGACGTACGCCGCGGAGATGCGATCAGCATCGCGAGAGCTGACGGTCCCGCGTGCAAGGCCAGTATCGGCGAGGTCACGGTCAGGAACGACTTTGCTTCGATCGGAAAGGTTGTCTGCCAGTGAGCAAGTTTCATCGCCTTGTGATGCTTCCCTTTGCCCTTGCGTCCTTCGCGTGGGCGGCGCCTGCGAGCGCCGATCTCGTATTGAGCGAGCTCATCGTCGAGCTTCAGCCCGCAAAGCAGGTTCGCGATGACGTGGAGATCTGGAACAATTCTCCTGAACGAAGCTACGTTGCTGTCGAGCCTCGCGAGATCCTCAACCCGGGCCGGCCTTCCCAGAGCGAGAGAAAGGATCCCGATCCGCAGAAGCTCGGCCTTCTCGTTTCGCCTTCGCGAATGATCCTTGAGCCTGGCCAGCGCAAGCTCGTGAGGATGGCGATGCTCTCCTCGGACGCCGACAAGGAGCACGTCTACCGCGTGACCGTCAAACCGGTCGTCGGCGGGATCCAATCGAGTGACACAGGTCTCAAGGTGGTGATCGGCTATGATGTCCTGGTGCTGGTGAGGCCCGCGCAACCTGCGCCGCGCGTCACTGCTTTGAGAAAAGGCAGGGAGCTGACCTTCAGCAACTCCGGCAATGTCAGCGTGGAAGTCATCGAGGGACGCCAGTGTCCAAATGCCCGTGCGCAGTGCGCGCAGCTACCGGGGAAGAGGCTCTATCCTGGGGCTTCCTGGACCGTTGAGCTGCCCTCCGATCTTCCCGCCCAATATGTGCTGAAGTCGCCGGGGCGATCCGACCGGGCGACATACTGACCGCGGCTGAGCCACGTCTTTCTGGTCTCGTCAGATCACAGGTGCGGTTCGCGTGGAGATGCCGGCGCCGATTTCCGTGCGTGCTTGGCAATGAGGTCCCGAAGGCGGCAGATCGCAAGATCAAGATGCGCACCGATTTCGGCCGTCCCTTCGCACCGGTCGATCAGCTCCAGCGCTTCTTCCATTCGCGAAAGGGCTTCAGGACCGTCCCGATGCAGCGCTTCCGACCCGTCTTTGCCCATACGCATCCCCATCGCACCCGAGCGGGCAATAAACCCCAATGGGCGCGAACCAGCGACAATTGAACCCATTTCGGAGCGATGATCAACGCCCGACTAACGCCTGACAGGCTAGAGGGTTCGCACACGTTCTCAACCCCACTTGGGAACGTTGAAAACTATGGGAAGGCTCGCCGCTCGAGACGGCGGGCCTTCTTTGCACGGGGGAAAAGAAGACGTTCCTGCCCCACACCAAATGCCCGCAAAGCCAAGACGAAATTAAGAATAGGGCGGCCCTCGTGGCGGGCCGAAGATAACCTGCATCTAGGTCCCTGGGGCCGCGCGAAGTCTCAAGTAGTTTCAGGAAGCGAGCCGCACCCGCCCTTCGATCCAATGGGCAATGACCTGCATCGGGATTGGCGTCTCGAACACCAGTCCTGCCTCATCGCGGCTGTTCCAGCGAACATAGGCGTCGAGCGATGGCAGGTCGGCGAGCGTGACGATTGCGCGGTCGCCCTGTGCCAACGGCGAGGTGGTCCGGACCCGGACCCCCATGCTTGAAATATCGCATACGACGGCTCGGTAGATGCGGCCGCCGGACCGGAGGCACGCGGATGCCTGGACATTGACGCGCGGTGTCGAGCGGCGACGCTGCGGCCTCAGCTTCTGGCGGACGCGTAGCAGCGCCTCGGCATTGAGCTCCGTATTGAAGTTCATGCCAGCGACATCGTCCTCAAGCCACAAGATCCGTCCGGGAACCGGCGTTTCGTCGGCGACGCGGATCGAGGCATGGTCTTCGACGACCGGCTGCGAATATCATTTTAGCTGTACGCCCGCAGACGAGATGTTCTTGACGAGGCAAAGTGATGATTTGCCATATTGCTCAAGGACGCCGACCCTCAGGATCAGCGTGTAGCGCGCTTGCCTGCGGCGCTCGGTCTGGCCCGAGGCGTCGCCTTCCGTTTTCGAATTCCGTATCAAGGTGAGCTCCCCGCCAGGAGCGATTTTGCCGCCGCTACGCTTGCAGAATTCTCTACACTCAATCCAAAGTGGTTTCGATTGTGCCAGGATGCAAGTCACGAAAAATCCATGAGAATTCTGACAGGGAAAACGAAGCATTAACTATTATTGGTAATAG
Organism: Sphingomonas agri; assembly: GCF_038148795.1. NCBI lineage: Bacteria > Pseudomonadati > Pseudomonadota > Alphaproteobacteria > Sphingomonadales > Sphingomonadaceae > Sphingomonas > Sphingomonas agri. The sequence goes on along the minus strand of NZ_JBAPEU010000002.1, from coordinate 444,205 downwards.
AAGACACTGCTCGGGAACATTGTGCTTTGGACGATGAAACGATGGGAAGCATGGCTTACGGCAACCTTACTCACCCAGAACGTTCGACCGCTCTCAATCCCGATGGCGGCTCTGTTCCGGCCTCGACCGGCGCGTCGGCGAATGCCGGAGCCGGCGGGAAAGGAAAGGCGATCCCGCAGCTCGTGAGGGCAATCCAGGCTGCAAGGCGCCGCCGTGACGCCTTGTTCGCGCCGGAGCTGTTTGCAGATCCTGCATGGGACATGCTGCTCGAACTTTATGCACTTCATCTCGAGCAGAAACGCGTATCCGTTTCGAGCCTGTGCATTGCTGCCTATGTACCTCCAACAACGGCCCTTCGCTGGGTCGCGAAGCTGGAAGAGGAGCGGCTGGCCACACGCACCGAGGATCCGATGGACGGTCGCCGTACCTGGATTGAACTCAGCGCAGTGGGGATCGAGCGAATGGAGCGCTATTTCGAGATGCTGCCGCTCGCGTCCGCTTCAATCTAGTCGGGCAACGACCTGCGCATGTTGCGGCCGAACTCCTCGGCCGCCGCGCTCGCATCAGAAAGATGCTCTTCCAATCGAACGATCGCGAGATCGAGGTGAGCCCCGATCTGCGCGGGTGCCTGGCTCTCGTCGAGCATTGTCAAAGCGCGTCGCATGAGAGCAAGCGCCTCGCTCCACATAATGTCCATCTTTTGCCCCCCGCCTCCGAGCAGCCGGTGCGCACATCATATTGAATTCACCGCGTTTGAACCAGATCCCAAGATGTGGTGCTGGGGACACGACTTTCGAGCAACGGAACAGGCGCGAACCGAGCTCTGATTTATCCGATTTCCTCACGCGAACGGATTGCAGAGGCGTGGTTCAGAATTGTCGCTTGTCTGGCCCGGTGGTCCGACGCGACGCTTGCACTGCAATTTTCGGTGCGCCGATGATGCACTGTGCAGACTTTGTTCGACGCAATAGGAATAGGCTCGCGATGCGCACCGGTCTCGATCATCTTCCATCCGCGAAGCGGCGTGAGCTCGAACGCGTGGTGCAGATCCTGTTCGAGGAGTTCGATGAGGCGCGCTCGCTCGCGACCCAGGAGTGGAAGAAGAAGGGCCGCATTCTCAAGATCATTCTTTACGGCTCATATGCGCGGGGAAACTGGGTCGACGAGCCGCACACGGCCAAAGGCTACCAGTCCGATTTCGACCTATTGGTCATCGTCAATGACAAGAGGCTCGTCGATCGCGTCCAATATTGGGTGAAAGCGGAGGAACGGCTCAACCGCGAGCTATCGATTACCCGGACGCTGAAGACACCGGTCAACTTCATCGTCCACACGCTTGACGAGGTGAACGAGGGTCTCGTCGATGGCCGGTTCTTCTTCATGGATGTCGTTCGCGACGGTGTCGCCATCTATCAAAGCGATGACAGCGAACTCGCCGAGCCCAGGCCGAAGACACCAGCGCAGGCGCTCGCGATGGCCAAGGAATATTATGACGACTGGTTTCCGAGTGCAGCTGCGCTTCAAGAAGGAACTAATTTCTACATCGGGAAAGGCCGTTTCAAGGAGGCGGCTTTTTCCCTTCACCAAGCGACGGAACGGCTTTACCACTGTGTCTTGCTCGTCTGCACTTTCTACACGCCGCACATCCACAATCTTGCGTTTCTCCGGACCCAGGCCGAGCGGCTCGATCGTCGCCTAGCTGAGGTCTGGCCGGCTGGCGGACGCAAGGAGCGCGCCATGTTTGAGAAGCTCAAGGACGCCTATGTGAAGGCGCGTTATTCCAAACAATACCGCATCACTGCTGATGAACTTGCTTGGCTGAGCGAGCGGGTCAGTGAGCTGGCAAAGGCAGTTGAGGTCGTTTGTCTTGAACGGATAAGGGTTTTGAAGCGCATCGGCGCTGGGTGATTGGGGCGGCTCCGCCGTCGACTAAACCGCGAACTACGAACGACGCTTCCCTACAAGGATCCTCGCGCTGACCGGAATTTGCCTCGGTCATGAGGTGAGGCCGATTTCAACTCTCGAGCAGCCCCATCTTCGCTCAAGTTCGTCCTCCACCGCGCGAGCAGAATGAACGCCGCCACATGAGTGATCATGAGGATTGGTACGTAGATGATGGGAATAGCGTAGGTGGTGCCGAGCTGCCCGGCGACATCAGCGAGCCCAAGCCGGGTCGCATTGTAATAATCAACCAGGAGGTCGGCGACGCCGACAACATTGAATCCGGCAACGAAGAGCCAAAACAACGGACGTCGCCTGATTGTCAGGAGCGCAGCAATAGCAAGAACGCCGGTTGCAAAATCACCCCAGGCGGCAAACTTCGCGAACGTTGAAGGAAGCGCACCGACCACCCCGGGAAGAATGAATACGAGGCCGAAGAAACGGAAGCTGTGAAGCGTGGCGATGGCCCGCTGCGCAGCTACTGGCTCCATGGCTCTGAGCCTCGGCCAGATGTAAGTGCCAAAGGCAAGCAGCCACGCGACGTAGCCGAGCACCAGATGAATATCGAAGATGTTGCTCTGCGTCATGGGGATCGTCCATCAAAGCCGCCCAACGTCGGGCTCAGGATTCGGCAATCAGTAGCCGGAGTGGGAAAAGCGGACCGACGGGGATGTATTCGTGATCGATCAGATCTTCCTTGGCCAATGGCAGGTCATCCATGATGGCGCTCGCCTCAGCGAGATCCTTTGTATCGAGGAGGAAGATCGCGCCGCGTCCGTCACCTCGCGCGTACCATTCGCGGATCTTGCCGCTGAGATAGAGTTGCACCGTGTGCCTGATTTCATTGGGCATGATGCCCATCACCCGTTCGCGGGTGATTCCAGGTTTCGCAGTAAGGATGACCATCACGCCAGTTGTTGAAGGCGATGTCGCTTCCGAATGTTGAGTTGGAGGGGCCATGATAAATGTCCTTTGGGCACGGGTCGGAGGCTGGATTTAGGACGGCTTCCGGCGCGTGACTATTCGCGATAATGTGGATAGCTTGTGAAGCAGCGCTACACAGTCAGGCGGGGCGCGCTCGAAGGAGTTGAAGCCTTTCTAGCGACGGCCAGGCACCGAAGTTTCCGTCGGGCGGCGAGCGAGCTTGGAGTCACGCCTTCGGCCATCAGTCAGGCGGTTCGAGCGCTGGAAGCGCGACTGGGAGCAGTGCTGCTCTTTCGGACGACCAGGAGCGTTGGGCTCACCGAAGCGGGTCAGCGTTTCTTCGATCGCGCGGCGCCGGCGTTCGATGAGCTAATCGCGGCGGCCGAGGCCGCCCGCGACCTTGGCCAGCGGCCAACGGGTCTGCTGCGCCTCTCAGTCCCCAGAGGAGTCGTGCCCCTGATCCTCGAACCGATCATTGCATCCTTTTGCAATGCCCATCCGCAAATGGAGGTGGAGATCGCCGCCAGCGAACAAATGGTCGACCTTGCGAGCGGCGGCTTCGACGCTGGAATCCGAATGGGACAGCTCATTGCGCCTGACATGGTCGCTGTGCGGCTCACGCAGCCTTTTCCCTTCGTAGTGGTCGGAAGTCCTGAATATCTGGAACGTCACGGTCGCCCGGAGAGGCTGGAGGACCTGGGCCATCACGCGTGCTTGCGCCTGCGCCGATCGAGCGGAGCCATCGGGTCCTGGACCTTTATCGACGGCAATAAGAGGATCGAGGCAGTCGTCGCAGGGCCTCTCATCGCCCACGATTACCCGACGCTTATCGGCGCTGCCCGGCGTGGTCTCGGCCTCGCTCAAGTGCCCGAGCCTCTGGCGAGGGTCGCTCTGGGCGAAGGCGCACTTCAAGCGCTGTTGCCGGAGTTTGCGCTGACGACGCCCGGCGTGTTTCTCTATCACGTAGGCAAGCGCCAGGTCCTGCCCAAGCTACGGGCGTTCATCGACCACGTGAAGGGCTTGGATTGAAGGTAGCGCACCGGACATCGGTTCGGGATTACAATTCGAACTATGGGATTCGTCGAAACGCTCGTTCACGGTGCCGAGCATAGGCTGGCCCGGTCGGGGGAGGGGAGGGTTGGACCGGGCCACTCCTACGCGTCTTCCGTGCTTGGAGACGCGGGTGAATGAGCCCTAGCAGACGTTAATCGCGACTGAACCTGCGCAACTGGCCGGCGTCTTTTGCAGGGCGAATGACCTGGGCCATTGCTCGGCGATCGACCGCGCAGGTTCGCACCGCGGCTGAACTGCGCCATACAGTCGATTACTGATTCATGTTATTTAGCGCCTGCTCGGTGAGTCGCGGAGGCGGCTGTGCGGGCAACAGGTCGATTGACGAAATCCGATTGAAAACGGGATAGGACGGCGCTGGCGCGAAGGGTCCGCCGCGCTGTTGCGCCCGAGGTCTGACTAGACGCCGGAACGACGCGGTCAGCTACGAGCATGGACGGAGCGCTTGGCATGGGAACGACCGAGCGGATGGTGGCGATTGTCGGGCGCCTCGGCGTGCGCCCGATGGTGCGCCTTTCGCTGCCGGCCCGGCGCATCCTTGCGTTCCTCGCTTTGTCGGGAGGAGGACCTGTCCCGCGAGCGATTGCGTCGGCGAAGCTCTGGCCGGATTTCCCGGAAGAGGCGGCTCGGGCAAACCTCAGGCGTGCCCTGTGGAACGTCCCGGCGGGATGGATCGGATCGGAGGGCGATGATCTCCTCCTCAATGCAGCGACCGATCTTGCCGACGCAGAACTTGCAGCTACCCGTGCGCTCGAGGAGGCAGAGCTTCAGCTGGACGAGATCAAGCTTCTTTCGAGCGATCTCCTCGAGGGCTGGAACGAGGAATGGGCGATCCCTGCCCAGGATCGTTTCAGGCTCCTTCGGGTGCAGGCGCTCGAGATGGCCTGTCGAACGATGACACGGGCGGGGCACCTAACCCTTGCGATCCAGGCTGGATCCGCAGCTCTTGCGGCCGAACCCTTGCGCGAATCTGCTGCAGCGGCGCTTATCGACGCGCATCTTGCGCAGGAGAACCGCTATGAGGCGGTTCGGTGCTTCCGGTCGCTCGCGCGCCGGCTGAACGACGAACTCGGGGTCGACCCGCAGCCCGCGCTTGCCGAACGTGTCATGGCTTGCGCTATTCCCGTGGGCTGCCTTCACTAAATAGCTCGGCCCTGCCGCAGATCAGGGACGGGACGCTCGGCGGACGGTTTCGCGATGCAGCGCGGATGATAGATGGACGCTGCGCGCGATGCAGCGGGACCCTCCCGGTGCCGCTCCGGGGACGAGGGCGAGCCGCGCCGGGAACGGCTGGCGAGCGGTCCCTGGACTCTCTTTGTGGTCTAATTTCTCCGACTCACAAGAAGGAGGGCTTATGGACCAGCTTCGCGAGCAGCCGTGGAACGGCGAAGCGACGCTCGAGTCTCCATTCGCCGAGGCCGCGCTTGACCCTCGCCAGGAGGCCTTGGGCGAATCTGAAATGGCATCCCCCTTTGCCGAAGCGCTAGAGGCGAGCCTGCCTGAAAACGAGCGGGACCAGCTGCTCGCCGAGGCGTTCGCTGAACTCAGGGATGAAGCCTTCGATGCTGCCGTTTCCGCGCTTGCGGAGGAAACCGAACAGGCAGTCGCCGATCGGTTCACCGGTGAAACGCCGGCACAGTCGGGAGAGCGCGAGCGTTTTGCCGACAATTATCTTTCACCCGTTCGCTTCGAGGCCGAACGCTACCTCAATACCCTGGAGGCCGGGCTTGCCGGACTCGACTTCGGATCGCTGACCGAAGAGCAACTCGACGAGAAGCTCGACCAGTTCGATCCCCAGCTGGGCGAGGTGACGCCCGCGGGCGAGGAATTTATCGGCGGTCTCATCCGAAAGGCGAAAAGCGCCGTCAAGTTCGTGGCCAATGCGGCAAAAAGTGTCGGCGGTCTCGCGGGCAAGCTCCTGGGCCCCGTCCTCGGGCGGCTGAAGAAGCTTATCGAGCCTCTGCTGAAACGTGTGCTGCAATTTGCGATCGGCCGGCTTCCGGCCCCGCTGCGCCCGGCCGCGCGCGAGCTTGCCAAGCGCATCAGCCTCGAGGCCGAGGAAGGCGAAGGAGAGGCCGAACAATGGGAAGGGCCAGCTTTGGAAGCGGAGGAAGGCGAAGAGCTCGCGTCCCCCGCTTCACCCGGCGACCCCGAGAGCCTCGCCGAGGAATTCGACGCGGCGCTCGCCGAAGCATTTGCGGGTGACTTCCAGGAGGGTGAAGCCGAGCAGGAAGAATTCTACGGCAGCGAAAGCGAGACCGACGGGCGTCAGCTGGAGCAGCTCGCCGAAGCACGCTCCAGGCTCATCGAGACCCTCAAGAGCGGCGACGAGGAGGCGGTAGGTCCCGCAGTCGAGCAGTTCGTACCCGTGCTCCTTGGAGCGCTGCGCCTCGGCATCAATCTCGTCGGCAGACCCAAAGTCGTCAGCTTCCTTGCCGGATATCTTGCCAAGCTGATCCGCGGATGGGTGGGGCCGCAGCTCTCGCAGCCCCTCTCGAACGCCATCGTCGACACCGGCCTGCGGCTGGTTTCGCTCGAGGCCGAGGAGGAAGGCGGCGCACTGTCCTCCGAAGCAGGGCCGATCGCTCTTGCGAGCGCTATCGAGGATACCATCCGTCGCTTTTCGGAACAGGAATCCTATATTTTCGAGAATGAGGAGCTGACCGAGCTTGCTGCCGCCGAAGCGTTCAGTGAAGCGGTATCGAGCCACTTCCCTCCTCAATTCGTCCGGCCCGATCTTCGTCAGGCACCGTCGCTTGGCGGAACCTTCGTCGCAAGGCGGCCAAGAAGCGTCCGGGCATATCGCAAGTACAGCCGGCTGCCCGAAATCGAGGTCACGCCGCAGATTGCAGATTCGCTGCCAAGCTTTGGCGGACGCACGCTTGGCGGAACGCTTCGCGCGGCTGGCGTCAAGCTGCCGGTCCGCGCGCGAATGCACATCTACCAGGCGGCGCCGGGAACGACCCTGCCGTCGATCGCGAGGACCGATCAGTCATTGAACGGGCAGGGAAGGGGCTACGTGCCCTCGAGCAGCTTTCATCCCCTGACCCCGGCAGCCGCGGGGCTCCTGCTTCGCGAACCCCGCCTCGGCGTCTCCCCGCCGGCTTCCTTCATGCGCTCGCCAAACCGGGTCGCCGTCGGCCAGCGGGTCTATGTGCTTCAGCCCGTCACGGCCGGAGTTCCGACCTTGCCCGCCACGCGCGCAGGGCGAATAACCGCTGCCCGGCTTGCCCCAAGCAGCACGCGCGTCCGGATCGACCGCGCAGGCGAACGGCTGACGGCCCGCTTCTTCTTCAGCGAAGCCGAAGCACAGCGCATTGCAAGGCTGATCCGCGAGGGCAGGGGTCACAATGCCCTGGTCCAGGCCCTGGTCGGTGCTTGGCGCACGATCGATCCCGGCCATTCAGGTTCGCTTATCCTCGGCAAGCATGGCGAAGCCTTCGAGGAGCTCACGCCGGGTCTCCCCAAGCAGCGCCGGCGCTTGGGCGCACATCGCCACCATCACCGACGCCGGATGCGTCAGTGGATCATTCCGGCGCTTGCCAGGTGGGCACGCTACAATGCCGAGGCATTCGCGCGCGCTGCGGCCGATCCTGCCTCAGGGGTGACCGTCCTCGTCCAGATGGGACTTCCTTTCGGCATGGCGCGCCGCGGCCTGCGCCAGTCGCTCCCTGGCATGCCGCCGGCGGTCACGGTCTCGGTGGTTCCGGGGATGCGGGGCTGATGGCGAAGACTGCCGTCCTCGACCAGCGGCTCGTGGCCGCCGACCTCAAGCGCCAGCTGGCGCACTGGCTGGCGGCTGCGCGTACCTTCCGCGACGCCGAGGAATTTGCCTCGCTCGAGGCGTGGCGTTCGGTCGAGCGTGATACCGGGGCACCGCTCCGCAAGCAGATGAACGTGATCGTCGAAGAGCTGATCGCGATGGGCGAGGCAGCCGGTCGCCTGCTCGACGAGGCCGCGAACGATGCGCAGCGACTTCCTGCCGCCGCAGCGGCGGTCCTCCTCTTCCGGCGACGCTACGTGCAGGTCGACACGACGATCGATTTCCTTGGCGACGCGGTAAATTCGCGCACGAGCGCAGTCCTTCGCGCCGCTCTTTCCAACCTCGACGATCTTGCCGTCGCCAGCATGACCCCCGCGCTCGAGCGGGCCGGAAAACCTATTCCGAGGGTCCTGACTTACCAGGACAAGGGCACGGGCGCCTCGATTTTACGCGCCGGCGTTCGATTGTGGGCTCCGGGTGCAGTGATGCCGGTCGCGGCGATCAAGGTCGTCAGGCACAATCTCTATCGGCCCACCTCGCTCTTCCACGAGACCGGACATCAGGTCGCCTATCTCACCGACTGGACCCCCTCGGTCGAGGAATGCATCGCCAAGTCTCTTTCGGGCGACCGAGAGCTCGCTACGATGTGGACACCGTGGGCATCGGAAATCACGGCCGACGTCTTTGCTTTCCTTCACACGGGCTATGCGTCGGTCGCAGCGCTTTATGACGTCGTCAGCGACGCCGCGACAATATTGCGCTGGCCGGTCGGGGATCCCCATCCGATAGGCTGGCTGAGGACGGCGCTTGGCTGCGAGTTCTCGCGCCACTGTTTCGGCGAGGACGGCCCCTGGTCTCACCTTCTTGGCGCGATGGACGCGCATTATCCTCCGAGCCTTGCGGACGAATCTGTTCGGCCGCTCCTCGAGCGATCGCGCCGCGTGATGCCGTCCATTGCAGCAGCCTGCCTCTCGGCTCCGGTTCCTGCCCTTGGCGGAAAGCCTATGACGGATGTTCACGATCCCGCGCGAGTTTCGCCTGCAGCGCTTCAGCAGCTGGAGACGGGGGCCGGCCCGGCGCTCTGGACATCGCCGCACTGGCGGCAGGCCGAAGGCATCCGGATCGTCGCCCTTGCAGGACTTCGGGAAGCGGAAAAGCCCGAGACAGCTCCCCAATGGATCGAACGCGCCCGCCGGTGGCTGACCGGCGGCGAAGCGCTAGCCGCTTGATGAGGAAGGAATAGCAGGATGGCCAAGACGACAGGAACAGCGGGCAAGGATGCCGCCTCGGCTGAGCTGAACAGCGATCTGCTCCAGTTCATCGTCGAACGGCACGACCAGCTCTGGACGAGGATCACCGAACGCGACGATGCCCTGCACAACCAGGTACTCGGGATCGTCTCGAAGATCGTCGATGCAAATTCGCTCGACCGGGTTCTGGCAACAGGCCTTCAGGAAATCGCCGACCAGCTCGAGGAGCAGATGAGCCCCTTAAGGGAGATTCCGAACAGCCATAAGCGGCTCGAGGACCCCGAGGACGCGCGGCTCACGGCTCTCAATCTCGCGCTCGAGCGCCCCGATTTTTCCCTTCCTGGAGCAACGGAGGTCGGGCCCCTGCTCGGCGTCCCGACACCCGATTTCGAAGCAGGGAGTTACCGGTCATGATTCCGCTTCTCGTCCAGCGCATCTCAAACGGATTGGCGATCCCGCCCGAGGATGCTGCACTGCTGGTGCTGACGTCGGATCCTTTCGACATCGTCCTTCACATGGAGCAGCTCTGGCATCTCTCCAAGCCGTGGGGAGCGCCCCCTGCCGCGGGCCCCGCAAAGCAGGCCCTGTTCGGAACCGGAGCCTTTGCCGCTTACGCTCCCGCCTTTCTCCCGGCCTGGGATCATCTGGGCTACAGTTACGTGCTCGAGAATACGCGGATCATCCAGATCCTTCGCCGCGTGGTGCGCGAATACCGGTCGGGTGAAGGACTGGGCTTTCCAAAAGTCGAGACGCAGCGCTGGCTGGATGCGACCGAGGTCTTGCTGTTCGGCGCTGCCAATCCAATCGCCTCCTGGCTGTCGACCAGCACCGTGAGGCAGGACCCGGAAGGGGTGCGGCGAAACGCCTACTGGCGCTTCTTCGGCCTCGACCTCGCCTTCGGCACCGATGACAACCGTTCGCCGACCTATGACAAGGCAACGGCTGCAAACACGACCTTCGTCCGTCTGTTCGAGGAGCTGCTGTTCGAACTCTGGCAGGCAATGTCGAACGTGCGCAACGTCGCGGGCGTCAACAATGCCGATGATGACCGCATCTACCGCATCGCCGAGGAGCTGCGGTTCATTCTTACCTCAAGACGCCTCAATTCCATGCTTGGGCGCGAAGAACTTGCCGCAGCGACGGCACTCGGCTGGGCCGAGCTCACGGTCGCATTCAACACGCCGCTCGTTGCGGATCTCAGCGCCAAGGCGCGGGATCCGGCAAGCCGCCTGCAGCTCATCGGCGAGCGCGTGGGCCTCAAGGCGCACAGCAAGAGCGCGGCTTTCTTCTCGATGGCAGCTGACCTGTCGAAATTCCTCTACCTGGTCGAGTCCGGACTCGTGGCGGGACCCGACAAGTCATGGCTTCTGTACATGGAGACCCCGCCGATGGGGCAGACCGGTAACCCGATCGGACCGGAATCGCGGCGCGTGATCACCGAATGGGCAGCAGCCACCGGCAAGGACCTGAAGATTCGCGCAAAGCCGGCCGAGATACGGCCGCGCCTGGTTGCAGTCGCCTGAAGCTGAGGAGGGCCGGTCATGGACGCTCTGAGGGACGAGCAGTTCGACGAGCTTGGGCTGGAGACCCCGTTCAGCGGGTCGCTGACGGGCGAGACGGACCGCGAAGGTCCGCTGAATTTTGGGGAAGAAACGTTCGTGACCCTCCCCTCGAGCGAGCTCCAGTCAGCATCCTCGCTCGAAAGCGCCATTTCAGAAGCCGAGAGCGAGGCGGCCCAGTCGAGCGAGGCCGAATGGCTCGAGGCCGAATGGCTCGAAACGCCGTCGGCCGCCGCCGCGGAGTCGCTGGAAAGCTACTGCGAGCGCCTCGGCCGGCAATGGTCGGAGCGGCGCAGGGGCGATCCTTCGGCCGAGGCCCTGCGCGCCTGGCTCATGGAAGATCATGAAGCGACCCAGCTCGGTGCTCAACAGCGCTGGAAGAAGCTCAGCGGTTCGGCCGATTTCGCTTCCCGCGTCACTCGCGCCTGGATGATCAGCCGCGAAGAGCAGATGCACTTCCAGACTGATCCAGGCGCTGGCGTGAAGCCTCTTGGTCCGTTCAACCCGCCCGCGGCGAAAGTGGAGCTGATCGCCGAAGGGCTCATTGAGGGGAGCGACAAGGCGCCGGTTGCGCCGCTCACCGCGCGGTTCGCGCGGCAACTCAAGCGGACGTTTCCGGGCGTCCAGATGTCCAACTACCGCGGCCACGGTGGCGGGTCGTTTCTCAATCGCGGTTATTCCCTCGACCTGTTCCTGGAGGGCCGCGACGAGCGGGGCTTCTACAAGCCGGAACAGGTCAAGAAGCTCCTGAGAGCAGTGAGTTCGGCCGCGCGGTCGGTTGGTGCCGGATGGCGCTGCCTTTACAACGATTTCCAAGTTGCTGACGCGATCAACCGCGAGTTCGGGCACCGCCACGTCCTTTTCATCGGCGCAGTGAGCCGTGACCGCTCCAAGCGAGTGACCGGCCTCAATTGGCACGGGCCCAACCCGCTGATCCTGCACGTGCATCTCGACCTTGCACCAGTTGCTGGGGCCGAGCTCGGGGAAAGCGAGCATTCTGACGCTGGTGAAGCCGAAGTGCATCTTTGCGCCGCATGCGAGAAAGGCCGTGCCGACGGTTTTGCATTCCATGATCAAGCAGTTCTGGAGGAGGTGAGGGACCCGTTCGAAAGCCGCGGCGAAGCGCTCGAGCAACGGGGCGAGGAGCCGCACGCAGAAGCCTTTGAGCAGGAGTCGAAGGAATTGGCGGAGGCGGGCCTGAGCCCGGCCGAGCGGCGAGCGCTGGAAATCACCAGCACGCTTGAAACGGGGAAGGCCGGAGGTTTCTACGGCTTAAGCGGAAATTTCGACGGCCAGGGCCTGTCTTTCGGCCTCGTCAACTGGACGATTGGTACCGGCAGCCTCCAGCCGCTGCTGCGCGATTTCGCGCATGAGGAGCCGTCCCGCTGGAAGGCGGTCTTCGGTCGCGACGCCGACCGCTTCGAGGCCCTCATCGCCAGGAAGGGCCGCGAAGCCGAGCGCGAGCAGCTCCGCTTCGCGGTCGAGGAGATGAACGAGAAAGCGCTGGTGCGCGGACACGTGCGCTGGGCGATCAGGGAGCCCTGGCGAACCTATTTCAAACGCCTCTCCGAAGAGCCCGCGTTCCGGCAGATCCAACTGCGCTACGTTCGCAACCTGCTTGGGCGTGCTGCCTATTTCTGCCGGTTGTTCGCACTCAAGAGCGAACGTGCCTTTGCGTTCATGTTCGACGCGGTGTCGAGCCACGGCAAATGGTGGCTGACCAGGAAGTTTCCCGGCGGCGCACAGAAGCGCCGGCTGCTTCTGGAAGAGCGCCTTCGTCCCTTTGGCGGCATCGGTCACGGTCCCGAGCGCGAGGTGCTGCTGATTATTGCCGATGTCCTTGCCGAAACGTCGGCGCCGCGCTGGGCCGATAACGTGCGCTCGCGCAAACGCTGGTTCGTGACGGGAGAGCACCGCCGGGCCCGCGAACTCGCCGGCCTCGAGCCGAGTGCCGACCGTCCCTGGACCTTATCTGCAGGCACCATCGTCCATGAGGAAGGCGAAGAACTTGCCTGGCTAGACTTCGAGGGAGGTCCCCAGATGGAGGAGTTCAGCTCAGAATATCATGAGGGCGAGGCGCCCTGGCCCGGCGAGGCGGAAAACTGGGCTGCCGAGGCTGAAAGCCAGTTCGAGTCTGAGGGCGGCTTTGGTTCAGAGACAGCCTTTGGCTCTGAAGCCGCTCTGGGCGAACTCGGTTTTGAAAGTGGTTTTGGTTCTGAATCCTTAGAACAGGGGGAAGAGGAGTGGCGACCGAGCGAAGCGATGGTCGAGGCTCTCCTGGCAGCACCCCAGAGCGAATCCCTGGACTATGAGGAATCGGAAGCCCCGGCGCAGGCGTGCCGTGATTATCCCGATTCCTACCGGAAGCTCATTCGGCGGCGAAATACGCCTGGCGAAGTTCTCAACCGAACGCAGGGCAATCCTTCGACCGATCTCACTTTGCAGTTCAGCGATTATGACGTGAACGCCTATCTCGCCGGCGAAAAGGCGAAGCATGCCGCAAACGTGGGAACGATCACCGACTTCATCCGCCGGCGCCTTGCCCAGGGCTCGAGCGTTGATGTCACCATCACCGGTTCGGCAAGCCACACCGGCACCCGGGAGTACAACCAGGAGCTGTCGGACAAGCGTGCCGACTGCATGGCCCGGATGATCCGCGCGTCACTGACGTCCTCGGAGCTTGCGCGGATACGCTTCGACACGCACGGCGAGGGCTTCGATAAATCAAAGTGCGAAGGCTCGCAGTGCGAGCTTCCGGGCTTTCGCTCGGTGCTCGTGAGCGTCCACGCGCCTAACCGGCCACCGACGCCCATCAAGCCGGAGCCGCCTGGCTTCGATAAATTTTCGATCCGATGCTGTTCGTTCCACAGCAAGAAGATCGAGGAGGTCGCCCTTGATGCGTTGCTGAGGAAGCTTCCCGAAGGAATGCCCCGCTGGGCCGCTGAGAAGATCGAGCCGATCTTGCGCAAGCGCGGGGCCGAGGTGCTGAGCAAGCTCCTGAAGCGCCTCCCGAAACTTGCGCAGCTCTCGGGCGACGTGAAGAAGCTGCTGAAGTTCCTGCCTGTCGAAATCACGCGGCAGACCGCAGTCTTCCAGATCAGGGAACGGCGCGACGTCCCGAACCCCGAGCAGATCACGCTATGCTATTCGGGGTGGGGTGGTCGCCTTGCGCTCCCGCTTCCCGGCAAGCTCGATGATGCGCTCGACGAACTCCTGCCGCCGCTGCCGAAATTTGCCCCGAGAGTGATGGTCGAGGCTCGCGAGCAGCTCAAACGCCTGATGAAGGACGAGCTCAAGAACCTGCTCCCGGGCCGCGTCGCCAGCCTTCTTGGAAAGCTCGACAGCAACACACCGGGCCCATGGAAGCCGTTCGAACTGAACAGGAGACAGCGGCTCGCAGTCTTCCTCGGCCGCGCCGAGATCTTCATCGACATCATTTCCGACATCCAGGAGCCTGGACAGATTACCCTCGGCTTCGACAGCCGGCCGTGGACGATGCCGGACAAGCAGCAGCGGACCATTTTGAGGTGTCAGCGCGGCTGCGCAGAATCGGTGATCCAGCTACAGATTGCCGGAGGCGGCTTCGATCTCCTCTCGGTCAATGTCGGCGATCTGGAGAGCAAGGGCTGCGCGTGCACGACCGAGGCGCAGTCGGAGGCGTTTGAGCCCGAGGCGTTTGAGTTCGCCTGAGGCTTTCAGCTGCCTCAAGACCGAACCCGATATGTGTAAAGCAAGCGATACATGCTGCGCGTGGAGAACGGCCGGCCTTTCGTATCCCGGGCGCGTTAACATCGTCCGTTGTACAAAAAATTAACTGACCGCGGCGCATTGCGGACGAGGCCGCATAGTATTGCGGCCGTCCGCAGCCTGTACGAAAGGCCACGGCCGCGTAAGCCATGCTGCAGGTGCGTACGCCCGTGGCCGCGTTCCCAAGGAACACGGCTAGGGGCATCCCCGCACGAGCCCGTGCACCCCCGTGATCAGTTCCAAAGCTGGCAAGCGGACTGTCGTTCGATGAATGGACGCTGCAGGATAGTCTTCGTCTGCCCCCGAGCTTCTTGAATTGCATCTTGATGCCTGGGGCAGGCCCCAGGAGATGGTGGAGCGCCTAGCCGACGATTAGCAGGAGGTGCCGATAAAAAGCGTAACCCGCGGCTCGGACAGCTCCGGGATAGGCAATCGCTACTCAAAATCGGCTAGGTACCAGGCAAAGGAGTCGTACGCGAAATGCGTCTAGCGGTAATCGGCCTGGGCCGGATGGGTGGTAATATTTCGAGGCGCCTCCTGCGCGCGGGCCACGAAGTCGTCGGCTTCGACCGGAACGAGGAGAGTGTTCGTGAACTGATTTCGGACGGCCTGGTCGGAACCAGTTCGCTCGAGGCTGCCGCGGCGAACCTTTCGGCGCCGCGCATTTTCTGGGTGATGCTCCCAGCGGGTGCTGCGACCGAAGAGACCGTCATTGCACTCCGCGACCTCGCAGAGCCTGGCGATGTGATCATCGATGGGGGCAACAGCTTCTTCAAGGACGACATCCGGCGTTCGAAAGAATGCGCGACAACCGGAATCCACTACGTCGATGTCGGGACTTCGGGTGGCATCTGGGGACTGGACCGGGGCTATTGCCTGATGATCGGCGGCGATCCCGAAGCGGTCGAGCTTCTCGATCCGATCTTCAACTCGCTGGCTCCGGGCCTGGGCACAACCGTTCCAACGCCGACCCGGATCAGTGGCGACGAGCGGCCGGAGCGCGGCTACATCCACGCCGGTCCGGCTGGATCCGGCCATTTCGTGAAGATGGTGCACAACGGGATCGAGTATGGGCTGATGCAGGCCTACGCTGAGGGCTTCGACATCCTGCGAGGGCGCGCGTCCGAAAAGCTCGCAGCTGATGAAAAATATGCGCTCAACTTGCCCGACATTGCCGAGGTCTGGCGCCGAGGATCTGTCATTTCATCCTGGCTGCTCGACCTTTGTGCGCTCGAACTCGCCGGTGACCACGAACTCAAGCAGTTCAGTGGGCGGGTTGCCGACAGCGGGGAAGGCCAGTGGACCGTTGACGCGGCGATGGAGGAAGCGATCCCCGCAAACGTCCTTACCGCTGCGCTGTTCGCGCGCTACCGGAGCCGGG
This sequence comes from Sphingomonas agri, assembly GCF_038148795.1. Lineage (NCBI taxonomy): Bacteria > Pseudomonadati > Pseudomonadota > Alphaproteobacteria > Sphingomonadales > Sphingomonadaceae > Sphingomonas > Sphingomonas agri. The sequence goes on along the minus strand of NZ_JBAPEU010000002.1, from coordinate 428,569 downwards.
AAGACGATAGCTTCGCTGACAAGATCCTTTCTGCAATGCGGTTCGGATTCGGCGGCCATGTCGAGATGCCACAATGAAGGGGTGCCCCGCGAGAAGCGCAGCTTTCGAGTGGGGGAGTCTTGCCGAAGCTAGCCGCGGGAAGCTCGAAACCGACAGTCGCCACTGGCTGCTGGTTTGCTTCGCATAGCTGCACCATTTTTCTGGCCTGCGGGCGACCGCTGCAAATTGGCAACCTGCGCTCGCCCGGATCGCGATGCTTGACAAATCTTTGATCTCCGGCAATCTTACATGGTTCTTACCAGAAAGAAATTCGCGATGCCGTCTTCAGAAAGGCTAACTACGGTACTCTCGACCAAGGGACAGGTTATATTGCCGAAGGTCATTCGTGACCGTCGACATTGGGACAGCGGTACCAGACTTGTGGTTGAGGACACGGACGATGGCGTTCTCCTCAAGCGCGCCCCACTTTTCGAGCCTACCAGCATCACAAAGGTCGCAGGCATGCTTGCTTACCCAGGCAAAGCCAAATCCATCGAAGAAATGGATGCTGCGGTCGCGCGGGAAGCCAAACGTCGTGCGCGCCATTGATACCAACGTCCTCATCCGTTTCCTAACGAAGGACGATCCAGAGCAATACGCGAAGGCAAGAGTGCTGATAGAAGGGGGCGACATCTTTGTTGCCACCACCGTTCTACTGGAAGCTGAATGGGTGCTACGCAGTGGCTATGAGTATAGTCGCATCGACATCATCAGCGCCCTTCGAAGCTTTGGCGGTCTAGCAGGTGTCACGCTCGAGAATCCTTACGCCACTGCTCAGGCGCTCGAATGGGCCGAGGCCGGTATGGACTTCGCGGACGCTCTCCATCTCGCATCGTCGAGCCGGTACGGCAGCTTTCACACTTTTGATGCGAGACTTCTCAGGTCCGCCCCCGATGACGTCGAGGTGTGCGGGCCCTGACGGCAGGATCATCTAATGCAAGCGATCGACCGCCAGTCGGTAGACCTCACGCAATACCCGGATCTTGTGATGATAATGCTCGGCTTTCGAGTTCGCGGCTGGCGCGGTCTTTTGGCGATGCGCCAAGTCGGTCCAGGCCTCGCCCGGATCGGGCGTGAGCGACCCGACGGACTGCTTGCTCACGAAGGAATGCTATTCGGTTGGACGCATTTCGGTTTCCGACAATATTGGCGCGACTTCGGTTCGCTGGAGCGTTTCACTCGAAGCGAACCGCACGCCGAGTGGTGGCGTCGCATTAGCGAACTCTCAGCGTCCGCTGGGTTCTGGCACGAGACCTATCATGCCAAGGGTGGTGTCGAAGCACTGTACGTCGGAATGGGAAGCGCGGTGGGTCTGCAGCGGTTCGCGCCAGCACTTTCGCCGATCGGATCGTTCTTAACGGCGCGGCAGCGACTATCTAGAGCGGTCAACACGTAGAGTGACCAGTAGAGGCTCCGTCCTGCCACCCAATCGAGTGATCGTCCGCATCGGCCAGGACTCGCCGGAAGCAAGACGGTCGGCTTTCGGCCAAGTGCCGTCCCGGACCGCTGTGAAGGGCGACAGGCAGGGATAAAGCGCAAGTCTACATGCCAAGGCGCCCGCGGTCGCAGGCTCGGCCTTGCATTCGTGACTTCGTTGCCTGACTTGTGATGGCGGTGAGCTCCCGAATCATAAATGAAGAGAGCGATGTTGCTCTCACTGCAACCAACGACGCCGCACAATCGAGCGATCTCAACTTCCTCGCCGGTGGAGGTGAAGTCGGTGCGCTGATGCGCTCCCATGATTGGTCTAAATCCCCCCTGGGTAAGCCTTACACCTGGCCCCAATCCCTTCGCTCAGTCGTCGGCTTGCTGCTCAATTCCAAGTTTCCCATGTTCGTAGCCTGGGGAGAACAGCTCGGCTTTCTCTACAACGACCCCTACGCCGAGATCCTTGGAGGCAAGCACCCTCAAGCTCTAGGCGCGCGCTTTCATGATATCTGGACGGAGATCTGGCCCGACATCGCGCCACTCATCGATGCGGCGATGCGGGGCGAATCAATCTACCGCGAGGACCTGCCCCTCACCATGAACCGCAAGGGTTATGATGAGCACACTTGGTTCACATTCAGCTACTCGCCAGTGCGGAATGAAAGCGGCGTGGTCGCTGGGATGTTCTGCGCGGTTAAGGAGACCACCGACCAGGTGCTGGGCAAGCGCCGGCGCGAAGCGCTCCTGAACCTCGACGAGCGGTTGCGCGATCTCGCCGATACTGGCGATCTGTCATTCGTTGCATCGGAGCTGCTCGGCGAAACGCTGGGGGCGGATCGGGTAGGTTACGGCGTCATCGATCCCCGGACCAGAAGCATTTCCGTCGAGCGCAGCTGGAGCAAAGCGGACCTGGACGACGTCTCGGGGCGTCATCAATTCAGCGATTACGGCGACTACATCGGAGAACTCCTTCGCGGAGTACCCGTCGCGAACAGCGATGTGAGCACTGACCCCCGCACACGCGCCAAGAAAGAGGCGTTCCAAAGCCTCGGCATGAGAGCACACCTGGATGTCCCCGTGATCGAGGACGGTCGAGCGGTCGCTGAGATGTTCCTCCACTCGAAGTTGCCGCGCCTCTGGACCGACGACGAGATCGCATTCTGCCGCGACGTCGCCGAACGGACCCACGCCGCGATCGCCCGTCGTGCGGCAGAGCAGGTAGGACGCGAAAGCGAGGCGCGGCTTCGCGCGGCACTCGAGGCGAGCCAATCGGGAACCTTCCATTGGGATATCGTCACCAACGAGCTGGATTGGGATGACGCGCTGGATAAGTTGTTCGGCTTGAGGCCTGGCAACACGGCACGTAGCCTCGATCAGTTCATTGAGATGGTGCACCCGGACGAGAGGGCGGGCGTCATCGAGCGCTGCCAACGGTGCGCCAGCACAGGCGCTGATTTCGAAATGGAGTTCCGCGTCGTCTGGCCAGACGGAACTATTCATTGGCTTTACGACAGGGGCAAGACCTTCGGCGGCGAGGATGGCCGTCCCGCATTCATGACCGGGGCGTGCGTCGACATTACTGAACGGATGACGGCCGAAGAGCAGCGCCGAGAAAGCGAGGAACGACTGCGCCTCGCGACTGAGGCCGCGAACATCGGTACTTGGGACTTCAACCCGGAAACCGGCGACCTTCGTTGGGACGAGCGCTGCAAAGAGCTGTTCGGCCTCAGTCCAGAATCGGCCATCGATTATTCAGTCTTTCTCGCAGGTCTGCATCCGGATGACCGCGAAAATACGGATAAAGCTGTGCAAGCCGCATTGGAGCCCGGCAGTTCCGGCCAATTTAATGTCCGCTACCGGACCATCGGCCCGGACGATCATGTCGAGCGTTGGATCGCGGCCTCCGGACGCACCGTGTTCGTAAATACGAGTGGCGAGCGACGCGCGGTGCGTTTCATCGGAACGGTCATCGATATTAGCGAGCGGGTGCGAGCGGAACAGGCGCTGACCGCTCTGAATGAAACGCTCGAAAGCCGGGTCCAGGAAGAGATCAGCCGCCGCGCCCAGGCCGAGGATGTGCTTCGCCAGACGCAGAAGATGGAAACGGTGGGGCAGCTTTCAGGCGGTATCGCCCACGACTTCAACAATTTGCTCCAGGTCATCCACGGCAATCTGTCGATCCTGCAGCTTGCCCTTCCTAGCGATGACGGCAAGCTGAGGCGCGCTGTGGCTAACGCCATGAGCGGCACAGAGCGAGCCGCAGTCCTTACCAAACGCTTGCTCGCTTTCTCTCGTCGGCAGCCGCTCGATCCCCGTCCGGTCGACGTTAATCGGCTTATCCTCGACATGACCGAATTGCTCCATCGAACGCTCGGGGAAACGATCGTTATCGAAACGCGCTTGTCGGCGGAGGTGCCCAATGCGCTCGTGGACGGAAATCAGCTCGAGAACGCGATCATCAACCTCGCGATTAACGCGCGCGACGCGATGCCGGGAGGCGGACGACTTGAGATCACCACCGCAATTGCCGAGCTTGATACGGCTTATGTCACGGCAAATCCTGACGCGCGGCCCGGCAATTACGTCCGTATCCAGGTTAAAGATCACGGCGAGGGCATGAGCGAGGCGATTCGCAACCGCGCGATCGAGCCATTCTTCTCAACCAAGGAGGTCGGCCAAGGGACGGGCCTAGGCTTGTCCATGGTCTATGGCTTCATTCGGCAATCGGGAGGGCACCTCCTCCTCAACTCAAAAGAGGGCGTCGGCACGACAGTCGAGCTCTACGTGCCGTGCTCGGAGTCTGCAGCGCAGATTCACTCATCGCGAACCGAGAACCCAGAACTGCCGCGCGGCCGCGGTGAATGCGTGCTCCTCTGCGAGGATGATAACGAGGTCCGCTCTTTCTCAAGCGAAGTTCTGAGTGATCTTGGTTATACCGTTATCGAATCTCGCGATGCCAATTCCGCGATGGCGGCGCTCGCCGAGCGTGGCTTCGTCGATCTCCTCTTTACCGATGTCGTTCTTCCTGGCGGCAAGACCGGGGCGGATCTGGCTCGCGAAGCGCGCAGAATTCAGCCGGGGCTGAAGGTTCTCTTTACAACCGGATATGCTCGAAGTGCGCTCGATAGCGAGCAGCGGGGCGCCAAGAGCCTTGAGCTATTATTGAAGCCATTTGCAGTTGAGGACCTTGCCACCAAAGTCCGCGAGATTCTGGGCTAAGTCTGTTGTCCGCTTGGAATCGGTCTGGTCGATCCCGCATACCTGAGCCTAGGTCTGCTTCCGTTGGTATCACGCCTAAAAGCGGACGGTCCCGGGAGAAAGCGTCGTCAGCCGGCGTACGCCTTGATCAAGTCGTAAAGGTAGTCACGCCCGACGTAGAGGGATCTCACTTCGACCCGCTCGTTTAAGCCGTGCACGCCGTTGCCGTCTGGGTCGCCCCATGCGCCCGGCACCCCGTAGGTGGGGATGCCTACTGCGCCCAGAAAAGTCGCATCGGTATAGCCATTGGACATCGACGGAACGACCGGCACACCTGGGAAATACTTAGCGGCCAGCTGCTTTGCCGGTCTCATAACTTTGGGATCGAGCGGAGGTGCAGGGGGCGACGGACGGAGCGGCGCGAGCGTCGTCACGCTTACACCCTGATCGCCGACGATGTTCGCTAGCTCTCCGCGGATTTCTTCAACCGAATGCCCTGGAAAGATCCGACAATTAACGAATGCCCCGGCGCGCTGTGCCAGGGCGTTGCGTGCATGCCCGCCGTCCAGCATGGTTGCGACGCACGTTGTCCGGAGATTGGAATGTAGTTCGGGGTCACGGTTCACCACCGTTTCGGCGGCCTTGTCACGCGGGTTGGCGACTAATGCCAACATCGCCGCCCCGGTCGCATCATGGCGCCCTGCGCCCGCTTCCCGGAAATAGGTCCTGGTAGTCTCGGTCCACTCGATGGGAAACTCATGCGCCTCGATTTTCACGAGGGCATGCGCCAGCTCATATATGGCGTTGTCGGGCCGAGGCACCGAGCTGTGGCCGCCCGGATTGCGAGTCTCGAGTCTGTAGGTCGCGAACGTCTTCTCGCCGACCTGCATGGCCTGCTCAACGACGTGGCCCTTGCCGTCACTTGCGCCGCCGCCGCCCTCGTTCAAGGCGAACTCCGCATCGATAAGATCCCGCTTGTTCGCGGCGAGCCATTGAGCGCCGTTGAAGGCTCCGTTGGTTTCTTCACCACAGGTGAGGGCAATCTTCACCGTGCGCTTCGGCTTGTAACCGGATCGCCGGAACCGACTGAGCGTATCGACGAGCATCGCAGCCATCGCTTTGTCGTCCAAGGAGCCGCGACCGTAAAAATAGCCATTCTCCTCGATCAGAGTGAACGGGTCGCGGCTCCAGTCCTCGCGTTTGGCTTCAACAACGTCGAGATGGGCGATGCCTAATATCGGCTTCAGTGTTCTCGATGTGCCGGGATAGACGGCGACTAGCCCGCCTTCTTTGGGATGTTCGGGATCGGCGAACAAAGTGAGTTGGCTTTCCGGAAGTCCGGCTGATTTGAGCCGCGCGGCCATCCTCTGAGCGGCGAGGGTGCAGCTCCCGGAGCTTAATGTCGTGTTTGTTTCAACCAGTTCTTTGTAGAGGCTGCGGAACTCCACCTGGTCCGGACGAAGCGTCTCGGCAGCGGCCGCTGCGCCACCAGCAACCATCGAATATACTGCGCACGCGCAGGCCAGCAATTCAGTCATTTTCCGCATAAAATTGCCCCTCCCCAGAAGAGGGGAACCTACCAGAGGCAGCTATGTCGGCAATGGGTCTGGTACCCAAACGGTACCCCAACAAAACCTTCGACGACTAACCTCGTCTAAGTCGTTGAAGAATGGTGGACGCACTAGGGCTCGAACCTAGGACCCGCTGATTAAGAGTCAGCTGCTCTACCAACTGAGCTATGCGTCCACTGCCGTTAGGCGGAGCTCCGGCGGTGCTTTCCGCTCTGGAGCGGCGGCGCCGGTAGCATGGGCTTAACTGGGGCGCAACCGCCTGATCTTCAAGCGGCGCTCCTGCTGTTCTACGTGAGGAACGACTCGTCCTTCCCCGCTCCAGGAAATTGCCCGTGCGCCTTCGAACCAATCTGCTTGCTGCTGCCGCTCTTGTGTCCCTCTCGGTCAGCGCCCATTCGGCGAGCGTCGACCCAAGTCTTTTCCAGGATCTCCACTGGCGCTCCGTCGGCCCTTTTCGGGGCGGCCGGGTGCTCGCGGTTCAAGGCGATCCTGTGGATGCAAAGCGTTTTTACTTCGGGGCGGTCAACGGCGGCGTATGGCGCAGCGATGATGCAGGACGCACCTGGCAGCCGATCTTCGACCAGGTGAACGTGGGATCGATCGGTGCCATCGCAATTGCTCCTTCAAATCCCAAGATCATCTATGTCGGTACGGGCGAAGCGGACATGCGCTCGGATATTGCCCAGGGCATCGGCATGTTCCGGTCGAGCGATGCCGGCGCGACCTGGCAGGCCATCGGTCTTTCCGATACCCAGCAGATCGGCAAGATCCTGGTCGATCCGCGCAATCCCAATGTCATCCTCGTTGCAGCGCTTGGGCACCCTTATGGCCCCAACGAGGAGCGCGGTATCTTCCGCTCGACCGACGGCGGCGCGCACTGGACTAAAACGCTCTACAGGGATGCGGACACCGGCGCGATCGACATGGCCTTCGAACCTGGAAACCCGAGCGTCGTCTACGCAGCGCTCTGGCAGACGAGGCGTCCCCCCTGGAATACCTACCCGCCTTCAAACGGCTCTGGCAGCGGGCTCTACAAGTCAACCGACGGCGGGCGCACGTGGCATCAACTTGCAGGACACGGCCTTCCCGGATCTCCGGCGCGGATCGGCATCGCTACAAGTGGAGCAAAGCCGCATCGTGTTTATACGCTGATCGACAGCGACAAGGCTGGGGAAGGCGGCCTCTATCGCTCCGACAACTCCGGCGCGAGCTGGACCAAGGTCACCGGCGACAAGCGCATCTGGCAGCGCGGCTGGTACTTCGGCGGGATCACCGCCAATCCCAAGAATGCGAACCAGCTCTGGGTTCAGAACACCATCCAGCTGCGCTCGGACGATGGGGGCGCTCACTTCGTGCCGATCAAGGGCGATCCGACGGGGGATGATTTCCACACGCTCTGGATCGACCCGAAGAATCCGGATCGGCGCATCCTCGGGGTCGACCAGGGAACTCTGGTCACCATCAACGGGGGCAGGACCTGGAGCAGCTGGTACAACCAGCCGACGGCCCAATTTTATCACGTGTCGACCGACAATCGCTTCCCCTATCGCATTTACGGAGCACAGCAGGATTCAGGCGCAGCATCCGTTGCAAGCCGAACGGACAACAGGTTCGACGGCATTACCATGGGCGAGTTTCATGAAGTGACGGCGGGCGGCGAGAGCGGCGAGATCGCGCCCGATCCCGATGATCCCGATGTCGTCTACGGGGGCGCCGTCGACAGGCTCGACCTCAAATCAGGGCAAACCAGAAGTGTCGATCCGACGCTTGCGTTCCCGGGTGAATATCGGGGCGAGTGGACTCTCCCGCTGACGTTCGGAAAGCGGGACCACGCCCTCTACTTTGGCAACCAGCGTCTGTTCCGGACGATGAACGGAGGGCAGACGTGGACGCCCATCAGTCCGGATCTGACGCGGCCGGACCCAGAGGCGCCGGCGACACTCGACGCAGCGACGCTCAAGGACACTGCAACCAAGGGCCCGCGTCGAGGCGTCATCTATGACATCGGGACATCCCCGATCCGTGACGGTCTCATCTGGGTCGGCACGGACGACGGCCTCATCTGGCGGACGGACGACAATGGCGCGCACTGGATCAACGTCACTCCGCCGCAGCTGAAGCCCTGGTGGAAAGTCGGGATCATCGAGCCATCGCACTTCGATCCCAGCACCGCTTATGCTGCGATCGATCTCCACCGGATCGATGACCAGCGGCCGCTCATTCTGAGAACACGTGATGGGGGCCGGACCTGGACCGAGATCACCAACGGCCTGCCAAGGGGCGCCGGTGCCAACTCGGTCAACGTCGTTCGCGAGGACCCGGCGCGTCGCGGGCTCCTTTTTGCTGGAACCGAACGGAGCGCCTACGTCTCCTTCGACGACGGCGAGAGCTGGCAATTGCTCAACCGCGACCTTCCCACCACCTCGGTCCGCGACATCACCATTCACGGCGATGACCTCGTGATCGCCACCCACGGCCGCGGCTTCTATGTGCTCGACGACATCGTTCCGCTTCGTGCTCTCGCCGGCAATGCCGCCCCTGGCATCCACCTCTACCCGCAGGCCGCCGCCTACCGCGTCAACGAGCCGAACTTCACGGGTACACCCATGCCCAAGGACGAGCCGGTCAGCGTCAATCCGCCGCTCGGCGCGATGATCGACTATGCGCTTCCGGCAACCGCCACCGGCCCGGTGCAGGTCGCGATTTACGACCAGTCAGGAGCGCTGGTGAGCCGTTTCAGCAGCACTGACCCTGTAAAGCCGATCGACCTCTCCAAGTTACCGGTCGCGCCAGAATGGGTCGTCTCGCCAAGGCCGCCGGCAGCGGGACCTGGCCATCATCGCTTCGTCTGGGACCTGCATTATGCAAAGCCCGCCGGCCTCAAGGAGGAAGACACGCCCCAAGGTGTCTGGGCTCCACCCGGGCGCTATACGGTCGAGCTGACGACGAACGGACAGGCGCTTCGCCAACCCCTGACCGTCCTTGCCGATCCCAGAGTCCGCGTCAGCCAGGCTGATTTCGACGCCGAGTTTCACCTCGCAAAGCAGATAGAGGCCCAGCGCGTGCGGGTGCGCGCAATGCTGGAGCAGGCTCGGGATCTCAAGGAGAGCCTTGGCAGGCTCAAGGGCCAAGCCGATGCCGATGCACTGTCGGCAAAGCTCGACCGCTTCCTCGGCGAGGCGGCGCCGATTGCAGGGACCAGCGACCCGACGACCCTCACCAGCGTTTCGGAGTGGCTGGACAATCTCGCGCAGGCCGTGGACGGTGCAGACGGCGCCCCGAGCCCCGACAACCTTCGTGGATATGCGGCGCTCGTGGCGGCACTCGATGCAATCGAGCCCAGGTGGCGAAGCTTCGAAGCGGCCGCGCGGGCCCGTGTGCCTGCTGCCTGATCCCGTCAGATCAGGCGGGACACCGTTCGCTGCTGGCGCTCGAGGGCCATCAGCAGGCCAAGGCACAGCATCACCGTCATGACGGCAGACCCGCCGAAGCTCACGAGCGGGAGCGGCACGCCGACGACGGGAGCAAGGCCCATCACCATCATGAGATTGATGGCGACGTAGAAGAAGATGGTGGCCGAAAGACCGGCGGCGGCGAGCTGCGCAAACCTCGTCCGGCCGTTCTGGCTGACGCGCATCCCCCAGCTGATCACTCCAGCGAAGGCGAGGATCAGAAGGACGCCACCGACCAATCCCCATTCTTCCGCCATGGTGGCGAATACGAAGTCGGTGTGACCTTCGGGGAGATAGTCGAGGTGGCTTTGACTGCCGTGGAGGAAGCCCTTGCCCCAGATGCCGCCGGAACCGATCGCGATCTTCGACTGGGCGATATGGTATCCTGCGCCCAGCGGGTCGCTCTCGGGATCCAGGAACACGTCGATGCGCTTGCGCTGATAGCCGTGCATCATCCCATAGACGATTGGGGCCGCAACCCCGACGACCGCGGCGGGAGCGGCGAAAATCCACCAGGGAAGTCCCGCGAGGAACATGACGGTCACGCCGCAGAGCATGACCATGATGCACGTTCCAAGGTCGGGCTGGACGAGGATCAGGACCGCGGGAACGCCAAGCAGTGCTAGCGCCGGCCAGATGGCTCGCCATTTGCGGATCTCGGCAGCGGGAACGAGCTCGTAGAAACGGGCGAGCGTCAGAACGATCGCAGGCTTCATGAATTCCGAAGGCTGGAGCCGGACAGGACCGAGATCGAGCCAGCGCTGCGCGCCTTTGCTGACGAAGCCCAGCGCCTCGACGCCAAGGAGCATGACGAGCGTGACGCCGTAGAGCGGAAAGGCGATCGCCTTGATGGTCGATTCCCTCATCCAAGACATTCCAACGGCGATGCCAAGGAAGCCGACAAAGACGATCGCCTGCTTGACCGCCCAGGGATGAATAGAACCTCCCGCCGCCGAATAGAGAACGACGAGGCCGAAGGCTGCAATGGCCGTGACGAGGAAGATAAGCCGCCACGGCAGCCTCGCGAGCGGCCGCGGAATGATCGCCGAAGTGATCATGCCTTTTCGGCGGGGAGCGGCGGCAGGCCGTTCGCGCTGCGCCAGGCGGCGGTCTTGTGCTGCATTCGTTCGATAAGGGTTCCGCCGATGCTCTGCTCGAAGGCCTGAAGCGACGCGATCGCCTTCTTGCGGTCGTAGAGGAAGGTGAGCGTGTCTCGGATCAACGGGGCTGCGACCGCGGCGCCGAAACCGCCATGCTCGACGATGGCTCCGGCTGCGTATCGCGGATTGTCGAAGGGAACGAACCCCATGAACAAGGAATGGTCACGGAGCTTCCAGAGGGCCGCAGTATAGTCGCCGCGCTCGCTGGAGCTGAGATTGTGGGTCTGGGCGGTGCCGGTCTTTCCCGCCATCTGGATGCCCGGAAGCGGGAGCTTTGCTGCAGCGGCCGTCCCGTGATCGACGACGCCTGCCATCGCGGTGCGGATGAAATTCAGGTGGTCGGCGTCCACCGCGAGCTGCTGCTGCGGGACCACCGGCTTGCTCTTGAGCAGGCGCGGCATCACCCGCTTCCCGGTCGCCAGGCGGCTTGCCATGACGGCGAGCTGCATCGGGTTGATGAGAACCATGCCCTGGCCGATTGACATGTTGATCGTGTCATACGTCTGCCACTGGCGATGATATTTGCGCATCATCCAGTCAGGATCGGGGATCGTTCCGTAGCGCTGGTTGTCAAAAGGCAAATCGAACTTCTCGCCAAAGCCCATCGAGCGGACCATCGGAGCAAGCTTTTCAGCGCCCACGCGCCGGCACATCTCGTAGAAATAGATGTCGCAGCTCTGCTCGATCGCGCGGGTCATATCGACCGGGCCGTGGCGCTTGTCGCAGTGGAAGACGTGATTGCCGAGCGGGTAGGAGCCGGTGCAGTTCACCCGTTCGGTGCGATCGATGCCGGCATTGAGAAGCGCCATGGCCATCGAGGGCTTGATCGTTGAGCCGGAGGGGTAAAGGCTCTCCAGGGCCTTGTCGACGAGCGGCAAATGGTCGTCTCCCGACAGCATCCTCCACTCGTTCTTGCTGATCCCGTCGGAAAAATTGTTCGGGTCGAACGAGGGCATCGACGGCATGGCCAGGATGTCCCCGTTGGTGACGTCAAGAACCACGACCGAACAGGATTGGTCGCCGATCCGCCGCGCTGCATATTCGTGCAGCTCTGAGTCGATCGTCAGCTGGACCGTGCCTCCGCTGCGGTCGGGCTTGGGCTCGAGCTCCTTTACAAGCTTGCCTCGCGCGGTGACTTCCACGCGCTGGCCGCCGGGCTCGCCGCGAAGAACCGGCTCGAGCGTCTTTTCAAGGCCTTCCTTGCCGATCTTGACGCCCGGGATGAGGAGCAGCGGGTTCTTGTTCTCCTTTTCATATTCCGTCGCCGATGCAGCGCCTACATATCCGACGAGCTGGCCCACCGCCGGTCCTGCCGGATAGAAGCGTGTGAACCCCCGCGAGGCTGCGACGCCGGGAAGGTCGGGCAGCCGAACGGTAATCGCTGCATATTGCTCGTAATCCACGTTGTCGGCGACGGAGACGGGCTGAAAGCCCCGCGACTGTGACAGTTCGCGCGTAATCCGTTCGACTTCGTCCGGCGGCAGGCTCAGCAGCCGCTGGAGTTCGGCGATGATCTTGGGCCCATCGAGGATCTGCTGCGGGATGAGATCGACGCGGAAGCTCGCCTTGTTGATCGCGATCGGCCTGCCGTTGCGGTCGATTATCCATCCGCGCCGCGGCGGCACCGGGATGAGCTGGACCCGGTTGCTCTCCGAGAGCAGCTGGTATTTTTCGTTCTGTGCGATTGCAAGCCACCCCATGCGGCCCACGAGAAGACCGCCGACGGCCGCCTGCGCGCCGCCGAGCAGCATCATCCTCCTCGAAAAGGTGATCGACTGGTGGGCGACGGTGATGCGCATGTGCTTCATCGGCCGAGCCTCCAGGCATCGACCCTGGAAACAACCCAGGCAATCGCCGGGAAGATGCAGATCGAGATGACGAGCGCCGGCACCATTCTAACAAAGGGAGGCGCCGCGTCGGCAAGCCTTGCAACGCGCCACTGCAGCCATTCGTTGATTGCGATCAGCACTGCTGCAAGCACCCATTCGATCCAGTAGTCACGCCACATCGTGCGGCGATCGATAAGATCGAGCGCCAGCATGGTCGAACTCCACAAAGCTATTGAAAATCCTATGGGATAACCGGTGAACAGGTCGTTGACGAAGCCGAGCGGAGCAGCCCACCAGGCCGGCCATGGGTCGGCCCTGAGCAGTCGCCAGCTGATGAAGACGAGAAATCCGAAATCCGGATACCAGCCGCTGGTCGAAATGATCGGAAGGGCTGCGAGGAGCGAGGCGGTGACGACCGTGATCGCAGGCACGTAAGCGGCAAAGCGCGAAGGCCCTTGTCCGATGCGCCGCGGCGGTGTGAGGGCGGCCCGGACCATCAGGGTGCTTCCGTTGCCGCCGGCGCCTTCTCGGCTGCGACTGCTGCCGGCTCGAAGGGGGCCTCGACGATCGCGAAACTGGTCGTCGAGGGATCTGCAAGCGGCAGGGCGACCGCGCCGTCATCGTCGAGCTTGACGACGCGCGCGATCGGCACGAGCGGCGGATAGAGGCCGCCCGTTCCGGACGTGATGATGATGTCGCCGCGCTTGAAGGGATTACGGCCAACCTCGAGCGGCCGAACATCGATCGTTCCGTCGCCGCGGCCCTGCGCGATGACCGGAATACCGTTTCTCAGCAGCCGCGCGGGGACGATATTGGCCCGGTCCGAAACCAGGAGGACTCTCGAGGCAAGTGCGCCTGCATCGATGATCCGGCCGACGAGCCCGTCCGCCGAGCGAACCGGCATTCCGACCCTGACCCCGTCCCGCGAACCTGCAGAAAGGATCGCGAACCGGCGCGGGCTGTTGAACGAGGAACCGACGATACGCCCCGCTGCGAGCGTGGTCCGCTCGTGTTCGCGAAGCTGGAGCGTCGCTTTCAGCTGCAAGTTCTCCTGGAAGATTGCCCTTGCCTCGACCATGCGCTGAAGCATCGCCCGGCGATCGCGCTTCAGCGCGGCGTTCTGGTTCGCTGCATCCCAGTAATTGCCTGCTCCCGTGAATATGCCGGAAGCCGTCGCCGTCACTTCGTGAAGCGCGCCTGCCACCGGACCCGTGACATCAAGCGCTGCGCCTCGAACCCGCTCGAAGGTCTGCGGCGCGACCAGCGACATGGTGAGCATGACGAGGCCCACGATGATCCCTGCGATCACCGCGAGGAAACTGAAGAACAGCCCGTACTGGGCTCGACGCGACCAGCCGGGACGCGCGGTCGCCACCGCTCAGCCCCGCTTTATGCGGTTTGCAGCACGCCGCGGAACTGCTCTTCCTCCAGCGCGCGGCCGGTGCCGAGCGCGACGCAGGTGAGCGGGTCGTCGGCGACCGTGACAGGAAGGCCGGTCTCGTCGCGCAATACCTCGTCGAGACCCTGCAGCAGCGCGCCGCCCCCGGTGAGGACGATGCCCTGGTCGCAAATGTCGGCGGCAAGTTCGGGGGCCGTGTTCTCGAGCGCGATCCGAACGCCTTCGACAATCGTTCCGACGGGCTCCGAGAGGGCTTCGGCGATCTGGCCCTGGTTGATCGATATTTCCTTGGGCACGCCGTTGACGAGGTCGCGGCCCTTGATGTGGACAGTCTTGCCGATCCCGTCGACCGGCGGCTTGGCGATGCCGACTTCCTTCTTGATCCGTTCGGCGGTCGCTTCACCGATCAGCAGATTGTGGTTGCGGCGGACATAGGAGCTGATTGCCTCGTCCATCTTGTCGCCGCCAACCCGGACCGACGTCGTGTAGGCGAGGCCCCGAAGCGAGAGGACAGCGACCTCGGTCGTTCCTCCGCCGATATCGACCACCATCGATCCGATGGGCTGGGTCACCGGCATGTCGGCCCCGATCGCGGCGGCCATGGGCTCCTCGATCAGGTAGACGGCACTTGCGCCGGCGTTCGACGCGGCATCGCGGATGGCGCGGCGCTCGACCGACGTCGATCCCGAGGGAACGCAGATGACGATCTCGGGGAAACGCCAGGCGCGCATCTTGCCGCCGTGCACCTTGTGGATGAAGTGCTTGATCATCTGCTCGGCGACGTCGATGTCGGCGATGACGCCGTCGCGCAGGGGACGGATCGCCTCGATCTGGTCGGGCGTCTTTCCCATCATCAGCTTGGCGTCGTCTCCGACAGCCTTGACCTTCTTGATCCCGTTGATGGTCTCGATGGCGACGACCGACGGCTCATTGAGGACGATGCCGCGGCCGCGGACGTACACGAGCGTGTTGGCGGTCCCAAGATCGATCGCCATGTCGTGCGACATCCATTTGAACCAACGATTCCAGAACATTAAACCCCGCCCTCTCGCTGATGTTCGCCGCGCAGTCGCAAAAAAGCTCGCGCCGCTTAAATTCTGATTCTACTCAACCCGTTGAATGCGCCCTGAATTTTCGGGAAAAATCAGGGCTTCGCCGGCGCCTTCCGAATGGGCTAGGAACGGTTAACATGTCAATAAGAAGGCTGCCTCCGGAACTCATCAATCGCATCGCCGCGGGCGAGGTTGTCGAGCGACCTGCGAGCGCGCTCAAAGAACTTGTGGAAAACTCGCTCGACGCGGGCGCGACTCAGCTGTCGGTGAGGCTTCGGGCGGGCGGACTCGACCTTATCGAAGTCGCTGATGACGGCTGCGGAATGAGCCCGGACGAGATGCGCCTCGCGCTCGAGCGTCATGCGACATCCAAACTTCCAGACAACGCGATCGACCGCATAACGAGTTTCGGCTTTCGGGGCGAAGCCTTGCCCTCCATCGCCAGCGTGTCACGCCTGACCCTTGAGAGCCGCGTGCGCGGCAAGGACGGTTGGCGGATCGCGCTCGACCATGGCGAGGGTCTGGAAGAAGGGCCCGCGGCGCTTCCGCCCGGGACCCGGATCCGCGTCGAGGGCCTCTTCGACAAGGTTCCGGCACGGCGCAAGTTCCTCCGCTCGCCGCGGGCGGAATATGCAGCCTGTCTCGATGCCGTGAAGCGGCTTGCGATGGCGAGGAGCGATGTCGGTTTCACGCTCGAACACGACGGACGGCGCATCCTGACGCTTCAGCCGGCAGACGCACCGGCGCGGGTCGCGGAGATTCTCACACATGAGCTCGACCGCCACGGGATCGGGATCGACTGCACGAGAGACGGTCTTCACCTGACCGGCGTCATCAGCCTTCCGACCTTCAATCGCGGCATGGCCGACCAGCAATATCTCTTTGTGAACTCAAGGCCGGTCAAGGACCGGCTCCTCGTCGGCGCACTTCGCGCAGCCTACCGCGACCTCATCGCCCGCGACCGGCACCCGATCGCCGCGCTTTTTCTCGACGTTCCGCTCGAGGAAGTCGACGTCAACGTCCACCCGGCAAAGACCGAAGTCCGCTTTCGCGATCCGGCTTGCGTCCGGGGACTGATCGTCGGCGGCTTGAGGCGCGCGCTTGACGAAGAAAGCGGCAGGAGCGCGGCGCGGGAGCAGGCTGCCGCCCCCGTCATGTGGACTTCGAGCGCAAGCTACCAGCCCGAGCCCAATCTCAGCCTTGGGCTTTCGAGCCTCAAGGGCGCGCAAAGGGTCTTCGAGCCCGTCGCCTTCGTCCCCCAGGCCCGCGCCGAGCCGGCCGTTGAGCCGGTACCGAGCTATCCCCTCGGGGTTGCGCGCGGACAGGTGGCCGCAACTTATATCGTCGCGGAAGCCGAGGACGGGCTCGTTATCGTCGACCAGCACGCCGCGCACGAGCGGCTTGTCCTCGAACGGATGCGGGCCGGGCGGGAAGGAGGGCTGGTTGCTCGCCAGGCACTGCTGATCCCGGAAGTCGTCGAGCTCGACGAGCCCGACTGCGACCGCCTGGAAGGAGCAGCGACCGAGCTTGCCGAAATGGGTCTTGAACTCGAGCGGTTCGGGCCTTCAGCGATACTGGTCAGGTCTCTTCCGGCGGCACTTGGCAAGACGGATGCCGATGCTCTTCTTCAGGATCTCGCCACCGAGATCGCGGAGCTTGGAGGTCCGATGAGCCTTCGTGACAAGCTCGACCACGTCGCGGCGACCATCGCCTGCCACGGCTCCGTCCGCGCGGGCCGCCTGCTCTCGGTCGCCGAGATGAACGCCCTCCTTCGCGAAATGGAGGTGACGCCCCGGTCCGGTCAGTGCAATCACGGCCGTCCGACCTGGGTGAAGCTTGGCCATGGAGAGATCGAAAAGCTGTTCGGCCGCCGGTAGCTTGTCCGAAAGGATTGTATTGCTAAGGAGATACCCTCGGGGAATGGGGTCTCCCTTGTAACCGCCGACCGGCTGATGGCTCCTACAGGCGCATTCGTGCAGCAGTAGGAGCATTATGCTTTATCTCATCGTGTTCATCGGAGCCGGCATCGGCGGCGCGCTTCGCCACGGCGTCAACATCAGCGCTGCCAGATTATTCGGCTTCGGCTTTCCGTTCGGGACCTTCATCGTCAACGTCGCGGGCTCGTTCGTGATGGGCTTGCTTGCCGGCTTCTTTGCCTATCGTGCCGGCGTTCCCCAGCATGTCCGGCTGTTCCTGACGACCGGCATCCTGGGCGGTTTCACGACGTTCTCGACCTTCTCGCTCGACACTGCCTTGCTCATCGAGCGCCATTCGCTGGGGCTTGCGGCAGGTTATGTCATAGGCTCGGTCGCTGCGGCCCTGGCGGCATTGTTCTTTGGCCTGGCGGTGTTTAGGAGCGCGGGCCACCTGCCATGAACATTGACCTTATTCCCACGGGCGATGATCCGCCCAGCAACATCAACGTCGTCATCGAAGTCCCCGTCGGCGGGGAGCCGGTGAAATATGAATTCGACAAGAAGTCGGGCGCCCTGTTCGTCGATCGCATCCTTCACACACCGATGCGCTATCCGGCCAATTATGGCTTCGTCCCCCACACGCTCTCCCCGGACGGCGATCCGCTCGATGCCCTGGTGATCGCCCGCTCGCCGTTCGTCCCGGGATGCGTCGTGCGCGCACGTCCGATCGGCGTACTCAACCTCGAAGACGAGCACGGCGGCGACGAGAAGCTCATTTGCGTTCCCGTCGATACGACCTTCCCTTATTATTCAGACGTCGGCGAGCGCCAGGACCTGCCCTCGATCGTCCTGCAGCAGATCGAACATTTCTTCACCCACTATAAGGACCTGGAAGCCGACAAGTGGGTGCGGGTCGGCCACTGGGGCGATGCGGCGGACGCCGGTCGAATCGTGCTTGAGGCGATTGAGCGAGCCAAGGGCAGGGTCGAGGCAACAATCGCCTGAGCAGGCGCGACATTCAGGCTCGATTCTGCTACCTATCCTCCTCCCAAGGACGGAGGCGCGCCATGTCTAACGATGACCGCATCTATTTCGCGCGCCGGGCTGCCGAGGAACAGGAACGCGCAGTATCCGCCGCCAACCCGGATGTCGCCCAGGCCCATCGAAGGATGCAGCGCGCCTATCTCGAGCGCGCGAGCGTCGGCGACCGGCCGCAGGGCGCCAACGAAACGATCGGCTGATCAGCCTTCTGCAGCCTTGAGGAGGGGTAGATCTCTTCAGGCATCAAGGAGCGGGTCCGGGCCCGGCGGCCTAGCTCTGCAAAGTGAGGAGGGCCAGCGCTTCCCCAAGACGGTCGAGATCGAGCGCTTCCTTCCATCGCGGCCAGCCTGCGGGAGGCTGATGAGCGAACCAGGTATATTGGCGCTTTGCATAGCGGCGGGTCGCCTGCTGCCCCCTCGCGACCGCCTCGTCGAGCGAACTCTCTCCGAGCAGGTAGGCAGAAATTTCGCGCACTCCGATGGCGCGCATCACCGGGAGGTTGGGATTGAGGTTTCGGGCAAGGAGCGCCTCGACCTCCGGAACTGCGCCGGCCGCCGCCATGTGCACAAACCGTTCGTCGCAGCGGGCGTAAATCCACTTGCGGGGCGGGAGCAGGATGAGAGGACGAAGTTCGACCTCGCCGGCGATTCCGCCGTGGCGCTGGCCCTGCCATTCACCAAGGGTGCGGCCGGTTGAAAGGATGACCTCGAGCGCGCGGCTGATCCGCGCGGTGTCTGCAGGCTCGAGCCTCGAAGCGGCGGCCGGATCGAGCATCTGCAGCCTGGCGCGATTTTCCTCGGTTGATGTGCTTCGCACCCGCATCCGAACCTCAGGATCGATCGCGGGAACCGGAGCGATCCCCTCGAGCAGCGTCCGGAGGTAAAGGCCGGTCCCTCCAACGAGAAGCGGCGTTCGCCCGCGGGCATGGACGTCGGCGATCGCGGTCTTCGCCATCAAGGCCCATTCGGCTGCCGAACAGGGGAGGGCGCCGTCCCGGACGCCGTAGAGCTGGTGTTCGGCCTGCCCTAGCTCCTCGCTTCCCGGGGCAGCGCTCAAAATGCGAAGGTCGCGGTAAAGCTGTGCACTGTCGGCGTTGACGATTACGCCTCCAATTTGCTCTGCAAGCGCGAGCGCCAGTGCCGACTTGCCGCTCGCAGTCGGCCCGGCAATGAGGGCAAGTGGAGGTTTGGACGAAGGCATGGGTATCGCGACCCTGATAGCAGCGGGACGGCTCGATGACAGGCTGGTCGACCGCGTGCTCGGCCTGTTGCGCGAGCTCGATCCGGGAGCATCGTTTCTTCGCTGGATCGATGAGGGAGATGCAGCCGACCTCGCCTTTGCCGGCGTGGGAAAGTCCGCCCGCTGGGCGATCGACGGCCTCGAGGGCGTCGATATCGTGGTGCAACAGGACGAGCCCAGGTGGAAAAGCCTCCTCGTGGCTGACATGGATTCGACCATCATCGGTCAGGAATGCATCGACGAGCTTGCAGACTATGTCGGTCTCAAGGACAAGGTGGCGCGGATCACCGAGCGGGCCATGCAGGGCGAGCTCGATTTTCCAGGTGCGCTGCGGGAACGCGTGCGGCTGCTTGCGGGCCTCGACCAGCGGGCGCTCAGCCGCTGTCTTAGCGAACGGGTCGAAATCACCGCCGGTGCGGAAACGCTCGTCCAGACCATGCGGGCGGGAGGTGCAAGCTGCCTCCTCGTCTCGGGCGGCTTCCTCTCCTTTGCCGAGCCCATCGCAAGCGCGGTCGGTTTCGACCGGGTGAGGGCAAACCGCCTGGTATTTACTGGCGGCAAGCTTTCGGGCGAGGTTGGAGATCCCATCATCGATGCGATGGCGAAACGCGACGCGCTCGTCGAAGAGCGGGACCGGCTGGGCCTCAAAGTGGAGGATGTGATTGCGATCGGCGACGGCGCGAACGACAAGTTGATGATCGAGGAGGCCGGCCTTGGCATCGCTTTTCGTGCCAAGCCCGCGCTGGTCGACGTCGCCGACGCCGAGCTGAGGCACCATGGACTGGACGCACTCCTCTGGGTCCAGGGGGTCGCCCGCCGCGACTGGTTCCGAAACTAGCTATTTTGCAGGGACAGGAAAGCAGGCCGTGCCAATGGCGCGGCAGGCAGCTTCGGCGGCAGCGCGGCTTGCAAAAGGTCCCACCTGGAGACGCGTGACGCTTCCTGCGGCAATATAAAAAGGCCCGCGCCCTTGGAGCGCGGCCTTCCCCGAGACCCGGTGATAAAGCGCTTCGGCACCGCCCCACTGCGAGAAAGCGCCAAGCTGAATACGCCAGTTGCCGGTCGCAGGTGCGGGAATCCGTTCAGGAGCGGCGGCCTTTGCAACCTGCACCTTGGGCGGTTTGATCGTGACCTTTCTTGGCATCGTCTGCCTTGGCGGAGGAGCTTCGGCGGTTCGCACTGCCTTCACCGTCCGTGCGGCTGGCGGTGGCGGCGAGGGCGCCATCGCCAGCGCCTTTTTCCGGTCGATAGCCGGCATCAGCTCGTTCAGCTGCGCAAGCGTGTCTCTTGCGGGCACGAGGCCCTGCCCGGCGGCGCGGCTCACATAGGAATAGCCGAGCATCCGGTCCTGCGTGACGCCGTCCCCGTTATAAAGGGCGGTGCCGTAGACGAGCTGGGCGCGCGGTTCCCCTTCTTCTGCTGCCTGCTTGAGCCATTTGAGGCCCGAAGCCTGGTCGCCGTTCTGGAAAAGCAGGAGGCCAAGGGTGGTCTGCGCATCGAGATGACCGCTCGTCGCCGCTTTCTCGAACCAGCTCTTGGCGAGGGCGAGATTGATCGGCACTCCGCGGCCAAGCCGGTAGGCCTGGCCAAGATTGAACTGGGCGTCGGCATCGCCCTTCTCCGCGAGCGGACGCCAAATGGCGACTGCGCCTGCATAATCGGCGCGCTGCCATGCATCTATTCCGGCTTTTACCGACTGCGCAGAGAGTGGGGCGCTCAGGAGCGCTGCGAGAAAAGCGGCGACTAAGTACCTGGCACCCATGCGTTAACTCACCCCCGAATCTTCTTAGCCGACCGCAGGGTAAGGGCAAACAGCGTCGTGGCAATGTTAACCAGATTTTAGAGGCTCTGGTGTCACTCCGCTCGCTGAATTGGCGTTATCACGCGAGGGGAAAAGCATGCGCGTCCTGGCAATGGCATCGCAAAAGGGCGGGTCCGGTAAGACGACCCTGTCCGGACATCTTGCGGTGCAGGCACAGCTCTCGGGAGCTGGCCCGGTCTGCCTGATCGACATCGATCCGCAAGGCAGCCTTGCCGATTGGTGGAACGAACGCGAAGCCGACATGCCGGCCTTTGCGCAGACCACCGTCGCCCGGCTTGCATCGGACCTCGAGGTCCTTCGGCAGCAGGGCTTTCGTCTCGCCGTCATCGACACTCCTCCAGCCATCACCATGGCGATCCAGAGCGTCATCGCCGTTGCCGAGCTGATCGTAATTCCCACCCGCCCGAGCCCGCACGACCTTCGTGCCGTCGGCGCCACGGTCGATCTTTGCGACCGGGCCGGGAAGCCCCTCATCTTCGTCGTCAATGCTGCAACGCCCAAGGCGAAGATCACCTACGAGGCAGCTGTCGCGCTCTCGCAGCACGGCACCGTTGCACCCGTCACTCTTCACCACCGCACGGACTTTGCAGCCTCGATGATCGATGGCCGCACGGTCATGGAAATCGATCCCCAGGGCCGATCCGCCAAGGAAGTCGGCGAGTTGTGGGAATATATTTCCGACCGCCTCGAGAAGAATTTCCGCCGGACGGTGTTTGCCGCTCCGGGCGCTGCGCCGGGAATCACCGCTGTCAGTCCGCGTCCCGTAGGTGGTTTCGGCCGCCGCGTTGTCGGCCAGTAAGGAGCCGCGCAAGTGGCCACCGAAGCCAAGCCTTTCGCCTCCCTTTCTTCTGGCCTTCTCGCCCGCAAGGGCGCTGCCCGGCCCGCCATGCGCCCGCAAGGGTTCGGCCAGGTCGGCAATGGCCTGGAGGACCTGGGTTGGAACGACATGGGCTTTGAGCCGCCGAAGCCGGCCGAAGTCGCGCGGGATCCTGATCATGATGCCTTCGGCGACGATGTGGTCGAGCATCCGCGGGCGCATCCCACGGGACTGACGCCCATCCATTCGCCTGTCCATTCCCAACAGGCGGAGATCGAAGACCGCTTCAGCGCCGCGGATGACGTCGAGCGGGAAGAGATCGAAGACCGCTTCAGCGCCGCGGATGACGCCGAGCGGGAAGAGATCGAAGACCACTTCAGCGCCGCGGATGACGCTGAAGAGGAGATCGACGAGACGGCCGAGCCCTATGAGCCCGAGGCAGTTGAAGCCCCGGTCAAGGCCCCGGTCGTTCTGCCGGTCGCAGTCGCTGTTCCAAGGCGCGCTCCGCGCCCGCGTTCAGTGCCTGGAAGCAAGGGAAAGGCGGCGTTCACGCTCCGCCTCGATCCAAACCGTCATCTCAAGTTGCGGCTCGCATGCGCGGTGGATGGGCGCTCGGCTCAGCAGCTTGTGACCGATGCGCTCGATCAGATGCTCGAGCGCATGCCCGAACTCGACGGGCTGGCCGCAAAGGCAAAACGCAGGGGGTAATTTTCGATGACTCAGCCTTTTCGCTCCAGTTCTGCAGCCTCTCTCATCGTGCTCGCATCGATGATGGCGGGCTGCGCCGCGCACCCGAGTCACGTGGCGGCCGCCTCTTCGGCCGGAAAGGCAGATCCGCAGGTGGGTCTCGCAACGCGGGCCATGGCTGCTCTCGACGCGAACAATGCTCCGGCTGCCATTGACTTTGCCGAGCGCGCGGTTGCGAACACGCCCACCGATGCGGGCTTTCGCGCACTTCTTGGCAGCGCTTATTTCGCCGGCGGGCGTTTCCACTCGGCAGAGGCTGCGTACAAGGATTCGCTGACGATCGATGGAAACCAGCCTCAGGTCATCCTGAAGCTCGCGCTGGTCGAGATCGCTCAGGGCAAGAATGTCGAAGCCGTTGCCAGCCTGAATGCAGGCCGCGCAGTGCTCGATCCTTCCGATTACGGCCTTGCACTGGCTCTCGCGGGCCATCCGGCCGCTGCAGTGACAATTCTCCAGACCGCAGCGCGCCAGCAGAGTGCCGACGCGACGGTTCGCCAGAATCTCGCCCTTGCCTATGCGCTCGCCGGCGACTGGAGCAACGCTCGGATCATCGCCGCGCAGGACGTCCCCGCGAACCAGCTTGATGATCGCATTCAGCAGTGGATGCAGTTCGCAAAGCCAGCTCATGCTTCCGATCAGGTGGCCTCGCTGGTCGGCGTGAAGCCGGCGGCGGTCGATGCCGGTCAACCGGTCCAGCTTGCCCTCAACAAGGCAAGTCCGACCGCGACCCAGGTTGCAGCGTCAGTCGCGGCTCCGCCCAAGCCCGCTCAGCCGAACATCGTCGTCGAAGCCTCAGTCCCGGAGTCGATCCCGGCGCCTGTTCATGCAGTCGCTCCGGCCCCGCCGCCGGCGCGTCCGACCATCGCCACCCTTGCCCAGTCGGCAGTCAGCGAAGCCAAGGCAGTCATCGCGTCCTTTACCCACAGCGCTCCCGTTGCTCCAAAGCCGGCGGTGGTTCGCCGCGCTGCTGTACAGACGGTCGCGGCGCGCCGCGGGAATTCGACGGCGGTCGTGCAGCTCGGCGCCTATGGCTCGCCGCAACGTGTGCTGACCGCATGGGACGGGCAGGCTCGCAAATATGGCGCACTCAAGGCCTATCTGCCGATGAGCGCCCGCTTCTCAAGCGCGAAGGGCACGTTCTACCGCCTGTCCGTGCGTGGTTTCGACAGCCTTGGCCAGGCGAATGCTCTGTGCAGCTCCCTTCGCCACCAGGGTGGAACCTGCTTCGTTCGCAATCTCGCGGGCGACACGCCGGTCCAGTACGCCTCGCGCTAGGAAGCGCTCCCGATCACCAGCTCGAGGCAGGCCATCCGGACTGCAACGCCCATCTGAACCTGCAGGGCGATGAGTGATCGCTGCGGATCGTCGGCGACGCTGTCGGCAATCTCGACGCCCCGGTTCATTGGACCCGGATGCATGACCACCGCGCCTTTGGATGCAGTTGCGAGCCGTTCGGGCGTGAGCCCGTAACGAGACAAATACTCGCCCGGCGCATCGCCGAGCTCGTCCTCGAGCCGCTCGCGCTGGACGCGGAGCATCATCACGACGTCTGCGCCCGCGATTGCTTCGTCCACGGAGACCTTGGGCAGGCCCAGGGGCATCAGCTCGGAAGGTCCGGCAAGCCGGACCTCCGCGCCGAGCCGCGGCAGTAGCTTGGCGTTCGAGCGGGCGACCCGGCTGTGGCGGATGTCGCCGCAGATCGCGATCTTGAGGCCATCAATTCGGCCGAGCCGATGCCGTATCGTGGCCGCATCGAGGAGAGCCTGCGTCGGATGCTCGTTGGTGCCGTCGCCCGCGTTCAGCACCGGCGCGTCCATGACCGATGCAAAGATTGCTGGAGCGCCGTTATCGCGGTGGCGGATCACAAGCGCATCGGGCCGCATCGCGTTGAGGGTCCGGGCGGTGTCCTCAAGAGTCTCGCCCTTGCTGACCGAGCTCCGCTCGACCGATAGCGCGATCGCCGAAGCACCCAGGCGATGAGCGGCGGTCGCGAACGACATCGCCGTCCGCGTCGAGTTCTCATAGAAAACGTTGAAGATGATCCGGCCATGCAGGCGTTCGGTCGAACGCCGCCCCCGGTTGCCTTCGAAATAGAGATCGGCGCGATCGATGATGTCGGCGATCTCGGCGTCGCTCAGCGAGTCGATTGAAAGAATGTCCACGAGCGCGTCGCTTATTGCGGCGGCAACAGGTTGGCCAGTGCGTCGATCGCGCCCTGGAGGATGTGCGCTGCCGCGAGGGCATCGACCTTCTCGGCCCGGCGGGCGCGGCTGACGTCGGCTTCGATCATCGCTCGCTCGACTGCCTGCGTCGACCAGCGCTCGTCCCAGAGGAGGAGCGGCAACTCGAGCGGCGAAAGATTGCGGGCGAACGCTCGAACGGACTGGGTTCGCGGGCTGTCACTGCCGTCCATGTTGAGGGGAAGGCCAACGACGAGACCTACCAGATGCTCGCGTTCGATGATGACCGTGAGGTTCGCGAGATCCCTCGTGAACTTTGTCCGGCGAATGGTCTCGAGTGGGCCTGCAAAATGCCACCCGGCATCGCAAATCGCGATCCCGATGGTCTTCGTTCCGACATCCAGTCCCGCGAGCTTGCCCCCGGCTCCGAGCAGGCTTGCAAACTCGCTGATGTCGGCAGTGATCAGCGATGCCATGCAGTCAGCCTTCGTTCTGCGTCTTGGCGGATCGCTCCCCAGAAGAGTGCGTAATCGTAGACGTGATAATTGTTGCCAGGCAGGACGTACGGCCCGAGCGGCGGCGGTATGCCGTCAACGATGAGAAGCCCCTTGTCGCAGTGCGCTCCAATCAAGCCCGGCTGAAGGGTTGCCGAGCTAAGATCGGCGTTCGGGACCAGCGTCCCCTTGTTCTCACCGGGAGCGCCGACGCCATTCATCGTCCCGGTGATCGGATTGATGCAAAGGACATCATCCGGTCGCCGTTCCTGGCCAGTGAGGCCTCTGGTCTTCTTCCACGCATCCAGCATGATTCCAGGATTGGCCGGCGCCCGGAACGTCATCCATGAGAGGATGCAGCCGGTTTCGGCTGGAGCAGTGCATGCCGGCAGGCCGAGCGCGGGAAGGTCAGCGGTCGTGCTGATCGGCCATCCGACGACATAGGCAGCGACGATGCGATTGGAGACTGGTTGGCCAGCGATTTTCTCGCGGAGCAGGCGCTCGAGATGAAGTGCCCCCTGACTGTGCGCTGCAAGGATGATCGGGCTTCCCTTGGGCACCTGCCGCAGGAATTCGTCGAAGGCCGCGGCGACGTCGCGATAGGCAAGGTCGAGCGCCTTTCGGGCATCTTCGCTCTTGAGGAGAAAGGCTCCGTAGGCGGCCTGGCGGTAGCGCGGCGCCCAGACCACCGCATTCTGGTTGAAGGCGCTTGCCTGGCTTTGGACGAAAAGCCGGGTCCGAAATTCGGTGTCGACGCCCGGCTCCAGCGGCGCGTTCCATCGATCGCGCTCCAGATAGGTCGTCGGATGAATGTAGAAGAGCTGCGCCTGGAGTGCTTTCCCTTGTCGGGGGGGATCGCCTTCCGGAAGCCACGGCGACGGGTCGTCCGGAAGTCCTGGCCGGGCGATCCAGTTCGACGCCTGACCGTAGTCCGGAGCGCCGCCAGCCTTTGCGGGCTCAAAATGTCCCTTTGGCGCGGCCTCGCTGATCAGTGCACGTCCGCCCCATTGGTAGATCGAAAAGGCGGCCGCGACGACCAGCACGGTCAGCACGAACACACAACCTAGGAATCGCCGGGCGTACATCGGGCGGGCGGTTAGGGGAGGGGAATGGTCCGGGCAAGCGGCCCGAACTCCCCCCGCGTCGACGGGACGCGCAAACCGTTGGAAAGGAAGACTTATGGCGGGAAACTGAACCGGGACCCTAGTTCCATCGGGTGAGCCCGCTGGCGGAGCGGATCGACCGGCGCGCTGCGGGCAAGCATATGACCGGGCCGCCTCATCTCTTGTTCTGGACGCAGGGAGTTAGGCCTGCGCCTGCGCGCCGTTCGTTGCAGCACCGCGCAGGAAAAACATGAGATAGACGAGCCGGCCATTCTCGAGCGAATCGCCGAAGCTTGGACCGGCGGTGTGCCAATATTGCGGCTGGAGCAGGATCAGCCGGTTGAACCGCATGGGCACCGTCATCGTCAGTTCCCACTTGGACCGGTCGTGAGCGTCCTTGTCGAGGATTTGCGCTCGAAGCTCCTCGTAGGAGGAGTAACCCGTCTCCTGAAGTGCTTCGGGGGTCAGCGGAAGGTGATCGGTATTGGTCGGCAGATGGCGGTAGAATTCCGTTCCTCCCCGGCAATCCTCCGGCCGCGAGAGAAAGAGAATTCCCGACCAATGGCTCTGGTCGATGTGGATGCGTGCAGGCTTGTCGTCGTCCGAAGCGAGCGAGACACGGCAGCTGCCATGCGAGAAATCCCTCGTCCACGGCGCTCGAACGGGCTCGTAGACCAGCTGCGACACCGTTCTCTCAAGGCCCTCGATGTTGATTTTTTCGACCGAGTTGAGGCCGGGATAACGACCCTCGACCCTGTACGTGAGCTCGAGCGCCCTTTGCCGGACGATCTGCGGGTTGCGCAGGAAGTCGTCGATCACGATCACATGCGGAATCACGCGCAATCGCCCCCAAAGCACTGGTTCCGAGCCAGGGACAGTAGCGTGTCCGGCAGCGGGCGCAAATTCTTCGGGGGCCCCAGAGGTGTTCGCGCGCTTGCCGCTCCGGGGCCCCGCGGCTATCGCGCCGCCCGCAATGTCAGTTTCTTCCGAACAGGTCCGGCACATCGCCAAGCTCGCGCGGATCGCGATGAGCGAGGAGGAACTCGAGCGCCTCGTGCCCGAGCTCAACAATATCCTTGGCTGGGTAGAGCAGCTCGGCGAAGTCGATACCGACGGGATCGAGCCGCTG
This sequence comes from Sphingomonas agri, assembly GCF_038148795.1. Lineage (NCBI taxonomy): Bacteria > Pseudomonadati > Pseudomonadota > Alphaproteobacteria > Sphingomonadales > Sphingomonadaceae > Sphingomonas > Sphingomonas agri. The sequence goes on along the minus strand of NZ_JBAPEU010000002.1, from coordinate 400,953 downwards.
ACGGCAGTGATCGACCAGGAGCTTCGCCTGCGCGAGGACGTCGTCGATGCCGGCAACATTCGTGACGAGGTCCTCGCCAATGCTCCCGATGCGCAGCACGGATTCTTCGCGGTCCCCAAGGTGATCGAATGATCGAGCTGACGACAAAGTCGATTGCGGAGCTGCGCGAGGGCTTCCGGGCCGGGGACTTCAGCGCGCGCGAGATCGCGGAAGGGTTCAACGCTGCGGTCGCGGCCGCAAAGTCTCTCAACGCCTATACCGTCGAGACTCCGGAGGACGCGCTCGCAGCTGCCGAAGCGGCCGACAATGCGCGGGGAGGCGGCGAATTGCCTTCGCTCGCCGGCATTCCGCTCGGAATCAAGGACCTGTTCGCGACAAGGGGCGTCGACACGACAGCGGGCAGCAGGATCCTCAAGAATTTCAGGCCGCCCTATGAAAGCACCGTCACTGCAAATCTGCGCAAGGCGGGCGCCGGGATGCTCGGCAAGCTCAACATGGACGAGTTTGCCATGGGCTCATCGAACGAGACCAGCGCCTATGGGCCCGTGGTCAGTCCGTGGCGGCGCAAGGGAAGCAACGTCGGCCTGACGCCGGGCGGTTCTTCAGGTGGTTCGGCGGCCGCAGTCGCTGCCGGCATTGCTCCTGGGGTAACCGGCACGGACACCGGCGGCTCGATCCGCCAGCCCGCCGCCTTCACGGGCATTTGCGGGATCAAGCCGACCTATGGCCGCTGCTCGCGCTGGGGGATCGTCGCCTTTGCAAGCTCGCTCGACCAGGCGGGCCCGATGGCAAGGACGGTGCGCGACTGCGCGATCCTGCTTGAGGCGATGGTGAGCTTCGATCCCAAGGATTCGACGTCCCTCGACCTGCCGGTGCCGGCTTGGGAAAGGCAATTGTCGAGCGACCTTAAGGGCAAGCGCGTCGGCATTCCCAGGGAATATCGGATCGATGGAGTGCCGGCCGAGATCGACGCCTTGTGGGACCAGGGTATCGAGTGGCTGAAGGATGCCGGCGCGACGCCGGTCGAGATCAGCCTTCCGCACACCAAATATGCGCTTCCGACCTACTATATCATCGCGCCTGCCGAGGCTTCCTCGAACCTCGCCCGCTACGACGGCGTTCGTTACGGGATAAGGGTCACTGGCAATGACGGCCTCGATGGCATGTATTCGGCGACCCGGGCCGAAGGGTTCGGCGCCGAGGTGAAGCGCAGGATCATGATCGGTACCTACGTTCTGTCGGCCGGGTTCTACGATGCCTATTTTACCAAGGCGCAGAAGGTTCGGGCGCTCATCAAGCAGGACTTTGCACGTGCGTTCGAGCAGTGCGACGTCATCCTGACCCCCACAGCGCCTTCTGCCGCGTTCGGGATCGGCGAGACCACCGACCCGCTTGCAATGTACCTCAACGACGTGTTCGCAGTCCCTGCGAGCCTGGCGGGCCTCCCGGCGATGAGTGTTCCTGGCGGACTTGACGGACAGGGACTTCCGCTGGGGCTCCACCTCATCGGCAACGCACTCGACGAGCAGGCCGTCCTGAACGCTGGCCTCGCGATCGAGGAGCGGGCCGGGTTCACTGCGCGGCCGGAGAAATGGTGGTAGTGATGGCGGACGCAGCTGCTCCCTTCCGAATCAAGGGCGAAACGGGCGAATGGGAGGTCGTGGTCGGCCTCGAGGTCCACGCGCAGATTACGGCGAGCAAGGCCAAGCTTTTCTCGGGCGCTGCGACGGCGTTCGGAGCCGAGCCGAACACGCAGGTGAGTCTCGTCGACGCTGCGATGCCCGGCATGCTTCCAGTGCCGAACAGGGAATGCATTCGGCAGGCGGTCCGGACCGGCATGGCGCTTGATGCCAAGATCAACGCATGGAGCCGTTTCGACCGGAAGAATTATTTCTACGCCGACCTGCCCCAGGGCTACCAGATCAGTCAGTTGTACCATCCGCTGGTCGGAGAGGGTGAGATCGAGGTCCTCGTCGACGAGAAGAACGAGGCAAGCGCCAAGCGGATCGGCATCGAGCGGATCCACGTCGAACAGGATGCGGGCAAGCTGATGCACGACCAGCATCCGACCATGAGCTATGTCGATCTCAATCGCTGCGGCGTTGCACTGATGGAAATCGTGTCGCGACCGGACATGCGAAGTCCTGCCGAGGCGGGGGCTTATCTCAGAAAACTTCGCGCAATCCTGCGCTACGTGGGTTCTTGCGACGGCAATATGGAAGAGGGCTCGATGCGAGCCGACGTGAACGTCAGCGTGCGAAAGCCCGGCGATGCATTCGGGACCAGGACCGAGACCAAGAATGTCAATTCCGTCCGGTTCGTGATGGCGGTGGTCGAGCACGAGGCGAAGCGGCAGGTCGAGCTCATCGAAAGCGGCGGCAAGGTCGCGCAGGAAACCCGTCTTTTCGACCCCGACAAGGGCGTGACCCGGTCTTTGAGGTCCAAGGAAGACGCGCACGATTATCGCTATTTCCCGGATCCCGATCTCTTGCCGCTCGAGCTCGACGAAGCGTTTCTCGAAGAATGCCGGGGATCACTCCCGGAGCTTCCCGACGCCAAGCGGCAACGATATGAGGATCTTGGGATAACGACCTACAACGCCGGCGTCCTGACCGCCGAAGTGGAAACGGCGCGGTGGTTCGATGCACTGCTCGATGCAGGTGTCGACCCGAAACAGGGTGCTAACTGGGTGGTTGCGGAGCTGTTCGGAGCGCTCAACCGGCGTTCCGAGAGCATCGAGAAAAGTCCCGTTTCTCCCTCGCAGGCTGCCGAGCTTCTGGGTCTTGTCGCAAACGGCACGATTTCCGGAACCATTGCCAAGCAGGTCTTTGAGATCATGCTCGAGACGGGCGAGGGCCCGTCCGATGTCGTCGAGAAGCGCGGACTGAAACAGACGAGCGACACCGGGGCGATCGACGCCGAGATCGATAAGGTTCTCGCAGCCAATGCCGACAAGGTTGCCGAGTATAAGGGCGGCAAGCAGCAGTTGTTCGGCTTCTTCGTGGGCCAGACGATGAAGGCGATGCAGGGCAAGGCCAATCCGCAGCTCGTCAACGAGCGGCTGCGCTCCAAACTCTCCGATTAAATCGGCGGAGCGGCCTTGATCCCGCGCACGGAGCCATATCAGTGTCAGTTTCAAAGAGCAGGGGTCGGTTCCCGCTCACAGGGACGGTCATCGGGAGGTACATGCGTAAATTGATTCTGGCTGTCGCGGCGGCTCTCATTGCTTCCCAGTCCGGTGCCCAGCCGCAGGCGCGGCCGCCAAGGCTCCTCGTCGTCATCTCGATCGACCAGTTCTCCGCAGACCTGTTCGACCAATACAGGCCGCAGTTCACGGGCGGCTTTGCGCGTCTTGCGTCGGGGACGGTGTTTCACAACGGCTACCAGAGCCACGCAGCGACCGAGACCTGTCCAGGCCATTCGACGATCCTCACGGGCGATCATCCATCGAGGACGGGGATCGTGAACAATGTCTGGATCGACCAGTCGATCTCGCGGTCCGACAAAAGCGTCTACTGCGCCGAGGACGAGACCAGACCCGGCACGAGCTCGACCGCCTACAAAGTCTCTCCAACGCACCTCGTGGTGCCGACATTGGGCGAGCTCATGAAGGCTCGTTGGCCCGGTAGCCGGAGTGTGGCGGTCGCAGGCAAGGACAGGGCCGCTGTCATGATGACGGGCCATCTCGTCGACCAGCGCTGGTATTGGGACGGTAAAACGTTCGTCACCGATCTCGAGAGCGCGCCAGTTCCAAGAATCGTGCCCAAATTCACTGCTGCGCTCGCGGCGGCGCTGGCCCAGTCACTCCCGGCGCTCGAGGCGCCCCCGCTTTGCCAGGGCCGCGCTGCACCAATCGTATTGGAGGGCGGCGCCAAGACGGTGGGTTCAGGCCAGCTTGCGCGTGCGGCAGGGGATCTTGCCGCCTTCCGCGCATCGCCGGAGCTCGATGGTGACACGCTGGCGCTCGCCGCGGGTCTTCTCGACGAAATGCAGCTTGGCCGCGGGGCCAGTTCGGATCTCCTCGCGATCAGTCTTTCGGCGACCGACTATGTGGGTCATGCCTACGGCCCGGGGGGGCAGGAGATGTGTCTCCAGCTGCTGGAGCTCGACCGCGAGCTCGGCGACTTCCTGCAAGTGCTCGACCGGCGCGGCATCGATTATGCGGTCGCGCTCACCGCCGATCACGGAGGCAAGGATATCCCCGAGCGTGAACGGCTGGCCGGCGTCCGCGATGCAGCCCGCGTCGATCCGGCGCTCAGCCCGGCGACAATGGGCAAGGCGCTCACCGCCAGGCTCGCACTTCGCGGGCCGGGCCTCCTCGGCGATAGTCCAGCCGGCGACATGTGGGTCGACCACAGCCTTCCGGCGAGTGACCAGCATCGGCTTCTTTCCGCTGCCCTTGCCGCCTACCGCGCGCATCCGCAGGTCGAGGCGGTGTTCTCCGCTGCGCAGATCGCTGCGACTGCGGTGCCGACGGGCGATCCTGCAGGCTGGAGTGTCCTCCAGCGCGTGAGGGCAAGCTATTATCCCGGCCGGTCCGGAGACCTGTTCGTCGTTCTGAAGCCCAACATCACTCCCATCGCCAGTCCGACGGGCTCCGTCGCGACTCACGGGTCGGTCTGGGACTACGACCGGCGCGTGCCGATCCTCTTCTGGCGTCCCGGAACCAGCGGCTCGACCATCGAGCGGTCGGCCGAGACCACCGATATCCTGCCGACTCTGGCAGGCATGATCGGTCTCAGCCTTGCCCCCGGGTCAATCGATGGACATTGCCTGGCGGAGGTCCCGGGGGCTTCCTGCCCCGCACGCTGAGCGGCAGCTACTTGCCGCCGCTCGCTCGCTCCTGGACTGCGAGGGTCATCCGACCGGCGAAATGGGCGTTGTCGGCGGCTCGGTCCCCGGCGAGGGAGGCGAGGGGACGTCGATATTGGGCGTCGTGCCGGGCTCCTCGGACGGAGCGTGGGTTGGCTGTCCCGGCTGCGAGGGCTGAGGCGTCCCGGGCGAGGGCGAAGGTTCTTCTGGCGGATGCTGCTGCATCGATGGGCTCCTTTTCACTCCGAACGCCCATCCCGACATGAGGGTTGCGGGCTTATGCGGGTTGCCCGGCGTCCGATCCTTGCTATAGGCCGCGGCTTCTTGGGCCGCGCGCGCGTGGCGGAACTGGTAGACGCGCTGGATTTAGGTTCCAGTATCGCAAGATGTGGGGGTTCAAGTCCCTCCGCGCGCACCATGTCCACGCGCAGGCTGTCCGGGGGATTGCCGGCGCTTGGCATCGGCGGGCCCCGGGACCGCCGCCCGCCAAGCGATAGAATTCAGGATATGGACCAGTGACCATCAAGACTGTCGAGACCCAGAACGAAGGCCTGAAGCGCGCCTTCATGCTGACCATTCCCGCCGAGGACATCGAAGCGCGGGTCGAGCAGGAAGTGAAACGCATCGCGCCGCAGATCCGCATGCCAGGCTTCCGTCCCGGGAAGGTTCCGCCGAACCTCATCCGCAAGATGCACGGAGAGAGCCTTCGCGGCGATGCCCTGCAGGGCGCAGTCCAGGAAGGCGTGCAGCAGCTGCTGACAGAGCAGAAGATTCGCCCCGCGCTGCAGCCGCAGGTCGAACTCAACGAGGGCTATGAGCCCGGCAAGGACGCCGAGATCAAGGTCAGCCTCGAGGCACTGCCGGACGTGCCGCCACCGGAGATCGGCGATCTGAAGCTCGACCGCTTGACGGTGGAGCCCGACGAGAAGGCGGTGGACGAGCAGATCGGACAGCTCGCGAGCCAGAACAAGCGCTGGGAGGATGCCGATAAGAAATATGCCGCCGCCAACGGCGACCTCGTCGTCATGGACTTCGAAGGCGAGGTCGAGGGGAAGCCTTTCGAGGGTGGCAAGGGCGAGGACATGTCCATCGAGCTCGGCTCCGGTCGGCTGATCCCGGGGTTCGAGGAGCAGCTCGTCGGTGCAAAGTCCGGCGACACGCGCGAGGTCAAAGTGACCTTCCCCGAGGATTATCCGGTCGAGAACCTCAAGGGGAAGGACGCGCTGTTCGCGATCACCGTCAAGGGTGTGAAGACCGCTGGCGAGACCAAGGTCGACGAAGAGTTCGCAAAGTCCCTTGGGCTCAACGATCTCGACCAGCTGAAGGGCCTGGTCCGCGACCAGCAGACCCAGGAGCTGAACGGTCTTACCCGGACCCACATGAAGCGCCAGCTGCTCGACCAGCTCGCCGGCCGGCACGATTTCCCGGTGCCCGAATCAATGGTCGAGGCGGAGTATGAGAACATCCTTGGCCAGCTTCGCCACGAAGCGAGCCACGAAGCCGATCCTCAGGCTGCGCTCGCGGAGATCGAGGCGGAATCGGGCGAATACCGGCGCATCGCGGAGCGTCGCGTGCGCCTTGGACTTCTGCTCTCGGAGATCGGCTCTGCCAACGGTGTGGAAGTCACCGAACAGGAGATGAACCGCCTCATCATGCAGGCGGCGTCCCAGTACCAGGGCAAGGATCGCGAAACCTTCATCCGCTACATTCAGCAGGAGCCGATGGCTGCAGCCCAGCTTCGCGCCCCGCTCTACGAGGACAAGGTCGTCGACTTCCTCTTCTCGAAGGCCAACATCAGCGAACGGAAGGCGACCCGCGCCGAACTGGAGGCGGACCTCGAGGCCGAAGAAGGGCATGTCCACGGCCCAGGCTGCGGCCACGACCATGGTCACGACCATGCACCGGCCAAGGGGAAGAAGTCGGCCTCCAAGGCCAAGGCCGCCAAGGCAGAGGACAAGCTCGTCGCCGAAGAGCCGGCAAAGGGGGCGGTTGAAAAATCCTCGCCCAAGCCGACGCCCGCCAAGCCGGTGAAGGATGGCGCGGGCTCGAAGGCCCCCGCCGCCAAAGCCAAGCCGGACGCAAAGGCCAAGAAGGCGCCGGCAAAGAAGGCGCCGGCAAAGAAGGCTTGAACAAAGCCGAAATCGACTGCGAGGACCTGAACCTCGCGATCGAGGACCTGCGACGCAAGGGCTTCCGCCTGGACGCCATTTACCCCGCCGAGGATCCCACGTCAGCGGTCCTCAGCCGAGGGTCGGAAAGCGTCCGGCTCGCGGTGCCGGGCGCTCCGGTACTTCCAGCTGCATTGCCCGGGTTCAGAGCCGAATTCGTTCTGACCCATGCTGGCGGCCAATCGTCAGAGGGCCGTGCCGGCATGCTGTACCGAGACCTCATCCCGGGACGGACGGGCGGCCGCTATGTCGCATCCCACATTACCATTCCCGAAGGCGGGCCCGTCAGCGACTGGGTTCATTATCACCGAATTGCCCTTCAGATGATCTTCGTCAGGCGAGGCTGGGTGCGTGTCGTCTACGAGGATCAGGGCGAGCCCTTCATCATGGAGGCGGGCGACATCGTTCTTCAGCCGCCTCTCATCCGCCACCGAGTGCTCGAAAGTTCCCCGGGCCTCGAGGTGATCGAGATCAGCGCACCTGCGCTTCACGCGACGTTCGCCGATCACGAGATGGAACTGCCCGGGCGCCGTTCGCCGGACCGGCTGTTTGGCAACCAGCGCTTTCTTCACCGACGTCTGTCACTGGGATCCTGGACACCTTTTGGCGCAGGGGAGGCCAAGGAAACCGGTATGAACGAAGCGACGGCCGGCCTTGCCGACGTCCGGCTGGTCCGGGCCGGGGTTGCCGGCGCCGTCGAATTTGGCCCGCACTCTGGGGAACTTGTGTTCGGTTTCGTGCTCGAGGGTAAAGCAAGGCTCAACGGGCACGAGCTTCATGCTGCCGACGCCTTCGTCATTCCGCCGGGCAAGTCGTGGAGGTTCTTCGATGCGAACCGAGACTTCCGGTTACTCCACGTGACGACTGCGCGGCTCGACGCAGCCGCTGATTATTTCCTATAGCTGCCGACTTCCTGAGGGGGTGCGCTTGAACGAGGGTCAATCACCGAAAATTGCGGTCGTGCTTCCTTGTTACAACGAAGAAGCCGCAATCGGTGCAACAGTGGCGGGCTTCCGGGCCGCGCTGCCAGGCGCGACCATCTACGTCTACGATAACAACAGCGCGGATCGGACGAGCGAGATAGCTGTCCAGGCGGGCGCCGTCGTCAGGATGGAACGGCAGCAGGGAAAGGGACATGTCGTCAGGCGCATGTTCGCGGACATCGACGCCGACGTCTACGTGATGGCCGACGGAGATCTCACCTACGATCCCAAGTCGGCACCACAGATGGTCGATCTCCTCCTTGCCGAGCAGCTGGACATGGTCGTGGGCACCCGGCGGCACGAGGAGAAGGAAGCCTATCGAGGGGGCCACGTTCTGGGGAACAGGCTGTTCACGGGGATTCTTGCCGGTCTGTTCGGTCGCAGCTTCACGGATATCTTCTCGGGCTACCGGGTTTTCTCGCGGCGGTTCGTGAAGAGCTTTCCCGTCCTCTCGTCGGGTTTCGAGATCGAGACGGAAATGAGCGTTCACGCGCTGGAGCTGAGAATGCCGGTCGGAGAGGTCGAGACCGTCTACGCCGCGCGCCCGGAAGGCTCGGAGTCGAAGCTTTCCACCTATTCGGACGGGTGGCGCATCCTCCGAACGATCGTCACCCTCTACCGGGTCGAGCGGCCTTCGCTTTTCTTCGGGACAATCGGCGCGCTGCTGGTGGCGATCGCGGTCGTGCTCGCGATCCCGCTTGTCATGACCTACCTCAAAACGGGGCTGGTTCCTCGCTTTCCGACCGCGATCCTCGTTACGGGAATCATCATCGTGGCGGTCCTGTGTTTCTTCGCCGGGCTCATACTCGACACTGTGACGAGGGGTCGGCGGGAGGTACGTCGGTTATCTTATCTTTCGTTAGCGGCTCCTCGGTAACTGTCGAAAATTTGCATCAGCGGTCGACAATTGTGTCGGCAGCGTGACAGTTTTTCGCGACTAATTTCTGACGGCTGTTAGTTTTGCTTGCTTAAGCGACGTGTCGGTCAACGGCACCGCACACAAAGGGGGAAGGGAATATGAACCGGTTCGACACTGTCCTTCGGACGAGCGTGGCTTTTATGGCATTGTCCGCGGGCGGTGGAGTTGCAGCGGCCCAGACCGCGGCTCCCGCGCAGGCCTCCGTGCCTGCAAGCCAGGAAATCGTGATTACGGGATCGCGCATCCGCCGCGATCCTCTCAATCAGAATGCTCCGGTAGTCTTCCTCGACAAGAGCACGATCGACAAGACGGGCCTGTCGGCGGTCGGCGACGTGCTGCAGCGCATTCCGAGCGCTGCCGGCGGCCTCAATACGAAGGTGAACAACAGCGGCAACCTCGGCAACCCGCCCGACGGCGGTGGTGTCGGCGCGGGCTCGGCCACGATCGACCTGCGATACCTTGGCGCGAACCGTACCCTGGTGCTCGTCGACGGCCTGCGCTTTGTGAATGGCACCAGTGCCAGCGGCATTCCCGGCGCCGTCGATCTCAACACCATCCCCATCAACATGATCGACCGCGTTGAGGTCCTACAGTCCGGCGCTTCGCCGCTCTACGGCTCGGACGCGATTGCAGGCGTCGTCAACGTCATAACGGTCTCTCAACAGCGGGGGCTCAGGGCGTCGGCCCAATATGGCGAGTTCGGCCAGGGAGATGGCAAGACCTGGGACCTCCAGGCGAGCTACGGATTCCATCCCAACCGGACCAGCATCGTCTTCGGCGCCAGCTATGCCAAGCAGGACCCAGTCTATTCGAGGGATCGCTCGATCTCGCTGTTTCCCAATCCGGGGCAGACGTCATGCACCGATCCTGTTGGCGGTTGCAGCAGCGCCGCGATCAACGGGCGCTTCCGGACATTTGTGGTGCCAGATAACAGCCAGACGATATCCAACCCGCCGAATAACCATCCCACACTGGCCGACCTGCGGCATTTCACCAATGCAGACCGTTTTAACTTCGCACCGTTCCAGTACATTATCACGCCCTCGAAGCGCTACGGCGCCTGGTTCAGCTCGAAGAGCGAGCTCAGCGATGTGGTGAACCTTCGGATAAAGGCGCTCTACAATCACCGCGATTCCGAGAACAAGGCGGCCTATGAGCCCCTGTTCATCGGCCCCGACGCGGGCAATGGCGCGGGCAGCCTGTTCGACACCTTGTCCTTCGACGTCACCAACCCGTACAATCCTTACGGCGTGACGCTCCAGTCGGGGGTCAACCCCAACGGCACGCCGAACGGCCAGACGCCGAACTATTCGTTTATCGCGCGTCGCCTCGTCGAGGCGGGACAGCGCGATTTCCATCAGCACGTCGACACCATGTCGGTTACCGGCACACTGGACGGCTCTTTCCACATCGGTTCGCGCCAGTGGTACTGGGACATCAACACCACCTGGGGACACAATAAGGCGAAGCAGAGCTTCACCGGAAACGTTCGGGCCGACCGCGTCGCACAGGCGATCGGCCCGGTCGCGAATTGTACGGCGCCCTGCGTTCCTTTGAACCTCTTCGGCGGCCAGGGGTCGATCACCCCGGCGATGCTCGGATGGATCGCGTTCACCGAGCATGACAAGAGCGCGCAGGAACTGTGGGACAACAGCGCCAACATCTCTGGCCCTGTCTTCGACCTGCCCGCAGGACCGGTTGAAGTCGCGCTCGGTTATGAGCACCGCTACCAGAAGGCCTATTTCACGCCGGACCCGATCGTCTCGGCGGGCCTTGGTGCGGACATCCCGGCTCAGCCCGCAAAGGGCCATTACGACGTCAACGAGTTCTACGGAGAGGTCCGGGTTCCGATCCTGAAGGACGTGCCCGGCGCCTATTCGCTGGAGGTCAACGGCGCAGGCCGATACTCCCATTATTCGACCAGTGGCGGAAGTACGACCTACACCGCCAATGGTCTGTGGAGGCCGGTGCACGATCTGCTTGTTCGCGGCACGTATTCGACCGGGTTCCGCGCCCCGACGATCGGCGAGCTATTCGGCGGGCGGTCGCGTTTTGACCTTCCGGTCACGGATCCTTGCACGAGCGACGTCAGCGGCGCGTTCCAGACCAACGCCACGGTGCGTGCAAACTGCATTGCACACGGCGTCCCGGCTAACGGCAGCTACGCCGAGCCGCCGGGCCAGCTTCCCGTCATCACGCAGGGCAATATCAACCTCAAACCCGAGAAGTCGAAGAGCCTCAACTTCGGTGCGGTGTACGCCCACTCGTGGGGCGGCAATTCCTTCAGCATCGAGGGCGATTATCACGACATCAAGATCGACCACGCAATCAGTGCGCTCGATCCTAACTTGACGCTCAACAATTGCGCGTTCCAGGGGACCGGCTGCAACCTCATCATCCGTACCGCCAACGGCTTCGTGAACGAGATCGACGGAACGCTTCAGAACCTCGACAGCATTCATACGCGGTCGATTGACACGAGCCTCACTTACCGTTCACCGCCCACCCAGATGGGCAGGTTCGGGCTCACGGCGAACGGCTCGTGGCTGCTCAAATATGTTCTGGTCGAGTCAAACGGCTTTCTCGTGATCAACCGTCGGGGAACCGAGCGCGGAAGCCCCGACCAGGCCTATCCAAAGTTCAAAGGAAACGCGACGGTCGACTGGTCGCTGGGAGACGTCGCCCTTGCACTGACGGGCCGGTACATAGCGGCGGTGAGCGAGATCAATCCGAACACCAACCTGCCCAACATCCTGCACAAGAGGCTCTATGTGGACGGGCAGTTCAACTGGCGCCTGCCGTTCCTCGAGCGGCGCGTGACCCTGACCGTTGGAGGCAACAACCTCACCGACAAGGATCCGCCCGCTTGCTTTACCTGCAGCGTGAACAATTATGATCCGACGACTTATGACGTTCCGGGACGCTTCTTCTACGGCCGCATCTCGTACAAGATGTAGTCGCTAGGGGACTTCCTGCAGCGATGGTGGGCGGCTCGCTTCGGCGCAGCCGCCCATTTTCTTGCTGGCATGCCGCCCTGAACATGCCGCGCGGGTCAATCCTTGAACCTTTCCGAATTCACGCCGATGTAGGTGCGACCAGTAATAAAGGATCCGCCTCTCGTGATTGATCATCAGGACATCGTCTCCCAGCTCGTTCCCATCGTCATCGAGCAATCCAACCGGGGCGAGCGCAGCTTCGACATCTATTCGCGGCTGCTGCGCGAGCGGATCGTATTCATCACCGGCGCGATCGAGGACCATATGGCCTCGCTCGTCACCGCCCAGCTGCTCTTCCTCGAGTCCGAGAACCCGAAGAAGGACATCTTCATGTACATCAACTCGCCGGGCGGCGTGGTGACCGCCGGCCTCGCGATCCACGATACGATGCAATACATCCGTCCCAAGATCAGCACCGTCTGCATCGGCCAGGCCGCTTCGATGGGAAGCTTTCTTCTCGCCGCTGGCGAGCCTGGAATGCGGGTCGCCCTTACCAACAGCCGGATCATGATCCACCAGCCTTCGGGCGGCGCGCAGGGCATGGCCGCTGACATCGAGATCCAGGCGCGCGAGATCCTGAGGATGCGCCAGCGTCTCAACGAGCTCTATGCGAAGTATACGGGCCAGGCGCTCGAGGAAATCGAGAAGGCGATGGACCGCGATAAGTTCCTTGAGACGGACGAAGCCAAGGCGTTCGGTTTGATCGACGAAGTCTTCGACAAGCGGCCCGAGCCGGGCGACGATTCCGGCACTGGGGCTGGAGACGTGACCCCGGCTTAGTACAACAGAGAGCTTCCTTTGCCTTCGTTCTCCTATTGTTCTCCAAGAACAAATGGGATACGAGCATTTCTCCACAGGCGGGGTTCGGCCGCCGTTGATTGACGCTTGAACGGAGACAGGGGACATGGCAGCGCAGCTCAAAGTCATCGATAGAACATCGGAAGCCCCAAGGATGGATCGTCAGAAGGCGCTTGAAGCGGCGCTTGCCCAAATCGACCGCGCCTTCGGCAAAGGCTCCGCGATGAAATTGGGCAGCCGCGAAAAGATCGAGATCGAAACGATCTCGAGCGGAAGTCTTGGACTCGACATCGCGCTCGGCGTCGGCGGCCTCCCGCGCGGACGCATCATCGAGATCTACGGGCCGGAAAGTTCAGGCAAGACGACGCTCGCGCTGCACGCGATTGCAGAGGCGCAGCGGAACGGCGGAACGGCCGCCTTCGTGGACGCCGAGCACGCCCTCGATCCGGTTTACGCGAGGAAGCTTGGCGTCGACATCGACGAACTGATCGTGTCCCAGCCGGACACCGGCGAACAGGCGCTCGAGATCGTCGACACGCTCGTCCGGTCGAATGCAGTCGATGTCCTCGTGGTGGACTCGGTCGCGGCACTAGTGCCCCGCGCCGAGATCGAAGGTGAGATGGGGGACAGCCATGTTGGCCTCCAGGCGCGTCTCATGAGCCAGGCGTTGCGAAAGCTTACCGGGTCGATCAGCCGCTCGCAGTGCATGGTCATCTTCATCAATCAGGTCCGGATGAAGATCGGCGTCATGTACGGCAATCCGGAGACGACGACTGGGGGCAATGCGCTGAAATTCTATGCCTCGGTGAGGCTCGACATCCGGCGCACCGGACAGATCAAGGACCGCGACGACATCGTCGGCAACACGACGCGCGTAAAGGTGGTCAAGAACAAGGTCGCGCCGCCGTTCAAGCAGGTCGAGTTCGACATCATGTACGGCGAGGGTATCTCGAAGATTGGAGAGATCCTGGACCTTGGGGTCAAAGCCGGCCTCGTCGAGAAATCCGGATCCTGGTTCAGCTATGATTCGGTACGGATCGGCCAGGGACGCGAGAACGCCAAGCAGTATCTCAAGGAAAATCCAGAGGTCGCAAAGCGCATCGAAAACGCAATCCGCGGCAAAACCGAGGAAGTCGGCGAGGCCTTGATGGTCGGCGCTGGCCCGGACGACGGCGAACTCGCCGAATAGGCTAAGAACTCCCCAGCGGCGGGCGGATGTGCATGGCGCTCCGCCCGCTGCCCTTGCTTGCGAACTTCTTAGGCGAGGTCTTCGGGGATTGCTGTCGAATCTCGAGCGGCTTCCTGCTCATCGGGATCGGACTCGATGGGAGCGAACAGCCGCTTGGGCTCGGTCATCAGGAGCACGACAAAGCCGCCGGTCGCGCAGGCCGCAGTACCGATGAGATAGGGCAGGGTAGTTCCGTTGAAGTGGCGTCCGATGAGGAAGCCGAGCACTGCGCCCCCGATCGTGCCGATCATACCCTGGACCGATGAAGCTGTTCCCGCAATCGGTGCCATATGCTCCATCGCGAGCGTGCTAAGGTTCGAGGAGGTGAAGGCGAATGCGCACATGGTGAGCGCCTGGAGGAAGATGAAGCTTCCCAGTGTCTCGTGGCCGGTGAGCGCGACCCCCACGTGGATGAGCGCAATGCCCATGAACGCAGCGGCGGCCGTATGGCCGACCCGGCGCAGGCCGAACCTGCCGACGACGCGCGAATTGGTCCAGGATGCGAGCGCCATCGGCGCTGCGATGGCGGCGAAAACTGCTCCGATCAGCCTGGGCTCGTGGAAAGCCTCGAAGACGATCTGCTGGATGGAAGCGATATAGGCAACGAGGACGCCGAAGCTGATCGTGAGCGCTGCCGTATAGCCCCGCGATTGCGGCTCGCGAATGGTGTCCCAGATGGCTGAAGCCATGTCCCCAAATCTGAGGCTTCGGCGAAATTCCGGATGAAGCGTTTCCGGCAGGCGAACCCACGACCAGAGCAGCATTGCAAGCGCGTAGGCGGCGAGGACGACGAAGATGGCTTCCCACGGCGCGATGAGCAGAATTGCAAGACCGATGTTTGGAGCGAGCACCGGCATCAGCATGAAGACCATGAACACGAGGCTCATGACGCGGGCCATGGCTTCGCGCTCGAAAAGGTCCCGGACCATCGCAACGACAAGCACGCGAGTGACTGCAGCTGACGCGCCCATGGCGAACCGCGAAGCAATCAAGAGCGGGAAGGTCCCGACAAATGCGCACAGCAATGCAAAGATGCCATAGAGGATGATCCCCGCTGCAAGGACGGGCTTTCGTCCAAACCGGTCGGCGAGCGGCCCCCAGATCAGTTGCGTCGAGGCGAACCCGACGAAGTAGGCGACAACGACAAGCTGCCGGTCATTCTCGTTGAGTACGTGGAGCGACCGGCCGATCGCCGGGAGCGCCGGGATCATCGCATCGATCGCGAAGGAATTGAGGCCCATGAGCGCGGCGAGCATCGCTGTCATCTCGCGCGTCCCGGGGCGCTTCACACCGTCATGAGAAAGGGACTCGAACATGGAAGCGCGCGTGCTGGCCGATTGGCCACGAGCGTGCAACAGTGAGCCTCGAAAACGGCTGGGGGATTGAGATGATTCAGCGTCGCAGCTTTCTTGCCGGCACCGGGGCATTTGCCGCCGCACTGACGGTGCCGTTCGATCGCGTGCTGGCCACAGCGAAGGAAAAACTGGCGCCCGTCGCGCTTCCGCCGCCAATCAGCCAGGCCGAGCGCGTCCAGCGGATGACGCGTGCTCGGGCTCTCATGCAGCAGAACGGGATTGGAGCGGTTATCGTCGAATCGGGATCGAGCCTCGATTATCTGACCGGGGTTCAGTGGCACCGGTCAGAACGCCTCACAGCAGCAGTCATTCCAGCTGAAGGCGATCCCGTCATCGTAACGCCTTTCTTCGAGCGCCCTTCCGTTGCCGAAACGCTCGCCATTCCCGCCGAGATCAGGAGCTGGAACGAAGACGAGGATCCGCTGAAGCTCGTCGCTGACTTCCTGAGGGAACGCCGCGTCGCGGGACAGCCCGTCGGCTTCGAGGAGACCGACCGCTATTTCATCGTCGACCGCCTCGCGCAGCAGCTACCCGGGACAAAGGCAGTAAACGCCAATCCCGTCGTTCGCTCTCTGAGGCTTATCAAGTCGCCGTCCGAACTTGCACTGATGCAAGCGGCCAACGACATCACCATCCGGGCGATGCGCCATGCCGGCGAAGGCGCCCGGGCCGGTATGACTCCTGCCGACTTCGGCGCCGCGATCGACGCTGCCACGGCCTCGCTTGGCGGAAGCCCCGAGTTCTCGCTTGTGCTCATAGATGAAGCCTCGGCCCAACCGCATGGCTCAAGAAAACCGCAGGTGGCGAGGGCTGGAAGTACGATCCTTTTCGATTGCGGGTGCACCGTTCACGGCTACCAGTCCGATATCTCCCGTACGTTCGTCTTCGGCGCCGCCCCCTCTTCCGAGCAGCGCAAGGTCTGGGATCAGGTCCGTCAGGGTCAGCAGATCGCGATCCGCGCCGCGCGAATCGGCGCTCCTGCAGGAAGCGTGGATGACGCTGTTCGCGCTGCCTACGAAAGCTGGGGCTATGGACCGGGCTACAAGCTTCCCGGTCTCTCGCACCGGACCGGGCACGGCATCGGCATGGACGGCCATGAGCCGGCCTATCTTGTTCACGGCGACATGACGCCGCTTGCGCCTGGCATGTGCTTTTCAGACGAGCCGGGGATCTACATTCCCGGCAAGTTCGGAGTGCGGCTCGAGGACTGCTGGTACATGACGAACTCGGGTCCGCGATTTTTCACTGAGCCGCCGTCGAGCATTGATCGGCCGTTCGGCTAGGCTCGCCTCGCGAAGGCGAGGCGCAGGGCAAAGCCAGCCATCGCCGTTGCCGCAAGATAGCGGGCAGCGCGGCCGATCCAGCTCACGTGCGCGAGCCTTTTGGCAGTGCTTGCCGCAACGAGCGCGACGAGGACGTTCACGATCGTTCCGACGATGGCGAACCAGAGGCCAAGGCAGAGGATCTGCAGCGCCGGGATGCGCGCTGCTGGGTCGACGAACTGCGGCAGGAAGGCCAGGAAGAAGAGCGCGACCTTGGGGTTGAGAATGTTGACGAGTGCCGCAGAGCGGAGGAGCTTCGATCCCGACTGGTGCGGCTGGCCAGTGCGCTCTCCGCCATCGCCGTTTCCTGCCCATATCAGCGAAATCGCAATGTAGGCGAGATAGGCAGCGCCAATCCATTTAATGATGGTGAAAGCGCTCTGCGAGGCGGCGAGGAGCGCCGAGAGGCCAAGGACAGCCGCGCTAATGTGAACGAGAGTTCCTGCCCCGATCCCAAGCGCCGCAACGATGCCGTCGCGCCGTCCGCCCCGTGCCGAACTTGCAATGACGAAGGTCATATCGGCGCCCGGCACGATGTTAAGCGCAAGGCCAGAAGCGACGAAAGCCAGAAAGAGCCCCAGGCGGGGAAGCAGCTCGATTCCCGCGATGCTCAGCACCTCAGAAGTGGTCGTGTACTTCGCCCGCGTGCGGAACGTGCGAAGGCGCGTGGCGCGTGTCGACTTCGGGGGAGCGTTCGGATCCCAAGGCACCCTCCCAGCGAGCAACGACACTTGCTGCCACCGCGTTGCCGATCACGTTCGTTCCCGATCGCCCCATGTCGAGGAAGTGATCCACAGCAAGGATCAGGAGCAGGCCTGCTTCCGGGATTTTGAACATTGGCATGATCGCGGCAATGACGACGAGGCTCGCGCGCGGAACACCCGCCATGCCCTTCGACGTCACCATCAAGACGAGGAGCATGGTGATTTCCTGGCCGAGCGACAGATGGATGCCGTAGGCCTGCGCGATGAAGATCGTCGCGAAGGTCATGTACATCATCGAGCCGTCCAGATTGAACGAATAGCCCAGGGGCAGGACGAAGCTCGCGATACGGGGCGGGACACCGAAGCGGTCAAGCTCTTCGAGCGTCCGCGGATAGGCCGCCTCGGAGGACGCGGTTGAGAAGGCGAGCAGTACAGGGTCCCTGATGTAGCGCACGAGGTGCCGTGTTCTGGGACCCACGATGAGGAAGCAAACCCCGATCAATACCGCCCACAAAACGATAAGTCCGAGGTAGAAGCTTCCCACGAACTTCCCGAGCGTCGCCACGATCTGGGGTCCGCGCTCGGCAAGTGCGCTCGTCACCGCGGTAAACACGGCGAAGGGGGCGAAGCGCATCACGTAATTCGTGACCTGCAGCATGACCCGGACGAGCGCCTCGACCCCGTGGACGATGGGGCGTCCCTTTTCGCCGACCGCGGTCAGTGCGATGCCGAAGAATAGAGAGAAAATGACGATGGGCAGGATCTCGTTGGCGCTCATCGCCTCGAAGATCGACTGCGGCACGACGTGGCTGATGAAATCCTTGAGATTGAACGCGGCGGTTTCGACCCCGCTTGCCGTCGAGGATGCCGGCAGCGGGAGGTTGAGGCCGACGCCCGGTTGCAGTGCATTGACGATGATGAGGCCCAGCGTAAGCGAAACAAGGCTCGCCAGGATGAACCAAAGTATCGAGCGCACCCCGACACGGCCAAGGGCCGCAACGTCGCCCATGTGCGCGATGCCAGCGACAAGGGTCGAGAAAACGAGGGGCGCGATGATCATCTTGATCAGACGCAGGAACAGCGCAGTGACTATGCTGAGATAATCAGCGATTTCCTTGAGCTGCGCGGCGCTGGCCGGGGTGCCGTCGTCAATCGCGGCGTTGATCGCCCAGCCGGCGATCAGGCCGAGCACCAGCGCAATGAGGATGTAGCGGGTCAGTGTCTTGGCCATAAGTCCCCTTCGTGGCAGGACCCAAGCCGCAGGTTCACTCCACGTCAAGCTTCACAGCTGTCGCCCGCATGGGTAGGGCGCGCGTCATGGCAGCAGATAATCCCACCCCAGTAGGCGTTCTCGAGTTCGGGCGCGCCATTTTGCACGACGAGGCGCGGGCTCTCGATGCACTTGCCGATAGCCTCGGCTCGCCCTTCGAGAAGGCCATTGGCCTCATCTACGACTGCAAGGGCAAACTGATCGTCAGCGGGCTTGGCAAATCGGGCCATGTCGGTCGCAAGATTGCCGCGACCTTCGCCTCTACCGGCACCACCGCGGTTTTCCTTCATCTTGCCGAAGCCATTCACGGCGATCTTGGAATGGCGGCCGAGGGCGACGTCGCAATCCTCATTTCCCAGAGCGGGGAAACGTCAGAGCTGGAACCGGTTATCGACCATTTTCAGCGTGCTCGCATTCCGATCATCGCAATCACCGGTCACGATGGCACAACCCTTGCGGAGGCCGCGACCGCACCGCTCGTACTCCCGCATTGGCCCGAGGTTGGACCTGAGTCCGTCGCTCCAACTACCTCCACCACCATGACCCTTGCTCTTGGCGATGCGCTGGCGATGACGGTCATGCGCCAGAAAGGCTTCACCCGCACCGACTTTGGGCGGCTCCATCCGGGCGGAACGCTCGGAGCGCGCCTGCGGCCCGTGCGCCGGCTGATGCATGGCGGCAAGTCGCTCCCGCTCACCGGCGCGGTGAGTTCGATGCACGACACGATCGTTGAAATGACCGCGAAACGGCTCGGTGTCGTCGGCGTGACGGACGAGAACGGCTATCTGGTCGGGGTGATCACGGACGGCGATCTTCGCCGCAATATCGAGCGCGGGCTCGAGCATAGTGCCGGCGAGTTCATGACGCGCGATCCCAAGACCATCGGGCCTGATGATCTGATCGACGACGCGCTTGCGCTGTTCGATGAGTTCAAGATCACTGCGCTCTTTGTTGTCACGGACGACGGGGAGGGAAAGAAGCCCGTCGGAGTTCTCCACATCCACGATTGCCCCGTCAGCCGATGAACAGCGTCATCCTGATCCCCGCTCGCTATCAATCGTCGCGCTATCCTGGAAAACCATTGGTTCCGCTCAAAGGCGCGAACGGCATAGCAAAACCGCTTATTCAGCGGAGCGTTGAAGCGGCCCGCCGGGTATCCGGCGTGTCTGGGGTATTCGTCGTGACGGACGACGAGCGCATTGCAGACGCATGTGCGCCCGCGCGCGTTGGTGTCATCATGACCTCACCCGACTGCCTCAATGGCACCGAGCGCTGTGCCGAGGCGCTCGATCAGCTTCACGACGTTGACCTGGTCATCAATTTCCAGGGGGACGCACTGCTGACGCCAGCTTATTTTATCGAAGCTTTGGTAGCCCGCATGCGCTCCGATCCTGAAGCAATGGTCGCAACTCCCGCCATGCGCGTCACGAGCGCGGAGGTTCGGCAGCTCCAGGCCGAGGAAATGCGGGGCCTCGTCGGGGGCACGAGCGTTGTGACCGACAGCCAGGGTCACGCACTTTACTTCTCCAAGCGGCTGATCCCGCATCTTCCACCAGCGGCCCTTGAAGGGGAGATGTCTCCCGTTCGCCTCCACGTTGGTGTTTATGCCTATCGCCCCGAGGCACTTCGCGCTTACGTAAGGACGCCTGTCAGCGAGCTGGAGAAGCTCGAGGGCCTGGAGCAGCTGCGCTTTCTATCGGCAGGTGTTCCGGTCGCGGTCGTCGAGGTCGAAACGCCCGCCTTCACGCTTCGCGAGTTGAATAACCCCGAAGATGTCCTGCCAATCGAGCAGGCCCTCGCGGAGGCCGGCCTCGAGTGAATTATTTCGATTCGCTCGACCCAAGGTACCGCTTGATCCTGTGCGATGTCTGGGGGGTCGTTCACGACGGCGTGAACCTGTATCCAGGCGCCGAAGCACGGCTCAAAAAATGGCGCGGGGAGGGCCGGTGCGTCGCCCTCATTACCAATGCGCCGCGTACCGCCGAAGCCGTCGAGGAGCAGCTCCAACGCATTGGATTGCCGCGCGAATCCTATGACTTCGTAGCGACCAGCGGCGAGGCGGGCATCGAAGCGCTGAACCGGCTAAAAGACCCGGTGGGGTTCGTGGGTACGACCGGCGACCGTCAAATCCTCGAGGGCAGGGGAGTCAGAATTTCGGCCCGCGACGATTTCACCGAGCTCGCCTGCACCGGAATCATGGCGGAGCGACCGCGGCCGGAGGACTACGCGGCTGATCTTGAACGGTGGGCAAATCGGGACGTCCACATGCATTGCCTCAATCCGGACCGCGTGGTCGTTCGAGGCGGCATCATGGAGGCATGCGCGGGCGCGATTGCGGACCTTTACCAGGAATTCGGCGGGCGCGTGACGTGGTACGGCAAGCCGTTCGAAGCGATTTATCGCCATGCCCTGCACCGGGCCGGAGACCCACCGGCCAACCAGGTCCTTGCCGTGGGCGACGGCATTCAAACGGACATTCTGGGCGCTGCCCGGATGGGCTTCGACGCGGTCTTCGTCAGCGAGGGCATTCATGCCGGCGAACCTTTCCCCCAAGATTTTGCGGTCCGGAACGGACTTGGTGAATGGCATCCGGTGGGGGCCGTTGAAGGACTTGCCTGAGCGATCTGTTCTACGCTGACTAAGGGCACCCGCTTTCTGAAAGATTGCTCCGCTGGGCCGGTTTCGCGCGCATACGGCGGTGCTCGCCAAGGAGCTGAATCATCATCGCGGCGGTGTTGACCAGATTCGCGAGCACGAGGGCGATCGCAGCTCCAGTAATGTTCCACTCCCACGAGAGCGGAGCAATGGAGGCGAAGAAGATCGCGCTTCCGAGGAGTTTCCCCTTAAGCGGGCCGTCCGATCGGCCAAGCGCGTAGAGCATTGGTGCAAGCGGGAAGCTGAAAACTCCGAGGAACGGGATCGCCATCAGGATTATCAGCGGCTGATAGGCGCCGAGGAAGGCTTTTCCGAACAGCAGGGACATGAGAGGCTTGCCGCCGACGAGAAGGAGCAAGATCGCAGTCAAGGCTATTCCGCTCACCAGAGCCGTGCCCCGGACCATGAGCTTCCAGGGCTTCCTGGAGGTAAGGTCCATGCGCATGACTTCCGGGTAAAAAGCCTTGCCAAGAAGATCGGCTGGTTTGGATGCGCTGTCGGCTAGCTGCGATGCGATCCGGAAGAGTGCAGCACCGGCGGGCCCCAGCAATCCGCCTACCACCAGCCTCCCAATGGGACCCCAGACGGCCTGCACGCTGGTCGTCAGGTTGACATCGATTGCGAAACGCCAGGCTCCGGGGAGGACCGTGGGACGCAGCGTCGGACGAATACCGGCAAGAAGCCCGTTCCGCTTGAGCTCGCGCCAACCCAGAACCCAGGGGTAAACCTGCCCGGCGAGCTCGGTCACGTACCAGACCGCGACGTAAACAGAGAACGGTGCAGCCGTGAAAAATGCGACGCCCGCGAGGACTGCCCGGGTAATCGGGGTGATGGTGTCTGACCAGCTCATCAGATCGAAGCGATCGAGGACGCGAAGCACGCCATCGGGAGTTGCGGAACTCATGATCGGCAGGACCGTGCAGTAGAGCATCGCAAGCCAGAGATATTCTTGGCTGATGCCCGTCCATGGACCAATGAACGGCAGCAGGACCGCGCCTCCGATGAGGCCGATGATTCCGCTCAATACGTCAAGGCCGAAAGCAAAGCCCGTCGCGACCTTGAAATGCTCCGGATCGCCATGAGCGATGCCGTGCCCGCCGTAGCGAACGATCAGCTGCCACGACTGGAACTTGGCGATGCCGTTCACAGCTTTCACGTAGCTGGTGATGAGGATCAGCACGCCGAATAGAACCACGCCGAGCCCGCGTGCAGCGAAGGCGAGCGTCGCGATGCCGCAGACCGCGGCCACGATCTTCGAGGCGCCGAGATAGCTCGTATTCTTGAGCAGCGAGCGGAAATGCTGGTCTTTGAACCAGTGCTTCATTGTCGCCGGGCTTATACGCGCGGCTGCGATCCGCAAACATGCTTCCTCTCGAAGCAGGCTCCGGGTCCTTCGCTAGAGCCCTTCGGCCAGCGGCGATCGGAATGCTGTCCGAAAGCCGGGACGGACTGCGGCGTTTTCGCTACGCGGGCTCCGGCTCACGCTGTTGGATCACCTTGTCGGCAAGGGGACCATTGAGTTCGGCCAGATGGTCGAATTCGGACTCGTAGGTTGCAAGCCCCTGGCTCTGCGACCTGAGCTCGGCCTCGAGCCCCGACAGTTCGGCTTCGGGGATCAGGGCGTCAATTCGGTCCCATCCGGTCCACCCGTCGCGCGGACCCATGCCGAGCATCTGGCCGCGTCTGCCTGCGACCGCCGAAGTCACCCGGCTCGTTGCGCTCGACGGGCAGACGACCGTGAGCTTGTGCATGGGCTCGAGGAGATGCGGGTTTGCTGCAGCGAGCGCCTCCTGCATGGCAATCCGTCCCGCCAGTCGGAACGCGAGTTCGGAACTGTCGACGCTGTGATAGCTGCCGTCGACCAGGGTGACCGAACAATCGACCACCTGGAAGCCGAGCGGTCCCTTGCGCATGGCCTCGGCAACTCCTTCCTCAACGGCCGGAATCCATTGCCTCGGCACTGAGCCGCCGTGGATTTTCTCCTCGAAGATGAACCCGGAACCACGCGGCAGTGGCTTCACTTCGATGATGACGTCGCCGAACTGGCCATGACCGCCTGACTGCTTCTTGTGGCGGCCCTTCTGGGTAACGTGCTTGCGGATCGATTCACGGTAGCCGACTGAGGGCACGTGGCTTCGTACCTCGACTCCGTATCGGCGCTTCAGCCGCGCGATCACGGTGTTGAGATGCTCGTCGTTCACTCCCCGCAGGCGGATCTCGTGGTTCGCTTCATCATGTTCGATGACGAGCGCCGAGTCTTCCTCGCTGAGGCGCTGGAGCGCGCCAGAAAGCTTGACGTCGTCCTTGCGGTCCGCAGGCTCGATCGCGATCGCGCAGTTGCGCGCCGGATATTCGATTTCAATTCCTTGCGGGAGCTTGCCGGTGCCGAGCCACTGGCCCGCCTTGACGGTATCGATCTTGGCGACGGCGACAAGGTCGCCGTCACGCGCCTCGCTGACCTTCGCGGTCTTATCCCCCTGGACCGAGAACAGGGCGCCGAGACGGGCGTGGTCGCCGTCCTCGGTCTTGAGATCGGAGCCTTCAGCGATGCGGCCACCGAGCACCCGGGAGAGTGCCAGCCGCCCGATCGAGCCGTGGATTATCTTGAACACGTAAAGCGAGGGGTCCGATACTCCGAGACGGTTGGCGGCGTTCTGGGGCGGAGGAGCCTCGTGGCGCATCGCCTTAAGCAACCTGCGAACGCCCCATGAACTGCTGGCGGAGCCGAACAGGACCGATACACCAAGGTTGTCGCCGGTCTCGCGGGCAAGGTCCTGGAGCACCTTCTCGCGGGTGGGCGATTGATCCATCAGCAATTGCTCGAGAAGTTCGTCGTCGTGATCTGCAAGCTGTTCGAGCATGTGAGTGCGCGCTTCAAGCTCGCGGTCCTGGAGCTCGGAAGGGATCCCCACGCGCTCCGAGGGCTGCCCCGCACGATATTTGAACGCATATTCGAGGGCGAGATCAACGAAGCCGCTGATCTTCTCCCCGTCCCAGATCGGAATCTGGCGCGCCATCAGCGGCGAGACGCTCATCGGCTGCAGCGCCGAGAGAAGGTCGCGGATCCGGCCATGCGCCTGGTCGATGCGATTGACGAAAATGAGGTGAGGGATGCCGAGTTCGTCGAGCGCGCGTAGCGCAGGAGCTGCCAGCGGAGCGCGCGCAGGATCGGGATCGACGACGACGATTGCAACGTCGGCGATCGCAAGTGCCTTCGCACCGTCGGCGGCAAAGCCGATCGAGCCAGGGACGTCGATGATCGCGAAATCATCGCCAAGATAGCTGAAATTGTAGAGATTGAGTTCGGTCGAACCGCCGCGCTGGCGCGCTTCAGGGCTCGAATCCCCGATGCTGGAGCCGTTGGCGGTGGACCCTAACCGGTCGGTGGCGCCGGCCGCGAACAGCATCGCTTCGGCAAGGCTGGTTTTTCCTGCGCCGGCGGGTCCCACCAGCGCAATTACTCGGGTGCCTTTGGATGGTTGTCCGGCCATGCGACTCTCCCTTCGTGCCGTTACGGGCGCGCGAGTCGCACAAGAAAGGCGCTCGGGCGCCGTCTGGTGAAACTCCCACCGTCCGCCTGTTTTTCGCGCTTTGCAAGAGGGGAACGGCTCGCCCCGTGCCGGGTTGGGCCGCCAAGGAGCCTCGCCGCATGGAAAGCATGACAACGAAGGCGGCGAGCGCCGCAAGTGCCCCGCCCGGGAAGAAGGGGCGCGAGGCTGAAACGCCAGCGCAAATCCCGGCTCCGGGATGGAAGGAGATCGCATTCCGAACCTGGAAAGAATCCTCGAAGGACAACATCTCGCTCGTTGCCGCAGGCGTGGCTTTCTACGGGTTTCTGGCACTGGTGCCGCTGCTTGGTGCGACTGTCCTCACCTATGGCCTCATCGCCAATCCGGACACAGTGCTCCACAACGTCCAGTCCCTGGCGAAGACGATGCCGCAGGACATCGCGAAGCTCGTCGGCGATCAGCTGTTGAACGTCGTCAAGACATCGGGAGGCAAAAAGGGGCTTGGTCTCATTGCTGCCCTCGCCGTTGCTCTGTGGGGTGCGCGCAACGCTGCCGGCTCCGTCATCATCGCGCTCAACATTGCCTATGAAGAGGAAGAGAAACGCGGCTGGCTGCAGGTAACCTTCCTGTCGATCGCGATCACGGCCGCGACGGTGCTCCTCGCAATGATCGGTGCCGCTGCGATCGGAACGATGTCGGCACTCAACCGATTGCTTCCCGCAACGGGCCCCGCCTTGATCTTCGCCGGCCAAGCGCTCGCCTATGCGTTTCTTGCTGCGGTAGCTGCCGCTGCAGCAGCAACGCTCTACCGCTACGGGCCGTCGCGCAAACGCGCGAAATGGACCTGGATCACTCCGGGCTCCTTGTTCTTCGCGCTCGCGTGGGTGGTGTTGACGCTGGGGTTCGGATTCTACGTCTCCCGCTTCGGCAAGTACAACGTCACCTATGGCTCCCTTGGCGGCGTCATAATCTTCGTCACGTGGCTGTATCTTTCGAGCTTCGTCCTTCTGTTTGGAGCGGAGTTCAATTCAGAGGTCGAGCATCAGACAGCGCGGGACACGACGGCGCAGCCGGGTGACAGACCGCTCGGCGAGCGCGGCGCCTGGTCAGCGGACCATGTCGCCGACGGGCCGCAGGATGAGGGCAAGGAAGCGGGGAGGGAGCCGCCGCTCTCGGACGATCCGGGGGCGCGCGAGGATGGCGAGCGTCCCGCGCCGGCCCGGCCCGAACATTCATCACCGTGGCAGGGACAGCCCTATTTCGCAGCCCGCCTCACCAGCCGCGCGGCGAGTATCGCCGGGCTTCGCAAGGTCGGCATAGCCTCGGCGGCGCTCTCCACCCTGGGGCTGTCGATGTTGCGAAAGCGCGGACGTGAAGCTGCAGGCGCAACGCTCGTCGCAGCCGCAGTTGGTCTGTCGCTGCTCAGGCGGGAGGATTAGGCTAGCAGCGAGAACATGGCTGATCGCGAACCGAACATCGATCCCCGCGGACACCAGGCGGTTTCGCCGTGGCAGATGCCGGCTGCGGCCTGGAAGGACATCGGGGCACGGACCTACAAAAGGGTTTGGGACGACAACGTCGGTCTCGTCGCCGCCGGAGTTGCGTTCTACGGCTTCTTCGCCCTGCTATCGCTCCTGGGCCTTATCGTTCTCGTCTACGGCTTTGTTGCCGACCCATTCACGGTCGTCGAGCACATGCAGGCGCTGACGGCAGTTCTTCCAAGCGATGTCGCCCTGGTCATCGGGGACCAGCTGATGACTGCGGTCCGGGCTTCACAGAAGACCAAGGGGTTCGGCATCCTGCTCGCATTTCTCATCGCGGTTTACGGCGGCACCAATGGCGCTGCCTCGGTGATCACGGCGCTCAATATCGCCTATGAGGAAAAGGAGAAGCGGTCGCTTCTGGCTTTCTACGTGCTTGCGGTTCTGATGACTCTCGCGGCGCTTCTGGTGGCCCTGTGTGCCCTGGCAGCGACCGCAACCCTTGCTTATCTCCAGCACGTCTTCCCGAAAGCATCGACCGAGCTCGTGACCGCGGGGAAGGTCGCGGGCTACTTGGTCCTAGCGCTTCTCGCCTCGGGGATTGCATCGACGCTCTATCGTTTCGGACCTTCGCGCGAGCAGGCGAAGTGGACCTGGATTACTCCTGGAAGCCTGTTCGCTGCGCTTGCCTGGCTGCTCCTGACGTGGGCGTTCGGAGTCTACGTCAGCCGTTTTACGAACTATCGCGCAAGCTACGGTTCTCTAGCTGCTGTCGTCGCCCTCCTGACCTGGATGTACTTGTCGGCTTATGCGTTCGTGTTTGGTGCGGAGCTCAACAGCGAGATCGAGCACCAGACCGCCAAGGACAGCACTACCGGGTCACCAGAGCCGCTGGGCGAGCGGGGCGCCTGGGCGGCCGACAATGTCGCAATCGACGACGCGGTGCAGGACCGGCCCGAGGAACAGCGCGAAGGTGAAAAGCTGACGCAGGCGACGCCCAAGGTCGCCGACGAAAGGGGCTAGGCCGCCGGAAGCAGCCGGCGCTCGCCCGCAAGGCGCAGAAGCGCCGCCTGAAGTTTCTCAAACGCGCGAACCTCGATCTGCCGGATGCGCTCCCGGCTTACGCCATAGACCTGACTGAGCTCCTCAAGCGTCTTCGGCTCGTCGGCAAGGCGGCGCTCCATCAGGATGTGCTTCTCGCGGTCGTTGAGGCTTTCAAGCGCGCTCATCAGCAGGTCGTGACGAACCCGGGTCTCCTCGTCCTCCGCGATCCGCTCGTCCTGCAAGGGGCCGCTGTCGACCAGGAAATCCTGCCACTGGTTCTCGCCCTCGCTGTCCTTGAGAGGGGCGTTAAGGCTGGTGTCTCCGCCCATCGCCATGCGACGGTTCATCGACACGACTTCGTCCTCGCTCACTCCAAGATCGGTGGCGATCTTCGCGACGTCCTGGGGCTTGAGGTCACCTTCCTCGAAAGCGTCGATCTGGTTCTTCATCCGGCGAAGGTTGAAGAACAGCTTCTTCTGCGCCGCCGTGGTGCCCATTTTGACGAGGCTCCAGGAGCGCAGGATGAATTCCTGGATGGAGGCGCGGATCCACCACATCGCATAGGTCGCGAGGCGGAAACCGCGGTCGGGTTCGAACTTCTTCACGCCCTGCATCAGGCCGATATTGCCTTCGCTGATGAGCTCGCTGACCGGGAGACCATAGCCGCGATAGCCCATGGCGATCTTGGCAACGAGCCGAAGGTGCGAATTGACCAGCTTTGCCGCTGCCTCGGTGTCCCCGTGCTCGCGCCACCGCTTGGCAAGCATATATTCTTCCTCGGGGCTGAGGATCGGAAATTTCTTGATCTCCGAGAGATAGCGGTTGAGTCCGGCCTCCCCGCCGGACGCCGGGATTGAGACGATCCCTTTTGCTTCAGCCATTTTCTTCGTCTTCTCCCTTTTGCAGGGCGAGATCCTCAGGATGGGACCTGCGCCCTAACGAGTTAATTCCTATACACCAAGCGCCTTGAACAGTTCCTGCATGTCCGGCGGCATGGGACTTGAGAACGACATCCTGTGCTTTGTGACAGGATGGACGAACCCAAGTTCAGCCGCGTGCAGCGCCTGCCGGTGAAACTGCAATTCCTTCAAGATCTTGCCATGTGCCTTTCCCGACCGGCCGTACACCGGGTCGCCGAGCAGCGGATGACCGATCGAGGCCATGTGAACGCGGACCTGGTGAGTGCGGCCGGTTTCCAGCCGACATTCGACGAGGGCCGCCTCGCCAAGAAGCTTGAGCCGCTTCCAGTGTGTCACGGCCCGCCTGCCGCGATTGGCGATGGCAATCTTCTTGCGATTGACCGGTGAGCGCGCCAGCGGCGCATCGATGGTGCCGGCAGCGGTCTTCGGCACGCCGCCCACGAGCGCCAAATAGCGCCGGTCTATCGAGTGAGCGGCAAATTGCTTGGCAAGTCCTTCGTGGGCGACGTCGGTCTTGGCGACGACCAGCAGGCCCGACGTATCCTTGTCGATCCGGTGGACGATGCCTGGTCGTGCAACGCCGCCGATGCCCGAAAGAGATCCTCGGCAATGATGGAGGAGGGCATTGACGAGCGTCCCGTCGAGATTTCCCGCGGCCGGATGAACGACGAGGCCGGCGGGTTTGTCCACGACGAGGAGATGCTCGTCCTCGAACAGTATGTTCAGCGGTATGTCCTGCGCCTCGTTGTGTGCCGGCTGAGGCTCGGGGACAGCGACCCGGAGGGATTCCTCGCCGCGGACCTTGGCGGCAGGGTCCCGGACCGCCCCCCCATCCGTTTCCACAGCACCGCTCCGGATCAGGGCCTTGAGGCGTTCACGCGACAAGGTGGGCAGGGCTGCCGCAAGCGCACGGTCGAGCCGCCAGCCGGCATGGGCAGGCTCCAGGCTCACGCGGATCGTCTGAATTCCCCCCATCCTTGTCGATAATATGGGAATCGTGCACCGGCGCTTCAACGTTGTAGCGCTTGCGCGACATGAAACTCTGCCGCATCAATTGCTTGCGATGAAGCCAGTTGATCTTGCGAGCCTGCTCTGCTCCCGCCTTTGCCACGATCTCATGTCGCCAATCGGAGCGCTCAACAATGGCATCGAGCTGCTGGCCGACGAGACCGACCCCGAAATGCGCGAGAAGTGCCTGGAGCTGCTCGCGGACAGCGCCCGGGCGTCGGCAAACAAGCTCAAGTTCTTCCGGCTCGCCTTCGGAGCTGCCGGCGGGTTCGGCGAAGAGATCGATACGCACGAAGCGGAGGTCGCACTCGAAGGACTGTTCGGCCCGGAACGCCGTATCGAACTCGGCTGGAGCGTTGGCGAGGCAAAGCTGCCCAAGGATGCAGTAAAGCTGCTGCTCAATCTTGCGATGCTTGCAGGCGATGCGCTTGTACGCGGCGGAAGGCTCGATGTCGGGGCCGAACGCTGTGATGGGGAGGTAGAGGTCGCAGTCCGCGCGGAAGGGCCCCGGATTCTCCTCGATCCTGCGCTCCGCCAGACGCTCTCGGATGGCGGCGACGGCTCGATCGAGCCTCGTGCGGCGGCTGCATGGCTGGCGCACAATATGGTCGCGAGCGGTGGCGGCACGATCCAGCTGTCCGATCCAGGAGACGCGGCCCTTCTCATAGGAGCGCGTATCCGGGCCGCCTGACGTTCCCGGCACTTTTTCGAGCGCCCGCCCCCCGCGCGGCTGCCGAATACACGGATAACGGGGCATTAACTCCTCCCCGGCATAAGCATCCCGAACCCCATGGGATTGCACGCGCGTGGATGATCTGATTGCTGATTTCGTAGCCGAATGCCGCGAAATGCTCGAAGCGCTGGGCGGCGAGATCGTTGCCTGGGAAGCGCAGCCTGACGACCGTGCGCGGCTCGATAGCATCTTCCGCTTCGTCCACACGGTGAAGGGCAATTGCGGGTTTTTCGATTTTCCCCGTCTCGAGGCGCTCAGCCACGCGGCCGAGGACGCGCTCGCCGACGTGAGGGGCGGGCGCCGGCAGGCCGATGCCTTCCTTGTCAGTGCGGTTCTCGCGATCATCGACCGCATCGGCGAAATGGTGGCTGCAATCGAGGCCGGCGAGGAGATGCCTGCGGGCGATGACAGCGCTCTCATTCATGCGCTTGCGCCTGGCGCAGAAGCTTCTGCAACGCCCGTCGCCGCGGCAGTCGCCGAAGGTGGCGTCCGCTCGTCGGCGGCGCCGAGGACGATCCGGTTGTCGGTCGAGCTTCTCGACCGGGTGATGAGCACGGTCTCCGACATGGTGCTGGCGAGGAACGAGCTTGCGCGGCGCCTTCGTGAATCGGAAGCCGACGTTGCGGTCGACGGAGCCTTCGAGCGATTGTCCTCGATCATTGCCGAAATGCGCGACGCGATCACCCGCACGCGCATGCAGCGGATCGAGAACCTGTTCGTCGGCCTGCCGCGGATGGTCCGCGATCTTTCGGCAGAGCTTGGAAAACAGGTGCTGGTCGATATTGAAGGGGGCGACGTCGAGCTCGATCGCGAGATGATCGAGATGATCCGGGACCCCTTGACACATATCATCCGGAACGCCGTCGATCACGGCATCGAAAAACCGGCGGAGCGCCTCAAGGCCGGAAAGCGCGAAATCGGAGTGCTTTCGGTTTCGGCGCGCCAGTCGGGTAACCAGATCCTCATCGACATCCATGACGATGGTCGCGGCATCGACGGCAAGAAGCTGCTCGAGAAGGCGATTGCATCGGGAATCGTCGACAAGCTCGGTGCGAGCCAGCTTTCAGTGCGCGAGCAGCTCGCGTTGATCTTCGAAGCGGGGCTGTCGACTGCAAAGCAGGTCACCGCAATCTCCGGTCGCGGCGTCGGAATGGACGTGGTCCGCTCGAACGTCGAACGGATCGGCGGCATCGTCGAGGTCGACAGCAGGGTCGGCGAGGGCACCCGAATGACCCTTCGGGTTCCACTGACCCTCACCATCATTCCAGCGCTCACGGTCTCGATCGCCGGCCAGCACTTTGCCATTCCGCGCTCGGCCATCGAGGAGATCGTTCGCGCCAATGGCGAGAGCGTCACTCTCGAGCACGTCGGCGGAGCGGGCATCGCGACCATCAGAGGCCGCCGCGTTCCGGAGGTTTCGCTTGCCGCCGTCCTCGGTCTCGAGAGCGGAATCGACGAACAGGACCGTACGCTGATCGTGCTCCACCCAGCGGGGGGCGACGTTTATGCGCTCTCGGTGGACCGGATCCATGATCACGAGGAACTTGTCGTCAAACCCGCCGCACCAGTGGTCATGGCGACGGGCCTCTATGCCGGGACGACGCTGGCCGACGACGGAAGCCCGATCCTGCTCTTCGATCCCGCCGGCATCGCCGAGGTGGCCGGTGTGAAGCTCGAGGCGCTGGAACGCGGCGCGCGGATTGCCGATGGTCCTGCTAGCGCAGTCTCGAAAGCGATCCCCGTCCTTCTTTTCCGCGGCGTGGACGGCGGCCGCCGAGCGCTCCGCCTCGCGATCGTCGATCGTATCGAGGAGGTGGCGGCCTCCAACGTCAAACAGGCGGCAGGACAGCTGCGCGTCAAGGTTGGTGAAGCAATCCTGCCCCTTGCAGGCATGACCTCCAGCGAGGTCGGGGACGGCAAGATCCGTCTCTTCCGCCTCAATGACGGCGCCCACGAGATCGGCTACGCATTCAGCGAGGTCGTCGACTTTGCGACGATCGAACATGACATCATCCACGCCGAAAGGGCCGGCGAGATCGGCGGCGTCACGTTGATCAACGGCGAACCCGCCGAGCTCGTCGACGCGCACTGGCTGTTCGCAAACCATGTCGGAGCGGCGGCCAGGGCGACGGATCTCCCGGTTTGCCGCATACCCAACGATGATCCCTGGATGCAGAACATGCTGCGCCCGATCGTCGAGGCAGCAGGCTACCGCGTCATCGGGGATGAAGATGCCGAAAAGGCCGACCTCGTTATCGCGGCTGATGGCGAACAGGTCCGCAAGGACGCCAGGGCCATCATCCTTCGAAACGAGCCGGAACCGAGCAGCAGGAAGGACGAGAGCATCTACCGTTATGACCGCGCTGGCCTTCTCATGGCGCTCAAGTCCGCAGCCGGGGGGAAAGCCAAGTGAACGAGCTTCTGCTGGTCGTGACGATCGCCGGTGAGCGGGTCGCCCTGCCGTCGGCGGCGGTCGAGTCCGTCGTCGAGCTGGATACCCTCATCCCGGTACCCCGGGCTGCTCCGCACGTCGCCGGACTTTCCGCGCTTCGAAGCAGGGTGCTGACGGTCATCGACTGCATGCGCTCGCTCGAGCTTGGCGCGACCGATTGCAGTGACGGAATTCGCGAAGCTGCAGTCGTCGAACTCGGCGGTCATCATTACGCGCTCATCGTCGATCTCGTCGAAGACGTCGTTGAGGCGCTTTCCGAGCCGCTGCCGGTGCGCGCGGCGATGGGAGCGGGATGGGAGCGCGTCTCATGTGGAATGGTCGAGACCGAGACCGGGCCGCTGCTGCTGGCCGACGTTTCGGCACTGATTGCCGGTGCCGAGGCCAAGGCCGCGGCTTAAGCTCTTCGTTACCCTTAGCGTTTATTTGCCTCACGGTTGGAAGCGGGAAAGCCGAAGAATGAAAAGCTGTTTGATCGTCGATGACTCGAAGGTGATCCGAAAGGTCGCGCGGCACATTCTCGAGACCCTCGAGTTCGAGGTCGAGGAAGCCGGTGACGGCCAGGAAGCGCTGTCCCGCTGTGAGGCTAAGATGCCTGACGTCGTGCTGCTCGACTGGAACATGCCGGTGATGAGCGGGATGGAGTTCCTGAAACTCCTGCGCCAGCGCGGTCATGAGGACCAGCCCAAGGTCGTGTTCTGCACGACCGAGAATGACATGGCGCACATTCGCGCTGCACTGGAAGCCGGTGCAGACGAATATGTGATGAAGCCTTTCGACCGCGAGACGCTCCACATCAAGCTCCAGCTCGTCGGCGTCGCCTGAGCGGCCGGGTCATGGAGCGGGCGCTCGCCAGATCGCGGGACCGCTTTTTGGACCCGCGCAGTACAGGTCGCAGAATCCGACTCATGATCGTCGATGACTCGACGGTCGCACGCGCCGTGCTGTCGCGCATGGTGGAAAGCGATCCTGCATTCGAGATCACCGCGGTCGCCGGAACTGCCGAAGATGCCATCGAGGCGCTCGGGGAGTGCCGCGTGGACATCGTCATCCTGGATCTCGAGATGCCTGGAGCGGGCGGTCTCAAGTCCATTCCCCGGATCATTGCAGCTGCTGCTGGCGCAAAGATCATGATTGTCTCGTCCCTCGCCGAAGACGGCGCCGAGCAGACCGTTGCAGCGCTTGCTCTTGGCGCAGCGGACACCATGCCAAAACCAGGGACCGGACGCTTCAACGGCAGGTTTTCCGAGATATTGCTCGGCAAGCTCAAGGCCCTGGGTTACGTCGGTGACCGGCTGGCCATGCCGGTCGCGGAAGGCTCCGTTTCGCGCACGCTTCTTCGGGCAATGCCTTCGGACGCGATCGAGTGCCTTGCAATCGGTGCATCAACCGGGGGCATTCACGCGCTTGGCGTTCTCTTCAAGGCGCTTCCTACAAGGATCGGAGTGCCGATCCTTGTGACACAGCACCTGCCCATTCCTTTCATGAGCGTCTTCGCGCGCCAGCTCGGCTGCGTTGCGCGGCGCGAGGCGCTTGTCGCGCAGGACGGCATGGAGCTCGTTCCCGACCTCATCCTGGTTGCGCCGGGCGATGCGCACCTCACGGTCGAACCTTCGCGTTCGGGGCATGTCGTGCGCCTTACCCATGGCCGCAGTAGCAGCGGCTGCATGCCCTCGGTTGATCCGATGTTTGCATCCGTTGGAGCGATGTTTGGGAGCGGTGCGCTGGGAGTGGTCCTCACCGGCATGGGTCGCGACGGTGCCGAAGGCGCTTCGCGACTGGTTGCCTGCGGTGGATCCATTTTTGCGCAGGACGAAGGCAGCTGCGCGGTATGGGGGATGCCGCGCGCCGTACTTGAGGCGGGACTGGCCTGCGCCGTGCTTCCGCCTGAGAAAATCGCCCGGCGTATCGCCGGTCGGACCGAGGAGCAGTAGGCGTGCAAATAAGCGACAGTTCGAGCCGTATTCTCGCAGGCCTCCTTGAAGCACGCACCGGCCAGCAGCTCACCATGAGCCGCCGGTGGCGCATCGAAACGGCACTTTCCGCATTGCTTCGCGAGCGCGGCATCGCGACCCTTGATGAGCTCATCACCATCCTCGTCATGGGCAAGGAGCCGAGCTTGTCACAAAAGGTCGTCGAAGCGCTGCTTAACAACGAGACTTACTTCTTTCGCGATCGCGCGCCCTTTGACGTGCTGCAGCGGCATGCGCTCCCCGAGCTCGCCCAGCGACGGGCCCAAAACAAGCACCTCAAGATCTGGTCCGCCGGCTGCTCGAGCGGCCAGGAAGTCTATTCGCTCTCGATGCTTTTTGCCGAGGAGCCCGACAAGTGGCGCGGCTGGACCATCGATATCCTCGGGACCGACGTTTCCACCTCGTGCGTGGACCGCTCCCGCTCCGGCGCGTACAGCCAGTTTGAGGTGCAGCGGGGTCTTGGAATCAACCAGATGATCCGGTGGTTCGAGGAAACACCGGAAGGTTGGCGAGCCGTCGAAGGCCTTCGCAAACCAGTCCGCTTCCAGGTGCACAATCTTCTAGAGCCGGCACCTCATCCAGGCGATTTCGACATCATATTGTGCCGGAACGTCCTCCTCTACCTCAGCCCGGAGAAGAAGACGCTCGCGTTCGAGAGGATTGCAGGCGCGATGGCGGCTGACGGCTGGCTGATGCTCGGGGCAGGCGAGACGGTGATCGGACAATCGGGCAAGCTTGGCGCCGATATCAACGCCCGGGGCCTCTATCGGCTCGTTGGCGACAAGAGCCGTGTCGAGAAACGCGGTGGTCCGGACCGGAGAATATCAGCCGGGGGTTGACCCCGCGGCCGTAGCTGTGCGCCATTGGCGCATGGATCTGGACTTCGTCGAGCGGCTGTCGCCCAATTTTGACGAGCGGCAGCTGCCTGTCTCGATGATCGTGCTTCACTATACCGGGATGCCCGATGCCCAGGGGGCCCTTGATCGCCTGACATCTCCGGAGGCGGGCGTCTCCTGCCATTACCTGATCGACGAGGATGGAACCGCCTATCGTCTCGTCGACGAGCAGAAACGCGCCTGGCACGCCGGTAAATCCCGGTGGCGGGGAATAACGGACGTCAATTCTGCAAGCGTCGGGATCGAGATCGTCAATCCCGGCCACGAATTCGGCTACCGTCCGTTTCCTGACGAACAGATCGCCTCGCTCATCCCGCTCGTCGCGGATATCAAGGAGCGGCATGGCATCGGCCGTGGCAATGTGGTCGGCCATTCGGATGTTGCACCGGCGCGGAAGGAAGACCCTGGCGAGCTATTTCCCTGGCAGGCGCTTGCAAAGCGCCGCCTTGCACTCCCGAGCCCGACGCGGGACCTCATCGATCCTTACTGGACCGATGCGGGCTTCCTGCTGGCCCTCGAGCGTTTCGGTTATGACGTCACCGAGCCCCAAAAGGCGGTCATTGCCTTCCAGCGCCGCTTCCGTCCCGACATGATCGACGGGATCATCGACGGCGAGTGCCGCGCAAAACTGCTCGCCTTGTTGCTGCCGAGGCCGCAGTAGCCCATATTGGCAAAGCCAGAGGGCCGGGCGGCCGCGGGTTTCGAATGAAACGCGAGGAAAGTCCGGGCTCCATGGAACCACGGTGCCGGGTAACGCCCGGCGAGCTGTCATAGCCTTGGCGAAGGCGGCTCAGGGAAAGTGCCACAGAAAGGACACCGCCCGTCTTCGGACAGGTAAGGTCGAAAGGGTGCGGCAAGAGCGCACCGCGGCCCTGGCAACAGGACCGGCACGGTAAACCCCACCGGGTGCAAGACCGAATAGGGGCGGCATATGGGCCTGGTTCCGGCTCGCTGCCCGGGTTGGTTGCTGGAGGGGCGGGGCAACCCGTCCCCTAGAGGAATGGCCGCACATCCTCTCCCGTCTGCAGACGGGGGTGGAGGACAGAACCCGGCTTACAGGCCCTCTGGCATTTTTCACTGGAGTCGGCGGCTCGCAATCGGGCCGACGACACCCTAAACCGCAGGAAGCTATGCCTCGGCAGAAAAGATCGGACGATTGGGGATTCCCCCGCTGGCGCTCGTACGGCGACAAGGGCCGGACTGCGGCAAGGCTGCGCCTGTGTGACCGTGAGGGCTGCACGGAGATCGGCGACCGGCCGGCTCCCAAGGCGCCCAACAGCCCCGAGCGCTGGTATTTCTGCGAGGCCCATGCTGCCGAATACAACAAGAACTGGAACTATTTTGCCGGGCTCAGTCCCGAGGAAGCTGCCCGCCGGGCTGCCGAGGAAGAGCAAGGCTCCAAGGGCTTCCGCAAGTCCGCCCAATGGAAATGGGCGGGTCCGGGCGACGGCAGCCGGTCACGCGACGAGATGCGCGCGCTAGATG
The DNA here is from genome assembly GCF_038148795.1 of Sphingomonas agri. Taxonomy (NCBI): domain Bacteria; kingdom Pseudomonadati; phylum Pseudomonadota; class Alphaproteobacteria; order Sphingomonadales; family Sphingomonadaceae; genus Sphingomonas; species Sphingomonas agri. The sequence continues at coordinate 364,245 of NZ_JBAPEU010000002.1, read as the reverse complement.
CACTCGAGCTCGACAGCGACGCCGAGTTCACCGCGATCAAGGCCGCGCACCGGCGGCTCGTCAAGGAGACACATCCGGACGCGAACCCCGGTGACGAGGAAGCTGCAAAGCGCTTCAAGCAGGTCCAGGCCGCCTATGACGTGCTGCGCAAGGCTGAAGAGCGCAAGAACGGAAAAGAGGCTTAAGCCGCAGCCGCGTAGCGCTCGGCGGTCTGTTTCACGAGCGCGATCATGTTGGGTACGCCCTGCGTCCGGTTTGCAGTGAGATGCCTCGACAGCTCGAAAGGCGCGAGGCATTCGGCGATGTCGAGTTTGGAGACCTCGGCGGCCGGCATGTCCTGGACCGCGCTGAGGACGAGTGCGACAACGCCTTTGGTGATTGCCGAATTGCTGTCGGCAAGAAAGTGCAGCCGTCCCTTGGCGCTGGTGGGATAGACCCAGACCGACGCCGAGCAACCGCGCACCTTGGTCGCGTCGGTCTTCAGCGCATCGACCATGGGTTCGAGCTGCCGGCCTAGGTCAATCAATAGCCGGTAGCGATCCTCCGCATCGACGAGCTGATATTCTTCCAGGATCTCCGAGAGAGGGGGAAGGCCGGTCATTCCATCCGCCTAGCACCGCTATCGATCGCGAAGCGACTCGATTTCCTTGGCGAGGCTATTCTCTTTTTCGACGGTGATGCGCTCGAGGACCTTGATACGCTCCTTGAGCTCCTGAACCTCCTGGCGGAGGCGCTGGGTTTCCTGCGAATCGATGGGGTCGCCCCGCATTTCCCGCATTGAACGAACGGGAATGCCGAGCCTGTGTCTTACGATCGAGAAAACGAAGACCATGAACAGGAGGGCAAGGACAAACTCGGGACCATTCATTGGGTCTTTTCTCCCGAAGTAACGCGCGGCGCATCGCGCAGCGCCTCGATCTGCGCCGCCGTCTGGGCGCCGCCGTCCGTGACGATCTGCTCGACCACCCGAAGCCGCTGCTCGAAACGCTCCATGTGCTGGGCATATTGAGCGCTTTTCTCCGCGGCGAGATGGGTCTGCGCGTCGATCTGCTTTTCCTTGATCCGCAGCCACATCTTGAACGGCGCGAAGCCGATCGCCGCCAGGGGAATGAGAACCCAGATCCAGCTCGCGATATTGTTCATGTTGGTAGTGCCCCTTTATCCGCTGTGTGCGGGAATGTCGTTACGGCCGAGCTTTGGATCAAGCCGACGGGTCGCTTGCCGCAATGCGCTTGCGAGCGGTCCGTCGCGGTGCCTCGCGCAATGCCTCGATCTGCGCAGCGGTCTGGGCCCCACCGTCGGTCACGATCTGTTCGAGGACGCGAACGCGTTCCTCGAGCTCGTGCGATCTCGACGCATATTGCGCGGCCTTTTCGGCCGCGTTGAGCGCTTCGACCTCGAGCTTCTTCTCGCGGAATTTGAAGAAGCGATTGGCGATCAGCATGATCATGACCGTTGGCAGGCCAATGATGATCGTCGCAAGCATGACGGCTGTCGGACCTTGCATTATCCTCTTCCCCTCTTCAGCGCAGCTGTTCGATCTCTCGTGCAAGAGAGCGGTTCTCGGTGGTCACGTAACTCTCAATGTCGGCAAGCCGGCGATCGATATCCTTAAGGCGCGAGCGAATGTCGCGCGCGGCGCGCGTCGGGGACGCCCTGACGCCCTGCCAGAATTGCTGTTCTTCACGGTCCACCCGCTCGAGCGCCACGGGCTTGTTGGGGCTCACCCACCCCATGATGAAATAAAAGGGCAGGATGCTGCCGCCGCTCATGAACAGGGCGGCAAGCATCGCAACGCGGATCAGGCTGACGTCAAAGCCCGTATAGTCGGCGATGCCGGCGCAGACCCCCATGATCTTGCCGTTGCGCTTGTCGCGATAGAAGCGCGTGCGGCTGGCCGGCTGCTCTGCATAATAGGTTGGCTGTTCGGTTATCGGCTGCGGCTGGTTGGTGCGAGGCTCGACGGGATAGCGGTCGTAGGCCATTTCATTCACCGTCTACGAGCAGGCGCCGCTCTTCGTGGGCCGGCATGCATTGCTGGCGCCAGTTCGGATTTTCGGCTGTCATGATGCGCTCGATCGTGCACAGGCGGTCGTCGAGACGACGCGCCGCCTCGTGCAGCTCATCGAGGAGCTTCTCGTCCCCCGAGGTGAGGGTCGCAGCAGTCTTCCATTTCGTAATGTAGTGAAACACCAGCCAGGGCAGGCCGATAAAAAGCATCCCGACGATGAGCACGGGAATCAGCACGTCATCCATCTTCTATTTCCCCCTTGCCTTGAGCGCGGCCTTCATTGCTGCAAGCTCGGCATCGACCGACTCCGCGGCCTTCAGTTCTGCAATTTCTTCCTCGAGGCTCTTGGGCCCGGTCATTCCGAGCGCATCCGCACGGCCCTCGGCAAAATCTGCACGCCGCTCCAGCAGTTCGAACTTGGAGAATGCATCTTCCGTCCGGCTGCCGTTCATGATCTCGCGGGCGCGGGCGCGGGTGACCGCGCTTTCGAAACGCGCTGCAATGGCGTTCTGGCGGGCACGCGCCTCGCGAAGCTTGTTCTGGAGCTTGGCGATGTCGCCTTCATAGCCTTTCAGCGTGTCGTCGATGCCCTTGATCTCGTCGCGCAGCCCGTCTGCCATGTCGGCGGCCTTCTGCCGCTCGATGAGGGCTGCCTTTGCAAGGTCCTCCCGCTCCTTCGACAGGGCGAGCTCGGCCTTCTCGGTCCAGTTCTTCTGGAGGTCATCGAGGCGCGAAAGCGCGCGTCGCATCTCCTTGCCGTCGGCGATGCAACGGGCGGCCGAAGCGCGTACCTCGACCAGTGTCTCCTCCATTTCGAGGATCACCATCCGGATCATCTTCGCCGGATCTTCCGAGCGGTCGAGCATCTCGGTGATGTTGGCGGCGAAGATATCCCGTGTTCGGGAAAAAATACTCATCAAACACTCCGCATGCGAAAATTAGGGCCCTAAACCTGCGATTGACCATTCAAGAGCCGTGCCAGAATGGCAAAAAGGCCGCTCTTATGCAAAATCCTTCATTTCGTTCCTGAAATCGCAGTGAAAATCCTTGCCAAATGGTGGGATCTGCCACCAACAGTCGGCGCGTGGAGCGGTCCGAACAGTTCATCGGCCAGAGCCTGGCCTTCCTCGATGCGGTTGAGCGCGCGAGCCGTGCCGCCCCCCTTAACCGTCCGGTGCTTGTTATCGGAGAGCGGGGCACCGGCAAGGAGCTCATCGCCGAACGTCTGCACCACCTCTCGTCCCGCTGGGCGGGCCCGCTGATTATCATGAACTGCGCGGCACTTCCCGAAAATCTCATCGAGGCCGAATTGTTCGGCCACGAGGCCGGGAGCTTCACCGGTGCCGTCAAGACGCGTCACGGCCGGTTCGAGGAAGCCGATGGCGGGACATTGTTCCTCGACGAGCTCGGGACCTTGTCCATGCCTGCCCAGGACCGTCTCCTGCGCGCCGTCGAATATGGAGAGATCACGCGCATCGGCGCGTCAAAGCCGATCGGAGTCGACGTGCGGATCGTCGCCGCGACCAACGAGAACCTTCCCGCGCAGGTCGAAAGGGGCAGGTTCAGGCCTGACCTCCTTGACCGTCTGTCCTTCGAGGTCATCACGCTTCCGCCGCTGCGCGCACGCGACGGCGACGTGCCGCTCCTGGCCGAGCATTTCGGGCGCCGCATGGCGGTCGAGCTCGATTGGCCCAACTGGCCCGGCTTCACGCCGCGCGCGCTCGCTGAGCTCGAGGCTTATCCGTGGCTCGGAAATGTGCGTGAACTGAGGAATGTGATCGAGCGGGCCGTCTATCGGCATGAAGATCCCGAGCGCCCAGTCGACAAGATCAACTTCGATCCGTTTCATTCCCCCTGGGCTCCGGCGGCGACTTTCAGGGCCGCCACTCACGCGCCGCCGGCGGAAGTTGAAGACGTCGGCAGCACGCCTGTTGCAGCAGCCCCGCCGCCTCCCCCTGCCGGGACCAACGATTTCCGGGCGGCCGTATCCGATTACGAGCGGGTGCTGCTCGAGGACGCACTACGTCGGAACCGGTTCAACCAGCGGGCGACCGCGGCGGCGCTCAACCTCAGTTATGACCAGCTTCGCCACGCACTGAAGCGTCACAAGCTGCAGGACACCGCCGTCTAGAGGTCTTCAGCCGATTTGCGGGGCGCCCCGCTCGTCTATTTGTCGAAACGCTGGTGAACCTGGCCTCGATCGGGCGTACCGTGCCTCCTGCTCATGGAAGGAGGCTTGATATGAAGAGCCTGACTTTGTTCGCGGGTGCCGCGATGTTGGCTTTGGGCGTTTCGGCCGCTTCGGCCGCGATAATCAGCCTCGGGGGTCCGCTCTCCCGGATCTGCTATGAGCAGGCCCTGGCGCGCGACGGCCGCGACGTTGCGATCGAGGGCTGCACGCGTTCGCTCGACGAGGAAGCCCTGATGCCGCACGACCGTGCAGCGACGCTGGTCAATCGCGGCATTCTCTACATGGTGCACGGCAACGATCTTTCTGCCGATGCAGACTTCAATGCCGCTCTTGCGATGGACGCCCGCCTGTCCGATGCCTGGCTGAACAAGGGCTTCCTGCGGCTTCGCAAAGGCAATGGCCGCGATGCATTGCCACTGCTCCAGAAGGGCATCGACAACGCTCCCCACCGCCAGGCCCTCGCAATCTTTGCAAGGGGCGTCGCCTATGAGCAAATGGGCCAATACCGCCTCGCTTATGCGGATTTGAAGCGGGCTCACGATCTCGAGCCCGGCTGGTCGCTTCCAAGCGAATATCTCGCAAGCTACCGGTTCGTCGGCCGGTAGAAGCCCGGCAAACAAACGAGGGCCGGCTCCCTAGTGGGCGTTGGTCATCGCCAACAGCATCGGGATCGACAGCAAGGTGTTGGTCCTCGAGAAGATCATGGCGACACGCGCCGCCTTGGCTTTGGTCGCGTCGTCCGCCGGTACCATTCCGAGCGCCTTCTTCTGGTTCGGCCAGATGACGAACCACACGTTGAACGCCATGATGAGAGCAAGCCACATGCCGATGCCGATCAGCCGAGCGGTTCGATCGAGAGTGAGCGCTTCCCTAAGCTCGCCGTAGGACCAGGCGAGGAGCAGCCCCGTCAAGACGGTGAATGCCGCGCCCCAGCGAAAATAGAACAACGCGCTCGGGGCGATATATTTGGAGACCCCCGGTTTGAGCTCTGCGGGTATCGTGGGCATCGTGGGGATCTGCACGAAGTTGAAATAGTAAAGCAGACCGATCCACGTAATTCCGAAGAAGACGTGCAGCCATTGCAGGACCCCGTTCAGCAGATCGCCCGTGGGGGGCCGATACCCGGAATCCGGAAAGACCGTGATCAGGACCGCAAGCAGCACGCCCACGATCACAACGACCGCAAGATTCTCAAAGAACTTTCCCATCTGCTTCCCCCTTTTGTGATCCGATACCCCCGCATCGGCCGTGCACTTCAGCGCAAATGATCGTTTCGTTGTCGTTTGTGGGTTGAATTTTCCTGCCGCGCAAGCATCTGGGACGCATGCGGGCGGGGGGCTTGCTATGGGGAGTCGGCGTGCAAGCGTCGTTTTCCCGGCACTTCAAGGAGTTGCCTCGAAATGTCGTTCCAGCTGCCCGATCTACCATTCGCCAAGGATGCTCTTGCCCCGGTCATGTCGGCAGAGACCCTCGAATATCATCACGGCAAGCACCACAGGGCGTACGTGAACAAGACCAACGAGCTCGTCCAGGGCCAGCAGGACTTGTCCGGTGCCTCGCTGATCCAGGTCGTCAAGGCCGCCAAGCAAGGCGGGAACAACAAGCTTTTCAACAACAGCGCGCAGCTGTGGAACCACAGCTTCTTCTGGCAGTGCCTCAGTCCTGCTGGAGGTCAGCAGCCCGGCGGCAAGCTCGCCAAGCTGATCGAGGACGGATTTGGCAATCCTCAGGCGCTTCTCGACAAGCTCCAGGAAGAAGCCGTGAACCACTTCTCCAACGGCTGGGCGTGGCTGGTCCTCGATCGCGGCAGCCTGCGTGTCACTTCTCTTCACGATGCGGACACGCCGATCGTCCATGACGGCATGGTGCCCTTGTTCACGCTCGATGTGTGGGAGCATGCTTATTACATCGACTATCGCAATGAGCGGCCTCGGTTTGCCTCGAGCGTTCTATCCAACATCGTCAACTGGGACTTCGTGGCCCAGAATCTCGACGGCCAGGGCTTCGAGCGCGCAAACCAGCAAGGTGAGGGCGCACGCTCGGCAGAGTTGACGGCCTGACCGTCCAGCTATGGGGTCGTCAGTCCGGTTGCGGACTGACGTTTCCCCTTCATTGCTTGAGCCGGTACCCTGTTCTGAACATCCACCCGATCACCGCCATGCACACGGCGATGATGCCGAGGGTAACGAGAACGCTGGACCAGACGGGCACGTCAGCGATCGAATAGAAGCTCCAGCGAAATCCGCTGATCACATGGACGATCGGATTGAACAGCGTGATCGTCCGGAACGGCTCATGCAGAGCCTTTACCGAGTAAAAAGCGCCGCCGAGGAAGGTCAGCGGGGTGATCACCAGCATCGGAATGATCTGGAGCTGCTCAAAATTCTGCGCCCAGACGCCGATGGCGAAGCCGAATAGACAAAAGCCGCTCGAAATGGCGATGAGAAACAGGATCATCGCGAGCGGATGATCGACCCGCACGGGCACGAAAAGCGTGGCCGTCGCAAGCGTCACGAGCGCGAGGATGACGGACTTGGTAACGGCTGCGCCGACATAGGCGAGAACCGCTTCCAGACTCGAGATCGGTGCTGATAAAAGTTCGTAAATCGTTCCTGTAAACTTTGGAAAATAAATGCCAAAACTGGCATTGAAGATTGATTGCATGAAGACGCTGAGAAGAGTCAGTCCAGGGACGATGAAGGCCCCGAAGCTCACTCCTTCCATGCTCGTCATGCGGCTGCCAAGTGCCGACCCGAACACGACGAAATAAAGAGCAGTGGTGATCACCGGCGTGATGAGGCTCTGCCAGAGCGTCCGCTTCCAGCGCGCCATCTCGAACCGATAGATCGCCGCAATTCCATGGCTGTTCATGCGGCGCTCCGCGGCTGGTGGACGAGCTCGACGAAAATGTCCTCGAGGCTGGACTGGTGCGTGGAGAGGTCCTTGTAGGCAATCCCAAGGTCGCCCAGGCGCCGCATCAGCGAGGCGATCCCCGTGCGTTCGGCATGGCTGTCGAATTCGTAGCAAAGCACGTGTCCGTCCTGCTCGAGGCGGAGCCTCCATTCCCCGAGATCCGGCGGAATTGCAGCGAGGGGCTCTGCGAGCATGATATCGAGTGTCTTCCTACCCATTCTGGCAATGAGAGACTTCTTCTCGTCGACGGCAATGAGCTCGCCCTTGCTGATGACCCCGACCCGGTCGGCCATCTCCTCGGCTTCTTCGATATAGTGGGTGGTCAGGATAATCGTCGTCCCATCGGCGCGAAGCTTGCGGACGAGTTCCCACATGTCACGGCGAAGTTCGACGTCCACGCCCGCGGTCGGCTCATCGAGGAACAGGATTTCCGGCTCATGGGACAGCGCCTTTGCGATCATCACGCGCCTCTTCATGCCGCCCGAGAGGTGCATCATGATCGTCTTGCGCTTGTCCCAGAGCGAAAGTCGTTTCAGCAGTTCCTCCGTGAAGGCATCGTCGCGTGGCTTTCCGTAGAGGCCGCGTGAGAAGCTCACCGTGTTCCAGACCGGCTCGAACGCCTCCGTCGTGAGTTCCTGCGGTACAAGACCGATGCGGCTGCGTGCGTGGCGATAGTCGTCGTGCCAGTTCTTTCCGTCGACGAGCACTTCCCCGCTGGTTGAGGTCACGATGCCGCAGATGATGTTGATCAGTGTCGTCTTGCCCGCGCCATTGGGGCCCAGGAGCGCGAAGATCTCGCCCCGGTTGATGTCGAGATCGACCGACCTCAGGGCATCGACCCCGGTTCCATAGGTCTTGCGCAGCTTGCGGATGGAGAGAATGGGATCGCTCATTCGATTGGCCCTGGTTCGGAAGGCATCGCGTCATCTTTCATAAGGCCGTGCCGCAGGAGCATTGGGATGTTCGCCGCGGCGAACAGGAAAGTGAGGGGAAGTGCGCCCCAGAGCTTGAAGCCGACCCAGAAATTGGTGGTGCTGTTGCGCCAGACCAGCTCGTTCAGGATCGCCATGAAGACAAAAAAGGCCGCCCAGTTACGCGTAAGCTTTGCCCAGCCCTTCTCATCAAGACCGGGATAGGTTGATCCAAGGACGCGCTGGAGGAGAGGGCGGTCGGTCGCCAGTCCGAACCATAGCAGGCCCGATACCAGCGCATAATAGACCGTCGGCTTCATCTTGATGAAGCTCTCGTTGTGCAGCCAGATGGTCAGTCCTCCAAGGATCACCACCATCACGCCCGAAAACCATAGCAACGGCGAAATCCGGTGGTAGCGGATCGCCGAGAAGAGCATTGCGGCGATCATCGCGACCATGAAGGCCCCGGTTGCCACGAAGATCTTCATGAAGGTCGGCACTGGCGCCAAAAAATTGACGAGAAAGAAGACCAGCAGCGGCCCTAGATCGATCAGGAGCTTGGCGCCGCCCTGCGGCTCTTGAGGCCGGCTCATTCGGGCGGCAGTCCGGCAATCGCGCGAGCGACGGCGCGGGGGTCGAAGGGACGCAGGTCGTCGGCCGTTTCGCCAACACCGATCGCGTGGATTGGAAGGCCGAATTTCTCGGCGGCCGCGACGAGGATGCCGCCTCGGGCAGTGCCGTCGAGCTTGGTCATGATGAGGCCCGTCACCCCGGCCGTTTCCCGGAACACCTCGACCTGCGCAAGCGCGTTCTGGCCAGTGGTCGCGTCGAGGACGAGAAGGACGTCGTGCGGGGCCTGCGGGTTGAGGCGGCCGAGAACCCGCCGGATCTTTGCAAGCTCCTCCATCAGGTGAGCCTTGTTCTGGAGCCTGCCGGCGGTGTCGACGATGAGGACGTCTTCGCCGGTGGCGGTCGCCTGTTTTACGCCGTCAAATACGATTCCAGCAGCGTCTCCTCCTTCCCTCCCGGAAATGACCGGCGCTCCGACGCGCTGTCCCCAGACCTGGAGCTGCTCGATCGCAGCGGCTCGAAACGTGTCCCCGGCTGCAAGGAGGACGCCATAATCCTGCTCCTTCAGCCAATGCGCGAGCTTCCCGATAGTCGTCGTCTTGCCCGAACCGTTGACGCCGATCACCAGGATTACATGCGGGCGAGGAAACCCGTTTATTTCGAGTGGCTTGGCAACAGGTGCCAAGATTTTTTCGATCTCATCGGCAAGGATTGAGCGAAGGCCTCTCTCGTCGAGCCGATCGAACTTCTGACGGGCGATCGCCTCGCGGATGCGGTGAGAGGCTTCAGGACCCAGATCCGAAGCTATCAGTGCTTCCTCGATGTCGTCGAGTGTCGAGGTGTCGAGGGCTGCGCGGGCGGTAAGGCCGGTCAGGTTGTCGGCGACCCGTTCGGCAGTCTTCTGAAATCCACCGCGGAGGCGGTCGAGCCAGCTCATGCCCAGGCCGCCGTGACGATGTCTTCGTCGCAGCTGAGGATTTGCGCGGGCGCGGCCGCTCCGCGGGCAGCACCCTCGATCCGCACTGGAGCAAAATTGTCGGTGTGTCCTCTCCCGCCGTTTTCGATCAGAACGGGCTGTGTCGATCCGACCAGGCCGCCGAGCCAGCGACGACGGCGGTTTGCCGCCCAATTGCGCAGGCGCGCAGCGCGACCTTTCACGACTTCACGTGGCAGCTGCGGCATTCTTGCTGCAGGCGTGCCCGGGCGCGGCGAGAAGGGAAAGACATGAGCAGCAACGATATCACAATCATCTAGCAATTTCAGGGTGTTGATAGACATTTCCTCTGTTTCGGTGGGAAATCCGGCAATGATATCGGCTCCAATGGTCGCGTCGGTGCGGGTCTCTTTGATCCGCTCCACGGCGCGGACGGCGGCCGCCCTGCTGTGACGCCTTTTCATCCGCTTGAGGATCAGGTCATCGCCGGCCTGCAGTGACAGGTGGAAGTGCGGCATCAACCGCGGCTCACTTTCAATGAGCTCGAATAGATCTTCATCGATCTCGATGCTGTCGAGCGAGGAGAGGCGAAGCCGTGCAAGTCTTGGTTCGGATGCGAGTAGCCTTTGGCAAAGCCTGCCGAGGCCTCCTTCATAGTCGGTAATGTCGACGCCGGTCAGGACGATTTCCTTCGCACCCCGATCGATCTCGCGCGCCACGGCATCGAGGATTGCGCCGAACGGCAGTGAGCGGCTGGGCCCTCGAGCCTGCCAGATCGAACAGAAGGTGCAGCGGTGGTCGCAGCCAGACTGGACGCCAACGAAGCTGCGAACATGGCCCATGAAACCAGACGGCACTGGCGGCATGACGTCAACTTGTGACAAGCTATTGAGTTTGTTGAAATTTCCAACGATAAGCTCAACGCCAGGCAAGTCCGCGAGGGCTCGCGGTTCGAGCTCTGCGGCGCATCCCGTGACGAGGATCTTGGCGCCTGGCCGCTCCCGATGGACGCGCCGTATCGCCTGGCGGGTCTGGCGGACTGCCTCGTTTGTAACAGCGCAGCTGTTGACGACGACCCAGTCCTCGTCGGTCGTCGCAGAGCGCGCGATCGTCTCGCTTTCGGCAAAGTTGAGCCGGCAGCCAAGAGTGATGGTTTCGACACTCACAGGAGAGCCTCGAGGTCGAGCTCGCCGCTGAAAACATGCGTTGCCTTGCCGCGCATCCGGACGAGTTCGCCCGGAGCCCAGCCGATGGTGAGCGATCCGCCTTGCATGATGACGGTCGCGGGCGAAGTCACCCGCCTCGTCTTGATCGCGCAGACCGCGGTCGCACAGGCCCCGGTGCCGCAAGCGAGTGTCAGGCCGGCGCCCCGTTCCCATGTCTTCAGGTGAATGGACGCGCCCTCGACCTTTGCGACATTGACGTTGATCCGCTCGGGAAAGGCCGGATCATGCTCGATCCTTGGACCAAGATCCGCGATCGGAATCGCTTCTGGCTCCCCGACGAAGAAGACGAGGTGCGGATTTCCGACATTGACCGCCATCGGCTCTGCAAGTCCGTCCCAGGCCATCGGAAGAGCGTTGGTGTCCATTGCATAGGCGAGTGGAATTTCCTCCCAGGCGAACCGCGGCTCGCCAAGACTAACCTCCACCTCCTCTCCAAGGTCCGAACCTTCGAGCAGGCCTCCGGGGCTGTCGATGCGCCTGGCGCCCGTCAGCTGCACGATGCAGCGCGTGGCATTGCCGCAGGCTTCGACCTCGCTGCCGTCGCTGTTCCAGATTCGCATTCGAAGATCCGCCCGATCGCTCGGCTCAAGCAGGATCAGCTGATCGCAGCCGATGCCGGTCCTGCGGTCCGCGATCGCCCTTGCAAGACGCGGCGTGACGTCGACCGGCTTCTCGCGCCCATCGAGGATCACGAAGTCGTTGCCGAGCCCGTGCATCTTGTCGAAGCGCTGTCTCATCCTCCTAGGCAAGTTCCGGCGCACAGCCGCGCATCGGCTCGATAACCCGGGCGAGCACGTCCGCACCATTGAGAACGGAGGCGCCGCAGCGCTCCCAGTGAGCGAGCAGTGCCCTTGGCAAAGAAGAGCGGACGCTCGGGTTCGCGCAAGAAGCGCGACTGGCCGACCCGGCCGAGCATGAGGGGTGCCGGCTCGCCGGATCCAAGCTGTGAGCCGTCAGCTTAATCGCAACATAGGGCGTGCCGCACCGATCGAGAGCCGCGAACAGGGGTTGAAACCACTGCGGGTGCTCGTAGAGGACGGCTAGCTGCGCGCTTCTGGCAACACTCATTGCCGCGCGCACTTACGGAGCGGTCGGGCGCAAGTCCACAAGTGAGGGTCAGGTAAAGATGGCGCGAGCGGCGAGTGACGTCATGCAATCGATCATCTTTTCGGCAATCCTCGACGGGGTTGCGGCGCTGAAGCGTGCTTCCGGGGGCCTTCCCAACCAGCTGCTGCGCGACGTGCAGGCAATTCATCCCAACGTGACCTTCGCCGATCTTCCCAAGGACCTGCAGGACCAGATCGCGGAAAGCACGCGCGCGGCTTTCACCCAGCTTTTGAAAGAGGGCTACGCGGTTGGACCGCGGCAGCAGATTCAACAGACGCGGCCACTCGACCGCGTTCCCGAACGTGATCGTCGGGGTCCGCCGCGTGGCCCCAATCAGGGGCATCGCCGCGGCGGCCGCCCGCCCAAGGGCGGCGGCACGGACGATCGACCCAATGGTCCCGGTGGTGGACGCCCGTCCGGCGGCCGGCCACGCAAACCCAAGGGCAAACCTCGGCTAGGTTGAACTTGCGCGCATGAACGGCTAAGCGCCGCGGCGTCTTAACGGACATACATCATGTCGAGCGCCCGAGGGTGCACGCCGGCCGACGAGGTTTCGTCCGCCGGCGTATTTTGCGTTCGACGTGGAGTTTCGGCGGGCAGCCCCCACATCGGGGGTCTGTCAGATGGAGTGAGTGAATGTTCGACACGTTGAGCGATCGGCTCGGCAGCGTATTCGACCGGCTTCGGGGACGTGGTGCCCTGACGGAGGCCGATGTGCGCGCCGCGATGCGCGAAGTGCGGGTGGCCCTTCTGGAAGCGGACGTTGCACTCCCGGTGGCACGCGACTTCGTCGAACGGGTCACCGAAAGAGCCGTGGGCCAGGAGGTGCTGCGCTCGGTCACGCCCGGCCAGATGGTCGTCAAGATCGTCAATGACGCGCTGATCGAGACGCTCGGCGCCGAGACCGCCGAACTCGACCTTAATGTCAGCCCGCCGGCGGTCGTCATGATGGTCGGCCTGCAGGGGTCGGGCAAAACCACCACCACCGCCAAGCTCGCGAAACGCCTTGCCGAGCGCGATCGCAAGAAGGTGCTGATGGCATCGCTCGACGTCGCCCGGCCGGCCGCCCAGGAGCAGCTGGCAGTGCTCGGCCGCCAGACCAGCGTCGACACGCTGCCGATTGTGGCGGGACAGCAGCCGGTCGACATCGCGAGGCGGGCGCTGAACGCGGCGAAGCTCCAGGGATATGACGTGGTGCTGCTCGACACCGCAGGGCGCCTCCACGTCGACGACCAGCTCATGAGCGAGATGAAGGCGGTCGCTGAGGCTTCCGCCCCCACCGAAACCCTGCTCGTGGTGGACAGTCTGACGGGCCAGGACGCGGTCAATGTCGCCAAGGGCTTTGCGGCAGAGGTCGATCTTACCGGTGTAATCCTCACCCGCATGGACGGCGATGCCCGCGGCGGTGCTGCCCTGTCGATGCGAGCCGTGACGGGCAAGCCGATCAAGTTTGCAGGCGTTGGCGAAGCCCTCGACAAGCTTGAGGCCTTCCACCCGGACCGGGTCGCCGGACGCATTCTTGGAATGGGCGACGTGGTCAGCCTCGTCGAGCGTGCCGCCGAGACCATCAAGGTCGAGGAAGCGGAGAAGCTCGCGGCCAAGATGGCCAAGGGCAAGTTCGACCTCGATGACCTCCGCGCCCAGCTGCAGCAGATGCAACGGATGGGCGGGCTGGGGGCTCTGGCCGGAATGATGCCGGGGCTGAAGGGCATGAAGGGCGCGATGGACCAGGCCGCGAACAGCAAGGCGCTGGTTCACATGGAGGCGATGCTTTCGTCGATGACCGCCAAGGAGCGTGCGAAGCCCGACGTCATCAACGCCAAGCGCAAGATCCGGATTGCCAAGGGCTCGGGGACCACGGTCCAGGAAATCAACAAGCTCCTGAAGACGCATCAGGAAATGTCGAGTGCCATGAAGCGGCTCAAGAAGATGGGCGGTCTTGGCAAGCTCGCTGCGATGTTCAGCAAGGGTGGCCTTGAAGGTGCGCTCGGCGGACTTGCCCCTCCGGGCGCACTTCCTTCGGGCAGCGCCCCCGGTCTTGGCGGCGGCGGATCATTACCCGGACTGGGGGGTGGCGCTCCGTTCAATCTTCCGCCCGGTTTCGACAAGTTTTCAAAACGATAAACGAAATAGTTGAAAGGAAAAACGAAGTCATGGCTCTAGCAATTCGCCTCTCGCGCGGTGGCGCCAAGAAGCGGCCCTATTACCGCATCGTCGTCACCGACAGCCGTTCGCCCCGCGACGGCCGCTTCATCGAAAAGGTCGGGACCTATAACCCGCTGCTCGCGAAGGATTCGCCCGAGCGCGTCAAGCTCGATGCCGACCGGGTCAGCCATTGGCTGAGCGTCGGCGCCCAGCCGTCGGACCGCGTCCTGCGCTTCCTCGATGCCGCCGGCATCCGCGAGCGTGCTGCCCGCAACAATCCGAACAAGGCGGAGCCGGGCGAGAAGGCCAAGGAACGAGCCGAATCCCGCGCGGCCAAGGAAGCCGCTGCTGCTGAAGCTGCTGCTGCGCCGCAGGAGGAAGCCGAGGCCGTTGTTGCCGAGGAAATCGAGGCCGCGACCGCAGAGCCGACTGCCGAGGCCGAAGCCGTTGCCGCCGAGGTCTCCGAGCAGACGCCCCCGGCAGAGGCGACTTCCGAGCCCGATAACCAGGGCGAGTCCAGCGCGGAACCGGCCGAAGGCGCCGATGACGCGACGCCTCCCACGAGCGAATCCCCGCAGGCAGCCGAGACGACAGGCGAAGGCCAGTCGTCCGAAGAGCCCGCTGAAGGGGCCGCCGAGGACGCCAAGGCCTGAACATGAGCGAGAGCGGCGAGCGTAGGATCGCGCTCGCCGCGGTCGCCGGCGCCCATGGCGTCAGGGGCGAGGTCCGGCTCAAACTGTTCAGCGAGAAGGCCGAGAACCTCGCCAGGCACCAGAATCTTATCGTTGGAGGAGCCGCACGGCGTCTCCTTTCGATTCGCGAGGGCAGCAACACTGCAGTCGCACGGTTCGAGGGAATTGCGGATCGCGCCGCTGCCGAGGCGATCCGCGGCGCGCTGGTCGAGGTGGAGCGTTCGGACCTGCCGCCGCTCGAGGAAGGCGAATATTATCACGCCGATCTCGTCGGAGTTGCGGCGGTGGATCAATCCGGGAACGCGATCGGGACCATCCTCGGGGTGGATAATTATGGCGCCGGGGACCTGCTGGAGATCGAACTGGAAGACGGGAAGCGTTCGCTGATACCGTTTCGCCAGGGCATCGCCGATCTTGCAGACGGCAAGGTCGTCGTGGATCCGGAGTTTCTCGCCTAGCTGTCGCTGGCGGCTTCCTGCATCTCGCCTCGCGCTTCTCGCCAGCGTGATTGTTGCTCGCAAAGATCGTTGCGAATCGTGGTTGCTGCGACGCCGCCTTCGCCCATCGCATGGCTGATCTGGTCGAGGCCGATGACCACGTCTCCAGCCGCATAGAGGCCCGGAACGTTTGTGCGCTGGTGGCTGTCCACCTTGATGCAGCTGTCGTTCGACAGGGCAGCGCCGGCCATCTCGGCCAATTGCGTGTGAGTGTCTGACCCGAGTGCGGGATAAATGGTGTCGAAGGTGTAATGGCCCTCGGCGGTGTCGACAACGATACAGCCATCGGGGATGGCGACTGCCTGCGCAGGACCATCGACACACTCGATGCCGGCGTCCTTCAACCTTCTGAAATCCTCGGGCTTGAGACGGAGCGCCTTGTCCGGAGCAATGAGGGTCACATCGGCAGTATAGCTCCTCATGAACAGCGCCTCTGCCACTCCGTGGCTGTCGCTGCCGATCACTCCTACCTTCTTGTCAGTGACTTCATACCCATCGCATATCGGGCAGTAGCGAACGAGGCCGCGCGTCAGCGCCTCGTCGTGCAGTTCCTCGTCCATCGGGAGCCGCCGGTTGGTGACGCCGGTCGCGAGAAGCACGCTTCGAGCGGCCGTGCTGCCTGATCCCCAGGTCGCCGTGAAGAGGTTCGTTTGAGCGTCCCGCTCGAGCTTCGTCACGAATTCGGCTTCCATCTTCGCGCCATATTTGCACGCCTGATCCCGCATTCGCGCAACGAGTTCGGTTCCCTTGATCCCGTCCGGGAAGCCCGGGACGTTGCGCGTACAGGGTATCGAGGACGCCCGGCTCTTTCCGGCGTCGACGACCATGACCTCGAGGTGGAATCTTGCAAGATAGATGGCGGCGGTAAGGCCCGCCGGTCCTCCTCCGATGATGAGGCAGTCGAGGGTTTCCATGCGCAGCCCAATGGATTGTGATAGCGGCGGTTCCGCAATGACGTTCAGGGCCTCCATTCTCACGCTCTATCCAGACATGTTCCCAGGGCCCCTCGGCGCGAGCCTCGCCGGCAAGGCGCTCCAGCAAGGTCTATGGAGCCTCGAGGCCAGGAACATTCGCGATTTTGCAACCGACAAGCACCGGAGCGTCGACGACACGCCCGCCGGCGGCGGAGCCGGAATGGTGCTTCGGCCAGACGTGCTCGCCTCCGCGCTCGACGAGGTCGCGGACGGGCGGCCGATGCTTGCATTGTCTCCGCGCGGTGCGCCGCTGGCGCAGGCCAGGGTCCGGGAACTTGCGAGCGGGGAGGGACTGATCCTTCTGTGCGGGCGCTTCGAGGGATTCGACGAGCGCATCTTTGAAGCTCGCCCACTGGAGCCGGTCTCGATCGGTGACTATGTCCTGTCGGGCGGCGAGCTTGCAGCGATGGTGATCCTCGATGCTTGCGTGAGGCTGCTTCCCGGGGTAATGGGCGCGGCCTCCAGCGGAGAGGAGGAGAGCTTCGAGCAAGGTCTCCTGGAATATCCGCACTATACCCGGCCTGTAACATGGGAAGGGCGCACGATCCCCGAAGTGCTGCGGTCGGGGGATCATGCGAAGATCGCGGCGTGGCGACACGAACGTGCGATCAAAGATACACGGCTAAGGCGGCCGGACCTGATCGAGCGCCACGGGGGCGCATCGCAGGCACCGCCCTCTGGCGCGCGGCGACGAGAAACGAAGGCTGACTGACAATGAACCTGATCGAGACCCTGGAGCGCGAAGCGATCGACGCGCTGACCAAGGACAAGCCCGTTCCCGAATTCCGCCCGGGCGACACGCTGCGCGTCGGCGTCAAGGTGATCGAGGGCGACCGCACCCGCGTGCAGGCGTTCGAGGGCGTTTGTATCGCCCGCGCCAACAAGGGCGTGGGTTCGAGCTTCACCGTCCGCAAGATTTCATTCGGCGAGGGCGTTGAACGCGTCTTCCCGCTTTATTCACCGATCATCGATTCGATCGAGGTCGTGCGCCGCGGCGATGTTCGCCGCGCCAAACTCTATTACCTTCGTGGCCGTACGGGTAAGGCTGCCCGTATCGCCGAGCGCCGCACCGTCCAGCGCGATGTAGCAGGCGGGCAGGGTGCGGAGACCGAGGCTCAGCGCGCCGAGAAGGCTCCCGAGGCCTAGTAACTCCGGTCCGAGATCCATTGGGAGGCGGAGCGTTCGCGCTCCGCCTTTTCTTTTGCCGTTTTGAACCTAGGGTCGCGACGCATGCGTAAGCTTGCCTCTGCCCTTCTCCTTGCCGCCGCTTCCCCAGCCTTCGCCAGCGATATCCCGCTCGAGCGCATCTTCTCGAGCCCCGCACTCAGCGGACCCACCCCGCGCGAGGCCCGGATATCTCCCGACGGTCACTATGTGACACTTCTGAAGAACCGGCCGGAGGACAAGGAGCGGTACGATCTGTGGGCGATCGATACCGTGACCGGCAGCGAGCGGATGCTGGTCGATTCCAAGAAGGTCGGCAGCGGCGGCGCTATCTCGGAGGAAGAGAAGATGCGTCGCGAGCGGGCGCGTATCGCCGGCACCAAGGGGATCACCGAATATGGATGGGCGCCGGATTCCCGGTCGATCCTGATGCCCATCGACGGGGACCTTTATCTTGCAACGCTCGATGGACATGTGCGCCGGCTGACGAACACCGCCGCGACGGAGATCGATCCGAAGGTATCCGAGACGGGCCGCTATCTGTCTTTCCTCAGGGATCACAATGTGTTCGTCATGGATGCTGCAACCGGGCAGGAACATCCGCTGACCAGCGATGGCGGCGGCACGCTCAGCTGGGGCTCCGCGGAGTTCGTCGCACAGGAGGAACTTGGACGCGATACGGGCCACTGGTGGTCGCCGGACGATCGATATCTCGCCGTTACGCGCGTTGACGAAAGCCCTGTCGAGATAGTCAAGAGGGCCGCGATCGGCGCTTCGGGGACGGACCTGATCGAGCAACGCTATCCCGCCGCCGGGACAAGGAATGCTGTTGTCGGCCTCTATGTCATGACCCCCGATGGGCAGTCGAAAGTGAAGGCCGATCTCGGTAGCGATCCCGATTACTATCTGGCGCGAGTAGACTGGGCCAGGGACGCTCGAAGCCTGTACGTGCAGCGCCTCAGCCGTGATCAGAAGCGGCTCGACATGCTCCGGGTCGACCCGGCGACAGGACATGCGACCCTGCTGTTCTCGGAGACGTCACCGACCTGGGTGAACCTCACCGACAATTTCAAGGCGCTCAAGGACGGGAGTTTCGTCTGGTCATCCGAGCGAACCGGCTATTCGCACCTCTATCGCTGGAAGAAAGGCCGATGGAGGCAGCTGACCCATGGCGAATGGGCGGTCGAGAAAGTCGCGGGTGTCGATGAAAAAACGCACCGGATCTATTTCATGGGCACACTCGAGAGCCCGCTCGAGCAACAGCTCTACTGGGTCAGTTACGATCGAGCATCCACACCGATCCGAGTGACGGAAAAAGGGTGGTACAACAATGCGGTGATGGACAAGGGCGCGACCCGCGCGCTGGTGACGCGCTCTGATACTTCCCAACCCTCGCAAACGTATCTCGCTGACCGGACCGGCAAGCGTCTAGCCTGGGTGGAGGAAAACGCACTCAACGCATCGCACCCTTACGCACCCTACCTCGACAGCCACGTAAAGCCGGTGTTCGGAAGCATTACGGGGCCTGACGGTTCCAGGCTCTACTATCGGCTGCTCACGCCCAGGTTGGAGCCGGGCAAGCATTATCCCGTCTTCTTCTATGTCTATGGCGGTCCCCACGGACAGCAGGTCACCGATGCTTGGTACGCGCAGCTTCCCCTCCACGAGGCGCTCGTCGACCGAGGCTGGATCGTCTTCACCCTCGACAACCGAGGGACCAATCGTCGCGGAACGAAGTTCGAAAACGCGGTCTACCGCGACATGGGCGATGCCGAAGTTCAGGACCAGCTCGCGGGCGTCAAGTGGCTGAAAGAGCAGCCGTTCGTCGATCCGGGAAAGATCGCGGTAATGGGCTGGTCTTACGGGGGTTACATGACCCTCAAGCTGCTCGAGAAAGCACCCGGTGTCTTCGCGGCAGGTGTTGCAGTGGCACCCGTTACGAAATGGGAGCTTTACGACACCGCCTATACCGAGCGCTACCTTGGCAATCCTGCGCTTGATCCCAAGCCCTACGAGATATCAGGTGCGCTCGGAGACGCGGTGAAAATTCGCGACCCCCTGCTTCTGGTTCACGGCATGTCGGACGACAACGTGATCTTCCAGAACAGCACTGAACTTTATGCTCGTCTGCAGCAAGCGAAGCGCCCGTTCGAAATGATGGCCTATCCCGGAGCGACGCATGCGATCGCCGGGGAGGGGCCCCAGACGCACGTCTGGACAACCATCATTCGCTTTCTTGACGACAAGGTCCTCGGCAAGCGCCAAGACTAGGCGACTAGGCGACTAGGCGACTTGGCGGCTTCCGAGCGCATCGCGGTCGATGAGCCGCGTGTAGAGATGCCAGGTCGCATAGCCGAGCCACGGCAGGACGAAGGCGAGGCCGACGAACAGCGGGATCGACCCGAGCACCAGCAATGCGCCAACGATGATCCCCCAGCGGATCATCTCGCCCTTGTTCGAATGAGCAGCTCGCCACGAAGCGGAGACCGCCTCCGGAGCACTGATGTTGGAGTCGACCAGCATCGGCAGGGAAACGACGCTCAAGGCGAGCACTATCCATCCGAATATCGCCCCGACGGCGCCGCCCGCAATGATCAGCGCCCACCCGCGCGGAGTTGTGAAGATTGTCGCGAGGAAATCAGGAACCGATTCCGGCGTCGCCCAGCCGAACAGGGCCGCGTAAAGCGCGCCGGCGGCGAGGAGCCACAGGAAGAAGATGAGTAGCAGCATCCCGGCAACGATCCCCATTTCATCGGCGGATGGGCGTTTGCGGACCTCTAGAAAGTTGAACCAGTGCACGTCCTGCTGTCCTGCCTCGCGCCTTCTTGCGAGTTCATAGAAGCCGACGGCTGCGACCGGCCCCAGCAGCCCGACCCCGGCAACGACTGGTACGAAGAAGGGCATCAGCGGCGAGCTGGTGGTCATCACGACGGCCGCAAGACCAATGACGGTATAAACCACGCCCGCGAACACGATGTCGCCCCGGAAGGTCAGGAAATCGTCAAGTCCTCGACGCAACGAATAACTGAGATCCTCGTGGTTGATCTTGCGGACACGGATTTGTGCTGGTTTACGCGACGCACCGCCGCCAGCGATCGTGTTGGTCGCCATGACACCTCCTTTGATCGGTGCCGTCCGGCGCATCGCACGCCGGGCGCCTCCCCTGGCGCATATCACAAAGCAGGCGAGTCGGTCAGAGCTTAACGCTGGAACGAGTAATCGTCTGGTTCGGTGCATATTGCGGGATCGCATCGCGCGGCCGTGCTTGGATCAGCGGGCGAGCCTCCCCCGGAAGGCCGAACGCGGTCGAGAAGATCTCCGCCTCGACGGGCATGCGGGTGCCAAGGACGACCTCGACCTGAAGTCCCTCGCATGATCGGCCCGTGCAGCGCAGGAGCGGCTTGTCCGGCTCTCCATTTTCGGGAATTGGCGCTGCAGCACCCGGCAGGCCAAGCGCGAGAACCTTGGCCTCTCTTGGGAATCGGATCGATATGCTGTTGGCGCCGCCCGCCGACAGTACGATGCGGAGCCGCCGCTGAGCCCCCTCCTGGCTGCTGGCGACGACGCGGGCGGAGGGCTCCGGACCTGCGAGAAGCGGCGCTCGCGTGATCCACCTCGTCCTGCCGTTATAGGGGAGAACACCCCTGCTCCATTCCCCCGGATAATTGGGGGGCAAGGGCGCCTGCTTGGTAGCAATTGCCCAATTCGCGCTGTGCGACTGGACATCCCGGAAATAATCGATGCTGAACCCCAGGGGCCGGTCGCCGCTTGCACGGGGTATTGCGAGCGCCGCTGCCGATAGGCCCAGGGAACACAGGACCAGCAAGGCGATCGACGGGCGCAGCGCCGAGGGATCGGCCTCGACCAGTGCCGGCAGGCTCGCGAGCGCCGCAAGGGGAGCGACGACCCAGAGCGGACCGTCGATCAGAAGCATCTCGATGAGCGCCAGAAGCTCGGCGAACATCAGCAGCTGGATGAGGAAAGCAAGGATCATGATCAGGTTTCCGGCAGCTGGCGAACGCCTTGAAACCGCAATTCCGATCAATGCTACTAGAGGCGCGACGAGGAAGAAGATCGTCGCGCCAGGAAGCACGATGCTGAGGAGCGACCCGACAATGAGAATGACGAGCCACGATGCTGCGCGCATCCGGCGCCGATCGATGGCGCGTCCAATGCGCATGTAGATTGCGCCCATGGAAAGAAGCAGCGCTGCATAGATCGCAAGGTAGGCGATGAGCGGATAAGCCCGCCAGAAGTCCCCCGCTCTCAGGAGGGTCAGGAGAAAGCCGACGAAAGCCGCGGCGGCGGCACCGCCAACAATCATCGCGCCGGCAACGGCTAGCGGCTTTCCAGCAGCTTTCTCGCGTGCCGCAAAAAGGATGGAGGCAAGCAGCAGGAATGCCAGGATGATGGCGGCCGCGACGAGCGGCAGTTTGATGATTCCCCGGCCAAGGAGGTCGGTGAAGACCGTTCGACCCTTGCCTTGGACGGACGGATCGGCAAGCGCCGCCATCGCCCGCGTCGTCGCAAGAGCCTGGCTCCCGACCTGCGCGAGGCTGTTGCGATCGAGGGCAGCAACGGTATCGCCAGGAGAATGGTAGCGGGTTTCATTCCCGATGATCCCGTAGTTGAGCAAGGTCCAGCCGCGCGGCTTGAAGAAGACGACGTCGGTCGTGTTGGGGATGAGCCTCGCAAAGTCCGTGCTGATCGAGTTGGCGTAGGGATGGCTTACTGCACCGGAATAGATGCTGATCGCTGCTTCATTGGGATCGTTCGTTTCGTACATCAGGGAGGGCCCCGTGACGCCGCGGACGTCGATGTTGATCAGTGAGTTGACCTCGTGGGCGAGGGCATCGCTCGTGACGAATGCGTGGGCGCCGTTCAGTCCGAGCTCCTCTCCTTCGTTGAAAAGAAGGGTTACGGGCCGGGGCGGCGGAGATGCCTTGAGAATCGATCCGATTTCGAGGAGCGCCGCTACCCCGAGGCCATCGTCGGCAGCGCCTGGCCCCGTCGGCGTACTGTCATAATGCGCGTTGAGAAGCAGCTGCGGCCCGGGCCGCAGCGACGGGATCGTCGCGATAATGTTGCGAACCCTCGAGCAGCTGACGAAGCGGCCCTTTGGCAGGGCGCTGCAATCGATTGTGTCCTGGACCCTGGAACTCAGCCCAATCGCCTGCAGCTCACCGATGAGCCGCGCGCGCACCGCGTCGTCGGCGGGGCTGTCGACAGGATGCGCTCGCTGGTCGCCGAGGATCCGCTGGAGGCGTGCTGAGGCCCGGTCCGCATCGAACTCGCCAGCCTTGGCGAGCGATGGCCGGGCGGGCGGTGCGACAAGGATCCCCTTGAAGGCGAATGCCGCGAGAAGCAGCGCCATCACCATCAATCCGCGCCAGGCTGCCGCCATGCTTTTCCCCCCTCGAGCCTAGGTGAATGTGACAGCTTTGGCCGCGTTGACAATCGCGGGGGCCGAGCCCACTTCGCGCGGCACATCGAGCAAGGAAGATAACGTCAATGGGTTACCGGGTCGCGGTCGTCGGAGCGACCGGCAATGTGGGTCGAGAGCTCCTAAACATCCTCGCCGAGCGGCAATTTCCGCTCGATGAGGTGGCCGCTCTGGCATCCTCCCGCTCAACGGGGGACGAGATTGATTTTGGCGACAGCGGAGAAACCCTCCGGGTCAAGAATCTCGAGCATTTCGATTTTTCAGGCTGGGACATCGCCCTGTTCGCTGCGGGGTCGGACGCCTCCCGGATCTATGCTCCCAGGGCTGCTGCCTCGGGCTGTACCGTGATCGACAACAGCTCGCTGTTCCGGATGGACCCGGACGTTCCGCTGATCGTCCCGGAAGTCAATTCGGACGCGATCGCGGGCTATTCCAAGAAGAATATCATCGCCAACCCCAATTGCTCAACTGCGCAGTTGGTGGTTGCACTCAAGCCGCTTCACGATGCGGCGCGGATCAAGCGCGTCGTCGTTGCCACGTATCAATCGGTATCAGGCACCGGTAAGGCGGCGATGGACGAGCTCTTCGAGCAGTCGCGCAATATCTTCGTCGGCGACGCCAATGAGCCCGTCGTCTATCCCAAGCAGATCGCCTTCAACGTCATCCCGCAATGCGACGTCTTCCTCGATGACGGGTCGACCAAGGAGGAGTGGAAACTGGTCGTCGAGACCAAGAAGATCCTCGATCCTTCGATCAAGCTTACTGCCACTTGTGTCCGGGTGCCCGTGTTTGTTGGTCACTCCGAGGCCGTGAATATCGAGTTCGAGAATGAAATCTCGGCTGACGAGGCGCGAGATATCCTGCGCGAGGCTCCGGGCATCATGGTCGTCGATAAGCGGGAGCCAGGTGGATATGTCACGCCGGTCGAGGCCGTCGGCGAATATGCGACCTATGTCAGCCGCATCCGCGACGACCCGACCGTCGAGAACGGGCTAAGCCTCTGGGTGGTAAGCGACAACCTGCGCAAGGGAGCCGCTCTGAACGCCGTCCAGATCGCGGAGCTTCTGGGGCGCAAACACCTTCAGAAGGCGGCCTAGGGCTGCTCCGCCCAATATCGAAGCAGCTGCGCCTGGACGAGCTGCATCCGGGTATAATTTTCGTGGCTCATCTTCAGTCCCTCGAGCGCAGCGACCTCGTTCAGATTGTACAGCAAGTTGCGGCGAAACGGGTCAGGCACGCGGCTCTGGATGAAGGTGATCGCAACCAGCCTTTCCCCCTTGGTAACCGGCTCGACCTCGTGGAGCGTGTCTGACGGGTAGATGACGGCTTCACCGGGACGAAGCTTGATTCTGATATCGGCGTCGCCGAGCTGGATGTGCAGCGATCCACCCTCATACGTGGAAGGCTCGCTGAGAAAGACCGTGCAGCTGAGATCGCTTCGAAGCTCCCCTTGCGGCATGCGGATGAAGGCAGAGTCCGTGTGGAAGCCATACTTCATTCCGGGCCGGTAGCGGGTCAGGAACGGGGGAGCGATCCGCGCGGGAAACGCAAAATCGCGGAATTCCTCGCTGCGCGCGAATGCCTGGAGCAGCATCTGGGAGCTCTTCTGATAGGCCTGCGGCTCGTGGAGCTGTTCGTTCTGCTTTGCGGTGTTGTGAGGATTGGTGATGCGCCCGTCGACGAACGGCGAGGCTGCGGCGATGCGTCGGCACTCCTCGATTTCCTGCGTCGTCAGAAGGGTGATGGTTCGGTACATCGGCGATCCGGAATTCTAGCGGAGAAGAGCGCGCGCAAGCAGCGGCGCTTTCTCGGCTGCTTGGATAAGCATGGCAAGAGCGGAGGCAATCTCTTCCGAGTGGGTCTTGCCCGCATCGGCAAGCTGGCGCCGCCGGGCCTCGGCACCGAACTCGTATTCGAGAGCCTTCGAATAGCGGTTCATAAGGGGCCCTTCGGCAATCCGGGCAACCTCGCCCGGTTCATTCATGAGATCGAAGAACTGGCAGAGAGCCTCGAGCTGTGCGGCGGGCCTGTCCAGGAACTCGTCGAAGTCAGTCCAGCTGACCGCTTCGCCGGGAAGCCTCTCGGCCGCGCTCTCCAGTGCCGTCATTTCGCATGCCCAGACCAGCGCTGCGACCTTCGCCTGGCTCGTCAGGGGATCGCCGAACTCGATCCCGGCCCTTGCCGCACGGGCCCGATAGAATTGGGTGAGGGTCTGGAGCTCGGCCGGCGAACTGTCGCCTGCGAGAATGGTCCTCATGTAGGTGTCTGCCGATGCGTGGAGAAAAAGGGCGCGTCCTTTCTCGCCGACCAGTTCTGCTGCAATTTCACTGACCATGCTCGTTGCCTTGACGACGGCCGCGCCGTCTTTCGTGAAGGTGCGCGACATCAATGCTCGGGCGGTGGGCACGAACATATCGCGTACCTCGCGCGGAAAGAAGGTGAGGTCGCGCAGGGCGCGGGGCTCCCGGATCGAAAGGACGCCGTCCAGTTCCCCGAGGAGGCGCGAAACAAGGGTCGATCCGACATGGCCGATGTGGAAGATCCAGCGGGCATCTGAGCGGGCGTTGTCCGGCCGGCCATGTTCGATCTCGGCCCAGTTCAGGAGATGATTGCGGTGGCCCGCTTCAAGGAGACGGTCATCAAGGAAGCTCGCCTGCCGGTAGTCCTCCGCGGTCAGTTCGACCGCGCGCAGCAGGCCGGCCTTGGGATCGAGCGCCTGCGCAAGCCATCGTGCGTCGTGCCAAATCTCGTTCGAACCGGGAGCGCTGGACATGCGGTCACTTAGCCGCGCAAGAGGCCTCAACAAAGGGAGGATCGCCATGGCCGAGCAGATGACCGGCGGCTGTGCATGCGGACGCGTCCGTTACCGGGCAAACGTCGAGGACGACGACGCTTATTTGTGTCACTGCCGGATGTGCCAGCGATCGACGGGCTCAGTCTCCATCGCGTTCAAGAGCATGAAGCAGGCGGATATCCAGTGGGAGCATGAGCCAGACTGGTACGACAGTTCGCCCATCGCCCAGCGTCCATATTGCAGCAAATGCGGAACCTCCCTCGGCTTCAGGTTTCGCGAAGGCAGTGACCGCATGGATCTTACCGTCGCCTCGTTTGACGAACCGTCGCGATTCCGGCCGAGGCATCATTTCGGCGCCGAGAGCATCCTCCCTGCCTGGATCGACACTCACGGCCTGCCGGAAAAGCGGAGCGAAGATTATTCCCTTCTGGTCGACAAATGGATCGAGGCGACCGGGGAGTTTCCGGGATGAGCGAGCCAAGCGTCCATTTCTGGTCCGCCTCCGACGGGATCGAACTGGCTTATCATGAGCTCGGCGAGGGGAGGACGGTCCTGCTGCTGCACGGGCTCTTCTCGGATGCCCGGATGAACTGGATCAAGTTCGGTCATGCCAATCGGATCGCTGCGCGGGGCTTCAAGGTCGTCATGCCCGATCTTCGGGCTCACGGGCTCAGCGGGCGGCCCCACGAACCCGAATATTATCCTCTGGGCATCCTTGCCCGGGACCTGCATGAGCTGGTGTCTTACCTGGGCCTGGCGGACTTCGACCTCGGGGGATTTTCACTCGGCGCGCGAACGACGCTCGAAGGGGTGGGCGAGGGCCTCCGGCCGCGCCGGGCAATCCTCGGCGGTGCGGGCCTTGAAGGTCTGAAGCACTGGCAACGGCGCAAGCACTTCTTTCTGGAGGCGATCGAGCTGTTTGATCGCGTGCAGCGAGGTGATCCCCACTGGCTCTCGATCCAGTTCATGAAGAGCCAGAAGGTCGACCGGGTCGCGGCCGGCCTGCTTCTGGAGAGTTTCGCCGACGCCTTCATGGACTGGCTGAGGGCATTCACCATGCCGACGCTGGTTGTTTGCGGATCGGAGGACGACGACAACGGCTCCGCCGAGGAACTGGCAGCCGCCCTTCCCGAGGCGCGGTTCGTCGAGGTTCCAGGATCGCATATGAGCTCGGTAACGCGGCCCGAGCTTGGCGAGGCCATCGCCGAGTTCCTGGCTCGGTAAAAGAAAAGGGGCGCCGGGAAGCGCCCCTTGATGGTGATTCTTGGTTATTCCTGCGTTGCAGCGGCCGAGCCAGCTCGGCCGCGACCACTTGCTGGACCGGTCGTGCCGCCGCCGCCACTTGTCGCGCCAAGGGTTGAGTTTCCGCCGCCTGTTTCGCTCATTCCTCGATTGCGGCTGGAAGTGGAACGGTTGCCGCTGCTGGTGGAAGTCGTGAGGCCGGCTTTGTCCTCATTGCTGTCGAACGAGCTGCCCGAACCAAAATTGTCGGTCCATTCTCCGATCTGCTCGCTGATGTTCGACAACTGGTTGCTGATCTGCGAGCGCTTCGACCACAGAAACAGTCCGGCTGCGGCAGCGCCAGCGGCGACGGCTGCGGCGGCCATCGGCCTGTCGCGAGCGATCTCAATGACGCCGCCTGTTCTGTCGCTCCCTCGGTTGCCCGAGCTGCTGCTGCGACTTCGTCCACCACGGGTATTTCTGGCCATTTGCTATCTCCTCGGAATGAGTTTGCTCTCGCCGTACCAACGACTGAAAGCGTTGCACGTTCGGCGCGCAAACGGCTCCGAGCGGCGAGGAGTGGCCCTACGTCGGTGAGTGGGAGGAAGGTTCAGGCTGTGGCGAGCTGATCGAGCATCGTTTCGGCGCTCGATGCACGATATTCGCCGGGCTGCTCGACGTTCAGCTGCTCGACGACGCCGTCATTGACGATCATCGAATAGCGCTGCGACCTCTTGCCCATGCCGAACTTGCTGCCGTCGAAGGAGAGCCCGACGGCGTCGGAAAAAGCGCCATTGCCGTCGGCGAGCATCGTAATGTCCTCGCTTCCATCGCGCTCGCCCCAAGCAGCCATCACGAACGGGTCGTTGACGGAGATGCATGCGATTTCATCCACGCCGTTGCCTTTGAGATCGCCCGCTTTCTCGACGAACGAGGGAAGGTGACGCGCCGAACAGGTCGGCGTGAACGCGCCCGGGACTGCGAAGAGAGCAACCCGCTTGTTGGCGAAGAATTCGCTGCTGGTCGTGGGCCTTGGCCCATCGGCGGTGGCGATCGTTAGCGGCACGTCGGGAAGGCGGTCGCCTTTCTGGATGGTCATGGCTTTCAAGGCTCCTGCGCTGAAGGGATGAGCCGCGCCTTAGGCCTGCCGTACGACGCTCTCAAGTATTGCCTGCCCCGCGGCTGCGTCCCATTGTCGACAACCATGGTTGCGCAGCCGACGTTTCTTTCAGGCAAGTTGCTTCTGGCGATGCCCGGGATGGCGGATCCCCGATTCGAACGGGCGGTCATCGCCCTTTGCGTTCACGACGAAAATGGCGCTGTCGGGATTGGAATCGGTCACAAGCGGGCCGGAATCAGCTTTCGCGGTTTGCTGAGGCAGCTGGACATCGATCCCGGCGAAGCACCGGACTGCGCTGTACATCATGGTGGACCCGTGGAGCCCGGCAGAGGCTTTGTTCTTCATTCCAACGATTGGGGCGGGCAGGACACGCTTCACGTCAACGGGGGGAATGATGCTCTGTTCGCGATGACCGGCACGATCGACGTCCTTCGCGCCATTGCCGAGGGACGCGGGCCCAATCAGTGGATCGCGGCCTTGGGCTATGCCGGCTGGGGAGAAGGTCAGCTCGACGAGGAAATGACCAGGCACGGCTGGTTTGCAGCAAGGACCGATACGAAGATCCTGTTCGAGACTCCGACCGACGAGCGGTGGGCCGCCTCCTTCAAGGCCGAGGGCATCGATCCACGGCTGCTTGCGAACGAGACCGGCGCCGCCTGAGGGAAAGTAACGGCTGCTCCGGCGTTCGCAACGGATGAGCCGCGCAAACAACGACCAGGAACGGGGATCCCAAACCGAAGGAGCGTTCTCGAGCTGGCGGGGCTGGTTTCTCGCCGCGATGCTGATCGCCGGCCTCGTGGTCGCCGCCGTCCACTGGGGCGACGTCGAGCACTTTGCTGCGCTTTTGACGCAGGCGAAGCCACTTTGGCTTGCTCTTGCGGCGCTTCTTCAACTTGCGACTTATGTCGGGCTCGCTGCCCAGTGGTGGCTGGTGCTTCGGCGCGGACGGACACCCGAGGAAGGCGGCGACCTCTTCCGGCTCACCCTTGCAAAGCATTTTGCCGACCAGGTCATCCCGACTGCGGGGGTAAGCGGGAACGTGCTCCTCGTGGACCGGCTGGTGCACCTTGGTGTTCCGAGGAAGAATGCCGTCGCGGCGCTGCTTCTGCAGATCGTCGCTTATTACATGTCCTATGCGATGGGCGCCCTTTGGGTGCTCGTTGTTCTCTGGTGGAAAAGCCGCACGAGCGTGCTTCTGACACTGGCAGTTCTTGCGTTCCTCGTCGTTGCGGGCGGGATCCCGCTCCTCGTCCTCTGGCTTCACCGGCGGGGGCAGAAGCGAATTCCCCGGTGGATTGCAAAATGGTCCAAGGCGAAGCGCTTTTTCGAACTCGTCGGAGAAGCGCCAAGGGAACTCGTGCGCGACCCCTCGCTCATCGCCTGGCTGACGGCCCTCAACCTTGCCGTATTCGTGGCCGACGCTGCAACGATGCAAGCATGCGTGAAGGCGCTTGGCGTCCACGCGCCGCTCAGCGCAGGCTACGTCGCCTTCATGTTTGCCTCGATTGCGGTCATCCTCGGGCCCATCCCGATGGGACTGGGTTCGTTTGAGGCGGTCAGCATCGCAATGCTCCGCCTGTTCGGGGTTCCGTTCGAGGCAGCGCTCTCGGCGACTTTGCTCTTTCGCGGCTTCACCCTGTGGCTCCCCCTGATACCCGGAGGCATATTGCTGCGCTACGAGATGAAGGCCGCCCAGACCTGAAGTCCAACATATAAAGAAATCTTTATATTTGCCTTTGGAGCCGCTGGCCGCTAACGGCCTCGGATAACCGCGCCCACCAGGCGCTCATCCATTTTTCGGAGATCTTCGACGTGGCGACGCAGGCTGAAACCCGTTTCAACGACTATGTTGTAAAGGACCTCGGCCTTGCCGACTTCGGACGCAAGGAGATCGAGATCGCCGAGACCGAAATGCCGGGGCTCATGGCCCTGCGCGAGGAATTCGGAGTCTCGAAGCCCTTGAAGGGCGCTCGCATCACCGGTTCGCTGCACATGACGATCCAGACGGCCGTGCTCATCGAGACTCTCGTCGAGCTGGGCGCGGAAGTACGCTGGGCATCGTGCAATATCTTCTCGACGCAGGATCATGCGGCAGCTGCCATCGCAGCACGCAACATCCCAGTGTTCGCAATCAAGGGCGAAACGCTCGAGGATTACTGGGACTATGTCGTGCGCATCTTCGACTGGGGCCGCGAGACGACTGCCAACATGATCCTCGACGATGGCGGCGACGCGACGATGTTCGCGCTCTGGGGTTACCGGGTCGAGAAGGGCGAGGAGCTGTTCACGCCGTCCAACGAAGAGGAAGAAATCTTCGCGGTGACCCTGAAGCGCTTTCTTTCCGAGCGCCCCGGCTATCTCACCAAGACCGTCGAAACGATCAAGGGCGTGTCCGAAGAGACTACCACCGGTGTTCATCGGCTTTACGAGCTTGCGAAGAGCGGCAAGCTCCCGTTCCCGGCCATCAACGTCAACGACAGCGTCACGAAGTCGAAGTTCGACAATCTCTACGGCTGCCGCGAGAGTCTGGTAGACGCGATCCGCCGCGCGACGGACGTCATGCTTGCGGGCAAGGTTGCCTGCGTGGCCGGCTTCGGCGATGTCGGCAAGGGCTCGGCTGCATCGCTCCGCCAGGGCGGCGCCCGGGTTCTCGTGACTGAGATCGATCCGATCTGCGCGCTTCAGGCCGCGATGGAAGGCTATGAGGTCGTAACGATGGAAGAGGCGACCAAGCGCGCCGACATATTCGTCACCGCGACCGGGAACATGGACGTGATCACGCTCGACCACATGCGGGCGATGAAGAACATGGCGATCGTCTCCAACATCGGCCATTTCGACAGCGAGATTCAGATCGGTGCGCTGGCGAACATGAAGTGGACCGAGATCAAGCCGCAGGTAGACGAGGTGGAATTCCCGGACGGCAAGAAGATCATCGTCCTGTCGAAGGGCCGTCTTGTGAACCTTGGCAACGCGACCGGGCACCCGAGCTTCGTTATGAGCTCGAGCTTCACCAACCAGGTGCTGGCACAGATCGAGCTCTTCACCAAGGGCGACGATTATAAGAATGACGTCTACGTGCTTCCCAAGCACCTCGACGAGAAAGTCGCCCGGCTTCACCTCGACAAGCTCGGAGTCAAGCTCACCAAGCTCAACGACAAGCAGGCGACTTATATCGGCGTCTCGGCCGAGGGTCCGTTCAAGCCGGACCACTATCGCTACTAAGGGGGCGGCCGCCTAAAGAACGAGCGGCGCCGCGCGGATCCAGCGCGACGCGAGATGCTTGACGCCGCTTGTGATAGGCAGGCCGGCATGCACTGCAAGCGCGTCGGGGGCCCCGTCGCCAGACGCGTTGCGGAACATGAGTCCGTCGCCAAGCTGACCTCGAACCTTAAAGCCGAGCGCGGGAAATGCGGTTTCGCCGCCTTCGTAATCCTCGTTCAGGTAAACGAGGAACGTGAGCACCCGCTGCTCTGAGCTCGTGACCCCTGGCAGGGCATCGCTGTGCGGCCGATATTGCTCGCCGGGCGCATAGCGAAGCACCTGGAGTGGTTCACCGGCGCGGACGTCGGTCTGACTTGCAGCCGCGATACGGCGGTTCAGCGCGTGAATTGCAGGATTCTCGTCCACAAATGGAAAGGCCGCCGCCTGTGATGTTCGCACCGGGTTGGGTAGTTGCGCTCCGGTATGGGGGTCAACGACGACGCTCGGCTTCAGTGCGGGAGCCGCGGCTTCGACGAGATAGGCACATTCGGCCGGCGTGAAAAAGGAGGGAAATAGACGCACCTCGGGTGCCTGAGACAGGGTCTCGCTTGGAAAGTCGCCAGCGGCCGTTCCATCGGGAGCAAAGCGCATCGCCTCGATAAGCTGCAACTGGCTGGCCGCTTCCCTGTCCGTCCGTGCCGCCTCCCTGAGGAGCATCATTGCCCGCGGCCAGTCGGCGGGCGCGCCAACGCCGCCCGCTGTAAACGCGCGAAGAACGGTTGCGGAATATTCGTCTCCGAGCTCCGCTGCTCGCTCGAACAGAGCGCGCGAGCCCGTTAAATCACGTCGGACCAGCTCCCCCACCAGCAACCAGAGCGCAAGTTCGCGCGCGGCGAGCGGATCGCCCGATCGCTCGGCCGTTTTCAGCAGGGTGGCAGCCTGCTCGACGTCGCCTCGATGGAGCAGCGCTTCGGCTCGGTTGATGACATCGCTCACGATTCTGCTCTTGGCAGTGCAGGGCGTCGCTTTCCAGAGCACAAAAAAGAGCCGGGAGTTCCCTCCCGGCTCCATAAGTCTGCGATTTTAAAGCGACGCCTAGAAGCGGGCCTTGATACCGCCGTAATAATTGCGACCCCGAATGTCGTAGATCGCGCTTCCCGACCCGAGGCCGGTGTTTCCAAGCGGCGGGACCTTGTTGAAGATGTTGTTCACGCCAACGTAAAACTGGACGTTCTTGGCCATGAACACCGGACCGGTGTCCCACTGGAACCGAAGGTCGTGGTAGGTAACCGCCGGGTTCCATTCGATGTCGGCGAAATCCGCGTTGTTGGGCGGACAGCCGGTGGTGGTGCAGGCTGTCGGCAGCGGATTGAAGTCCTCGAACGCGGCACCGTTGATGATCATCCGGCTGATGTAGTGGACCCGGTAGCCGAACGTCACGTTTCCGACCTTGAGGTCGGCGTCCAGCCGAGCCTCGTCCTTCGGATCGCCGAGCTCGCTGAGGATCCGGTTCTCGAAGTTTGGCAGCGACGGATTCTCGAAGTTGCTCGACTGCAGGCCGTGCACCCAGAGCAGGTTGGTATCAAGCAGCACTTTGGGAGCAAGGCGCGCGCGGTAGCCGATTTGGGTATCAATGCCGCGGCGAATTCGCTTGGCGAAGTTCTGCGGAATTGAAGTCAGCGAGTTCGCGGCGATCCAGCCTGGCTGGTCTCCGGTATTTGGATCCTGGCTGGCACCACGGAAGCGCGTGAACAATGCGCAGAACTGGTTCTGCAGGTTCGGCTGATCGTAGCACGCATTCGCAATCGCTTGCGCGGAAAGCGACACGATCACGTTGTTCACCCTGATGTTGTAATAATCGACGCTCAGGGAGAAGCCCGGGACGAAGCGAGGCTGAACCACCACGCCCAGCGTCAGCGACTTGGACGACTCAGCCTTCAAATCGGTGTTGCTTCCGCTGTTGATGGGCAGCGAACGCGTGATGTTCTGAAGACCGTTGAGCAAAGTCGAACCGAGGTCGGCAAGGCAGTTTGCCGGACGATTCGGGTTGCTGCCGATCTGGTTGGGCTGACACGGATCGTTGAAACCGGGTGCAAAGTTCGGAACGACCGGGAACGCGGTCTCCGATACGTTGGGAGCGCGAACGGCCTTACCGTAGTTGCCGCGGAAACGAACGTCCCGGACCGGGGCCCATTCGCCACCGAAGTTATACGTCCAGACGGTGCCGACCGCGCCCTTGTACTCCGAAACACGGGCAGCGCCCGTTGCAGTCAGTTCGTGGAATAACGGCATGTCCTTCAGGATCGGCACGTTAAGCTCGCCGAAGGCTTCCTTGACCGTGAAGGTCGGCGGGTTGAAATCGCCGATCACGACCGCGTTGGTTCCCCCGCTCTCGACGAACGGGTCGTCGGTGTATCGAGCGCGCTCGCGGCGGTATTCGGCACCGAGCACGAAACCGATCGGACCGCCCGGGAGCGAAAACAACTGGCTCGAATCGCCGTTCATGAAGCCGAGGAAGTCCAGCTGGCTCATGCTGGCGGTCGTGTGCGAATTGTAGGTGAAATAGTTGACTGCAGCAGCGTTGTTCGCTCCCGCGCCGAACGGATCGTAGGGCACGCATGCCGCTATATCGGATGCGAGGTTGGCGCTCTGGCCGGCGACTCCGACAGCTGCCGATGGGACGAACTGCGAACGGCACTGGATCTGGCCATTCGCCGGATTGCGGCCGGAATCGATCGAAAGCAGGAACCGTTGCCGGTTCAGGAAGCCGAATGTCTCATCAGTCTGATGGAATTTGCCGTAGTTGGCCGAGATTTCGTAACTCCAATCGTCGTTGAAGGTGCCGCGGGCACCGACGACGACGCGGTAGGTCTTACGCACGAAATCCTCGTCGCGGATGCCCGCGTCGATCAGGTTCCTCGCATCGACAAAACGGAAACTTCCGTTGTTGATGTTGGCGATGTCCGTTGCAGTGAGAAGGTTGGTCGCCTGACCCGGCAACGGTGTCGTCGTGCAGACGCCGGACAGGCTCGGCCTGCAGCCCGATGCAAGAAGCGCGTTTGCGATTGTCGTTCGGTCTGCCGGATCAAGGAACGGGTTATCGAGGCGGATCTGCTGGCGGGAATCGAAGCCGCCAGTAGTGCCCTGGATGAATGATGGGCCCGCGTTGTTGCCCCGCGTGTGAATGCGGTTCCACTTGGCTTCGATGAACGGCTCGAACGCGTCGCTCACGGTGTAGTGCGCGAGCAGGTTCAGGTTGATGCGATCCTGCTTTGGAAGCACCGAAACCGTCTGGCCTTCGCGCCCGGTCTGTCCGTTTCCGCCGATGATCGTGCCGATGATGCCCGAACCGGCACGGGTACCGGTCTGCTGCACTAGACGGCCGTCCGGTGTGAAGATGTACGTGCAGTTGTAGGCGGTGCCGGCGGTCGCGCCCGAGCCAATTCCGCCCGCGCCATTCGTCGTGCCGATTCCCCTGCCGCAAAGCGGGCTAGGGTTGCCGGTCAGCGATGAATTCTGGGTGATCGGCACGAGGCCGTTCGGGTTGATGCTGGCGCTGCTGATGTTCTTGATGAAAATGCGGTCGGGGAAGCCGTCACTGCCGTTGGGCAATCCACCCGGATCGACGTCGACCACCACGAAGGTGTTGTTCTGGCGCATCCACGGAATATCGGACGCGAAAACGCGGTCCTGGTGGGCATATTCCGCGTCGAGGGTGATATTGCCCCGGCCACCGTTGAAGTTCGTGCCCCAGACCGCGGACGTGATGTAGTTCGCGCCATAATTGTCCTCAGAGTCGGCGCCCTGAACGCGTACCTGAAGGCCCTGGAAATCGCGCTTCAGGATGAAGTTCACGACACCCGCGATTGCATCCGAGCCGTAGACGGCCGAGTTGCCGCCCGTGACGATGTCGACGCGATCGATGAGATCGTTCGGGATCGTGTTGATATCGGGCGACACCGCATTGTTGAGGATGTCGGCGCCGACGTGGCGGCGGCCGTTGACCAGCGTCAGCGTCCGGACGGTGCCAAGGCCACGAAGGTCGAGAAGGTTGAGGCCGGCGATGCCGATGCCAAGGCCCGGGTTCTGCTGGGCGAAGGTGCTGCGAAGCTGGGGCAGGTCGTTGAGCGCGTCACCAACGCTCGTTTGACCGGTCTGGAAGAATTGCTCGCCCTGGATCGAGGTGACCGGAACGACCGATTCGAGGTTCGGACGGCGGATACGCGAACCCGTGACGACGATGCCCTGGTCTGAAGGCGACGAAGTGACGTTGTTCGCCTGCGTTGCCGGAATGACCCGGTTGGGCTGGGTCTGGTTGGTCGTAACCGGCGGGGCGGGCGGTTCATGCGCCACGGTCGTCGGCGGCACGGAGTTCGTCACCGGCTGCGCGGCATAGGCAGGGCTTGCCGCAAAAAGAATCAACGCCCCGGTCTGGAGCGCCGTGGCGCCCAGCAAATTCGTCTTCAACATTGGAGTACTTCCCCTCGTTTTCCCCTTGGGTACCCCTTCTGAGTTCCCGATCTCGGGCGGCAGTTCAAACCATTCGTACATCGAGAGTTCAGTTTTCGGGCACCTGTCACTTTAATGTCACGAAATCCGAACGGGGGCGGTAAACCGGGCCCAAGTCCTGTCGGGCAGCCGACTATTGAACCTCACAACTCGTTGCCTTTTTGCGACAGTGGCGGTTCCCGGCCTTTCATTTGGTCGACAGGTACGTATGAATCTGGCGAGGGGGTGGTGTCGAAAATGGCCGCGTCGGGCGAAGCAGGTTTGGCGATTGCGGCGCTTGCATTGCTGTGGCTCGGCATCGGGGCAGCGATCGCGATAATTGCGTCCCGCCGGTTCCGGCTTGCACAGGACATCCTCGAAGGTGCGCGTGCCAATGCTCGCCTGCTCGAACTGATGCCCGCTCGTCCGCTCCTCGTGCGCGCCGATCAGCGCATTGAAGCCGATCAACAGCTCACTCGTGCGCTCGGCCTCGATCTGGCGCCTGCGGTTCTTGGGGACCTCGCCGGCAACGATTGCGGAATTGGGCCTGACGACCTGAAGTCGCTCGAGGCCGAGATCGGGGCAGCGCAAGCTTCGGCAGGCAGGGTTTCGTGCAAGGTCCGCGCGAATGGTTCCACCCGCATATTTGATGTGCGCGGAGGTCCCGCTCCTGGCGAACCGCCAGGAAGCCTGCTGCTCTGGTTCTTCGACACCAGCGCCGGAGAAGAGGAACGCGCCAAACTCGCGCTGAGGCTGCGTCATACCGAAGGTGCCTTGAACTCGCTCACCCACCTGATCGAGGCCGCTCCCTTTCCGATGTGGTACCGGGGTCCGGACCTGGAGCTCGGACTCGTCAACAGTGCTTTCGTGCACGCGGTCGAGGGGAGAGACGCGGCCGAGGTCATCGAACGCGGCGCTGAACTCATTGACGCCGAGGGTGACGACAGCCCGACGGCATCGGCCCGGAAGGCGAAGGAAAGCGGCCGCGTGGTTTCGCGCATGCAGGCGGCGATCATCCGCGGCGAACGGCGCATGCTCCGGATCGTGAACGTCCCGCTCGCGACCGGCGGGGTGGCGGGATATGCCGTGGACGTTCAGGATCTCGAGGACGCGCGCGCAGAGCTTGCGCGCTATATTGAAAGCCAGCGTGAACTTGCCGACCGGATGACTGCCGGAACCGCCCAGTTCGACGCCGACCGTACACTCAGCTTCTTCAATCGCCCGTTTGCAATAATGAGCCAGCTCGATCCCGAATGGCTCGCCGAAAAACCCGAATTCGATCGCGTGATCGAACGGATGCGGGACACGCAGCGCCTTCCCGAGACGCGCGACTTTCCCGCGTGGAAGGATGAGCGGCGCAACTGGTTCACGAGCGCCGACGAGGTGATCGAGGAAGAGTGGATGCTGCCCGCGGGCGATCACATCCGGGTGGTCGTCCAGCCGCTCCCGGACGGCGGCCTCAGGCTGTTCCTCGAGGATCGTACCGAGCAGCTTCGGCTCGCGTCCGCCCGCGATACCTTGCTGAGGGTCCGCGCCGCGACCTTCGATAATCTGTTCGAAGCGATCAGTGTCTTTGCGAGCGACGGCAGGCTTTACACCTGGAACCAGCGCTTCCTCGAAGACTGGGAGCTGGACGAGGAATGGCTGACCACACATCCCCGGGTGGACGAGCTCGTCCCTGCAATGGCCCGCAAGCTCGTCAATCCCACGGCAGCACCCCAGATCCGCGAAACGGTGCGCCAGACGACGAACGAGCGTCAATCGGCAAGCGGGCGCATTTCGATGACCGACGGAAGGCACTTCCAATATGCAGCTGTGCCGCTTCCCGACGGAAACGCGCTTCTCACCATGGTGGACGTTACCGACTCAACCCGGATCGAGGCGGCGCTTCGCGAGCGCGCCACGGCCCTGGAGGAAGCCGACCGGGTAAAGACCGATTTCGTTGCAAACATGAGCTACGAACTGAGGACCCCGCTGACCTCGATCGGCGGCTTCGCCGAGCTGCTCGGCGGGGGCTATGCGGGTGAGCTTTCGGCCAAGGCGCGCGACTATGTGAGTGCGATCCTGGAATCCGTCGAGCGATTGTCGAAGCTGATCAACGACGTGCTCGACCTCACGACAGGAGACACTCGCGGCGTCGCGCTGGAAAAGGAGCGCGTCGACATCGCGGGGCTGTGCCGCGCCGCGGCCGAGACGTTGAAGCCGAGAGCTGCCGAAAAGGCACAGAAGCTCGACGTCGAGGTTTCCCCGTCGGCCGGGCACGTATTTGCGGATGCACGACGCCTGCGCGAATCCGTCGAGCACGTTTTGCAGAATGCCATTGCGTACACGGAGGGAAAGGGGCGGATCTGCCTCAGCGCCGAAGGCGACAAGAAGCAGGCGGTCATCAAGATTAGCGACAATGGCGCCGGTATCCAGGCCGAGGACCTGCCTCGCGTCTTCAACCGTTTCGACCGCATCGCGGAGGCCGGAGCAAGGGGTGAGGCCGCGCTCGGACTGGGCCTTCCTCTCACGCGCCAGTTCATCGAGGCACACGGTGGGACAGTCGAGCTCGATTCAAAGACGGGGAAGGGCACGACCGTGACCCTCATCATTCCCCGCGGTTCGCGATGATCCTCAGCAGCGAAGAGGCGACAGCAGATCTCGGGACGGCCCTGGCGCGAGTTGTGCGCCCCGGCGATGTCATCACGCTGTCTGGACCGCTTGGCGTCGGGAAAACATCGCTCGGTCGCGGTTTCATCAGCGGGCTCGGGCATGCCGGCGAGGTTCCAAGCCCGAGCTTTGCGATCGTGCAGCCCTACGATGACGTCGATCCGCCGGTATGGCACGTCGATCTCTACCGGATCGAGGAACCCTCCGAGATCGACGAACTCGGGCTCGATGCCGCAGCGGACGCGGTGCTGCTCGTCGAATGGCCGGAACGAGCCGGTCCCGGCGCGTGGGACGAAGCCCTCCGCCTGTCGCTCGACTTTGCTCAGGATGGCGACAGAATCTTGACAGCCGAGGTGCCCCCGTCATGGGAGGGACGATGGCCTCCTTGATGACTCCGCCGCCCCATGCCCCTGATTTCCTTGCTGCTTCCGGCTGGGCGGGAGCAAGGATCCTCCCGCTTGCCGGGGACGCATCGTTTCGCCGTTACTTCCGTGTCGTGGATGGCGCCCGGACGGCAGTGCTCATGGATGCTCCGCCTCCGCACGAGGATCCGCAGCCGTTCATTTCCGTTGCCCAATGGCTGATCGGAACCGGATTGAGCGCTCCCGAGATCCTCGCGAGCGACCTTGAACGGGGATTGCTGCTGCTCGGCGATTTCGGAAGCATTCGGCTGCGCGAGACGCTCGACGAAGATCCCGCCCGGGAACGCGAACTGTATGAAATCGCGACGGACGTCCTCATCCATCTGCACGATCACCCGCCGATGCCGGGACTGAAGCCGCATGGGCTTAGCCAGTGGCTCGATGAGCTGACCCTGTTTACCGACTGGTATTGTCCGGCGGTTGGAGCGAGCGTCGATGTCGAGGCATATCGGACTGCATGGGAGCAAGTCCTTGAGCCTATCGCCAGCGATGGCCTCGGGCCCGTTACCGTACTTCGCGATTATCATGCAGAGAACATCATGCTCGTCGAGGGCCGCGAAGGTGTCGCCCATTTCGGCCTGCTGGATTTCCAGGATGCTCTTGCCGGCCATCCCGCCTACGACGTCGCCTCGGTTCTCGAGGATGCGCGCCGGGACGTCGAGCCCGCGATCGAGCGGGAGATGATCGACCGCTATATGGCGGCCACGGGTCACGGGGAAGCATTCGAGCGCGCCTACTGGGCGCTCGCAGCGCAGCGTAACACCCGGATCCTCGGGGTTTTCACGCGCCTGTGGAAGCGCGACAACAAGCCGGGCTACCGCCGCTTCCAGCCGAGGATGTGGGGCCTTCTGGAACGCGACCTTGCCCAGCCGAACCTCAAGCCTTTACGCGACTGGTTCGACGCGAACGTTGCGCCCGAGCACAGGCGCGAGCCTTGGAAGCAGGCCGCGTGAGCACCGCCAAACGCGCGCTGAGGTTGAGAGCCGAAGTCCCAGCCGAAGTACCACAGACGGCGATGATCATGGCTGCCGGTCTCGGCAAGCGCATGCGCCCGCTGACCGCGACCAGGCCCAAGCCGCTCATCGAGGTGAACGGCAAGGCGCTTCTTGACCATGTCCTCGAACGGCTCCGCGCAGCCGGCGTCAAGAAGGTGGTCGTCAATGTTCACTACCTCGCGGACGCCCTAGAAGCTCATCTTGCAAGCCGCGCGCACGGGCTGGAGGTGGTCATTTCCGACGAGCGAGGGCTCCTCATGGAAACCGGCGGGGGACTGGTTAAGGCAGCTCCGCTCATCGACAGCGACCCGTTCCTCGCGCTCAACAGCGACAACCTCTGGATCGACGGCCCCGCCGACACGATCAGGCTGCTCGCCTCGCAATGGGATGATTCGAGGATGGACGCGCTGCTCCTGCTCGTTCCGCAGGCAAGCGCGCTCAATCACCGGGGTCTCGGCGACTTTCACATGGACCGCCAGGGCCGGATCAGGCGCCGCGAGCGAAGCCACGTCGCGCCGTTCGTATTCACCGGCATCCAAATGGTATCGAAGAGGTTGCTGCGAGAAGCGCCCGAGGGTCCCTTCTCGACCAATATCCTCTGGGACCGGGCGATCGAAGAGGGTCGCGCCTTTGGGGCAGTCCATCAGGGCCTTTGGTTCGACGTCGGCACTCCCCAATCCATTCCGATGACGGAAGCGGCGCTCGAGAATGTCTGACCCGCAGCGGGTCGCCGTCTATACAATCCCCTCTCACCGTTCGTTCGCCGACGCGCTAGCAGCAGGCCTCATCGCCCGGTTCGGCCAGGACGAACTCGGCCTTGCGCAGGGCCGCATCCTCTTGCCCAACAATCGCGCGGTCAGAGCGGTTACCGACGCCTTCGTTCGGGCGAGCGGTGCTGGCCTCCTGTTGCCCCGTCTCATTCCTGTTGGCGATCCTGAACTGGACGAGCGCGTTGGCGGAGCTTTGGACCGGATCGAAAAGGACCCCGATCCACCCGCTATTGATCCCGCGGAGCGGCTATTGAAACTTGCCTCGATCCTTCAGGGCCAAGGTACGGCCGAGAGCCTGCGCCTTGCCGCCGATCTTGCGCGCACGCTCGATGCCCTGTTGATCGAGGAAATCGACCCACGGAAACTCAAGGGCGCGGTCGGGGAGGCAAGCGATCTCGCGCGGCACTGGGAACATTCGCTCGCACGGCTCGAACTCATCTACGAGGCGTGGCCGCAGATCCTCGCCCAGCAAGGGGCGGTGGATCTTGCAGAGCACCGTAATCGATTGCTGAACCGCCTTGCGAGGCGCTGGGAGAATGATCCTCCTGGCGGCTTCACGGTCGCTGCGGGCATTACGACTATCGCACCCGCGGTCGCGGCTCTCGTCGCCCGTGTCGCGCGCATGCCAGGGGGAATGGTCGTGCTTCCCGGCTTGTGGCTGGCGGACGTCTTTCCGGCTGAGGAATGGGAGGCGCTCGGTCCGGACGAAAGCGGGAGAGGGGAGTCAACCCACCCGCAATTCCAGCTGAAGCTCTTGCTCGGCCGCCTCGGGATCGCCCGCGAGGAAGTGCAGGAGTGGCGCTGGTCGAGTGGCGCGAGTTCGACGCGAGCACGCTTAAGGGCCGTCGCCAACGCGATGGCCGCTCCTCAATTTTCGCAGAAATGGCAGACGCTCAAGCCCTCTGAACGACGCCTGGGCGACATTCGTCTGGCCGAGTTGCCCGATCCTGCCGCCGAAGCGCAGGCCATTGCGCTGGCACTGCGCGAAGCTCTCGAAATTCCCGGCAGGACCGCGGCGCTCGTCACTCCGGACCGACAACTTGCAGGACGGGTTTCGGGACTGCTTGCACGGTGGGATATCGAGGCGGACGACAGCGCCGGTAGGCCACTCGCGACAACCGCCGTCGGCACGCTCTTGATGGCGATTGCAAGCACTGCTGTTGAAGACCTGTCACCTGTCCCGCTGCTCGCTCTGCTCAAGCATCCCCTGGTAGGCGGGGAGGGCGAGGATCGTCTCGCCTGGCTGGACAAGGTCCGCGAACTCGACCTCAAGCTGCGGGGCCCCCGGCCGGTCCCGCGGCTGGCCGGGCTGGACGCACACTTCGGGAACGCGAGCTCCTGGCAAATCGTGCGTCCACGTGTCGAAACCATCGATGCAATGCTTCGTGAGCCCGTGTCGCTCTCGAAGCTTGCTGAGGAGCTGTCCAGGGCAGCGGAGGACATTGCGGGCGATTCCGTCTGGCGGGGACCGGCGGGCCGGATTGCAGCAGAGATGATGGCTGAACTGCAGGCCTCCAGGGCAGCTGCGGAATTGATCGTTGCAGCCGAAGATGCAGTGCCGCTGCTTCGCCAGCTCATGGACGAGAAAGCAGTGCGGCCGCCCTACGGCGGACACCCCCGGATCTTCATCTGGGGTTTGCTGGAGGCCCGGCTGCAGCGGGCAGACCTGCTCGTTCTTGGCGGCCTCAACGAGGGAGTCTGGCCAGCCCTTCCGGCACCGGATCCCTGGCTGCCGCCAAAGGTCCGGGCAGCGCTTGGAATGCCCACACTGGACGGCCGCATTGGTCTTGCTGCGCACGATTTTGCAAGCGCACTCGGAGCGCCCGAAGTGCTGATCACGCGGGCAAACCGAGATTTAAAGTCACCAACGGTGGCTTCGCGCTTCCTGCTCCGTCTCGACGCGATAAGCGGGGGTCTCCCAAGGGACATCCGCCTTGAGCGCCTGACATCGGCGCTCGATGATCCAGGAAGGCAGAGACCGGTCGAAAAACCAGCGCCCTCTGTGCCCCTCGAACAGCGGCCGAAGAAAATTCGGGTAACTGACGTCGATCGGCTCAAGGCCGATCCCTTTGCTTTCTATGCACGCGCCATACTTGACCTCAAGCTGCTTGACGTCGTCGACGCCGATCACACGGCCGCCTGGAAGGGCACCCAGGTCCACCGGGTTCTCGAGGAATGGCTCTTGCACGACGGCTGCGATCCGGAACGACTTCGCGGCCGCGCCGAGCGGCTTCTAAAGGACGCGGCGATCCATCCGATGCTTCGGGCGCTTTGGGCGCCGCGGCTGCTGGAGGCCATCGACTGGATTGCTGCAACGGAGCGGCAGAACCAGTCCGAGGGACGGCGGCCGCTCGCGGCAGAGGCAAAAGGGGAGGCGGTGCTCGGCGACGTGACGATTTACGGCCGGGTCGATCGCATCGACCGGCTCGCCGGCGGCGGCCTTGCGATCATCGATTACAAGACCGGTCAGCCTCCCACCCAGAAAGCCGTGACGGAAGGTTTTGCACTTCAGCTTGGACTTCTTGCACTGATTGCTCGCGCGGGTGGATTTGAGGGGATCGAGGGTGAGCCTCAGGCCTTCGAATATTGGTCACTTGCCCGGCACCGGGGACAGTTCGGGAGGCTGATGCGTCCCGACAAGGACATGGCGCCAGGCGAATTCCTGGACCATGCCTGTCGCAACTTCGTCGAAGCCGCGGGCAAGTGGCTCACTGGAAGCGAGCCTTTTACGGCAAAGCTCAACCCTGCTTATGCGCCCTACGGCGACTACGACCAGCTGATGCGTCTGGAAGAATGGTACGGCCGCAGATGAAACTAGCGGCGCGGTTTCTTCTTCACCTTGGATGCGTAAAGCAAGGCGGCGACAATCGCTGCGGAGCCGATTCCGACCGCCACGCCGGCCTTGACCAGCTTGGCACGTCGTTGCTCGCTTGCCCGGTCGATTTCGTCGTTTTTATCGTCCATGCGCGGTCCTCTATGGCGTTCGCCGCGGGATGGGAAGCGGGATGAGCGGGCGTTTCAGAACCTTCCCAGAGCTCAAGGATGCGCAGGCGCGCGCCTCGGATCCATTGGCACATGCGTCCCTCTCAGCCTCGGCAGGGACGGGAAAAACGCAGGTGCTCACGGCTCGCGTCCTTCGGCTGCTGCTCAGGGGCGCGCGTCCCGAATCCATTCTCTGTCTCACCTTCACGAAGGCAGCCGCAGCCGAGATGTCGAACCGCATCGGTGCGCGCCTTGCCGCCTGGGTCCGGTTGAAGGACAGTGAGCTTGGGACGGACCTTCTTCACCTCGGGGAATCGAACGATCCCAAGATGCGCCAACGCGCTCGGCAGTTGTTCGCCAAAGTGCTGGATTGTCCCGGCGGCCTAAAGATCCAGACGATCCACAGCTTCGCGCAGTCGCTTCTTGCTGCTTTTCCGGCAGAGGCCGGGATCACGCCTGGCTTCCAGCCGATCGAGGGACGCGCGGAGCAGGAGCTTGTCCGCCGAACTCTTGCGGATCTTATGGCGGATGCGGAGGCTGGAGGCGACGGCCAGCTGATCCTCGATGTCCAGTCTCTCAGCCGCCGTCTGGGGGAAAGAGACGCCGTCGAATATCTTCGTGCATGCGCCCGGCGGCCTCAGGCCCTTGCTGCGCTCGGGTCCCGCGAGACAATCGAACCGGCCATCCGCCGGATGATGGACCTTCCGGGCGAATCCGTTGAAGAGTATATCGCGAACCACTGCGGCGATGACCGGTTCGACTGCGATCTGCTCCGCGCTGTCGCGGATGCAAACCGGCGATGGGGCGCCCAAACCGGTGTCGGGCACGCGAACCTCATCGATGAATGGCTCCAGCTGACGCCGATCGAACGTGCAGCTTCATTGTCGAGGCTGCGCAAGGTCGTCCTCACGGACAGCGACACGCTGCGGGTGACGGCCGGCCAGACCAAG
Source organism: Sphingomonas agri (assembly GCF_038148795.1). Lineage (NCBI taxonomy): Bacteria > Pseudomonadati > Pseudomonadota > Alphaproteobacteria > Sphingomonadales > Sphingomonadaceae > Sphingomonas > Sphingomonas agri. Next base: position 319,869 of record NZ_JBAPEU010000002.1, on the reverse strand, counting down.
GCCGAGCCCCATTACGAATCGCACGCAGGCCGTCTTGCGGTCCTCATCGGCGATCTGCTGCGGATCCAGAACGGCGCGAGACTTGCACGCGACATCGCGGCCGGTCTTCGCGCGGGGCAGGCGTTCGCGGGCGCCTATGCGCAGGCCAAACGTGCCATCGGCGTCGCCGACTTCGACGATCTCATCGAATGGACGCGGCGCCTTCTGGCCCAGCCGGGAATGGGTGAATGGGTCCGCTTCAAGCTCGATCGGCAGGTAGATCACGTGCTCGTGGACGAGGCGCAGGACACCAATGCGGCGCAATGGGAGATCATCGAGCATCTGGTCGACGAGTTCTTCAGCGGATCGAGTGAAAGTGAAGACCGCAATCGCACCTTGTTCATGGTCGGCGACTTCAAGCAGGCCATTTACGGCTTTCAAGGAACGGATCCCCGCCGGTTCCACGAAGCACGCGAACGCTTCAAGAAACGTGCAGCTACCTTGAGTAACGGCGCGGACTTGTTCTCCTACCAGCAGCGGGCACGCGAATTTCGCGACCTCTCCATCGCTGCGAGCTTCCGGTCGGCACAGCCGGTCCTCGATGTCGTCGACGCGATGATCGGGACAGTAGGCCCCGAGGCGATGGCCCTTAGCGAAACACCGCCGCCGCACCGGGCGCACGACCAGGCCCGGCCGGGCCGGGTCGAACTTTGGCAGCCCTTCGCCGTGGAGCCGTCGCCCGACGAGAGCGACGAGGGTGAAGAGCGATGGGTGGCGCAGCGCGACCGTCAATATGCGCAGATGCTCGCCGAGCGCGTCGAGCGAATGATCGAGGAGGCGCCGGTGCTGGCCTCCACGGGACGGCCGCTTTCTCCCGGTGATATTCTGGTGCTTGTCCGAAGCCGCGGCGAACTTGCTTCGCTCATCGTTGCGCGATTGTTCGCAGCCGGGGTTCCGGTGGCCGGCGTCGACCGTCTGCACCTGCACGAGCCGCTCGCGGTCCAGGACCTGCTCGCCGCGGTGAAATTTGCCGTCCAGCCCAATGATGACCTCAGCCTAGCGTGCCTTCTGGTTTCGCCCCTGATCGGCTGGGACCAGGACCGGCTGCGGGATCTCGCCTTTGGCCGGAAGGGGTCATTGTGGCGCGAGCTTCGCGACCGCGCCGACGAATTCCGCGAAGCTTATGAGGCACTGTCTGAGTTGCTGCGGATCGCAGATTTCGTGACGCCCTCGCGATTTCTCCAGACGATCCTGTCGGGTCCGATGAGCGGCCGCCGCAAGCTTTACGGCCGTCTCGGACTGGCGGCGCGCGACGCGATCGATGAACTGATCAACAGCGTGCTCGAGTTCGAGCGCAGCGAAATTCCCTCGCTCGATCGCTTTCTTTCCTGGTTCTCGCGAGGGACCGTCGACGTGCAGCGTGACCCAGGGCAGCCCGCGAACCAGGTCCGGGTCATGACGGTCCACGGAGCCAAGGGCCTGGAGGCAGGCGTCGTCATTCTCGCGGATGCCACCGCGGATCCGGCGCGACTTGGGCGAATGCCGCTCGCTCTCGATATCGAGACCAGCCAGGCTGGCCTTGCACCGCTTCTGAGGCCGAAGAAGGACGAGCGCTGCCCTCCGTTCGAGCAAGTCATTGTCGATGAGGAACAGCGTGATCTCCAGGAACATCTGAGGCTGCTCTACGTCGCACTCACCCGCGCTGCAGACCGGCTCATCATTGCTGGAGTGCTACCCAAGGCCAGGAAGGACGGTTCGGACCCCAGGCCGGCCAATTCCTGGCATGTCATCGTCGAGCGCGCGATGGCCGACATGGGTGCTCATGGAGGGGAGAACCACGTCCTCCTTCGCCACGGCTCGCCAGGCACGGCTGCGGCCAAACAGCTGCGCGAACGGGTCGAGCTCTTGCCGGCCAAAGTGCCTGACTGGGCCCTTAGAGCTGCACCGCCGGAATCGCGGCCGCCGCGGCCGCTCGCCCCGTCCGCTATTGCGGTGGATGACGAGAGAGCCTCCTCCCCTGGCCCCGCGATGCGAACGGCAGCGCAGCGCGGAATCTGGATCCATCAGCTTCTGGAACGCCTCCCGGCGGTCGAGGAAGGCAGCCGCCGGTCCGCTGCGGATCTCTGGCTGGAGCGTTCGGCAGGGGTGACTGACTCCTCTGTTCGCAACGAGATCGTGGACCAGGTGTGTTCGATAATTTCCGCTTCCGCTTTTTCGGCGCTTTTCGGACCGACCTCGCTGGGCGAGGCGCCGCTCGCAGCAACGTTATCCGATGGACGCGTGATCGCCGGAACGGTCGACCGGCTTCTCGTCGAACAAGGCCGGGTCTCGGTGATCGACTTCAAGACCGGAAGGGTGCCCGCTTCGGACGCCGACATCCCGAACAGCCATCGCTTGCAGATGATGGCTTATGCCGAGGCATTACGGGTCATCTTTCCTGGACGAGAAGTGCGGGCCTCGCTGCTCTACACTGCCGGCCCAAGACTCATCGAAATCATGTCTTGAGGGCCTTGCGACGAGCCCCCATATGCTTGTTAACTTTTGTTGCCTGCCAGGAGATTTGTCCGCCATGACCACCAAGACGGTCACCGACCAGAGCTTTGCTTCCGACGTCCTTGGTTCCGAGGGTCCGGTCCTTGTCGATTTCTGGGCGGAATGGTGCGGCCCGTGTCGGATGATCGCCCCCGCGCTGGAGGAGATCGCCGGCGAACTCGGCGAAAAGGTCACCATCGCCAAGCTGAACATCGACGAAAATCCGGATACGCCGAGCCGGTACGGCGTTCGCGGCATTCCCACCATGCTTCTTTTCAAGGGGGGCCAGCCGGTTGCCCAGAAAGTTGGTGCGGCTCCGCGCAGCCAGATCCAGCAGTGGCTAGAGGGAAACCTCTAGGCTTTCATTCCGGCGGTTCCGTTCCCGCAAGGCCTCTGGTCAGGGGGCGGAATTTCTCATGCCTCGGCAGAGTATCGGCTGGCTCAAACCAGCCGATGCGGCTTCCCCAGAAGATGTGAAAACCGGGCGCGACACTTTCGGGTTCGTCGAGCGTCGCGACGCTGAAATCCACCGTCTCGGGCTGATGATTGACCTTCATCAGGAACGGCGTTCCGCAATCGCCGCAAAAACTGCGGTGCCCGAAGCTCGAGGAAGCGACCGACCTCACCTTATCCTCTCCCCGTGTCCAGGCGAGATCTCCCTCGGCGACGCTCGCGAAAACCATCGCCGGCGCGCCGCTTGTCAGCTGGCAGGTGCGACAATGGCACCACCCGCAGTCGAACGGATCACTCCTAAGCTCGTAGCGGACAGCGCCGCACATGCATCCGCCCTTCAGTCCCATAACGGTCCACCTTAATTGACTATACGGGGGGCGCTCCTTACATCGCCCGACGCAGTTTCCCAGAGCGTCCGCGGGAGCTTTTCGCCCTTTCTGCAACGCACGGGTTTTTAAGGGAATTCACGTGTTCGCCTCAGTGGCAAAAAGCATCTTCGGATCGGCCAACGATCGCTATGTCCGCGGCCTCGGCAAATATGTCGACGCAATCAACGGGTTCGAGCCCAACATTCACGCGCTTTCTGACGAGGAGCTGCGCGGCCAGACCGACCTCTTTCGCAAGCGTCTCGCCGATGGCGAGAAGCTAGACAATCTCCTGCCCGAGGCGTTCGCGACAGTGCGCGAGGCCGCGATCCGCACCCTTGGGCAGCGCCATTATGATGTCCAGCTAATCGGCGCCATCGCGCTTCATCGCGGCGAGATTGCAGAGATGAAGACGGGCGAGGGCAAGACCCTCGTTGCAACGCTCGCGGTCTACCTCAACGCGCTGGAGGGGAAGGGCGTCCACGTCGTTACGGTCAACGACTATCTTGCACGCCGCGACGCCGACTGGATGGGACAGATCTACCGCTTCCTCGGGATGAGCGTTGGAGTGATCGTTCCCAACCTTACCGACGAGCAGCGCCGCGAAGCCTATAATTCCGATATCTGCTACGCGACGAACAACGAACTCGGCTTCGATTATCTTCGCGACAACATGAAATACAGCCGCGACCAGATGGTCCAGCGGCCGTTCAATTTCGCCATCGTCGACGAGGTGGATTCGATCCTGATCGACGAGGCCCGCACTCCGCTCATCATCTCGGGCCCGACCGACGACAAGTCGGATCTTTACATTGCCGTCGACGGCATCGTGAAATCGCTTCAGCCCTCGCACTATGAAAAGGACGAGAAGCAAAAGAGCGTCGTCCTCACCGAAGAGGGTACCGAAAAGGCCGAGCGCCTCCTCGAAGGGGCCGGGCTGATCGAGGGACGGAACCTCTACGACATCGCGAACACGCAGGTCGTCCACCACCTGAACCAGGCCCTCAAGGCCAATGTCATGTTCAAGAAGGACATCGACTATATCGTGAAGGACGGGAAAGTCGTCATCATCGACGAGTTCACGGGCCGGATGATGGACGGGCGGCGCTGGTCTGACGGCCTTCACCAGGCCGTGGAGGCCAAGGAAGGCGTCGATATCGAGCCTGAAAATCAGACGCTCGCCTCGATTACCTTCCAGAACTATTTCCGCATGTACCCGAAGCTTTCGGGCATGACCGGCACGGCAATGACCGAGGCACCGGAATTCTTCGATATCTACAAGATGAACGTGGTGGCGATCCCGACGAACGTCCCTGTGCAGCGCCTCGACGAGGACGATGTCTTCTACAAGACGATGCAGGAGAAGTTCGGAGCCATCGCCGACGAGATCAACACCAAGCAGGAACAGGGCCAGCCGGTCCTGGTCGGTACGGTGTCGATCGAGAAGTCGGAAATGCTTTCGGAGTTCCTTCACCAGCGCGGGATCAAGCACTCGGTCCTGAACGCCCGCTTCCATGAGCAGGAAGCACATATCGTGGCGCAGGCCGGCCGGCTTGGAGCGGTCACCATCGCCACCAACATGGCGGGCCGGGGCACGGACATTCAGCTTGGGGGCAACCTCGAGTTCCGCATGCGCGACGAACATTCAGAACTCGTTGCAGGCACTCCCGAATACGATGCTCAAGCGGAGAAAATCCGTGCCGAGATCGCCGCGGAAAAGCAGCGCGTCCTGGAAGGTGGCGGGCTCTACGTCCTTGGCACCGAGCGTCACGAGAGCCGGCGCATCGACAACCAGCTGCGCGGTCGCTCGGGCCGGCAGGGCGATCCTGGCCTTTCGAAATTCTATCTCAGTCTCGATGACGACCTGCTGCGCATTTTCGGGCCCCAGACGATGTTTGCGCGGCTCATGAACAGCCAGCTCGAGCAGGGTGAAGCACTCACCCACCGCTGGATCTCGAAGGCAATCGAGACCGCGCAGAAGAAGGTCGAGGCGCGCAATTACGACATCCGCAAGCAGGTGGTCGAGTTCGACGACGTGATGAACGATCAGCGCAAGGTCATTTACGAGCAGCGCGCCGACATCATGGACGCCGAAAGCGTCAGTGACGTCATCACCGACATGCGCGCCGAGACGGTCGCTGCGATTGTCGCGGTCAACTGCCCCGAGGGTACCTATCCCGAGCAGTGGAATATCGACGCGCTCAAGGAAGCCGTCGACGAAGTCTTCGGGCTTCAGCCGCCGATCGATGAGTGGCTCCAGGAAGAGGCCGTACACTCCGAAATGATCATCGAGCGGGTGCAGAAGCTCGCTGACGAGGCGATGGCCGGAAAGCTTGAACAGCTCGATCCAGGCCGGTGGCAGGATATCGAAAAACAGATCCTCATCCAGACTCTCGATCACCACTGGAAGGAGCACCTCGCGACCCTCGATGCGCTGCGCCAGGTCATTCACCTGCGCAGCTACGCCCAGAAGAAGCCGATCGATGAATACAAGCAGGAGGCCTTCCTTCTCTTCGAGCGGCTGCTGGTGTCGATCCGGGAGGAGGTCACGCGCTTCCTGATGCGTGCCCAGGTCCAGCTAGAGCCCATGCCGCCGCCGGCGCTTCCGGACTTCATCACGCAGCACCTTGATCCATTCTCGGCCGATGACGACACGGCGGACATCGATGCGGCGGCGCGAGGCCTCATGCCCAGCATCCCCTTGCTCAACATTCCGCAGCCACCGATGCCGCAGCGAGACGAGGCCGGGAATGTCGTCGAAGCGCCAATCAGCCGCAACGCACCTTGCCCGTGCGGTTCGGGCAAGAAGTACAAGCATTGCCACGGGCTGCCCGCGTAACGCCGGAGCGGGCGGCCGCTCCAAAGCCAATCGACCGCTCGGAGCTGAGGCGCGCCTACCGGCCTGACGAGGACGAGCTCGTAAGGAAGCGCCTCGGCGAGGCCCGGCTCAGCACCCGCCAGGAGGGCGAGGCCAGCGCTACCGCGCGGGCGCTGGTCAAGGGCGTGCGTGCCCATAAGCCTTCGGGCGTGGACGCCTTCCTTCATGCCTATGACCTGGGCTCGGACGAAGGCATCGCCATGATGTGCCTTGCCGAGGCGCTCCTGCGCATCCCGGACGCTCATACCGCCGACGAGCTGATTGCCGACAAGCTGGCCGGGCCGGACTGGTCTGAGCAACTTGGCCGCTCCGGCTCTGCTTTCGTCAACGCCGCGACCTTCTCGCTGCTTTTGACGGGCAAAGTGCTGGAGAGCGCGCAGGATCGCTCGGACAATTGGAAGGCTGCGCTCGGCCGGGCGGTTGGGCGCCTTGGGGAGCCTGTCGTGCGCACCGCCGTTCGCGAGGCGATGAAGATCCTTGGCCGCAACTTCGTTTTCGGCCGGACGATCGACGAAGCGCTCAAGCGCGCCCAGCCGGAGCGACGCCAGGGTCTCAGCCACAGCTTCGACATGCTCGGGGAAGCCGCAAGGACCTTTGAAGACGCTAACCGCTACGCAGAAGCCTATCGGGGCGCCCTTTCCCGGATCGCCAAGGATGCGAAGGGCGGCTTCAGGAAGTCGCCTGGAATTTCCGTCAAGCTGACGGCCCTCCATCCGCGTTTCGAATATACACGCCGCGAGGAAGCCCTTGGCGCCGTCATTCCGGTGGCCCGCGAACTTGCTCTCAAGGCCTCCAGGGCCGATGTTCATTTCACCATCGATGCCGAAGAGGCGGACCGCCTCGAGCTCCAGATGGATGTGTTCGAGGCTCTTCTTGCGGACGACCAGCTTTTCGAGAACGGCTGGGGCGGCTTTGGTATTGCAATCCAGGCCTATCAGAAGCGCGCCGTGCCCTTGTGCGACTGGGTGATCGAGGCAGCGCGCGCCAGGGGCCGGACCCTCATGTGCAGGCTTGTAAAGGGCGCCTACTGGGACACCGAGATCAAGGCTGCCCAGGTCGGGGGCTTGCCCGAATATCCCGTGTGGACGCGTAAGGTCGCGACCGACGTTTCCTATCTTGCCTGCGCCAAGAAGCTGCTCGGTGCGACCGACGTCATCTATCCTGCCTTCGCGACTCACAATGCAAATACCATCGGGCAGGTAAAGGCCCTCGCAGGCAACAAGGAATTCGAGTTCCAACGCCTTCACGGCATGGGCGAAGAGCTTTACCAGGAGCTGGCGAAGCTCGAGCAGCATCTCGGCGAAACCCCAACTCCCGTGCGCATTTACGCGCCGGTCGGAAGCCACAAGGAACTGCTCGCATACCTCGTGCGCCGCCTGCTCGAGAACGGCGCCAATTCAAGCTTCGTCAACCGCATCGCCGATGAACAGGTGTCGATCGACGAACTGGTGCGCGATCCCGTCCTTGAGCTTGAAGCGCTCGAACCGAAGCGCAATCCGAAAATTATCCTGCCGCGAGACGTGTTCGGCGTAGATCGCCGCAACAGCGCGGGCCTGGACCTCTCTGATGCTCTGGAGCGCGACCCGGTCCTGAGCCGACTTGCTGTTCTTGAAGGAAAGCGCTGGACGGCAAAACCGACCCTCGGGAACGGAACGCCAAGAGCAGTGACCTCGCCGCAGGATCGCCGTGTCGAGGTCGGACAGGTGTTCGAAGCCAGTGCATCCGAGGTTGCAATGATGGTTGAGGCCGGTGCTGCGGCGCAGGCCAATTGGGATGCTCTTGGCGGCGAAGCGCGCGGCCGGCTCCTCGATCGCACGGCGGATCTCTTCGAGCAGCATCGCGAGGATTTCTACTCACTTTGCATTCGCGAGGCCGGGAAAACGCTTCCCGATGCGATCCTCGAGGTGCGCGAGGCCGTCGATTTCCTGCGGTTCTACGCGTCGGAAGCACGGCGCCTCTTCGCGCGGCCGATGCCGCTGCCCGGTCCAACCGGGGAACACAACGAATTGCGGCTCCATGGCCGCGGCGTCTTCGCCTGTATCTCTCCCTGGAACTTCCCGCTGGCGATCTTCACCGGCCCGGTCGCGGCAGCACTTGCCGCAGGGAACAGCGCGATCGCGAAGCCCGCCGAGCAGACACCGCTTATCGGCGCCCTGGCTATCGATCTCTTTCACGCCGCTGGCTTTCCGAAGGACGTCGTCCAGCTCGCCCCTGGCGATGGGCGGGTGGGTGCAGCACTGACTGGCCACCCCCTTTTAGCGGGAGTTGCGTTTACGGGCTCGACCGAGACTGCAAGGCTGATCAACCGCGGCCTTGCTGAGCGCGACGGGCCAATCATCCCGTTCATCGCCGAGACGGGCGGCCAGAATGCGATGATTGTCGACAGCTCGGCCCTTCCTGAGCAGGTGACGAGGGATGTGATCTCCTCGGCGTTCCAGAGCGCCGGCCAGCGCTGCTCCGCCTGCCGCGTCGTCTTCGTCCAGGAAGATGTCGCCGAAGGCATGATCAGGATGATCGCCGGAGCGATGGAAGCGCTGAAAGTCGGCGACCCCAACGACCTTGCGACCGATGTTGGTCCGGTGATCGACGAAGATGCCAAGCGCGCGCTCGAGAACCATCTCTCCTGGCTCGAAAAGAATGCAAAGCGCATCAGCAGGCTGCCGCAACCGAACGAGGCCGCCAACGGCAGCTTCGTTGCTCCGGCGCTTTATGAGATCAGGTCGCTGAGCGAGCTCAACCGTGAGAATTTCGGTCCCATTCTCCACGTCATCCGCTTTGCCGGCGACCGGCTCGACAAGGTCGTGGCGGAGATCAACGCCACTGGTTACGGGCTTACGCTTGGCCTTCAAAGCCGGATCGACACGGTGCGCGACTATGTCGAGGAACATGCCCGCGTCGGCAATTTCTACGTCAACCGCAACCAGATCGGTGCAGTGGTCGAGAGCCAGCCTTTCGGCGGCGAGGGCCTTTCGGGCACCGGGCCGAAGGCCGGCGGTCCACATTACGTCGCTCGTTTCGCGACGGAGCGCGTGACTTGTATCGACACGACTGCCGCAGGCGGAAATGCGAGCCTGATGGCCGCGCTCGAAGGCTGATTCGTCCCAGGCTGGCACGGTTTAAGAGCTCGCTGGAGCACTAAGGGAAAATCGGTGTTGATAGCCGCGCGGGGCGGCCCTCTTAGCGGGCACGAACACGCCTCGCAGGAGCGGTCCGGTTGCACGCAGCCGGGCCGCTTCGTTCAAGTGAGTTTTAGAAAATGGCTCCCCGGGCCTGATTCGAACAGGCGGCCGTCCGATTAACAGTCGGATGCTCTACCGCTGAGCTACCGGGGAGTGTCCCGCTTGCGGGCAGGGCGGCTAGATAGCGCCCAACTCCTTAAAGGCAAGTCATCACGTCGCAAATTGCTCCATGGCAATGCGCTCGTCGAGCGCATGTTCAGGGTCGAAGAGGAGGGTGAGCGAACGTTCGCGGTCAAGCCGCACCTCGACGCGCGCGACATCGCGCACTTCGATCTGGTCGGCGACGGCCGAAACCGGGCGGTTCTCCGCCTCGAGGATCCTGAAACAGACGGCCGTGTCGTCGGGGAGAATTGCGCCCGACCAGCGGCGCGGCCGAAAGGGGCTGATAGGAGTGAGGGCCAGCACCTTGGCCTGTAGCGGCAGTATCGGACCCCTTGCTGAGAGGTTGTACGCGGTCGAGCCGGCGGGCGTCGCCACAAGAACACCATCGCAGGCAAGTTCGGGCAGGGCGACGCGGCCGTTGACCGAGATCTCGATCTTCGCCGTTTGGCGCGTTTCTCTCAGAAGGGAGACTTCGTTCATCGCGGAATAGGTGAACTTCTCGCCGCTGACCTTGGTCGCACACATCTGTAGCGGTGCGACGCGGATTGCCTTGGCGCCCGCGATCCGCTCGGGCAGGCAGTCGATACGCCAGTCGTTCATCAGGAACCCGACGGTTCCACGGTTCATGCCGAAGACCGGCTTCGGCTTCCCGGCTTCGAGCATCCGGTGGAGAGCCTGCAACATGAACCCGTCGCCGCCCAGAGCGACGAGCGTCTGCGCCTCCGCTTCTTCGGCAAAGTCATACCGTCGCCGCAAAAGAGCCTCGGCCGCTCGGGCGATTTCGGTGTGAGACGAAAGAAGTCCGATCCCGAGTGCCTTGAGGTCGAGCTTCGGGTGATCGCCGGGGGCAGGTCCGTCAGCGTTCAACCAGTGCCTCCTTCCTCAGTTTGGCCGGAGGGCAAGATAGGAGCTGACGCCGCCAAGGTCACTGTCCCGTTTCGGGCCGTGGCGGAAGCCCGTCATTTCACCACCTCCTGGAGCCGACTAGCTGCATGGCTGTGTGACCAGGGACAACATCGGTTTTGGGGGTAGATAACGTGTTGACCTTGGATAACATCGGTAAGTGGGGACGGCGGGCGTCGGACAAAGGGGCACCGGCACCCGCCGCCCCGCGGCGTGACCTGATGCTCGAAGCAGCCATTGCGCACGAGCAGATCGACGTTTTTTTCCAGCCGCTGATCGAGCCTTGCACCGGCCGGATCGTCGGGGCCGAAGCCCTTGCGCGCTCACCGGTGATCGCCGGGGGCGAACTCCTTTTTGCGCGGGCCAATGCAGGAGGTCTCGGCGAGCGCCTTTCGCGGCTGGTGCAGCGAAAAGCGCTGCGCTCCGCTGCAGTCTGGGAGGGGCCGCTCAAGGACCTTGGCCTGTCGATCAATGTCCTGCCGGCGGATATCTCGCGGCCAGGCTACGAAAGTTGGCTGCTCGATGAAATTCGGGTTGCCGGCATCAATCCGAAACGCGTGACCGCGGAGATCACCGAAAGCGCGCTTCTGGTCGACCAGGAAGCCGTCACCGAGCGCCTCCAGCGCCTTCGTGAGGCCGGCATTGGCATTGCCGTCGACGATTTTGGCACCGGCTATGCCAATCTTGCCTATCTCACCTCGCTGCCACTGGACGCGATCAAGATCGATCGGGGGCTCGTTGCTGACCTCGTGGGAGGCGAACGCGATCGGATCGTCGTCAAGGCGCTGATCCATCTTGCCCGGGAGCTCGAGCTGAAGGTTGTCGTCGAGGGCGTCGAAACGACGGGCCAGCTGGCTCTTCTCGCGGAATGGGGATGTGATCTCTACCAGGGCTTTCTTGGCGCAGGTGCACTGACCCAGGAGGAACTGGGCCGGTTCGTCGCTGCAGCGAACGCCGAAGCGGCCTGACCGCCTCGGCCTCCGCCTCACGCGGCTTCCTTCTTTTCAGCGGCCGAGGCGACGCGTGCCAGCCCGCGCGAGAGCTGGAGCGCGCCGTTCAGCCGTGCCTCTGGACTCGGCCAGTCGCGTACTATCGTCATCTTGCTGTCCGGCCTCAGCTTTGCCGCGCCCTTCAGCCGTTCGATGTAACCGAGTAGCCCGGGAAGGTCCGGAAAGCCCGTTTCAGCGAAGGTGACGACGGCGCCCTTAGGGCCGATGTCGAGCTTCGCGACAAAGGCTTCGCGGCAGTTCAGCTTGACCTCGACGATCTTCATGAGGTTCCCCGTTTCCTCCGGGAGCGTACCGAAGCGATCGATGAGTTCGGCAGCGAACGCATCGATTGCCTGCCGGTCGTCGAGTTCACCAAGGCGGCGATAGAGACCCATCCGCAGATCAAGATCGGGGACGTAGGCCTCCGGGATCATGATCGGCGCGTCGACGCTGATCTGGGGCGTGAACTCTTCCTGTCGGGGAATGCCGCCGGCCTTGATCTCCACGATCGCGTCCTCGAGCATCGACTGATAGAGCTCGAAACCGACTTCCTTGATGTGCCCCGACTGTTCGTCCCCCAGCAGATTGCCTGCACCGCGGATGTCGAGGTCGTGGCTTGCGAGCTGGAAGCCGGCGCCGAGACTGTCGAGATCTGCGAGCACCCGGAGCCTTTTTTGTGCAGCTTCGGTGATCGAGCGCTCGGCCGGCATGGTGAGGTAAGCGTAGGCCCGCGTCTTCGAGCGCCCGACGCGTCCCCGCAGCTGGTAGAGCTGAGCAAGGCCGAAGCGGTCGGACCGAAAGATGATGAGGGTGTTGGCGTTGGGAATGTCGAGGCCGCTCTCGACGATGGTGGTCGATAGCAGCACGTCGTATCTGCGGTCGTAGAAGGCGCTCATCCGCTCCTCGACCTGGGTCGCGCTCATCTGACCGTGGGCGGTAACGAACTTCACTTCGGGTACTTGCGTGCGAAGCCACTCTTCCATGTCGGGCAAATCGGCGATGCGGGGTACGACGAAGAAGCTTTGTCCTCCCCGATAATGCTCGCGAAGCAGTGCCTCGCGAAGGACGACGCCGTCCCAGGGCGTCACGTAGGTGCGTACAGCCAGCCGGTCGACGGGGGGTGTCTGGATGACCGACAGCTCGCGAAGACCGCTCATCGCCATCTGCAAGGTTCGTGGGATCGGAGTAGCAGTCAGCGTCAGGACGTGGACGTCAGACTTCAAGGCCTTCAGCCGTTCCTTGTGAGCAACCCCGAAATGCTGCTCCTCGTCGACGATGACGAGGCCCAGCCGCTTGAACTCGACACTCTTGGCAAGAAGGGCGTGCGTGCCGACAATGATGTCGAGCGTGCCGTCTGCCAGGCGTTCCTTGGTCTTCTTCGCTTCGGCGGCCCCGACGAGGCGCGAGAGCCTTCCAACGTTGAGCGGAAAACCCTGGAGGCGCTCCACGAAGTTCCTGTAGTGCTGGCGTGCAAGCAGAGTGGTCGGGCAGATGAGAGCGACCTGGCGTCCCGACATCGCCATGACGAAGGCGGCGCGAAGCGCAACTTCGGTCTTTCCAAACCCGACATCTCCACACACCAGGCGGTCCATCGGCTTTCCAGCCTCGAGGTCGCCGAGCACGTCCGCGATCGCGCGGTCCTGGTCGTCGGTTTCCTCGTAAGGAAAGCGGTCCACGAACGCGGGGTAGCTGGTGTCGGGTTCTGCAATGATGCCGGGCCTCGTTGCCCGCATCGCGGCTACCTTGATCAGCTCGCCCGCAATCTCGCGAATCCGCTCTTTCATCCGCGACTTGCGCCGCTGCCAGGCCTCGCCGCCGAGGCTGTCGAGCGAGACGCCCTCGCTTTCGCTTCCGTAGCGGCTCAGCAGCTCGATGTTTTCGACGGGAACGTAGAGCTTGTCGCCCCGCGCATATTCGAGCGCGACGCAGTCGTGCGGCACCTTGCTCACGGGGATCTGGGTCAGGCCCTCGTAGCGTCCGATGCCGTGGTCTGCGTGAACGACGAGGTCTCCGGGCGAGAGCGTCGCCAGCTCCTGGAGAAAGGCGTCGGCTGCCTTGCGCTTCTTGCGCCTGCGCACCAGCCGGTCACCGAGCATATCCTGCTCGGTAAGCAGAGCGACGCCGGCGGTGGTGAAGCCATGATCGAGCGGCAGCACCAGGAGCGAGGGCTGGGTCTTCGAGCCAAGCGCGTCGTGCCAGGTATCGACTTGCTTGTGCGCCTTGAGACCATGTTCTTCGAGAAGACCCGACAATCGTTCCCGCGCACCGGCAGTGTAGCTTGCGAGCACGACCTTGTGGCCGCTCTTTCGAAGCTCGCTGATATGTTTGGTGACCGCTTCGTAGACGTTCGACTGCTGTGCCCGCTCGGGTGTGAAATCGCGCGCCGGCTGTACTTTGAAATCGAGGACACGATCGGATTCGGGTTCCGGAAAGGGCGATGCCAGATGGATCGGTCTCTCGCGGACGAACTGGGACCATTCGTCCTTTCCGACGTACAGGAGGTCGGGCTCGAGCGGGCGATAACTGCCCGGTTCGCCCTCCATCGCGCGCACGCGGTTCTGATAATAATCCTCAATCGCTTCGCGACGGCTGGTGAGCGCCTGGTCGGCCGAAGTATCCCTGACCAGCAGATCGTTTTCGCCCAAATGGTCGAACAGCGTTGCAAGCCGTTCCTCGAGGAGCGGTAACCAATGCTCCATGCCCGCCATTCGGCGGCCATCCGAAAGAGCCTGATAAAGCGGGTCCTGCGTTGCGGTCGCTCCGAATTTCTCCCGGTAGCGCGAACGGAAGCGCTTGATCGTCTCAGGATCGAGCAAGGCTTCGGAGGCGGGCATCAGAGTGAATGTCTCGGCCCTGTCGGTCGAGCGCTGGTCGGCGGGGTCGAACCGTCTGACGCTGTCGATTTCGTCGCCGAAGAAATCGAGGCGGAGCGCGAATTTCTCGCCCGCGGGGAAAACATCGATCAACGATCCGCGGACCGCATATTCGCCGTGCTCGGCGACGGTGTCGGCGCGCTGATAGCCAAGGGCATTGAGCTGTTCGACAAGCGCTTCACGGGGCATTCGCTGGCCCACGTCGATTCGGCGCGTCAGCTGACGGATCCGGAAAGGCGTCAGCATGCGCTGCGAGGCCGCGCTCGAGGTCGCGATGAGCAGTTGGGGCCGGCTGGAACCAGCCTGGATGGCGCTCAGCGTCGCGAGCCGCTCCGCCATGACGCGAAGCGCGGGCGAAGCGCGGTCGAATGGCAGGCAATCCCAGCCAGGAAAGGTCAGGACCTCCACTTCGGGCGCGAACGAGGGCACGGTATCGGCAAGCGCCCGCATCTCGATTTCGTCGGCGACGATTGCCACTGCACGGCTGCTGTTGCTGCGACCATGCGCCGCACGCGCGAGGTCCGCGGCGAGCCATGGCAGAAACCCCATCGGCACGCCGGCAAGCGTCAGGGGCTCGCTGGCACGAAGAACACGCTGGAGCGGTTCGCTCATCGCGCGATCCTGACATAGTCGAGGTTCTTCAACGCCTCGATCATGGGTCCGGCGAACCGGGCAGGCGGCTCGCAGGTGCCAAGCGCCCATGCCATGATGTCGACGTCCTGCTCTTCGAGCATGGCGGAGAACAATGCTCGCTCGCTCTGCGTCCAGGAGGCGTGATGTGCGTCGAAGAAGCCGCCGATCATAAGGTCGGCTTCCTTGGTGCCGCGATGATGCGCGCGCCAGTGGAGGCGCTTAAGGTCCGGGTCGGAAGGCATCGGGCCCATGTAGTAAGACTTGCGTCTCATTGCGAGCGGCGGAACAGCCGCTAACAATCAATCATGCGGCCCGAGATTCTCAACCCCCTGTTCACGGAGGTGGAAGCGCTGAAAGGCGTCGGCCAGCAGGTCGCCAAGCTGCTTGGCAAGCTTGGGATAAAGCGGACTGTTGATCTGCTCTACCATTTGCCGACGGGATCGATCGAGCGCATCCGGGCGCCGGCCGTCGATATCTCTCTCATCGGCCGAAACGTCATTCTCGATCTCAAGCCCTTCCAGATACGCGAGACGCGGTCCGGCCGCGGGCCGACGCGCATCCTCGCAGCGGACGGCGAAGGCAACTCGGTGAGCCTCGTCTATTTCAACAATCCCGGATGGGCCAAGCGCAGCCTCCCAATGGGTGAAACCCGGACGATTTCCGGCAAGCTCGAGCGCTATGGTGATGAGTGGCAGGTCATCCATCCGGAGGTCAGCGAAGCTGGGAAAGGCCCGCAGCCTGCGGTTCGGGAGCCGGTTTACCCGCTGACCGAGGGTCTTGCGAACCGGCGTCTCGGCGAGTTCGTGCGCGAAGCGATCCAGCGCGCGCCCGAACTTCCGGAGTGGATCGAGCAGAGCCTGCTCAGCCGCGAGGGATGGGCTGGTTGGCGATCATCCCTGGCGCTCGCTCACCGGGAACCTGGCGAGCTCGAGATGCGCAAGCGCCTCGCGTACGACGAGATTTTCGCTAATCAGCTTGCACTTCTCTTGCTGAGGCAGTCGCAGCGGCACCACCGGACACTGCCCCTGCCGGGCACCGGCGAACTGACGGCGAGGCTCCGGCTTCCCTACCGGCTAACGGGCGCGCAGCGACGGGTGATCGAGGAGATCCGCGGAGACATGGCGCAATCCGCGCCGATGCTTCGGCTGCTGCAGGGCGATGTCGGATCCGGAAAGACCCTCGTTGCCGTCCTCGCCATGCTCGGGGCAGTCGAATCCGGTGCGCAGGCAGCGCTGCTAGCGCCGACGGAGATCCTTGCCCGCCAGCATTATGCGACCCTGCTGAAGCAGCTGGACAGCACCGGTGTGAGGATAGCCATCCTGACCGGCCGCGAGAAAGGGAAAGCGCGAGACAGCCTTTTGATGGGCCTTGCCGACGGCTCCATCCACGTCCTCGTCGGCACGCACGCGATCTTCCAGGAAAAGGTTGCCTACAAGAAGCTTGGCCTTGCAGTCATCGATGAACAGCATCGTTTTGGAGTTTCGCAGCGGCTGCTGCTCGCTTCCAAGGCCGAGCATCCGCCGCACCTGCTCGTCATGACGGCAACGCCCATCCCGCGGACACTTACGCTGACCCAATATGGCGAAATGGACGTCAGCCGGATCGACGAGATGCCACCCGGACGTACGCCGGTCGAAACGAAGGTGATCAGCGAGGAGAGGCTGGCGGACCTGATCGATGGCCTTGGCCGTCACATCGCCGGAGGCGGCCAGGCCTATTGGGTATGCCCGCTCGTCGAAGAGAGCGAAAAAACCGATGCCGCTGCCGCCGAGGAGCGTGCGCGAATGCTGAGACTGCGCTTTGGCGAGGAGAAAGTCGGCCTCGTCCACGGCCGCATGAAAGGCGCCGAAAAGGACGCGGTCATGGACCAGTTCGCGTCCTCCAGGCTTGCCGTCCTTGTTGCAACGACGGTTATCGAAGTGGGCGTTGACGTCCCCAATGCGACGCTCATGATCGTCGAAGGCGCAGAGCGGTTCGGCCTTGCGCAGCTTCACCAGCTTCGCGGGCGCGTTGGTCGCGGCGCCGGCAAGAGCATGTGCATTCTTGTCCGGGGGCCGCTCCTGAGCGAAGTGGGCCGCGCGCGCCTGTCCCTCCTGCGCGAAACCGGCGACGGGTTTCGTATCGCGGAGGAGGATCTTCGCCTGCGGGGCCCCGGCGAGATTCTCGGCACCCGCCAGTCGGGCGAGGAGGTTTTCCGGGTCGCGACGGCCGACGACGTCAACGATCTCGCTCCGATCGCTCAAAGCGATGCTCAGCTGCTCCTGGAGCGCGATGGCGGGCTCAAGGGGGAACGCGGGCAAGCTGCCCGGATTTGCCTCTATTTGTTCGAGCGGGACCAGGCAGTGGCCCTGCTTCGCTCAGGATAAGGATCCGTTCAATGAACCCGGCCGCGATCATACCCCTCTTTCTCGTGCTTGGCGCAGGGGGAATGATTGCGCTCCAGGCACCGACCAATGCGATGCTCGCCAAGGCAGGGAGCTCGCCCGTCCTTGCTGCACTGATCTCCTTTGCGGTGGGCACGATTGTCCTGCTGCTCGTCTGGCTTGCAAGCGGCTCGCGCCTGCGTCCCGCCGCCTTCGCAGGACTTCCCGCCTATGCCTGGTTCGGGGGTGCCTATGGAGCCCTCTACGTTGCAGTCGCAGCCTATGCAGCGCCAAGGATCGGCCTTGCCTCGCTGATTACCATCGGCATCGCCGGACAGATCGCCATGGCCCTCGCCCTCGATCACATGGGGGCTCTTGGCCTGCCTCGCGAGCCTGTGAACCTTGGCAGGATCGCCGGCGCACTCCTCGTTATCGCCGGCGTGGTGCTGGTCAGGCGGAGCTAGGGAAGAAGAAGCGCGTGTCTCTTCCTGCCCAGGCTGAGCTTCAGTGGGCGCTCGCCTGCAGTGAGCACGAGGCCAGGATCGCTGACGGTAACGTCGTCGAGCCGCACTGCACCCTCGGCGACTTTGCGCTTCGCCTCCTTGTTCGAAGGCGTGAAACCAAGCGCGGTCAGTGCATGAGCGACGTTCATTCCGGCGCCGAGAGAAATCGTCGGGAGATCATCGCCGGCCCCTCCGCCCACGAAGGTGTCGCGCGCTGTCTGCTCTGCTGCAGCTGCTGCAGCGCGTCCATGGAGCATCGCTGTGGCTTCCGTCGCAAGGACGATCTTAGCCTGATTGATCTCTGCCCCTTCGAGCTCTTCGAGCCTCGCGATCTCGCCGACGGGAAGGTCGGTGAAAAGCCTAAGAAAGCGCCCGACGTCGGCGTCCTGCGTGTTCCGCCAGAACTGCCAGTAATCATATGAACTTAGAAGATTTTCATCCAGCCAGACGGCGCCTTGCGCCGTCTTCCCCATCTTTGAGCCATCAGCGGTCGTAATGAGCGGTGTCGTCACCCCGAACAGTTCGGTGCCATCGATGCGGCGAGCAAGCTCGATGCCATTGACGATATTGCCCCACTGGTCCGAGCCGCCGAACTGGGCGCGGCATCCAACCCGCCTCGACAGTTCGAGGAAATCATACGCCTGCAGGATCATGTAGTTGAATTCGAGGAAGGTCAGCGGCTGCTCGCGGTCGAGACGAAGTCGGACGCTGTCGAATGTCAGCATGCGGTTGATCGTGAAATGCGGCCCGACGTCCCGGAGGAAAGATATGTATTCGAGCGTATCGAGCCAGTTGGCATTGTTGACGATGACGGCATCTGAGGGTTGATCGCCAAACGTCAGGAATCGCTCGAAGACGCGGCGAATGGCGGCGATGTTCGCGTCGATCACCTCGTTCGTCAGGAGCTTGCGGCTTTCGTCCTTCCCGCTCGGGTCGCCGACCTTCGTGGTTCCCCCTCCCATAAGCACGATCGGACGATGCCCCGCTTGCTGCAAGCGGCGCAGCATCATGATCTGGACGAGGCTTCCGACGTGGAGGCTGGGGGCCGTGGCATCGAACCCGATGTAGGCGCTTACCACCTCCTTGCTTGCCAGTGCGTCGAATGCCGCTGCGTCGGTCAGCTGGTGGATATAGCCGCGCTCATCGAGGAGCTTCAGGAGGGAGGATCGAAACTCGGTCATGATCGCCGCTTAGCGTCGTTAACTCTCGCCTGCTACACTCTCGCAATGCAGCTGAACCTCGTTCCGCATCCGGCGACGCCGCCTTCGGCCCCGACCTTCAAGCTATGGGCCAATATCGACCATGCGGGCGCGCTTGGGGTCGTTGCTTCAACCAATATCTGGTTCGGTATTGGCGCCCCCGCCTCCCGCTTCGTCCTGCCCGAGGAAGTGAAGGACGAGCCGGAGCGCGCGGAGGACCTTTGGGAGACGACCTGCTTCGAGGCGTTCCTGCGGGCGCCGGGGGAACAGGCCTATCGCGAATGGAATTTCGCGCCGTCCGGTGACTGGGCTGCCTACGATTTCACCTCGCATCGCGACGGCCGGGCCAATGCCGACGTCGCGGTTCCTTATGTCCGGCTCGAGGACAACATGACCTGGTGGGCGGTCGGTGCGACCATCGCGGTTGATGCCGCCATCCCCTGGCAGCTCGGCCTCTCTGCCGTCCTCGAGGAAAAGGACGGCACGAAGTCCTACTGGGCGCTCGCCCATCCTGAAGGTGACAAGCCGGACTTCCACGACCCGGCTTGCTTCGCTGCGCACCTTCCCTAAGCAGCGTTTTCATGACCCTGTTTGGTATCGATCGGCTGCTCGCCGAGCCCGAGCTGCGCCGTCCCCTCGAAGGCAAGCGCGTGGCGCTTCTTGCTCATCCAGCGTCGGTGACGCGCGATCTGACGCACAGCCTGGACGCCCTGGTCGCAAGCGGCCTTAACGTTACTGCTGCCTTTGGCCCGCAGCACGGCCTCAGGGGCGACAAGCAGGACAATATGGTCGAATCCGAGGACTTCAGCGACCCTGTTCACATGATCCCGGTCTTCAGCCTCTACGGGGACGTCCGCCGTCCGAGCGGCCAGTCCATGGGGACGTTCGACACCATCGTCGTCGATCTCCAGGATCTCGGCTGCAGAATCTACACGTTCATCACGACGCTTCTCTACGTGCTCGAAGCCGCCGCACAGCATGGCAAGAGCGTCTGGGTACTCGACCGGCCCAATCCGGCAGGGCGCCCGGTCGAAGGCCTGACGCTCCGCCCCGGCTGGGAGAGCTTCGTTGGTGCAGGTCCGCTCCCCATGCGCCATGGCCTAACTCTTGGGGAGCTCGGTTACTGGTTTATCCGGCGGTTTGGTCTGGAGGTCGACTATCACGTCGTCAAAATGGAGGCCTGGGAGCCGGATGCGGAGCCGGGTTTCGGCTGGCCGCCCGAGCGCGTATGGATCAATCCCAGCCCCAATGCCGCCAATCTCAACATGGCGAGGGCTTACGCGGGCACGGTCATGCTGGAGGGAACGACGCTCAGCGAGGGCAGGGGAACAACCCGTCCCCTCGAACTATTCGGTGCGCCGGGGCTCGAGCCGAGAAAGATCCTGGCCGAGATGGAGCGGCTGGCTCCAGACTGGCTCAACGGCTCGAGACTTCGCGAGATCACTTTCCAGCCGACGTTCCACAAGCACGTCGGGGAAATGTGCAGCGGCCTCTTCATTCACGCCGAAGGGCCTTTCTACGACCATCGGGCGTTTCGCCCGTGGCGGCTCCAGTCGCTTGCTTTCAAGGCAATCCGCCGCCTCCGCCCCGATTACGAGCTCTGGCGCGATTTTCCTTACGAATATGTCTTCGACAAGCTCGCGATCGACGTCATCAACGGTTCGCCGCTGCTGCGCGAATGGGTGGATGATGAAAATGGCATGCCAGGCGATCTTGATGCGCTGACGCTTCCGGATGAGCGCGACTGGGCCGAGGAGCGCAAGGAGTTCCTCCTCTACTGAAGCCGAGCGTGGTTAACGAAGAAGTAGGAGGTTCATCGCTATCCCGTCTCGAGTATTGAGCTGGGAGCGCGCCGGCGATGGCCACGCAGGGTATCGAACAAGTTACTGAAAATGCCATTCGCGTTGTAGCGCGCGATTGCGGGTCTCTGTCGATGGAATGCAGCGACGTCGCGGGATACGTCCAGGGCGTCGCGACCCGGATCGGCGAGCATATGCGAATGCTCGACCAGCTCGAGGAAGTCACCACCAGGCTTCTGGGTGACCAGGCTCGGGTCAGCGATTCGACCGACGAGGCCCGGCTCCTGTCCGAACAGGCCAAGGCCAAGCTCGAGGCCGGGCGCGAGGCCATCGAGGGCACCATCGAGAGTTTCAAGGGTCTTACTGAACTGGTCGTGCAGCTCGGCGAGCGCATGGCCGGCTTCGCTGCGGCGATGAACCAGGTTCAGACCGTTTCATCGACGATCGAGACGATCGCGCGCAAGACGAACATGCTGGCTCTCAACGCGACGATCGAGGCAGCACGGGCCGGCGATGCGGGCCGCAGCTTCGCGGTCGTTGCAGCCGAAGTGAAGAAGCTCGCGCACGATACCCGTGCAGCGACCAGCCAGATCGCCTCGACCCTCGGGGAACTGACCCGCGAGGCAGGAGCGGTGACAACCGAGATCAAGACTGGCGTGGAGCGCAGCCGTGCGGCCCAGTCCGGCTTCGGCACCATCAGCGACACTGTCCGCGAAGTCAGCGAAATCGTCGGCATGGTCGATCGGCAGACCGAAGGCATTGCTCACTCGACGAACATGATCCAGACGAGCGTCGACCGGGTGAAGGCGGGGCTTACGGACTTTGCCGCCGATGCGCGCGAGAACGGGCAGGAACTGCTGACCGCCGAGAAGCGGCTGGCTCACCTCGAGATGCTGTCGAACACCATGCTCGATACGCTGGCCAATTCGGGCGCCGAGATCGACGATACTCCTTTCATCCTGAAGGCACAGGAGACCTGCCGCCAGATCCAGCATGCGATCGAACATGCGATCGAGGCAGGCGAAATCAGCCTCGATGACGTTTTCGACCGCGATTACCAGGTCGTCGAGGGGTCGAACCCCGTCCAATACAACGTCCGCTTCAACGAGGCTGCCGACCAGTACGTTCGTCCGATCCTTGACCGCAGCGAAAGTTCAGACAGCAGGGTGATTGGCTGTGCCATCGGCGATGTGAACGGCTATCTTCCGACGCACCTTAGCAAGCGCAGTCATCCCCAGGGGCCCGATCCGGTCTGGAACGACGAGCACTGCCGCAACCGGCGAATTCTAATCGACGACACGACGCGCATGGCGCTCGCCAGCGAGAAGCCGGCAACGCTTGCTACCTACCGCATGGAACTTGGTGACAAATTCATCCCGGTGAAGAACGTCTTCGTGCCGCTGTGGATCAAGGGCCAGCGCTGGGGCAATTTCGAACTTGCGTACCGGGATGACTGACAAGCGGGGAACACGCGCAAGAGACGAGCTTTGTCCGTCTCCGAACAGGGTTCCTGAAAGCTTACCTGCCCATAAACCTCGTCTTTACGCCCTTGCGTTAGGACGATCCCATTAGGGCCTTCCTTAAGGGCCCGGAACGAGGGGTAAGGAATGGCCATCAATAGGGCCGTCGGCCAACATCAGGTCAGCGTTGCCGAAGCCCAGCTTGCACGGGTCGCAGGCGAGGGTTGTGCTCGCCATTCATACCTCAATACACTCCTGGAAGCGTCCGGCCGGCACTCGGGCCGCGACCTTGCCGATGCGGTTCACCTTCTCTGCAGCATGCATGGCCGTTATCCAGGGCTCGTCGAAATCGCGCTGCAGCGTTGTCCCAAGGGTGAGGTGCATGAGTGGCTGTCGCGCGCGTCCGAGGGCTTCGAGCGCGAACGTCTTTACGTCGTGCGCCTGACGGCTGCGGTCGGTCCATTGCCGAGCACGCCCGGAGCGGCTGAAACCGAGGCGAGCCTTGTTGCGGCGCGCCATGCGCTCGAAACGCTTGCCATGTCCGAGCGGAACGGCTGCGCACTGGGCGCTGCGACGGCTCTCGTGGGCGACTGGTGGCCGATCCGCCGACTGCTCGACCGCGCTGCCGCCCGGGTCGGAACGGAGGCGCCGGCACCTTCGCTGCCCGATGAGTCCTCGGTTGTGGCGATTATCGAGCGAGGCGCCGAAACGATGGCAAGCGCCCGCGCCCTCGCCTTTGGCGGTGAGCAGCTTCTGCTCCAGCACCGAGCGTTGTTCGACCTGCTCGAAGCTCGCGCCGAAGCTCGCGGCGACTTTTAAGCCGCCCTCTTCAGTTCCTGCTGTTCATTGGCCGGCTCCAGCTGCTGCTGGGAAAGCTGTTCCTCGTTCACCGCCTTCCTGGGGAAGAGAAGCCG
This sequence comes from Sphingomonas agri, assembly GCF_038148795.1. NCBI lineage: Bacteria > Pseudomonadati > Pseudomonadota > Alphaproteobacteria > Sphingomonadales > Sphingomonadaceae > Sphingomonas > Sphingomonas agri. The sequence goes on along the minus strand of NZ_JBAPEU010000002.1, from coordinate 296,685 downwards.
CGAACCCATAACTGCCAACCCAAGGGCGAGGTACGTGCCGATCGCCAGCATGGGGCTGTAAATCACCGACGCTGCAAAGGGGATACGCAGGAACACGGGGTTGAACCCGAAATCCTCGCCGATCGCCTCGCAGACGCCCAGGATCGTGTGCGACCGCAGCGGGAGGGCGACCTGATTGACCTGCGCTTCCATTTGTCACTCCATTCAAAAAATCTTGCACGTCAATCTAAGCAAGGTCCGTGCCAACGTTAAAAACAACATACATTCAACAACTTGTCTGGTCAGCGATCCGCGCGCTTCGCAACTTTCACCATCTGTTCGGCCCGAGAGTTGGGAATTCCCACCTGATGCCGCAAGTGCGATATTGCACCGCAGCATTTGAACGGTGGCCTTTCAGCGACAACCTGCACCGCGGCCCGTTCCGGCTAGCGAGCTGATCGCGCATCATGATGACGCCGAGCCGCCTTTGCGGACAACAGGGCTATGAAGCGCGGAAAGGAAGCCGCCGGGCCCGGGCCCAGCTCAGTGGCGAGCTGGCCGCCTGGGAGCTTTCATCACAAGAAGGCGCCACGGAGGGGGCAGATAGTCCGTCGACATGTAATAATAGAAGAGGCACTGGCCAGTGGAGGCGCGGTTGACGCCCTTCGCGATACCGAAGGCGACTTCCCCGCTAAACACCGGTCCGCCGCTGTCTCCGGGAACGCAGCCCGGCCCCTTTACCGTGACCCAGGTCGGAGAACAGGGGCCGCCGCACAGGTCACCGGGCGGTGCATAATCGGTGAACTCGACCGTGGCGCAGCTGTATCCCGAGCTTTCGCCATAGTGGCAGACAAAGTCGCCCGCCCTGGTGCTTGCGACATTGCGCCAGGTCACAAGGCGCCGCAGGGTCCCAGCGCCGCGGTTGCTGTAGAAGAGCGGATCCGGGGAATTCGGACTGCCGTTGATCTGCACGTCCTGATAACCCGCACCCCAGGAGCCGATCATCGGCAGATCGACGCTGCTTCCGTCACGGTCGATATAAGTGAGATCGTCCGGGCAATGCGCAGCGGTGGTGATCGCGGTCGCTTCGCCGTTAGTCACCACGAATGCGGTGGTGCAGAGGTTTCGCCGGTTTGTGACCGAGTTCAGTCCCTCGACGCGTCCGCCGCCATCGACCGTCATGTCGGTTTCGTTGAGCTCGTTGACGACTACGCGGACAGGTACGCCGCCCACCTCTTCAGCGCGGCTCTTGATTGCCACCATTCCGTACCGGTCGACGTCGGCGCGCGTCACCAGGAGAACGACTTCGCCGCTGCGCTGGTCGTAGCCGGCTCCGCGGGCGTTTGGCAGGTCAGCCCTGAGGTCGATCAGGTGCTTGCGCAATGCGCTGAGAGCCTGCGCGTGAGTGGCCCTGGCGCCAATCCGGAAGAAGATCGGAACGCCGGCCGTGCTGCGCTCGGCGACCGGTTCGTTCCCGGTCAAGAGAATGACGATCCTGAACTGGGGTCTGTGCTCAATTGAAATTCCGGCAAGGCGCTCCGCGAATTCCCGAGCGATTGCGTCGGTCGCATCTACGCTGTCCTGCTGCGCCTTGAGGCGCCGGGCCGCTTCGCCAATGCTCACCCCGAACTGTGCTGCATATTGAAGCGCATCGTCGGCGAGCGCCTCGTCAAAGGTCTGGGCGGGTTGTGCGACCCCGGCGGTAGAAATCGCAAGCAGCAGCAGCGCATGCACCCATCGAATCGCGCTCAATGCGTCACCATGTTAGGGGCATGCCCGCAAGGAGGATCTATGGCCACTACCGGCACAACCACCTTCGATCTCACACCCCCAACCGACGCGCAATTGCAGAGACTCGTTGCCGATCTCAGCGATGAAGAGAAGCATGTCCTTCTCGAACATGGCACCGAGGCCCCGTTTTGCGGAGTGTTTCTGAACGAGAAGAGGCCAGGCCTGTTCACGTGTCGGCTCTGCGGACTGCCCTTGTTCCACGGCGGCACCAAGTTCGAGAGCGGAACAGGGTGGCCGAGCTTCACGATGCCCTTCGATGCGGACCATCTGAAGTACATACGTGACACGAGCTACGGCATGACCCGAACCGAGATTGTCTGTGCACGGTGCGGGTCGCACCAGGGACACGTCTTTCCAGACGGCCCCCCACCGACGGGCGAGCGCTATTGCATCAACTCGGTGAGCCTTGCATTTACGCCCGCCGGCGAGCCGCTTCCCGACAAACTCGGTCGCGGTGCCCCGGAGGGCGAAATCCTCGAGGACTGACATGGCTTCCCGTGCATCGGCAATCCGTCTGCCCCTGCTGCTGCTCTTGCTACTGCTCGTCGTCTCCGCGATCATCGGAGGCGTCGTCGCGAGGATGTTGCCTCCAGGCCAGGTCGATCCCGGCCCAAGGCTGCTGGCGAGCGCCTCGGACAACAGCCTTGCACCCCTAGTCCGCAAGACGGCGCCGGCAGTCGTCAACATCGCGGTGCTCCAGCCCTCGCCAGCAGAACAGAATCCGCTTCTGCAGGATCCCTTCTTTCGCCGCTATTTCGGGGTACCCGACGCGGCGCTCCAGCCAACGATGGCTGCTGGCTCGGGCGTCATCGTCGATGGCAAGCGGGGCTTCGTGATCACCAACTTTCACGTCGTCCGCGAAGCGAGCGCCGTGAACGTTATCCTGAGGGACGGGCGCCGCTTTGCAGCGCAGCTCCTCGGCGTTGCTCCAAGTCTTGATCTTGCGGTCCTCAGCATCAACTCGAGGAACCTGCCAAGCCTCCCACTGGGCGACAGCCGGAAGCTCGAGGTTGGAGACTATGTCGTCGCCATTGGTAATCCGTTCGGCCTTGGACAGACAGTCACTAGCGGTATCGTCAGCGCTACCGACCGGCCCTTGGGGCAGGGGGATTCGAGACGGTTCATCCAGACCGACGCACCGATCAATCCCGGCAATTCGGGCGGAGCGCTAATCAATCTTCATGGCGAGCTCATCGGCATCAATTCGGCCTTGTTCAGTCCGAGCACCAGTGAAAGCAGCGCAGGCAATGTCGGTATCGGCTTTGCCATCCCGAGCAATGTCGTGAAACAGGTTCTGCAAGAGGCTGAGCGCGCGCCTGCGCGTCAATAGGAAAGTGGACTGGCCTTTCCGATCAGGCGAACCGGGGTCGAGATCACTGACCGCGATCGTTGCTTGTCCGCATTACGCTGTAATCGATCCTGATCCGGACCCACGAACCGACAAGCGGCTTACCGCCTTTACGGGGCGGGCGTACCCGGAACTGCCACGCCGCCTGCCGGACGGCCGAGGCGAGATGCGAACCCGGGGGATTATTCTCCAGCTCGATGCAGTCGTCGACGCGGTCGTTCGGGATTGTCCTGCATTCCACCAGTCCGTAGCCGTCGGGAGCGTTGCGAGGCAGGTATCCGGAAAGTTCGGCATCAGTCGGCTCGCGCGCCCATTCCGCGTTGTAGAGCGCTTCGCCGTTGGGTCCCCGGCCTATGACTTCGCTGTCGCCGCCGCCTCCGGACCCGGCAGCGGGAAGCCTGGAGATGTCAGAAGCGGCCATCTCTTCCTTGCTCATTTCGAGCCACGGCGATGGCTTCGTCGTCGTCTGTGGCGGGGGCGCAATGGTCGGCTTGACCGGCAGGATGATGGGCGGCGGCTTGGGCACGGGCCGTTCCTGCGCGACGTGCCGGGGCTGGAGGACGCTTTTCTTCGTAGAGGACGAGCTTCGGCTCTGCGGAATGAGATCAACCACGATCCCTCTCAGCGTCCGTTGCGAAGCCGGCGGCGGAATGACGCCGAGCGTCATGAGGACGAGCAGCAGCGCAAGATTGATCGCAAGGGCAAGCGCAAAGCCCGAGGCGCGCCGCTTGAGCGGCTGCCGGTCGTAGGGCGAAGGGGGGCGATAGGCGGGCAAGGTCTGGTAGTGTTCGGAACGTCGCGTTTCAGCCGGACTAGCGGTTTTCAACGTGAACTGGGAGTGAAGTCTTGGAGCCGCGTCCAGCCCTCGCACCGTGCCTCTTGCGAGCTGGGGCGGTGATTAACTGACCTTGCGGCGGGAACGGGCGCAGTGAAATGAGCGCCAATGGGCCTTACCATTCGGGGCGTTGCCGAAGCCGACGCGGACGCCATTGCGTCGATCTACGCTCACCATGTCCTGAACGGCACGGCCTCATACGATCTTGAGCCTCCGCCGTCGGAGTTTCATCGCTCCAAGATCCGCCGGATTACCGGTGCCAGCTGGCCCTTCCTGGTGGCGGAAGTTGACGGCGAGGTTGCAGGCTACGCCTACGTTACCCAGTTCCGGGACCGCGCGGCCTATCGTTTCACAGGCGAGGACAGCATCTATGTCCATCCTCGAAGAATGGGCCACGGCATCGGAAAAGCGCTTCTCGGGCAATTGCTGGAGCGATCGGCTGCACATGGGTTTCGGACCGTCATCGCGGTCATCGGGGGCGCAGAGCCTGCCTCGATTGCCCTCCATCGAGTGTTGGGCTTCCGTGAGGCGGGGCGGCTCAAGGCAGTGGGTTTCAAGTTCGGCCGCTGGCTCGATAGCGTTTACATGCAGCGCGAGCTGATTTGCGCTCCGCCCGATAGCAGTTAAGTTCCGGGCGGGAATGATCCTGTCCCTTCGCTCGGTTGGCAGGTCGTCTCCGAGGCAGGATGCGGGGAGGGGGCGCGCAGGTGAATCCGTTCGATTACCTCTTCAGTTTTTACGGACTGCTCCTTGGCATTGCTGTTGCAAATGTCGCGATCGGCTTTGCCGACATGTGGCGCGATTGCGAGAAGATCGCTGTCGGAACCTGCCCTCCGCTTGTCGCATCAAGCGTACTTCTGGGGGGAATGAACATCTGGCTGCAGATGTGGCACACGCGGCCTTATCTCACGGTGGACGGCGTCCAGATGCTCGCAGCGGCGGCCGTGTCGCTGCCTTACGTCTTCGTGAGCCGTGCGATCTTTCCGGGGACAGAGAACAAGCCTGAACGCAGCCTCGAGGACCATTATCTCAAACACCGCCGCATGATCCTCATCCTGCTGGCCATTCCGCCGATCGTTTCCGTCGTTACTCACATAAGCCTCGACCAGGTGCGATATGAGGGATTGGAGGCGTGGTGGGCCGCTGCCCGGATTACGGTGCCGCTGCTGCTCGTGCCATTTTCGGGACGCAGCGTTCAGAGAGCCGGGCTTGGCGTGCTCAATCTCGTCCAACTCGTGGGCTTGGTCGAGGGACTCTTTCGTTAACCTTCTCTGCTGACATCTGGGTAACGCGCCTCCGGTAAATCTGGAGTCGGCAGCGTCGCTCAGTCTTTAGCGAGCTCGGCGGCTCTGCCGCCAGATGCCGGCGCGCGGGCCAGAGGAACTGGGCGAACCGGCGAGTAGGGGGCCCTGCCTCCGTCGGATTGCTTCCCCCTTGCCGACGTCGAGACGGGGCCCTTTCATCACTCGAGCGGAACCTGTGTCGGTTTGTCGACGTTCGATGAACCACGATGGATACAAAGACCTTGAACCTCTGGCGTCAGATCGAGAGCGGCCGGCGGCAGGGACGGCAGCAGGCGGGCGGCCGTGCCAAGCCTAGCTGTGCTCCTGCTCCGCAGACGGGCGGGAGCTGATCTGGCCAGATTCCCGGCCACTTGGAGCGTTCGATCCCAAGACGTGCCGCGACCCAAAGGCCGCTTCGCCAAATCTGGATAGCTTGCCCGGCGAGCGTGCCACGCACGCTTAGCCGACGCTCTCGTCTCCTTCGCCGGCGCCGTGCGTGTCCGCCTCCGGGAACGGTTCATTGGAATTTGCGGCAACGAGCTTCGCGCGGCAATCATCGACCAGCACGCGGCAGCGGCCGAGGCTTTCGATTAGCTCAGCGTTAACCCTGAAAAGGTATGCGTTTTCTTGCGTATCTTGTTGATCGGACACGGGAAAACCCGCTTCTAACCCAGGTTACGCCCAAACGTCGGATATCCGACTCTGTTCCAACATCCGGTGCCGAAACTGCGCAAGTGTGAAAGCCGCGTGGCGGAGCAGGCTGCATCGCCCGCAGCCATTACTGATCCAAGAAGGAACGCATCTTCCTGCTGCGAGAAGGATGCTTCAGTTTCCTGAGCGCCTTGGCCTCGATCTGCCGGATACGCTCACGAGTGACCGAGAACTGCTGACCAACTTCCTCGAGGGTGTGATCGGTGTTCATACCGATCCCGAAGCGCATCCTCAGCACGCGCTCCTCGCGCGGCGTCAGCGAGGCAAGGACCCTCGTCACGGTCTCCTTGAGATTTGATTGTATGGCGGCATCGACCGGAATGACTGCATTCTTGTCCTCGATGAAGTCGCCCAGATGACTGTCCTCCTCGTCGCCGATCGGCGTTTCGAGACTGATCGGCTCCTTGGCGATCTTGAGGACCTTGCGAACCTTTTCGAGCGGCATGGAAAGACGCTCGGCAAGCTCCTCCGGAGTCGCCTCGCGGCCGGTTTCGTGGAGGAACTGGCGGCCGGTTCGGACGAGCTTGTTGATGGTCTCGATCATGTGCACCGGGATTCGGATCGTCCGAGCCTGATCGGCAATCGAGCGGGTGATCGCCTGCCGGATCCACCAGGTCGCATAGGTCGAGAACTTGTAGCCGCGACGGTATTCGAACTTGTCGACCGCCTTCATGAGGCCAATGTTCCCCTCCTGGATGAGGTCGAGGAACTGCAGGCCGCGGTTCGTATATTTCTTTGCGATCGAAATGACGAGGCGAAGGTTGGCTTCGACCATCTCCTTCTTGGCGATGCGCGCTTCGCGCTCCGCCTTCTGGACCTGGTTCACGATACGGCGGAACTCGCCGAGCGAAGTGCCGGTGCCCTGCGCGATCGTCGCAATCTCGTTGCGGATACGCTCGACGGTATCCTTCTCCGCTGCAGCAAAGGCAGCCCATTTCTTGTCGAGCTTAGCAACATCGGTGAGCCAGCTTTCGTCAAGCTCGTGACCCATGTAGCTCTCGAGGAATGCTCTGCGGGGAACGCGGTGCCGTTCGGCGAGGCGCAGCATCTGGCCGCCGAGCGCTGTGAGGCGGCGGTTGTAGCTGTAGAGCTGCTCGACGAGGTATTCGATCTTGCTGCCGTGAAACTGGACGCTTTCGACCTCGGCGGTCAGTTGCTCGCGCAGCTTCTGGTACTTCTTCTCCTCGGAAGCAGCGAAATCCTGCCCGAGCTGGAGCGAGTCCATGCGTGCGCCCTGGACCTTTGAGAACTTCTTGAAGACCGACGTGATCTCCGCGAACTTCTCGAGGGCCTGCGGCTTCAGGGTCTCTTCCATCTGGGCAAGCGAGAGGGTGTTGTCCTCGTCTTCCTCCTCCGCCTGCGGACGTGCACGGCGCTCGACCATGTCTTCGTCTTCATCGTCCGAAGATGCCTCGGGCTCGTCGGCGACCTCTTCCTCTTCCTTGATCGAGGGACCGGCAACCTTTTCGCTGATCTCGCCCTCGGGGCCTTCGCCCCCTTCCTCGGCTTCGGTCAGCTGCTCGGCCGTCGGGCCTTTGCTCAGCATTGCCTCAAGATCGAGGATCTCGCGCAGCTGCATGCGGCCCTCGTTCAGGGCATTCGACCAGGCAATGATGGCGTTGAAGGTGATGGGAGATTCGCACAGGCCCCAGATCATGGTGTCGCGGCCAGCCTCGATTCGCTTGGCGATGGCGATCTCGCCCTCACGGGAAAGCAGCTCCACGGCCCCCATCTCGCGAAGGTACATGCGCACGGGGTCGTCGGTGCGGTCGGTCGGCTCCTTCTTCGTTGCGGCAGCAGGCCGTGGGCCGCCGTCGTCGAGGGGATCGACCTCGTCTTCGATCGCAGGTTCGGCTTCGCTCTCGGATTCCTCCTCGTCGTCGCCGCGTTCCTCGTTCTCGACGACATTGATGCCCATGTCGTTGATCGCGGACATGATGTCCTCGATCTGCTCGCTCGACATCTGATCCTGAGGCAGCGCCTCGTTGATCTCGTCATAGGTAACGAAGCCGCGCTTCTTGGCGCGGGCGATCAGCTTTTTGATCGACGCGTCGTTGAGGTCGATGAGGGGCGCATCGCCCGCCTCGGCCGTTTCGACTTCCTGAGTATCGTTTTTCGCCATAGGTTTCCGCCGCTTAGTCGGTGCCGGCGAGCTGCGCCAGCCTCTGTCTCAATCCCCGCCGCGCCTCGATAAGGCGTTGCTGTTCCTCCAGGGCCTCGTCGGTGAAATCCCGCTTCAGCCGTTCCGTTGCATGGTCCAGGGCCTTTTCAACCTCCTCCGCCGCGGCGATGATCTCGACCGCCGCTGCCAGATCGCTTCGCGCGCGGTCCGGGTCGCTGTCGCGTCGGGTGAAGGAAAAGCCCAGGGCGCGCGGGGCCTTGCCGCCCGTTGCTCCATCGGTGCCCAATATGGTGTGAAGGCTCGTTTGATCAAGCACCGCGCCGGAGAAGGCCGCATTGACGAGATCGTCTCGCGCCTTTGCTGTCGGTTTGTCGGCGATCGGAAGAGCCGCGAGCTGTTCACAATGAGCCGCAAGTTCCTCCGGATAATTGGAAAAGCCCAGTATGAGCGCGCGTGCCGTGGTTGCGTCGATCCCCTCGCTTGCAATCGCCCGGGCCTCGTCCCTGACGGGTGGGGGGACAGGTATGAAGCGGCCGTTCCTGAAGCTTCCGCGGGATGCGGACTTCGCGAATGCCCGCGGGCCCTCCTGGGGGCGTCGCTGGGCATAGAAGCGATTGAGCCAATCCTCGCGGTAGATACGTGCAAGGTCGGAGTGACCGATCAGCCCGGCATGCGCGATCAGGCGCTCCTTGAGGCCCGCCCAGGCTTCGGGGGTGGTGAGCGGTTCGGCACTGACTTCATGACGCCAGAGGTGGGCGTCGAGAGGCTCGCTGTTGGCCAGCAGTTCCTCGAAGGCTTCGCGTCCGCCGGTCCGGATGACATCGTCGGGATCCTGTCCCGATGGCAGTTCGACAAAGCGCAAGGTTCGATCCGGACGAAGAAGCGGAAGCGCCCGCTGAGCCGCCCTGATCGCTGCTTTCCTGCCGGCACTGTCGCCATCGAAGCACAGGATCGGCGCTGGCTCCAGCCGCCACAGTCGCTCCAGCTGGCCCTCGGTCAGCGCTGTGCCGTTCGGTGCCACCGCCTCGGCGATCCCGGCACGGTCAAGAGCGATCACGTCCATATAGCCCTCGACGACGATCAGGCGCCGGGCGGTCCTGCTGGCCGGGCCGGCCCGGTCGAGATTGAAGAGGGTGCGGCCCTTGTCGAAGAGAACGGTCTGCGGCGAGTTCAGATATTTCGGCTCGCCCGGCCCTAAAATGCGGCCCCCGAAGCCGATCACTCTTCCGCGGGGGTCCCGGATCGGGATCATCAGCCGCCCTCGAAAACGGTCGTAACTCTCCCTGTCACCATCTTCGGGGCGGATTAGCATGCCCGTTTCAACGAGCCTGTCTTCACCGAGCTTTTCAAGCGCCCGCTTCAACGAAAGGCGGTTGTCGGGTGCAAGACCAAGTCCGAACCGCTGGGCCGCTGCGGCGTCAATGCCGCGGCCCTTGAGATATTCACGGGCATCCGCTCCGCCGATGCCGTTCAGTTGCTCCGAATACCATTTTGCAACCTCGGCCATCACGTCGGTAAGCGTCGCTGTACGCTCTGCCTGTTCCCTTGCCTTGGGATCGGGGGCGGGGACATCCATGCCCGCCTTCGAAGCAAGATCCTTGACCGCGTCCATGAACGCCAGTCCACGGTGATCGGTGAGGAAGCGGATCGCGTCTCCATGCGCTCCGCAACCGAAGCAATGGTAGAAATGCTTGTCGTCGTTCACCGTGAAGCTTGGGGTCTTCTCGTTGTGAAACGGGCAGCAGGCCTTCCACTCGCGGCCGGCGCGGATGAGCTTCACCGAAGGCGCGATGACCCCCGAGAGGGTTGTGCGCGCGCGCAGTTCGTCGAGCCAGGCGGGTGAAAGCGTCATATTGGGAAGTGAATTTTGTGGCAGCCGACTCGCGCGCCCGCAAGCGCGCGTAGGGAACTTATCCACAGGTCGCGAATGCACATCGTTCGAGGCCACCAGCCTAGATAGTTGATAACAAACGATTCATTCCATGCACGAAACGACGCAATTGAAGGTAATCTGTCACCGTTCCGACACACGGCGGCGAAAGATCGCTGAGCGGAATGAAAAGGGAGGGGTTCTATGCTGAATAAAATCGGCGGGCTTGCCCGCGCTCTCTACATTGTCCTCGCGATAGTCGCCGGGTTCGTTGCCCTTGGCGCAATGGATGTTGCGTTGGTACTTGTCGTGCTGGGCCTCGTCGCTGGCCTTGCAGTGCCACGGGATAGAATGGTTCTCCTGGCGGCGCTCGTGATCGCCATCCCGATCGTCGGCGCAGCGCTCGGCCATATTCCGACGATCGGTGCGCAGCTGACCGCGGTGGCCGCCAATCTGCAGCTGGGCGCGGCTGGATCGCTTGCGACTGCAATTGCGATCTTCCTTTACGAACTCGTGATGGAAGGGGTCACGGGCCTTGCGGGCTCCGCAGGCGCCGGTACGCCAGCTACCGCCGCGAGATAGTCATCAATCGGATTCCTGAGGCCCCGCCGCTCGAAAGGCGGCGGGGCCTTTTTTGATGCTCCTCAGGACAGGGCAGCCTTGACGAGGCCGGATGCGCGAGCCGGTTCGATCGAGGCTCCGAGCCGTTCCTTCACGAGAGCCATGACCCGTCCCATGTCCTTCATCGAAGTGGCCCCGGTCTCGGTAATGATCTCGCGGATGCGCGCTTGGGCTTCGGCATCGCTGAGCTGCTGTGGGAGGAAGCGCTCGATTACGGCGATTTCGGCTTCCTCGACCAGCGCCCGGTCCTCGCGCCCGTTCTTGCGATAGATGTCGGCTGATTCCCGGCGCTGCTTCACCATCTTCTGCAGAACTTCCGTGACGAGCTGGTTGTCGTCTTTCGGAGCACTGCCGGTGCGTGCCTCGATGTCCCGATTCTTGATCGCGGCCTGGACCAGTCGAAGGGTCGCGGTCGTCTCCTTGTCGCCGCCTTTCATGGCGGTCACGAGCGCGGTCTTGATGTCGTCGCGGATCATGTGTCGGTCGTTCCCAGGAAACCTCCAGCCCTAGCCGCGGATTTATGGCCTGACCAGCGGTTGACCGGACGCGCAAACCGGCATAGCGGCGGTGCCTTAGCGACATCGCTGCGAAACCCCTGACGGAAGGCTGCTCACGCCCATGGCCGACGTACGACCTCTGCACGCGCCCCGACCCGAGGGTGCAACCGGAGTCATTGTATTCGCCGATGGCAGAACCGCCTGGGGCCAGGGATTTGGCGCCGAAGGCGAGGCGGTGGGCGAGCTTTGCTTCAATACGGCCATGACCGGCTATCAGGAAGTGATGACCGATCCCTCCTACGCGAAGCAGGTCATCGCCTTCACCTTTCCCCACATCGGCAATGTCGGCGCCAACGAAGAGGATGTGGAGGCAGGAGAAGCCCATGCGCTCGGTTGCCTCGTACGCGAGGTTGTGACCGAGCCGTCCAACTATCGCGCCAACCAGGGCTTTGCCGCGTGGATGGCCAAGTCCGGCCGCATCGGCATCGCGGGCATCGATACTCGGGCACTCACCAAGCTGGTACGAACGGAAGGTCCCCCGACGATCGCCATCGCGCACCGCCATGACGGCCAGTTCGACATGGAGAAGCTCCACAAGATGGCTTCCGAGTGGCCAGGGCTCGAGGGCATGGACCTCGCCAGGGACGTCAGCCGGCTCCAGGTCGAGCGCTGGACCGGTGGCAAGTGGCGCTGGGGGCAGGGGTATGAGATGGGCGGCGACGATGCGCGCCGCCCGCATGTCGTCGCGGTCGATTATGGCAACAAACGCAATATCTTCCGGCTGCTCGTGGAGGCTGGTGCGAGGGTAACGGTCGTGCCTGCGACCGCTTCGTTCGAAGAGATCATGGGACATGAACCGGACGGTTTCTTTCTGTCCAATGGTCCTGGTGATCCTTCAGCGACGGGCGAATATGCGGTTCCGGTGATCCGTCAGATGCTCGAGACCAGGAAGCCGCTGTTCGGTATCTGCCTTGGCCATCAGATGCTGGCTCTCGCTGTCGGCGGCAGGACATCGAAGATGTTCCAGGGCCACCGCGGAGCCAACCATCCGGTGAAGCGGCTGTCGGATGGTCGAGTCGAGATCACCAGCATGAACCACGGCTTCGCGGTCGAGCGTCAGGGCTTGCCCGAGAATGTTCGCGAGACTCACGTGTCGTTGTTCGACGGCAGCAATTGCGGGATCGAGCTTACGGACCGGCCGGCGTTCAGTGTTCAATATCACCCCGAGGCCAGCCCGGGTCCGCAGGACAGCTTCTACCTGTTCGAGAAATTCGTCGAGGCGATGCAATGAGAGGAGCGGTCCTCATTTCGACCTGTGCGCTCCTCCTCACTAGCTGCGCAACCGCGCAGCTCCATAGCGAAGACCAGCTTAACCAGGTTGCGATAGCGTGCGGCCTCTCCGTCGGCGACGTGGTCCAGGAGACAGAGGAGAAGCGCCTTCTGTTTCTCTATCGGGTGGCGCCCAAGCCCCAGCAGCGACACTGCGTCTATCAATGGGCGCGCCGCAATCACCTTACGCTCGTCACTATCAACGCCGTCAACGAAGGCCCGGGACCGCAGAGCTGATGCCCAAGCGCACCGACATTTCCTCGATCCTCATCATCGGCGCGGGCCCGATCGTCATCGGGCAGGCTGCCGAGTTCGATTATTCCGGAAGTCAGGCCGTCAAGGCGCTGAAAAGCGAAGGTTATCGCGTGATCGTCGTCAATTCGAACCCGGCGACGATCATGACCGATCCGGACCTTGCAGATGCGACCTATGTCGAGCCAATCACCCCGGAGATCGTTACCAAAATCCTCGAGAAGGAGCGGCCAGACGCATTGCTCCCGACGATGGGTGGGCAGACTGCGCTGAACACGGCGCTCGCCCTGTTCAAGGACGGTACTCTGGACCGGCTCGGGATCGAGCTCATCGGAGCGAATGCGCAGGCGATCGAGAAGGCGGAGGACCGGCTCAAGTTCCGGGAGGCGATGGACAAGATCGGCCTGGAAAGCCCGCGGTCCCGGATCGCTCACAGCCTCGAAGACGCGCTTCAGGTCCTCGAATATGTCGGTCTGCCGGCAATCATCCGGCCGAGCTTCACGCTCGGCGGCACCGGCGGCGGTATTGCATATAATCGCGACGAATTCGTCCAGATCGTGCTCGGCGGCCTCGAGGCCAGCCCGACAACCGAGGTCTTGATCGAGGAATCGGTGCTCGGCTGGAAGGAGTTCGAGATGGAGGTCGTGCGCGATCGCGCCGACAACGCCATCATCATCTGCTCCATCGAGAACGTTGACCCCATGGGCGTCCACACCGGTGACAGCATCACCGTCGCGCCGGCCCTGACGCTGACCGACAAGGAATATCAGCGCATGCGCTCGGCGAGCATTGCCGTGCTGAGAGAAATCGGCGTTGAAACAGGTGGTTCAAACGTTCAGTTCGCAGTTGATCCGAAGACAGGACGAATGGTGGTGATCGAGATGAACCCGCGCGTTTCGCGGTCCTCGGCACTGGCTTCGAAGGCGACCGGCTTCCCGATCGCAAAAGTGGCTGCCCGGCTGGCGGTCGGATACACGCTCGACGAGATCGCGAACGACATCACTGGCGGGGCTACCCCCGCAAGCTTCGAGCCGACGATCGATTACGTTGTCACCAAGATCCCGCGCTTTGCATTCGAGAAATTCAAGGGCGCGGATGCTCTTCTTTCGACCTCGATGAAGTCGGTGGGCGAAGTGATGGCGATCGGTCGGAATTTTGCGGAGAGCCTGCAGAAGGCGCTCCGGGGTCTGGAAACCGGTCTCTGCGGCCTTGATCGAGTGCGCGAGTTTGAGAACGCCGACCCCGCGCAGATCGAGAGCGCGCTTGCACGGGCAACGCCGGATCGGCTGCTCGTCGCGGGCGAGGCCCTGCGGCAAGGCTTTTCGGTCGAGCGGATCAACGAGATCGCCGGTTTTGATCCGTGGTTCCTGAAGCGCCTGCAGGAGATTGTCGAGGCGGAAGAGGAGCTTCGGCTGAACGGGCTCCCGAATGATTCGCGCGGCATGCGCCGGCTGAAGGCGATGGGATTCTCGGACGAACGACTGGCCCAGCTCTCGCTTCGCTCGGCGCACGTACAGCGCGAGATGAGCGAGGCCGTGGCAGCCGGAGGATCGGGGGTCGTACACAGCGCAATGGCAGGAATGACGGGCGGGATCACCGAAGCCGAGGTCCGCGCGCATCGGCTGCGTCTCGATGTCCGGCCCGTCTTCAAGCGCATCGACAGCTGTGCCGCCGAGTTCGACGCGACGACGCCCTACCTTTACTCGACCTACGAGGCGCCGCTGTTTGGTGAACCCGAGGACGAGGCCGATGTCAGCGAACGCCGAAAGGTCATGATCCTGGGCGGTGGTCCCAACCGGATCGGCCAGGGGATCGAGTTCGATTATTGCTGCTGCCACGCCGCCTTTGCGCTCGGGCGCGACCGCGGCGATCAGAAGGGCGCCGGGTTCGAAACCATCATGGTGAATTGCAACCCGGAGACGGTCTCGACCGACCCTGACACCTCCGATCGGCTCTATTTTGAGCCATTGACCGCAGAAGACGTGCTCGAAGTCGTGCGGCGGGAGCAGGAGAAGGGTGAGCTGCTCGGCGTCATCGTGCAGCTCGGCGGTCAGACCCCGCTGAAGCTCGCCGAACAGCTCCAGGCGGCTGGCGTGCCGATCCTCGGGACCTCGCCTGACAGCATCGACCTTGCCGAAGACCGCGAGCGGTTCGCAGCGCTTGTTCAGCAGCTCGGGCTCAAGCAGCCGTCCAACGGCATTGCACGCAGCAGGGACGAGGCGATCCGGGTCGCGGATCGGATTGGCTATCCGGTGCTGCTGAGGCCTTCCTACGTGCTCGGCGGCCGCGGGATGGAGGTGGTCGAAGGTCCCCAGCAGCTCGACCATTATATCGCGACTGCGGTCCAGGTGTCGGGCAAGAGTCCGGTCCTCATCGACCGCTATCTTCGGGATGCGATCGAAGTCGACGTCGACGCGATCTGCGACGGGACGGACGTCGCCGTCTGCGGCGTCCTTCAGCATATCGAGGAGGCCGGCGTGCATTCGGGCGACAGCGCCTGCTCGATCCCGCCCTATAGCCTGCCGCCTGCCATCGTCGCCGAGATCGAGAGGCAGACGGGCGAACTTGCGCTTGCACTGAAGGTCAAGGGACTGATGAACGTGCAATTCGCGGTCAAGGACGAGGAGGTCTACCTCATCGAGGTCAATCCGCGCGCCAGCCGCACCGTCCCCTTCGTTGCAAAGGCAATCGGTCGTCCAGTCGCCAAGATCGCGGCTCGGGTAATGGCGGGTGAGCCCCTTCAGAGCTTCGGGGTCATAAGCCGCACCCTCGACTATATCGCCGTGAAGGAATCGGTATTCCCCTTCGCGCGCTTCCCCGGAACTGATCCGGTACTTGGACCGGAAATGAAGAGTACGGGTGAAGTCATGGGAATTGCCGGAGAATTTGATATTGCTTTTGCAAAAGCGCTGATCGGCGCCGGAATGACCCTGCCGCAGGGCGGAACCGCGTTCGTCTCGGTCAAGGACGCCGACAAGGACAATATCGTGCCAGCGGTCGAAAAGCTGGTGGAACTGGGCTTCCAAATCATTGCGACCGCAGGAACGGCGGCTCACCTCAAGGCCAGGGGTTTGCCCATCGAGGTCGTGAACAAGGTAGCGCAGGGCCGTCCCCACATCGTCGATCGACTGCTCGACGGGGACGTCGCGATTGTCTTCAATACCACGGAAGGCTGGCAATCCCTGAAGGACAGCCATTCGATCCGCACGACGGCCCTCAACAAGAAGGTTCCCTATTTCACTACCGCGCCCGCAAGTGTGGCTGCGGCGCGATCTATCGAGGCAGTCCGTGGGCGCGCGCTTGAAGTCGCCTCGCTCCAATCCTATTATTCCGGCTCCCCAGGCTAGGCTTTTCACTCACAACCTGTTGCCACCGCGGGCCCGAAGGCACGCCGGGGCGGGGTTTTGAAAAGAGGATTTTGACAATGGCGACTGCCGAAAAGGTGCCGATGCTGGCCGAGGGCCATCGCAAGCTGAACGATGAGCTCAAGCGTTTGCGCAGCGAGCGACCGGCGATCGTCGAGGCGATCGAGGAAGCCCGCGCGCACGGCGATCTTAGCGAAAATGCGGAGTATCACGCCGCCAAGGAGCGCCAGGGCCAGATCGAGGCCACGATCGCCGATCTCGAAGACCGGCTGAGCAGGGCCATGGTCATCGATCCGACCACGCTGTCGGGCGACAAGGTCGTGTTCGGCGCGACGGTTACGCTGACCGATGAAGACAATAAGAAGGTGAAGTACCAGCTGGTCGGCCAGACCGAAGCAGACGCCAGGGTTGGGCGCATCAGCTACAATTCGCCCCTCGGCCGTGCTCTCATCGGGCGCCAGAAGGGCGAGGAGGTCGAGGTCTCGACGCCTTCGGGCGACCGCTATTACGAGATCAACAAAATCGAGTTCATCTGATCGTGCAGCGCTTTCCGCGCACGGCGACCAACATCATCACCGCGATCACGGGCGCTGCCTGGGTGATCGCGGTGCTTTTTGGCCAGTCTGATCAGGCTGCCTATGCGCTGGGCTTCATCCCGCTTCGGGTGACTGCTCCTGCAGCACTCTTTCCTTCAGTCCCCGTCTACCTCACGCCGCTGACTGCAACGCTCGTTCATTCGAACCTCGTCCATCTTGGTTTCAACCTGCTGATCCTGGTCTGGTGCGGAACACAGGTGGAGCGGATCATCGGAGCGGGCGGGCTCGTCGTCCTGTATGTCATCGGAGCCTTCGCGGCTGCCGCTGCCCAGTGGGGCATCAACCCGCATGGAACGGTGCCGATGATCGGAGCGAGCGGAGCGATCAGCGCCGTCATGGGCGCATTTGCGCTGAGCTACGGACGGGCTCGGCCGTTCACGAACAATCTCGCCGTCAACCGCTGGATCAACGTCGTCTGGTTGATGGGCGCCTGGATCGTGCTGCAGGTGATGATGGGCTGGCTCGGCAACCAGCAGGGCTATCTTCTCGCGACCCCCGCCCATGTCGGCGGCTTTGCAGCAGGCCTGCTGCTGCAGCGTCCGCTGTTGCTCTGGCGCTATCGCAACGCCTGAGGGGCAGTCGCCGGCCTCGCCCCTTTGCTCTCGGCGATGAAGCGGTGAACCTCGTCCTCGAGGATCGGCAGCGGCACCGAGCCCAGGCCTAGAAGCATCGAGTGGAATTTCTTGATGTCGAAGCCGGTGCCGAGCTGCTGTTCAGCCTCTGACCGCAACCGCCGGATCTCGAGCTCGCCGAGCTTGTAGGATAGGGCTTGGCCGGGCCAGCTGATGTAGCGGTCGACCTCAGTCTCGACCTCGTGGTTTGAAAGGGCCGTATGCCCGGCAAGATAGTCGATCGCCTTCTGGCGGGACCAGCCGTAGTGGTGCATGCCGGTGTCGATCACGAGACGGACCGCGCGCCACATCGCGTAGCTCTGCTGGCCGAACCGCTCATAGGGCGTCCTGTAGATGCCCATCTCGTTGCCGAGCCATTCGCAATAGAGGCCCCAGCCTTCGCCATAGCCTGAAAAGTAGATGTTGCGCCGGAAGCGCGGGAGCGCCGGTCCTTCCTTGGCGAGCGCCGCCTGGAAGCTGTGGCCCGGTGTGCACTCGTGGAGAGTGAGCACGGGAATGTTGTAAAGGGGCCTACTGGGAAGGTCGTAGGTGTTCATCTGGCAGCTTTCGAGGCCGCCCCGTCCGGATGTGTAGAAGGGAGCAAGCGCCTCGGGCACCGGGATGATCGTGAACCGGCGGCGGGGGAGGACTTCAAAATAGTCCTTGAGCTTCCCGTCGACGCGCTTCGCTGCGTAGGAGGAGACGCCCAGCAGGTCGTCCGGGTTCCTGGCGATGAATTGCGGGTCGGTCTTCAGAAAGTGCAGAAACTCGGGGAAAGTCCCCTTGAAACCACTGTCCTTCATGGTCTGAAGCATCTGGGCCTGAAGGCGGTCGACCTCCTTCAGACCGATCTCGTGGATTTGCTCGGGAGTAAGGTCGAGTGTCGTGAACTTGCGGATCTGCGCCTGGTAGTAAGCATCGCCGTCCGGCAGGTCATGCGCCGCGGTCGTCCTGCGTGCACCTGGAACGTAGGTGTCGCGATAGAAGCTCAGGAGGCGCCCATAGGCGGGCACCACCGCCTCATCGATTGCTGCCTTGCCTTCCTCGCGCAGCCTCGACTGGTCGGCTGCACTGATCGTCGAGGGCATCGTCCTGAATGCATCGAAAAAAGCGTTCTGCTCGGCAGGCTTGATGAAGGAGGCAATCGAACCATCGCGCCCGGCAAGAGTGGCCTGGGGCGGCGTGAAGCCACGCTTCAAGCCCGCCCGCATGTTTGCGATCTGCTCCGCGAAATAGCGCGGAACGTCGCGCATCCGGGCAACATAGCGCTGATAGGCGGCGGCATCGTCCAGCGGATCGCGCTGGTTCAGATAGGTCCAGAAATTGCTATCGCTATTGGCCGGCATCTCCCAGTCGCGGAACTTTGCGTCGGCAATTGCCGCTTCGAGGATCGCCCTCAGAACCCCCGCGTTGATCCGCTCACCAGGCGAGAGGCTCCCCGCAGGAACGGCATTGAGCTGCTCGAGGAGGCTTTGCTGGAACCGGGCGCGGGCGAGCTGTGCCGCCGGATCGACCTTCGGAAGGTACGCCGCATCCTGATTCTCCCCCTTGGAATCGATGAAGAAACCCGATTCCTTCTGGTCCCAGTCCGCGTAGGCTTCATAAAGAGCCCTGAGCCTCGCATCCGCCGATGTTGGCGAAGGCGCTGCGACGGCCTGTGCTACCGCGATCGACGAGGGTGCAGTGCCAAGGGCGGCTAACAGAAAGAGCGAATGGATCCTGCGCATGCCCCTACGGTGACGCTTATTCCGCCGCCGTGCAATGTGGCAGCCGGGAAGAAGGCTTCACGCAGCGGGAAGCCGGGGGCGCGAAATGCCGTCCATGTCGGGCTCGAGAAGGCGATGGAGGTGAACCACCACATATTTCATCTCGGCATCATCGACGCTGCCCTGCGCCTTGCCGCGCCAGGCTTCTTCGGCGGCCGCGTAGCTGTCGTAGACGCCGACGAGGTCGATCGTATTCATATCGAAATCGAGGCCGCGCGGATCCTTGACCCGGCCGCCGAACACCAGATGAAGCTTGCTCATGGCACTTCGCGGTACCGCATCGGGAGGGCTTAGTCAGCCCTTGTTGCGGACGGCTTCGACCGCCGCGCCCGCGGACGCGCGCGCGGCATCGGTCAGGTCGTCGAGGAGCTTCTTGATGGTTTCCTCTCCCTTGTCGCGATTGAGCCCCATGGCGTTCAGCCGTTCGGTTCCCGTGCCGCGCGCAGCGTCGAACGCAGAGCGGGCGCTGTCCTTGACGCGGCGTGCCGTGGGACGGACGAGGCGCGTCTCGGCTTGGGTGCGCGGAAGCAGGGCCGCGATAAGTGCGCCTGCAGCAAGGCCGCCCGCGAGCGCCAGGAGTGGGGCCTCGCCAAGCGTGTCGACAGCGCGTTCACGGGCGTCCGAATAGGCTTCGATCGCTCGCTGCCGGGCCGAGACTCCGGCCTCGTCCTCGCCGGCTTCAGTACGGGCACTATTCTCATTGATCATTGGTTACTCTCCACTGGGTTCCTGGGCGGCCTTCGTCCTGCGGGCCTTGCGTGATTTTCGTTTCGCGCCGACGCGGCCCACCGCCTTGCTTGCAAGATCCATCAGCGGCTCGCGGGCGAGGAACATCGTGAGCGCTGCCACGATACCGGTCGCGGCCAAGGGCCGGGCGCGGACCGCATCGACCGTGTTCTCGGCAAGGTCTGCCCCTTTTTCCTTGGCTCCTTGCCAGGTGTTGCGGGCAAGCGTCTTCGGGCTGACCCGATCCTGAAGCTCATGCGCCGTCGACATGAGCCGGCCGCGGCGTTGCTCGACCTCGATCCGGGCAGCTGCAATTTCAGGCGTGTCGCCCATCAGAGATCCTGTTTCAGGCGGCTGTATCCGTACCAGCCAAGCAAGCCGGCGATGGCCGCGAATATCAGCATTCCGACGAACCCGGCCGCAAGCGGTCCGATCAATGTCGCGAGCGCAACAACCACGCCTACCGCAAGCGCGGTCAGCGCAGTCATCCCGATGAGCAAGGCTGCGACGAACAGTCCGACGGGAAGGGCAAGCGCCTTGCCCTTGGCAGCGGCGATCGCCTTGTAGAGGCCGATCTCGGCACGTGCGTAAGCCTTGCCCTCCTCGATTAGCTCGTGGACGAGCTCGCCGACTGGGCGTTCGGCCGGTGGCGGTCCTGGGTCGGCAGGCTTCAGCATCAGTCCTCGTCGTCCTCGCGGCTGTCCGGGGCAAGCCCGGTTTTCAATAGCCGCGCGACGACGAACCCGACGACGGCGGCGCCGGCAAGGGCAACGCCAGGACTGTTGCGAACGAAGTTTCGCGTGTCGTCGATCAGCTCGTCAGGATCCTTGGAGGCAATCGTGTTGGCGACATTCTCGATGGAGCCTGCCGCGCGCCGCGCATAGTCGCCATATTCCGCGCCAAGGCGCTCCTCGATCCCGGGGGCAGTGTCCCCGACCATCCGGGCCACGTTGGCAAGGGCTTCGGACGTGCGTTCAAGACCCTGGGTCACGAGGCCGCGCGCCTTTTCGCCGGCCTGGCTCGAGAGCTGCTCACGGCCGCTTCGGAAACGCTCGGCGAGGCCGCGGTCGGGGCTGGCGCTGCCGCTCACGTCCCGCTCTGCATCTCCGCTGGGCGCCGGTATCTTCTTTTCTGTCACCAATGAGGTGTCCTCCACTTTTCCGGTGCCGCCATCGTCGGCGCGCGCGGCGCCTTCAATCACGGCGTCCGTTCCGTCAGGCAGTGCAGCGGTGCGATCATCACCAGCCATTTGTTCAGTCATCGGGGCCAGTCCTCCTCTGCCGCTTGAACCCGAAGGGCGATGCCTTCGTTCCGACGACGGCAGCGAAAGTTGCACAGGCAATCGCGCCGCTTATAGGCGCTTTGCATCCGCCAATATTGTTACGCCCACGCAAGAAGGAAAGCCATGACCGCGATTGTCGACGTCCATGCCCGCCAGATCCTCGACAGCCGCGGCAATCCCACGGTCGAGGTGGACGTTACGCTCGAAGACGGGAGCATGGGCCGCGCCGCCGTTCCCTCGGGAGCCTCGACCGGGGCTCATGAGGCGGTCGAGCTGAGGGATGGCGACAAGAGCCGCTGGGGCGGGAAGGGCGTGACCAAGGCGGTCCAGGGCGTAAATGGCGAGATCGCAGAGGCCGTGGTGGGTCTCGAGGCGGAGGACCAGGCCGGCCTCGACCGCGAACTCATCCAGCTTGATGGAACCGAGAACAAGGAGCGTCTCGGGGCCAATGCGATACTGGGTGTCAGCCTTGCGACCGCAAAGGCAGCTGCCGACGCCGTCGGCCTGCCACTCTACCGCTACGTCGGCGGGGTCGATGCCAACCTCCTTCCGGTTCCGATGATGAATATCCTCAACGGCGGCGTCCATGCCGACAACGGCATCGACTTTCAGGAATTCATGGTCATGCCGGTCGGGGCTCCCGACTTTGCGGAAGCCCTCCGCTGCGGGACGGAAATCTTTCATTCTCTCAAGAGCGGTCTCCATGCCGGCGGATTGTCGACGGCCGTTGGTGACGAAGGCGGCTTCGCGCCCGCCATCGGCAGTGCCCGCGAAGCGCTCGATTTCATCGACAAGGCGGTAAGTGCGGCGGGATACAGCTTGGGTAGCGATGTCCTTCTCGGGCTCGACTGCGCATCGAGCGAGTTCTTCAAAGATGGCCGGTACGAGATGAAGGGGGAGGGCAGGACGCTCTCGCCTGCCGAGATGGCAGACTATCTCGCCGACCTTGCGTCAAACTACCCGATCGCCTCGATCGAGGACGGCATGGCCGAGGACGACGCGGACGGCTGGAAAGTCCTCACCGACAAACTCGGCGCCCGTGTGCAGCTGGTCGGTGACGATGCCTTCGTGACGAACGTCAAGCGGCTGCAATGGGGCATCGATCACGGGATCGCCAATTCGATCCTCATCAAGGTGAACCAGATCGGCTCGCTCACCGAGACGATCGATGCAGTACGGCTCGCGCAGACGAGCGCCTATACTGCAGTTATGTCACACCGGTCGGGCGAGACCGAGGATTCGACCATTGCCGACCTCGCCGTTGCGCTCACCTGCGGCCAGATCAAGACCGGGAGCCTGGCGCGTTCGGACCGAACCGCCAAATACAACCAGTTGCTGAGGATTGAGGAGGAGCTCGGAGATACGGCCCGCTATGCGGGAGCAGCAGCAATCAAGGCCTACCGGGCGCAATGACGTCATCCTCGCATCGGCGGGACGTTGCGAAGAAGTATTCGGGGTAAGCTTTCGTTAGACTTGCGGCGGTTCATCCACAGTTTCATCCCTCAACAATCCCCCAAACCATTCTTTTCACTTGCGTTCGTGACTCACTCGTGATTCTTTTGACTTCATGATGTCGGGACCCGACCGAATTTTTGCGCTGATCCGGCGGGTCGCAATGCCGGCCCTCGCGGTGATCGTCGTTGGAACGTTTGCAGGCCATGCGGTCGCGGGCCCCAACGGAATTCTTGCCTGGGGCAGCTATCACCGCGCGCTTCAGCAGCGCCAGGCGGAACTGGTTCAGATCGAACAGCAGCGTGCCCAGCTCAAGCACCGCTCGGACCTGCTTGATCCCCGCAAGGCCGATCCCGACATGGCTGATGAGCTGGTGCGCAAGGACCTCGGACTGGTGCGTCCCGACGAGGTGATCATTCCCCTCGATTGAGCGAATTGGGCGGCCAGTTGCCGCCTGCCCAACCGCCTCCTATAGGCTGGCCCGCTTCTGACATTGAGAGAGTTTGCCGTGGCGAAAAGCGCCAAGAAAGCCGCCGCTCCCGCGGAGCAGATGGAACAGTTCGAACGCCCCCGTCAGCCGGAGCGATTCAGGGCCGACAAGGACCAGCTCCTTCAATTTTACCGAGAAATGCTGCTCATTCGTCGCTTCGAGGAGCGTGCAGGTCAGCTTTACGGTCTCGGGCTGATCGGCGGCTTCTGCCACCTCTATATCGGGCAGGAGGCGGTCGCCGTAGGGCTTCAGTCCGCGATGACGGTCGGCAAGGACAGCGTCATTACCGGATATCGCGATCACGGGCACATGCTCGCCTACGGCATCGATCCCAAGGTCATCATGGCCGAACTCACCGGCCGCGCAGCGGGCATTTCCAAGGGCAAGGGCGGGTCGATGCACATGTTCAGCGTCGACCATGGCTTTTACGGCGGTCACGGCATCGTCGGCGCTCAGGTCCCGCTCGGCACGGGGCTCGCGTTCAAGCACAAATATAGCGAGGATGGCGGGGTCTGCCTGACGTACCTCGGCGATGGCGCGGTCAATCAGGGGCAGGTCTATGAGGCCTTCAACATGGCCAAG
Organism: Sphingomonas agri; assembly: GCF_038148795.1. NCBI lineage: Bacteria > Pseudomonadati > Pseudomonadota > Alphaproteobacteria > Sphingomonadales > Sphingomonadaceae > Sphingomonas > Sphingomonas agri. Next base: position 273,177 of record NZ_JBAPEU010000002.1, on the reverse strand, counting down.
CTCTGGGACCTCCCGGTCATTTACGCGATCGAGAACAATCAATATGCGATGGGCACGTCGCTCAAGCGCTCCTCCGCGGAGCCGCTGCTCTATCGCCGCGGCGAGGCACATCGCATTCCCGGGTTGCAGGTCGACGGCATGGACGTACTAGCGGTTCGCGGGGCGGCCGAAGTGGCTCTCGAATGGACAAGGAGCGGCAAGGGACCGATCATCATCGAGTTCCTGACCTATCGCTATCGGGGACATTCGATGTCGGATCCTGCGCGCTATCGAACGCGCGAGGAAGTGCAGGACGTGCGGGAGAACCGCGATCCCATCACCCACGCTGAACGCGAGCTCGAGACGATGGGAGTCAAGGAAGAGGATCTCAAGGCGATCGACAAGCAGATCAAGGACATCGTCGTCGGTGCTGCGAAGTTTGCTGAAGAAGCGCCGGAGCCGGATCCATCCGAGCTCTACACCGACGTCCTGGTGGGGAGCTACTGATGCCGGTCGAGCTGAAGATGCCTGCCTTGTCCCCGACCATGGAGGAGGGGACCCTTGCCAAGTGGCTCGTGAAAGAGGGCGACGAGGTCAAGTCGGGCGACATCCTCGCCGAGATCGAGACCGACAAGGCGACGATGGAGTTCGAGGCGGTCGACGAAGGCAAGATCACGAAGATCCTCGTCCCCGAGGGCACCGACGGTGTGAAAGTCGGGCAACCGATAGCCTTGCTCACTGGCGATGGTGAGCAGGCCACCGAGAGCACGGAGCAGCCGGCGGCCGAAACCAGGGAGCAGCCGGCGCCCGCGATGGAGGCGGAGCCCGCGGTCCCCGTGCCCGCATCACAGCAGGACGAAGCGACGCCGACACCCCACGTGTTTGAAACGGCAGCCCGCGACCTCGTTGCCGACGTCGCGAAAACGCACGATGATCCCGAAGTGCCCGAGGGCACGCCGCTCGTGACACTGACCGTGCGTGAAGCGCTTCGTGACGCCATGGCCGAAGAGATGCGCAAGGATGAGCGTGTCTTCGTCATGGGCGAGGAAGTCGCCGAATATCAGGGCGCATATAAGGTTACCCAGAACCTGCTTCAGGAATTCGGGGCCAAGCGCGTCGTCGATACGCCGATCACCGAATATGGCTTTGCGGGGCTGGGCACCGGTGCTGCGATGGGCGGCTTGAGGCCGATCGTCGAGTTCATGACCTTCAACTTCGCGATGCAGGCAATCGACCACATCATCAATTCGGCTGCCAAGACCAACTATATGTCGGGCGGCCAGATGCGCTGCCCGGTCGTGTTCCGCGGCCCCAACGGCGCGGCGGCCCGGGTGGCCGCCCAGCACAGCCAGAATTACGGCAGCTGGTACGCCCATGTGCCGGGACTGGTCGTCATCGCCCCCTATAGTGCAGCCGATGCAAAGGGCCTTCTCAAGGCCGCTATCCGCACCGACGACCCGGTCGTCTTTCTCGAGAACGAGTTGCTCTACGGGCAGCATTTCGACGTCCCGCAACTCGACGACTATGTCCTCCCGATCGGCAAGGCCCGGATCGTTCGGCCTGGCAAGGATGTGACCATCGTCAGCTATTCGATCGGCGTCGGCGTGGCCCTCGAAGCGGCGCAGGAGCTGATGGGGCTAGGGATCAACGCCGAAGTCATCGACCTTCGAACGCTTCGGCCGCTCGACAAGGCGACCGTTCTGGAGAGCCTGAAGCGCACGAACCGCATGGTCGTGGTCGAGGAAGGCTGGCCGGTGTGCTCGATCGCCTCGGAAATCATTTCGATCGCGATGACGGAAGGCTTTGACGACCTTGATGCGCCGGTCCTGCGGGTTACCGACGCCGATGTGCCGCTGCCTTATGCCGCCAATCTTGAAAAGCTCGCGCTGATCAAGGCGTCTCAAGTGGTCGAGGCAGTGAAAGCCGTCACCTATCGCTGAGCGGAGGCTCGATCTCGACCGCAGCGTCGCGCTGGAGCAGCTGCCCCGCGAGCTGAGGCCGGCATTTTCCGCACTCTGGAACCTTGACCTCGCGTTCGCCGACATCGTTTCGACGAGCAGCGATCGACATCTCGGCGCGATTCGCCTCGCCTGGTGGCGCGAGCGGCTCGAAGATCTCGACCAGGGCCACGCCCTACCCGCTGAGCCTCGCTTGCAGGCGCTCTCGGCCCAACTGCTCGACCGCGGTATCAGCGGCGCGCAATTGTCGCAGCTGGAAGACGGCTGGCTTCCGTTGCTGGAGCCGTTTCCTTGGGGACGTGGTCAAGCCGAAGCACTGAGCCTCAGGGGCAGCATGCTCTTTCGCATCGGTGCGAGGCTCCTTCGAAGTGATGAAAGCGCAGCAGCAGCGGCCGGAGCCGTGTGGTCACTCGTGGACGGAGCCCGCCATTGCAGCGATCGCGCCTCGCGTGCACTGCTGATGGAAGAGGCCCGGTCGGCATTGGCGGCTGTGCCCGCGAGAATGGCGCGGCGGCTTCGAGGTCTGACGGTCGTGGGAGCGATCGCTGCGACCGAGCTCTTCGGTGACGGCGATGGAGCGAGGCGGCTGAAGGCCGCTATCGCCCACCGGCTCCTTGGGACGTTCCCCCGGAATTGAGGCGCAGGCCTCTAGACGGGTTCGCCGACCTTCGACAGATCGAGCCAGGAAGCAAGTTGGGCACGCGCGCGATCAGTGTAAGCCTTCTTGCGGTCCGCGCGCTTGGAGCGGCCCCCGATGGGCGGCATCAGGCCGAAATTCACGTTCATCGGCTGGAAGGTCTCGGAGTTTGCTCCGCCCGTAATGTGGGCGAGGAGCGCACCGATGGCAGTCTCGGGCGGAGGCGGCGCGAGCTCTTCACCCCGAATTTCGGCAATTGCAAATCGCGCGGCGAGAATGCCAGTGGCAGCACTTTCGACGTAGCCTTCACAACCCGTAATCTGGCCAGCAAAGCGCACGTTTGGCTTTGATTTCAAGCGAAGTTCACTGTCCAACAGCTTGGGAGAGTTGATGAAACTGTTCCGGTGAATTCCGCCGAGGCGCGCGAATTCAGCATTCTCGAGACCGGGAATTGTCCGGAAAATGCGCACCTGCTCGCCATGCTTGAGCTTGGTCTGGAAGCCGACCATGTTCCACAGTGTCCCAAGCCTGTTGTCCTGGCGAAGCTGGACGACGGCATAGGGCCAACGCCCGGTACGGGGATTGTCGAGACCCATCGGTTTCATTGGCCCGTGGCGCAGGGTCTCGGGCCCGCGCTCGGCCATTACCTCGATCGGCATGCAGCCTTCGAAATACGGCGTTTCCTTTTCCCAGTCGTGAAAGGGCATCTTTTCGCCGTCGACGAGCGCTTGGACGAACGTCTGGTACTGCTCCCTGTCGAGCGGGCAATTGATGTAATCCTTCCCGCCCTTGTCCCACCGCGCCGCCATCCAGGCGATGTCCATGTCGACACTGTCGCGATGCACGATGGGGGCGATCGCGTCGAAGAATGCGAGAGCGCCCTCGCCGGTTTCTGCAGCAATCGCTTCGGCGAGGCGCGAGCCGGTCAGAGGACCCGTGGCAATGATCGCCGGGTGGCGCGGGAGCTCGTCGACCCGCTCGCGGACGATCTCGATGTTGGGATGTCCCTCGATCGCGCGCGTGACCCTTCCGGCGAAGCCTTCGCGGTCTACTGCCAGGGCGGAGCCGGCGGGGACACGGCACTCCTCGGCTGCCGCCATGATGAGGGACGAGAGCGACCGCATCTCCTGGTGCAGCAGGCCAACCGCGTTGTGCTCGGGATCATCCGACCGGAAACTGTTGGAGCATACCATTTCCGCCAGCTGATCGGTCTCATGGGCAGGGGTATTATCTCCGCCGCCCCTCATTTCACTCAGACGGACGCGAATACCTGCCTCGGCGAGCTGCCATGCGGCCTCCGAGCCCGCAAGGCCGCCGCCGACGATCTGGAGGTCAAAGGACATAGCGCGCTGTTAGTCGCGGGAGAGCGCGCTATCCAGCATTAGCTGGCGACTGCCAGGCGGTGCGGCTCTCCCTCGTGGCCCTCAACTCCGGTATGGGCTGCGCTCTTTGCAAGGACAGACGAGGCATTAGCCGTGCGCATATTCACCATCGGCTATGAGGGTACGACGGTCGGCGAGTTCATCGAGGCTCTCACCAGGGCCGGCGTCAAGCGCGTCATTGACGTTCGCGCACTGCCACTGTCGCGGCGCCCGGGATTCTCGAAATCACCGCTCCGTGCCGCGCTCGAAGAAGCGAATATCGAGTATGTTCACCTGAAGGCTCTCGGCACGCCGCCCGAAGGCCGAGCTGCCGCAAGAGCTGGCCGACACGCAGAACTCGAACGCATCTATTCCGGCCAGCTGGAATTGCCCGAGGCTATTGGCCAATCGGCACAGATGCTCGAACTTGCCCGCGAGAAGCCGTCGGCTTTGCTATGCATGGAGCGTGACCCCGCACACTGTCACCGTAGCTTGCTAATCGAGGCGGTGGCCGCCGACGCGGACGTCGTTCACCTTTACGCCTGACTGGCGAAAGATCAGACCGCGGGAAGTTCCACGGGCGCCGTGTGGCCGTTGAGAAGAGCCTCGATATCGGGGATCGGACGGCCCGTCATTTCCTTGTCGACGGTGCAGATAATTCGCTTCTGGACTTCCTTGTGAAGGCTCTTCTTGAGAACACCGAGAGCCTTTGGCGGGGCTACGATCGCCAGCGCATCGAAATCCTGGCGAAGCACGCGCTTCTTCAGCTCCTCCGCCGCTTCCTTTACCCAGCGGTCCTCTTCCTGCTGATGGAAATCCGTTTCTTCCATTGCAGCGCGGCCCAGGTGAGCGCCGGCCTGATTGCCGACGCCGGTTCCTGCCGCGCCTGCGGAGCGAGCCGCGGACCCGGCAGCATCCGTCCGATAATCGCGATCCTTCCTGTCCTCGCGCTCATCGTGCGACTCGGTACGCAGATCGATCTGGTTCTCGTCGCCGTGATTGCGAAGGAACAGGATCTTTCGGCCGTCGGCGACCAGGACCAGCGCGTTATGGGGAAGGGGCATGAGCGATTTCCTCCTGAACAATACTGCCTAGGAGAACGCGAACCTGCCTGAGGCGGTTGCGGCGGCTCGTCGCAAGCCGAACCGCCTCCGACGCTCCTAATCCTGCTCCGGATCGGCGGGCTTCTCAAGCTCGCTTTCGCCGATGACCGCATCAGGAACGGGTGCGATCTCATCGCCGCCTTCGAGCTCGATCTCTTCCTCCTCGGTTTCCTCGATCTTTGCGACGCTCACCACATGTTCGTTTTCGGCGACACGGAAGATCGTGACGCCCATCGTGTTGCGCCCGGCAATTCGAATGTCGCCGACTGTTGTCCGGATCATCTTGCCCTGATCGGTGACCAGCATCAGCTGTTCGCCGGGTAGGGCCGGGAAGCTTGCGACGACCCGGCCATTGCGTTCCGAGGTGTCGATGTTGGTGATGCCCTGGCCGCCGCGGTTGGTGCGGCGATATTCGTAGGCCGAGGATCGCTTCCCATAGCCGTTCTCGGTGACGGTGAGGATGAACTGCTCATTGTCCTGCAACTCGGTATAGCGGTCGGGAGCAAGCATGCATTCAACGTCCTCGCGGTCCCGCCACGGCGGGCACTTGAGATAGGCCTCGCGCTCCTCCTGCGTGGTTCCGACACGGTGGAGGATCGACATCGAGATGACTTCGTCACCCGGCTGCAGGCGGACTCCCCGGACACCGGTCGAAGTGCGGGACTGGAACTCGCGAACGTCGGTTGCCTTGAACCGGATTGCCTTGCCGTTTCGGGTCGCAAGAAGGACGTCGTCCCCCTCGGTAAGGAGTTCGACCCCGATCAGCCGGTCGGTCGGATCCGCTTGCTCGTCGCTGTCGTCATTCGTCTCGACGTCCTCTGCAGGGCCGGTGCCGAACCGCATCGCGATCTTGCCGGCGGTCGGGATGTTGGTGAAGGCGGCCATGCTGTTGCGGCGCACCGTGCCATGAGCAGTCGCGAACATGATGTGCAGGCCGCCCCATTCCGTTTCGTCCTCGGGGAGCGCAAGCACGGTCGAGATGCTCTCACCTTCCGCCAGGGGAAGGAGATTGACCATTGGCCTGCCCTTCGTGTTCGGACCACCCTCGGGCAGTCTCCAGACCTTCATCCGGTAGACCCGTCCGAAGTTGGAGAAGAACAGGACGGGATTGTGGGTCGAGGTCACGAAGAGGGTGGTGACGGCATCCTCGTCCTTGGTGGCCATCCCGGCGCGACCCTTGCCGCCCCGCTTCTGCTCGCGGAATACCGCGAGCGGCGTACGCTTGATGTAGCCCTCCATGGTCACGCTTACGACCATGTCCTCGCGTTCGATAAGGTCTTCGTCCTCGATGCCGTCGGCAGCAGGCGCGAGCTCGGTGACGCGCGGCGTCGCGAACTCTGCTTCGACCTCGTCGAACTCTTCGCGCATCAGTCCGTAGAGCCGTGAGCGGTTCGCGAGGATTTCCAGCAGTTCGCCGATGTTCGTCGCAAGTCCCTCTAGCTCCCCCGCGATCTCGTCGCGGCCAAGAGCGGTCAGGCGGTGCAGGCGCAGTTCCAGAATGGCTCGGACCTGCGCTTCGGAAAGCCGGTAGGTTTTTTCCGCCTTCTGCGGTTCGACCGCTTCGACGAGCGCGATGTACGGACGGATCTCGTCCATCGGCCAATCTCGCTCGAGCAGCCGCTCACGGGCGGCGGCCGGAGACGCCGAGCCGCGGATCAGTTTCACGACTTCGTCGAGGTTGGTGACGGCGACGACGAGACCGAGGAGGAGGTGGGCGCGCTCCCGGGCCTTGAACAGCTCGAACTTCGAGCGCCTCGTGATCACTTCCTCGCGGAAGCGGACGAAGCTCTCGATGATGTCCCTCAAAGTCAGCGTTTCAGGACGGCCGCCGCGAATGGCCAGCATGTTGGCGGGAAAGCTCGATTGCGCCGGGGTGTGCCGCCACAGCTGATTGAGAACTACTTCGGGCGTCGCGTCGCGCTTGAGATCGATCACGATGCGAACACCAAGGCGGTTCGACTCGTCGCGGATGTCGGAGACGCCCTCGATGCGCTTGTCCTTCGCGGCTTCCGCGATCTTTTCGACAAGGCCGGACTTGCCGACCTGGTAGGGAATTTCCGTAAGGACGATCGACCGGCGCTCACCCCGGCCTTCCTCGACATGGTGGCGCGATCGAAGCATTATCGAACCACGGCCGCTCGTGTAGGCACTGCGGATTCCCGACTGGCCAAGGATGAAACCCCCCGTCGGGAAATCCGGGCCCTTGACGTGCTCCATCAGGTCTTCGGAGCTGATAGCCGGATCGTCGATATAGGCGCGGCAGGCGGCGAGCACCTCACCCAGATTGTGCGGCGGGATGTTGGTCGCCATTCCGACCGCGATTCCACCTGCACCGTTGACCAGAAGATTGGGAAAGCGGGCAGGGAGGACCTGCGGCTCCCGCTCGGAGGCGTCATAGTTTGGCTGGAAGTCGACCGTGTCCCGGTCGATGTCGCCCAGGAGGAAGTTGGCGACCTTCGCCAGGCGCGCTTCGGTGTAACGCATCGCCGCCGGCGGATCGGGGTCCATCGAACCGAAATTGCCCTGGCCGTCGATCAGCGGCACGCGCATCGACCAGTTCTGGGTCATTCGCGCAAGTGCATCGTAGATCGCGGAGTCGCCGTGCGGGTGATACTTACCCATGACGTCACCGACGATGCGGCTCGACTTGCGATAAGGCCGCCCTGCGACATAGCCGGCCTCCTGGCAGGCAAAGAGGATTCGCCGATGAACCGGCTTGAGGCCGTCGCGCACGTCGGGAAGCGCGCGGCTCACGATCACGCTCATCGCGTAATCGAGATAGGAGGTCTTCATCTCCTCGACGATGGAGATGGGGGCGATATCGCTCTCGCCGCCGGGGGGCGGATTGCTGTTATCGTTGCGGTCGTCGACCGGCGGTTCGGTAGCCAAGTAAAATCCTGTCGCTTAAAGGGCACGCGGGGGCTGTGGGCTGATGACGCCACCCCCTTCTTCCTACCTAGTGTATTTGGCGGGGATTGCCACCCCGCGCACGCGCGCGCGCGTGGAGGAAATTGGCAGCTGGAGCTTTTTTCCCGCTAAATCAAGTGGTTCAAATCATATTCAGGGCGGACGGACCAAGGAACTTGGCCTCGCAACATTCCGGGTCTAAGGCGCCGCCGTCATTGGCGGACGGCGCGCTCGGCCGCAAGGAGAGAGGGTAATCCCATGAAGCTCATCACAACTCCGGCGATTGCGCTCGTCGCCGGCATCATCGCTGTACCTGCCGCTGCACAATATGGCGCTGCTGCCCAGCCCCAAAGTGGTGCAAATGCTCAGCAGCAACAGGCGCCTGCGCAGACTGCTCAGCCGCAGATCAAGCCGTCCGGCAAGGCGCTGAAGGCGCTCGTCGACCTTCAGACTGCCGTCAACAACAAGGACTATGCCAACGTTCCTGCAAAGGTCGCAGCGGCTCAGGCGGTCGCCAGCACTAAGGAAGACCGGTATCTGATCGGGCAGATGCAGCTCAAAGCGGCTGTCGGCGCGAACGACATGGCGGCGATGGGCACTGCGATCGATGCCATCGCGAACTCAGGCTATGGCGATGCGGCGACGAACGCCAAGCTCTACACCAGCCTCGGCTCCGAGCTCTACAACGCCAAGCAGTACCCGCAGGCCGCGACCGCATTCCAGAAGGCCGTGGCGCTCAATCCGAACGACCCGCAGGCCGGCACTCTTCTGGGTGAAGCCTATTTCGCGGAAGGCCAGAAGGCCCAGGCCGCCGCGCAGTTCCAGAAGGCGATCCAGTCGCGCGTGGCAGCGGGCCAGAAGCCGGACGAACCGCTCATCAAGCGCGCGGTCGCGGTTGCTTACGAAAGCCAGTCGCCGTCGGCGGTCGACCTTGCGCGGCAGTGGGTGACCGCTTATCCGAACGCCAACAGCTGGCATGACGCGATCGCCATCTATCGCAATCTCAATCACCCCGACGCTGCTACCGAGTTCGACCTCTTGCGGCTCGCGCGGGTGACTGATGCGCTTCAGGGAACCGCTGACTATCACGCTTACGCCTACCAGGCCGCAGACCAGGCAAACTATGGCGAGGCGAAGTCGCTGATCGCGGAGGGAATTGCGTCTGGAAAGATCAAGGCCAGCGATCCCATCGTGCAGGAAATCCAGGGAGCACTGAAAGCGAAGCCGACGCCGACGGCAGCGGACCTCGCGGCCGCGGAAAAGGCCGCCCGCGAGCCCAACGCGTTCCTGCGCGTAGGCGACCGTTATTATGGCGCCGGGAATTATGCGAAGGCAGCCGAGCTTTACCGCGAGGCGGTCCAGCACGGCGCGGACAAGGACGTTGCCAATCTGCGGCTCGGCGAGGCGCTCGCCCGAAGTGGGGACAAGGCCGGCGCGACTGCAGCTCTCAACTTGGTGACGGGATCGCATGCGCAAATCGCCAAATATTGGCTCACCTACGTAAACCAGCGCGCCTAGGGTCTTTGGACTTAGGCAAAATTCTGGGGCGTCGGCTTACCCGGCGCCCCCTTTTTTTGGTCATTCGGACGCTGTCCGGTTACGGGACAGTTAAGCAATAGCTCCTTAGCGCATTGTAAACGCTCGCATAGAGCGACACGAGGGTGCGTTCTAAGGAAAACAGCCAGCAGTGCGCTTCGACGATCGTCTCATGACTGTCCTCAATCAGCCGGCGGAGGATCGTCACGACGCGGCCGTAAGGTGGCGCCAGCTCGTCGACCTCGTTGCGAGGGCCGGAGCAAGCGGAGCAAGTCCCATCGTGGCCGAGGCTCTCGAAGCCATCCGGAGCGAGGGACCAAGAGTCGAAGAACGGCTCCGGGCGGCCGCGGCACGTGCCGTGGCTGCGCTCCCTCTTCCTCTCGGGCTCCTTGAATATTTTGCGTCCGACAACCTTACCGTCTCGGCGCCGGTGCTTGCTGCGGCAACGCTGGATGCCCACCAGTGGCAGGTTCTCAACGAGAGCGCGGACGCGGAAACCCGGCGTTTCATTGCGACACTCCATCCCGAGATCCCCATGGAGCCGGTCGAGGAAGCTACAAAGCCGGTACCTGCGCCGCCCGATGCACATCTGCCCGCACCCGCCCCGGAACCCGTGTCCGACGTCCCGGCTTATGCGCCGCCATCGCTCCACGAAGTTGTCGAGCGGATCGAGCAACGCCGGCGCCTTCGATCGGCTCAGGCTGTTCGATATCCGGCGCAGACGGCAGCCATGCCGGAAGATTCGCCCGCCTTGTTCCGATGGGAATGTGGGCCGGGCGGAGAAATTGCCTGGGTCGAAGGAGCCCCGCGGGGGCCGTTGATCGGCCGCTCGATAGCCAAGGTCGTCGAAGGCGAGGGCGACCGTGTCGATGGGGATGTCGTGCGCGCCTTTGCTCTACGCGCACCCTTTCGCGATGCCTCGCTCACCGTTGCAGGAAGTGGCCCGGTCGCCGGCGAATGGAAGATCAGTGGTGTTCCTGCCTTTGAGTCCGCGGACGGACGCTTTGCAGGTTATCGAGGGGTTGCACTGAGGGAAGAACCCGAAGTCGTGCCGGTCGCCCCGGCACGTGAAAGCATGCCCGATGTTCTCGCCGACCCGGATTCGCTGCGCGAGCTGGTGCACGAAATCAAAACGCCTCTCAACGCTATCATCGGCTTTGCCGAAATCATCGAGGGTCAATATCTGGGCCCTGCCGATCGGGGTTATCGCGACAGGGCTGCCGAAATCGTCCGCCAGGCGCGCATGCTGCTCACTGCAATCGATGACCTTGATTTCGCGGCCAAGGTCCATTCGGCGAGCGGTACTGCTCGCGAGCGGATTGACCTCGCGGGCCTTGTCCAGCGAGAGGCGCGCGAACTGCGCAGCGTTGCCTCGAGACGTGCCATCGAAATCGAGCTCAGCTTGCCGCGAGTGGAAGTCCCAGCGCGCGTTCAGCCAGAACTAGCTGACCGCCTGCTGTTTCGGTTGTTCGGAGCGCTGGTAGAGCGAGCGGAGCCGGGCGAGCGCTTGCCGGTCCTCGTCGAAGGGACTGGAGACAGTGCTCGCATTTCCATCGGGAGGCCGGCCGCAATGCGCGGCCTTTCCGATGCGGACCTGTTCGAGGCGGGCCGGGGAGACTCGATGCAGGCCGAATTTGCGCTCCGTCTCGCGCGCGGTCTCGCGCGCATCGCCGGCGGCGACCTTGTCAGCAGCCGCGACGGCTTTGCGCTGGTGTTTGCGCGAGGCTGAGCTTTGCGCCTTGGCGTTGCGCCAAGGCTTGTCTATCTCGCGGTCCCACCGGTGGGGCCTGTAGCTCAACGGTAGAGCCGGCCGCTCATAACGGCTAGGTTGTAGGTTCGAATCCTGCCGGGCCCACCAGTGTTTCGCGGGATGTCCCCAGCACCCCGCTCACGGCGGTCATACGCTCGCGATCGAGGGGATTGGCGAGAGCGACAATCGGCCCTAACGGCGGATCGTCGGGGAGTGGCGCAGTCTGGTAGCGCATCTGCTTTGGGAGCAGAGGGTCGCAGGTTCGAATCCTGTCTCCCCGACCATCGTTTCAGCGTCGAGCCCGATGCTCGATTGTGCCGTCCCCTCGTAAGGAGGAGACTGCTACTTCGACTTGTTCTCCGATGTCGTGGTCGTCTTGGTCTCGGTGTGCTCTTCCTTGCCAACCTTCACGCTGACATCGGTGTTGCCGACCTTGTTTTCGATCTTGTCGCCCGTTTTCTGGACATCGTTGCCGATGTCTGCCGCGATGTTCTGAGCTGTGTTGCCAAGAGCGGCCGCGGTGTTCTGCGCGGTATTCTGGTCATATTGAACGGTAACGGAATTGCCGTCCTTGCTGACGTTGCACGCGGCGAGCAGCACGAGCGGAATAACAAGTATGAAGCGCATGTCGGTCCTCCCTAGTTTTGCGAGGATCAACGCCGCTTTGGCTGTTTCGGTCCCGATTCAATTCCGCCGGAAAGTATCGCCAGTGCTGCAGTCCAGGCGGCGACGTTCTGGCGAAGCTGTGCGGGATCGATCTTGTCGAGCGTATCGTCGGGCGTGTGATGCCAGTCGAAATAGCGAGCGCCGTCCTGGTTCAGCGAAATCCACGGCGCTCCAGCGGCGATCGTCGGCTCGACGTCGGTTCCGTCGGCATCGCCGCTGTCATTCCTGGTGATACCGAGCGGCGCGAGCGCTGCCGCGAGCTGGGAATAGGCGGCAGGGTCGGTCTTCATCAGCTTCGAGCTGAAACGCCATATCCGATCGGCACCGAAGTCGCTCTCGCCGGCGATGGCATAGCGATCCTGTGCATGTCCCTCTGCAAGCGCCTTCCCGCCAAGGCCGCCCGGCTCCTCGGCGCCAAACCAGACTATCCGAATGGTGCGCAGCGGCCGGCCAGCGTCCATGATGTGCTTTGCTGCTGCAGTGACGATGGCAACGCCTGACGCATCGTCTATTGCCCCGGTGCCGAGATCCCAGCTGTCTAGATGCCCGCCAACCAGGAGGATCGGCGCGTGAGGATCGCGTCCGGGTACTTCGGCGATGACATTCCCCGAACGGCCGTTCTCGCTCCGCTGGCTGACGAGGGTGAGATGCATGGTCACCGGTTGTCCGCGCTTCAAGATCCGGACGAGCTGTTCGGCATCGGGAACCGCAAGCGCGCCAGCAGGGATGGGGGCTGCGCCGTCGGTGAAGTACTGGACGCCGGTATGAGGGTTGCGGTGATGGTCGGTCCCGATGGACCGGATCACGATGGCAAGCGCGCCCTTCCGGGAAGCAATGGTTGGTCCCTGGCGTCGTGGAGCGCCGAACTGCCCATAACCGGACCCGTCTTGCGCCGGCATCATGTGATGGTCGATGAAGACGATCTTGCCTTTGACGGCGCTGTCCGGGGCTGCCCGCAACGCATCGACACTGTCAAAATAGACGACCTCCCCGGTTACGCCGGAAGGACCGGTCGAACCGCTATAGCCCAGCGCAGCGACCGCGAGTTTCTGCGGAAAGGGCGAGACGATCTCGGCGGCCTCGGCGCCGCGGGTCCATATCGGCATCGTGAACGGCTCGACGTGAACATTGGCAAAGCCCATCGCCTTCAGCCTTCTAAGGGCCCAGTCGCGTGCGCGGGTCTCGGCCTCCGTCGCGGCAAGGCGCTGGCCGACTTCCGTGGTCAGTCCTTCCGTGATGTCCCAGGCGTAATGGTCATTGTCGAGGGCATTGTCCCGAAGCGCTGCGATCTTGGGATCAACAAGGACGGGCGGCGGCAGGCTTGTGACCGACTGCTGGGCGAGCGCGGGCGTGGCCGAGGCGAGGAGGAGTAAGGCGAGGATCGTTCTTGTCATGGTTGTTAGGCGTAGCAGCGCCGAGCGCTGAGTCACCGCCTCGCATCGATAAAAATTGAATGTTGGTCGATCAAATCAGGCGCATCTGGTCGCCCTCGGGTGGCCGGAAGAGATCGGTCCGCAGGGGGAACTTGGCCTGGCGTAGGCCATATTTTTTCGACGCGATCTCGAACCTGGTCCGGAGCAGCTCGGCCCACGGTCCCTGTCCGCGCATCCTGCTGAAGAAACCCGGATCGTTGTCGCGGCCTCCACGAAGCGAACGGATGGTCGCCATCACCTTTGCGGCGCGATCGGGATAATGCTCGTCGAGCCACGCGCGAAACAGCGGCGCAACCTCATGCGGAAGTCGTACGGGAAGATAGAAGCCGCCAGGAGCACCGGCTTCGACCGAGGCCTCGACGATATGCTCCAGCTCATGGTCAGTGATCTGCGGAATGACGGGAGCAATCGCGACGTAGCACGGTACTCCGGCCTCGTTCAGGGCCTTGATCGCGGCCATGCGCTTCTTGGGCTGCGGTGCTCTTGGCTCAAGCGTCCGCGCTACCCCTGGATCAAGCGAGGTCACCGACAGCGCGACGGACGCGAGCTTCAGGTCAGCGGCTTCCTTCAGGAGCTCGATGTCGCGAAGTACGCGGTCCGACTTGGTGGTGATGGTGAAGGGATGGCGCGTCTCGACGAGCAATTCGACAAGGGACCGGGTGATCCGCCATCGCTCCTCGATCGGTTGGTAGGGATCGGTGTTGGTGCCCATCGCAATCGGACGGCATTCATAGCCCGGGCGGGACAGCGCGGCGTGAAGCAGCTGGGCGGCATTGGGCTTCACGAACAATCGCGATTCGAAATCCACGCCAGGTGAGAGATCATGATAGGCGTGGGTCGGCCGAGCAAAACAATAGATGCAGCCGTGCTCGCAGCCGCGAAAGGCGTTGACGGAGCGGTCAAAGCCGATGTCCGGTGAGCTGTTCCTCGTCAAAATCGATTTTGGATGCTCGATCGTCACGGTGGTGCGGCGCTTCTGGACTCCGTCGAGCGCTTCGACCTGGTCCAGCCATTCGCCCTCGACCACCCGTTCCTTGAGGTTGAAGCGCGTGGGCGTGGCGTTGCGGGTTGCCCCGCGCCCGTGGTTCGACTCGACCGGCATGAGCGCGATTCTAGGCGCCGAAACGGAACATAACAAGAACGCAGGATGAAAAACGACGAACCGCGCTTGTCCCGGGGACGAACCGAGCGGTGATGCTCATTCGTAATGATCGATTCATCTGGGAGCCAGCTTCGGACGCCCAGTCCCGCGCGCAACAGGGGCTCATTGAAGCCAAAAGGGAAATCGAAAAAATGCGCAAATCTGTATTTCTGGCGGTAGCCGGGACCGTTCTCGCGGCGCCCGCCTGGGCGGCGCCGAGCGGCCCCTACGTCGGGATCGAGGGAGGGGTCACCCTTCCTCAGACCAACAAATATGACGTGACGGTCACGAACGGCACGACGAGCACCACCTACGCGGATGGCTACCGTGTCAAGAACCGGATGGGCTACGATGTCGACCTCATCGCCGGTTACCAGCTCGGCCTGCTGAGGCTCGAGGCGGAAGGCGGCTATCAGAACGCCAAGGTCAAAAGTCTGGGCGTTTCAAGCACGCTACTGACCGACGTCGGCGCCGCGGCCGGAACGACGATCACCGCCGCCAACCTCGGCGTCGGCGGTCACGTTGGAATAACCAAGCTGATGGGCAATGCGCTCGTCGACGGAGACTTCGGGGGAGGCTTCGGCGGCTATATCGGCGCCGGCGCCGGGCGAGCATGGACGCGCTTCTCGGGCGACAAGGACAATGCCTGGGCATACCAGGGCATAGCCGGTCTGCGGATGGCCGTGACGCCGAACCTCGATGCCGGCGTCAAGTATGAGTATTTCCGTACCGGCAAGCTCAACTTCGCCGACGCGTTCACTGTGAACAATACCAACTTCACGACGAACGCTCGTGGCCATCTCACCTCGAACAACGTTCTTGCGAGCTTGGTCTATCACTTCAATTCGCGCGAGGCCGTCGCTCCCATCCCCGCGGCAGCTCCGGCCCCACCGCCGCCGCCGCCGCCGGCGCCTGCGACGCAGACATGTCCGGATGGATCGGTGATCGAAGCAACGGCGACCTGCCCGGCACCGCCTCCGCCTCCCCCGCCGCCACCGCCGGCGCAGCGCGGCGAGCGCGGCTAGGAATTCAACGACCAACAACTCTCACAAGAGAGCAACTGGCCTCCCGGATCCCTCGCCGGGAGGCCTTTTTTTTTAGTGGTTCATCGCCGTCATGCTTGTCGGAAAGCTCGGCCAGCGATGCTGGGCCATGTCGGTCAGCGTTGCAGTCTGCTCGTTGTTGAGGCCCTGGTAGACCCACATGTTCCGAAGCACTGCAGGTACGTAATAGCGTGTTTCCCAATAGGGCAGGGACTCGATCCAGAGCAGTGGATCGCCCCTGTCGTTGATCGCTGCCCAGCGAGCTACTGGCAGCGGGCCTGCATTATAGGAGGCGATGATTCGGGGAAGCTGGCCGCCAGTCGAGGAATCGCCCCGCATGCGTTCGATGAAGCTCTGCCCGAACTCGAGGTTGTACCGCGGATCCGTAAGGCTCGAGCGCGTATAGGCAAGGCCCCGGCTGCTTGCCTCCTGCTGCGCCGTAATGGGCAACACCTGCATCAGTCCAACCGCGCCGGCTGCACTCACTGCCGTGCGGCGAAAAGCGGACTCCTGCACGATGTGGCCAAAAGCCAGTGCAGGATCCACTCGCCAGCCGTTGACGGGCCTCCAGCGAGGATTGGGATAGCGATCCGCCGAATCCGAACGGGCGCCCCACTGACCGTGGTTCGCGAGCCATAGCTGGGCTGCGGGAAGGTCGAGCTGCTTTGCAAGCTGGATCAACGCGTGGTGCTCGGTCGGGAGGCCGATCTTCGCCTGGTGGCGGAGCATCTCCTCGGCAAGCGCGGGTTCGCCGATGCTTGCGAGCTCCTTTGCCCGCTGGACGTTGGGAAGCGCGTCTACCGGCGGGTCGAAGCCGATGAACGGATCTCCGGCAAGCGTGGTCGAGACGCCAAGGGTCTCGCGAGCAAGAAGCCCATAGAAGCTTTCGGTAGATTCGGGCGCCACCACCGCGGCTCTCAGCAGAGGTTCGACGGCTGCCGGGCGTCCGGCAGCCTGTTCGGCGCGCGCAGCCCAATAATAGCCGCCGGCCTTCAGTTCGCGCTGTTGCGCAAGCCGTGCCACGTCCTTGAAGGCTGCCGAAGCCGCATTCCAGTCGGCGAGGCGCCACGAGGCGAGGCCCGAAATCCAGGCCGCCTGGCTCGCCCATTCCCCCGACGCGCCCTGGCGCCAGGTATCGGCTACGCGGCGCGCGTCCATGTCGAGGCCATTGACGTAATAAGCAAAGGCGACGCGCTGGCCCGCTTCGGCCCTTGCCTCCGTCGAGATCTGCGGGGCGTAGGTCAGGAGCTGGGCCTCGGCGCCTGCAGCATCGTTCGTCTTGATGAGCGGGTCGAGGGCGGCTCGGAGCTGGTCGGCATAGGGCTCGCCAGTGACCGGGTGGGCCTTGTAGCGGATCGGCGCCGAACCGATGCCGTAGGTGGCTTTTTCCGGAATGACCGACGGAGCGATGAGCGCCCCACGCTTCACCGCCATCGCGGCGAGCTGCTCGGCCTGCGGGAGTTCGGGTGCCTCGGCGATCAATGCCTGGAGAGAAGCAAGGTCAACCACGGGCGATCCCTTGGCCGTATAAAGCTCGGCCTTGGCGACTGGCGTCAGGATGCTCCTTGGAAGGACGGCGATGCCGGCCTGAGCCGACGCCCACTGGCCCGCATCGATCGCGTCGAACACGCCGCGCCAATCCTTGGGTACGACGACCGTTTTCGCGGGCGCTGCCTGGGTGATGATGATTGGCGGCTCGGACTGGAGCGGTGTCGTCACCTGGTTCTGCCGCCCGGCGGGCGCGGGTGCCTGCTGCGGCCCCGGTGCCGTGGGCAGGGGCGAAAGCGGATCGGGAGCTTGCTGCGCAAACACCGGCGCAGCCCAGATCAGCACCCCAAACGCGAGCAGTCCGGACTTCAAGAATCATCCTCCATCAGCAGCAACAAGTCCTTCCATGCCAACGACTTGTTTGAGGGTTGATTAATCAGGTGACGGGGGTGAAAGGTGGCAATGGTCCGCACGCCTTCGATTCTATGGACGTGGCCACGGGCCTGGGTGAGCGGCTTTCCCAGAAGCGCTTGCGCTGGTCCCTCGCCGAACAGCAGCAGGCGCTGCGGCCGCGCGAGGCGAATGTGTCGCCGGGCGATCTCCGCGCAGGCCGCGCGGTCGGCTGCGGTCATTCTGGCACCCGGCACGTGGAAGCAGGACAGCGACGCGCTGTAGGCCTCTTCGGTCGGGATCTTGATCGCCGCCAGCATTTTCATTGCAAGATCCCAGGATTCGCCACCGATCGGCTGGCCGGCGGCGAAATCCTCGAGCGTCGGCGCCTCGCTCAGCAGCATGACCGCGGCATTCTCGGGCCCATGGGGCATGATCCGGCGCGCGGTTGCCGACGCGAGCGGAAGCTGCGAGCTGCTTGCCAGCCACGCCTGCAGGTCCACGAGAGTGTCGTGTGACGGGGGAGCAATGTTCGGAGCCGGGGCCGGCTCGGTGGGTGCAGCGGGCGCCCGCGCAACCGGCGGCTTCAGCCAGTCTCGCGGATCTTCCTGGATCGCAACGTCGACGCCTGCAGCGAGCCACCAGGCCAATGCGCTTCGTGCCTCGGCGATCCCGATAGATTCTAGTTCCCCGCCCACGGCGCGTACCTCGCGCGCCATTGACGCCATGGTCAAGGAATTGGCAGGGCAGACGAGTCGAAATGTGTGGACAGCGCGACGAGATGCAGATGCCGGGCACCGCGCGCCAGCGGGGGGTAAAGGGAAGCGCATGAGCGAACGCGAATCCATGGCGTATGACGTGGTCATCGTCGGAGCCGGTCCCGCCGGACTTGCCGCCGCCATCCGCCTGAAACAGCTCGCCCGGGATGCAGGGCGCGAGCTTGGCGTCTGCATCCTCGAGAAAGGAAGCGAGGTCGGTGCCCACATTTTGTCGGGAGCGGTGATCGATCCCGTGTCACTCAACGAGCTCATCCCGGACTGGAAGGAACGGGGCGCCCCAATCGGGGTGCCGGTCAGCGAGAACCATCACTGGGTGCTGGGCAAGAACGGGAAGTTCTCGATCCCCGAAGTGCTGATGCCGCCCTTCATGCGCAATGCCGGGAACTATACCTTGAGCCTTGGTAACCTGTGTCGCTGGCTTGCCGGCCAGGCCGAGGAACTGGGCGTCGAGATCTTTCCGGGGTTCCCCGCCGCCGAATTGCTGTTCAACGACGACGGCTCGCTGAAGGGCGTCGCAACCGGTGACATGGGCATCGCCCGCGACGGCTCGCGCCGGCCCGATTACCAGCCCGGAATGGAGCTCCACGCGCGGTACACGCTGCTCGCTGAAGGGGCGCGGGGCCACCTCACCAAGCGACTGACTGACATCTTCGGCCTGCGGGATGAGAGTGGACCGCAGGTTTTTGGACTTGGCATCAAGGAGTTGTGGGATGTTCCTGCCGAGAAACACAAGCCTGGACGAGTGATCCACACCCAAGGCTGGCCGCTCGACGATGCATGGGGTGGAGGATTCATCTACCATCAGGAGAATAACCAGGTTGCCCTCGGGTTCATTGTCTCGCTGGACTATTCGAACCCCTACATTTCGCCCTTCGAGGAGATGCAGCGGTGGAAGTCGCACCCCGCGGTGCGTTCCGAGATCGAAGGAGGACGGCGGGTGTCCTACGGCGCCCGGGTGATCAACGAGGGGGGATACCAGGCAATTCCCAAGCTGGCGTTTCCAGGAGGCGCCTTGATCGGCTGTTCGGCAGGCTTCGTGAACGTGCCCAGGATCAAGGGCACGCACAACGCGATGAAGTCGGGCATGCTCGCGGCGGATGCTGCCTTCGATGCCCTAGCGAACGAGCGCTCCGGCGACATTCTCGAGACCTATCCTGCAGCGGTGCGGTCGAGCCGGATCGAGCGCGATCTCAAGATGGTGCGCAACGCCCAGCCCGCCGTTGCGCACTGGGGCGGGCTCTTGGGAACGCTCTATGCCGGTCTCGACATGTGGCTGAACTACCTTCGGATCGGCGTTCCCTGGACGCTGCGCCACAAACCCGACCACACGCGCCTGAAGCGCAAGGAAGCCGTCCGCCAAATCGACTATCCCAAACCCGATGGGGTTCTCAGCTTCGATCGCCTCTCCTCAGTATTCATTTCGAACACAAACCACGAGGAAGACCAGCCGGTTCATCTGACGCTCAAGGACGCGGACATACCAACGGCCATCAACCTGCCGGTCTATGCGGGCCCCGAACAGCGCTATTGCCCGGCAGGAGTGTACGAATTCGTCGATGGCGGGAATGGCGAACCCAGGCTTCAGATCAACGCGCAGAACTGCGTTCACTGCAAGACGTGCGACATCAAGGACCCGACCCAGAACATCAACTGGGTCACTCCTGAAGGCGGCGGAGGCCCCAATTATCCGAACATGTAAGTGGCTTGGGGGCGCCGCGGCGGCGGCAGCGGCCCTCGTTCCCGCTCACGGAGCCGCGCGCCTCAGCGCCTCCGATACGGCCAGGACCTATGTCGAGGCACGGGCGGCGGCGATGAGCGGCGAGCATACGCGGGCCGCGCAGCTTCTTGCTGCCCTCGCCGAGGCGCAGCCGGATCAGGTCGACATAGCCCGGAAGGCGCTGAGCGAGGCGATCGGTGCGGGCCAGATGGACCTTGCTCTGGCGCTTGCCCGAAGCATGCCGGCTTCAAAGCTCCCAGGCGATGCCCGTCTTTTATTGGCTGGTTCGGAAATCCGGCGCGGGCACCCCGAGCGCTCGCTGCCGTGGCTAACTCCAAGCGGCGAAAACGGCGATCTCACTTTCCTTTCACCGCTCGTCACCGCCTGGTCGGCGGCCGATCGCGGCAATGTCGACCAGGCGATTTCGACGATCGACGAGCTGCCGCGCAACAGCCTGCTGGCGCCGATGGCATCGGAGGAACGGGCCTTCCTCCTCCTGAAAGCGCGCCGCAGTGCCGAAGCCGAACCGCTTGCACGCCAGGTAATTGGCCATGCGGGCGGCCGGGAGCAGCGCCTGAGACTGGCCTTTGCAGATGCATTCCTTGGCGCCGGGGACCGCCAGCGTGCCCTCATGATCATCGAGGGCATGGGGGAAGGCGAGGCAGCGGCTCGTCAGCGGATCATGGCCGGGAAAACGAGCGGTCTTGCCGTCGACAGCCTTCCCAAAGCCTATGCCGAGGTGATCAACGCGCTTGCGGCGGATCTCATGCGGATGCCGCGGGCAGCGCCGCCGATCGGCCTCGTGCAGATTGCTCGCTACGTCGACCCGCAAAACAACGGCACGACGGCGCTCCTTGCACTCCTTCTCTCACGGCAGGGCCGCGACCGCGAGGCATTGGCACTCCTTGCGCGTGTGCCTGCAAGCGAGCCCCTGATCGGGCAGGTCCGCGACGTTCAGACGCGCGTTCTGACCGGGAACAAGAAGTTCGATGAGGCTTATGGGATCGCAGCAGCCGCGGCTGCCGCCCGCGACGCTGAACCGACCGATTATTCGCGCCTGGGCGATGTTCTCCAGGCAATGAAGCGGCCTGCTGCTGCAGCAGACGCTTATGGCCGGGCAATTGCGCTTGCCCAGGCGCAGGGCCAGCGAAGCGAGCTGTGGACGCTGATGCTGCTTCGCGCAAACGCGCTCGAAGACGCAAACCGATGGCCCGAGGCGAGACAGACCCTGCAGCAGGCGCTGGCAATTGCCCCGGAACAGCCGCTTCTGCTCAACTTCATGGGCTATGGGGAGCTTGAGCGCGGCGAGAATATGGATTCGGCCGAGGCGATGATCCGCAAGGCAAGCGAGCTTGCGCCGGACGACGCCTCCATCACGGATTCGCTCGGCTGGGCCGAGTTCAAGCGGGGCAAGGTCGACCAAGCGATAGAGACGCTTCAGCGCGCAGCCGAGAAGGACCCGGACCAGGCCGAGATCCAGGAACATCTGGGCGACGCCCTGTACGAGTCGGGACGGCGCTATGAAGCGCGTTTCGCATGGAATGCCGCGCTCGTGACCGCCGAGGACGACATTGCGAACCGGGTCAAGGCAAAGCTCGTCAGCGGTCTCACCACCGCAAACGCGGCGCCTTGAGCGCCGGCGCGCGCGAGATCGCGCCGGCCAAGATCAATCTTGCGCTGCACGTTCGCGGCGGGCTTGCCGACGGCAGGCACGCAATCGAGACGATCTTCGCCTTCTGTACGGACGGGGACCGTCTGGAGGCCCGCGCGGCCAGCGAGATTTCACTCGACGTCACCGGCCCGTTCGCCGAGGCCCTTCGCCACGAGGACAATCTCGTCATGAAAGCCGCGCTTGCGCTTGCAGCTTCGGCTGGGGTTACAAAGGGCGCGGCGCTTGTTCTTGAAAAAAACCTTCCGGTCGCCTCGGGCATCGGCGGCGGTTCTGCCGATGCCGCCGCCGCCCTGCGGCTCCTGACTTCGTTATGGCAGATCGATCCGGCCCATGCCCTGGCCCTCGCTCCCCGCCTCGGAAGCGACGTGCCGGCGTGTCTGCTCAGTCTGCCCATGCGCGGCGAGGGCGCCGGCGATCGGCTGACCCCCATAGATCCCGGCGGCCTTTCGAATACGCCGGTTCTCCTCGTGAACCCAGGCGTGCCGCTGTCGACAGCGAAGGTCTTTGAGCTATGGGATTGGAAGGACCGGGGTCCACTCGGGGACTGGCGCCACGGGCGGAACGATCTCGAGCAGCCGGCCATCGATCTCGCACCGCCGATCGCTTCGGTGCTTTCCTGGCTCTCGGCAAGGCCGGGAGCGACTTTCGTGCGCATGTCAGGCTCGGGGGCGACCTGTTTTGCACTGTTCGAGAACGAAGAGGCCCGAGACCGGGCGGTCGAACAGGCTCCCAGCCAATGGTGGCGCCTTCCGACATACCTGCGCTAGGGCCGCCAAATGACCGGTCGACCAATCCTCACTTGCGATGCGATGCGAGCCGCGGAGCAGCAGGCAATCGAGGGCGGAACCAGCGTCAAGGACCTGATGGAGCGGGCAGGGGCAGGCCTTGCAGAAGCCGCCTTCCGGTTCGCAGGACCAATGGACACACTGATCCTGTGCGGGCCGGGCAACAATGGCGGTGACGGCTATGTCGCGGCCCGCAGGCTCGCCGAGCGCGGGGTCGACGTTCGGATAGCCGCGTTGGGGGAGCCCGGGAGCGAAGCGGCAAGACAGGCTCGCGGACAATGGAAGGGCGAGGTCGAGCAGCTTGGGCCCGATACGGCGCCGCGGCCGCTGCTCATCGACGCACTCTTCGGAACGGGTCTCAAGCGAAGCCTGGATCAATCTGTATCTGAACAGCTTTCTCGTCTCTGCGATGCCGCCTCTCTAAGCATTGCCTGCGATCTTCCCAGCGGTGTTGAAACGGACAACGGGGTGCAGCTTGGACCGGTGCCGGTCTTCAGCATGACCGTTAGCTTTGGTGCACTGAAGCCCGCTCATCTGCTTCATCCGGCCATGAACAAGTGCGGCCGGCTGGTGCTGGCGGATATCGGAATAGACGCAGGCTGCACCTGGCATGAGATCGGCCCCCCAATGCTGCCGCCCGTCCTGCCGGGAATGCACAAATATACGCGGGGGCTCGTTCATGCGCTCGCGGGCAAGATGCCCGGCGCGATCGCTCTTGCAGCGAAGTCGGCGGCACTGAGCGGGGCTGGCTATGTGCGGGTGAGCACCTCGCGGCCTATCGAGGGCCTTCCGTCGGCAATCGTCCAGGTCGACACGGCGGAGGTGAATGACGAGCGCATCGGATGCCTGCTCGTCGGTTCCGGAATGGGCGATATTCCGCAGGTCCTGACACTCTCTCTCACGTCGCGGGCGCCCAAGGTCATCGATGCCGATGCCATCGCGCAGCTTGGCGAACCAAAGCGCCTCAAGGGACAGAATGCGATCATTACGCCCCACGAGGGGGAATTCCGCAAGTTGTTCGGACAGATAGAGGGAGCTAAGCCCGAGCGGGCCCTCGAGGCTGCCAGGCGCAGCGGCGCGGTCGTCGTCTACAAGGGCGATGACACGCTGGTTGCCTCGCCCGACGGGCGGCTGGGCTTTCGTCCGCCGGCACCGTCCTGGCTTGCGAGCGCTGGAACGGGCGATGTTCTTGCAGGAATGGTCGCGGCCCTTCGGGCGCGGGGGATGGAAGCCTTCGAGGCGGCCTCCGCCGCGGTATGGCTGCATGGGCGCGCTGCGGAGCTTGCCGGTCCCCATCTGATCGCCGACGACCTTGCTGCCGCGATACCGCGCGCTCTCGACCTTGTCGCATGAACGAGCTCATTGTTGGAATCGCGGCCCGGGGTGACGGTGTGACGGCAGCTGGCCGCCACGTACCTTTTTCGGTTCCAGGTGATGCTGTCCTTGACGACGGCGCGCTGGCATTCGGCCCCCATCACCAGAAGCCCCCTTGCCGCCATTTCCCGGAATGCGGCGGCTGCCAGCTCCAGCACGCCGATGACGAGGCCTATCGCGGCTATCTCGTGTCGCGCGTGGAGGGCGCTCTTTCCCAGCATGGCCTGGAGACAGAAGTCCGTCCGCCCTATCTCTCCCCGCCCTTCAGCCGCCGCCGCGCGTCGCTCAAGGCCATGAAGGTCGGACAAAGCGCGCTTCTCGGGTTCAACGCCCAGATGTCACACCGCATCGTCGACATGCACGAATGCCATGTCCTCAGACCTGAACTATTCGAGCTCGTAGAGCCACTGCGCGAGCTTCTTGCGGGCTTACTGACGCCAAGGCGGATCGCAGACGTCCAGCTGACGCTGATCGACCGCGGTGTCGAGGTGCTGATAAAGGGCATTTTCGCTGGAAGGCTGGCTGAAATCGAGCAACTGACGTCATTTGCGATGAAGCACGACCTTGCGCGGCTGGGGATGGACCGCGGGCTAGGTCCGGACATCCTGTACGAGCCGGTGCCCGCAACCATAACCCTCTCGGGTTCGCCGGTTGCCTTTCCTCCAGGAGCGTTCCTCCAGGCGACGCAAGATGGAGAAGACGCCCTTGTCACGGCGGTGCGAGAAGCGGTCCAGGGAACGCGCACTGCCGCCGACCTCTTTTCCGGCCTTGGCACCTTCGCCCTTGGCGCTGGGGCAAACTATGCAGCGGAAGCCTCGCGCGATGCCGCGGCGGCCTTAAAGCGGGCCGCACCCCACATCAACGTTGAACACCGGGACCTCTATCGCCGCCCCCTCGATCGCGCCGAGCTGGACCGTTTCGAAGCCGTCGTCCTCGATCCGCCCCGGAGCGGCGCTGCCGAGCAGGTGGAAGCGTTATCGGACTCGAAGGTTGGCCGCATCGCCTACGTCAGCTGCAACCCCGCGACGTTCGCGCGGGACGCCAAGTCCCTCGTTCTTGGAGGTTATCAGCTGAGATGGATCGAGCCCGTCGGACAGTTTCGATGGTCGACCCATGTCGAGCTCGCTTCCTGCTTCACGCGTGGTGGATGAGGAAGATTGCAGCGTGGATCGCGAGACAGGCAAGACTGATCGAGGCAAGCAGGAAGATCAGGAACCGGATTCTCACGACGTTGAAAGTCGACTGGACGATGCTGTGCACGATCCTCAGGCCGACATAGGCCCAGGCTAGGTAGACGTTGATCCAGGCATCGAAGCCCATGAGCACCAGCGCGAAAATGATCGCATAGAAGATCGTCGGCTGCTCCATCAGGTGCTGGTAGTTGTGCGCCGGCCAATGGGCGGTTCCAGGATGCCTTGCCTCGAGATCAACGCCGCGGCTGCCGGGCGGAATCTCGCGGCTATTGCCAACCAGGGGTCCGCGTTTGATCGCCATCCAGACGAGCATGACAATCGACCAGATGACGAGCGCCACGACCGGACCGAGCAGCGGACTGATGTGCATGGAAAAACCCTCCCCCTTTTTATCGGAGGAGGGTGCTTCACTTCAGTGATGTCCGCAATCCGTCGTTAGTCGAACAGCTTGCTGAAACGACGCTTTTGGCGGTTACGCCACGCGCCGCGGTGCCACGCATCGCTCGCAAGGAGGGGGAGTACCGAAGTCGCTTCGGCAAAGACCATCTGCTCCATCGCGGTCGACACCTTGCCCCAGCTCGCGGCTTCCTGGAGCGTGGAGGACGAGCAGGCGCCGTCGCGGGCGTCGGCAACGGTGATCTGGACGGCATATTTGTGAACCTCGACATCGTCGTGGCCAAGAATTTCGGCGCACACGACCGTGTCCTGGGTGAAGTTCTTGGGAACGCCGCCGCCGATCATCAGCAGGCCCGTAGTGCCCGCCTTGATCTTGATGTCGGTGAGCTCGCGGAAGTCGGCGATGCTGTCGAGGGTCAGGTAATGGCCGCCGCGCTTCATCGCATCGACCTGGTGCTTGACGAGGCCGAAGCCGGCCGAGCTGTCGGTGAAGGCCGGGCAGAAGATCGGCACATCGTGCTCGTAGGCGAGCTGGACGAGGCTGCCTTCCTTCTTTGCATTCCCTGCGCTCAGCCATTTGCCCATCTCGCGGATGAAGGCCCTGCTGGAATAGGGGCGAGGCTCGAGGCCGTCTGCGATCTCGCCGATCGTGTGGTCGCAGTCCTGTAGCTGCTGCTCATCAATGTAGGTGTCGTAAATACGGTCGATATAGAGCGAACGCAGCGTATCATCGTCAGGAATTTCATTGGCTTGGTAATGTTTGTGGCCAAGCGCTTCGAAGAAATCCATGTCGACGATCGTGGCACCGGTCGCGACAATTGCGTCGACCATGTTCGACTTCACGAGCTCGGCGTAGAGATCCATGCACCCGCCTGCCGAGGTCGAGCCCGCGACTACCAGGATGATCGAGCAGGCCGGATCCTCGAGCATCGTGTTGTAGATCTTCGTCGCGCGGGAGAGATCGCGGCTGGTAAAGCTCATCTTGCCCATCGAATCGATGATCGGTCGAGCGTCGAACTTCGTGATGTCGATATGCTCGACCGGGCTCGACAGGAGCTCCGCCTTGCGCGTGTCGTTGATACGGTCGGTATCCTGAACCTTGTTCAACGTCTCGGCTTCCATGTTCATGCTCCAATGCGTCGCCGCTCCACGGATGGAGCGGCATCAGGGTAGGACATGTCGTTTCTTAAGGGGGACAGCCTCACCCCATGAACCGCCTTGAGCGGTTAGCTCCCCTCCCGCGTCAGCGGAAGGGGAGAAACACCTATAGTTTCACGATGTTGCTGCGAGCCGGGGCCCTCGCACCGTAAAGGCTCGCCATCGGCTCGTCGTCCACGATTGCACAATCGACGACTCCAAAGCCGTTGAACTGGGTGCGCATCGCACAGCCGTAAGCACCCAGCATCCCGATCTCGATATAATCGCCGGGGCCGACGTCCGCAGGCAGCTCGAACGGGCCCTTCATGCGATCCAGATCATCGCAGGTGGGTCCATAGAAACTGAACGGCGCCGGCCGTACTCGCGATTCCCCGTCGCGAACGAGGTTTACCGGATAGCGCCAGCCGATGTGGGCCGCATCGAACAGAGCGCCATAGGCACCGTCGTTGATGTACAGCTCGTCGCCGCGCCGCCTCTCGACCCGGACGAGGACGCTTGCATATTCGGCACACAGCGCACGGCCAGGCTCGCACCAGAGCTCGGCCGAATAGCTGATCGGCAGGGCTTCGAATGCCTGGTGGATGACCGCGAAAAAGGTCTCGAGCGGCGGCGGCTCCATGCCCGGATAGGAGGAGGGGAAACCTCCTCCGACATCGACGATGTCAACCGTCACAGCGGCCTCGATGATGGCCTCGCGCACGCGCGACATTGCCTCGGCGAAGGCTGCCGGTGTCATCGCCTGGCTCCCGACGTGGAAGCAGATGCCCAAAGCATCCGCTGCCTGGCGGGCAGCGAAGAGGAGCGTGCTCACATCCCGGGGATCCGCGCCGAACTTCGAAGCGAGGCTCAGCTTGGCATGGTCCGAGCTCACGCGGATGCGAACGAGGAGATTGAGGTCGCTTGCCGCCACGCCGTTGCTCGAAGTTGCCCGGACGATCTTGTCGAGCTCTTCGATGGTGTCGAGGCTGAAGGTTCTTACCCCATGCTCGAAATAAGCCTCGGCGATCGCCTCCTCGGCTTTGACCGGGTGCATGAAACAAAGCACGCAGTCGGGAAGGCTCTCGTGAAGGAGGCGAACCTCACCGATCGAGGCCACGTCATAATGCGTGATTCCCGCTTCCCAGAGAATGCGCAGGAGATCCGGCGACGGGTTTGCCTTGACTGCGTAGAGCGAGCGGCCCGGGAACTTCTCGACGAAGAAGCGGGCAGCGCGCCGCGCCGCGTGCGGGCGAAGAAGCGTGACCGGCTGGACCGGGCGCAGCTTGGCGATATCGACAGCCCCCCGGCTGCCGGTCGGGGCGGACGCTAGCCCCAGCGAGCGATGATGCTTGTGCAACTCAAGGGACCTCCAACGGGGTAGTTTCGACAAAGAGCTGCCTTGCGGTTGGAAGTCCCATGGGGCAGCGGGGGCGCGATATATGTTTGAGGGTCCCTACTGTAAAGATGTTTTGGTTCCATTGGGCCAATGGCTGGGAATTTCTGTCGCCAAACTGCAACAGCTCATCGAAAGGATAGGTTTATCAATAGCTTGCTGGATGATCCCAAGGTCCGACGCGATGATGTGCTGGTCGCCTCCAGGCGCATTGCGGGCGAGGTCGAACGAACGCCTCTGATCGAGACCGAAATCGGCGGAATCCGCAGCTGGCTAAAGTGCGAATGTCTCCAGACCGGCGGCGCGTTCAAGCTTCGAGGGGCCGCGAACCGCTTGCTCCAGCTTACGGGTGAAGAGCGACAGCGCGGCGTCGTCGCCTTTTCCTCGGGCAATCATGCCCGCGGGGTCGCGATCGCGGCAAGGCGCCTTGGCATCCGCGCAATCATCGTCATGCCGGCTGACGCGCCGCAGGTGAAGGTCGAGGGGACGCGGAAAGAGGGCGCCGAGATCGTGTTCTACGACCGGCGTACCCAAAGTCGTGAGGAAATTGCCGGCCGAATTGCAAGCGAGACGGGCGCCACGGTGGTGCCAAGCTTCGATGATCCCGCGATTGTCGCCGGCCAGGGAACGGCGGGCCTCGAGATCGTCGACCAGCTCGGGCGCAGTCCGCCCCGCATCATGATCCCGTGTGGCGGCGGCGGGCTCGCGTCCGGAATCGCCCTCGCGGTGCCCGACGCCGAGATCGTCGTCGTCGAGCCGGATGGCTGGGACGACATGGGCCGGTCGCTGGAGCTCGGTGAGATCGTTCCCGTGGCGCCCGGCGCGCCGGATACGTTCTGTGATGCAATCATGACCCCGCGAGTGTCGCCGATCACGTTTGGTATCCTCGAGGCACGACAGGCCCACGCGCTCTCGGTCAGCGATGGCGAGGTTGCCGATGCAATCAGGTTTGCCTGGAACAGGCACGGCCTGGTCGTCGAACCCGGAGCCGCGGTTGCTCTCGCGGCACTTCTGGCGGCAAAGCTACCTGCCCTTGAGGATACGGTGGTGATCGTGTCGGGCGGGAATATCGATCCTGCGCTTCACGCGCAGATCATTGCCCAGCCGGCTTAGGCGACGTTGCGTGTCTTGTACTCGCCCGGCTCCAAGTGAACGGGGCTTGAGCGTTCGACGGCCTTGGTCAGTTCCTCGAGCTCGGCCGCAAGGGTCTTCAATTCGGCGGCAAGGAAGCGGCGCTCGTTTTCGGCGACCGACTCAGAGGCGTCGATGAGCGTGTCGAGCATCATGGCGATGCAGGGCAGGATCGTTTCTTCGATCCGTTCGAACGCCTCGTCGAGCCGCGTCTGCTGGTCAGCCTTGGGCATGAGTCCATTTCGCCCAAATTTGGTTAAGTGTTGGTGAAGTTGGCAGGAATGAATGGATAAATTTTCAGAAAGCGCGCTTGCCGTCGCGATGATCGCGGGTTTCCTGCTGCTTGCAGGCGGCGCCAAACTGCTGTTCGACCGTCAGACGCGGGCGCGCGGCGTGCTGATGATCCTCGCCGCGCTCGTGCTCGTCATGAACGTGATGATCTGGACGGTATAGCGGGCTTCACGGGGTCGGTTGCGAGCCGCATGTCGAGATAATCGTCGACAGACTTCATCAACAGGTCGAGCTCGTTTGCGAAAAAGTGATTGGCACCGGGCACGAGATCGTGATGGATCGTGATGTGCCTCTGGGTCCGGAGCTTGTCGACAAGCTTCTGCACTGCGCCCGGAGTAACGACCTCGTCCGCTTCGCCCTGGATGATGATTCCCGAGGACGGGCAGGGGGCAAGGAAACTGAAGTCATACATGTTGGCGGGCGGCGCGATCGAGATGAACCCGCGGATTTCCGGGCGGCGCATCAGGAGTTGCATCCCGATCCAGGCCCCGAAGCTGACGCCGGCGACCCAAGTAGTTTCTGCCTCGGGATGGATGCTCTGCACCCAGTCAAGCGCGCTCGCGGCGTCGGAGAGCTCGCCAATGCCATTGTCGAACACGCCCTGGCTCTTGCCCACTCCGCGGAAGTTGAAGCGCAGCGTCGCAAAGCCCCGCTTCACGAAGGTTTGGTAAAGTAGCTGGACGATCTTGTTGTTCATCGTTCCGCCGGCCTGCGGATGAGAGTGCAGGACCAGCGCGACTGGAGCGCGCGGGCGGGTACCGGGATGAAAACGTCCTTCAAGACGGCCCTCGGGGCCTGGGAAAATGACTTCTGGCATGAAAGTGGCGTAAGCTCGCGAATAAGGTCCGCTGCGCGGGTGCGCAGCGGCGTGCGCTCCTATATAGGGACGGGCGTTCGTGTGGCAATTGGCAGGAATCCGGCGGTTTTGAGCAGCCCTGAGCGATTGTACCTGGACCATGCGGCGACGACGCCGGTGCTCCCCGCGGCGCAGGCTGCTTTCGCCGCCGCAATGGCGGCCTGGGCCAACCCAAGTTCTCCCCACGCCGACGGGCGTCGGGCGCGCGCCGCCTTCGAGGAGGCGCGTCTCCGCATCGCCAGGGAGCTCGGTTGGCGTCATGACGTCATTCTGACTTCTGGCGCGAGCGAAGCGGTGCAGATTGCAGCGGCCCGTGCAAAGGCGCCGGGGCGTCTCGTCAATCCGACCGAGCATGATGTCGTCATCGCTGCAACGGGCGCGGAAGCGGTCCCGCTCGTTCTCAACGGGGACGGCCGGGTCGACGTTGCCGGGCTCGAGGCCGCACTTGCCGCCGGGCCGGCCCTCGTGGCCGTCCAGCTCGTCAACAACGAGACGGGCATCGTGCAGCCGATCGGGGAAATCCAGGAATTGGTGCGAAACGCAGGATCGCTGCTCCTGTGTGACTGCGCGCAAGCTGCCGGGAAGATCACGCTTCCGGAAGCCGACTTTATTGCCGTGTCGGCGCACAAGTTCGGCGGGCCTCCAGGGGTCGGTGCGCTGCTGGTCCGCGATCTTGGAACGCTCGAGGCGAGCGGAGGCCAGGAAAGGGGCTACCGCCGCGGTACCGAGAACTGGCCCGCGGTCGCCGCCATGGCGGCCGCCCTCGAAACTCATGCCTTCAGCTCCGCGCTTCCGCGGCTTGAAACGCTAAGGACGCATCTTGAGGATGAAATTACCGCCTCGGGAGGAATCGTGATCGGATCGGGCGCGCCGCGCCTTGCAACGATCGGAAATTATTCGATGCCCGGCGTCTCAAGCGCGAGCCAGGTCGTTCAACTCGATCTTGCCGGCATTTCCGTGTCCGCCGGCAGCGCCTGCTCATCAGGAAGCATGAAGCCGAGCCGCGTCCTTGGCGCAATGGGCGTCCCCCATCATGTCTTCGCTTCGGTCGTTCGCATCAGTTTCGGTCCGGACACGAGCGGGGCGGACGTGGACCGGTTTATCGCGGAGTGGCGCGGCATCCAGGCGCGCGCGGGTAAGGCGGTCGCATGATCTACCTCGACTACCAGGCGACCACGCCTGTTGCCCCAGAAGTCGCCAAGGCGATGCAGCCCTGGATCGAGGAGAAGTTCGCAAACCCGCATTCGCCGTCACGCTGGGGCCACGAGGCCGCCGCGGCCGTCGAGGTGGCACGCAGGCAAGTCGAGAATGCGCTCGGGTGCAAGGGAGGGAGCCTCGCTTTTACGGGGACCGCGACCGAAGCGCTGAACTGGGCGCTGAAGGGCACGGCCGAAAACGCCCCGAAGGGCCGCAACCGGATCATTACGCTCGCGACCGAGCATGCAGCGGTTCTCGACACCTGCGAATGGCTTGCAGGGAAGGGGATCGATCTAACGGTGCTTCCGGTGCAGCCGAACGGGCGGCTCGACCTCGACCTCCTCGCAAGGGAGCTTGACGAACGGGTGTTGCTGGTCGCCGTAATGATGGTCAACAACGAAATCGGCGTCACCCAGCCGATTTCGGAGATATCGCGCATGACCCATGAGGTCGGTGCGGTGATGCTCTGCGACGCCGTTCAGGCGTTCGGGAAGTTCGAGATCGGAAGCGGTCCCGATCTTGTCGCGATCTCTGCCCACAAGATACACGGCCCAAAGGGCATCGGGGCGCTCTGGATGCGAAAGGGCAAAGAGCCGGAAACGCTGATCCACGGCGGTGGTCAGGAACGGGGCCTTCGTTCAGGAACCCTGTCGCCGGCGCTGTGCGTCGGCTTTGGAGCGGCGGCAAAGCTTGCCGATGAAAGAATGACGCGCGACTACGATCATATCCGCAAGTTGTGGAAGGCAGCGGTCGATGCGCTTGGACCGGGCTGGGTCATCAACGGCTGCACCGAGTGCCGCTACCACGGTAATATCAATGTCCGGCGCGAAGGCGTGGATGCAGCGAGACTGATAGCGGACCTGCGCGACATTGCATTTTCACTCGGCAGTGCGTGCGCGAGCGGGTCGGGACGACCAAGCCATGTCCTGCGCGCGCTCGGACTTGACTACCGCGAGACGCGTTCCTCGGTTCGCCTCGGCTTTGGTCGCTATACTACCCAGGCCGAACTGGTCGACGCATGCCATCGTCTCGCTAGAGCTGCGCGCGAGCAGGAGAAGCTCGACGCGTGACCTTGGTTCGGTTTTTCAAGGCGGACGGGACCCTCGACAAGGAAGTGGAAGCGGAGCCGGGCCAGCGGCTTCTCGACGTAGCGTGGGCCGCGCGCGAACCTCTCGAAGGCGCGTGCGAGGGAGTGATGGCCTGCTCGACGTGTCACGTGATCGTCAGCGCCGAGGATTTTGCGAAGCTTCCTCCAGCAACGGAAGAAGAAGAGGATCTGCTCGATCTCGCCGCCCACGCGACGCGTACGTCGCGCCTCGCGTGCCAGATCATCCTGACCGAGGACATGAGTGTCCTGACGGTCCGGATTCCACCCGAGGCGAGAAACTGGATGGGGCGCTAATATTGGTCCGATCCCGGATCGCTCGGCGGGGCTGCCGGGGTGGTCTCGCGGTTGGGCTGCGCGGCCGGCGCGGGACGGATTGACTCCAGTCCTGCAACGCTGAGCCGGCCGCGATGATCAAGGTCGAGCGCGAGAAAGCGTTGTCCCGCAGCGGCCCGGAATTCGGCGAGGGAGACGCCGCGATTGAAATCGGCGTCGGCGGAAGCAACCGGCTCTGGAAGGTCGAGCAGGCCGAAGCGGGAGGCTCCCTGGTGCCCGTCATCGTTCTCGCGCAGCGGCCGGTAGCCATGATGACCTGCGCCTTGATGGCCGCCCCGCCCGCCTTGGCTGGCGCCGCTTTCCATCCCGGCCACCGCGAAATCCGGTTCGCCGCTGATTTCGGGCGCGATCACCTGTTCATAGTGCGTCGTCTCGTCGGGATCGATCTCGCCGTCATGATTTGTGTCGAGGGTTGCAAAGAAGCGCTCCGCGTCTGCCTGCATTTCATCGAGGCTCAGGTACCCGTCATGATTGCGGTCGGCCTGTGCGAACCAGGCTTCCAGCGCATCGCCGTTTCGATCCGCATGAAAAGGTTCGCCCATCGGGCTGATGAAGAGCCTTCCCCAGTGGCGGTGGGGCTGCGGGGGTGGTTCGGGAGCCGGCGATGGTGCGAGCAGGGCGGCGAATAGAAGCAGGGAAGGAACGGGCATCGCGGAGCCCCCTTTTTGTTGGGAAGCGATGGCGTCTTATTCTGAGCGTGAACGGCTGATGAAAAACCCGGCTTTCGCAGATGAACTTTTGGACAGGGTGCGGGCCTGCAAGCGGTTCTATTTTCCAGGCGGCAGTGGCAGCCCGATGCGAGTGTCGGGGGCGTCCTTCTTGAGCTTCGGCTTCCCCTTCGCCGGCGGCGGCGGAAGAAGCGACCTCAAGCCTTCGAGCGTGAGCTTGCCCTGCCGCTGACGATCAAGAAGCCGGAACCGCTCGATCGCCGCTTGCCTAAATTCGGCGACCGTGATCGCGCGGTTGAAGTCAGCGTCGGCGGCAGCAACTGGCTCGGGAATGTTGAGCAATGCGTAACGGGCGGCTCCCTGAGGTCCTCCGTCAAGGTCGGAGTTGGCGTCCTGGCGGTGGCGGTCGCGCTTGCTCTGGCGGCCTTGATCATCGCCGGGACTATCTCCAAGCGAGGGGTCATCACCGCCCGATTTTGCCGGGGCCAGCTCGCCGCGGCCTCGCTTTCGCTTAGCGTTCACCTGAATCTCGGGCGCAAGCTGCCATTCGTAGCGAACCAGCTCCTCGGGCTCGATCTGCCCATCATGATCAAGGTCGAGAGTCGCGAAGAAGCGCTCGGCGTCCGCCACCATCTCGTCCTGAGTGAGCATCGCGTCATGGTTCCTGTCCGCCTGCTGGAACCAGTCGGCAAGCGTGTCGTCGGTGGCAGAATGGGACCTGAAAGCCTCGCCCATCGGACTGATGAATGGTGCCCAGGCATATCCCGTCACGACGACCGGGCCCGAGGGAGCCGCGGCTGCCGCGAAGAGCGCGAAAAGGGTGGCGCAATTGGGCATGCGGGTCTCGACTTCTCGTCGTGCCGCTGAACCCTTGATGAAGGAAGCGTGTCGAACAGGAACTTGCACGGCGCGGGCTCTTCACCCATATGCCCGCGCGGAAGTCGGCGGACGGCGCTGTCGCCAACCTGGTCAGGTCCGGAAGGAAGCAGCCACAACGATTAGGCGCCGGGTCGTCGGCTTCCACCGACGGCGCCGAAGCGTGCGACGGGCCTTGATGGACACAGCCGTATCGCAATCCGCTTGTTCAGCCCCTAAGTCTGAAGCCATGGAAGACGCCGAATCGCCCGGACTGGGGCTCGATATTCCCGAGCAGTCGAAGGAGGCCGCGGGCGCGGCGCCGTACCGCGTTCTTGCGCGCAAGTATCGGCCGCAGAGATTCTCAGAACTGATTGGCCAGGACGCGATGGTGAAGACCCTCGCCAACGCTATCGAGCGTGGCCGCATCGCACATGCTTTTCTGCTGACGGGCGTGCGGGGGGTAGGCAAGACCTCGACCGCGCGACTGATCGCCAAGGCGCTGAATTGCATCGGGCCCGACGGGAAGGGCGGACCGACGATCACCCCATGCAACGCATGCGAACCGTGCCGGGCGATTGCTGAGGGGCGCCACATCGATGTCATCGAGATGGATGCCGCCAGCCACACGGGTGTCGACGACATTCGCGAGATTATCGACGCAGTCCGATATTCCTCGGTGAGCGCGCGCTACAAGATCTACATCATCGACGAAGTCCATATGCTGTCCAAGAACGCTTTCAATGCGTTGCTGAAGACTCTTGAGGAACCACCTGAGCACGTGAAATTCCTGTTCGCGACGACCGAGGTCAACAAGGTGCCGGTGACGGTATTGTCGCGCTGTCAGCGATTTGATTTGAGACGCATCCCCGCAGAGAAGCTCGCAGCACATTTTGCGGATGTCGCGGGGGCTGAAGGCGTCGACGTCGAACCCGATGCTCTCGGCATGATTGCCCGGGCTGCCGAGGGATCGGCGCGCGACGGCTTGTCGATCCTCGACCAGGCAATCGCACACGGTGCTGGCAGCGTCAGCGCCGAACAGGTCCGCGACATGCTCGGACTCGCCGACCGCGGACGTGTCCGCCGCCTGTTGCAGCTGGTGCTCGCGGGCGACGCGCCGGCTTCGCTCGCCGAGCTTGACGAGGCGCACGACCTTGGGATCGATCCGACGCAGCTTCTGCGCGGCCTCATGGAAAGTCTTCATCTTGCAACGCGCTCGAAAGCAGGCGCGAGTGCCGACGCGCTGCTGAGCGCCGAGGAGCGTGAAGCCGCCGGCGAAATGGCAGCGGCGCTCTCCTGGGGAGCGATTCATCGGCTATGGCAGATGCTGCTCAAGGGATTGCAGGACGTCGACGTCGCGCCCGACCCCCGCGAAGCCGCCGAGATGGCGCTCCTGAGGCTCATCCATGCAGCAGACATGCCCGATCCTGCGTCGCTGATCGCGAGATTGAGCGACGGTGCGGGCACGGCGCCAGTCGCAGGTTCTGCGGCCAAGGGGTCGGGTCCGACGACAAGAATTCCGACTGATTTCACGGGCCTCATCAGGGCAGTGGAAGGAAGCGGGAAGCACTTGCTTGCGCAGCAGCTGCACGACCAGGTCGGGCTCGTCCGCTACGCTCCTCCCGAACTGGTTTTGAGGCCGACGCGACCGCTTGGCGCGGATTGGTCGCGGGACGTGGCGGTGGGGCTGAAGGCAGCCACCGGGGCGACCTGGCAGGTCTCACTCTCCGACGATGCCGGCGAGCCCTCGCTGCTCGATCAGGAGAAAATGGCCGAGGAGCGCGTTCGCGCCGATGTCCTCGCCGATCCGAATGTCCGCGCGGTGATGGACACGTTTCCTGATGCCGAACTAGAATCCTTCTCGACGAGAGGCGCCTGAAATGCCCGAGATGCCCGATTTTGAATCGATCATGCAGATGGCGCAAAATGCGCAGAACGAGCTGCAGAAGGCCCAGGACAATCTCGACAAGATCGAAGTCGAGGGTGCCGCCGGCGGCGGCATGGTGAAGATCCGGGCAACTGCCAAGGGCCGCATCCTCTCGGTGAATATCGACGAGAGCCTGCTTCAGCCTTCCGAGAAGACCATGGTGGAGGATTTGATCGCAGCCGCGATCAACGATGCCCGCGCCAAGGCCGACAGCGCTGCTGCCGACGAAATGCAGAAGATGCAGAGCAGCCTGCCGCTCCCACCTGGATTTAAGCTGCCGTTCTAACCGTTTGACGCTCGCCGTTTCTGCGTCATGATGCGCATCCTACAAGGGGAGGCGCTTGTGGGCATGCTCGGCGCAATGCAGGACTTTCCACTCCGCATCATGCGGATCCTCGATCACGCCCAACGTGAACATGGAGGCCGCGAGATCGTTGCGGCACGCGCCGACGGCATCACCTATCGCACGAACTGGAGCGCGGTAGCCCACGATGCGAGGCGGCTGGCGCAGGCGCTAGAGCGCAGGGGGGTCGGGCCTACCGACCGGGTTGGCACCATGGCCGTCAACCACGACCGCCATCTCGTATCCTGGTTCGGCACGGTGGGAATGGGCGGCGTCATCCACACCAACAACCATCGGCTGTTCGACGACCAGCTCGAATATATCGTCAACCACGCGGAAGACCGCGTGCTGCTCTACGATCGCGCGTTTGCGCCCCTCGTTGAGCGCATGAAGCCGAAGTGGAAATCGATCCAGCACTACATCTGCTTCGACGACGAGTTTGACGACGTGCTTGCTGCCGAGGACGGCGACTATCGCTGGAGGGAAGGAGACGAACGCGACCCCTGCGGTCTTTGCTACACGAGCGGAACGACCGGTCATCCGAAAGGGGTCCTGTACGAGCATCGTTCGACCGTGCTGCACACGATGACGGTGATCGCCCCCGATGCATTCGATCTCTCGGCGACGTCGGTGATGCTTCCAATTGTCCCGATGTTTCATGCGGGGAGCTGGTGCCTCCCTTATGCGGCGGCAATGTCGGGAATGAAGCTCGTCTGCTGCGCGGACAATAATCCTGAGCGCATTTGCGGGCTCTTCAATGCGGAAGGCGTTACTCACTCGGCCGGGGTTCCCACGGTCTGGCTTTCATTGATCGACCATGTGGAGCGTACCGGCGCCTCGCTCGGCAAATTGCATACGGTCATTTGCGGAGGATCATCTGCGCCTCCTGCCACGATCCGCTGGTTCACGGATCGCGGCATCAGGCTCAATCACCTGTGGGGAATGACGGAAATGTCTCCGGTTGGAACCGTTGGCGCTCCTCCCGCAAACTGGGAGTCCATGAACAAGGAGGAACGTTTCGCCTACATGACCCGTCCCGGGCGCTCGGTCTTCGGTGTCGAGCTGCGGGTCATCGACGACGAAGGAAATGTCATGCCCCGCGACGGCAAGAGCTCGGGGCGGCTCCAGACCCGCGGGCCGGCAGTAGTACAACGCTACTTCAAACAGGACAGCGACTGCGTCGATGAGGACAGCTGGTTCGATACCGGCGATGTTGCGGTAATTCATCCAGACAACAGCCTCAGGCTCACCGACCGCGCCAAGGACGTGATCAAGTCGGGCGGAGAATGGATCAGCTCAATCGAGATCGAGAATGTGGCCGTGGGCTGTCCAGGAGTGGCCGAAGCCGCCGCCATCGGCATTCCCCATCCCAAATGGGATGAACGGCCGCTCCTGCTGATCGTGCGTGACCCGGGCAGCACGGTCTGCGAGGCCGAGGTGCGCTCATTTCTCTCGGGCCAGATGGCAAAATGGTGGATGCCGGACGCGATCGAGTTCGTCGAAGAGCTGCCGCACACCGCCACCGGCAAGCTCAGCAAGAAGGACCTGCGGGACCGCTATCGCGACTATCGGCTCCCTACCGCAGTCCAGATGGTCGGGCGCGACTAGAAAAACCGCGCGCGGTCCA
Organism: Sphingomonas agri; assembly: GCF_038148795.1. Taxonomy (NCBI): domain Bacteria; kingdom Pseudomonadati; phylum Pseudomonadota; class Alphaproteobacteria; order Sphingomonadales; family Sphingomonadaceae; genus Sphingomonas; species Sphingomonas agri. The sequence goes on along the minus strand of NZ_JBAPEU010000002.1, from coordinate 235,003 downwards.
CTAACTCGGCCGCAATCTTCCAGCATTCATTCGAAGGAATATCGCGACCCCATGGCCGCCCAATATGCATTTGTGATGAAGGACATGACCAAGTCCTTCCCCGGCGCCCAGAAGCCGGTGCTCAGCCACATCAACCTGCAATTCTATCACGGCGCGAAGATCGGGATTGTCGGTCCGAACGGCGCCGGCAAATCGACGTTGATGAAAATCATGGCCGGTATCGACAGGGACTTCCAGGGCGAAGCCTGGCCCGGTGAGAACATCACCGTCGGCTATCTGCCCCAGGAACCGCAGCTCGATCCCAGCAAGAACGTGCTCGAGAACGTCAAGGACGGCGCCCGGGACGTCGCCGACATGGTGGACCGTTTCAATGCGATCTCCGCCGAGATGGGTGACCCCAAGGACGATACCGATTTTGATGCGCTGATGGAGGAGATGGGCGATCTCCAGGCGAAGATCGATGCAGTCGAGGGCTGGACGCTCGACAACCAGCTCGAGGTTGCGATGGAGGCTTTGCGCTGTCCGCCTCCAGACTGGGAGGTCGGCAGTCTTTCAGGCGGCGAGAAGCGCCGAATCGCGCTCACTCGCCTGCTCATCCAGAAACCTTCGATCCTCCTCCTCGACGAGCCGACCAACCATCTCGACGCCGAGAGCGTCCAGTGGCTCGAGAACCATCTGAAGGAATATCCGGGCGCGGTGCTGATGATCACCCACGACCGGTACTTCCTCGACAATGTGGTCAGCTGGATCCTCGAGCTCGATCGGGGCAAGTATTTTCCCTACGAGGGCAATTACTCGACCTACCTCGAGAAGAAGGCCAAGCGCCTCGACCAGGAAGAGCGCGAGGAATCGGGCCGTCAGAAGGCAATCCGCGACGAGCTCGCGTGGATCCGCCAGGGGGCGAAGGCACGGCAGACCAAGTCCAAGGCGCGTATCGCCAAGTTCGAGCAACTGGTTGCAGCGCAGGAAAACCGGACTCCCGGCAAGGCGGAAATCCTTATCCAGGTTCCCGAACGCCTGGGCGGCAAGGTCATCGAGGCAAACAATCTCACCAAAGCCTATGGCGACAAGTTGCTGTTCGAGAATCTGTCTTTCACACTGCCGCCCGGCGGCATCGTGGGCGTCATCGGGCCCAACGGCGCCGGCAAGTCGACCTTGTTCAAGATTATCACCGGTCAGGAAAAGCCGGATTCCGGAACGATCGACATCGGTCACACGGTGCACTTGGGATATGTCGACCAGAGCCGCGACCACCTCGATAATTCGAAGAACGTCTGGGAGGAAATTTCGGACGGGCTCGACTACATGAAGGTCAATGGCCACGACCAGTCGACCCGCGCCTACGTGGGTGCGTTCAACTTCAAGGGCCAGGACCAGCAGAAGAACGTCGGCAAGCTTTCAGGCGGCGAGCGCAACCGGGTGAACATCGCCAAGATGCTCAAACGCGGCGGAAACGTGCTGCTCCTCGACGAGCCGACCAACGACCTCGACGTCGAGACGCTCGGTGCCCTCGAGGAGGCGATCGAGAATTTCGCCGGGTGCGCAGTGATTATCAGCCACGACCGGTTCTTCCTCGATCGCCTGGCGACGCACATCCTGGCCTTTGAAGGCGATAGCCGTGTCGAGTGGTTCGAGGGCAATTTCGAAGCCTATGAAGAAGACAAGGTCCGTCGTCTGGGCGAGGAAGCCACGCGTCCGCACCGGATGAGCTATCGTAAACTGACGAGGTAAGCCTCGCCCTTATGGAACTGCTGCTGCGCCGGTTGCTTCGTGCAAAGGACCGCATGGACGGGGCCTCGCACGAGGAATGGCCGGTGCAGCGCCTGGCCGCGGTCAGTGGTGTGTCCGCGGCGCATTTCGCAAGGTCTTTCAAGGAGGCCTTCGGAATCCCTCCGCACCGCTACCTACTGGCACGGCGGATCGAGCGTGCGAGGGCGCTGCTTCGGGATACCAATCTTCCGATCACCGAGATTGCATTCCGGACCGGCTGGAACAGCCTTGGCACCTTCGGGCGCATTTTCCGTGAGATTACGGGCGAAAGCCCAAGCCAACTTCGTGCGAAAGAGCGGGCCGCCGGCCATGCTTTGGAGCAGGTACCGCACTGTTTCGTCAGTGCTGCACAAAGACCCGATCTCATCATAGCAGTTTCGGAGAAGCGACGCCGTCGGGGGAAGGATAATGCGACGGCACCCCAACCAACGGAGGTCCCATGTCGCAAGGTGTCGGAGTAGTCGGTCTGTACGTTCACGATCAGGATCAAGCCCTCGATTTCTACGTCGGGAAGCTGGGCTTCAAGGTTCACACGGACGCACGGAATGGCGATTATCGCTGGCTGACGGTGCAACATCCCGAGCAGCCTTCATTTCAGCTCGGCCTGTTCAAGCCGCAGCCGCCAACGGTCGATGAAGCGACGGCGCAGACGCTCGATGCAATCGTCGCGAAGGGCGCGATGCCACCTCTCGTCCTGGTCGTCGATTCTTGCGAGGCGGCATACGAGGAGATGCGCGAGCGCGGCGTGGAATTCACCCAGGAGCCGGTCGAGCGATATGGAAGTGTCGATGCGAGTTTCCGCGATCCGTCCGGCAACGGCTGGAAACTGATCGAGGCTCGTCAATGACGTGCGCCGAACATTTTCGGGTGGAAGCGCCGATAAGAAGGAGCGATTTCATGGACGGTGACGGCTCGAGCGCGGTCGATGCGAAGATCCGGTCTCTCGACGACTGGCGTGGCGCGATGCTCGCCAAGCTGCGCGGGCTGATCAAGGAAGCGGACCCGGACGTGCTCGAGGAGGTGAAGTGGCGAAAGGCCTCCAACCCGCTGGGGGTGCCGACCTGGTCGCATTCGGGAATCATATGCACGGGCGAAACCTACAAGGACAAGGTGAAGCTGACTTTCGCGAGGGGCGCAGCGCTCAACGATGCGCACGGGCTGTTCAACTCCAGCCTTGAAGGCGGTGTGCGGCGTGCAATCGATTTCGCCCAGGGTGCCAAGATCGACGAAGAAGCGATCAAGGGGCTCATCAGGGAAGCCATTGCTGCAAACCTCGCGGCCAAGTCCCACGGGCCCTGAATGGGTTTGCGCCTTCTTTTAGGACCACGGTGCATTGTCTGCGGTCTCGATGATATCGGCCGGAAGAAATGATTAGGCTGAGGGCTCCTCTGAAGGTCTGGACCTTCGCTGACGGCATCTCTCATTTCATGAGCATTCCCGAGGAGCTTTCCGGGGAAATCAGAGCTCACGCATTGTTCGTTCGAAGAGGCTTTGGCTCGGTGAGGGTCGAGGCGAGGATTGACGACTTCACGTGGAGGACTTCGGTGTTCCCGTCCAAGAGCAGCGGTGGCTATTTTCTACCGGTGAAGATCGAGGTGCTACGCAGGACCGGCATCGCCGCCGGCGACGAAGTCGAGGTGAGCCTCGAGCTCTTGTAACGGAACCATCGCGACAGGCGTCCTGTTAACGGCATCGTGCAGCAGGGCATCGCGGACCTCTTGAACGCGGGCCAGAACGCGGCTGCGCAGGTCTCCGGCCCGGCCGGGCATGGGTTGCGGCTTTTCGGAGTGACGCTCACCGGAGCCACAACCGAAAACGGGCACAAGTTCGTTCTTACAATCGCCTTCATCGCAATTGCCCCGGCGGTCGCCTGGGCTTCGAGCAAATCCTCAAGCTGTTCATCGGCACCCGGAAGGGCCCGCGCTTCCAGGGACCAGATCGCCCGCGACATTGTCCACGGCTCTGAACAGCACGGAATGGCGATTGGCGCTCCCCGGCAACAGCTGTCGCGTCATCCACGACCGCTCAATGAGCCTCAGGTGCGCTTGTGGGTCAGCCCGTCGGCTATCTTCTCATATCCCGACGCCATGTCTCCCAGCACCTTGCTCGTTGCCCGGTCGTAGGTTGCGTCGGCAAGCCGCCGGCAGCGCTCGGCCTGCTCGTGAAGCAACCCGCTTTGCTCGTCCGTCACATCTACGAGCATGTTGAGCGCGCCGATGAATTTGCCGCTGCCGTCGAAAAGCGGGGTCGGATAGGGCCTGAACGCAAGGCGCGTTCCGTCAGGCCGCTCGGCAATGGCGATGACGTCGCGCACAGGCTGTCTCGTCCTGATCGCCTGCGCCATCGGGCATTCATCGCTGCTGAGCGGCTCGCCGCTGGTCGTGAACAATCGCAGGGTCACACACCATCGATCCTGTCCGACAACGGGCTCCCGGCCCGCAAATTCGACGCACGCGTGATTCCAGTAGGTAACGAGGCCGTCGCTGTCCGTAGTGTAGACGGGGACCGGAATCTCATCGATCTTAAATCGGCACTTGGGTCCGCCGGCGACCGCGCTAACGGCCGTGTCGAGGAAATATTCGGGGTCCTGCCGAGACAGCATGGTTTCGCGAGTCGATTCTAACGTGGGTTAGACAGCTCAACCGGTCACCGGCGGTGCCGTTCCCCCTCCTACTGCAAAAAGCTAACTGCCTGTGTCGGCGGGACAACAGTCTCCGACTCGGTACGCCTGCGAAATTTCTGTGGATGAAGGATCCACAGGGCTCTCGCGTCAGCGAAGTCGCTTGACGAGGAGTCGTCCTTCATCGCCGGTCTTCACTTCGAAGTTCGGCACCGCCTTGATGAGGTCGGAAAGACGGGTGAAACCATAGTTTCGCGCTGCAAAGCTCGAAACGGCCTTGGTTCGCTGCCCGAGTTCGGAAAGGGAAGTATAGCCGTCCTCATCGCGCTTCGAGGCCTTGTAGGCCGAGCCCAGTACTTGCAGCAGTTCCGGGTCGACGGGCCTCTGGCCCTTGGCAATCACGGGCTGTTCGAGCTGCTCCGCGTCCTCGAGAGCAAGGGCGCCGACGTCAAAGAACCGAGTGCAGGCCTGCTGAAAGGAATGAGGGGTCTTGGCGGTCCCGAACCCATAGACCTGAAGGCCGTCCTCGCGGATGCGCTGGGCAAGCGGCAGGAAATCGCTGTCCGAGGACATGATGCCGAAATGGTCGACGTTGCCGCGGTAGAGCAGATCCATCGCGTCTATTGTCATTCGCATGTCGGTCGAGCTCTTCCCTTTGACGACGTCAAACTGCTGCATCGGCACGATGGAATGGGTGCCGGTGAGATTGCCCCAGCCCTTGAGGCTCGCCTTGGCCCAGTTTCCGTAGGCGCGGCGGATGTTGATCGTGCCAAGTTCGCCAAGGACGAGCAGCACGTCGTCGAGGTGTTCGGGCGACGCATTATCCGCGTCAATCAGAAGGGCAATGTTGGCTTCCTGCTCCGGTGATCGCTCGCGCATTTCGATTCCCTTTTTTGTGATCGTCTCTAGCGCTGCGGCGCGGAATGGCCACAGGCCGGCGCTCAGTCTGTTTCAAGCTGAACCACGGATGATCGGAGCCGGAACGAAATGCCGGTTGGCGCGCTTGTGGCGTGCGACAGGGGGCGAGTTGAGAAGGGATAAGACAATGAAAAACCTTGGTCTTGCTGTAGCCCTCGCCGCCAGTGTTGCGGTGGCCGGCTGCTCGACCTACCCCAACGGGTATGGCTATGATCCATATTACGGCGGCTCTTATAATAATCCCTATTATGGCAACGGCTATTACGGGAATCGAAGCACGGGTGCGAACGTAGCCACGGGCGCCGCCGTGGGCGCCGCCACTGGCGCCGTCGCCGGCGCGATCATTCCGGGTGTAAGCGTCGGCCAGGGCGCCATCGCTGGTGCAATTCTCGGCGGCGTCCTGGGCGCCACCGTCAACGGCCACCAATATTATCGCGACACCCGCGGCTACTGCTATTACGTCGACCAGTACGGCCAGCCGCATTACAGCTACGATATTCGTTGCTAGTTCAATAGCTTGATGAACGAATTGCTAGGCGGGGCGGAAGTCACCTTCTGCCTCGTCGAGCACATAGAGACGGCCCTCGGATATTGAAAAGTGCGCGCCGTGCAGCTTCAGCTCGCCCGCCCGCTCGCGCTCGGCAATCCAGGGAAAAGTCCGCAAATTGGCAAGACTGACCTTCACGGCCTCGCGTTCCATGTCGAGAAAGGCTTCGCGATCGAGTTGGCTGTGACGAGCGCGGACGATGTCCCGCGCTTCGCTTAGCATTCTCACCCAGTCGGCAATGAAATGGCCTTCGCCAGGTTCGGTCTCGTCGAACTTGCCGGTAAGAGCGGCCGAGCAGCCTCCGCACAGCCCGTGGCCCATGACGAGGATCTCTCCCACCTTGAGCTGGGTGACCGCGAATTCGAGCGCTGCTGAGACGCCATGGTAGCCGCTTGATGTTTCATAGGGCGGCGCGAGCGCGGCGATGTTGCGGGCGACGAAGATCTCGCCGGGCCGGGCATCGAAGATTTGAGCGGGGTCTACTCGGCTGTCGGCGCAGGACAGGATCATGACCTGGGGGCTTTGGCCTTCCGCCAGTTCGGACCAGCGTTCATGCTGGTGGACCCAGTCCGTCTCGCGGAAGCGTCTGTAACCTTCGATGAGCTGCGTAAGATAGGGCATCAGCCTGCGCTAACCGCAGCAGGCCGGGGGTGGCAAGCTTCACTGCCAGTCGCTATCTGCGCCGCATGAACGCTCCCGCCGCAGTTCCGCCCAGACAGCGAAAACCCGACTGGATCCGCGTCAAGGCGCCGGTCAGCGAAGGCTATCATGCCACGCGAAGGTTGATGCGCGATCTCAACCTTGCGACCGTTTGCGAGGAAGCGGCGTGCCCCAACATCGGCGAGTGCTGGACCAAGAAGCACGCGACGGTGATGATCCTCGGCGACACGTGCACCCGGGCCTGCGCATTCTGCAACGTGAAGACCGGTATGCCACGAGCGGTTGATCCACTCGAACCCGAACATGTCGCGACGGCGGCGGCAGAGCTGGGCCTCGAGCATATCGTCATCACGTCAGTGGACCGGGACGACCTGCCGGACGGCGGCGCGCGACAATTCGTGAAGGTGATCGAGGCGCTGAGAAAACGCACGCCCTCGACGACAATCGAAATCCTGACGCCTGACTTTCGCAACAAGAGCGAGGAGGCGGTCGAGGAGATCGTTGCAGCCGGGCCCGACGTCTACAATCACAATCTCGAGACCGTTCCGCGGCTCTATCCGACCATCCGTCCGGGCGCGCGCTATTATGCCTCGCTGCGGCTGCTCGAGAGCGTGAAGCGCAAGGCGCCGCACATCTTCACCAAGTCAGGAGTAATGGTCGGCCTTGGCGAGCAGCGGCTGGAGGTCCACCAGGTCATGGACGACATGCGCTCGGCGGGCGTCGATTTTCTCACCATGGGCCAGTATCTCCAGCCGACCCCCCGTCACGCCGCGGTCGAGGAATTTGTGACCCCTAAGGCATTCGAGGCCTATGCCGCGATTGCGCGCGCCAAGGGTTTCCTCCTGGTTGCGGCCTCGCCGCTGACGCGGTCGAGCTATCATGCCGGCGACGACTTCAAGAAGATGCAGGCCGCACGGCTTGCACAGCTGGAGCGTTCGAACGGCTGATGCCGCGCCACAGCGAGACGAAGCATCTTCCTTATACACCCGAGCAATTGTTCGACCTCGTTGCGGACGTTGCCCGATACGACGAGTTCCTGCCCTGGGTCGTGGCAGTACGCATCAGATCATCCAGCGAAACGGAGACGGTCGCGGATCTTGTGGTTGGCTTCAATGCCTTCAAGGAGCGCTTCACAAGCCGCGTCGTCAAGGAACGTCCGAGCCGGATCTGCGTCGATTATGTCGAAGGTCCCCTCAAGTATCTGCACAACGAGTGGAAATTCGACCGCGCCGCCGACGGCGGAACCGACGTCGGGTTCTCGGTCGATTTTGCGTTCAAGTCGCGCTTGTTCGAAACGCTTGCAGGAGCGATGTTCGATCGGGCCCTGCGGCGCATGACCGGTGCGTTCGAGCAACGCGCAGCGGCGCTCTACGGTATTAACAGGTCAAGCGCGCAAAGCGCCGCCTGAAGGCGCACGCCCGAACGGGTCTTTTCATCGAAGAATTTCTGATCGGCAACGATCTTGGCAGGGTCTGCGCCGCGCTCGGCGCGCGCAAAAACGACAGTGCCAACGGGCTTCTGCGGTGTCCCGCCGCCAGGACCAGCGATGCCCGTGATTGCGACCGCGACGTCCGCATCCGAGGCGGCAAGAGCGCCCCTCGCCATTGCCCAGGCGGTTGCAACGCTCACTGCTCCGAATGTATCTACGACCTCCTCCGAGACATGCAGCTCGTGGATTTTCGCGGCATTCGAATAAGTTACGTAGCCTGCCTCGAACATTTCAGATGACCCCGGAATCTCCGTCAGGGCGGCGCTGACGAGGCCGCCGGTGCAACTTTCGGCAATTGTCACCCTGCGGCCGGCGGCGCGGTTCGCCTCGACGACCTCTCGCGCCTTGTCGACGAGCTCCTTGGGAAGAAGTGAATCCGTCATTCGAATCCCATGCGGATGGTTGCAACGGCCTGAGCTGCAATCCCCTCGCGGCGGCCGGCGAAACCGAGGCCTTCGGTCGTGGTTGCCTTCACGCTCACCTGATCAACGCTCAAGTTTGCGATTTCGGCAATTTTCGCACGCATTTTGCCGCGATGAGGCCCGACTTTGGGCTCCTCGGCGACAATTGTACAATCGATGTGGTCGATGAAGGCGCCCCTAGCGCGAACCAGCTCGGCGGCGTGCGCGAGAAACAAAGAGGATGCAGCGCCCTTCCATTTCGCGTCCGAGGGCGGAAAATGTTCGCCGATGTCGCCGAGACCCGCAGCGCCCAGCAGCGCATCGGTAATCGCGTGGAGGACCACATCGGCATCACTGTGCCCGGCAAGGCCGCGGCCATGCGGCACTTCGATTCCCCCGAGCATCAGTGGGCCATCGCCCGCAAAAGCGTGAACGTCGAAGCCTATTCCGGTACGCGGCCGCAGCCGCCCGGCTAGCCATTGCTCGGCCCGCTCGAAGTCGCTGGGGAGTGTCAGCTTGTCCAGTGTTGGATCGCCTTCCACGGCTGCGACCTTCATTCCCGCAGCACGGACGACTGTAGTCTCATCGGTGGGAGAGGGGCCAATCCATTGTGCATAGGCCGATCGGAGGTCTGACAGCCGGAAGGCCTGCGGAGTCTGAACGCGCACCATGGCCGTTCGGTCGACTGCATCACCGAGGCCCTCGCAAATCTTTGCCAGCGTATCGCCGACCGGCAGGACGGGCGCTGCACCTTCGAAGAATTCCAGACTGGCGAGGAGCCGGTCGATGACGCTCATCGGACAGAAGGGGCGGGCAGCGTCATGAACCAGCACGGCGTCGCCCGTTACTTGCTCAAGGCCCTTTCGGACGGAGTCGGCGCGCTCGGCTCCGCCGACAATGAATGTTCCGACATCGAGACCTTCAAGAGCCGCCGAAGCCGCCTTTTCCTGACCCGGGCCGATGACGACGCGGGTCGACTGGACGGACGGATGACCGATCAGCGATTCCACTGCCCAGCGCAGGACGGCTTTTCCGCCCAGCACGCGAAACTGCTTGGGAACGCTGCCGCCCATGCGTGAGCCGCTGCCGGCGGCAACAATGAGAGCGGTGGTGGTCACGGCGGGCGCGTCTAGGGCTGCTTGCCTTGTCCGCCAAGGGCTTGTCCACTATCTCCCGCCGACCCCGAGGGAAAATGACGAGCAAGCTAAAGCCCATCTCGATCGGTCCGATCAGGATCGACGCGCCGGTGATTCTGGCGCCGATGACGGCTGTCACCGACTTGCCGTTCCGGCGGGTCGTGAAGCGCTACGGAGCGGGGCTTACCGTCAGCGAGATGATTGCAAGCCAGGCCATGGTCCGCGAGACGCGGCAGTCGATCCAGAAGGCGATGTGGGATCCGTCGGAAGAGCCCGTCTCGATGCAGCTGGCGGGATGCGAGCCCGAGGTGATGGCAGATGCGGCGAGACTGAACGAGCAGCGCGGCGCTGCGATCATCGACATCAACATGGGCTGCCCGGTCAAGAAGGTGGTCAACGGCGAGGCCGGATCTGCACTGATGCGCGATCTTCCGCTGGCTGCAAGGCTGATCGAGGCCACCGTCAAGGCCGTAAAGGTGCCGGTCACCCTCAAGACGCGGATGGGCTGGAACCACGAAAACCTGAACGCCCCGGAGCTTGCTCGCATCGCCGAGGATCTTGGGGTGCAGATGATCACCATTCACGGGCGGACCCGCTGCCAGATGTACAAGGGCGAGGCGGACTGGTCATTCGTGCGCAAGGTGAAGGAAGCCGTATCCGTCCCGGTGATCGTGAACGGCGATATCTGTTCCATCGACGACGCCCGGGAGGCACTGCGCCAGTCCGGGGCGGACGGCGTGATGGTCGGTCGCGGGGCCTACGGCCGCCCCTGGCTCGTCGCGCAGATCATGTCGGAGCTCTCGGGCGGTGGTCACCACCCGGATCCCAGCCTCGACGAGCAGCTCGAGACGATGCTCCGGCAATATGACGAGATGCTGTCGCTCTACGGCACCCAGACCGGCGTCAACCTCGCTCGCAAGCATATCGGCTGGTACACCAAGGGGCTTCCGGGCTCGGCAGAGCTGCGCAACTGCGTCAACCAGCAGGATGACCCGGCCGTAGTGACACGCATGTTGCAGGAATTCTATGCACCGTGGCTGCGCCGCTCGGCAGCCTGACCCGGTTGGTTCGAAACTGATTGTGTTTTTTATGCAACGGCCGTGCTAGGGCCGCTGGCAGATGGATGCGCGTGCGGCCGACTCGCCGGTGATTTCAGAGCAAGAAAGCTGGCTCCAGAGGGAGCGCGCGAGCGGACGCTTCTACGACCGCCTCGCCTGGGTGATTGCGGTCTTTCTCCTTGGAATGATCGGCCTCAGCATCTGGCTCCTCCGGCGCGGTGCCGAGCCAGGGACCCTGCTTTCCCCGCCGCTCATCGCACTGCTCCTGATTGCCAACCTCCTTCCCGCGATTGCGCTCATGGTTCTTTATTCGCGGCGGATCGCAGTCCGCCGCGCGGAGGAAGGGGGACTTGGCAGCGGCCGTCTCCACATCCGGCTCGTCGCGCTGTTTTCGGCGCTCGCCGCGGTTCCGACGGTGCTGGTGGCGATTTTCGCCTCGCTTCTGTTCCAGAGCGGACTTGAATTCTGGTTTTCGAACCGGGCGCGTACGATGCTCGAGAATACAGTGCAGGTCGCACGCGCAAGCTACGAGCGCGAGGTCGAACGGGTCGAGAACGAGACTGTCACTGCAAGCGCGGACCTGGCCGATTACCTGCGGGCAACGACCATCGATGATCCGCGTTTCGCGGAGGCCTTTGCCCGCAACCAGGTCCTGAACCGCAATCTCTCCGAAGCGATCATCTTCACTTATGGCCCCGACAGGCAGATCCGGACGCTTGCACTCGTCAATCCTTATGACCGGACGCTCGACAAGGTCATCACGCCGGCGAGCATTTCGGAGCTTGCAAAGCATCCGGTCGTGCCGCTCAATTCACCCGACCGCGTGGGAGCCCTCACGAGGCTCCAATATGGGCCCGATGCGTATCTCTACGCGGCGAGGGTGTTCGATCCCCAATTCCAGCAACAGATCCGGAGGGCCAACGGGGTCCTTCGGGACTATCACTTGCTGCAGCAGCGTTCGCGCATCAACCAGCTCCGCTTCAACGCCGCACTGCTGCTTGGCGCGCTGATCATCGTCGGCCTGTCGATCCTTACGGCCCTCCGCCTTGCCGATCGGCTCGTTCGGCCGGTTGGCGAGCTTGTGACGGCGGCAGGCCGTATCGAGGCAGGTGACTTTTCCGTCCGCGTTCCCGTCACGAAGTCGGAAGACGAGGTGCAGACGCTCACCAGCGCCTTCAACCGCATGGCGGGCCGGCTCGAAGAGCAGACGAGCGCGCTCAGAGCTGCAAACACCCAGCTCGATACGCGCCGGGCCTTCATCGAGGCGGTCTTGTCGAGCGTTACTGCAGGCGTGATTGCAGTCGACGGGGCCTCACACATCCGTCTCCTGAACCGCTCGGCCGAAACCCTCCTGCAAAAAGGCGAGGAGGAGATCGAGGGCAGGGACCTGCGCTCGGTCTCACCCGAACTCGACGAGTTCATGCGCGGCGATCAATCCGAGGCGAATGTCCTCATTTCAGACGACGGCGGACAGCGCACGCTCGCGGTGAAGCGCGTTCGCTACCAGGACGGCTCGGTCCTGACCTTCGACGACATCACAGATCAGCTCTTCGACCAGCGGCGCGCCGCCTGGTCCGACATCGCCCGCCGTATCGCCCACGAGATCAAGAACCCGCTTACCCCGATCCAGCTTGCCGCGGAGAGGTTGCAGCGGCGTTTCGCGGAGCAGATTTCTTCCGACAAGGAAACGTTCGAGCGGCTGACTGCGACGATCGTGCGGCAGGTCGGTGACTTAAGGCGCATGGTCGACGAATTCTCGAACTTTGCGCGCATGCCAAAGCCGCTTTTCCGGGACGAGGACGTCCACGAGATCGCAAGGCAGGCGGTCTTTCTCCAGGAGGTCGCACATCCCGGCATCGGCTTTACACTCGAGCCGGCAACCGGCGAGTTTCGCATGGTCTGCGACCGCCGCCAGCTCGCGCAGGCTCTCACAAATGTCGTCAAGAATGCCGTCGAAGCAATTGAAGGACGGAAGAATCGCGGAGAGCATAGTATTGCCGGCGACCGCGTCGATGTCCGCCTTCGCCGCGACGGAGGGAATTTCGTCGTCGATGTCCTCGACACCGGCGTCGGGCTTCCGGAGGATCGCGAGCGATTGACCGAGCCATATATGACGACCCGGGTGAGGGGGACTGGCCTGGGGCTCGCGATCGTCAAGAAGATCGTTGAGGAGCATATGGGGGAGATTGCCTTCCTCGACCGTCCGGGGGGCGGCACGCACGTTCGTATTTCCTTCGACACAGAAAAGCTCGCAGGGCTGGATGCGCATGCAGCGCAGCCCGCCGGCAGTGACAATGATGAGGATGCCTGATGGCTCTTGAAGTCCTGGTAGTCGACGACGAAGCGGACATTCGCGACCTCGTCAGCGGAGTGCTCGAGGACGAAGGCTATGCAGTGCGCACTGCCGCCGACAGCACGCAGACACTCGACGCGATCGAGGAACGGCGGCCCTCGATGGTCCTGCTCGACGTATGGCTGCACGGTTCCAAGCTCGATGGCCTCCAGCTCCTGCAGGAGATCAAGCGTCGCGATTCGACGCTTCCGGTTCTCGTGATCTCCGGACACGGCAATCTCGACACTGCCGTTGCTGCCGTGCGTGAAGGCGCCGTCGACTTCATCGAAAAGCCGTTCGAGGCAGAGCGCCTGATCTACCTGGTGGACCGGGCGACCGAGACCGATCGCCTGCGCCGTGAGAACGAGACGCTTCGACTTCAGGTTGGACAGGAGGACCAGCTGCACGGCAGCTCGGTCGCGATCAACACGGTCCGTGCAACGCTGAAACGGGTCGCCCCGACGGGCAGCCGGGTGCTGATCTCCGGTCCCCCGGGGGTCGGCAAGGAAATTGCCGCCCGGATGATCCACCACTGGAGTCCCCGCGCGCGGGCGCCTTTCATTGTGCTGTCAGCGGCAATGATGAGCCCCGAGCGCGTCGAGGAAGAGCTTTTCGGCAGCGAGTCTGAAGGGGCGGTGCGTCCTGGGCTACTTGAACACGCTCACGGGGGCACGCTGTTCCTGGACGAGATTGCCGACATGCCGCAGACGACGCAGGCCAAGATCCTGCGCGTGCTTACCGATCAAAGCTATACGCGCGTCGGCGGGCAGCGACCGATCAAGGTCGACGTGCGGGTGCTTTCAGCAACGTCCCGCAACTTGCAGGAGGAGATTTCTGCGGGGCGGTTCCGCGAGGACCTCTTCTATCGGCTGAATGTCGTTCCGGTGAAACTGCCGCCGCTTCGCGAGCGCCGGGAGGACATTCCCGAACTTGTCAGTCACTTTCTCGCGCGGTTCGCTGCGGAGCGCCGGATGCCCGCGCCCGGAATATCGGAGGAGGCAATGGCCGCGCTGCAGGCGCACGATTGGCCGGGTAATGTGCGGCAGCTGAGGAACATCATCGAGCGGACCCTGATCCTTGCGCCGGGAGACCGGGCACAGTGCATCGAGGTGGACCTTCTGCCCCCCGAGATCCTCGACAACCAGACCCCGATGGGCGGGGCGAGCACCACCATGGCGATCATGGGCAGTCCCCTGCGCGAGGCTCGCGAATCCTTCGAACGTGAGTATCTCAAGATCCAGATCAGGCGTTTTTCCGGCAACATCTCGCGTACCGCATCGTTCATCGGCATGGAGCGCTCCGCGTTGCACAGAAAGTTGAAGGCCCTCGGAATTGGCGACAAGCGGGAGGGCGAGGAACCATAAGGAGGGCGCTAATGGCGGCACGTTCGCTCAGCCTGCAGGATCATTTCCTCAACAGCGTCAGACGCGCCAAGCTCCCGGTAACGATCTTCCTGGTGAAGGGAGTGAAGCTCCAGGGGGTAGTCACCTGGTTCGACGCCTTTTCGCTGCTGCTTCGTCGGGAAGGCACCTCGCAGCTCGTCTACAAGCATTCCATTTCGACGATCATGCCCGCCGAGTCTCCCTCGGGATTCGTTCCGACATCGGCCGTTGTCGAGGGCCCAAAGGCGACGCTGCAGGACGTATTCCTTGCTGCTGCTGCCCGTGAGAACGAGCGGATGACCCTCTTCCTCGTCAACGGCGTAATGCTTCAGGGATGCGTGATCGGATTTGACCAGTTCAGCCTGGTGCTGGAGCGCACCGGACAGGTGCAGCTCGTCTACAAGCACGCCATTTCAACGCTTCAGCCGGCGCGGCCGCTCAATCTCGGGAACGAACAGGGTTCCGAAACTGCAGCCGAGGAGACACCTCCTGAATAGTTTCGACGGCAACGGCGCGATCGAAGTCGCACGCGGGGAACGGGCGGTAATTGCTGTTCCCGAGTTGCCGAGGGAAGCTTCGCGGCGATCGGCAGACGCTCGTCTCGAGGAAGCCGAAGGCCTTGCCGGCGCGATCGGAATCGACGTCGTCGCGGCTCGTCCCTTTCGGGTGAGGGCGCCGCGGCCGGCAACATTGCTTGGCAAGGGGCAGGTCGAGGAGATCGCCGAACAGGCAAAGGAGCAAGGGGCGGGGCTCCTGATCGTGGACGCCGCCCTGACCCCGATCCAGCAGAAGAACCTCGAGGAAGAGGTCGGCACCAAAGTGATCGACCGGACGGGACTTATCCTCGAGATTTTCGGAGAGCGTGCCGCCACCGCCGAGGGCCGGCTGCAGGTCGAGCTTGCGCATCTCGATTATCAGGCGGGCCGCCTCGTCCGAAGCTGGACCCACCTTGAACGCCAGCGCGGCGGTTTCGGCTTCCTTGGCGGTCCTGGCGAGACGCAGATCGAGGCCGACAGGCGGCTGATCCGGGACCGCATGGCCAAGATCCGGCGCGAACTTGAGCAGGTGAAGCGAACGCGTGCTCTTCATCGCGGCCGACGACAGCGGGCTCCCTGGCCGGTAGTTGCGCTTGTCGGCTATACGAACGCAGGAAAGTCTACGCTTTTCAATCGGCTAACAGGCGAAGCCGTGTTTGCGGAGAACCTGCTGTTCGCGACGCTCGATCCGACCATGCGGGACATTAGGCTTCCTGGCTTCGACAAGGTGATCCTGTCGGACACGGTCGGTTTCGTGTCCGATCTACCCACCGAGCTGATCGCGGCCTTTCGAGCTACGCTCGAGGAAGTGCGTGAAGCGGATCTCCTGGTTCACGTCCGCAACATGGCGCATCCCGACCGCGAAGCGCAGAAGGAAGATGTCGAAGATGTCCTCGCCTCGCTCGGCCTTGCGGAAGAGGGGGCTCCGGTCCGCATCGAGGCATGGAACAAGGTCGACCTCGTTGGCGGGGAAGAACGTCAGCGGCTCTACGAGGAAGCCAGGCGCCGCGACGACGTCGTGCCGATCTCGGCTGTAACCGGGGAGGGCCTCGAGAACTTGCGCGAGCTTATGGCGAAGCGTCTCCGGCACGGCGAGGAGGTTCACCGCATCCGCCTTCCGGCAAGCGCGGGCGAACGGATCGCCTGGCTGCATTCGCGCGGCGAAGTGCTCGACCAGAAACTCGACCGGGACGAGCTTGAACTGTCAGTGAGGCTGTCGCCCGACAACTGGGCACGGTTTCAGGCGCTGGAATCTGCCTGAGCCTTCTTGGCGCGCACCCACAGCGCTTCCTTGTCCTCGAGCGACATGTCGCCGAACCCGGGTTCCTGCTCGATGGAGCGGAACCGCCTTTCGAACTTGCGATTGGCTTCGCGAAGAGCCGCTTCAGGCTCGACGTTGAGATGGCGTGCGAGGTTCACGACGGCAAAGAGAAGGTCGCCGAGCTCGTCGAGCTTGCGGTCGTGATCGGTCTCGGTCTCGAGCTCTGCAAGCTCCTCGTCGATCTTGCTGCGCGGACCGGAAGCGTCCGGCCAGTCAAATCCGACGCGGGCTGCCCGGCGCTGCAGCTTCGCGGCGCGTTCGAGCGCGGGCAATGCGAGGGCAACGCCTGCAAGAGCGCTCTTGTCCGGGCTTGCTGAGCGTTCCTGGGCCTTGATCATCTCCCAGAGATGATGGCCGCCATGCCCGGCATCGCCGAAGATGTGGGGGTGGCGGCGCTCCATCTTGCTGCAGATGCGATCGAGCACGTCCTCGAGTGTGAACAGGCCGGCTTCCTCGGCCATCTGAGCGTGGAACACGACCTGCAGCTGGAGGTCGCCGAGCTCGTCGGCCAGCGCGTCCATTTCCTTGCGCGCGATGGCATCGGCGACCTCATAGGCTTCCTCGATCGTATAGGGAGCGATCGTGTCGAACGTCTGGACGGTGTCCCATTCGCAGCCGCTTGCCGGGTCACGCAGCCTGCGCATGATTGCCCTGAGGCGCTCAAGCGGCACGGGGGGCGTTCCGCGGCTTCATATCAATAAGTATGATAATATGCATTATGTAAAGTTCACTCATAGATCAGGATACTAGAACGAGCCATCGTCCCTCGACGCCCCACCGGCTCAAGGACGACAAATAGTTCATTCCAAGAACGTTCAGATCGTCGTTGTCCGCGATCTCCAGGCCGACGTTCCTGCGCGTGATACCCCCGATGGTCAGCTCATCTGCACGGCCGCTCGCAACACGGACGATCCCGTTGCCGGTGCGGACATAGAGATCTCGGCCCTGGGACACAGGCACGCCCGCACGAAGCGCAGTTTTCCGGTCGATGGTCGTCGTCGTCGCGCCGCTATCGACGAGGAACTTGACGTCACTTCCATTAAGCTTTGCCTGGACCCAGAAATGCCCGTCGATCGCCATCGGGATGCGCGTCTCACGACCTTGGCTGACCGGCGTACCTACGGCTTCCGCTCTGAGCCGCTGCGCGACCCAGCCCAGATTGTCACGGAATGTGAACAGCACGAATCCGGCCGCGAAAATCGCGATCCAGGCCAGCGCCGCCGTGAACAGCTTTGCGGCGGGTTCCCGGCGCGTCATCAGCGCTCCCAGCACGA
The DNA here is from genome assembly GCF_038148795.1 of Sphingomonas agri. NCBI lineage: Bacteria > Pseudomonadati > Pseudomonadota > Alphaproteobacteria > Sphingomonadales > Sphingomonadaceae > Sphingomonas > Sphingomonas agri. The sequence continues at coordinate 217,559 of NZ_JBAPEU010000002.1, read as the reverse complement.
GCATCGCTGCCATCAGCAGATAGACGCCGCCGAGCATGAGATTGTTGGTCATGAGACGAACTCGAGCCCATCGTAAGCCGGTGCCGCCCAATCAGGCAGCTCGGCAACCAATGTACGATAATCAAGGCTATTGCCCATGTGCACCAGGTATAGCTGGCTCACACCGAGATCTCTTGCGGCGCCAAGCACACCGTCAAGGTGCATGTGGGTAGGATGAGGTTCGCGGGTGAGACAGTCCGCGATCCAGACGTCCACGCCATCGTAAAGAGTCATCATGTCATCAGTTAAACCACTGAAATCTATCGCATAAGCGACTGAGAACCCGTTCTCGTCGAACCGCAGTCCAAGTGACAAGGGGCCGCCGTGGGGCTGGTCCACAAACCTTGTCCGGCATTGGCCAAAGCTCAGTTCCGCGCCGAGCTCGCGCGCCTCGACGATCGGCCTGTAGAGATCCGATTGCTCGAACGCGTAGGCGAAGCGCAGCTCCAGCTCGTCGAGTACGTTGCGCCGTGCATGGAGCGGCACCGGGCCGCCGATCGCCTGGGATACGGGCCGAAGCTCATCGATGCCGTGGCAATGATCTCCATGGGCGTGGGTCACGACGACGCCTTCGAGATGCCCGACGTGGGCTGACAGGAGTTGCTGGCGCAGATCAGGCCCGCAGTCGACAAGGATGTGCTTGCCTGCGCTTTCGACCATGATCGAAGTCCGCAGGCGGGCATTGCGCGGCTCGGCCGGATCGCATTGGCCCCACTGGTTTCCGATCTTGGGCACGCCGGTCGACGTACCGCAGCCGAGAATCCGGACCTTCACGCGGCCTTTTTGAACAGATTGAAGAAATTTGCCGTCGTCGCCTCGGCGAAACCCTCGGGCGTCTCGCCCCTTAGTTCTGCAACGAAGTTCGCCGTATCGGCGACAAACGCAGGCTCACACTTCTGACCCCGATGCGGAACGGGCGCGAGGAAGGGCGAATCCGTTTCGACGAGAATCTGATCTGCCGGCAGCCACTTTGCAGTCGCCTGCAGATCCTGGGCATTCTTGAAGGTCACGATGCCTGAAAGCGAGACATAGAAGCCAAGATCCAGCCCCTTTCTTGCAAGCTGTGCCGAGCCCGTGAAGCAGTGGAGGACGCCGTTTACGCCCCCTTCCCTCACTGCAGCGGACAAGATGTCGGCAGTGTCGTCCTCGGCTTCGCGAGTATGCACCACGAGCGGCAGGCCCGTTTGCCGCGCCGCATCGATATGCGCTTCGAAGCGGCTCCGCTGTGCGGCGCGGTCGGACTTGTCGTAGAAATAATCGAGGCCGCACTCGCCAATCGCGATCACGCGCGGATGCGCTGCGGCCTCGACGAGCACAGCAGCGCCAAGATCAGGATGATTGTCGGCTTCGTGCGGATGAACGCCGACGCTTGCCCAGACATCGGTTTCTTGCTCGGCAAGGCCGACGATGTCGTTCCACTCGCGCTGCCGGGTCGAGATGTTCAAGAAACCGGCAACGCCGCGTTCACGGGCATTCCGGAGCACTTCGGCCTGACGCTCGACCAGCCCTTCGTAGTTCAAGTGACAGTGGCTATCGATCAGCCTCATGCCGCGGCTTCTTCGTCTTCGGGCAGTTCGAGACGCGGAAATATCGGGCTCGGCGGCGAAAGCCTGAAACCGCTGCGGGCGAGATCAACGTACCATGAGCTATCGTCCAGGGCTGCTGCATCCCTCGCGCCTTGCGGGATGCCCATCGAGTCCAGCAGCCTGTCTGCAGACGCAGGAACGATGGGGCGGATGGCGATCGCGAGGTCTCGAATGCACAGGAAAAGCGTCGCAAGGACGGCGTTCATGCGCTCCGGGTCGGTCTTGCGAAGCGCCCAGGGTGCCATCCGATCGACATATTGATTGCACCGGAACACGGCGAGAAGCCACGCCTCGATCCCTTGCGAGAAGGCAAACTTGCCGAACTCCCGGGGCACCTGTGTCCTTGCCGCGTCAAATACCGAGCTCGTCAATTCAAGGTCATCTTCGCTTTGATCGACAACCGGAAGAACGCCGTCTAAATTCTTGGCAATCATCGACAACGTCCGCTGGGCAAGGTTGCCGAAGCTGTTTGCGAGCTCGGCATTCGCGCGGTTGACGATCGCCTCGGCGCTGTAACTGCCATCCTGTCCGAAGGTGACTTCGCGAAGCAGGAAATAGCGCAGGGTATCCACGCCGAAGCGGTCCGCCAGAATCATCGGGTCGACGACGTTTCCGACGCTCTTCGACATCTTCTCGCCGCGGCTCAGGAGAAAGCCGTGACCGTAGACCTCTTTTGGAAGTTCGATGCCGGCGGACATGAGGAACGCAGGCCAGTAGACTGCGTGAAAGCGCACCACGTCCTTGCCGATGAGGTGAACATCGGCGGGCCAGTAGCGGCGCCACAGCTCGGTGTCGTCGGGATAGCCAAGGCCCGTGATGTAATTGGTCAGTGCATCGAGCCAGACGTACATCACGTGATTGTCGCCGCCAGGCACCGGTACGCCCCAGTCGAAGCTCGTCCGGGAAATGCTGAGGTCCTTAAGACCGCTTTCGACGAAACGGACGACCTCGTTGCGACGGCTTTCCGGACGGATGAAGTCCGGATTGGCCGCATAATGATCGAGCAGGCGCTGCTGGTAGTTGGAAAGCCGGAAGAACCAGCTTTCCTCGACTGTCCATTCGACCGGTGTCCCCTGCGGCGAGAGCTTCGAACCATCGTCGCTGCTGACCAGCTCGTCAGGCTCGTAATAGGCCTCGTCGCGAACCGAGTACCAACCCTCGTACCGACCGAGGTAAAGATCACCCCTCTCCTCCATCGCCTTCCAGATCGCCTGGCTCGCACGATAGTGGTCCGGTCGCGATGTCCGGATGAAAAGGTCATAGGAAACATTAAGCGTGTCGCACATGTCCTGGAAAAGACGTGACATCTTGTCCGCCAGAGCTCGCGGCTCAATGCCCTGGTCGCGGGCTGCCTGCGCCATCTTCAGGCCATGCTCGTCGGTGCCGGTCTGGAAACGGACGTCGCGGCCCTGGCTGCGCTGGAACCGCGCGATCGCGTCAGCGGCAATGGCCTCGTAGGCGTGGCCGATATGGGGCGGACCGTTTGGGTAGCTGATCGCCGTCGTTATGTAGAAAGGTTCAGACATGCTCTGCACCCGCACCTAGCGGCGCGTGCCTAGCGCTTCAAGGAAGCGGGTTCGGCAACCTCGGCGAGGATTCCGCCGAGCTGGAATATCGTCGCCGCGGGATCGAGCGACAGCCGCGGCGCGATCACCGCAAGTTCGCGTGCTCTTGCATATGCATCAAGCGCCCGTTCGAGCGATCCGCCCCGCAGCCTCCGGGCCTCGCGGGCGATGAGCGAGGGCGCAAGATCGAGGAAGGCGGCGTAGCGATCCCCGGCGGCTTTCTTGCCCAGCTCCGATGCAAGCTCGGACCGCCTGGCGTTGGTGGGGTCGCCCTGCCTCAGAATTGCAATCGCCGCATCTTCAAGCTTGGCGAGGCCCAGTTCGGCAAAAGCGAGCGCTCGTTCTGCGGAGCCAAACGACATGGCGACGATGCGCTCGCGTTCCGCATTGCCGACGTCCGGCGCGTGCCTCTCAAGAATTGACGTCATGGCGTCGTCCGAGAGCCTCTCGAACTCGAGACGGCGGCAGCGCGAGCGAATGGTGGGAAGCAGTCGTCCAGGTGCATGGCTCACGAGAAAGAACAAGGTGTTGGGTGGCGGCTCCTCGAGGATCTTCAGCAGCGCGTTGGCACCCGATGTCTCGAGGTCGTCAACCGTATCGATGACCGCGACGCGCCACGGCGAGAGCGCCGGAGTCAGCGTCAGGAACTCTCCCAGCTCGCGGACCTGTTCGACGCTGATGTTGCGAGCGAGGTTTCCTGTCTTCTCGTTTACGAGCCGCTCGAGCCAACGCATGTCGGGATGGCTGCCGGCGCTGACGAGCTTCACGATGCGATGTTCGTCGTCCGTCTCAAGGGAAGGAAGATCGAACGGCGGTCCAGCCGCTTCCGCGAGGATCCGTCGCGCCGCAGCCTTTGCAAAACTGGCTTTGCCGACCCCCTTTGGTCCTGCAAGAAGCCATGCGTGGTGGAGCTTTCGCGTCCCCCAGGCGCTCGCAAGCTGTTCGACGGCCCTGTCCTGCCCGACGATCATGCCAGCAGGTCCTCGATCTCTTCGAGCAGGCGCTTCGTCACCTGTTCATGCGATCCAGAGGCATCCACCAGCCTCACCCGCTGGGGCTCCTCGGCCGCGATGATCTGGAAGGCTGCCTCGACCTTGCGGTGATATTCGTCCGGGCGGCTTCCGATCCGGTCGCCGTGCTCGCCGTCCCGAGCCCGGGCGCGGTCGGTGCCGCGGTCGAGCTCAAGTACGAGAGTGCGGTCAGGGAAATCCTCGCCGATGCCAAAGCCGTTGATTGCGCGCACTGCCTCGATCCCCAGACCGCCCGCGCCGCCCTGATAAGCGAGCGAGCTGTCGACGAAGCGGTCGCAGAGCACCCACTGACCCCGCTCGAGCGCCGGACGAATGGTCTTGGCCATGTGATCCGCGCGCGCAGCAGCAAACAGCAGCGCTTCCGCCCTTGCTCCCCATCGCTCTTCGTTGCCCCCCAGCAGGAGTTCGCGAATGCGCTCGGCGCCCTCGCTTCCGCCCGGTTCTCGGGTGATGAGGACGTCAAGACCACGATCGCGCAGTACCCGTGCGAGCGCTTTCACTTGAGTCGACTTTCCGACCCCCTCTCCTCCCTCGAGGCTGATGAAGCGTCCGCGGGCGCTCACGCCATCCCGAACAGCGACTTGAGACCGAGCCAGATGCGTCCGAAGAATCCCGCCCGGCCGACGTCCTCTCCGGCGACCAGCGGGACGATCTGCGGCGGGGTGTCGCCGGTGCTGACGACGAGCTGCGCCACTTCCTGGCCTTTCTGTATCGGGGCGACCAGCGGCCCCTCATAGCGAACCCTCATCTGGACCGCTTCGCCCGAGAGGCCTGCCGGCACGGTTACTGCAAGGTTTCTCGGAGCAACGAGGGGAACTTCGCTCAAACTTCCGAGCTGCACCTTGGCGACGCCCACCTTCGCGCCCTGCTGGAATAAGGGCTTCGCCTGCCAGGCATTGAAACCCCATTCGATCAGCCGGGTGGATTCCTGCACGCGGGCATTCCAGCTCGGAAGCCCTGCCAGAACCTCGATCAGGCGGCGGCCGTTCTGCTCGGCCGAGCCGGTAAAGCCGTAGCCTGCTTCGTCGGTATGACCGGTCTTGAGACCATCCGCACCAGCCACGTGGCCGAGGATCGGGTTGCGGTTCTGCTGGGTGATGTCCTGGTTGGACCCGAGCGTCTTTCCCCAAGTGAAACTGGGGAGCGAATAGAATTCCTTGTACAGCTTGTAATGGTGCTCGATCTCCCAGCGAGCGAGGGTCGCAAGGTCGCGGGCGCTCACATACGTAACGCCATTGTCGGGCCAGCCGTTCGCCGTGCCGAAATGGCTGTTCGTGAGGCCGATGCGCTTGCCAAGCGCATTCATCTGGTCGGTGAACGCCTGCTCGGTTCCCGCGATGCACTCGGCAAGCACCACCGAGGCGTCATTGCCCGACAATGTGACGATGCCCTTCAGGAGGTTTTCGACGCTGACCTGCTCGTTGGGTGACAGGAACATGGTCGAACCCGCCTGGGGTCCGTGCCACTTCTGCCAGGTCTCGGGCCGCACCGTGCACATCTTGTTGAGCGGAAGCTGGCCCTTGTCGATCAGCTCGAAGGCGACATCTGTCGTCATCATCTTTGCCATCGAGGCTGGCGGCATGCGCACGTCGGCATTCTTCGCGTAGAGCGTCGCTCCCGAAGAGAGGTCGATGAGATAGGCGACCTTGGCCGGCGTATCGAATTGGGGGGCTGCTGCTGGCGCAGCGCTGGCGAGAAGGACGGACGCGGCGGTGATGAGGAGGACGGAGCGCGACATGAATGAGTTAACTTCCCGATTCAGCTGGTGACTAGGGCTGTCTATCGCCGGGCAATCGCGTCCGCCAGAACCCCAACCGAGATCGCGTAGAAATTCGAACAATTATAATCGAGGATTGCTCGGTAGTTGGTCGTCGCAAGATATGCGGTCGCATCCGGACCATCGGGTTCGATGAGGCTCGCCATTTCGTTGTTCGGAAGAGACCGGCCTACGGGCGTCACTCCAAGCGCGCGCCATTCGCCCATGGTGAGCCAGCGACTGTGGCGGCGGTAGACCTGCGGGCAACGCGGAGCAGTCGTCCGGCTCACGATTGCAGCGCGGTTGAGGTTTGCCGGAGTACGAACCCTTATTCCCCAGGGCACATTGGGCTTCCATCCCGCATCGCGCATATAGGCAGCGATCGAGGCGAGGCCGTCGAGTTCGTTTGACCAGATGTCGGAATAGCCGTCGCCATCGCCGTCGGCGCGAAGGCGAAGGGCGACGGACGGCATGAACTGTGGATAGCCGGTTGCTCCCGCCCAGCTGCCCTTGAGGCGCCAGCGAGGAACGCCTTCGTCCATCAGCTTTAGCGCTGCCACAAACTCACTTTCGAAGAACTGGCGGCGCCTTCCGTAATAGCCAAGACTTGCGAGTGCCTGCAAAAGGTCGGTGCTTCCGGTGACGGTGCCGTAGCTGGTCTCCAGTCCCCAGATGGCCATGAGGACCGCAGGGTCGACGCCGTAGCGCTCCTCGAGGCTCCGGAGCGCCGAATAATTGTCTGAATAGTTCGCCTGTCCGCGCCTGATCAGGGACTGCGTCACGTGGGAGCTGAGGTACGGCGCCAGCGCTCCGACCACTCCACCCATGTTGTGAGCGACGGGCTCCGTCCGTTCAAGCTCGATCACCCGATCATTGACGCGAAGACCAGGGACGTTCCCTTCGATCGTTGCCTGACTGACCCCCTGCTGGCGAGCGAGCACTGCCAGGCGGGTCTTGTAGGTCGACCAGGGATCGCTCGACACAGCGGGATCCGCGTAGCCCGCGAGCTGCGCGCCCAGGGCGGCCGCGGGCGCGGCAGGATTGGACGAGGGAGCGGAGGCGAGCGAAAGGACGCTCAAGCTTACAACACCCCACCCGTTCAATCCCAACGCGACCTCCTCAGTAGGACCGAGGCTAAAGTGCAAAAGCGGGTTCAGGCCAGCTTGGTTCACCGCTTCTGCTGCACGGCTGGTCGGGAATGTTATGCGCCAGTGCCTTAAGGGAAGCTGGCGATGAGACTTGAAATGCGCGGGCACAGCCGTGAAAGCACTGTCCGACGGAGAGGTGGCCGAGTGGTTTAAGGCAGCGGTCTTGAAAACCGCCGTGGGTTCACGCTCACCGTGGGTTCGAATCCCACCCTCTCCGCCACTATAATAATTCAGCTTGCATTCACGCTACAAATGTAGCACTCTACAAATGTAGCGTGACGAATCCGTCGCGTCGAAGAGGTGCTGAAATGCTGAGCAAGCTGCCGCCGCGTGAACGCCAGATTGTGGACATTCTCTACGAAAGAGGCCCACTTCCCGTCGCCGACATCTGCGATGCGCTTCCCGTCCAGCTGAGCGGATCGGCCGTTCGGGCCATGCTCAAGCGACTCGAAGACAAGGGATTCGTCCAGCGCAGCGAATCTGAACGCGGCTATCTCTACAGCCCGGTTGTCTCCGATACCGTCGCCAAGAAATCGGCGCTGAGCGAAATCGTCCGGGTGTTCTTCAACGGCTCGCCTGCAAGCGCTGCGAGCGCCTTGCTCGGCATGTCGGACAAGCTCAAGGAAGACGAGCTCGACCAGCTCGAAGAAATGATCGCTCGCGCTCGCAAGGAAAAAGGGGGCCAGTGATGCATGTCCTCATAGGGATCGCGTTAAAGTCCCTGCTGATCGCCGGACTGACGCTCGGACTGCTTCAGCTGCTGAAGGGCCGCTCGGCGGCCGAGCGCTCGTGGGTCGCCCATGTTGGGCTCCTCGCGCTCGTCATCATGGCCTTTGCACCGCTCGTGCTTCCAAGCTGGAATGTGGAAGCGCCCGCGATATTGGGCGCACAGGTTCAGCCAGCGTCTGCACCAACGCTGGCGACTGCGCCCGAACCTTCGAGAAGGGCGTCGCCGCCCGTCGTCAGCCAGGAGATCGCGGTGAAGTCGCCAGCGGCCACGTCGCCCTCGCCGTCGGCACTTTCCTCGCTCAATCCGTCGGCCATAGTTGCCGCCCTCTATGCAGTGCCGGCCGCAGTTCTCCTCTTCATCACCCTGCTCGCGCTTGGACGGCTGGTCACTCTCCGGGCGCGCGCCGACGTCCTTGTCGATGGCCACTGGCTCAGTGCCCTTGCCCGCGCCCAGCGCCGAATGGGCTTCAAGCACGGAACCGCGCTTCTCACCAGCAACGAGCTCGCTTCGCCCATCAGCTGGGGCCTGATGCGACCGGTAATTCTGCTCAACAGCCGTGCGGTCGAAGCTGCCGACGAAGCGGAGGCCATCATTGCGCACGAGCTTGCGCACGTTGCGAGGCTCGACTGGATCAAGCTCCTCCTCGCGCGTGTCGCGACTGCGCTCTTCTGGTTCAACCCGCTCGTCTGGGTGCTTGCCCGCGAAGCTCACCAGCTGCGCGAGGAAGCAGCCGACGACAGCGTTCTTGGCGCCGACATCGTCGATACCGACTATGCCCAGCTGCTGGTCGGCGTCGCCCGGCACGAATGCCCTGGCTTGCTCTTGGGCGCGCATGGCGTTGCCCCCTCGAAGAGCTCGCTCGCGCGCCGCGTCGCCCGGGTCCTCGATGGGAAATCGGCGCGCGGTCCCGTCGCACGATCATTCGCTCTTGGGGTTTTCGCCGGCGCTATCCTGGTCGCCGCGCCGCTCGCAGCGCTGACGGTAACTCCAAAGGCCGCGAAACTTGCGAATAGCACGGCACCGCGGACAATCGTCCCAAATGGGCCCTCAAGGATTGCAGACGTCTCGAGTGCTGAGGTTCCGACGGACTTGCCGCATATCATCGCCAGCGGCGTCTCTACATCGGTCGCGACCGCAGTTGCCGCAGTCACGCCCCTCCCTGCTCCCTTCCGCGTCGTTGCGCCCAATGGTGCCACCGTCGAAGGCGCAAACGGAACCCTGGTCGCACGCAGTCCCAATGGAGCAACGGTGACCGTCTTCCCGCCCGATGCACAGGGACGCAGGAAGACCGTCGCACGGGCTCCTGATGGAAGGACGGTCATCAGTTATGCACAGAATGACGTTCGCTCGGACGGTGGCAGCTACAGCGATAGGCGGCAGGAAAGCATTATCGAGAAGGCCATTGAAGCCAAAGCGACGGGGGTCACTCCTGAATATATCGCTGCGATGCGCGCGGCGGTGCCGAGCCTTTCAAGGCTCGAGTTCGCAGACTTCAGCGGCATGAAGGCCGTCGGCGTGACGCCGGAATTTGCCCGTGACCTCGCCGCTGGCTTCCCGCGCATTTCGGCCGACGAGCTGACCGAAGCCCGAGCCGTCGGCCTGACCGGAGGCTATGTGAGCGCGATGCGACTGGCCGGCGTCGAGGGTAACCTCGACGACTTCATCCAGCTGCGCGCGGTTGGTGTTGATCCCTCGTTCGCGGCGCGCGTCAAAGCCTCGGGGATCAAGCCGATTCGCGCCGACGACCTCGTCGAGCTTCGAGCCCTCGGGATTTCTGCGATCCCCAAGGCGCCGCGGACCCCCGCGCCTCCCCGGCCGCCGCAATCGGACAGTGATCCCGGCGGCTGACCGCCGCGCACCAAGCGCTGATTTCACCTGACTTTCCCGGAATTTCGAACCGACCCTCAAGGTCGAACGGGAACTCTTGTCCTCGAGCCTTTCAAAGGAGAACGATTGTGAACCGTCCTCTCGCACTCATCTGCGCCCTGGTCCTTGCCTGCCTCAGCGTCTCGTCGGCCTGCTTCGCACAGCCTGTTGACTGGATCCACTTCAGCCTCGAGACGGAGCGCAGCAATCCGGGCAAGATCCAAGCCAGCTTCCGCAGCGACGTCCGGGGCTATCATGATGACAACTGGTCAACGGGCTTCATGCCTTCCGAGCTCATAGGGCTGGAGGTGTCCTCCTTTCACGCTGCCGGCTCGCGGCCACTTCACTTCGCCGTAGTGCGGGAGGCAGGAAGGCTCGATTGCTCCGGTCACGGAGGCGAGAATTACGCGGCCGGCAATTGTTCCTTCGCAGAGAATCCCGGCTTTGCGCAGCTCCTCGCCGATCGCGGCATTGGACGGCCGAGCCGAGAACAGGCTTTCGGACTGATGGCGGTCAATGCCCGCAGGGAGCTCATCGATGCGATCTCGGCAGCTCGTTATCCGATTCCCCGTATCGACGACCTCATGGCTCTCTCGGCACTGGAGGTCGACAGCCGCTACATCGCCCAAATGGCGCGAGCGGGATATCGCCCGCAGTCGATCGAGCGCCTCATCGAATTCAAGGCACTTGGCGTGACCCCGGAGTGGATCGGCGGCTTCGAGCGGGTCGGCTATGCGAACCTGCCCGGGGACGGCGTCGTGCAGATGCGCGCGCTCGGGATTACTCCCGACTATATCGCCGGCTTTCAGCGGATCGGATACCGCGCGCTTCCAGTCGAGACTCTCGTGCAGCTCAAGGCTCTCAACATCACGCCGGAATTCGTGTCGTCGGTTGCTGGCGAAGGAGCGCCGTTGCCGCCGGTGAACCGGCTCGTCGAAATGAAAATGTTCGGGAAGAGGCGCTGAGCTCGCCTGAGCTTCCGCCGTTTGTGCCGCGCCCAGTGCGCATTGGTCGAAACGTTGGCCGATTGATCGACGGCGCGTCGCGTCAGCCGTGATGCTCACTTAGTCGTCGATCGACCAACAAAGAGGGGATTTCAATTGGTTCGACCGCTGTTGCGCGCAACAGCGGGGGTGACGGCGCTCGCCCTCGCGACGGAAGCACTTGCCCAGAACGGCTCGGTTCAGGCGGTTCCGGCATCCGCGCGTCCCAGTCGGACGACTAGCTATGACGCGTCGTTCTTTGCCCAATATGCGCCCCGCACAGCGCTGGACATCGTGCAGCGCGTCCCCGGCTTCACGCTCGATCTTGGCGCGACGCAGACTAACCAGGGCAGCGTCGACGTCCGGGGTTTTGCGGGTACAGCAGGCAATGTCGTCATCAACGGTGCGCGGCCAAGCACCAAGGCCGAGACTGTCGACGTCACGCTGTCGCGAATTCCGGCGCAGCAGGTCGTGCGCGTCGAACTCGGTCCGGGCGATCTCTACGGTTCCGATTATGCCGGCAAGAGCCAGGTCCTGAACGTCCTGCTTTCACAGCAGTCGGGCATCAATGGGGAGATCACCGCCTCGGCCAAGCGCTGGTTCACGGGTTATGTGAATACCGACATCCAGGGATCGGCGTCGTTCCGGACCGGGCCATCCACATTCAACCTGTCGGCCGGCACGGGGCGTAATCGTCAGCTCGAAGAAGGCGATGATGATCTCACCGTTCCGTCGACCGGGGCGCTCGTCGAACATCGGCGCAAGCACAACAGCTATTTCAACAAGGACCCGTTCGTCACCGCAAGCTGGGCGCTCGAACGCGGTTCGAGCAACGCGCTCCGACTTAATGCACGCTGGCAGCCAAGCAGCTTTGACCTCTTTCAGACAAATCGGGTCTTCACCACCGGGGTTGCGCCGCACGACGACAATCTGATCCAGACCTACCGCGACCCGGTCATCGAGCTTGGTGGCGATGTCACTCGGCCGCTTGGAGGCGGAGCGCTCAAGTTCGTTGCACTGGTCACGCGCCGCAAGCGCAACGATGTCGATCAATATATTCAGCGGGCCGGCCTTCGCGAGGACAACGCGCGGGTGGACGGCGGCTTCGAGCAGACGGTTCGCGCACGCCGGAACGAAACGATCGGCCGGGTCAGCTGGACGAGGTCCAATCTGTGGGGTTTCTCATTCGAAACCGGCGCCGAAGCTTCGTTCAATACGCTCGATGACAATGTCGACCTCTTCGCAATCGACGACGGCGGTCAAAAAGTGCGCATCGATCTTCCGATCGCCAATGCCAAGGTCAGGGAGAAGCGCGGCGAAGTCTATGTGAACGTCGGCAAGACCTTCTCGCCCTCGCTTCGAGTGGACGGTGGAGTGAATTACGAATTCTCCAACCTGAAGGTCAGCGGCGATGCGCTGGCGAACCGGACGCTAAAGTTCCTTAAGCCCAGCCTGACGATCGATTGGAAACCAGGCGGCGGCTGGCACACCGAGCTTTCGGTTCGGCGAACGGTCGCGCAGCTCAATTTCTATGACTTCATCAGCTTTGGAGATCTCTCCGCCAGGCGATTGACCGGCAGCAATGCCGACCTCGAGCCCCAGCGCGCGTGGGAATTCCACGGGACGATCGAGCACCCGCTTCTTGGCGACGGGCTGTTCAAGCTCGACGTCGGACACGAGGTCATCAGCCTGCTTGAAGATCAGATCCTGATTTCTGACGGGCGCGGCAATGCGTTCAGCGGTCCCGGCAATCTCGGCACCGGCAAACGCGATTTCGCAAGCCTCACCGTGGACGCTCCGCTTGGCCGCTTCTGGACGGGGCTTCGAGCAAAGTTCACCGGTACACTCCAGCAAACGCGTGTCGATGATCCGATCAGCCATCAACCACGCAAGTTCAGCGGCTTTTGGCCGACCTGGCAGTGGGATCTGACCGTCCGCCGTGATTCGGGCCCGCTCTCCTACGGTTTCGAGATTAACGACAATCAGCATTTCACCTACTACCGCACTGACGAGTTCGACACGAACTTCAACCGCGGCGCCTACATGACGGCTTTCGTCGAGTATCGGCCAACACCGCGCACGGCGATCAACTTTAGCGTTGATAACCTTCTCGATACGCACGCCGCACGGGACAGGCTCCTGTTCTCGCCCAATCGCGCGCAGCCTGGCTCGATAATCAACGAATTCCGTGACCGGGATCGCCACCGGGCTTTCCAGATCACGATCAAACACAGCTTCGGCGGCGCTGGTGGAGCGAAGGTGGCCAAGTCGAACTGAAGAGACTAAGGAGCCCGCGACTTCTAGACATCGCGAGGATCTGCAGTTGGCGACTTCACGTATCGCGGACGTGCCTGAGCATCACGAGCCCAAGCTTCTGCCGTTCGACTGGCAGGACCCGTTCGACCTTGATCACCAGCTGTCCGATGAGGAACGCCTCGTGCGGGACACGGCGGAAAGCTATGCGCAGGAGAAGCTCCTGCCCCGGGTCACTTCCGCTTATCTCGAAGAGCGGTTCGACCGTGAGATCATGAGCGAGATGGGTGAGCTTGGCCTATTGGGCGCAACCATCCCGCACGAATATGGCGGCGCCGGCCTTGGCTATGTGAGCTACGGCCTCATCGCGAGGGCCGTGGAGCGCGTCGACAGTGGCTATCGTTCGGCGATGTCCGTCCAGTCGAGCCTCGTTATGTATCCTATCTACGCCTACGGCTCGGAAGAGCAGCGGCGCAAATACCTTCCCAGGCTTGCCAGCGGCGAATGGGTCGGGTGCTTTGGCCTCACCGAGCCCGACGCCGGCTCAGACCCCGGCAGCATGCGCACCCGCGCCGAGAAAACGGCAGGCGGCTACCGGCTCACCGGCACCAAGATGTGGATCACCAATTCGCCGATCGCGGACGTGTTCGTGGTCTGGGCAAAGTCGGACGCCCATGGCGGCAAGATCCGCGGCTTCGTGCTCGAGAAGGGCATGGCGGGCCTCACTGCGCCCAAGATCGGGGAGAAACTTTCGCTGCGTGCCTCGATCACGGGTGAAATCGTGATGGACGGCGTCGAAGTGGGCGAGGATGCGCTTCTTCCCGGCGTCGAGGGTCTGAAAGGGCCCTTCGGCTGCCTCAACCGGGCTCGCTACGGGATCAGCTGGGGCTCAATGGGGGCAGCCGAGGCCTGCTATCGTTCCGCCCGTCAATATACGCTCGACCGCAAGCAGTTCGGAAAACCGCTCGCTGCCAACCAGCTGATCCAGCTGAAGCTTGCCAACATGGTGACCGAGATCTCGCTTGGCCTCCAGGCTTCGCTGCGGGTCGGCCGCCGTCTCGAAGCTGGCGAACTGGTCCCCGAGACGATCAGCCTCATCAAGCGCAACAATTGCGGCAAGGCGCTCGAAATCGCTCGCGTTGCCCGCGACATGCACGGCGGCAATGGCATTTCGGCCGAATTCCACGTGATCCGGCACGCCGCCAACCTCGAGACCGTGAACACCTACGAGGGCACGCATGACGTCCATGCCCTTATCATGGGCCGCGCGATTACGGGGCTTAGCGCTTTCTAGGAGAGGGCGCGCTTGCGCCGCCAGAGGCTGATGGGCTCGCCGCGATACAGGCCGTCGGGCCTGCGCTCGAAGCCGAGACGCTGGGCGAGCCTGATCGACGGCGCGTTCTCGATCGAAATGATAGCCGCGATTTCCTCGGCCTCGACGCTCGCGTCAGCCCAGGAAAGCAGCGCCTCGCACGCCTCTCGCGCGAGGCCCTGGCCATGGACTTCAGCGGCGAAAATATAGCCGAGCTCGGGCATGCCTTCGATCGAGGGCCTGATTTCGCGGTGATAATCAAACAGTCCGACATGGCCCACAAACTTGCCGTCGGATTTCCGCTCGGCGGCAAGGAGTCCGGTTCCCTGCAGCTGCCACAAGCCGACCCCGCCGAGCAGCCGCCGCCAGGATTCTTCGCGGTCAAACAGGTGGCCGCCGAAATGCTTCATCACAACGGGATCGGAGAGGATCGCCGTATGCGCGTCGAGATCCTCTTCGATGAAACCGCGCAACGTCAACCGCTCGGTCTCCAGGGTTGGAGCCGAGGTCAGCGGCGAAAAACGCAACGCCTTACTTTTTGCCCAGGGAAAGACCGCCGAAGCGCTTGTTGAAGCGCGCGACCTGCCCGCCTTCGTTCAGCACACGGGCATTGCCGCCGGTCCAGGCCGGATGCACCTTGGGATCGATATCGAGGTGCAGTGTGTCGCCCTCCTTGCCCCAGGTCGAGCGGACCTGGAACTTGGTGCCGTCGGTCATTTCGACATTGATCATGTGGTAGTCGGGATGGATACCGGACTTCATCTTTGATTTCCTTGGCTTAGCTGCTGGTTTCCGACCAGCGGCAACAAGTTTGAGCGGCGCCTCTACAGACACCTGCCTGAAGTTGCAACTTCAACGCTGGATCAGGCCGGCTGCGGCTCCCCTGCCCTCAGTTGCGGGACCAGCCGCTCCGCGATCCGGAAACCGCCGAACAGCAAGGCGGCGTAGAAGAGATCCCCGACCACAGTATTCTGGAAGAACGGGATGGCGGCGACATAGCAAGCCTCGAGGCCTGCAAGAGTGCGCGGATAGAAGCCACTGAACATCCACATTCCAAAGTTGGTGATCACGAAGAAAAGTATGGAGCTGAGGACAGCTGCGCTGCCCACGCGCACGGCCGAAGTGCGCTTCAACGCTACCATGCCGATCATCACGACCAGCGCCACGCTGAAGTAGACGGTTGCCATGCCATGGTAGAAGCCGAGCACGAGATCGCTCAAAAGGAGAGCGCCGAGCGGCGCTGCAAATGCCAGTGGCCGCCGCCCGATATAGGCACCGCTAAATAGCGCCATTGCTCCGATGGGAGTGAAATTGGGCGGATGCGGCAGAAGTCGGAGTGCTGCGGCAACGATGATCGCGCTAAGGAGCGCGATAAGGCGGCTATGGTTGGCGGTCATGGAATCGCCATTAGCCTCGACCCGCGCAATTTGACAGCCCGCCGAGGCGGGGATTAGCAGGGCGCTGACCAGGGTGCCGCCCACAGATCCAGTCTGGCGGGGGCGGTTCAAAGGGAAGCCGGCGAGAATCCGGCGCTGTGCCCGCAACTGTGAACGTCGGGGCGAGATGTCCCGACAAAGTCAGGAACCTGCCTTGGTCGGTCGTCCGTTTCCCCGGCCGGGACCAGCCGCGGGGGCGTGGGCACTCTCGCCCTCTGTGACGACGTCGTCGTCAACGGAGGATCACATGCCCGCACTACCAATCGACACCGACCAGATCGTCATCACTGCATCGCGCGCGCTCGAAGCGGAGGCCGCGACGCCCGCGAGCGTCAGTATCATCGACCAGCAGCGGATCGAGCGGCTCGACGAGCCCCTCGTCGCGGCCTTGCTTCGACTGACTCCCTCGGCAGCAATCGCGACCTCTGGTCCGGCCGGCTCCTTGACCGAGGTTCGCATCCGCGGCGCCGAGGCAAACCACAGCCTGCTGTTCGTGGACGGAATCAAGGTCAACGATCCGGCTTCGGGCGATGCTCCGAGGTTCGAACTTCTCAATGCCGACCTTGCATCCCGGATCGAAGTGGTTCGCGGCCCGCAGTCCGCTCTATGGGGGTCCGAAGCGATCGGAGGTGTCATTGCCGTCAACGGCGTGGATGACGCCGCCGGCGAACGAGCAAGCGTAGAGGCCGGGTCCTTCGGCTTCCTGCGCGGAACCGCCTCGGCAGCGCTGGTTTCGAGCAACGCGGCCGTCGCTGGAGCGGTTGGCTTTCAGCGTGCCACCGGCATCGACAGCTTCAATGGCCACGGCGACAAGGACGGTTATCGCAATCTCTCAGGGCGCCTGCGCGCCTCGTGGCGGCCGGCCCCGAAGGTCGAGATCGGCGCCTCCGGACTGGCGTTGACCGGGCGAACCGAGTTTGACGGCTTCGACCCTGTCACCTTTGCGCATACCGATACGCTCGACAGCAGCCGGAACCGCCTCGGGGCAGCCCGGATCTGGGTGGACATTGGCGCGGAGAACTCCCCCTGGCGGGGGCAGCTGGCGGGGTCGATCCTTGGGTCTTCAAATCGCAATTTTCTCGCCGAGGTCGAACAGAACCGGACCCGCGGAGAACGGCGCAACGTCTCGGCACAGCTCGAGCGGCGCTTCGCGACCGGCGCCGTCAACCACAGGCTTGTCGCAGCAGCAGATCTCGAACGTGAGACGTTCCACGCGCGCGACACCATCTATGGGGGTCTGTCGAACCAGGATCGGAGCCGCAGGCACGAGGCTCTCACCTTCGAATGGCGCGCAGAGGCCAGGAAGGTCACCGCCGATGTCGCCGTGCGAAGGGACATGTTCAACCGCTTCAAGGACGCGACGAGCCTGCGCGCCTCGCTTCTTGCCGAGGTCGGCAGCGGTTTCTCCCTCGCAGGGTCCTACGGTGAGGGTATCGCACAGCCGACCTTTTTCGATCTCTATGGGTTCTTCCCCAATAACTTTGCCGGCAATCCAACGCTTAAGCCCGAAAGCTCGCGCGGCTTCGAGCTGTCGCTGCGTTACCGCAAGGGCCCTGTTGAAGCGGCGGTTACCGCTTATCGCCAGCGGCTTCATGACGAGATTATCGACGTATTCGACGGCGCCACCGGCCTTTTCAGCACGGCCAATTCGACCAAGATCAGTCACCGCTCCGGCCTCGAGGCTGGCCTTGGCTGGCAGGTCGGCCAGCAGCTGCGCCTTTCGGTGAATTACGCCTATCTTCGCGCGACACAGCCGGACGATGCGGCCTTGACCCAGGTCCATGAACTTCGGCGTCCGAAGCACAGCGGTTCAGTTGCGTTTGATGGAAAGTCTGGAAGTTTCACCTACGGCGGCTCGGTGGCCTATGTCGGTTCACATCTCGACCAGCGCGACACCTTCCCCTTCGACCGGGTAACGCTCGGCTCATACTGGCTGGCGGGTGCCCGGCTGGCCTATGCGATCAGGCCGGGAATCGAGGTTTTCGGGCGCATTAGCAACGCCCTTGGCCAGCACTATCAGGACGTGTTCGGGTATCGGACCGAGCCTCGCGCGGTCTACGCGGGCCTGAAGTTCAGCAAGCTCTGACCGATCAGCTGGCGGGCGGATCGGCGATCATCGCCGTGAAGCTCGCCTCTGCTGCAAGCTTGCCCTCGATCATGGCGCGGCCCGTGAACTTGCACACGGTCGACCGCTTCTGGACGAATTCGACCTCGAGTCGGAGGAGAACACCGGGTTCGACGGGCTGGCGAAACTTGGCTCCCTCGATCGCCATGAAATAGACGAGCTTTCCGGTGCCCGCGAGACCGAGCGCTTCGACGGCGAGGACGCCCGCAGCCTGCGCAAGCGCCTCCACGATGAGGACGCCCGGCATGATCGGGCGCCCTGGGAAATGGCCCTGGAAAAACGGCTCGTTGACGCTCACCGCCTTGATCGCGACGATGCCCTTGTCGGGATCGAGGCTCTCGACCCGGTCGACCAGCAACATCGGATAGCGATGCGGCAGCGCCGCCATGACCCGCCTGATGTCCAAGGGGCCCATGGCGGCGCTGGTCGAATGATCGCTCACCGGCGCTTAGCGGCCCTGCGTCTGCTGCTGGGTCGCGGCGGGCGCCGTCGTCTGCACCGAGGGAAGCTGGGCATTGAGCGCCGTCAGAACATCGTTGGTGACATCAAGCGTCGCGCCACTGGCCAGCGTCGCACCCTGCTCGATCATGACGTTGGCGCCGCGGCGCTGCATGACCTGCTGGTAGATCGGGCCGAGCTTGGTCTGGATTTGCTGGGAGATATAGGCCGTGTTGCGCTGGATCTGCTGCTGCTGGCGCTGCAGTTCCTGCTGGCCCTGCTGCTGCTTGGTCTCGAAGGCCGTAATGCGCGCCTTGAGGGCAGCGTCGGGTTCCTTGCCGTTCAGTGCGTCGACGGCGGCCTGGATCGACTTGCCTTCCGTCTGGAGAGGCGCCGCAAGGCTGCTCGAGCGGTTCTGGAGAGCCGTCAGCTGCGAGCGGAGCGCAGCCTGGGCAGCCTGGCAGGCCGTGCACTGGCTTTGAACCTTCTCGAGATCGACGACCGCGACGATCGCCGCGGGAATGGCCTGAGCGTGCGCCGCCGAGGGCAGCACCGCAGAAGCGATCAGCGAAATGGAAAGAAGCAGTTTCTTCATCAGAATTGGGTTCCTACGTTGAAGGTGAAGAGCTTGGTGTCGTCGCCTTTCTGCTTGAGAATTGCCTTCGCGAGATCGAGGCGCAACGGACCGAAAGGCGAAGTCCAGTTGGCACCGATGCCGATCGACAGGCGGGGCTTGGCAGAATTGCCCAAGAAGAGTTCCTTGAAGCCGGGCGAAACGGAATAAAGGGTTGTATCGCACGCCGGGTCGCCGGGGTGCTGCAGTTTTTGAGTAAGGCCCGTCGTCGTACTGATTGGCGTGCAGATGTTGACGATGTCGAGCAGCTGGGGCTGCCTTATGTTCCAGAGCGATCCGACGTCGACGAACGCCGACGGCCTGATACCGAGGCTCTTGAGACCCGAACTCACCGGGAACTCGAGCTCGAGACGACCAAGATAATAGGCGCGGCCACCAATTGCGTCGGTGATGTTCTTGTTGATGTCGAAGGTGCCGAGCGTTCCATCCGTATTATACGGGACACGAACGACGCGAGGGCCGATGCCGCGGATGTCGAAGCCGCGAAGCCCCGGGTCGAAGAAGCGGTCGGTCAATCGGATCGGGTCAGCCCCGGACGCTGGCGCCTTCTCCAGCGGATGGATGTAGCCGCCCTCGCCGTGCAGCGAGACTACCCAGCCGCCTCCGATGCCGTGATACTTGGTCGCATTGAGGCTCGAGCGGAGGTAGCGGACATTGCCGCCGAGACCCGCAAAATCCTCGGACCAGGTCAGGCGCTGGCCGCGCGTCGGGTGAACGCCGTCGGTGTCGTCATAGACGGTCGAGAAGCCGAGCATCGAGGTGAGGCGCTTGCCAATTTCGTCGCAAAGATAACGTCCGGCCTTTATCGGGTCGCACTCGAGGACCCCTGTTACCGGATTGGGGCTGTAGAAGCTCGATTTGTCGAGAGTGACCTTGTCCCACTCGAGCGTGTAGCGGCCGCCAAAACTCCAATATTCGGTGATCGGGAAGCCCATTCGGAGCGCACCGCCGGTGCTGGTCTGCGAATAGGTCGTGTTGCGGTTCGTGCCGACGAAATCGAAGCTGCGATAGTCGCGGCGAAAGAGGTTCGCGCCGACGAGGATCGACTTGTCCATGAAATAAGGATCGACGAATCCCAGCTCGACCGACTTCGAATAGAGGGACCAGTTGACCGACGCATCGACCGTCTGGCCCTTGCCCATGAAGTTGTTCTGGCTGACGGCAAGCTGGACAACGAAGCGCTCGAGGCTCGAATAGCCGCCCGAAAGGGAGAGCTGCCCCGTCGGCTTTTCCTCGACGTTCACACCAAGGACGACCCGGTCGGGCGCCGAGCCCTCCGTCTGCTTGATCTCGAGCTTGTCCTGGAAGAATCCGAGGCTCTGGATCCGGTCCTGGCTGCGCTTCACCTTGAGCGCGCTGAATGCATCGCCCTCGTTCAGGCGGAACTCGCGGCGGATGACCTTGTCCCGGGTGTTGGTATTGCCCGTGATGTCGATTCGCTCGACATAGACGCGCGGTGTCGGATTGACCCTGATCGTGAGGTTCATCAACCGCTTCTCGGCATCGCGGTCGTAAGCCGGGCTGATGTCGGCGAACGCATAGCCGAGATTGCCGGCAGCCTCGTTCAGATTTGTGACGGCATCCTCGACCGCCTTCGCGTTGAACCAGGTGCCGGCCTTCAGCTTCGCGATCTGGAGGACCTGCGCAACGGGGAAGTCGCGAAGGGCGCTCTCGGCCTTGATCGTTCCGAATCGGTAGCGCGGCCCCTCGTCGACCACGTAGGTGATGACGAAATCGCGCCGGTCGGGGGTCAGCTCGGCAAGTGCCTGGACGACCCGGAAGTCCGCATAGCCCTCCGTCAGATAGAAGGCGCGGAGCTTCTGCTGGTCGGCGGCAAGGCGATCAGGATCGTAGGTGTCGTTCGACTTGAGAAAGCCGAGGAAGCCTCCCGCCTGCCGGGTGTACATTTCCTTGCGCAGGCGTTCGTCCGAATAATGGCTGTTGCCCAGGATGTTGATCGCTCGGACCTTGGCAAGGTCGCCCTCGTAAATCTCGAACACGACGTCGACGCGATTCTGGTCGAGCTGGACGATCTTGGGCTCGACGCGGGCTGCAAACCGGCCCTGGCGCCGATAGAGCTCGAGGATCCGGTCGACGTCCGCGCGAACCGCCGAACGCGTGAAGATCTGGCGCGGTGCGAGTTTGATCTCTGGGTTGATCTTGTCGTCCTTGAGACGCTTGTTGCCCTCAAGGATGATGCGATTGATGACCGGGTTCTCGCGGACATTGATTACGAGGTCGCCGGATTCGGCGCCCGTGATCGTGACGTCAGCAAAGAGCTGGGTCGCGTAGAGGTCCTTCAGCGCCTGGTCGAGCGTCTGCGCCGTATAGGTCTGCCCAGGCGAGAGATTCGCATAAGCCCGGATGGTTTCCGGCTCGAGGCGCTGATTGCCGCGCACCGCGATCGACCGCACCGTCCGTTCGACCGGAGCCGGCGTTGCGGCGGGCGCTGGCGGCTGAGCCTGCGGAGCAGCCGTTGCCGGTGCAGCACTGCTCGTCCCCTGCGCAGGGGCAGGCTGGGCCAACAAAGGTCCGGCGGAGCTGCCAAGCACCGTTCCGACCAGAAGCAAAGCGCCGGCGCGCCGGTTAAAAGCCTTCGACCTTGAAATCACGCGTCCCCGCCTTGTGTGCAATTGGTGCAACGGCGCGCTTCGCCGTCAAGCCCCGGTTCCTGCCCTGCCCCAACCGTCCTAACCAATCAAGCGCTGTAGCCGGTCCCACAGGCCAAGCGAGCCCAAATCGTTAATCGTGGTGAAGAGAACCAGTGCGAGGATGACGGCAAGTCCGCCCCGGAAGGCCCATTCGAGCGCCCTGGCGCTGAGGGGCCGCCGCCGGATGGCCTCGACTGCATAGAAGAATAGATGCCCTCCATCGAGCATGGGAACTGGCAAGAGGTTGATGAATCCCAGATTAATTGAAAAGAGCGCAAGCAGCTGGACGAACGGCAATGCGCCGAGCGACGCCTGCTGTCCGGCGATCTGCGCAATTTTGATCGGGCCCCCCACGTCCTCCGTGCCCCGCCTGCCCGTCACGATCTGCGAAATCCCGACGACCATCGTCCTTACGATATCGATCGTGTAGCCGGTCGCGACCGGAAGGAGCTCCAGAGGAGGAACGCGCTCGGTGACGATGTGGGTCTGCATGATCCCGAGCATTCCGACCCGATAGACCTCGCCGAAGCGGTCATGTTCAGTCTGTACTCCGAGCCTCACCGGCACGCTGAGCTCATGGCCCGAGCGATTGATCGTGAGGGTGAGCGCCTCTCCGGGCCGAAGCGAGACGATCCGCTGGATCTCCTCGAAACTCGACACGGACTGGCCCGCGACGGCGTCGATGCGGTCGCCGGCTTTGAGCTGTGCATGCTCCGCCGGAGTGCCGGCACGGACCGATTCGATGACGTTGGGCGAGTGCGGCTTACCGACGATCGCAAACAGTGCAGCAAAGATGAGGATCGCAAGGACGAAATTCGCGACCGGGCCCGCCAGGACGACGAGGAAACGCTGCCATACCGGCCGAAGCTGAAACGCATGCTCGCGCATATCCTCGGGGATGCTCTCGAGCTCGGCAGGATTGCTGGCGGGAGTCATGTCTCCGACGAATTTCACGTAGCCGCCAAGGGGCAGCCATGCGAGTTTCCAGCGCGTTCCCTGCCGGTCCGTCCACCCGGCGAGCTCGCGGCCGAAACCGATCGAGAAGGTCTCGGCCGGAATGCCGAACAGGCGTGCGACAAGATAATGGCCGAGCTCGTGAAAAAAGACGAGCGGACCGAGCGCGCACACGAACGCGATCAGCACGAGCCAGAGTGGTGGTTGCGGAAGCATCGTTAGGAGCAGCTCGCCTTCATCATGGCTCGGGTCCGGCTCCGGGTCACCTGGTCGATTTCCAGAACGTCGCCGATGGAATGCGGCACATCATGACTCGCGCCGCCAAGCGCTTCCTGAACGACCGCGCTGATGTCTGCAAATCCGATTTCGCCTGCAAGAAAAGCTGCGACTGCGACTTCGTTGGCGGCGTTGAGGGTCGTTGGGGCCGCGCCGCCCTCTTCGAGCGCTTCGCGGGCAAGCCTCAAGGCGGGAAAGCGTTGGAGGTCGGGCGCGTCGAAGTCGAGCCGCGCGATCGAAGCAAGGTCAAGGTGCTGCGCCGGTGTGGACATGCGTTCGGGCCAGGCGAGCGCATAAGCGATCGGAATGCGCATGTCCGGGCTCCCAAGCTGCGCCAGTACCGAGCGGTCGACGAACTCGACCAGCGAGTGGATGACCGACTGGGGATGGATCACGACGTCCAGCTGGCTCGACGGGAGGCCGAAGAGATAATGGGCCTCGATGAGCTCAAGGCCCTTGTTCATGAGCGTTGCCGAATCGACCGATATCTTGGCTCCCATCGACCAGTTCGGATGAGCGACCGCCTGCCGCGGCGTTGCAGCGCGCATCGTCTCTGTTGAGGCAGTACGAAATGGTCCGCCGCTCGCAGTGAGGATAATTCTTGCGACATCCTCTCGACGTGCCCCCGCAAGACATTGAAAAATTGCATTATGCTCGCTGTCGACCGGGAGAATCGTAGCATTGCTCGTTGCTGCTGCATCGATCATCAATGCTCCGGCGGTGACCAGCGCTTCCTTATTGGCAAGGGCGACGGTCCTGCCTGCCTCGACAGCGGCCATCACCGGACGTAGCCCGGCACAGCCGACGATGGCGGCGATGACGAGCTCTGCGCTCTCTGTTGCTGCCTCGATGAGCGCCTCTTCGCCGGCGGCCGCGCGGCAGTTGGTCCCGACGAGCAGTTCAGCGAGATCTTCATAGCGGGATTCATCGGCGACTACGGCGAGCCGGGCTCCCGTGCGCCGGGCAATTTGCGCAAGTGCCTCGGCATTGGTCGCCGCCGTTACCACGCCCACCTCGAAACGGTCGCGGTTGCGCTCGATAAGATCGAGCGTCGACTTGCCGATGGAGCCGGTTGCGCCGAGGATGGAAATTCTTCGCATCACGTCAGCCCCAATAGCTGGGCAGCAGCGGTCAGCACAGCCACCGGCACAAGGCCATCGAGGCGATCAAGAGCGCCGCCGTGACCCGGCAGCAACGCGCCGCTGTCCTTGACGCCCGCCCGGCGCTTCATGCCGCTTTCGAAGAGGTCGCCGCCCTGGGCTGCGACCGCAAGGACCGGGGCGAGCGCCAGCAGGGGCAGCCCCAGGCCCGTCGCGAGCGCAAAGGCGCCCCCGAAGATGGTCGCTGCAGCAATGCCGCCATAGAGGCCTTCCACGGTCTTGTTGGGGCTGATTGCCGGAGCAAGCTTGCGTTTCCCGAATTTGCGCCCTGCAAAATAGGCGCCGATGTCTGTCGACCAGGTGACGATGAACGACCAGATGAGGAGCGCGAGACCATGAGCGTCTCGTTCGCGGATCCACAGAAGCGCAAGCGCTGGAAGCAAGGCGTAGAAGAAGCCGCTCATGTACCAGGCGGCGCCCCAACCCCGGACTATTCGGGTCCACTCGTAGAACATCAGTGTCGCAACGGCGGCAACCAGCACTGCAAGAATATTGCCGCCCTCGATAGCGGCAAGAAGCGCCGCCACAACAAGAACGGTCCCCGTCAGGGTGCGAAGCGCAAGTTCGTTCACCGGCCGCCGAAACGGCGTTCGCGCGCCGCATAGATGCTGAGTGCCTGGGCGAACATTTGTTCGTCGAAGTCGGGCCAGAGGACGTCGAGGAACAGCAATTCCGCATAGGCGGCCTGCCACAGCAGGAAGTTCGAGAGCCGCAATTCCCCCGACGTGCGGATCAAGAGGTCGAGTTCGGGAAGGTCCCTCGTCTGAAGCTCGGCGGCGAGGGCCGCTTCGTCGATGGAGGCCGGTTCGATCTCCCCTGCGCGGACCCTCGTCGCTAGTTTCCGTGCGGCCGCGGAAATCTCGGCTCGCGATCCATAGTTGAGCGCGATGACGAGAGTGAGGCGCGTGTTTTCCGCCGTGCGCTCCACGGCTCGCTCAAGACGATCGACAAGCTCGGGACCAAAGGCGCCATAATCGCCGATCAGCTTCAGGCGGACGCGCTCTTTTTCGAGGGTTTTCAGTTCACGCTCGAGATAGAAACGCATCAAGGCGGTGAGATCCGAGATTTCCTCGTCGCTTCGACGCCAGTTCTCCGATGAAAAAGCGTAAACGGTAAGCACTTCCACACCCTGGTCGGCGGCCGCCTGAAGCGCCCGCCGCACCGCTTCGGCGCCCGCACGGTGGCCGGCTGCCCGCGGCAGGCCGCGCTGCTTGGCCCAGCGGCCGTTGCCGTCCATGATGATCGCGACGTGGCGCGGGACCCTGCTGCCCCCTGCGAGCCCGGCCGCGCCCTCCTCGGGGGCCGGCGCGGGACTCACTTGCCGAGGATTTCCTTTTCCTTGGCGTCGGCTGCCTCGTCGATTTCCTTGATTGTGTCGTCAGTCAGCTTCTGCACCTCATGCTCGAGGCGCTTGCGCTCGTCCTCGCTGATCTCGTGCTTCTTTTCGCCGGCTTTCAGATGATCCATGCCGTCGCGGCGGACATTCCTGACCGCGATGCGGGCCTTCTCGGCATATTGTCCCACGAGCTTCGCGAGCTCCTTGCGGCGCTCCTCGGTCAATTCGGGGATCGGAAGACGGATCACCTGCCCGTCCGTGATCGGATTAAGGCCCAGACCAGCCGAGCGGATGGCCTTCTCGACCGGCTGCACGTTCGTGCGGTCCCACACCTGAACGGACAGCATTCTCGCCTCGGGGGTCGAGACGGTGGCAACCTGGTTCAGCGGCATGTTCGTGCCGTAGACCTCGACTTGAACCGGATCGAGCAAGGCGATGGAAGCCCGCCCGGTGCGAAGACCGGCAAGATCGTGTTTCAGTGCCTCGACTGCACCATGCATGCGGCGCTTGAGGTCGGCGGTACTGACTGTGCTGGTCATCTTTTACTCCCCATTCCGGACGACCGTCGCAGTTCCTCCACCGTCGATCACCTGAGCAAGGTTGCCCGGCTGGCGGATGTTGAACACGACGATCGGAATATTGTTGTCGCGGCAGAGCGCGACCGCGGCGGCGTCCATCACCTTGAGGTCGTCGCTCAGCACTTTGCTGAATGTCACGGTGTCATAGCGCTGTGCGCTGGACACCTTCTTGGGATCAGCCGTGTAGACCCCATCGACGCTGGTCCCCTTGAATAGCGCGTCGCAGCTCATCTCGGCAGCGCGCAGGGCCGCTGCGGTGTCAGTCGTAAAATAGGGGTTGCCTGTTCCCGCGGCGAACAGGACGATGCGGCCCTTCTCGAGGTGCCGAAGGGCCCGACGGCGAATATAGGGTTCGGACACGCTGGCCATCGGGATCGCGGAAAGCACGCGCGTGTCGACGCCGAGCTTCTCGAGTGCATTTTGGAGGGCGAGCGCGTTCATGACCGTCGCGAGCATGCCCATGTAGTCCGCCGTCGCACGGTCGAAGCCCTTGGCAGCAGCCGCCATGCCACGGAAGATGTTGCCTCCTCCGACCACGAGGCACAGCTCGTGCCCCTGGGCCTTGGCCGCTGCAATTTCGCCAGCGAGGCCGGCAACCGCTTCGGGGTCGATCCCGAACTGGCCCTGCCCCATGAGCGCCTCCCCGGAGAGCTTCAGGAGAATGCGGTTGAAACGCGGTCGGCTCATGCGGCTGCAGGGTCCCCAAGGATGCGAAGAAGCGGCCTCGCCTTTATGGCGAGCCTGTCCTGTTGCCAACTGCCTTACTTGCGGGATGGCTGCTTCCACGCCTGCCAACACTTGGGCCGCTCAACACAAAAAAAGGGCGGAGCGCAGCCCCGCCCTTCTCTTTCCTTTGCAGCAGATCAGATTCAGGCGACCGGCTCGGCCTTGTTCGCTCCAGCCGCCGCAGCGACCTCGGCAGCGAAGTCTTCCTGCTTCTTCTCGATCCCTTCGCCAAGCTGAAAGCGCACGAAGCCGGCGAGTTCGATCCCGGTACCGGCATTTTTTGCCGTCGCCGCAACGACCTCCAAGACAGGCGTCTTGTTGTCCATGACGAACAGCTGCGAGGTCAGCGCATTTTCCTTCCGGAATTTCGCAAGGCCGCCCTCAACCATCTTCTCGATGATGTTCTGGGGCTTGCCGCTTTCCTTCGCCTTTTCCATCGCGATTGAACGCTCGCGCTCGATCAGGGCTGGATCAAGCTCATCGGCATTGAGCGCCAGCGGGTGCGCTGCAGCGACATGCATCGCGATCTGTTTGCCGATCTCGGTCAAGGTCTCGGCGGGAGCCGCGCTTTCGAGCGCGACGAGGACGCCGATCTTGCCGAGGCCCGGGGCGACCTGATTGTGGACATAGGACACGACGGCCCCTTGCTTCACCTCGAGAATGGCAGCCCGGCGCAGCGACTGGTTCTCACCGATCTTGGCGATGTTGTCCGTCAGCTTCTCCTGGACGGTACCGCCGCCCGGATACTGTGCTGCGGCGAGCGTATCGATGTCGGTGCCCTGCTGGAGCGCGAGCTTGGCGACATTACCGACGAAGTCCTGGAAGATTTCGTTCTTGGCGACGAAATCGGTTTCCGAATTGACCTCCACGACGGCGCCGCGATTACCCTCGACGACGACTCCGACGAGACCTTCGGCCGCGGTGCGGCCCGCCTTCTTGGCAGCGGCGGACAGGCCCTTGGCGCGCAGCCAGTCGATCGCCGCTTCCATTTCGCCGTTCGTTTCAGCGAGCGCCTTCTTGCAGTCCATCATGCCGGCGCCGGTGCGCTCGCGCAGTTCCTTGACAGTCGCGGCCGTGATCTCAGCCATGTTTCGTTCCTTATCTCCCCACTCAACCAAGAGAGGGGCTGAGGGTGGTTACTGGTAGCTCGAAAGGTGGGAATTGCCGGCCAAGCCCGCAATTCCCTTCCCGCCTGCGGGAAGGTTCAGGCTTCCAGCGCTGCTTCGACCGGCGGCTCGGCCATCTCGCCGATATCCTGGCCGCGAGCAGCGGCATTGCCGCTACGGCCCTCGCCAACCGCTTGCGCGACGGCGTCAGTATAGAGGCGGATCGCCCGGCTGGCGTCGTCATTGCCGGGAACCGGGAAGGCGATGCCTGAAGGGTCGCTGTTCGAATCGAGAATCGCGACCACCGGGATGCCGAGCGTGTTGGCCTCCTTGATCGCAAGCTCCTCCTTGTTCGTGTCGACGACGAACATGATGTCGGGAAGACCGCCCATGTCGCGGATGCCGCCGAGGCTCTTTTCGAGCTTGTCACGCTCGCGCGTGAGCTGGAGGACTTCCTTCTTGGTGAGACCGGCCGTGTCGCCTGAGAGCTGCTCTTCGAGGGTCTTCAGGCGCTTGATCGAGTTGGAGATGGTCTTCCAATTGGTCAGCATGCCGCCGAGCCACCGGTGATTGACGAAATGCTGGCCCGAAGCGTTCGCAGCCCCGGCGATCGCGTCTTGCGCCTGCCGCTTGGTTCCCACGAACAGGACCTTGCCGCCGCGGGCAACGGTCTGCTGGACGAAGTCGAGCGCCCGCGCAAACAGCGGTACCGTCTGTGACAGATCGATGATGTGCACCCCGTTGCGGTCGCCGAAGATGTACGGCTTCATCTTGGGGTTCCAGCGATGGGTCTGGTGGCCGAAATGCGCTCCGGCCTCTAGCAATTGCTGCATGGTGACGACCGTGGCCGCCATAGTTCTTCTCCTTCCGGTTCTGCCTCAGCGGAGCCGAATGACCAACCTTACGGCTGGCACCGGTATGTAGGCTCCGCCTGTGGGATGCGCGGCGACCTAGTCGAAGTCGCCCATAGTTTCAAGGCTTTGGTCTGTTCCCGCCAGAGCCTCTTGACATATGAGAACATAACAGGAACATTTGTTCGTCTCGAAGGAGGCTTGAACGTGATGACTGCAGTGCTGGGTACCCTGCCCTTCCTTGCCACCTTGTGGCTTCTCGTCGTGTTGGGCGCGAAGGTTCTTGAGGAAAGCGGCGACAAGATCGTCGCCGCCCTCAAGGGCGAACCGGTGCAGCGAACGATCTTAAATGCCGGTCGGCCAAGGCATCGCTCGCGGCGGCAGAAGCCTACTGGCGCGCGTGCATCCCTGCGCGCCGCCGCTTGACCCGCAGATAGCTCGAAAACGCGACCGGGATCATGAGCAGGTAGACGCCGGCGAGAGCCAGCAACGTCATCCAGGGCGCAACCATCAGGGCCGCTCCGAACAGGGCAATTCCGGCAAGCGCGAATAGCCGCCAAGCAGGCCGGATCCGGATACTTGACCAGCTGTAAGTCGGAAGGCTCGAAATCATCAGCGCTGCAATGAACAGCGTCCATGCCATGACTCCTGGCCATGCCTGGAAACGGCTGTCGCCGGTGATCAGCCACAGGTAAATCGGGACGAAGGCAAGCCCCGCCCCCGCCGGCGCCGGCACGCCCGTATTAAACCCGGCGGATTTGTGCGGCTGCTCGGCAGCATCGAGCCTCGCATTGAACCGAGCAAGCCGCAGCGCGCAGCAAACGGCAAGTGCAAGGGCTGCGATCCAGCCAAAGCGCGGCGCTGTCCGAAGCGACCAAAGGAACAGGATGAGCGCGGGCGCCGTACCAAAAGCGATATTGTCCGATAGCGAATCGAGTTCGGCCCCGAACTTGCTCTGGGCACGCAAGAGGCGCGCGATGCGGCCATCCAGTCCGTCTAGAACGCCGGCAAGGATGATTGATCCCAGCGCTCTTTCCCAATTGCCATTGATCGCAAGACTGACGCCCGTCAGGCCGAAGCAGAGCGCGAGCGCCGTTATCGCGTTGGGGATCATCGCGCGAAACGGGATCCGTCTCGGATCCCGGTCGTCCGTCATTGGCTAAGTCCAGTCAGTGCGGCATCGTTGCCGACTTCCGCAATGACGGTCTCGCCGGCAATGGCGCGCTGGCCAAGAAGAACCCGCGGCGACGTGCCGGCTGGCAGAAAGACGTCGACGCGGCTGCCGAACCGGATGAGGCCGACGCGCTGGCCTGCCTCGACCACGTCGCCCTCGCGCACGAAGGCGAGGATCCGCCGCGCGACCAGGCCGGCGATCTGCGTGAAGCCGATGCGAAGGCCGTCAGACCCTTCAATGAGGAAGTATTGCCGCTCATTGTCCTCGCTCGCCTTGTCCAGGTCCGCATTGACGAACTTGCCCGGTACATAGGCGATGCGCCTGACACGTCCCGTGATCGGAGCGCGATTGATGTGCACGTCGAACACGCTCATGAAGATCGACACGCGCGTATAGTCGCCCTCCTCCAGCCCGTCGGCGCCTCGCAGCTCCGGCGGCGGTCCGACCCTTGCGATCATGGTGATCAGTCCGTCCGCGGGAGAAACGATCAGCCGGTCGCCGCGAGGGGTGGTTCTCACCGGGTCTCGAAAGAAAGTCGCAACCCAGATCGTGCCGCCGACCAACAGCCAACCGAGGAAATGGCTGAGAAGAAAGTAGACTGCGAGTGTCGCGAACGCGGCGATGACCACATATTTGCGTCCCTCGGGATGGACCGAGGGAAAGCGCCATTTGACCGTCGTGGTCGGCAGCGGGGTGTCGTGCTTGTCGAGCGCTGGCATCGCCCACGCCTTAGTGGCCGTTAGCCGCAGGCACAACGCTTCGGTTGCGCGCTTCAAAAGCCCAATCTAAGGCGCCGCCAACTCCTAAAACTCGGGAAAGCAAATGGCCAAGATCAAGGTGAAGAACCCGGTCGTCGAGCTCGACGGCGATGAAATGACGCGCATCATCTGGCAGTGGATCCGCGAACGTCTCATCCAGCCCTATCTTGATGTCGACCTGCTCTACTTCGACCTTTCGATCGAGAATCGGGACGCGACCGACGACAAGGTCACCATCGATGCCGCCAATGCTATCAAGCAACATGGCGTGGGCGTGAAGTGCGCCACGATCACGCCCGACGAGTCACGGGTCCAGGAGTTCGGCCTGAAGAAGATGTGGAAGTCGCCCAACGGGACGATTCGCAACATCCTTGGGGGCTGCATCTTCCGCGAACCCATCGTGATCTCGAACGTGCCGCGTCTCATCCCGGGGTGGACCGATCCGATCGTGGTCGGCCGCCATGCCTTCGGCGACCAGTATCGCGCGACGGATTTTCTGGTGCCCGGCCCTGGCAAGCTGACCATGAAATGGGTCGGCCAGGACGGGCAGGAACTCGACTTCGACGTTTTCGACTTCCCGGGGTCCGGGGTTGCAATGGGCATGTACAATCTGGATGCCAGCATCCGCGATTTTGCCCACGCCTGTTTCAACTACAGTCTGGGTCGCAAGTGGCCGCTCTACCTCTCCACCAAGAATACGATCCTCAAGGCATATGATGGTCGGTTCAAGGACATATTCCAGGAAATTTACGACAACGAATACAAGGGGAAATTCCAGGCTGCTGGCATCGAATATCAACATCGTCTCATCGACGACATGGTGGCCTCGGCGCTGAAGTGGAGCGGTAAGTTCGTCTGGGCCTGCAAGAATTACGACGGAGACGTTCAGTCGGACCAGGTCGCGCAGGGCTTCGGCTCGCTTGGCCTCATGACCTCGGTGCTGATGACGCCGGACGGAAAGACCGTCGAGGCCGAGGCAGCCCACGGCACCGTCACCCGCCACTACCGCATGCACCAGCAGGGCAAGGCAACGTCGACCAATCCGATTGCCTCGATTTTCGCCTGGACGGGTGGTCTTAAATACCGCGGGAAGTTCGACGATTCCCCTGAAGTGGTGCGGTTTGCCGAAACGCTGGAGCGGGTCTGCATCGAGACCGTCGAGGGTGGCCAGATGACGAAGGACCTCGCCATCCTCGTCGGCCCGGAGCAGCCTTGGCTGACGACGGAGCAGTTCTTCGAGGCGATCGTCCACAATCTCGAGGCGGCGATGGCTGAAGAAGGAATCGCCGCTTGAGGTGGAGGCGGCAGGCGTTCTACGTCGCCGCCGGGCTGATCTTGCTCTCGCCGCTTGAGGCGCCGCAGCTGCTCGCCTTTCCCTATGTCGAACAGATCGGGACGCACCGCATCTATTCGGAAGTCCCGATTGAGCCGGAACTGAAGGCGGTTGTGAGGGCCGGTGATGCCCTTGCTGCCCACTCGTCGATTGCGGATGCGGACGCTCATCAGGCGGTCTTCCTCACGAACGGCGGATGGCGCTGGGCGTGGCTCACACTGACGTTTGGGGGCGCCTTTGCAATCTCGCGGCCGGGCTCGGAGGTCATTATTGTCAACCGCAGCAATCCTGCCGCCGACGCCGTCTTCACGCCGCGGAATGTGGGCGGGAAGCGCGCCCTCTCGGCGACCCTCGCACACGAGATGACCCACGGAGCAATCCGCAAGCATTTCGGAATGCTTGCGGACTGGCGTTATCCCACGTGGCTGCGTGAAGGTTATTGCGACTATGTCGCCGGCGGCAGCAGTCTGACCGACGCAGAAGCAAAGAGGCTGACGGCAAGCGGCACCCCCCACCCCGCACTCGTCTATTGGCGCGGGCGAAAGCGTGTGGAATCCGAACTTGAGCGCAACGGCGGCTCAGTCGACGGCTTGTTTGCAAGGTTGGGCGCGTAAGGCGATGAAACCCGTTCGCGCCTGACGCCAAGACCAATCAACCGGCCCGGAATTCGCCTGAGCAGCGGGAAGCGGTCAAGAAGCCTGACGATCAGCGGAGCCTCCCGGATTGGCTCGCCGGGTTTGAGCAGGCGCCCGATGATGTTGTCCTGCGCAGCCTTTTGAGCCCACTGGATCACGCGGGTTGGAAATATGCGCCGTTCCTGCACTTTGCGCAAAAGGGGGTCGATTGCCTGCCCTGCAGCAAGCGGAGCGGCAAGGATGTTCGCAGCTGCCACTGCGTCCTGAACTGCAAGGTTGATCCCGATGCCACCGATCGGTGACATCGCATGCGCCGCATCGCCGATGGCTAGGAGTCCCGGACGATGCCAGCAGGTCAGGCGGTCGAGAACGACGCTCAAAAGCTTCAGGTCGCCGATATCGTCAAGCTGCGTCAGATCAAGATCCGGTGCCGCCTCGGCGACCTCCCTGCGAATGGCGTCGATGCCCTTTGCCTCGTAGGTATCGGCAGCGCCTTTCGGGATTAGGAAGGCACACTGCCAATATTCACTGCGGTCGATCATGACGAGGAGTCGGCTCCGCGCCACGTTGCCGCGCAGTCCGCCTTTTTCAGCCGGCGACTTTGGAATCCGGAACCAGAAGACGTCCATCGGGGCGCCGAGCGTCTCCAGCGGCAGCATTGTGCGAACAATCGAGGTGCGTCCGTCGGCGGCAATCGCAAGATCGGCGCGCACTTCCTGCCCGTTGGCGAGGCGTACTCCCGCTACCCTTCCCCCATCCTCGATGAAACCCTCGACCGGCGCTTCCATCTGAAGGTGGAAGCCCGGGTATGCCTTCGCCTGCTCGCGCAGGAAGTCGAGGAAGTCCCACTGGGGCATCATCGCAATGAAAGGCGCAGGTGTGTCGAGGTGCGACAGGTCGCCGATCATCCATTGCCGTCCCGCGATCCGCAGTTCAGCCGCGTCCAGCTCGCTGTGCGGGCGTTTCAGGAACTGGTCGAGCATCCCGAGCTCGGCGAGGATCTCCATTGTCGATGGATGAACCGTGTCGCCCCGGAAATCGCGGAAGAAATCCGCATGTTTCTCAAGTACGATTACCCGGCACCCTGCGCGGGCGAACAACAGCCCCGCCATCATTCCGGCTGGGCCTCCGCCGACAATGGCCAGATCAAAATCCGACGGCATGACGTCAGCTCTACCGTCAAAGCGATGAAAAGGGCAAAACCGCCAAATGGAGGGTGAATTCATCACGTCCGGCTTTAGCGACGCGCTCGTCATTCTGGGCGCCGCGGGCCTCGTCATTCCGGCGTTCGCGCGGTTGAAGGTGACCCCGGTCATCGGCTTCATCCTGGTGGGGGTCATCGCCGGGCCCTACGCCCTTGGATCACTTGCAAGCAGTCGGCCCTGGCTTCACCTCTTCTCGATCAGCGAGCCGGGCCGGATTGAGCCGTTCGCCGAACTGGGTATCATCCTCCTGCTGTTTTCTGCAGGTCTCCACATCAGTTTTCGCCGGCTTCGTTCAATGCGCGGAGTTGTGTTCGGCGTCGGAAGCGCCGAACTCATCGCCTGCGCGGTACTCATCGCAGCAGGACTATTTCTCAGCGGATCCCCACCCCGCGCCGACGTCATCATCGGCCTTGCGCTCGCCCTTTCTTCAACGGCCCTCGTCCTTCCCATCTCAGGCGTCGAGGGTCCGGTGGGCAAGACGGCATTCGGAATGCTGCTGTTCGAGGACCTCGCGCTGGTCCCCATCCTCTTCGGGATCGAGCTCGCCGCAGGTCACGAGGAAATCAGCGGCCTTTTCCGAACGGCGCTTCTCGGGATCGCGGTCGTCGGCGGAATGCTCATTTTCGGCCGCTTCGCGCTGGCCCCGGTTTTTGCGCAGGCCGCGAGAGCGAAGAATCCCGAGATCTTCCTCGCGATCAGCCTTCTGACGGTCATTCTTGCCAGCCAGGCGACGGGCGCGGTCGGGCTCTCGCCGATCCTTGGCGCGCTGATTGCGGGCGTTCTCATCGCCGAGACTGAATATCACGCCGAGGTTGAGGCGATCACTGCTCCTCTGGCGGGCCTGGCGCTCGGAATCTTCCTTATCACCGTCGGAATGCGGATCGACCTCGCTGCCGTGGTGAGCCAGTGGCCGGTCGTTCTCGGCGCAACGGCCGCCGTGCTGGTGGTCAAGGCTGCCGTGACCTCGGCCCTCGTGCGTGTCTCCGGCGTTCGCCCGGGAGCTTCGCTCGAGGCCGGCATCATGATGGCGAGCCCTTCCGAGACGAGCCTGATCGTTCTCTCGGCGGGCGCAGGAGCAGGGCTGATTTCTCAGACACAGGCAGGCTTCTGGACGACCGTGACGGCGATCGGGCTCACCGTGACGCCAGTTCTCGCCGCCATCGGCAAGCGACTTCGAAGACGCGTCGAGGATGTCTCTGAGAGCTCGGAAAGCGAAATTTCGGGCGCCGGACGGACGGTCATCTTTGGCTTTGGCCGAGTTGGGCGGATCGTCGCCGACATGCTGCGCGAGCATAATCGGCCCTACCTTGCGGTCGACAGCGCCATCGACGCGGTGCGCCACGCGCAAAAGGCGGGCTACGAAGTGGTTTTCGGGGACGTATCGCGCCCAGAGCTCGCCGACCGACTTCAGCTTGGCCATGCCGCCGCGCTCGTGCTGACGATGGATGATCCCGTCCAGGTCGCCCGAATTGCAAGGCGTGTGCGCGGTTGGGTGCCCGAACTGCCGATCATCGCCCGGGCGCGCGACACGGCTCATGCTGCGAGGCTCTACAAGGCTGGGGTCACCGATGCCGTTCCCGAGACGCTCGAGGCATCGCTCCAGCTATCGGAGGCGGTGCTTGTCGACATTGGCCTTGCGATGGGCCCGGTGATTGCCAGCATTCACGAGAAACGCAGTGAGCTGCGTACGAAGATCATGCAGGAAGCCGACCTCGAGGAGGAGCCGCTGCTGGGGCGCCGGCGCGTCGGGAATGCTCAGTCGGCGCGCTCGAACCGAAGCACTCCGGCGACATAGGTCTTGCGATCGGGATTGTCGGCCGGATGCCGGCTGCCGTCGAATACGACGAGCTCGGTGAAGTCAAAGGGCGACACTTGCTCGAGACAGGCAGCATTGACGCCGAACTGGTCTGGATTGGAGCGCCGCTTGTGGTGCGTGTAGATGCCGCACTGCGAGCAGAAATGATGCTCTGCGGTCCCGGTATTGAACCGGTAGGTCGCAAGCATGTCCTCGCCCTTCGTAATCCGGAACTCCGAAGGCGTTGACGTCACTGCAACGGCGCCGGGCATCCGGCAGATCGAACAGGTGCATCGCCGCGCCGAGGCAAAGCCCTCGGCGAGAGTGACGTCAAACTGCACGGCTCCGCAGTGGCACGAGCCCTTGAGCGTGACCCGGTCGGAAGAGCGCTTGTCGATCAGGCTGCAACCTTTTCCAGGGCGCCGCGGACGGCTTCCAGCGCCTCATGAGCCTTGGCGCCCTCGGGGCCGCCTCCCTGGGCCATGTCCGCTCGCCCGCCGCCTCCCTGTCCGCCAAGGGTCGCGACTGCGGCCTTGACGAGATCGACGGCACTGACTTGCCCGGCAAGGTCATCCGTCACTCCGACCGCAACGCTCGCGCGTCCGTCGTTCACGGCAATGAGGGCCGCAATGCCGGAGCCCACACGCTGCTTCATGGTATCAACAGTCGAGCGTAAGTTCTTGGGATCAAGTCCCTCGACGACCTGGCCGAGAAACCTGTGCCCGTTCACGTCCTCGGGTACCGGAGCATCTGCACCGGTAGCAGCGCCGCCCATGGCCAGTGACTTCTTTGCATCCGCAAGTTCGCGTTCGAGCCGCCGACGGTCCTCGACCAGCGAAGCGATCCGGGCCGGCACTTCGTCGGGAGCGCTTTTCAGCGTCGCGGCGGCTTCCCTCAGCTTTGCATCTCGGCCCGTCAGCCACAGCCGGGCGGCCTCGCCCGTCAGCCCTTCGATCCTTCGTACCCCTGCCGAGACGGCGCTTTCGCCTATGATCTTGAACAGCTGGATGTCCCCGAGCGCGCGCACGTGCGTGCCGCCGCAAAGCTCGACCGAATAATCGTTCTCGTCGATCCGGCCCATCGAGAGCACCCGGACCTCGTCTCCATATTTCTCGCCGAAGAGAGCCATGGCCCCGGCGGAAATCGCTTCGTCGGGGGTCATGAGCCGCGTCGTGACCACGTCGTTGGAGCGAATCTGGGCGTTCACCTCGCCTTCGACCGCCTCGATTTCCTCGCGCGTCAGCGCTTTTGGATGTGAGAAGTCGAAGCGGAAGTAATCGGGCGCAACCAGGCTGCCTTTCTGGGTGACGTGGGTGCCAAGATGCCGACGCAGCGCTGCATGGAGCAAGTGCGTCGCACTGTGGTTGGCGCGGACGCGGCTGCGCCGCTCGCCGTCCACCTTCTGATGGACCGTTTCGCCGATGCTGAGCTCGCCCGCCCGGACTTTCGTTCGCAACACCTGAAGCTTGCCCAGGGGCTTAAGTGTGTCCTCAACATCACCAACGAAGCCCTTGAGAGTGGTCAGTTTTCCTGTGTCACCAACCTGTCCGCCGCTCTCTCCGTAGAAGGGTGTCTGATTGAGCAGGATTTCGACCACCTGCCCGATCTCGGCATTGTTGACCCGCTCTCCGTCCCTGATGATCGCGAGGACGACGCCTTCGCCTTCCTCGCCCGAATAGCCCGTGAACTCGGTCGCGCCATATTCCTCGGCAAGGTCAAACCAGACGTCTTCGCTGGCCTTGGCGCCCGATCCTTTCCAGGCGGCGCGCGCCTTGGCCTTTTGCCCGGCCATGGCGAGGTCGAAGCCGGCCTGGTCGACCTTGAGGCTCTTTTCGAGGAGCGCCTGTTCGGTGAGATCGAACGGGAAGCCATAAGTATCGTAAAGCCGGAAGGCGACGTCGCCGGCGAGCGTTCCTCCCGAGGGGAGACCCGCCGTCGCCTCGTCGAGAAGCTTGAGCCCGTTCGCCAGCGTTTGACGAAATCGGGTTTCCTCTTGCTGAAGTGTTGCCTCGATGAGGGGCTGTGCCCGAAGGAGCTCGGGGTAGGCAGCGCCCATTTCTGCAACCAGCGCCGGCACCAGCCGATACATCAGCGGGTCGCTGGAGCCGAGCAGGTGCGCGTGACGCATCGCGCGCCGCATGATGCGGCGGAGTACATAGCCCCTTCCCTCGTTCGCCGGCAGGACGCCGTCCGCAATGAGGAAGCCCGAAGCGCGAAGGTGGTCGGCAATAATGCGATGGCTCGCCGCCATGTCGGCGGAATTGTTGCTGGTCAGCTCTTCACTGGCCCGGATAAGCGCCCGGAACGTGTCCGTATCATAATTGTCGTGGACACCCTGGAGCACCGCCGCGATGCGCTCGAGGCCCATGCCGGTGTCGATGCTCTTCTTGGGCAGCTCGGAGACGATCTCGCCGGCCGCCTGCTCATATTGCATGAAGACGAGATTCCAGATCTCGACAAAACGGTCGCCGTCCTCGTCGGGGCTACCGGGCGGGCCGCCGGGAATGTGATCGCCATGATCGTAGAAGATCTCCGAGCAGGGGCCGCAAGGGCCGTCGTCGCCCATTGCCCAGAAATTGTCCTTTGTCGGGATTCGGACGATCCGGCTTTCCGGCAGACCCGAAATCTTCTTCCACAGGTCAAAGGCTTCATCGTCGGTGTGATAGACGGTCGCAGTCAGGCGATCGGGGCTGACGCCCCACTCCTTGGTGATGAGATTCCAGGCAAGTTCGATCGCCCGGTCCTTGAAATAATCGCCGAACGAGAAATTCCCGAGCATCTCGAAGAAGGTGTGATGTCTCGCGGTATAGCCCACATTGTCGAGGTCGTTGTGCTTGCCTCCTGCGCGAACGCACTTCTGCGAGCTGCTCGCTTGGGAATAGGGCCGCGTCTCGAGCCCAGTGAAAACGTTCTTGAAGGGAACCATTCCGGCATTGACGAACATGAGCGTCGGGTCGTTCTGCGGGACCAGCGGCGCCGATTGCACGCGCGCATGTCCGTTCTTCTCGAAATAGTCGAGGAAGCCGCGGCGGACGTCGTTCGTGGAAGTCATGCCGGCGATGTAAATGCTGCGCTGCGGTGCGGCAAGGCGAGGTCTTGGCAGTAAGGCACCCTTGCCGCTAGGCGCCCTCAATGGTGAAGAAGCCCAAATCGACGATCCCCCGCTACCGGCGCAGGCGCGAGAGGTCCTGGCTCCGAAGGATTGCTGGCTGGGTCACCAAGCTGGTTGTCGCGGTGCTGCTGATTTCGGTTCTCTGGGTCCTTGCCTACCGCTTCATCAACCCGCCGGTTACCGCGACCATGCTCGGCGACATATTGGCTGGCCGGGGCGCTCAAAAGGAATGGATGCCGATGACGCGGCTTGATCGCGACATGGTGCGGGCGGCGATCTCCGCCGAAGACGGGAAGTTCTGTTCCCACCATGGCTTTGACGTTGAAGCCATTGAAAACGCAATGAAAAGGAATGCATCCGGAGGCATAATCCGCGGCGGATCGACGATCAGCCAGCAAACTGCGAAGAATGTCTTCTTGTGGCAGGGCGGCGGATATGCGCGAAAGGGCGCCGAAGCGTGGTTCACGTTCCTCATCGAGCATCTCTGGGGAAAGCGCCGGA
Source organism: Sphingomonas agri (assembly GCF_038148795.1). Taxonomy (NCBI): domain Bacteria; kingdom Pseudomonadati; phylum Pseudomonadota; class Alphaproteobacteria; order Sphingomonadales; family Sphingomonadaceae; genus Sphingomonas; species Sphingomonas agri. Next base: position 178,506 of record NZ_JBAPEU010000002.1, on the reverse strand, counting down.
TTATGGAGGTCTATCTCAACGTGGCGGAGACCGGCATCGGCACCTATGGCGCCAATGCGGGCTCGGAGCGCTATTTCGGACATGACGCCAGCGCGATGAGTGCGACGGAGGCGGCCCGGATCGCGGCGGTACTTCCTCTCCCCAAGGAACGCGGAGCAATCGCGCCCAAGGGCTTCACCCGTCGGTACGGCAACATCATCGCGGCGCGCATCCCCATCGTTGCCCGCGATGCGCTCGATGCCTGCGTCTACAAGGGGACGATCCCGCCGCCGACAAAGGCGCCGCCTTCGGTCACGAAGAAGCCACGGCCGCAGCCGGGCGAAGAATATGAGAGCCCCAGGGCCGCGCCAGCGCAAAACGCGCCCGAGCAAGTGCCGCCGGATTCTGCAGAGCCCCAGACGGCGCCTGCGCCCCAGCCTGCCGAGGCGCCGACCGTGAACATGACCTCGGCTCCGAGCGGATCGGAGCAGCCAGGGAACGGCGCCTAGCCATTGCGCCGAACGGTTCGCGAAGCGGGCTTCGCGACCGGAACGGCGCCTCAGCTCCAACCGTTGACACGGTAAATCCAGCCAAGGAGGAGTTTATGGCAACGCGCACCCAGAATCGCCAGTCCAGTCGCTCGAGTTCAGCGGACGCCTCGAGCGAGAGGCGCAGCGGCGGCAACAGCAGTCGCAGTGCTTTCTCGTGGAGCGAGAACGCGGGCCCGCTACTTGGCGCAGCACTGGCAGGAGCAGCCATCGGCTTTGCTGCGAACTACGGCCGCAAGGCGCTGATGCAGGGCATGGAAGCCCAGGCCGGTGACTGGGACGAGATCCTTACCGCCGAGCATGAGATGGCGCTCGCCATCTTCGACAGGATGCTGGAAACCGACGAGACTCAGACCTTCAAGCGCAAGATGCTCTTCATGAAGCTCTGCCATGCGCTCGACAAGCATGCGCACGCCGAGGAAATGGTTGTCTATCCTGCCCTGCGCGAAGACGATGATGCGGTTGACGCAGACCACCTCGCGGGCGAGCACGGCTACATCAAGACGTTCATCTACGAACTCAACGAGATGGGGCCTGAGGGCCGTAACTGGCTCGAGAAGGTCCGGGAGTTCCGCGACCTCGTCGCCCGTCATGCCCGCATGGAAGAGGAACAGGTCTTTCCCAAGTTCAAGAAGGACATGAGCGAGGAGCAGAACGAGCGGATCACGAGCCTCGTAAACCGCGACGGCTTCTGGATGGCTTAAGTCAGCCTACGAGGGCGAGCCTTGGCGGCTCCTGGACAGAAAGGTCGACGCTCCCCTCGCCTACGACGTTCTCGATACGCGCTGCGAGCTCCGCGTCCAGTGCAAAGTCCCTGCCCGCGATGACCGCGGCCTCGCCGCCGGTGCTTATCGGTACAAGGAAGCGAACCAGGCCGTTCGAACCCCTTGCGCCTGCGAGCTCGCGAGCGGCCCGCTCGGCGGCGGAGCGATCCGCTACCCGCACCGTCATCTGCAGCCTGGTACGTTTTGCAAGTTCTGAAAGAGGCTGGAAGCGCTTGATCGTCACTCGCGGCGTCTCGTCGCCCGAGCGCCTGTCGAGCTCGACGCTGAGCAAACCGCACTGGCCTGCCTTCGCTGCCGCCTCAAGCGCGGTTGTTGCCTCGTCGTCGAATGCCGTTGCGACAAATTGTCCGCTGTTGTCGCTTAACGTCGCCATCATGTAGCGCCGGCCCTTGGTCGAGGTCCGCCAGCGCGTGTCCTCAACCAGCCCTGCCATGCTCGCGCCGACCCTCTCGCCTTCGGCAATGATCACGTCGGTAAGGTCGGCGAAGGTCTTCACCTTGTGCGCGGCGAGCAGGTGTCTGGAGGCATCCACCGGGTGCGCCGAGAAATAATAACCGAAGGCATCGCGCTCGGCCGCCATTCGCTGTGCCAGGGTCCAGGACGCGTCCGACGGCAATCGAATGGGTGCGGCATCGGCCGAGTTGACGCCGAACAAGGCGGTCTGGCCGCTGATGCGCTGGTCATGCGCGCTCGCCGCGTGGGCAAGGATCGTCTCGGCAGCTGCGAAAACGGCAGCCCGATCCGGCTTGATACCGTCGAATGCGCCGGCTCCGGCAAGGCTCTCGAGCTGGCGACGGTTGAGCAGGCGCGGGTTTATCCGCGCTGCAAAATCTTCGAGGCTCCGGAACGGTCCTCCCCGTTCCCGCTCCTCGACGAGCAATTCCATGACCTTCTCGCCAACCCCCTTCAGGGCTCCGAGCGCGTAGCGGACGGCGCCCCCTGAAACAGTGAAATGGGGCTGGCTGACGTTGATATCGGGCGCGATGCACTCGACGCCTCCGCGGCGCATGTCCTCGACGAACATCGCCAGCTTGTCGGTGAGCGCGACGTCGAAGCTCATCGAAGCGGCGTAGAATTCCGCGCGGTGGTGCGCCTTCAGCCAGGCGGTCTGGTAGGTGAGCAAGGCGTAGGCCGCGGCGTGGCTCTTGTTGAAGCCATAGCCCGCGAACTTGTCGATCAAGTCGAACAGTTCGTTGGCCTTGGCCGGTGGAATATTGTTGTGCGTCGCGCAGCCCTCGACGAAGGTCGCGCGCTGCGCGTCCATCTCCGCCTGGATCTTCTTGCCCATGGCACGTCGCAAAAGGTCCGCGCTTCCGAGCGAATAGCCTGCCAGGATCTGCGCAGCCTGCATCACCTGTTCCTGGTAGACGAAGATCCCGTAGGTCTCCTTGAGGATGCCCTCGAGGAGCGGATGAGGATATTCGATCGACTCCTGCCCGTTCTTGCGCCGGCCGAACATCGGGATGTTGTCCATCGGGCCAGGGCGATAGAGGGCATTCAGCGCGATGATGTCCTCGAACACGGTAGGCTTCACGGCAGAAAGGGTGCGCCGCATACCTTCGGATTCCACCTGGAACACGCCGACGGTGTCGCCTCGCTGCAGTAGGTCGAACACTGCCGGGTCGTCCCACGGCAGCGCACCGAAATCGACCTCTATGTCCTGTTCCCGGAGGAGTCGCTGGCCTTCCTTGAGGACCGACAGGGTCTTGAGACCGAGGAAATCGAACTTCACGAGACCCGCAGCTTCGACATATTTCATGTCGAACTGTGTGACAGGCGTATCGGACCGGGGATCGCGGTAGAGCGGGACAAGCTCGGCGAGCGGGCGATCGCCGATCACGACTCCTGCAGCATGGGTCGACGCGTGCCGCGGCAGGCCCTCGAGCTTCATTGCGAGGTCGAACAGCCGCTTGACGTCAGGTTCGGACCGATATTCCGCAGCGAGTTCCGACACCCCGTTCAATGACCGTTCGAGAGTCCAGGGGTCGGTGGGGTGGTTGGGAACGAGCTTGGCCAGCCGGTCGACGTGGCCGTAGCTCATTTGCAGTACGCGGCCGGTGTCTTTCAGCACCGCTCTTGCCTTCAGCCGGCCGAAGGTGATGATCTGCGCCACCCGGTCCCGCCCGTATTTCTGCTGGACGTAGGCGATCACCCTGTCGCGGTGGGTTTCGCAGAAGTCGATATCGAAGTCCGGCATCGACACGCGTTCCGGATTGAGGAAGCGCTCGAACAGCAGTCCAAGCGCCAGCGGATCGAGGTCGGTGATGGTCAATGCCCAGGCGACGACCGAACCTGCTCCCGAGCCGCGCCCCGGACCTACGGGGATGTCGTTCGACTTCGCCCATTTGATGAAATCGGCGACGATCAGAAAGTAGCCAGCAAAACCCATGCCGGTGATGATGCCAAGTTCATATTCGAGGCGTTCGAGATAGCGTTGCCGCTCCTCCCCGTGCCGACCGGCGAGCCGTGCCTCGAGGCCCGCGTGAGCATCCCTCCGAAGCTGCTCGTCCTCATCCTCGCTCAGCCGCGGCAGAATTGGCCTTCGCTTGGGAGCAGCGATCGCACAGCGCCGTGCGATGACCGCCGTGTTGGCGATCGCTTCGGGAAGGTCGGCAAAGAGCGCCTCGATCGCCGCAGCGTCCTTCAGCCACGCGTCGGGTGATGAACTTTGCCGGTCAGCGCTCTCGACGTAGGCCGAACTCGCGATGCAAAGCATGGCATCGTGGGCGGCATGGAAACTGGGGTCCGCGTAGGACGCCGGATTGGTCCCGACCAGCGGAAGATTGCGGGCATAGGCAAGGTCGATGAGCGCAGTCTCCGCCGCCGCCTCGATCCCGTCGTTTCGACGCGAGAGTTCGATGTAGAGACGGTCCGGAAACATGGCCTGAAGGCGATCAAGATAGGCCTCCGCCTTCAGGTGCTGACCATTTGCAATCAACCGTGCGACCGCGCCTTCAGCGCCGGCGGTGAGGGCGATCAATCCTTTGCTGAGGCCGGCGAGCACCGCGAACTCGACGTGCGGCTCCTGTTCGACCGGGCGGTCGAGATGGGCGCTGGAAACGAGCTTGCACAGATTGTCATAGCCCTCCTCATCTTGCGCGAGCAGCACCAGCCAATCGATTCCCTCAACGCCGGTTTCGGGTGGGCGAGAGAGCGCGAGCAGCGTCCCGATGATCGGCTGCACACCCTTGGCGATGCAGGCGTCGCTGAAGGGCATGGCGCCGTAGAGGCCGTTCCGGTCGGTGATCGCGACCGCCGGGAATCCCAGCTTCGCAGCGCGCTCTGCGATGGTCTTGGGCTCCATCGCTCCTTCCAGCATGGTGAAGGACGAGAAGACCCGAAGGGGGATGTAAGGCTCGGTCACAATCCGACTATGGGGTGCTTGGGGACATCAGAAAAGCGAGCGGCCTTCACTTATCCACGGCTTATCGCGGCAACTCCCACCGGCCTTCCATGATGTCGCGGATCTCGTTCATCCTCCCGGTATAGGCATCGCCGATACAGGCTTTCGTCGGGCAATTGTCGCGATAGGCATAGAAGCGCCTCGCCGTATCTCGCAGCAAGGCGCGCTGATCAGGCGAAGCTTCAGCGAAGGCGCGGCCATACTGAGCTGTCATCTGGCGGTCGAGGGCAGCAAGGCCCGGATCGTTGCAGACTGTAAGCTCGCCGCGGGAGTTGGCGGTGTTGCAGTCAAAGCTTGGACGAGCGGTGGGCGCAACGTGGCCCGGAGGCGCAGTGGGCGTCGGGGTTGATTGCGGAGCGGGCACCGGCGGGTTCGCCTCCGGCATTGTCCCGTTTGTTATTTGCGCCGGGGAAGCCGACGGTGATGTCTGGACGCTGCGGGCCAGCGTTGCGAGCGGAGTTACGATCGCGTCGGCGTTGCGCAGCAGGACTACGGTGCCGCTTCCGTCGGCCGCCTGGGCAAGCGAATAATCGATGTCGGAGGAAAGCGTTCGCCGGCCGCCGACAATTGCAACTCCTGGAGGAAGGTCGAGAGAAAGCGAGCCCGTGCAGTTGACCGCGCCCGACGAGGCATCTTGGCTCTCCATCACGGGGTTTTCCATTCGGACCACCGCATAAGCGGCAAGCTTGTCATAGGCTGCCTGATCGCTTCCCCGTACCTGCGCCGCGCGGCGAAACAGCTCGCGCTTGATAAGGTCGTAGGTGCCGCTGCTGGCGCAGAGCTTTGCGCGGCTGCTTGGAGCGGACGTCACGATTTCGCGACCGGTCAGCTTGTCCTGATCACCATTTGGTCGACTAGCGAAATAGGCGATCACCAGGACGAGGACGATCAGTCCGCCAACGAGTCCGATCGCTGTCCAGTTTGTCCAGCGCACGGGCGAATGAACGTCTTCCGGCCGTGGCGGCTCCGTCACTCCAGCCGTCCCTCGTGCAGCCGGACGACCCGGTCCATGCGGGCTGCCAGCCGTTCATTGTGCGTAGCGACGAGCGCCGCGCTTCCTTCCCCTCGCACGAGATTGAGAAATTCCGCGAGCACCGCGTCCGCGGTGTGCTCGTCGAGATTGCCCGTGGGTTCGTCTGCAAGGACAAGCGGAGGCTTGTTGGCGAGCGCACGTGCAACCGCGACTCGCTGCTGTTCGCCGCCCGAAAGCTTTGACGGGCGGTGCTCGAGGCGCTGCGACAGCCCGAGCGCGCTCAGCAATTCCCTTGCACGGGCGGTGGCAGCCTCGACCTCGCTGCCGCGCACCAGCTGCGGAAGGATGACATTCTCCAGAGCGCTGAAATCCGGGAGCAGGTGATGGAACTGGTAGACGAAGCCGAGCATGTCGCAGCGCAGGCGCGTCCTGCCCTCATCGTCGAGCTTAGCCGCTTCGGCGCCGTTAAGGCGGATCGACCCCTCAAATCCGCCCTCCAGCAATCCTACCGCCTGCAGGAGTGTCGACTTGCCCGAGCCTGACGGGCCAAGGAGCGCAACGATCTCCCCGGGCTGGATTGCGAGCTCAACCCCGCGCAGCACTTCGATCGTGGATTCGCCCTGGACGAAGCTTCGCCTGAGATCGCTCGTGAGGAGCACCGCTTCACTCATAGCGAAGCACTTGTACCGGGTCGGTGCTCGCCGCGCGGCGGGCCGGAAACAGCGTCGCGGGGAAGATGAGGAGCAGAGTGACGAGGATGATCGCCGTGATTTCAATCGGGTCGCTCTTGGCGGGAAGGTCGGACAGGATCCGAACCGAGGGGTCCCAGGGGTTGGCGCCGGTCAGGTAGTGCACGGCGTTCACCGCGCCCTGGCGGAAGAACAGGGCGACTGCGCCAAGAATCAGCCCGATGACGATGCCGGTGAGGCCGATGGCAAGCCCGACCGTCATGAAAATGCGCAGCACCGCCCCGCGTGATGCGCCCATGGTTCGAAGTATCGCAATGTCGCGGGTCTTCGAGCGCACGAGCATGATCAGCGACGACGCGATGTTGAAGGCCGCGACGAGGACGACGATGCACACGATGATGAACATGACTACCCGTTCGAGATCGAGGGCCTGGAACAGCGCCGAATTCATTTGCCGCCAGTCAACGATGACTGCCCTTCCCTCGACCAGCTTGCGCAAGGGAGCGATGATCTCCTGGACCTTGTCGGGATTGTTCGTCTGGACCTCGATCATTCCGACCTGGTCGCCCATGAGCAGCAGTTCTTGCGCGTCCTGCATCGGAAGCAGAACCAGCGCTTTGTCATAGTCGTAGACGCCCGTTTCAAAGACCGCGCCCACGGTATAGGTCACCTCGCGCGGAACGGTGCCGACGACGGTCGAGCGTCCTTCCGGATTCCAGAGGGTTATCTGGCTGCCCGGATAGGCGCCGAGCGTGTCTGCCAAGCGCGAAGCGAGTGCGACCTTGTTGCTGCCCGGGGTCACGGAGCGGATATCGCCTGCAACCATGTTGCCGGTGATGGTCTTGTTGGCGCGGATGTCGTCGAGCCGCATGCCGCGCACGAGCACGCCCTCGAACCTTCCGTTCGCAGTCACCATCAATGGTGTCTCGATGAGCGGTATCGCCGAGGTGACGCCAGGGGTGTTCTTCGCCTGGTCGGCAAGCTTCTGCCAACCCGAAAGGCGGCCATCATATCCCTGGATGACCGCGTGGCCGTTAAGACCGACGATCTTGTCGAACAGCTCACCCCGAAAACCGTTCATGACGCTCATGACGATGATGAGGGCGGCAACGCCGAGGGCGACTGCACCGACGCTGAATCCCGCAACGACGAAGATGAAGCCCTCGCCTTTTTGCGGGAAGAGATAGCGGCGAGCGATCATCCGCTCGTAGCGGCTGAGAATCATGCGCTCAGTCTCGCCAGCGCGCTTTCCAGGCTGAGATCCGCGCGTTGACCGGTCCGGCGATCCTTGAGCTCGACCGTGCCCGCCGCGATGCCGCGGGGTCCGATGATGACCTGCCAGGGAAGGCCGATGAGATCCATGGAGGCGAGTTTTGCGCCACCGCGTTCGTCCCGGTCGTCATAGAGAACTTCAACGCCTGCATTGCGAAGCTGATTGTAAAGCCCGTCTGCTGCCGCGATGGTGGCTTCGTCATCCGCTCGCATCGTGACCAGCCCGGCGCGCCAAGGGGCCACTGCTTCGGGCCAGATGATGCCGCCGTCATCGTGGCTCGCCTCGATGATCGCGCCCACCAGTCGCGATACGCCGATCCCGTAGCTGCCGCCTACTGGAGTTACGGCTTCGCCATTGGGCGCGCTGACCGCGAAGCCGAGCGGCTTCGTATATTTGTCGCCGAAGTAGAAAATGTGGCCGACTTCGATTCCGCGTGACTGGCGCAGGTCACCGCCAAGCGATGCCTCGCGGGCTTCGTCGCGCTTCTCGTCGGTCGCCGCATAATCTGCCGTCATGGAGTCGACGAAAGCCTGCAGCTGCGTCTCGTCGCCGGCATCCACCGCATAGTCCTCCGCTGCTCGAAGCTCTTCCCAGTTCTTGTGGAAGAACACCTCGCTTTCGCCCGAAGGCGCGAGAATGATGAACTCGTGGCTGAGATCTCCGCCGATGGGCCCCGTATCGGCCTGCATCGGGATCGCTCGAAGACCCATCCGGGCGAAGGTCCTGAGGTAAGCGACGAACATCCTGTTGTAGCTGATCCTCGCACCCGCTTCGTCGAGATCGAAGCTGTAGGCATCCTTCATCAGGAATTCGCGTCCGCGCATGACGCCGAACCGCGGGCGGATCTCGTCCCGGAATTTCCACTGGATATGATAAAGTGTGCGCGGCAGGTCGCGGTAGCTCTTGATGGACCCCTGCAGGAGAGCCGTAAGCATGTCCTCGTTGGTGGGGCCGTAGACCAGTTCGCGGTCCTGGCGGTCGCGGATCCGCAACATCTCGGGGCCATAGGCCTCATAACGGCCGGTAGCGCGCCAATAGTCCGCGGCCTGGAGCGTGGGCATCAGCATTTCCTGGGCGCCGGCGCGGTCCTGCTCTTCGCGGACGATTTGCTCGATTTTCTTGAGGACGCGGAAACCCAGCGGCAGCCAGGCATAAATGCCCGCGGCGGTCTGGCGCACCAGTCCTGCTCGCAGCATCAGCTTGTGGCTGACGATCTGGGCGTCTGCAGGGCTTTCCTTGAGGAGCGGGAGAAACGCACGGGACCAACGCATGGCGGCGGGCTCTAGGGGGCGAGTCTGCCGCTTGCAACCGCAGCGGCCCTGTGGCCCCGTCGACACAGGCGCGGCACAAACGCAAGCCCATCTCATTTACATCCGTGACAAGGAGGCGGACGGGCGCCTAGTCAGCACTCGTCCGAACGTACTGACCCTTGGGTCGGGTTCGGGGCCGCGGCTGGCGACTGGGGACGCCGCCGCGACACATCCAAGGGGGCTGACGAGCAATCGTCACGCAGGGCGCCCGGATCGCTGGTCGATCCGGGCGTTTGCGTTTCAAGCGCCGCAAGGGCGTTCGGCCCCGTTTCCTTTTGATGAACCGTGTTGACGTGACCCCAGAGTTGGTGGGATCAGCGCTTCCAGCGCCATACGCGCGGACACGCCACGCTTCGGAACAGGAGGAAGCATGCGCACTCTAAGGTTAGCGGCCGTTGTGCTCGCCGCTACGCTCGCAAGTTCATCGGCAATTGCACAGCCGACCGTCATCAACGAGACGGGCCAAGCCACCGAAACTCAAGACCGCCGGGCTGCAGGCGATAGTGACCTCATCTGGAACCTGGTCGGCTGCCTGGGGCTCATCGGTCTGGTCGGCCTCTGGAGGCCCAGCGACAATGATGGTTACACCGACGATCCGATTTGATCGGTAAGCAAAGGGGACATTTTTATATGCGCATGACCACGATTTTCATGATCGCCGCTGCAACCCTTGCTGCTCCGGCAGCCGCGCAGAATACCGGCAGTGCGGCGAACACGACCGACATGACCTCGGCAAATACCGTCAATGCGACAAGCGCCACGACCGTCAACGAGACCGGCAATGCCGCCGCCGTGGCGGCTCCGGCCGCCCCGCCGGCGACTGTCACGACGGAAACCAATACCGCCGTCCAGACCGGCACTGCAGCTCCGACCGAACCCACGGAAAAGAAAAGCTTTCCGTGGGGCGTGATCGGCCTGCTCGGCCTGCTTGGTTTCATCCCCAGGACGCGGCGCGGTAGCTGACGAGGGCATGGTCCCGATTGTCTTCGGGGAGTTGCGCGCCTAGCGGCAATCTCCCCGGAGCATTCGGATGAACAAGGACAAGCGAGGCGAGGCCACCAAGCTCGCGGATGGCGGGCGCCGAAAGGAGTGGCGTGGGCACCTAGTCAACGTTCCCGTCGAGCGCGCTTCCACCATCCTCTTCGACAGTGTCCAGGAACTACACGGCAGCAAGCCGGCACTTGGTCGTTACCGCTACGGACTACAGGGAACGGCGACCCATTGGGCACTTGCCGAAGCCCTGACCGAGCTCGAGCCCGGCGCCGCAGGAACAATCCTTTATCCCACCGGCCTTGCAGCGATCACGACGCCCTTGCTGAGCCTCCTGTCGCCCGGCGACGAGTTGCTGGTGCCTGACAATAGCTATGGGCCGACGCGGAAATTCTGCGACACGGTCCTGAAGCGCTTCAAAATCGGCGTTCGCTATTACGATCCGCTCATCGGCGCCGGGATTGCCGGACTGTTCGCCAGGGAAACGCGCGCGCTTTTGCTCGAAAGCCCAGGTTCTCTCACCATGGAAGTCCAGGATGTTCCGGGCATGTGCGCAGCGGCGCGCGAGCGCGGGATAATCACTCTTCTGGACAACACATGGGCGACGCCCTTGTTTTTCCCGGCCATCGCGGCCGGCGTCGACGTCACTATCCTTGCGGCGACCAAATATGTCGGCGGACATGCCGACCTGATGCTGGGCTGCGCCACTGCAACCGAGCAATTCTATCAGCAGCTCCAGACTGCCGCCTGGGATCTTGGCCATGCCGTGTCTGCGGACGATGCGTGGCTCGGATCTCGCGGCATGAGGACGATGGCGCTCCGTCTCAAGCAGCATGAGGCAAATGCGCTCATGATTGCCGAATGGCTCGAGCAGCGGCCGGAGGTCGGCCGGATACTTCACCCTGCACTGCCGGATTGCCCGGGGCACGAGTTCTGGAAGCGCGACTTCAAGGGCGCGTCCGGCCTATTCACCTTTGAATTGAAGGACGCGGGCAAGGAGAAGCGCGCTCTGTTTGTCGACAGCCTCGAACTATTCGGAATCGGTTACAGCTGGGGTGGGTTCGAGAGCCTGGTCTTGCCCGCGGATCCCTGCCGGACCGTCTCAGAAGCTCCTGCCCAGAATCTGGTGCGCCTACACATCGGCCTTGAAGATCCAGCGGACCTCATCGCCGACCTTGCCGCAGCATTCGATCAGGCGGGACGTTCGCCGTAAATGTTTCCGGCCTGGCTATAGCGGCAGACGAGGACTTCCTCTTTCTGGCCGATTGCCGTCGCGCAGCCCACTTGCTGGGTCGAGCGCCAGATGAGCTGGGTATAGTGGCCGACGTTCTCGACGTCGTCCGACTTGCTGTTGTTCGGGAAGACGCCCGGATGGTAATCCCGCTTCTCTGCCGCCCATAGCTGGACCATGGCCTCGGGCGAGAAGGCGCGCGGCGTGCCAGCCCAGAGATTTTCGCCTTCGGGTTCCTTACCCGGCTCGTCGGGTGAGTGCTCGAAGCGGCCGCTTGCAGCCAGAGCCTTTGCCCAGACGCGGGCTTCCGAGGCGAGCTGATCGTTCCATGCAAGCGGAGCTACTCCAATGGCGGCACGTTCGGCATTGTGCGCGGCGAGCAGGCGCGAATTGAAGTCGGCACGGGTGGCCGTACCGCCGATGAGCACGGGGCTCAGTCCGAGCAGTACTGCCGCTGCGATCCTGCGAGAGTTGTTGAACAGCACATGGCGTGACTATGCCGCACATGCTTTGTGGCGCGTTACTTCTTAAGGTTAACGAGTGACTTACGTCGCGCTTCGGCTGGGCGAAGCGACCTCGACCTCGTCTCCTACCTTTACCGCGTCGAACAATCGCTGCGCGAAGGGCAAAGGCACGCCGATGCATCCGTGGGTGGCGGCTCCCCATCTGACGCTGCTGCCATGGATGGATACGCCGTCCCCTGTCAGCCGGAGCGTATAGGGCATGGACGCATCGTAGAGCGAAGAACGATGTTCACGCGCCTTCGCCAGGATGTGGAGATCACCTGCCGGAGTCCGCTTGTTGTCTCCACCGTAGACGATCACTGCAGTGCCGATCTCATCGCCGCCCCGAAAGACCGAGATGAGCTGTGAACGAAGGTCCACGCGGACCCAGGTCGAACCGGCCCCGATCCCCTTTTCATTCCATACATAGTCGCCAAAGCTCATTGGCGCGGTAACTGCGAGCAGAGAGCGGACAGGCCGGTCCACCGTGCCGGCTGAACGCGCCTGCGCGAGCTGCGCTGCGCTGAGAAATATTCGCCCTTCCATCGGCTTTGGCGAGGATCGTGGAGATCTCGCCGCTAACTGGTGATGCACGCCTTTCGTTGGTGCTGTTGGCGTCCAGGCCCATCCAAGGAGGCAGGCCAGTCCGACGAGGGAGGCTGAGACGACGACCGGCAGCCGTGTCACCTCAGTTCGATGCTGCCCTGAGCGCGAACCGGCGCCCGTGATTGAGATGCCATCCGATGAGGACGAATCCTGCCAGCATCATTGCCCACGTCCCGGGTTCCGGAACGCCCGGAGTTCCCGGAGTTCCAGGCGTGCCCGGAGTTCCAGGCGTGCCCGGAGTTCCAGGCGTGCCCGGAGTTCCTGGTGTCCCTGGTGTTCCCGGAACGCCCGGCGTACCCGGCAATCCTGGGGTTCCGGGCGATCCGATGATTACGCCTGGCCCGCCGGGGAGAATGCCGAACGGGGGCGTTTCCGTCGCGATTATCGTCGGTACGCCCTCGGGAGTTCCGCCCACGATATTGTAGAGCGGATTGGCGGGCAGCAACTCCTGCCCGGCGGGGCCCGCTGGAGCCGCGGCAAGCGGCGCTGCGTGCCCGGGTAGTCTTCGGACCTTTGGCAATGCCCGCTCGTGAAGGACCGGCAAGCGCTTGTGCTTGAGATTGGCAAGCGTTCCTGCAGCCCTCTCGCCGGGCGAGCGAAGGCCGAACAAGGATGCGACCGTGGTACCGACCGCTTTTGCTCCATTGCCGATGCTATTGGCGATATTCTGGCCAGCCGGGGAGATGCCCTCGTTCCCACCGCCCGACCGGAAAATCGCGATCGAAACCGCTGTCGCTACCGCAAGCACCAGGATGGTCGCAGCGATCCAGCGTCGGTGTACGGATAGCCACGCCGTCGACGCTGATGGAGCGGCTGCGGTGGTCATCGCTGCCTTGCCAACGATTCGTGCTGTGCCCCGCTCATCACGTTCGCGATGGGTCTGGGGCGATCAGAAGGACGAAAGGCCCGAACAAAGCCTACCTCTGCGCTGTTAGATTAACGTTAACCTTCTAAATTCGAATTAGTTTCCGGCAACCGGCCGCCCTACTCTGTCTTCGTGAAAGCTGTGGATAAATTCCCTTGGCGCCAGTCCCTAAGAAGGGTGCGCAACCAAAGTTCGCGATCGAATGGATTTGGTAGCGGAGGAGGGACTTGAACCCCCGACACGCGGATTATGATTCCGCTGCTCTAACCAGCTGAGCTACTCCGCCCCAAAAGCGTCGGATTCGCCTCGATCCGAGGCGCCGGAGGCGCGGCATATAGGTTCGGGTGTACAGTCGGTCAACGCGAGGAACCGGTTACGGCTGCTCTCGTTGAGCGGGGAACAGGAAGAGGCTTTGATGGACCCCTTAACTCCGCTCGACACGCTGTGCCGAATCATTCTTAGGGCGCGCGAATATGAAGCGCAGACTGCGAGCGATTACGACAGCGGCGAAGATCCCGACAATGTGGACGACGAGCAGGAAGGAGCGCTCTCCGTCCTCGAGGATGAGATCAACGACAGCGTCGAGGAAGAGCTAAAAGCCGCGTTCGAGGATCTCGGCGAGGACCAGCTAGCAGAGGTGATTGCCTTCTCCTGGGTCGGCCAGGGGACCTACGAAGCGGCCGACTGGGACGAGGCCATGGGAGAGGCTCAGGATCTTGTCAGCGAAGGCGCCGAGGGCGCGATCAGTGAACTGATGGAACAGCCGATGCTCGCCTCCGTGCTGGAATCGGGCCTCGCCGCGTTCGATCTCAGCTGCAATGGAATCGGCGACCTCTCCTAGCTTCCGCGGAACCTCATCGAAGCGAGATTTTCCCACGGACCGTCCAGGTAGCGGTGCAGGCCAAGACCGCTGATCTTCAGCGATCGAGGCCGAAACTCGGGCCGGAGCTTCGCAAGAAGGGCTCGCGCATCCCTGGTGGTCACCTTGTTCTGAATGGTGACATGGGGACGCCACCCCCCCAGATCCTGCGTCCCGAGAAGGCCGTGAAATTCCTCGGCAAGTTCATCGCGGATCCGATCAAGATCGCTCGAGACAATTCGGAATGCCACTCCGCCTCCAAGATCCATCAGGCCTTCGATCGAAGCACGCGGGGCCACTTCGGCAGAACGGCGCGCCAAGGCAGACCTTGCCTCGGATTCAGCCGATGGGGGAAGGGCATGAAACATCGTGAGGTGCGCGGGCAGCCGGTTGCGCTCCGGCGGGTAGTAGGCGCGGCGAAGCTGATCTAGCCACGCCAAGTCGGGAGCAGCGATATCAGCGGTAACGATCAGCGCGCCGGCCACTCGTCCCTGGCGACTTTCTCGAGCTGTTCGAATTGCCGTTCGGTCAAATCCGTGATCACCCTTTGCCCGTCAACTTGCGCCGCATCCCAGGGCAGACGGCGAAGAATTTCCCCCATTCCCGCGACCCCGCCCCGCGAAACGATGATATAGTCGAGACGGCCGCTCGAGCAGCCTGCCATCCCCTCGATGCAGTGCCCCAGCTCCTGGCCTCGAGCAACAACGGGGGCTCGCGACAGCATCGAGATCGGGAACAGGGCTTCGCCCGGAGTCTTCTCGCTTGCCTCCGATGCCGCGCGTGCGCCCTCCTCCACCTCGGCTTGCCGTCCAAGCCAGCGCCAGATGCCGAATATATCGAGAAAGGTGAGGACGGCGTTGGTCCAGAGAAGCGCGGGCTGGTGGGTCATCGCGCCTACTGCAATCCAGCAAAGCGCGCCCAGCGTGAAAACAACAAAACCATAACCCGTCACGCGCGAGCCTAGGTTTGCCGCAGTCATCGACGCGGCAATGATCGTCGCAACGGTCGCGACCCATGAGATGGTGTCAGCCATGCCGCCGCAATGCGCGGACGGCGCTAATGGTTCAGATCTCGACTTGGCTTCCGAGCTCTACGACGCGGTTCGTGGGGAGCTTGAAAAACTCCATCGCGCTTTCAGCGTTGCGCAGCATCCAGGCGAATAGCTTCTCGCGCCAGATCGCCATTCCCGGGCGCGAGGAAGCAAGAAGTGTCTGCCGCGCGAGGAAAAAGCTCGTGTCCATCATTCGGCACTGCGTCCCGATGCCCTTCAACTGCGCAAGCGCCGACGGGACATCGATCTCCTCCATGAAGCCGTAGCGCAGCACGACACGATAGAAGCCCGACCCATAGTCCTGGGTTTCGAGCCGCTTCTCCTCGGCGACGTAGGGAACGTCCTCGATGCGGACGGTCAACAAGATCACCCGCTCGTGCAGGACCTTGTTGTGCTTGAGATTATGCAGCAGCGCATGGGGTACACCGCTTGAGGAGCTGGTCATGAAGACCGCCGTGCCCGGCACTCGTGCAGCGCTCGGAGCGGCCGACTTGATGAAGATCTCCATCGGCAGGCTTGCCTCGTTCATGCGGCTGATCATGAGCTGCCGCCCCTTTGCCCAGGTCGTGAGGAAGGTGAAGGCGATCGCGCCGACCAGCAGCGGGAACCAGCCGCCTGCAGGGATCTTGGTGAGGTTCGAGCTGAAGTACCCAAGATCGACTGCGAAGAAGAGTACGAGCAGCGCGATCACGAGGACGCGGTTCCACTTCCACATGGTGATGAGAACGACCGCGATGAGCACCGTATCGATCAGCATCGCACCCGTGACGGCAATGCCGTAGGCCGCCGCGAGGTTGGACGAAGACCTGAAGGTCACGACCAGCAGGAGGACCATGATCATGAGGGCCCAATTGACGAGCGGTATGTAGATCTGCCCCGCAGCCGCCTCGCTTGTGTGGGTGATCCTGAGACGCGGGACGAAACCCAGCTGGATCGCCTGCTGCGTCACCGAGAAGGCTCCGGAAATAACCGCTTGGCTGGCAATGATCGTGGCTGCGGTCGCGAGCAGTACGAGCGGTAGCCTCAGGCCGTCGCTCGCGAGGTAGAAGAAGGGATCCTTGACGGCCGTTCCTACCTGCGCTGCGGGCATCGAGAGCAGCATTGCTCCCTGACCCATGTAGTTCAGCAGCAATGCTGGAAGCACGAAGTAAAGCCAGGCGATCTTGATCGGACGCCGGCCGAAGTGGCCCATGTCCGCGTAGAGCGCCTCGGCGCCGGTTAGGGCGAGGACGACGGAACCCATGGCGAGGAAGGCCTTGAGCGGCTCTTCGAGGAAGAAGGAGGCTGCGTTGGCCGGATTGATCATTGCAAGGGCGATTGTCGGACGGCCCGCGATGTGCATGACGCCAAGGACGGCCAGGGCAGCGAAATAGACCAGCATCACGGGACCAAACATTGCGCCCACGCGGGCTGTCCCTCTGGCCTGGATGGCAAAGAGGCCGACCAGAATTCCAAGGGCGATCGGAATGACGAACGGCTCGAGGCCCGCATTGACGGTCGTGAGACCCTCGACTGCAGAGAGCACCGAGATCGCAGGTGTGATCATTGAATCGCCGTAGAAGAGCGCAGTTGCGAACACGCCGAGCATGACGATGCCGCTCGCCCACTTCTTCTTGCCGCTGATCGTCCGGTTGATGAGGGCAAGAAGGGCAAGACTTCCCCCCTCCCCTTTGTTGTCGGCCCGCATGATGATCATGACGTACTTGAGCGTCACGACGATCATCATGGACCAGAAGATCATCGAGAGGACCGCCTGAATGTGGAACTGGTCCGGAGTGAGCGGATGATGACCCGCGAAGGTCTCGCGGAAGGAATAGATCGGCGAGGTGCCGATGTCGCCGAAAACCACGCCCACGGCGCCCATCGCGAGCTTGTAGATCGGCCCCTGGGCATGGCCGTGCGCGCTGTCTTGCGGGGCTTCGGCTACTGCGCCCCCGGTCGCGGTGATGTTCATGCTTTGAGGTTCAGACCCGACAGACTGCGAACTCGCATCCCCTGTGCCGCGAGCGAGATCGTCGATCACGGATGGCGCTCCGTAGCACTGCCGTTCCGGGCCCGCAATCGGACGGGACAGGGGCGAAAAGCGCGTCTATAGGCCCGCTCAACCATCTCGAACGGAGCGAACGAATAAATGCGCATCGGAGTGCCAAAGGAAATCAAGGTCCACGAATATCGCGTCGGGCTGACGCCCGCTTCGGTGGCCGAACTGGTTGCTCACGGTCACGAGCTTTTCGTTGAAACCAAGGCCGGAAACGGCATCGACTGCCCTGATTCAGCTTACGAGAAAGCAGGTGCGAAAATCCTTCCTGACGCGAAATCGGTGTTTGGCGTTGCCGACATGATCGTGAAGGTCAAGGAACCGCAGGCCGGCGAGATCGCCTTACTGAAGCCGGGCCAGATCCTCTTCACCTATCTCCACCTCGCAGCCGACAAGCCGCAGGCCGAAGGACTGATGAAGTCGGGCGCCACGTGCATCGCTTATGAGACCGTGACCGGCCGGAACGGCTCGTTGCCGCTGTTGAAGCCGATGAGCGAGGTGGCAGGCCGGATGTCCGTTCAGGTCGGCGCCCATTATCTCGAAAAGGAACAGGGCGGCCGAGGCGTGCTCCTTGGCGGCGTCCCCGGAGTTGCGCCCGCGAAGGTTGCTATCCTTGGCGGCGGCGTATCGGGCGTGAATGCTGCTCAGATGGCGACCGGCATGCGCGCCGACGTGACCATCTACGACATAAACAACGACCGTCTAGCCGAGCTCGACATGTTCTTTTCGAGCCAGATCAAGACCGCCTATGCTTCCCGCGCAGCCATCGCGAACGCAGTCAAGGAAGCCGAGCTGGTGATCGGCGCAGTATTGGTCCCGGGCGCAGCAGCACCCAAGCTTGTGACACGCGAGATGTTGAATACCATGAAGCGCGGCAGCGTCCTCGTCGATATCGCGATCGACCAGGGAGGCTGCTTCGAGACGTCCCACGCGACCACCCACGCAGACCCCGTCTACGAGGTTGATGGCATCATTCATTATTGCGTCGCGAACATGCCGGGAGCAGTGGCACGGACGAGCGCCTTCGCGCTCAACAATGCGACACTTCCGTTCGCCCTCAAGATTGCCAACCTTGGCGCAGACGAAGCGATGCTGCGTGACCGCGATCTTGCGAACGGACTCAATGTCTCGGGAGGCAAGATCCGCCACCAGGCAGTAGCTGAAGCGCTGGAGCTCGCCTACGAGCCTGTTGCCGGCTGAGTTGCACCGGCGCTCGGCCCTTCGCTGAGCGCCGCCACGCCCTTTTCGACCAACGGCCGCCACTGGGCATCCTTCGGTGCTGTCTTCAGGATTTCCCGCCACATTTGCACGGCTGCGGTCCGGTTTCCGGAACGTGCAAGCGCAAGTCCGTAGAAGAACGGCGCTGCCGGGTGTCCGGGGACGAGCTGTTCTGCGCGCTTGTACGCAAGCTCTGCCGGCGGCGTGATGCCCCTCGCATGATCGACCAGCGCATTACCAAGGCCGATCCAGAGCTGGGGATCGCCCGGATAGCGCTTCACCGCATTTTGGAGGATGCCGACGGCGTCCTCGCTCTTGCCGTCGCGCGCCAGGGCTTCCGACATTCGCAGCCAGCTTTCAGCCGGCGTGAAATAGCCAAAAAATGCGTGGCGAGCATCCGTCAGCGGGAAGACATCGTGACCTTCACCGCCTTGCGCCGGCGCCCCTGGAGTATCGGGTCGCCCCTGAAGCGCATAGCCAGAGGCGCCCAGGAGCAAAGCGGCAGCGCTCGCAGTGAGGAGCCCGCCGCGGACGCTCAGCAGCCATAGGACGCCAAGGCTCGCGCCAACGAGGAGGAAGAGGATCATCCAGCCCATCAGCGGCGTCTCCCAAACCCGACGCGGCCGCGCATCAGCCAGGCACCGGCAAGGAGGAGGACGAACGGCGCAAGCCAGAGCGGCCACGCGGCCGGCTCGGCAGTCGGCTTATAGCTGATCCAAGTGCCGTATCTCTGGACGAGCCAAGCGCGGATCGCGGACGGCTTTTCACCGGCGGCGATCCGGCGACGAACAAGATCGCGCATGTCGCCTGCGAGCTCGGCGTCTGAATCGGCAATCGATTGGCCCTGGCAGACGAGGCAGCGCAGTTCCGACATCAATGCCTGCGCTTGGGCTTCCTGCCGCGGATCGGGCAGCTGGCGGTCGGCCCAATAAGCGGGAGGCAGGTTGCTGTCCGCCTGAAGAGGTCGGGCGATGATCAAGACAAGAAGAAGGAGCAGCAGCCTCACCGCAACTGCTCCAGCTCTTGAAGAACTCCAGGAACGTTGGCCGCGGTCAGCGGGCCGATATACTGGCGCCTGATAACTCCGTGGCCGTCGATGACAAATGTCTCGGGAACTCCGGAGGAGCCAAGCGCGATCTGGGTTTCGCTCTGTGGGTCGGATCCGATGCGGGCGTAGGGATCGCCATGCCGGCTGAGGAATCCGCCGATTGCACCGGGCGTATCGCGGACAGCAATTGCGTCGATCTCCACGCCGCGGCGCTTGAGCTCGCCGAGCACCGGGGCCTCGCCTGCGCACGGCACGCACCAGCTTGCGAATATATTCAGCAGCCGCGGTTTTCCTGATGCAAGATCGGAGGAGCCCAAGCCGGCCTTTCCGGGAACCGCGGCTGCAAGCCTGAAGCTGGGCAAGGAGCGTTCGACCATCTGCGAGGGAACTGCAGGGTCCGCAGGCTTGATCAGGCGCCATGCAAATCCAGCCACCAGCCACAAGAGCAGAATGATCGGTATGAAGCGCAGGCCGCGGCTCATGTGTAGCGCTCCCGGCGCCATTCGGCGGCTGCACGTCTGGGAAGCCGGATACCGCCAAGGCGGCCAAGCAGCGCAAGAGCGCCGCCGAGCGCGATCAGTGCGCCTCCGGCCCAGATGAGGGTGACGAAGGGTTTCCACCAAAGACGCAGCTGCCATGCGCCCGAGGCGTCGGGTTTCCCGATGACCGTGTAGAGCTGCCCATTCCAGAAAGTCCTGATGGCCGCTTCGTTGGTTTCCGTCGGCGGGTCCGAGAAGTATCGCGTCTGCGGTTTCAGCGAGATCGCTCCGGCACCCCGGCTGGCGCGCAGTTCCGCCTCGACCGCGGTCCAGTTTTTTCCAGCCGTTGGAGTGACATCCTGCAGCTGGACCATCCAGGGTCCGACGGGAAGGATTTCACCCGGTTTCGCAATCGCCAGCCGTTCGCTTGTGAAGGCACCGTTCGCAGCCATCCCGGCGAGTGCCACGGCGATGCCGAAATGCGCCAGCACCATGCCCCAGGTCGCAAGTGGTGCACGCAGGGGATTTCGCCGGGTCAGTGGCACCACACTTGCACTTGCGAGGAAGGCAGCGACGGCGAATCCGAGCCTAGGCAGAAGCCCGATGTCGGGTGACAGGATGATGGTGATTGCGAGCGCTGCCAGTCCCAGTAACGCAGGCACCGTCAACAGCCTGACGACGGGCCTCCGCTCCCGGCGCCAGCTGAGCAACGGTCCGACGCCGACGAGCAAGGCGAGAATGAGCGCGAGCGGGCCGGCGACCGCGTTGAAATAGGGCGCACCCACCGACAGTTTCTCGCCCGTCGCTGCCTCGACGAACAGCGGATAGAGCGTTCCAACGAAGACGATCCCGAGAATGACGCTGAGGATCAGGTTGTTGGCGACCAGGCCGCTTTCGCGGCTCACCAGCTCGAATGGCGCACCTTCCTTCAAGGTTGCGCCGCGAAGTGCGAACAGGATGAATGCCGCTCCCACGTAAATCGCGAGCAGCAGGAGGAGGAAGGTGCCACGCTCGGGATCGATCGCAAAAGCGTGGACCGAGGTGAGGACGCCCGAGCGAACGAGGAAGGTTCCGACCATCGACATCGAAAAGGCGATGACTGCAAGCATCATCGTCCACGCCTTGAGGGCTCCACGCGCCGCGAGGACATTGAGCGAATGGAGAAGAGCGGTCGCCGCGAGCCACGGCATCAGGGAGGCATTCTCGACAGGGTCCCAGAACCAGTAGCCGCCCCAGCCAAGCTCGTAATAAGCCCAGTAGCTGCCTGCGGTGATTCCAAGCGTCAGAAGGATCCAGGCCCCCAACACCCAGGGGCGCATTGCCCGCGCGAGGCGGCTGTCGACTTCGCCGGTCAAAAGAGCGCCTACGGCAAGGCTGAACGCAACCGATAAACCGACATAGCCGAGATAAAGGGTGGGCGGATGGAAGGCCAGGCCGGGGTCCTGAAGAAGCGGATTGAGGCCTTGTCCGTCCGGCGGCGCGGGAAACAATCGTGCGAACGGATTGGAGGCGATCAGCAGGAAGCCGTAGAAACCGAGCGCCAGAACGGCCTGGCTACCAAGGCCGGCCACCAGCGTCCGTTCGCTTGTCCGTCGCGAGAATAGAGCCACGAACATTCCCGCGATCGCGAGGATCGTGACCCAGAGGAGCATCGAGCCCTCGTGGTTTCCCCAGGTGCCGGCGACCTTGTAGATGAAGGGCTTGGCGCTGTGGCTGTTCTCAAACACCAGTGCGACCGACATGTCGCTCCGTGCAAATACCATGACCAGCATGGCGAAGGCGGCGAGTGTGAGAACCCCCTGCACTACCGCGACCCCCCGCATGGCGCGCGCAACCTCGATTTTGCTCCTTAGCGAAAGAACCATCAGCACGAACTGCAGCGCGGCAAGTCCCGCTGCGAGCCAGAGCGCCGCAAGACCAGCTTCGGCAATCATTTTTCGAGGGTCTTCCCCGCCTTGTGTTCGGCGGCGAGATTGCCG
This sequence comes from Sphingomonas agri, assembly GCF_038148795.1. Taxonomy (NCBI): domain Bacteria; kingdom Pseudomonadati; phylum Pseudomonadota; class Alphaproteobacteria; order Sphingomonadales; family Sphingomonadaceae; genus Sphingomonas; species Sphingomonas agri. The sequence continues at coordinate 156,679 of NZ_JBAPEU010000002.1, read as the reverse complement.
AGTTCGGGGGGCATGTAGCGTTCGTCATGCTTGGCAAGGATCTGGTCGGCAACGAAAGTCCCGTGAACCAGGCGTCCTTCCGCGACCGCTCCGCTTCCCTCGCGGAAGAGATCCGGAACGATGCCTCGAAAGGTAACCGGCGTGCGCGCCTTGCCGTCGGTGAGCGTGAAGCGGATCGTCACCCCGTCAGCCTCGTGTTCGACAGATCCCTTCTCGACCATTCCGCCCAGGCGTGCCGCCTCGCCGTTCGCCGCCTTGCCGGCGGCAATGTCGGCGGGGGTGTAGAAAAAAGATGCCTGGCTCCTGAGGCCCCACATCGCGAGCAGGACCGCGACGAGGATTGCGGCAACGGCAGCCGCAAGCAGCACCAGGCGCTGATTCTTGGCTTTCATTTGGTCTTGAGCGCCTCGACTGCAGCTTCAGCGCGCCGCATCGAGGCGAATGCCCACAAGAGGAGGGCAATCGTCAGTGCTGTCGCGATGCCGTAGGCGGCGAAAACGAACGGCCACGGGTTCATGACCGACCCATACGCCGCATTCGCGCCTCGAGCTTGGTTTCAGCAAGTTCCGCGCGCATCCGCATCAATGTGGCTGCGCCGAACAGACAGGTGAAGCCCACCATTGTCAGCGGCAAGGGCCACAGGATCGAGGCCGCGATGGTCGAGCCCGTGATGCCGATGCTCTCGCCCTGATGGAGCGTTCGCCACCACAGCACCGAATAATGGATGATCGGCAGATTGATCGCGCCCACAAGGCCATAGATTGCGGCGATCCGCCCGTCCCCGCCGCGCTCGCGCTCGGCCGAGCCAAGCGCAATATATCCAAGATAGAGGAAGAACAGGATCAGCATCGAGGTAAGGCGGCCGTCCCATTCCCACCAGGTTCCCCAGGTTGGGCGACCCCAGATCGAACCGGTGATGAGGCAAATGGCGGCAAACACCGCGCCGCCCGGGGCGACAGCTCTCCCGGCGATCGACGCAAGCGGATGGCGCCATACAAGCTGGCTGATGGAGGCCGCAGCAATCCCTCCCCAGCCCGCCATTCCGATCCAGGCCGACGGGACATGGACGTACATGATCCGGACGGTTTCCCCCTGGAGGTAGTCAGGCGGGGTCAGCGTGAGTCCCGCCGCAATTCCTCCAACGGTGAACGTGAGCCCGACCAGCAGCAACCAGGTGGTTGCCGGACGGGCGATGCGTAGAAATCGCGCAGGATTTGCCAGGGCGTGCATTGAGCCGCCGCTTATGCCCTTCCGATGAGCCTTTGCGCCATAGCGTCTGCAACCGCGGCAGGATCACGTCCGCTGTCGGCGCTCTCGGACCAGATCTGGTCGAGCCTCACCGGGATTCCCTCAATCCGCTGGCGCACGAGGCCCGCGTCCCCGTCCCCCAGATATTCGGTGCAGACGTTGATGATGCCTCCGGCGTTGATCACATAGTCTGGCGCATAGAGGATCCCGCGCGCGTGCAGCCGTTCACCGTCTTCCTCGGTCGCAAGCTGGTTGTTCGCGCCGCCGGCCACGATCGGCGTCTTCAGGGCTGCGATCGACTGCTCGGTCAGAATGGCGCCGAGCGCGTTGGGACTGACGATGTCCGCCTCCAGCGCGAGGATCTCGTCGGGTGACACGACCGTGCCGTTGGTTGCGTCCGCGAGCTTCTGGGCCTTAGCCGGATCGACGTCGGCAATGCTGAGCTTCGCGCCTTCGGCGCAGGCGTGAAGCGCGACACCGGTCGCGACACTTCCTGCTCCCTGCATGGCAATATGCAGCCCCGAAAGGCTATCCTTGCCGAGCGCCCGCTTCACTGCGGCCTTGATCCCGAGGAAGACGCCAAGGGAGGTGTGCGGTCCCGGATCGCCACCTACGTCGCCCGTGCTGTTCGGGAGGCCCGCCACATATTTCGTCGAACGGGCGACTTCAATCATGTCCGCGACGTTGATGCCCACGTCTTCGGCGGTGACGTAGCGGCCGCCAAGCTGTTCGACAGCCTTGCCGAACGCATGGAGCATGTCAGGCGTCTTGCTGCGGTCCTCGTTTGCAAGCAGTACCGATTTGCCGCCACCAAGCGGGAGGCCGGCCATTGCATTCTTGTAGCTCATCCCGCGCGAAAGCCTCAGCGCGTCAGTAAGAGCATCATCGTCCTTAGCATAATGCCAGAAGCGCGCACCGCCCGCCGCGGGCCCCAGATGCGTTGAATGGACCGCGATGATTGCCTTCAGCCCGCACTTTTCGTCGGTGATGAAGTGGATCTGCTCATGAGCGTCGAAATCGGGCAAGCCCCAGGGGGTCGTCATGGATGTGTGCTGCTCTTCAAAGGAACCAGGTTCGAAGGGATGGGGCGATCGAGGGGACTTGAACCCCCGACCCTCGGTACCACAAACCGATGCTCTAACCAGCTGAGCTACGATCGCCTCAGAGCGCCTCGGGAACCGCCCTCTGTTGCGGTTTCCATTGGCGCGGGCGCCACTTAGGGTGACGTGCGTTGGAACGCAAGCGAGGCCAAATCCGCCATGAACCCAACGATCGAGAAGTTCGGCTTTCCCGAAACGCTGCTGAAGGAGTTCGGCCATTGGCTGGTGCTCGTCCGCCCGGCCCAAGTTACGCTCGGATCGCTCGTCCTTGCGGCCAAGAGCAATGCGAAAGCCTATTCGGACCTGTCTGCCGACGCCTTTGCGAACCAGGCCGAGGCGATTTCGTACATTGAACGCGTGCTCGCCCGTTTCGTCAGTTACGAGCGCATCAATTACCTCATGCTGATGATGGTCGATCGCGAGGTCCACTTTCACGTGATCCCGCGCTACTCGAGGCCGAGGGGTTGGAAAGACATCGAGTTCGCGGATACCGGTTGGCCGGGTCCACCTCGCCTTGATGTCGCGGTGAAGCTCGATGCCGGGCAATTATCGCAACTGGTTACCGATCTTGGTGCAAATCCCGCGTAAACACCACGCGCATACAACTTAGGATAAGTCTTGCACCCAACGTTGCGGAAGCGCATCGTTCCAAGGGGAGAGACCTCTATGGCGACTCGGCGATCCAGATCGCCCACCGGGAGTGTGTCTCTGCGCGAGACTTTGGTGTCGGCAGGCCTTGAGCCACGTCTGGCGGACGAGCTCGACAGGATGCCGCATCGCGTCGTCCAGGTTGAGCCGCGCCGCCCCTTCAGAGAGCCTGGCGCCCTGCGTGACGAAGTGATGTTCGTTCGCTCCGGCATCCTGTCCAAATTCAAGAGCGATACGTCGGGACGGCGTCAGATCGTCGCACTTCGCTTTGCGGGCGAGGGAATCCTCCCGAGGGCCGGCACCGCGGACTACGGCATCCAGGCTATTGTCCGCAGCGAGGTGATGGTCGGACGAGCGAGCGACTTTGACCCGATTGTCGATGCGCACCCTGAGCTCCAGCGCTTCTTCTGGCGCCTCCTTCAGCGAAACGAGGCGATCGGTTACGAATGGCTGGTCAATTGCGGCCGCCGCGACTCGACCGCACGCGTCGCGCACTTGCTGTGCGAGACTGCTGCCCGGATGCATGCGGGCGATGACCACATGCTCAATCCCTTCACTCAGCAGCAGATCGCCGACATCACGGGGCAAACTTCGGTGAACGTAAACCGGGTGCTCGCCGATATGGAGCGCCAGGGACTGATCAAGCGAAAGGGTCGCGACATCGAGTTCACCGACTGGACCGAGATGCGCCGGGTCGCGAGTTTCCAGCCGGCTTACCTGGAGATTTGAACACAAAGACCACGCCGCTCGCAAAGGCGTGGTGGGCGCGACAGGGATTGAACCTGTGACCCCACCCGTGTGAAGGGTGTGCTCTACCGCTGAGCTACGCGCCCACGCTCGTGCGCCGGGTGCCGGGCAGATAGAAAGCGCGCTTCCCCCTGTCCAGCCGCCTCGTTTCTGCAGTCCTCAAATAGACAGCATTCCAAAACTACTGAACCGCGTCTTTCAGAACCTTGCCAGGCCTGAACTTGGGCTGCGAGCTGGCCTTGATCTGCATCGGCTCTCCCGTGCGGGGATTGCGGCCCGTTGATGCCTTGCGGCGCGTCACGGAAAAATTGCCGAAGCCGACAAGGCGAACTTCGTCACCCCGTTTCAGCGTCGAGGTTATCACCTCAAGCATCGTCTCGACGGCACGCATCGCATCGTTGCGACTAAGCCCCGATCGATCGGCGACATGACCGATCAGTTCCTGCTTGTTCATGCCCCAAGCTCTCCCTCACCGGCGGCCAGACTCGCACGCGCGGAGCGTTGACCTTAACGCAAGACTCCCCGTCCCTGTCCAGTAGCTGTAGCGATGATCCCGTCTAGTTGCGGGACTCTGCGGATGAGCGGGGCTAGTGGCTGAGGACTTCGAATCTCGATCCGCACTGCAGGAGTTGTCATGACGAACGACGCGCCCGACCAGCAACCGAACGGTTCCGGAGAATTCGTCAGCCGGATCGAGACGGAGCTCCTGCGCACACGCAAGGTCCTGATCTTCGGTGACATCAACGACCGTCTCGCGCGGGACGTCTGTTCAAGGTTGTTGCTGCTTGCTGACCGCGACGCTGATCTTCCGATCGATATCTACATCAACTCTCCCGGCGGGCACGTCGAGTCAGGTGACACCATCCACGACATGGTTCGGTTCATCCGCAACGACGTGAACATCAACATGATCGGTACGGGATGGGTCGCAAGTGCTGGAGCCCACATCTTCCTTGCCGGCGCCAAGGACCGCCGCTTCTGCCTGCCCAACACCCGTTTCCTGCTTCACCAGCCGGCGGGCGGCGCCCGGGGAATGGCAGCGGACATCGAGATCGAGGCCCGCGAGATACTGCGCATGCGCGAACGGCTCGTCCGGATCATTTCCGAAGAGACCGGACAGCCCGTTGAGAGGATCAACAGGGACATCAATCGCAACCACTGGCTGACCGCCGAAGAGGCGATCGACTACGGCATGGTGACGAGCATCATCCGCGACCCGCGCGACATTCGGCGAGATTGAAACCCTCAGTGGCGAACGGCCGGTTCACCTCCAGGACCAGGAGTGTGGACGGGCGGTTCTGCGGCATGCTCGTCCTCATCGGCCCATTCGATGGGCTGAAGCGGCTCGGCAAGCGCCCTTGCAAGGACCTGGTCGACATGGTCGACCGGGATGATTTCCAGCCCTTCCTTCACGGTTGTAGGAAGTTCGACGAGGTCCTTCTCATTCTCTGAGGGGATGAGCACCGTCGTGATGCCGCCGCGCAGCGCCGCGAGGAGCTTTTCCTTTAGGCCCCCGATCGGCAGAACACGTCCGCGCAAGGTCACTTCGCCAGTCATCGCGACGTCGCGCCTCACGGCGACGCCGCTCAGCGTCGAGATCATCGCCGTGACCATTCCTATACCCGCCGAGGGGCCGTCCTTGGGGACTGCGCCTTCTGGCAAGTGAACGTGAATGTCCTTGCGCGCGAAGATCGAAGGCTTGACGCCGTAAGCAGGCGCGCGCGCCTTCACAAAGCTCATCGCTGCCTGGATCGACTCCTGCATCACCTCGCCAAGCTTGCCGGTCGTTTTGATCTGGCCCTTGCCCGGAACGGTGACGGCCTCGATGGTCAGCAGCTCGCCGCCGACCTCCGTCCATGCAAGACCCGTGACGGCACCAATCTGGTCCTCTTCCTCGCCCATTCCGTAGCGGAACTTCCGGACGCCGAGAAAATCGCCAAGATTCTCCGCCGTCAGCTCGATTCTCTGGGCTTTGCCTTCGAGAATCTGACGCAAGGACTTTCGCGCCACCTTGGCGAGCTCGCGCTCGAGCGTGCGAACACCCGCTTCCCGCGTGTAATGGCGGATCATCGCGCGAAGAGAATCATCGCTATAGGTCAGTTCCTCGCTCTTCAGCCCGTGGGCATCCATCTGCTTGGGGATGAGGTGCTGCTTGGCGATCTGGACCTTCTCGTCCTCGGTGTAGCCCTCGAGCCGAATGATCTCCATCCGGTCCATCAGGGGCTGCGGCATGTCGAGGGAGTTGGCAGTCGTCACGAACATGACGTCCGATAGGTCGTAATCGAGTTCCAGGTAGTGGTCCTGGAACTTGTTGTTCTGCTCGGGATCCAGCACCTCGAGTAGCGCCGAGGATGGGTCGCCCCGGAAGTCCTGGCCGAGCTTGTCAATCTCATCGAGAAGGAAGAGCGGATTGGAAGTCCCTGCCTTCTTGATGTTCGAGATGATCTTGCCCGGAAGCGAGCCGATGTAGGTCCGGCGGTGACCCCGGATCTCCGCCTCGTCGCGAACCCCGCCGAGCGATTGGCGCACAAACTCACGGCCCGTGGCCCTGGCGATCGATCGGCCAAGCGAGGTCTTGCCGACGCCCGGCGGACCAACGAGGCACAAAATCGGGCCCTTAAGCTTGTTCGTGCGGGCCTGCACCGCAAGATATTCGACGATCCGGTCCTTGACCTTCTCGAGACCATAATGGTCTTCGTCGAGTACCGCCTGGGCCTCGGCAATATCCTTCTTGAGCTTGGACTTCTTGCCCCACGGCAGGCCCAGCAGAACGTCGAGGTAGTTGCGCGCGACTGTCGCCTCGGCGGACATAGGCGCCATTGCGCGGAGTTTCTTGAGCTCGGCATTGGCCCTATTGCGCGCTTCCTTGCTGAGCCGGGTCTTGCGGATCTTCTCGGCAAGCTCCTGGAGTTCGTCGCCGCCCTCTTCGCTCTCGTTGCCGAGCTCGCGCTGGATCGCCTTCAGCTGCTCGTTGAGATAATATTCCCGCTGGGTCTTCTCCATCTGCCGCTTCACGCGGCTGCGGATCTTCTTTTCGACCTGGAGGACGCCAAGTTCGCCTTCCATGAAGGCAAACACCATCTCGAGGCGGCGTGAAGGGTTGAGCTCGCCAAGCAATGCCTGCTTGTCGGCTACCTTGATCGACAGATTGGAGGCAACGGCATCGGCAAGTGCCGACGGGTCCTCGATCTCTCCCAGCTGGATCCCGGTTTCCGGCGGCAACCGCTTGTTGAGCTTCGTATAGTTTTCGAACTGATCGATGACCGAGCGCATCAGCGCCTGGGCCTCGGGCCCGGGATCCTCCTGGTCCTCGATCTCCTCGATCTCAGCCGCCGTGTACCCCTCGCTCGGAACGAGATTGACGAGGCGAGCCCGCTTCACACCTTCAACCAGGACCCGGACAGTGCCATCCGGAAGCTTGAGCAGCTGCATCGCCGTCGCGACAACGCCAAGGTCATAAAGCGCATCACGGTCAGGATCGTCCTCGCCCGGATCGAGCTGCGCGACGAGGAACAGTTCCTTGTCGGCGGCCATTGCCGCCTCGAGTGCAGCAACGGACTTCTCACGGCCGACGAACAGCGGAACGATACGCTGCGGGAAGACAACGATGTCGCGCAGCGGCAGAATGGGGAGAGAGCGAGTCATGAGCCAGTATATGGGCTCCGCCCCTCTCCGGCGCAACAAACGCCAGGAACATTCGGTGGCGGTTGCTCGCTGTTGGGACAGAAGGCAGCCAGAAGGAGACCCTCCATGGCCGAGGATCGCGAAAAGATCAGCACGGGCCCTAACGACAGGCCGCTCAATGAGACGATCGCGGGCACAGGTCCAGGAATTCCGGACGACGCGCTCGCCCCCGGCGAGGAACTTCCCGAGCCCCCGAGCGAAGAGGAAGTGGAACGGATTGCCGAAAAACTCGGTTCTCCAACGGCAGAACGAGACACTCTTCCGCTCGATGGTGAGTAAATCGCGGCAGAAGCGGTCGGTTGATTCTGTAATCGTTCAGTTTCGGTGACTATCTTGTCCCTGTGAACAAACATTATTTGCTCCTCGCGCTCAGCGCGCTGACGATCCCCGCAGCTGGTGCTGCTGCGGCGCAACTGGGCGGCAACTGGTCCGTACCTGGCGCTGTGCCCCCTCCCCCGCCCCTGGCTGCTCCTGCCCCTCGCGCTCCTGTCCAGGAGCCGTGGATGGCACGTCCTGCGCCAATGGGTCAGCCTTGGCAGTCCCCGGTAGCCGAGCAGGGCAAGGCCCCCTCTCTGGAGCCGATCGATCTGCCACCTGCAATCGAGCAGGGCGTCGACATGATCTACATCGACGAGGAGCTCGTGCCCAAGGCAGTGCACGATGACAGTGCCGGCGGCGCAGCGAGCTTCGCCGCCTGGAGCGGTGCCCCCGTTGACATCTTCACCTCGGTAAATCCGATCTACACCGAGCTTCGCCGCGGGCTCGTCAAGTACCAGCAGCGCTGGGGCGACTTGCCCCAGATCCCGGTGCCCGAAGGACCAACGCTCAAGCCCGCAATGTCGGGAGCCCGGGTGGCGGCCTTGCGCACCCGTCTCGGGCTTCCGGACGGAAACAAGTATGACGCTGCTCTCGCCGCCCAGGTCAAGGAGTTCCAGTCGGTCCACGGCATCAAGCCCGACGGCATCGCCGGCAATGGAACGATCCAGGCGCTCAATCGCGGCGCGCAATATTATGAGCAGCTGATCATCATCAACATGGAGCGCGCACGCCGTCTCCCTGCTCCTGAGGAACAGCGCAAATATGTACTGGTGGACGCCGGTGACGCCCGCCTCTCGATGTGGGAGAACGGCCGCAAGGTCGACGAGATGAAGATCGTGGTCGGCAAGGCCGAAACCGCGACTCCGATGATGGCCGCTTACATCAAATATGCGAGCGTGAACCCGTATTGGAACGTGCCGCCGGAGCTCGTGCGAAGCCTCGTTGCACCGCGTGTCGTGGCACAAGGCGTCAAGTACCTGACCGACCGCGAATATCAGGTACTCACCGACTATAGCGACGATGCACAGGCGATCGACCCCAACAGCGTCGATTGGCAGGCGGTGGTCGATGGTCGGCAGGAAGTCCGCCTTCGGCGCCTACCAAGCCCCGCCAATTCGATGGGCATGATGAAGTTCATGCTGCCCAATTACTTCGGCATTTATCTCCATGATTCTCCCGAGAAGGAGCATTTCACAAAGAACGAACTGTGGATCAGCAACGGCTGCGTGCGGCTCGAGGACTACAAGCGCCTCGCCAAGTTCCTGTTCGATGGCGTCGTCCCGCAGGGCAAGAACCCCAAGGTCGAGGACGAAGTGGACCTGCCGCGACCGATCCCCGTCTACATGACCTATCTGACGGCCCAGCCGACGGCCAATGGTGTTCAGTTTATGGCGGATCACTATGGCCGCGACGAGCATCTGATGGAGCGTTTCGGGACGCAGCTGCTGGCGGCCGTTCGCGGCCTCTAGTTCGCGAGGTGTATTGACCGAGTAATACAGACAGCGTATTTGGCCCCGATGCCGCTGGCAGTTCCGATCAGCCCGATGCAGCTCTGGGCCTTCGTGGCCCTTTCACTTATTTTCTTCTGGTTCCTCTTTCGCGCCGCCGCGCGCATGACCAGAGAGCGCGGCGGGAGAAGCGACAGCCGCTCGCGGTTCGGTATCATCCTCCAGTCGATCGGCATCTGCCTTGCGGGATTGGGCCCTGCAAGATCGACGATCTCCTCCTTCAGTCTTGCGGGCGTCCTTGCGACGCTTCTCGTCGTACTGCTCACCGGCGGGACAATCGTCCTGTTCGCGGCAAGCTCGCGTGCGCTCGGCAAGAATTGGAGTCTGGTCGCGCGCACCCGAAGCGATCACGAACTGGTACGCAACGGACCCTACGGATGGGTACGCCACCCAATCTATCTCGGGATGCTCCTCTTTCTTTTGGGGCTTGCGGTGGCCTGGGGCCATTGGCTCCAGCTCGTTATCGCCGTTCCGATTTTCCTTGCTGGCACAGCGGTAAGGATCCGCCTCGAGGAGACGCTCCTTCATCAGAACTTCGGAAATGCGTTCGAGGAATACAGGCGCTCGACGCCGGCACTTATCCCCCGGCTTTTCTAGCGGCGGCTAGGCCGCGTCCCCGGTCTTGTCCTTCTTGGCATAAACGCGGACGGGGTCCTTGCGGCCCTCGACCACATCGCCGTCGACGTGCACCTCGTCGACGCCGTCCATGGAGGGAAGGTCGAACATCGTGTCGAGCAATATGCCCTCCAGGATCGAGCGGAGTCCTCGCGCACCAGTCTTCCGGTCGATGGCCTTCTTGGCAACCGAATGCAGTGCATCGTCGGTGAACTCGAGCTGGACATCCTCCATGTCGAACAGCTTGGCGTATTGCTTGACGAGGGCGTTCTTGGGCTCAACGAGAATCTTCACCAGGGCGGTCTCGTCGAGATCGAGCAGAGTCGCGATCACCGGAAGGCGGCCCACGAACTCGGGAATGAGCCCGAACTTCAGCAGGTCCTCGGGCTCGCAATGCTTCAGGATCTCGCCCGTCTTGCGCTCGTCGGGCGCTGCAACATGCGCTCCAAAGCCCATCGACTTGCCCTGCATGCGATCGGAGATGATCTTTTCGAGGCCTGCAAAGGCGCCGCCGCAGATGAACAGGATGTTGGTGGTGTCCACCTGCAGGAATTCTTGTTGCGGGTGCTTGCGGCCGCCCTGCGGGGGAACCGAGGCGGTCGTGCCCTCCATTAGCTTCAGCAGTGCCTGCTGGACCCCCTCGCCCGAGACGTCGCGGGTGATCGAGGGATTGTCGGACTTGCGACTGATCTTGTCGATTTCATCGATGTAGACGATGCCGCGCTGCGCCTTCTCGACATTGTAGTCCGAGGCCTGGAGCAGCTTTAGAATGATGTTTTCGACGTCCTCTCCGACATAGCCCGCCTCGGTCAGGGTGGTCGCATCCGCCATCGTGAATGGCACGTCGAGGATCCGCGCAAGGGTCTGCGCAAGGAGCGTCTTCCCGCAGCCCGTCGGACCAATCAGCAGTATGTTCGACTTGGCAAGCTCCACCTCATTACCGGACTTGGCCCCATGAGAGAGCCGCTTGTAATGGTTGTGAACCGCGACCGAGAGGACACGCTTGGCGCGATCCTGGCCGATGACATAATCATCAAGGACTTTGCAGATCTCCAAAGGCGTTGGAACGCCGTCGCGGGTCTTCACCAGCGCCGACTTGGATTCCTCGCGGATGATGTCGTTGCAGAGCTCGACACACTCATCGCAAATGAACACGGTCGGACCAGCAATCAGCTTGCGGACCTCGTGCTGCGACTTGCCGCAAAAGGAGCAGTAAAGAGTGCTCTTGCTGTCGCCGCCTGAAAGCTTGGTCATTCCCGTCCTTGCATCTCGGCCGCGAACGACCGTCCTCTAATGGGCATGCTAGCCCGCTTTATGACACAATCAACTCTGCGGGTCGGTTAACGCCGCCCCCGGCCGAGAGGTCCTTTAGATTCAAGAATATGGATTGAGCCCCCGCCACTAGCAAGGCCTCTTGGAGCAACCGGTAACCTTACCGTGTCCCATGATAGACCGCCTGGCGCGAGTTTCTCACCCGCCCTCGTCGTGAGATCAATGCCGTCTGCCGCACGACTGCGCGAGGAACGCAGCCTTTCGCCGCGGCGTTTTCGGACAATTCGGGGGACTGGGGAAACAGGAAGGAGTTCCACATGAAGAAACTGGCACTTACGACTGCCGGCATCTTCTTGCTCGCACCGGCACTAGCCGATGCATCTCAACCAACACCGCCCGCGGAAACGGCCCCTGCAACCAGCGCGATCCAGGCAGCTCCCGCTCAGAAACCCGACGAACCCGTGACGGGACAGCTGCCGGCCTCAGCTGCAAAGCCTGTCGCGCAAACCGACGCGACCTGCGTTTCCCAGGGAAAATCGTCGAACAGCGATGCCAGGGCCACTCACCCCTCGGCAAAGGTCGGGAAGGACACTGGCGAACTTCCGCCGCCGCGCAAGAAAGCCCCAATCGACGCGTGCGCCAGCCAACCCGATCGATGAACGATTAGGCCCCGGCCCCTTTCAACAGGACCGCGAGCGCCTCGCGCATGGCATCCTGGAAGTCGGACCGGCCATAAATGTCATTGTGACCGGCGTTCTCGATAGTCCGATCGAAGACGAGGTTCGGGACGGCATCCCGAAGAGCCCGCGTCCGCTCGCTAGGAACGATCTCGTCGCGTTCGGCAGCGATCATTGCTACCGGCACGTCGCTCTTGTGGAGCGCGCCCGCTGCGTCGATCTCGTGCGTGAAGAAGGGGCCGATGGGCAGCCAGGGAAACATGCCCTGCGCGAGCGCCCTCAGCGAATCGAACGGCGTGACGAGGATCAGTCCGTCGAGCTCCCTGACGCTCGATAGCCGGGCTGCAACGGCAGTACCGATGCTGAAGCCGATTGCAATGACCTTGCCCGGCTTCGACCGCTCCACGGCCGCGTCATGAACGAGGGGCGCGTCCGCGACCAGCGCATCTGCCGAGGGGGCGCCGCTCGAAGGCGGGTAGCCCCGGTAATGAAATGCCGCGACGTCCTCGTCCGGAAAAAGTTCGTGCAGGTACTGGGCGACGTCCTGGGCATTCCACGCATTGCCGCCGAAGCCGAGAATGAGGACGGGATTTGAATGAGACGCCTCCGCGGGCAAGTAAACGCCCTTCACGACTTCATGATCAGCCGTGGTCACGGACAGCCGCTCGGCCCCGTGCGGAAGCGGACCGGCGACCGGGACGGCATGGACCGGAAAGATGAGGTGGCTCTGGAATTCAAACATAAGGCTGCGCTGTTCCGCTTGCGATCGCTATCCCGCGAACGCAGCCTCGATAGCGGGCGTGACACGGTCCACCGTGTAGGGCTTCTCGATTACCGGTGCGTCGTTGAACTCGGGTGGCGGGGGATCGACATGCCCACCGGTCGCGATCACGAACGGAACCTTACGCTCGCGAAGCTTGGTCGCAACCGGCCACACATTCTCGCCCTTGAGGTTCACATCGAGGATCGCGAGATCGAATCCGCCCTTCTCGACCTCGTCGAGCGCGCATTGAACGGTATCGCAGGTGCCCCTCACCTTGTGCCCGAGCGAATCGAGAAAATCCTCGAGCATCATCGCAATGAGTGGCTCGTCTTCGACAATGAGGATGGACCGTTGCCCCGACATTTAAGTCATTCGAATAAAGCGCAAAGCGAAAAGCGCAAATAGCTTATTTCGGCATGACTGCGCGCCGCGCGGCTTCGGCCAAATCGGTGACCGAAAATGGCTTGGGCAGGAAGTTGACGTTTTCAAGGTCGATGGACTTGCGAAGCTGCTCCTCCGCATAGCCCGACATGAACAGGATCTTGAGGTCGGGACGGCTCTCGCGGGCCTTGCGCACCATCGTGGGTCCATCCATCCCGGGCATGACGACGTCGCTGATGAGGAGGTCTATGGGCTCGTTCTTCTCGATGATCTCAAGCGCGTCCTCTCCATTGTCGGCGGTGATTACGGTATAGCCGTGACGCGTGAGGGCTCGTTCGGCGACGCTCCGGACCATCGGTTCGTCCTCCACGAGAAGAACCGTGCCGCTCCCCCAAAGCTCATCCTTCTTGGTTTTGACGGTCTTACGGGTCCGCCCTGCTCCAACCTCTTCGCGGTGAACGGGCAGATAGATGACGAACTGGGTTCCTTCACCGACCCTGGAATCCGCGAAAATGAATCCGCCCGACTGCTTCACGATGCCGTAGACGGTGGAGAGCCCGAGGCCGGTCCCCTTGCCGACTTCCTTGGTCGTGAAGAACGGCTCGAAAATCTTGCCAAGGACGCTCGGTGCAATGCCGCTGCCGGTGTCGGTGACCGAGAGGGCGCTGTAGTCGGCAATCGGCAGAATGTCTGAGCCAAGCTCCGCGACCTGGTCCGCCTTCACCGAATAGGTCTGAATGGTGAGGGTTCCTCCTCCCTTGGTCGCCATCGCGTCCCGGGCGTTGACTGCAAGGTTGACGATCACCTGCTCGAGCTGGCCGGGATCGGCTCGTATCGGCCCGAGGCTCCTGCCATGCTTCACGACGAGCTCGACGGTTTCGCCCAGGAGCCGCTTAAGCAGATGGGACACCTCCGACACGACGTCGGGAAGCTGCAGAACCTGCGGACGCAAGGTCTGTTGTCGGGAGAAGGCGAGGAGCTGCCGGGTGAGGCCAGCGGCGCGGTTCGAGTTCGACTTGATCTGCTGGATGTCGTCGTAGTCGCTATCGCCGGGCGTATGACGCATCAGCATGAGATCGCAGTGACCGATGATCGCGGTGAGGATGTTGTTGAAGTCATGCGCCACGCCGCCCGCGAGCTGGCCGACGACCTGCATTTTGGTGGCCTGCGCCACCTGCCGCTTGAGCTTGGCCTCCTCGCTATTGTCCTTGAGAAGCAGCAGGACCGCAGCATCGCCAAGGCCCCTAAGGCCGGCGATCGTGAGTGCAACCGGTTCGGGCGTCTGGTTTGCAAGCCTCACTGCAAGGTCTCCCGACATTGCCGGCCCCCGCGCATTGCGTCGGACGGCGTCGGCGACCGCTGCCTTGTCTTCCTTGACGACGAGATCGCCAGGATAGACCGGCATCGCCAGTCCCTTGAAGCCCGCGGCCTGGCGGAACGCCGAGTTCATGGTGAGGAAGCGGCCATCGCGGTCGACGAGCGCAAGGCCGATCGGAAGGACGTCGAGCAACGCCTGCAGGTTCGAGGATTCAGCGACCGAATCGGAGGTGTGCGCGTCAAACAGCAAGTAGGTGCCCGCCATGCCCTCGCCTGAAGGATCTGCGCCGACATGAATGGCCCGAAGCGTTCGCGAGTGTTCCTGGTCCGCGACAAGGCGGGCCTCGCCATCAACGATCTCGACGAATTCGCTGAAGCGGGCGCCGGCATGGGTGTCGCCCACAAGTACGCGCTCGGCGAAAAGTCCGTTGGCGGCAAGGATGGTCCCTGTCTCGTCGACAATCGCGGCAAGCACCCCACCTTCGCTGAGGCGCTCGCCGACGGCCCCTGAAAGCCGTCGGACGGCGATAGTCAGCGGATCCGCCGGCTGGGGTTGGGGGAAGCGCCAAAGGAGAAGGTTTTCGAGTGCCCCGACGCGTTCCACTTCGACGGGCGTATTGCCGCTGGTAGTCTCGACGCCCGCAACGCACCCCGCGCCATCACGAAGAGCCATGGTCTGGGCAAGCTTCAGGCCTTCGCGCGCCTCCTCGGCCGCGGCAAGATCAAGCGGGCACGCACTGCCGAAGCGAGTCCGATAGGGTTCATTGACGACCAGAAGAGTCCCCTCGCCGTTCGTCAGCGCGACGGGATCGCGGTTGAACCCGAGCGCGGAGCCCACCAGCGAATAATCAGGGCCCGAAACCAGAGGTTCGGAAGGAACCTTCGGGTGCCCTTGCCTGCGCGCAGCAACGCCAGCGGCAATCCCGCCGGCAACCAAAGCGGCAAGGCCAAGGAGCGGCTGGCCCGCAAGCAGCAGGAGCACCGCCACGGTGAGGCCGGCGGCTGCCGCCAGAAACGGCGCAAGCCACCTGCCCCAGCCGTCGAGGCGGGTCGAATTGATGGTGGGCAGCTCCTGGTACAGCATTAGGCGGGATGCATCCTACCAGCTGTAGCGGCTCCTACCAGATGCGGACGCGGTCTGCCGGGTCGAGATACAGCTTTTGGCCCGGCTTGACGCTGAAAGCCTGGTACCAGGGATCCATGTTCCGAACGACGCTTGTGCGAACCGGACACGGCGAATGGGGGTCGGTGAGCAGTTGCTGGCGAAGTGCCGGCTCGCGGCTCTTGCAGCGCCACACCTGCGCAAACCCCAAGTAGAAGCGCTGGTCTGCCGTCAAGCCGTCGACGACCGGTGGGGCTGCTCCATTGAGAGATGCGATATACGCATCGTGCGCAACCGTGAGCCCTGCTAGATCGGCGACATTCTCTCCCATGGTGAGCTTGCCGTTGACGTGCATCCCGGGCAGCGGCTCGTAGGAATTGATCTGCGCCTCATATTTGTCGAGGCGCGCCGTGAACTGCTTGGAATCTCCCGGCGTCCACCAGTCGATCAGCTTGCCCGTCAGGTCGTATTTCGCGCCCTGGTCGTCAAAATGATGGCTGAGCTCGTGACCGATGACGGCTCCGATACCGCCGTAGTTGAGTGCATCATCGGCGTTCGGGTCGAAAAAGGGCGGCTGGAGAATGGCGGCCGGGAAGACGATCTCGACCATGCCGAAATTGGCATAGGCGTTGATTTCCATCGGGGTCATGCCCCATTCCCAGCGGCGGATCGGACCGCCGAGCTTGCCCAGCTGATAGGCATATTCGAACCGGGCCGAGCGCATTGCATTACCGACAAGGTCATCGCGCTTGATGACCAGCCCGCCCATGTTCCGCCATTGCGAGGGATAACCGATCTTGGGGGTAAAGGCGGCAAGCTTTGCGTGAGCCTTGGTCTTGGTCTCAGCACTCATCCACTCGAGCCGGTCGATGCGATTGTTCATCGCCGTGATGATGTTGTGGACGAGCCGGTCGGCCGCGGCCTTGGTCTCCGGCGGGAAATAACGTCCGACGTAAAGCCGGCTGACATCGTCGCCCATGGTGCTGACCGTGAACGTCACGGCCCGTTTCCAGCGCGGTTCCTGCTGCGGGGTGCCCGATAGGACGGTACCAAAAAAGCTGAACCTCTCCTGGTCGAACCGCTTGGGAAGATAGCTTGCGTAAGTGTCTATCGAGCGGACCAGCAACTGATCCTTCAGCACGCCGAGCGGCGCTCCCGCGATCGCTGCAGCTTCACCGGTGAGTGCTGTCGGCTGGGCAACGACGACCGCGTTGGCCTTGGTCACACCGGCACTTCGAACGAGTCCCGCGAAATCAAACCCCGGCGCCTGCTTGGCGAGCTGGACAAGCGTCATCTTGTTGTACGTCTTGTTCGCATCGCGGCTTTCCGAGCGCGTCCAGTGAGCAGTTGCGATCTTCGTTTCGAGATCGAGGACTGCTTGAGCTCTGGCGCCCGGATTTTGTTCGCCAGCCAGCGTCAGCACATTGGTGAGATGCTGAAGATATTTCGCCCGGGTCTCGGCGAGCTTGGGATCACTCGACAGGTAATAGTCGCGGTCAGGCATGCCGAGACCGGCCTGGGACATCGAAAGAATGTAGGTGGTCGGCGCCTTCCGGTCCTGCGCGACGAACATCCGGAACGGTGCCGAAACGCCGATCTTCTGACCATCGGCGTACAGCTGCGCAAGGCCAGCCTTGCTCTTGAGCGAGCGGATCTGGTTCAGCCACGCTTCGAGCGGCGCCAGACCCTTCGCTTCGATTCCCGCTTCATCCATGAAGCTTGCGTATGCATTGCCGATCTTGCTGCCTGGATCCTTTGCCTGCTCCTCGATGATCGTCCGCGTGCGCTCGCGCGACAGGTCGTCGAGAACGTTGAACATGCCATAACGCGCCTTGTCCGCCGGGATCTGCGTGTTCTTGAGCCACGTGCCGTTCGCATATTCAAAGAAGCTGTCGCCGGGCAAAATGGAGCGATCCATGCCTGAAACGTCAAAGCCGAAGGTCCCATATTTCGGCTTGCCCGTTGGCGCAGTCTGCGCGGCAGCCGGAGCTTCCGGCAAGGCCAGGACCGCGGCGCCTGCAAGAGCAGTGGATGCGAGCGCAAACGCAAAGAGTCGAACCATCTCAATCCCCTCCAGTCGATTCCCTTATCGTTGGACAGGGAACCGGAATCCTCGCGAACGTCAATCGACCACCGCGCATGCTGCTCCTGCGAACGGCGGGCGCGTGCCTGGAAGTGCAAGCGAGACGCAGATCTGGCATCACGAGCGCGACAGCTTGAGAATGCCGCTTCAACGCGAGATAGCGCCGATATGAAAGCCCCTTCCGCTCGTGAGCTTGCAGTTAATCCGGAATGGATTCCGCACGCGATCGAGGAGAGCGGAGAGTGCCTGACCTCGGTGTACGTGCCGGTCGCCTCGCGCAAAGATCTCGTCTTCCTGACTGACGGACAGTTGAGGGGTGCATATCCCAAGGCCAGTGCTCTGCTCGATTCAGTGAGGGCGGAAGCGCAAGCGGCACTCGAAGCGCCGCTTCACTTCATCTTTCACAGCTCCTTCTGCTGCTCGACCCTGCTTGCAAAAGCGCTTGAGAGACCGGGAACGAGCACGAGCCTTAGCGAGCCCAATATCCTCGTGAACCTCGCCGAGCAGGCTGAGCGAGGCGCAATCGCGGCTGAAGGGATGCTCGATCTTGCGCTTCGCCTTCTCGCAAGGCCGGCCCAAGCCGGCGAAACGGTCATCGTGAAACCGTCGAGCTTTGCCAATCGCCTCATCGGACCAGTGCTGGACCTTCGCGCTCGTTCGCGCGGAATACTTCTCTATTCGAGTGCACGGACCTTCCTTTCGTCCGTCGTGAGACGCGGGCTTCTTGGAAGGATCAACGCGAGGAGGCTGTACCGGAGCCTGATTTCCGGGAGCACTCTCGACTTCGGATTTTCCGCGGCCGAGACGTTCGAGCAAACGGATCTCCAGATCGCAGCACTGGCCTGGCTCATGCAGATCGCGCTCTTCGACGAGCTTTCCGGCCGCTATGGGCAAGATCGGCTCTTGCTTCTCGATGCTGCGGACCTGCTGGCGGATCCTGCAGGCGAGCTTGAACGGGTGCAATCCTTCTTCGGCCTCGGTTTCACCGGCGAACAAATCGGTGGAATCGTCGATGGGCCGGTTTTTTCAAGACACAGCAAGAACTCGGCCCAGGATTATGATCCCAAGGTCCGCGAACGGGATCTCGAGGCTCTGGTTGAGGTCCATTCCGACGAGCTCGGAATGGTCCTCCAGTGGCTGGAGGCGGTCGCGGGCCACATGAATGTCCCCCTTCGTCCGCGCCTGCAGGGCCGGGCTGGAGCGCTTGCCCGCTAGGGCCGCGCGCAGCTGTTGATCCGCCGCTGGCGCCACCGGCTGCGCGACCAGAAGCGCCAGACGAAAGAAGCCGCGAAATAGCCAAAGAGCGCCAACGCGGCTGCGATCGTCAGAACTCCGACCGCGATCGAGCCTGATGCCTGGTGGATCCAGAATAGGAGACGACTGAGCTCGCTCGAGAAGCGCTCGACATCAGCGGGATTTGCAATCGCCGCGTCGTGATGCAGCTCCCATGAACCGATGCGGTACGCCGCGTAGTAGAGCGGCGGGATGGTCAGCGGATTGACGACGAGCGTGAAAATGGCAGCGATGGCGACATTCGCGCGTGCCGGAATCGCGACGAGCGCTGCGATGACCGTGTGCATGAAGGGGATGATTACCGCGACGCCAAGGCCGATCGCCACGCCGCGCGGAACCGACCGACGCGTCATGCGCCAGAGGGATGGATGTGCCAGGTGCGATGCAAAGGGCCTCAGAAGGCGATATTGATGAACGGTGTCGCGGGTGGGGATATGCCGAGTGATCCAGTGAAAGCGGCTCGCTGGCGGAGTAGCATCAGCCATTGGACTTGAGCAGCCGCTGCTGCTCCCGCTTCCAGTCCCGCTCCTTCATCGTCTCGCGCTTGTCATGCACCTTCTTGCCGCGCGCCAGCGCCAGCTCGACCTTCGCCCGACCGCTGCCGTTGAAATAGAGCGACAGCGGCACGAGCGTCAGGCCCTGGCGGGTGATTGCGCCCTGCAGCTTGGTTATCTCACGGTTCTTGAGCAATAATTTACGTGGCCGGCGCGGCTCGTGATTGAGCCGGTTGCCGTGACTATACTCCGGAATGTGGCTGTTGATCAGCCAGACTTCCTCGGCATCGACGGTTGCATAGCTTTCCGCGATCGACCCTTCGCCGTGCCGCAACGACTTGACCTCGGTGCCGGCAAGTTGAATGCCCGCCTCGAATCGCTCTTCGACGAAATAATCGAAGCGCGCACGCCGGTTCTCGGCGACGACCTTCTGCTTGTCGAAAGCTTGGGGCAGCGGCTTGGCCATGGCGGCGAGTTAGTGGGCCCGGCCCCAACTTGCCAGCGCGGATGCGAAGAGCTGCCAATTGCGATATTAATTCAGCCATAGCTGAATGGCTTTGCTCGGGGGGTCTTTGGGTGAGCGACGTGTTCGTTTCGTATAAGGCCGAGGACCGCACGCGGATCGCGGCGCTCGTCGAGGCCCTTGAAGCGGACGGTCTCACCGTCTGGTGGGATACGCAGATTGCAGCCGGGTCGGAATGGCGGCGGGACATCGAGGAGCAGCTCGATCAAGCCAAGTGCGTCATCGTCGTGTGGAGCAAGCGGTCGGTTGGACCCGATGGACGCTTCGTCCGGGACGAAGCCAACCGCGCCCAGCGGCGCGGCACCTATCTGCCGATCCGGATCGACGATGTTGAACCTCCCCTTGGCTTTGGCGAACTGCATGCAATCTCAATCCAGGGCTGGAAGGGATCGCGGACGGACGCGCGGTACCGAAACCTCATCCAGGCCGTGCGCGCGGTCGTGGCGGGAAAGCCCCCGCACATCACGCCCGAGCCAAGGGGCGGCGTTTCCAGACGCAGCATGATCATGGTCGGCGCCGGGACTGCACTCGCGGCAGCCGGCGGATGGGCACTACTGAAGCCAAGCGCGGCCAAGGCGTCGAACAGCATCGCCGTATTGCCCTTCGCCAATCTCAGCGGAGATCCGCACCAGGATTATTTCTCGGATGGCATAGCTGAAGAGCTGCGCAGCGCCCTTGCCCGGCTCCCCGGTCTCCATGTCGCGGGGCGAATCTCATCAGAGGCGGTTCGCAACCAGGACGCGGCGAGCGCCGCCCATCGTCTCCACGTCGGCCATATCCTTACAGGAAGCGTTCGCAGGGGACCTGGCGTCGTGCGCATTTCTTCCCAGCTCGTCGATGGACGCAGCGGGCTGGAACAATGGTCGGCGAGCTACGATCGGCCCGAGGGCAACGTGCTCGCCATCCAGACCGACATCGCCGAGAATGTCATATCCGCCCTGAGCGTCGAACTTGGCCGCACTGACGTCCAGGCTCTGACGACGGGTGGTACCGGCGATGCGGAAGCCCACGACCTCTATCTGCGGGCCGTAAGGCAGGCCCAGAGCGACGACAGTGAGACCAGCCTGAAACAGGCAAACGCATTGCTCGACGCCGCTCTCGCCCGGGATCCCAAGTTCGCCAAGGCGCTTGCCGCCAAGTCCCGCAACCTCTCCTATCTCGCCGACGTCGGGAGATCGCCCGAGGAAACCAGGCGCGGTTATGCGGCTGCCGTCGGTGCCGCACGAAGAGCGGTGGCCTCTGCTCCGCGCCTACCGGAAGGCTATGCCTCGCTCGCCGACGCGCTCTACGGCCAGCGCAACGTCACGGCCGCGATACGCACGATCCAAAGGGGCGCCGCGATCGGGCCCAATGACATACAGGTCCTGCAGGCTGCGGTTACCGCATGCGTTGCGGGGGGACAGACGCGCCAGGCGATCACCTACGCTCAGCGAATGGTCCAAATCGACCCCCTGAACCCCCTTTCGCATCGCCGCCTCTATTATGCGCTCTTCTATGACCGCCAGTATGATGCAGCCATCGGCGAGGCACAGCGCACTTTGAAGCTCGCACCCGCGCTCTGGATCCCGCAATATTTCATCGCCCTTTCCCTCATCCTCAAGAACGATCCCAAGGCCGCTCAGCAATATCTCGATGTCCTGCCGGCGGACCTCACGGTCCGCCTGGCTGGCGAGGCGATCGTGGCTGGAAGATTGGGCGACCGACGGCGCTCTGATCAGAAGCTTGATCAGCTAAGAAGCGTCTACGGCGATGCGGCGAGCTACCAGTTCGCCCAGGCCTACGCTCAGCGAGGGGAGCCGGACAAGGCTTTCGCCGCACTCGATCGTGGGCTCAAGGTTGATGATCCTGGCCTCAACACGTTGCGCGTCGACCCGCTGTTCGACCCTGTCCGGACGGACCGGCGATTCAAGGCGATCCTTACCCAGCTTGGTGCGGGCAACAGTTAGGCAAGCCCCGCATGCTCAAGGGCGGCATCAACTGCGCGCCTCGAAGCTTCTGACGCCTCCACGAGCGGCAGGCGCAGTTCGCGAGGAGTCGTCGGACGGAGACGCGAAAGCGCATATTTGGTCGGAGCTGGCGAGGCGTCCGAGAACAGGGCCGCGTGGAGCGGGTATAGCCGGTCCTGCAGTTTCAGCGCGTCGTCCCAGCGTTGCTCCCGCATCGCCTTCTGGAATTCGGAACAGAGCCTTGGCGCGACATTTGCTGTCACCGAGATGCAGCCGACGCCGCCCATCGCGTTGAAACCAAGCGCCATGTCGTCGTTGCCACTGAGCTGGACGAACTCCTCACCGCATTCGAGCCGCTGCGCTGACACCCGGGCAAGATTGCCGGTCGCATCCTTGATCGCGACGATCCTGGGATGCCCCGCTATCCGTCCAAGCGTCTCGACGGAGATATCGGCAACCGTTCGTGAGGGTACGTTGTAAACCACGATGGGAATTGGCGATGCATCGGCAATCGCGGTGAAGTGGGCAGCGATGCCGGCTTGGCTCGGCTTGTTGTAATAGGGAACGACCACGAGAGCGGCATCGGCGCCGACGTCAGCAGCAGCCCGCGTCAGCTCGATCACCACCTCGGTCGAATAGCTGCCGCAACCGGCGATCACAGGAACCCTTCCATTTGCGACCTGAACTGTGTGGGCGATGACCTCACGATGCTCGTCGCGGCTGAGGGTCGCACTCTCGCCCGTCGTTCCGCACGGGACGAGCGCGTTGGACCCCTCGCTGATCTGCCATTCGACAAATTCGGCGAATGTGTCCTCTGCGACACGGCCGCCCGAAAATAGCGTCACGAGTGCCGGAATCGACCCAAAAAACATGAACTTGCCTCCTCACAGGAGAGTTAGACTATCTGCCCTGTCCATTGGTGCGGGGGGCGGCGTTCACGGCCTGATAAGGAGGGGCAAGCCAAGATGTCCAGCATGTGGCGTGCTGCTGCACTCATGGCGGTTCTCCTTGCGATCGCCCCCTCAAGCTCGGCGCAATATGCGCCGTCGATGGGCTATGCCACTGCTCCGAGCAAGGGCGTTGCTTCCGCGCTAGATAGCTGGCGGGTACTTCGCCAGAGCAGTGACTACCGCTTCTCCGACTACGCGAGCTTCCTAATCGCGAATCCAGACTGGCCCGACACCACGCGGATGCGCGGCTGGGCTGAAAAGGCGATGCAGTCCGGCGAGAATACGGCAACCGTCCTAGCCTTCTTCGCCAAGGATCAACCCAGGACCGGGAACGGCTGGGCACGCCTCAGCGAAGCCTATGCCGCTTCTGGGCAGACCTCGCAGGCGCTCGATGCCGCGCGGCGTGCGTGGAGATCGGCAGACCTTAGCGATAGCGACGAGCAGGTCCTCTGGTCTCGCTACGGCGCCGTATTTTCGCGCGTCGACCACGACAACCGGGTCGACTCGCTCCTGTTTGCCAAGAATCCCGATGCGGCGGCGCGTTTCCTGTCGTCGTCAACCCCCGAGCGTCAGGCGGCCTTTGCCGCCCGAATCGCGATGCAGCAGAACGCTTCCGACGCCGACAGCCGATACGCAGCAGTAATCGGTTCGGTTATCAGTGATGCCGGCCTGATGATGGACCGGGTCAGGTGGCTTCGAGCGAACAATTACGCTTCCTCGGCGCAGCAGCTTGCCGCTCGCGACCACCAGTTTGTCTACAAGCCTGCCGATCCCGAGCGCTTCATGGACATGATGATTGCCGTTTCGGGCGACGCGGTCGACCAGCGTAGCTGGCAGGCGGCGTATAACATTGCGAGCCAGCTCGACGACATATTGCCCGCAGGAGCGAACGTCGCCGATCAACCGATCGGCATTCGCGACGACTACACCACCCTCGCGTGGCTTGCCGGGAGTATCGCTCTCGACCGCATGAACAGGCCGGCCAGCGCCATTGCGATGTTCGATCGCTATGCCCGCGCGGGCCGTTCGCTTCAGGTCCAGACGAAGGGATATTATTGGGCCGGGCGGGCGGCGCTCGCCGCCGGCCGCCTCCAGGACGCGAACGCCTATTTCCAGCGCGCAGCAAGCTATCCGGACCTCTTCTACGGGCAGCTTGCACTCGAACGGCTCGGCCGCTCGGTATCGCCGCCTCCGCAAGCTCTTCCGCAATATGTGACGACCTCGGTGCAACGCGCTGCGTTCGACAGTCGCCGTCTGGTCCAGGCCACCCGACTTCTTGGGCAGCAGGGCCGGGCGAGCGAGCAGGCACTCTTCGTAAGGGCCCTTGCCGAATCGCTGGACAATGACACGGACCGTAACCTCGCGGTTCAATTCGGCCAGCAGATCGGCCGGGAGGACCTTGCGGTCTGGACCTCGCGGATGGCGCGCGTAAAGGGCTCGATGTTCTACGTTCGGCAAGCCTATCCCACGCTCCGGGCTCCTGTTGCGAGTGATCTTTGGTCTCTCGCGCACGGAATCAGCCGGCAGGAAAGCTCGTTCGACCCCTATGCGCTGAGCCACGCGGGGGCACGGGGAATGATGCAGTTGATGACCGGTACTGCACGCGAACAAGCGGGCAAGATGGGCGTGGGCTACGACGGCTACAGGCTGATCAGCGATCCCAGCTACAACGTCATGATCGGCTCAGCCTATTTCAATCGCCTCCTCAACACCTGGAACGGCAGCGTTCCGCTCGCCGTCGCTGCCTACAATGCCGGGAGCGGAAATGTACGCAAGTGGATCGACCGCTATGGCGATCCGCGCAGCCAGGTCGACATGCTCAAGTGGATCGAGACCATACCCTACACCGAGACCCGGGCCTACGTTCAACGGGTCATTGAAAACAGCGTGGTGTACGATTCGCTTCGGTCCACGCAGTCTCAGCAGTCAGCGCTTCATGTATCGCGCTATCTTGGGAAGGACCGACCGGCCTGATAGGCCTTGCGCGTGACCGACCGATTCATCACGCCCGAGGGGCTAAAACGTATCCGTGCAGAATATGACGAGCTGTTCGGCATCGAGCGGCCCAAGATCGTCGAGACCGTTTCATGGGCCGCCTCGCTTGGCGACCGCTCGGAGAATGCCGACTATATCTACGGCAAGCGACGGCTGCGCGAAATCGACCGCCGGCTCGGATATCTCGGACGGATCATGAAGGAAGCCAAGGTTGTCGATCCTGCAAGGCAGGAAGCGCGGGACCAGGTGCGTTTCGGGGCGACCGTCGAGCTTGCCGACGAGGAGGGCAATTTGCGGATCCTGACCATCGTCGGCGACGACGAAACCGACGCCGGCGCCGGCAGGATCGGATGGAGTGCACCGCTTGCCCGCGCGATCATTGGTGCGCGGGCCGGAGACGAACGCGTCGTGAGGCTTCCGTCGGGCGAGAAAAGCTACGAGGTGATCGAGATCACGTATCCCGGCTAGGCGAGCCTGGAAGCTCCGACCAGGCGCGGCGGTTCCGACGGCATTGCCCTCGACCAGGCCTCGGCGATCGTTTCGAGTGCAGCAAGTGCCGCCTGCTCCTCGTCATCGCCGTCAATCGTTCGCCATGGCGACCAGCGCGTGTCGGTATTCGACCGCAATTCCTCGAGCGCTCGCTGATAGTCGGGGTCATCGGCCCGGATGAAATCGTTCTGGGCGACCCGTCCCCGCCACGGGCTTCGCCGGCGCTGCTCTAACCGTAGCTCCTGGACGTCCGCGCTCACATCAAAGAAGAGCTTCACCAGCAGCGTTCCGTAGTCGCGCTGCTGGGCCTCGAACTCGTTTATTTCGTCAAAGACCCTGGGGACCGATTCGGCTGGGGTCCGTGCAAGGACGCGGTCTTCGAGCACCCGGCGATACCAGCTGCGATAGAATACCGAAGTGTGCCCCGCTGACGGAAGTTGCCGCCAGAAGCGCGCAAGCCAATGGCCCTCGCTCGCTTCGCGCCGGTCATAGCCCGTCGAGTGCGCGACGAAGTGGCAAGGATCGAATGCCGATGCCAGCTGCTTGAGGGTGAACTTCTTGCCCGAGCCTTCGGGACCCTCGAGCAGGATGATTGCCCGGCGCCCGTGCGCGATCTGGGGAAGCTGGAGCTCGGTCAAGTGGTCCCGTAACGCGCGCAGCGCCGGACCGAGATCTGCCGCCCCGCGTGACCCGCCAAAACTCGCTTCTCGATCAACCATCGAACGGGAAGTTAACGCAATCTCCGCCGGACTCAACGGCTTCGATGAATCCGCACCTCTCAGCTGTCTGCGACGACCTTGATGTGCAGCTCCTTGAGCTGCTTGGGCATCACCGCTGCTGGCGCGTTCATCATCAGGTCTTCCGCTTTTTGGTTCATCGGAAAGAGTATGACTTCGCGGATGTTCGGCTCGTCGGCGAGCAGCATGACGATACGGTCAATACCGGGCGCCGATCCGCCGTGCGGCGGCGCGCCGAATTTGAAGGCGTTGATCATCCCGGAGAAGTTCGTGTCGACCTCCTCGCGGGAGTAACCGGCGATCTCGAACGCCTTGTACATGATGTCCGGACGGTGGTTTCGGATTGCTCCGGAGCTCAACTCCACGCCGTTGCACACGATGTCGTACTGCCACGCGAGGATCTCGAGCGGATCCTTCGTCTCGAGCGCGTCCATTTCTCCCTGGGGCATCGAGAACGGATTGTGGCTGAAGTCGATCTTCTGCTGTTCCTCGTTGAATTCGAACATCGGGAAATCGACGATCCAGCAGAACCGGAACGCCCCCTTTTCGACAAGGTCGAGCTGTTCTGCGATACGGGTGCGCGCAACGCCCGCAAGCCTCGCGGCTTCCTCTTCCTTCCCCGCAGCAAAGAAGATCCCGTCATCGGGGCCGAGGCCCATCTCCTGGGCGAGGCGGTTCATTCCCTCCTCGCCATGGTTCTTGGCGATCGGACCGCCCCACTCACCGCCCTTGTGCGTTGCGTAACCAAGGCCAGCAAAGCCCTCGCCGCGCGCCCACTCGTTCATGTCGTCGAAGAACTTGCGGCTGAGGCCCGCCGTATTGGGGGCAGGCACTGCGCGAACGGTTCCTCCGCCCTCCACGATCTTCGCGAACAGGCCGAACCCTGAACCCCTGAACTGGTCACCCACGTCGCTGATGCGGAGAGGATTCCTAAGATCAGGCTTGTCGGTACCGTACTTGAGGAGGGCTTCATTGTAGGGAATGCGCGGAAACTCCCCTGCCGGCGTGACCGATCGTCCATCAGCGAACTCCGCGAAGACGCCGGACAGAACGGGCTCGATCGCCGCAAAGACGTCATCCTGAGTGACGAAGCTCATCTCGAAATCGAGCTGGTAGAATTCACCAGGACTGCGGTCAGCGCGTGCATCCTCGTCACGGAAGCAGGGCGCGATCTGGAAATAGCGATCGAAGCCCGCGACCATGATCAGCTGCTTGAACATCTGCGGCGCCTGCGGGAGCGCGTAGAACTTGCCCGGGTGCACTCGGCTCGGAACAAGATAGTCACGTGCGCCCTCGGGCGAACTTGCGGTCAGGATGGGCGTCTGGAATTCGGTGAAGCCCTGCTCGATCATCCGGCGGCGGATCGAGGCTATCACTGCTGCACGAAGCATGATGTTGCGGTGGATCTGCTCCCGGCGAAGGTCGAGATAGCGATATTTCAGCCGGATTTCTTCGGGATAGTCCTGTTCACCGGCAACGGGCATCGGCAGCTCGGCCGCTGTCGACTGCACCGTGACCTCTGTCGCGCGAACCTCGATCTCCCCGGTCGGAAGGTTCGGGTTTACGGTTTCAGGGGACCGGGCAACCACCTCTCCCTCGACGGTGACGACCGACTCGACGCGAATGCGATCAAGCACCTTGAAAGCCGGCGAATCCGTGTCGGTCACGATCTGCGTGATGCCGTAATGGTCGCGTAGGTCGACGAACAGCAGGTGTCCGTGATCGCGTTTGCGGTGAATCCAGCCCGAGAGACGGACCGTGTTGCCGACGTTGCTGGCGCGCAGCTCGGCGCAGGTATGGGTACGATAGGCGTGCATGATGGTCGGCTCAGCTTAGCGGAAAATTGTGGAGAAAAACGCGAGCCGCGCTTCACTGTCGCGAACCTTTTTGTCAACCCGCGAGGGCGCCGCTAAAGCCCCCTTCAAGAACCATGCGTATCCATCCACTGATTACCAAGTCCGAAGACCTCAAGGCCCTCGTCGACCGCCTTTCGCGTCAGCCCTTCATCGCCGTGGACACGGAGTTCATGCGTGAGAATACCTACTGGCCTGACCTCTGCCTGATTCAGGTTGCAAGCACCGAAGAGGCTGCAGCGATCGACCCTAAGGCCGATATCGAGATGAAGCCGCTCCTCGACCTGTTCGTCCGTAATGAGGAGGTGCTGAAGGTTTTTCATGCCGGGGGCCAGGATCTGGAGATCATCCATAACCTCACCGGCAAGGTGCCTCATCCGCTTTTCGATACGCAGATTGCCGCAATGGCCCTCGGCCACGGGGAACAGATCGGCTACTCCAACCTCATCGAGAGCCTCCTTGGCCACAGCCTCGACAAGGGCGCGCGCTTCACCGATTGGAGCCGGCGTCCGCTCGACAAGCGGCAGATCGATTATGCAATCGCCGACGTCACACACCTCGCGACGGTGTTCCCGCGCATGGTGGAGAAGCTCAAAAAGACAGGGCGCGGTACCTGGCTCGACGAGGAAATGGAGCGCCTCGCGGACCCATCCAGTTTTGCCTTTGCGCCGGAGGATGCCTGGAAGCGCCTGAAGCTGCCGAGCCGCAACCCGGTCGTACTTGGTCGCCTGAAGGCGCTCGCGGCGTGGCGCGAAACGGAAGCGCGCTCGAAGAATCTTCCGCGCGGGCGGATCGTCAAGGACGATACGCTCAATGAAATCGTCCTTCACCCGCCCAAGACGCAGGATGATCTTGGCCGCGTGCGCGGGCTGTCTGCCGGATGGAAATCAAATGATATCGGCGCGCGGCTGATGTCGGCGATCGACAAGGCAAAACCACTCAATCAGGACGAACTGCCCGACCGCGAGCCGAAGCGACCGGGACTGACGAAGGACGCCGCCCTCGTCAGCGACCTACTGAAGCTGCTGCTGAAGATCCGGGCGAAGGAAACGGGTGTTGCAGCCCGCCTCATCGCCCGCTCGGACGACCTCGAAGCCCTTGCAGCCGGCGTTCGCAGGAATCTCAATATCCTCCACGGCTGGCGCTATGACCAGTTCGGCAAGGACGCTCTGGACCTTGTGGAAGGCCGCCTCGCCTTCGCGATCGAGAACGGCAAGCTCAAGATGAGCCGCGTCACTCTGCAGGAAACGGTCGACGCGTAGAGCCACGCTCCTTGCCGCTCCTGCTTGCGGCCTGCTCGATTACCCAGGCGGCGATTGACGACCGTTTATGCAATCTTTGAAGTTCGAATAGCTCCATCGGCCAAGCCTTAAACCCGCTGGACGGGCTCTCCGATCTTGCGCGCGACTCGCTGTGCCATGCTTTGCTGGGCACCGTGCAGCAGGGTCTTCAGGATGGACTTGCCGTATGGACCGGGCGAGCGTTTACCCGGGTCCAGGCGGAATGATTACGGCAGCCGACTGCGGTTAGGCGGCTTCGCCGATCATCCGCGCGTCCAGCAGCGCGCGGCGGATCGTGGCAAGCGAAATTCGTGCGCGCTCGGCGATCGCATACCGGTCGACCGCCTCCACCGCCCGTTCGGCCGTCCAGTAATCACGGTGCAGGCGCTCGCTCATGAATTTGAGTGCGTCGGCCGCCACGTGAAGACCCCTGTCGGCGAAGTGGAGCTGCATGAGTGCGGCGAACAAGGCATCGTCGGGATGCTCGATGCGAGCCGTCGGCGTGATTGCAAGACGAGTCTTCAAATCGGGGAGCCTGGGCGACCAGACCGGCGGCGGCTCATCGGCGACCATCACGAGCGGCAGTCCGGTGTCCTGGGCCTGGTTCCAGGCGTGGAACAGTTCCTCTTCGTCTCGCTGGTCGGCATCGTCGAACAATCGTCCTCCGGCGCGGTCGACAAAGCTGCGCGCAAGAAGGCTCCGGCCGGACCGGCGGGGGCCGGTCAGTATCGTCGCCTTTACGGGCCACATGCTGAACTTGCGAAAATGGTCGAACGCCTCGCGATTGGCATCACTGACGATGAAGCGTGCATCGCCTTCACTTTGGGGCCAGTCGAGCGGGAGCGCGATCTGGTCCGATCCTCTCCTCACTGCGCGCTCGTCTGGTTCGTCGCGGGCTGCGGCGCCGGAGCAGCCGGTGGCTGGACCGGCGGAGGCGGCATTGCGGGCGGTTTGTCCGTATCGGAGCGGAGCTTCACGACGGTCCCGGATGTCTCGACGACCCAGCCGCGGCCGGTCAGGGCTGCGCCGAGTTGTGAAACATCCCCCTTGTAGGTGACGAGGATGTAGCTCGTTCCGCCCGGATTGATCTGTTGCGGCGTTGCCGACACCACGCCTGGCAGCGTTCTCAGGTGCGCCATCGCGAAATTATAGAAATTGACGTTCTTGCCGGTGACCTGAACCTGATACGACCGGACGGCGCTGACCGGCGCTGCAGGCTTTGCTTCCGGAGCGAGCTGTGGAAGGACTGGCGGAGGCGGAAGATTGAGCGATGGATCGCGCGTGAGGCGGCCGGCAGCGAGGGCCTGCGCATAAAGTGCATCGATACGTTGCGCACCTTCGTTCATCATCGCCGGAATCGCATCGCCGTTGAGCGCCGTGAGCGTGAAGCCGCCGATGATCTGGTTGTCAGGACCATGGCGCGCGATGAAACGTCCTCGCGCGGGACCCCCGGGATAAAGACGCTGCAGCTGAACTTCGGCCACCAGGATGTCCGCAGCTCCATAGGTGTCGAGGAGGTTTCGCCACCAGCCTCGGCCGGGACGCGAAGTCTGCGCCGCATTCACCAGCAGGGGATCGGCGCCCATTCCGCTGATTCGCACATAGGAAATCGGGCTTTGCGAAGTGCGGAACTGCGCCCACGCACGCTGCCAGGCATTGCGTAGCTCTACGCTAGTTGAAGTCCCCCCGGAGATCATCACGGGAATGAGCAGCATCGGAACGGAATGCTCAGCCTGGCCACCCTCGACGCCGAGGAACGGGGCGGCGCGCGCCCTGTCGAACAGGACGCCGAGGTCCGCGATGTAACGATTGGGTCCGATCTGCTCCCGCTCGACATTGATGGAGCTGACAATCTGGTCGAGGGCGCTGTCGGGCAGCGTCGGGGCCTGCGTTACCGGCACGCCGTGCATCTTCGCCCACAGAAGCCTGAAGCCCTGCCGCTGGGCGATGCGCCAACCGGCGAAACGCGCCGACTCCGCATCGGCACCCCCGACGTCGACGTGAATCCCGCCGATCTCCAGCGTGTTCGAGCTGTCCAGCGGAGCGATCCCGCGGTCACTGGTCTCGAGCTGCGCATAAAGCGCGCCGGCAACACCAGCGACGGCGACAAGCAACAAAAAGGGAAGAGCGATACGGCGTGCAATCATTCGGGACGGTCTTTTGGCGATAACGGCGTGGAAATCCAAGCAGCTTGTCTCTACTGCCCGCGGCGATGAGCCAGAAGCCCCTGACTTATGCCGATGCCGGCGTGTCCATCGATGCCGGAAATGCGCTCGTAAAGGCGATCGGCCCAATCGCCCGTTCGACCGCTCGGCCCGGAGCCGATGCCGAGCTCGGAGGATTCGGCGGGTTCTTTGATCCCAGGGCCGCCGGCTACAGCGACCCATTGCTCGTCGCCGCCAACGACGGCGTTGGAACCAAGCTCAAGCTCGCGATCGAGACGGGTCATCATGAGGGCGTCGGCATCGATCTCGTTGCCATGTGCGCGAACGACCTTATCGTCCAGGGCGCCGAACCTTTGTTTTTCCTCGATTATTACGCGACCGGGAAACTCGACACGGGGGTCGCGGCGCTCGTGGTCGAATCGATTGCCGAGGGGTGCCGGCGTGCGGGCTGTGCGCTCATCGGTGGGGAAACTGCCGAAATGCCGGGCATGTACGCGCAAGGCGATTACGATCTTGCGGGTTTCTGCGTGGGCGCCGTCGAGCGCGACAAAGTCATGACCGGTTCCGGCATCCGCGCCGGCGATCTCATCCTGGGCCTCGCCAGTTCGGGCGTGCACAGCAATGGCTTCTCGCTCGTTCGCCGGATCGTCGAGCAGCAAGGATGGGACCTGCAGCGGCCGTTTCCCTCGGAGGACGGGCGAACTCTTGGAGCTGCCTTGCTGGAACCGACCCGGATCTATGTTCGAGCGCTCCTTCCGCTTGTCCAGACCGGCCAGATAAAGGGCTTGGCACACATCACCGGCGGCGGACTTCTCGAGAATATTCCGCGCGTTCTGCCGGATAATTGCCACGCCGCAGTAGACGTCGGACAATGGCAACTTCCGCTGATCTTCTCGCTCCTGGAAGAAGGGGGCCCGATCTCTCCCAAAGAGATGGCGCGCACTTTCAACTGCGGCATCGGCATGGCGGTGATTGTCGCTCCTGAAGCGGCGGCGAAGGTTGAGCGGTCCCTTGAGGGCGCCGGCGAGGCGGTATTTAAGATCGGCCGCATCGAAGAAGGACCCCGCGGCTGTACCGTCAGCGGCCGCAGCGGCGCCTGGAATGCAACCGGAGACTGGTCCGCCACTCATCATGCGTGAGGAGAAGCGTGTTGCGATCCTGATTTCCGGGCGCGGCAGCAACATGCGCGCCCTCGTCGAGCGGGCCGAAGGCTATCGCGTCTCGGTCGTCGGCTCGAACCGGACGGACGCAGCCGGTCTCGACTGGGCTCGCCAGCACGGGCTCGACACTTGGGCGCTCGACAGCAGGAGCTTGGGAAGAGAAGAATTCGACCGCGAGATGAGCGCGGCGCTGGAGGTCCGGGGAATCGGGACCATCGCGCTTGCCGGCTTCATGCGAATCCTGACGCCCTGGTTCGTGGAGGAGTGGCGCGGCAGGATTCTCAACATCCACCCTTCCCTGCTACCGAAATATCGGGGTCTCGATACTCACCGACGCGCGATCGAGGCCGGCGATAGGGTCGGTGGCTGTTCGGTGCACGTCGTGACCGAGGAGCTCGATGCAGGCGAGGTTCTCGGTCAACTCGAAGTACCGATCGTTCCGGGCGATTCTCCCGGAACTCTCGAACGACGCGTGCTCGCGGCGGAACATGAGCTATATCCAATGGTCTTGAGCAAGTTCGTGGATCGATGAGCAGCCCACTGCAAAAAGTGCGCGAAGCGGCGCTCGAGCTCCCCGATACGTCGGAGCGGCTCTCACACGGCCAGCCGACCTTCTTCGTTGCAGGAAAGCAGTTCGCCCAGTTCCGCAGCAACCACCACGGCGACGGAAAGACCGTCGTCTGCGTGCGCACGAGCAGCATCGATGAACAGGCGATGCTGCTCGAGGCCGATCCCCATACCTATTCCAAGCCCGCCTATCTCTCGAGTTGGATATCAATCAACCTTGCTGGAGATGGCGTCGACTGGGACCACGTGACCGACCGGATCGCGGAAAGCTGGGAACTTGC
Source organism: Sphingomonas agri (assembly GCF_038148795.1). Taxonomy (NCBI): domain Bacteria; kingdom Pseudomonadati; phylum Pseudomonadota; class Alphaproteobacteria; order Sphingomonadales; family Sphingomonadaceae; genus Sphingomonas; species Sphingomonas agri. The sequence goes on along the minus strand of NZ_JBAPEU010000002.1, from coordinate 123,483 downwards.
GGCCCCCCGCCGGCTGTTGGAAGCTGGTGGGCGATGACGGATGAAAGAACTCGACGGCGTTGGGTCAACCTTGGCGAACTGATCGCGCTCGCAGCGCTGGTCGTCTCCGCGCTAGGCGTCTGGATCGCCTGGAAAAGCAGCAGCCAGGACAAGACGACGAGCATCGTGGAACAAAAGCCTGCCGTTCCGCTGGCGCTTCGCGGAACGACCGATGCCGACGGACGGACGTTGACCATCATGCCCGCGGATCCCGCGCACGGCCTTGAGGGCCTCACCCTGCGGATTAAGGGGGCGAGCCCGATTGAGGTTGGAAGCGATGGCCGGCTGAATGCAAGCGATCTCCAATCAGCGCTGAAGGACCGCGAAAAGGAACCCAAGGCGGTCACCCTGAGCGTGCCCGTCCACATTGATGCCCGGTATGTCGAGGCCGGCAACGACCGCAGCGGCGGAGGCAGTTACGAGCTACGCTACAAGTGGGAAGGGGGCGGCCTCTTCGGGGGGCGCTCGATCCATCTCATGGGCCTCAGGCGAGGCTGAGCATTGTTCTTTGATCTCCCGTTCGCGGCCGAGGCTTTGCTGATACTCGCCGAGGTTGCAGTCCTGGTACGCGTTCTCATTCGGCCACATCGCGAACCTGCTTCCCGCCTCGCCTGGATCGCCGTCGTCATCGCGCTCCCGCTGCTCGGGATCATCGCCTATCTCATCCTCGGCGAGACCCGGATCAGCGGTCGAAGGCGCGAGCACGGCAGGGACATCGATGCTGCCCTTCCCCGACCGAGCGGCGACAAATCCTGTCTGGCCCCTCTTGCTGCTGGCCCGCACAAGGCGCCTTTCGCATTGGCACAGACGGTCAATTGCCTCGACCCGACCTGCGGAAACCGAGCCCGCATCGCTCGTGACAGTAATGCCGCAATTGATGAAATTGTTGCCGATATCGATGCCGCCCGCCGGCACGTTCACCTGTGCAGTTACATATGGCTCGCCGACAACAACGGTTTGAAGGTGAAGGATGCCTGCATTCGCGCGGCGGCGCGTGGCGTCCACGTTCGGATCCTCGCCGATGCTCTTGGTTCGTGGCGGTTGATCGGGTCGGGCCACTGGCGGGAGCTGCGTGATCGGGGTTGCGACGTTCGTGTCGCCCTGCCCGTCGGAAATCCGATCTGGACCCTCATCCGCGGCCGTGTCGACCTTCGAAACCACAGGAAGCTGGTCGTCCTCGATAATCGCATCGCCTGGTGCGGGAGCCAGAATCTCGCCGACCCCCAATTTCGCATCAAGCCGCGCTACGCCCCCTGGGTCGACATCATGACCCGCTGGGAAGGACCGGTCGCACAGCACAATCAATATCTGTTCGTCTCAGACTGGATGGCCGAAGGCGGCGATGACATCAGCGACTTACTGAGGGAGGAGACAGGAGCCGCGTCCAAAGGCTCGATCCTTGCGCAGGTGATCGGCACCGGTCCGACAGCGAGCTTCGACGCCATGCCTTCCTGCTTTTCTGAATTGATTCATTCGGCCCGCGATGAACTGGTGATCACAACGCCGTATTTCGTTCCGGACGAACAGCTGCTGTTCGCGATCACCTCCGCGGCGAGGCGCGGCGTCAGGACCGTGATGATTGTGCCCCGTCGCTGCGACAGCCGCATCGTCGCTGCGACCTCACGAAGCTATTATGAGGATCTCATCAAGGCGGGTGTCGCCATTTACGAGTATCGCCCCGGCCTCCTCCACGCCAAGACCATGATCGTCGATGGCTCGGTCGGCCTCATCGGCAGCGCGAACCTCGACCGGCGCAGCTTCGAGCTTAATTTCGAAAACAATGTCCTGTTCGCGGACGAAGGCTTCGCTGGCCTCGTCCGTGGGCGGCAGGACCAGTATCTCGCCGATTCCGATCCGATCACTGCCGAGACGATTGCACGGATTGGTCTTGGCAAGCGGATCTGGCAGAACCTTCTGGCTGTGATGAGCCCCGTTCTCTAGCCGACGATCTCTTCCGGCTTGAAGAAGAAGTCGATTTCGATCCTGGCATTCTCGTCGCTATCAGAACCATGGACCGAATTGGCCTCGATCGATTCCGCGTAGGTCTTGCGGATCGTGCCTTCTGCGGCCTGCGCGGGGTTGGTGGCACCCATGACATCGCGGTTACGCTTTACAGCGTCCTCACCCTCGAGCACCTGAACGACGACTGGCCCGGACGTCATGAACGTGCACAGGTCATTGAAGAATGGCCGCTCCCTATGGACTGCGTAAAAGCCCTCAGCCTGGTCACGCGTCATGCGGATTCGCTTCGACGCGATAACGCGAAGACCGGCGTCTTCCAGTAACTTGGTGACAGCGCCGGTGAGATTGCGGCGGGTGGCATCGGGCTTGATGATCGAAAAGGTGCGCGTCACGGCCATGACCGGGCGGTCTCCTGTGTTTGGACGGGATGGAATTTGGTGCGCCGCCTAGCGGTGTCCGTCACGTGCGGCAAGCCTCAGGCCTTGCGAACCCACTTGCCACCTTCCTGCGCCCAGTAGCGGCGTTCGACCCCGCTCCTCCCGGCGAGCAGCTTCCAGGCAAGCCTGGCTTCTTCGAGCGTTGCATCGTCGAACAGGTAGAAGCCGCGGTCATAGGTCAGCGCCGCTTCTCGCCAGCTGCCGTCTGCAATGAGCATATTGCGCGCCTGGTTGGGCGCGTCAGGGCTGTTGGAGAGGAGGATCGGCTGACGGGCGTCATCAACGCCGCCTGCCACACCGTGCGGAAGGAAGCTGCTCGGGCCCTGGTCCCACAACATTCGATCGAGACGAGCGAGAAAAGTCTCGTCGTCCGCGACCACCAGCAGGCGGCCGTTCGTTTCGAGCACTTTCTCGGCGAGGACCGCGATCACCTGCTCGGGCGGCGTGCCCGCTAGCTGATAGAAATCGATCTGCATGCCTGAACCGGATCAGCGCTCCAGGACGTCCGCGACATATTGGTCGAGAAGGCGCACGCCAAAGCCGGTGGCTCCCTTCTCGTAGGTCGAGCCCGGCTTGTCCGACCAGGCCTTGCCCGCCATGTCGACGTGCGCCCACTTGACGCCGTTTTCGACGAACCGCTGGATGAATTGCGCTGCCGTGATCGAGCCGCCCTCTCGTGGGCCGACATTCTTCATGTCGGCAATGGGCGAATCAATGAGACGGTCGAAAGTCTCCGCAAGTGGCATGCGCCAGAGCTTATCGCCGGATTCTTCGCCGGCCTTCAGCAAGGCGGTGGCAAGTTCCTCGTTGTTGGCGAACAGCCCCGCCCACTCATACCCAAGACTGACGAGGATAGCGCCGGTAAGGGTTGCAAGATCGATGATGGTGCCGGGCTTATAGTGGCGCTGGACGTAGGCGACCGCGTCCGCAAGGACGAGGCGTCCTTCCGCATCGGTATTGATCACTTCGACCGTCTGGCCGGACATGGTGGTGACCACGTCTCCTGGCCGCTGTGCGTTGCCGCCCGGCATATTCTCGACCAGGCCGCAGATTCCCACGATGTTCGCCCGTGCCTTGCGCAGCGCCAGCGCCTTCATTGCGCCGGCGACCGCACCGGCCCCGCCCATGTCCCATTTCATGGCTTCCATGCCCGCGGCAGGCTTGATCGAGATGCCACCGGTGTCGAACGTGACGCCCTTGCCGACGAAGGCGGTCGGTTCCGCCTTGTCGGCTCCGTTCCACTTCAGGATGAGCAGGCGCGCCTCGCGCACGGATCCCTGCGCAACGCCCAGCAGCGCGCCCATGCCGAGCTTTTCCATTGCTGCACGGTCGAGAACCTCGGCCTCGAGGCCGCTGCCGTTGACGGAGGCGCGAACGCGCTCGACGAAGGTCTCGGGGTAAATGATGTTTGCAGGTTCGGTGACGAGTTCGCGGGTAAGGGACACACCTTCGGCGACCGGGCCCCAGCGTTGCTCGTAGCGCTTGGCAGCGCCCGCTTCGCCCCCGACGATCACGACTTCATCAAGTGTCGCCTTCTGGTTGTCCTTCAGCTTGGTCCGGTAACGGTCGTAACGCCACGACCGGAGAACCGCCCCGAGGCCAACTCGTGCAGCCGCATCCGAATCAAGTGCAAAACCCGTGAGATCGATGACGGCGACCCTCTCGCCCGACGTCTGCAGTCGTGAAACCGCAGTGCCGCCGAGTTTCTCGGCGGCATCAGGGGAGGTCGGCGTTGCTCCTGTGCCCACCACCAGCAATCGGCGCACCGAACCGTCTTCGGCGATGAACTGCTCCGACACGCTTGCCGGATCGCCCTCGAAACGCTGGCGATCCAGCGCCGTCGTGACTGCCGGCTGTGCGGGGCCCAGCGCCACCAGGGTCGAGCGATCTTTGCCTGCCACCGGCAGCACTAGGGCATAATCGCCTGTCGGCCGTTGGTCGGCGAAACGAATTTGCATTTCAGTCAATCCTTGAATCTGGGCGAACGTGCGCGGAGGGCTTTAGGATGCAAGTTCAGCCTTGGCAAAGGAACGACGAGACATGTCGCAAGCCGATTGTCGGCGGCCTTTTGAGGTGCGATAGGCGGGGCAAGTCAGAGAGAAGAGCGGTAGGCAGGACGGCGTTGGGGGCGAGATTTGTCTGGTGGTCGGCGCTCCCCATGCTCCTGACGGTTCCTTCCGCGGCCAATGCCGCGCAATTGGCCGTCCCCGCGTCCGTTCCCGAAGCACAGGTCACGCCGCCCGACGAAAACCAGGTGGTGGCGTTCAGCGCTGATGAGGTCAGCTACGACAGCGTCGCCGACATCGTGACTGCGAGCGGCGAGGTCCGCATGAACCGGGAAGGCAACTATCTTGCCGCCGACCAGGTCATCTGGGACCGCAAGAGCGGCCAGGTCTATGCGCGCGGCAACGTCGTCATGGTGACACCGCAGGGCGATAAGATCGTCGGCGACAATGTCCAGCTGACCGACACGATGAAGGACGGCACGGTCGACAATCTCCTGGTCGTGCTCGAGAGCGGGGGCCGGATTGCCGCTCGCCACGGAGCCCGGGTCAACGGCATTTCCACCTTCACCAATGCGATCTACACGCCCTGCCCGGTCACCAAGGACTCCGGCTGTCCCAAGACGCCGAGCTGGTCGATCACCGCGGCCCGGGTCATCAATGACCCGAAGAGCCCCAGGATCCGGTTTGAGGGCGGACGGCTTCAGCTGTTCGGGATCAACCTTCCCTTGCTGCCGGTCATCTCGATCGCTCGTGGAACCGAAGGTGCGACAGGCTTCCTCGTTCCGGATTTTGCACTCTCCAGCCGTAACGGGCTCGAACTTGCTTTCCCCTATCACATCCAGATCGGGCCCAATCGCGACGCGACGATCACGCCGCACATTTATACGAGCGTGCTTCCGGCCATCGAGGTCAAGTATCGCGACCTCAACAGTCTCGGCGCCTTCCAGGCCGGCGGCTTCCTGACATACGGGAGGGTCGACCAGACCGACCCGGCAGCAACCTCTGCCGGGCCAAAGCAGCTTCGTGGATATTTCGACCTCAACGGCAAGTGGCAGCTCAGTCCCGAGTGGAGCGTCACGACGTCGCTTCGGATCGCGTCCGACAAGACCGTGACGCGCCGCTATGACATCACGAACGACGATCGCCTGCGCAATGTCGTCAACGTCGAGCGGATTACGCCCGACAGCTACATTTCGATTGCCGGCTGGGCCTTCCAGGGGCTGCGGGTCGATGACCAGCAGAAGCAGATCCCGATCGCGCTTCCAGCGATCGATGCACGGTTCCGCTTCGATGACATCGCCGGCGGCCACCTCGAGGTCGAGGGCAACAGTCTCGCCATCACGCGCATCGACGGCCAGGATACCCAGCGTGCCTTCACGAGCGTGCGCTGGGATCTGAGGAAGCTGACGCCCTGGGGCCAGGAACTGACCTTCACCGCGTACGGGCGCGGCGATGTCTATCACACGGACGAAGCACAGGACACGTCCGTCAGCATATACAGCGGGACCAATGGCTGGCACGCAAGGGCCATTGGTGCGCTCGCCGCCGACGTCCAGTGGCCGTTTATCGGGCCGCTGTTCGGAGGCATCCAACGGCTTGTGCCGAGGGTCCAGCTGGTCCTGACGCCCCAAACTCCGAACATCGATATCCCCAACGAGGATGCGCGTTCAGTCGACCTTGAAGACAGCAATCTGTTCGCTCTCAACCGCTTCCCCGGCTATGACCGTTGGGAGGATGCCTCCCGCGTCACCTACGGCCTCGACTGGTCTCTCGATCGCAAGAACCTGTCGATCGAAAGCACGATCGGACAAAGCTACCGGTTCGGGCGCCTGAGGGACATCTTCCCGGAAGGCACCGGACTGACCGGACGCGTTTCCGATATCGTTGGGCGGACCAGGATCCGTTACGGCCGCTTCATCGACATCACCGACCGGTTCCGCATCGACAAGAACAACTTTGCAGTTCGTCGCAACGAGGTGGACCTTACTGTCGGCACCAGCCAGACCTATGCCCAGATCGGTTATCTGAAGCTCAACAGGAACATCGATCCGACGATTGAGGACCTGCGTGACCGCGAGGAACTGCGCGTCGCTGCTCGGATCCTTCTCACTCGCTACTGGTCAGTGTTCGGCGCGTCGGTCATCGATCTTACGAACAAGGCAGAGGATCCGACGTCGACTGCGAACGGGTGGCAGCCCGTGCGTAACCGTCTCGGCATTCAGTATGAGGACGATTGCCTCGAGCTTGGCGTTTCTTGGCGCCGAGACTATGAGCGCATCGGGACGTTCAGAAAGGGCAGCACCTTCGCCGTTCACTTGGCTTTGAAGGGTGTTAGCCGCTAAGCCTGCGTTCAGCGGGCTTAAGCAATGGCAACCAACCGGGAATCAAGGGAAAATCTCACAGTGGCATCAGCTTTTCGAGTGAACAGGACGCGTGCGTTGTCTGCAGGCGCCGTGCTCGCCTTCGTGGCCGCGAGCAGTGCCATGGCACAGGACAACAACGATGCGTCCCAGCAGCCAGCGTCAAACAGCAGCCAATCCCTGAAGCTGCCGCAAAATCCCGAAGTGTTCGGCAATGCCATGCCGTCCGTCGTCAAGGCCACGGCCATCGTGAACGGGGACGTCATCACCCAGACCGACATCGAACAGCGGTTGCAGCTCCTCGTGATCGCGAACGGCGGTCAGATTCCGCCCGAGGAACGCGAGCGGGTGAGCCAGCAGGTTCTTCGCAACCTCATCGACGAGACGCTCGAAATCCAGGCGGCCAAGCAGGAAAAGATCGACATCAAGCCGTCTGACATCGACAAGACGCTGGTGCGCGTCGCGCAGAACGTGAAGCAGTCGCCGGATCAGCTTGCAGCCTACCTCGATGCCCATGGCTCCAACATCAAATCGATGCGACGCCAAATCGAGGGGGAGATCGCCTGGCAACGCCTGCAGCACGCCAAGATCGAGGTCAGCGTCGGCGACGACGAGGTTAAGGCGGTGCTCGACAAGCTCAACGCGTCGAAGGGCACCGAGGAATATCGAGTCGGCGAGATCTTCCTGTCGGCGACCCCCGCGACACAATCGCAGACGCTCGACAATGCCAACAAGATCCTTGCGCAGCTTCGCCAGGGTGCCTCTTTTGCGGGCTACGCCCGGCAGTATTCGGAAGCCTCGACTGCGGCGGTCGGTGGCGACCTTGGGTGGGTACGTCCAGAGCAGCTTCCCGCGCCGCTCGCGACGGCTCTGCGGCAGATGCCGGCAGGAGCGATCAGCGAGCCGATCCAGGTACCCGGAGGCTTTTCGATCATTGCCGTTCAGGACACGCGCAAGATCCTAACTCCCGATCCGCGCGATGCAGTCCTCAGCCTAAAGCAGGTCTCGATCAATTTCCCAAAAGGAACATCTCGCCAGACGGCGGAGCCCATCGTCGCTCGTTTCGCGGATGCCGCAAAGACGATTGGTGGCTGCGGCGGAGCCGACAAAATCGCTTCCGATTTTCATGGCGAGGTCGTGACGAGCGATCAGGTCAAGATGCGCGATCTTCCCCCTGCGCTGCAGCGACTGATGCTGCCGATGCAGGTGGGCCAGGCAACGCAGCCGTTCGGCTCGCTCGACGAAGGCGTTCGTGTGCTGATCATCTGCGGCCGGGACGAGATGGATCAGTCGGCGCCAAGCTATGACGAGATCTACAACCAGTTGAACGAACAGCGCGTCAACTCGCGTGCACAGCGCTACCTTCGCGATCTGCGCCGCGACGCCGTGATCGAGTTCCGCTGATCGAGCAACATCGTTAAGGCGGCTGCCAATGGTCCGCCAGCTGCAATCCCCGCTCGCCGTGTCGCTCGGCGATCCGGCCGGAATCGGCCCGGAAGTCATCGCCAAGTGCTGGGACAATCGCGACGCCTTTGGCCTGCCGCCGTTCGTTGCCATCGGCGATCCTCGCTCGGTCGCGGCGGTCTGGGACGGTCCGATCGAGATCGTCGACGATCCTCGCCAGGCCGATGCTGCATTCGATTACGGACTGCCGCTCATTCAGCTCAACGCTCCCGAGGCGGATTTGCCCGGGCGGCCGAGCGTCCCCGGCGCGCATACCTCTCTCGATTCGCTTGAGATCGCGGTCGGTCTTGCACGCTCCGGCTCCGCTGCCGCAGTCGTAACCGGGCCGGTGGCCAAGGAACAATTATACGCGATCGGGTTCCAGCACCCGGGCCAGACCGAGTTCGTCGCCGAACGCTGCGGAGTGTCGCCCGGCAACGTGGTGATGATGCTTGCCGGTCCAACGCTTCGGACCGTGCCGGTGACGACCCACGTGCCGCTCATCGCCGTTCGCTCGCATCTCAGCAGCGCGTTGATCGAATCGCGTGGGCGCGCGACGCTTCGCGGACTGCAGCGCAATTTTGGAATACCGGATCCGCGGCTTGCCGTTTCGGGTCTCAACCCGCACGCCGGCGAGGGTGGTCAGCTCGGCCGCGAGGAGCTCGACATCATCGAGCCTGCAATCGCGGCTCTTGCGGCCGAGGGCTGGCGGGTCAGTGGCCCGCACCCTGCGGATACCATGTTCCACTTGCGCGCCCGTGCCAATTACGACGCGGCTCTGTGCATGTATCATGACCAGGCGCTGATCCCGATCAAGGCGCTTCATTTCGAAGATGCCGTGAATGTCACTCTTGGCCTTCCGATCGTCCGGACGGCGCCGGATCATGGCACTGCGTTCGATATCGCGGGCCAGGACCGAGCGGACGCAAGGCCCATGGCGGCAGCAATCCGCATGGCCGCCGAGAATGCCATCCAGCGCGTCGAAGTTCCTTGAGCAAGCCGGTTGAGCCGCTCAGAGAAGTCATTGCCCGCCACGGCCTGAGCGCGAGCAAGGCTCTCGGACAGAATTTCATACTCGACCGACAGCTGCTGGCACGCGTCGCTTCGATCCCGGGAGCGCTCGAAGGTGAGCGGGTCTACGAGGTCGGACCCGGGCCAGGAGGTCTTACTCGGGCGCTCCTCGAGGCAGGCGCGAGCGTGGTCGCGGTAGAGCGTGACCGGCGCTGCATCCCCGCGCTGGCCGAGCTCCAGCATGGCTTCGAAGGAAGGCTCGAGGTCATCGAGGCCGATGCGCTGGAGATCGACGAACCGGCCGTTGTGGGGGAAAACGCACATGTGGTTGCCAACCTGCCCTATAATGTTGGCACGGCACTCCTCCTTAAGTGGCTTGGAGGCGACTGGCCTCCCTGGTGGCGTTCGCTGACGCTCATGTTCCAGAAGGAAGTGGCCGAACGCCTCGTAGCCCAGGCTGGAAGCGATGCTTTCGGCCGGCTTTCGGTTGCGGCGCAATGGCGGTCGCGACCACGCATTGCGATGGTTCTCAATCGCTCGGCCTTTGTGCCCCCGCCCAAAGTGACCTCGGCGGTCGTGCACATCGTCCCGACCGAGCAACCCGACGGCGTCTCGCCGGCTGTTCTGGCGCGACTGACCGCGGCTGCCTTTGGCCAGCGCCGGAAGATGCTGCGATCGAGTCTCAAGAAAATGCCGGCGGCGCTTGAGGCTGCAGCGATGCTGGGGATCGACACCGAGCGGCGTGCCGAAACCCTCGGCATCAGCGAATGGGTTGCCCTCGCCCGGGCGCTCAGCGCCTAGTTCGACTTGGGGCTTTCGGGTACTTTTGCGGCTGCGACAGTCGGGCCGCGGCTGATTGCAGCCGAGAGCTGGGCAACCTGCGGGCAAGCCTTGGCGCTGCAAATCGTCTGCAGTTTCTGGAGGTTTGCCTGCGCGCGTGCAGTCGCACCCATCTCCACCATCGCCTCGCCCTGGACGGCGATCGCGTCGGGATCGTTCGGCTCGAGGAGCAAGGCCTTGTTGGTCATCCGGATCGCCTTGCCGAACAGATGCTGCTTCTCGGCGACCCGTGCGATATCGACAAACGCCCCCCGGTTGCGCGGATCGACTGCGAGCGCGGTCTCGAGGAGGTCTTCCGCGGTCTCGAGCTTGCCGGCGGCAATCTGCTCCTTGGCCTGCCGCTGAAGCTCGATCGACTTGGGCGTGATCTGATCGTCCGTCCGCTGGCCCGCAACCGGCGCCGCCAGTCCAATTCCAGCCAAACCGATCAGCAGAAAGCGAGACAAGGACTGCATCAATTTCTCCACGTATCTCCGTCGACTAGCACGGACGACCGAGCCGCGCGACGAAAAAGCCGTCGGTTTGGTCGTGGCCCGGTGTCAAGAGCTTGCCAACGCCATCCGAACGCCCCGCGGCAATGGCCGTTTGCTCACTAATCCACGATGAACGGTCACGAAGGAAGTCGTCAATCTGCTGTGATCCTTCCCGGGACAGGAGGGAGCAGACTGCATAGACGAGATGTCCACCGGGCTTCACGAGCTCGGCGGCGATGCCGAGCAGCCGGCGCTGCGTTGCAACGAGGCGCGCAAGCCGTTCCGGGTTGAGGCGCCACCGGCCTTCGGGATTGCGGCGCCAAGTCCCGCTGCCCGAGCAAGGCGCATCCACAAGAACAAGGTCGCTGTTCTCCCGCCAATCGGCGAGCTCGGCGAGTTCTCGAGGAGGATTGAGCAGTCGTGTCTCTATCTCCGCTCCGGCCCGCTCTGACCGCGGAGCGAGCTTCGACAACCGACTGCGATTGCTGTCGGTGGCGAGGATCGTTGCTCCCGGAGCAGCCGCGGCCAGCGCAAGCGACTTGCCCCCGGCACCGGCGCAGAGATCGAGCATGCGACTGCCGTTTCGGGCCCCGCACGCGACCGCGACGAGCTGGCTACCCTCGTCCTGGATTTCGACAAGACCTGCGGCGAACGCGGGATGGTCGTCGACCCGGCTATCGGGCGGAAGCCGGATACCCCACGGACTTGTGAGACTTGCCTTGCCGCCTGGAAAAGCCTTGAGCATCTCCTCGCGCGATGTCCGTGAAACGTTGACGCGCAGGTCCAGCGGAGCCCGTTCGAGGAGGGCGGGCCACTCTTCCTGATCGACCAGCGGCGACAGCTCGGCGCGAAGCCATTGAGGTATTGTCCCTGAAGGAGCAGCCTGGTCATCCCCGACAATCGGTTCGGGACCGCGGGGTTCTCCGAACAGCCCCGCTAGACCAGGATCATCCTGGGCGAGACCAAGCATTGCTGCCCGGCCGCTCGGCGGCCGCTCCGCCGAGCGGCGGATCATCCGGAACACGAGCTCGCGTACTGCACGCCTGTCCTTCGAGCCCGCGTAGCGGCGGTGCTTGAAGTAACGCGTGACAATGGTGTCCGCGGGCGGACCATCCTCTCCTGCAGCCCTGATCACTTCGTCCAGGATCTCGATCGCGGCCTGAACGCGCGCTGCGGGAGTCATTGGCTAGCGCGTTGGATAGTTCGGGGCCTCGCGCGTGATGGTAACGTCGTGCACGTGGCTTTCGGAGAGGCCCGCGTTGGTGATCCGCACGAATTTCGCGCGCTTCTGGAGTTCCGCGATGGTGGAAGATCCCGTGTAGCCCATCGCGGCTTTTACCCCCCCGACGAGCTGATGAACGATCTCCCGGACAGGTCCCTTGTAGGGAACCTGTCCCTCAATCCCTTCCGGCACCAGCTTCAGGTGGTCCTTGATGTCCTGTTGGAAGTAACGGTCCGCCGACCCGCGGGCCATGGCGCCGACCGATCCCATGCCCCGATAGGCTTTGTAGCTCCGGCCCTGGTAGAGGAAAATTTCGCCGGGCGCCTCGTCCGTTCCTGCAAGCAGCGAGCCGACCATCGCAGTCGAGGCTCCCGCTGCAAGCGCCTTCGCCATGTCCCCGCTGGTCCGGATGCCCCCGTCCGCAATGATGGGGACGTTGCCGGCCCCCTTGAAGGCATCGATGATGGCAGTGAGCTGCGGAACGCCAATGCCCGCGACGATCCGAGTGGTGCAAATCGAACCCGGGCCAATTCCGACCTTGATCGCATCGGCGCCCGCATCGGCAAGAGCCTTGGCGCCGTCCACGGTAGCGACGTTGCCGGCAACGACCTGGACCGAATTGCTAAGGCCCTTCACCCGCTCGACGGCCGCTGCGACGTCCCGGTTATGTCCGTGCGCGGTATCGATCACGACGCAGTCGCAGCCGGCATCAATCAATGCTTCGGACCGGGCAAATCCGGCGTCGCCGACCGTTGATGCGGCAGCGACGCGCAATCGTCCCTCGGCATCCTTCGTCGCAAAGGGTGCTGCGACGGACTTCTCGATATCCTTGACGGTGATCAGTCCGACGCAATGATTCTCCTTGTCGACCACGAGCAGCTTTTCGATCCGGCGCTGATGGAGGATCCGCCGGGCTTCGGCCTCGCTGGTGCCGATTGGCACGGTCGCGAGATTGTCCCTGGTCATGAGTTCGCTGACGCTCTGACGAGGGTTTTCGGCGAAACGGACGTCGCGGTTGGTAAGGATGCCGCAGAGTTTGCCGGATTTTTCGACGATCGGAATGCCACTGATCCGATGCGACTTCATGAGTTCGAGGGCCTCGGCGAGGGTCTGGTCGGGCGCCATCGTAATCGGATTGACGACCATGCCGCTTTCGAAGCGTTTTACCTGCCAGACCGCCGCTGATTGCTCCTCGATAGTGAGATTGCGGTGAAGCACGCCGATACCGCCCAGCTGCGCAAGCGCGATCGCCATGTCTACCTCTGTCACCGTGTCCATGGCCGAGGACAGGACCGGAATGTTGAGAGGAATTTCGCGGGTGAGGAAGGTCCGGGTATCGGCCTGGCTCGGAAGTACAGACGATTCGAGAGGTTGCAGGAGAACGTCGTCGAACGTCAGTCCGAGCGCAATGTCGGGAGTGCTGAGGAGTTGGGCCATATCGGCCCATGACAGGCAAACCCCGATTCGCCAAGTGGGTGCTAGAGCGCTCCGCCCGTTCGTGAGGATCGGCAATCGAGCGACGGCGAAGGACAAGGAGGTGGAGAAGAATTGGGGTATGCGCCGCCCGCTGAAGTCTAGCCCCCTGCCCGTTCCAGCACCCGTCTCGCGGCCTCGATGTGCATGCGCTCGATCATCTCCGCGCCGAACCGCTCCGCACCGCCGTGAAAGGCTTCAATCAGAGCTCTTGCCCGTTCCACTTCGGCATCCGAGGGCGCGAAGGCACGGTGACAGGGCGCAATCTGGACAGGATGGATGAGGCTCTTTCCGTCGAATCCGAGGCTTCGCCCCTCCTCCGCCTCGCTTAGAAACCCGTCAATGTCCTCGATGCTGTTGAAGACGCCGTCGAACACGGCTGCGCCGGCTGCGCGGGCAGCAAGGACGATCATCTGGAGCGAGGTAGAGATCGGTGCGCGAGCGGCATCGAGAGGCAGGTGAAGGTCCGCCTTGAGATCGTTGGTGCCGGCGATGAGCCCTGCGCAGGTCTTAGCGATTTCCGCGGAGGCAAGGACCCCCCCGGCAGTCTCGATCATCGCAAGTACCGGCTTGTTGGACGTCTCGGCGACATCGCTCACGAGGTGCGCCGAGAGGGCCCGGGGAACGACTACATAGTCTGCACCTGATCGAGCCACCGCGTCGAGGTCGAGCGAATGCCACTGGGTCCCGACGCCATTGATTCTGATCGCCACCGGCATTGCCCAATCGGTCGATACAGCTTCAAGCGCAGCACTTCGGGCGGCTGCTTTGTCTTCAAACCTCACCGCATCCTCGAGATCGAGGATGACAAGGTCGGCACCAGCGTCCCTTGCCTTCGCGATCGCCCGGGGGTTCGAAGCCGGCAGAAACAATAGGGAGCGCACCGCAAACAGGTCGCTCCGCCTGTCGTTTTTTTCTTCCGCTACTGTCATGGCCGTCGCATCATGCCCCGGAACAGGGAGAGCGGGGAAGAGAGATGCTGACCACTTTCATGATTGCCGTTGCGATACTGGTGTTCATCTACGTGATGATGGGCGTCAAAATCGTGCGCCAGGGCTATCGCTATACGATCGAGCATTTCGGGCGCTTCGTTCGCGTGGCAGATCCGGGGTTCAACTACGTGACGCCCTTTTTCTATCGTGTCGGCCGCAGGATCAACATGATGGAGCAGGTCCTCGAAATTCCCGGCCAGGAGATCATCACAAAGGACAATGCGATGGTGGCGGTGGACGGGGTCGTCTTCTTCCAGGTGCTGGATCCGGCGAAGGCGGCCTACGAGGTTGCCGACCTCTATACCGCGATCACGGCGCTCTCGACGACCAACCTCAGGACCGTCATGGGCTCGTTGGATCTCGACGAGACTCTCTCGAGGCGCGACGAGATCAACACCAAGCTTCTGGCAGTGGTCGATCAGGCGACCGAGTCCTGGGGCGTCAAGATTACGCGCGTCGAGCTCCGCGACATCCGGCCCCCTCAGGACATCGTCAACGCGATGACCCGACAGATGAAGGCGGAACGCGAGAAGCGCGCCGTCATCCTGGAAGCGGAGGGTATGCGCCAGTCCGCAATCCTCAAGGCCGAAGGCGAAAAGCAGTCCGCCATTCTCCAGGCCGAGGGCTCGCGCGAGGCCGCCTTTCGCGAAGCCGAGGCACGCGAGCGCAGCGCTCAGGCCGAGGCGGCCGCGACCAAGGCCGTTAGCGATGCGATCGAACAAGGTAGCGCCCAGGCAATCAATTATTTCGTGGCGCAAAAATACGTCGAGGCGGTCGCCGAGTTCGCGCGGTCGCCCAACGCCAAGACGATCCTGTTCCCGGTCGAGGCGACCCAGCTCATCGGAACCCTCGGCGGAATTGCCGAGCTTGCGAGGGAAGCCGTCGGAGGCCAGTCGAGCTCGCCGCCGGCAAGAGGGAGGGCTGTTCCGGGGGTCCCCAAGGCGTCCGAATGAGCATCTCCCCTTTCGATCCCGCATGGTTCTGGCTGATCGGCGGCGTTGTCCTTCTCATTGCCGAGCTCATCGCGCCGGGGTTTTTCCTGATGTTCGTCGGCGCGGCGGCAATCATCACGGGTGTCCTTGCGATCGCGCTTCCGATCAACCTTGCTATTCAGCTCGGCGCATTCGCGGTTCTCGCCATCGCCATCGCCCGGATTGGGGGTCGGAAGGCCTATGCCTCGCGCTACGACCACACTAGCGATCCGTCCCTCAACAATCCGGTTCACCGATTGCTTGGACGTGTCGTGATCGTCGTCGAGCCAGTCGACGGTAACGGCGGAAGGGTCCGCGTCGGAGACAGCGTCTGGCCCGCGCGCGGCGGACCGGCTTCTGTAGGGGAACGGGTCCGGATCGTTGATGTCGAGGGCAATTGCCTCAAAGTCGAAGCCGAGCCTCCCCCGCGTTAGCCTTGGCGGACTGCCTCGATATTTGCACGGTCGAATGCGTGGGCGGCATAGGGTCCGTCCGCGTCCACCCAGTGAAGAAACAGGTGCGCGGACCAGCTATTGGGATTGGGCTCGAGGCGGCCATGACGGTGATTGACGCCCCGATACATGACGGCGTCGCCCGCGCTCATCGGAAGCGATGAAAATCCTTCCCCTCCAAAATCCGCATCGACGTCTGCAAGCGGACGCTCGAGGCGACGCTTTTCAATGCTGAGCGCCCAAGGGACATTCTCGCCGAGCTCGACGGTCAGCGACATACTGTGCTCGCACGCTTCACGGTCGGAATGAACGCGGCAGATGTCACCCTTCTGGTAGATGCGGAAATAGGCATAGGACGGCATCAGCGCGCATGCAGCAACTTGGGCGACGCACGGTGTCAGGCCCCAGAGAAAGCCGGCCATCGGCGGGTATTCGAGACTGTAAACTTCGATCGAGGGCATTGTTAGGAGATTGTTGCTGCGCACGAATTGCCGGGTGCGCATGAGACCAAGGTCCTGTTGCAGGCGACCGCGAAAAGCTGCGAGGACTGCGGGCGGAAAGAGCTCCTTCAGGAGCACGAACCCGTCGTTCCTGTAGTGCGCCCGTTCCGACGCGAGGTCGGTCAGCGGACCTGGCGCTGCATTTGCGACCTGCTGCATTGGGTCGAAATTCCTGATCTTGCTTTCGTGGCTTGGTAGGCGGGCCGGGCCGGTCCTTCAACGGGTCCGTTGCAGCGCAAGATCGAACCCGGTGGGCTCCCTCCGAAAGAGCGGTTACACGAGGTTTCCCATGCTCGGGTCCCAGACTGACCGGCCGCCAGACTGTCACCGGGCTCGTTTGGAGCTCGAACCCTCCTCGACGCCGGCTTGAAGGGCTTGTTCCTAGCGCCTGAAATCACCGCGCGGAAACTTGCGGCCGCGCTTCACCGTCAGAACAACCGTGCGGAAGTTGCGCACGTCTTCCAGGGGATTGCGCGCCAGGACCACCATGTTGGCGAGCTTGCCGGCTTCGATACTGCCCAACTCCTTCTCTTCACCCATGGCTCTTGCACCGGTGATGGTCGCCGATCTGAGAACGGCCAATGGCGGCAGTCCCGCAACGTCGTGGAGAAGCTCAAGTTCGTCGAACAGAGAGGGTAGCGGCTCCTTCAGCGGGGTGTCGCCGTCGGTGCCCGCTGAAATTGCGACACCGGAACGATAGGCCTGGTTCGTGAGCCTGCCGGCCAGCGCAACAGTGCACAATGCAGGCTTGTGCTGCTCGCGGGCAGCGGCCTCCACCTCGCGATACACATGGAGCGTTGCGTCGAGGACGGTCCCCCTGCGAGCCAAATCCGCAAAAAGCTTTGCCATTACGGGATTGTCTTGCCGAAACAGCGAAGCATCGACGGGAAAGCGATGCTGGTAGGCGTCAGGCCGCTTCGCCATGGCCTGATATGCAAGGTAGCAGGTGTGGGAAACCGTATCGACGCCCGCATCGACCACCTCGAACGGCGTTGCCGGAAAAACCATTCCGTGAGCCCAGACGCGCATCCCCTGGCGATGTGCCTCGGCCGTGATCTTCGTCACCAGGCTTCCAGGAAGGTTCGCGTAAATCTTGATCGCGGCTGCGTAGGTGCCCTTGGCCCTTGCGATGGCCAGCTCCATGTCGGTGCTGGCGTCGATCGCCTGCTCCCAGGGAACCTCTCCGCCTTTCGCGCCAGCAGCGATCGCCTGAGTGCGCGGATCGTCGAAAAAGCTCCGCCCCGCCATCAGCGCCGCATAAGCGATGTCGGGAGAAGCAATTTCGCCGACGCGGGCCGCGCGCGTGAGGTCGGCGACTTGTCGCAGGTCATCGGCCATGTCGCGGGTCCCTGTGATGCCGCTGTAAACGTCGCGTCTCAGCCGTGCCTCTGCCTCGGCGCGATCAGGCGGCGTCGCGAGATGCTGATGGGAATCGATGAGGCCCGGGATGAGGAACTTGCCGGCAAGGTCGACCTCCTGCGCGCCGGCAAGCTGGCCAGGGCCAACTTGGCTCTCGCGCAGTACCGCCACTATTCGCTCGCCGTCGGTGAGGACGGCCATGCCCGGCTGCATTCCCCGGCCGGTTCCGTCGATCAGCGAGGCGTTTCTGTAAACAACACGAACGCCCTGGTGAGTCGGCTCGTAGGCCGTGGCACCGATCAGGAAGACAGCAGTCAATAACAGGATCGGACCGCGGAAAATCGTCATGAGCACGCTTGTGCCTTGCGCATGTGCCCTAAGGAAGGGCTGAGATGTCCGGCTCGACGAAACCACGGCGCGCCTTCACCGAGAAGAGCAGGCCTGGCGAATAGAAGCGCTGCGGCCAGTCGCGCCTGCCCATCGGGGAGAGCAGCAGCTCGTTGACGAGCTCGTGCAACGGTTCCGACAAGTCTGCTTCGCCGAGGAAGAGGCGGACACCGCGGAGGAACACGCGGGTAATGGTATCGTGATAGCCCTCACTGTCGCTGTTGACGCCGCCAACGCTCTCGTTGAAGCGCTTGATCAGCACTGGCAGCTCCTGATCGAGATCGATCTCAGGACGGCGCAGCAACAGGTAGGTCGTCGCAGCGATATGGGCTTCGTGAGTCCACTCCGGACGTGCCAACGTGCACGACAGCAATCCTTCGCCGATGTGCACGACATCGGCATCGGATGCGAAAAATCTCGGTCTGTATTCGGTCATCGATCGGGTCCTGGGCTGGGCCCGATCGGCGACCGGGCGTTCAGGCGGCTGTGGCTTGGTTCGCTGCTGCTTGCGCTTTGTGCTGCGCCTTTGGAGCAGCTTGGCGCACGCCCTCGTCGACCTGGTCAGCGAACTGCGCGAAGTTCTCGACGAAAAGGTCAACGAGCTTCGCAGCCATTGCGTCATAATCGGCCGTGCTGGACCAGGTCCCGCGCGGATCGAGGATCGACTGATCAACGCCCGGTACCGACACCGGTACCTCGAAACCGAAGTTCGGGTCCTTGCGGAACTCGGCGTTCTTCAAGCTGCCATCGAGCGCGGCATTGAGAAGTGCTCGCGTCTCCTTGATCGGCATTCGCTTTCCAACGCCGTACTTCCCACCGGTCCAGCCGGTGTTGACCAGCCAGCAATCCACCTCGCCCTTGGCGATACGCTCCTTCAGCAGATTTCCGTAGACCGACGGATGACGCGGCATGAACGGCGCGCCGAAGCAGGTCGAGAAGGTCGCCTGCGGTTCGGTAACTCCAATTTCGGTCCCGGCGACCTTGGCCGTGTATCCGGAAAGAAAGTGATACATCGCCTGGTCGGGCGTCAGCTTCGCGATCGGGGGCAGCACGCCGAAGGCGTCGGCGGTCAGCATGACGACGTTCTTGGGCACCGGCCCCAGATTGTCGTCGGACGAGTTCGGAATGAAATCGATCGGATAGGCGCCGCGGCTGTTTTCGGCGAGCGTCGGATCATCGAGATCGAGCTCGCGGGTCACAGGATCGATCACCACGTTCTCGAGCACGGTCCCAAAACGCTTGGTGGTGGCGTAGATCTCGGGTTCTGACTCGGCCGAGAGACGGATCATCTTGGCGTAGCAGCCGCCCTCGAAATTGAAGACTGCGGTATCCGACCAGCCATGTTCGTCATCGCCGATCAAGGTGCGGTTCGGGTCGGCCGAAAGCGTGGTCTTGCCTGTACCAGAGAGACCAAAAAAGATCGCAGTGTCGCCTTTTGCGCCGATGTTTGCAGAGCAGTGCATCGGCATGATCCCGCGCTGGGGCAGGATGAAGTTCAGCAGCCCGAAGACGGACTTCTTCATTTCGCCGGCATAGGCGGTTCCGCCGATAAGGATCAGCTTCTTCGAGAAATTGACGGCGACCACCGTCTCTGTCCGCGAGCCGTGGCGTTCCGGGTCGGCGCGGAAGCTTGGCAGGTCGATGATCACATATTCGGGGTCGAAACCCGGGAGCTCGCCTGCGTCGGGGCGCACAAGAAGGGTGCGGATAAACAGGTTGTGCCAGGCGAGTTCGTTGATGACCCGAACGCGCACGCGGTGCTCGGGCTGCGACCCGCCATAGAGATCGGCGACGTAGAGCTGGTCCTTGCCGGCAAGCGCCTGGAGGAAATCGTCGTGGAGCCGGTCGAACGCCTCGGGGTCCATCGGCTTGTTGCCGTTGTTCCACCAGATCACGTTTTCGGTAAGCGAGTCCTTCACCGTGAACTTGTCCTGGGCGCTGCGTCCGGTGTGATGCCCGGTGCGAACGACCAGCGGCCCGTCCTTGGCGAGCAGGCCCTCGCCGCGCCGAACTGCATGCTCGACCAGCGGCGCGGTCGTCAGGTTCCAGAAGATTTCCGCGCCGGTAGCAATGCCCTGCGCCTCAAGTCCGCTATGCGGCACGCGATCACTCACGTCGAAATCACCCTTTTTCAAAATGTTGCTGCGGCGGCGGCCCTAAGGCCAGCCGCCGCACGCTCTGGGGCGCCTATAACCCCGAAAAAGTTCCGCGGTCAAAACGGAAGAGCGCCGTTCGCCCCCATTGGGGCCCAAGATGGCGCGAACAGGTCCCGCATCCGAACATATTGCTTCCCCAGCGCGTCATTTGCTGTGCGCCTTGTCTGCTCTCGCGCCTCTGTCTATCCCGGGGGTCCGTCCATCGGCTGAGGCAGCGAAAGGGCCCGATGAGCCAGGTAATCGCCTTGGTCGACGACGACCGCAACATTTTGACGTCGGTTTCGATTGCGCTTCAGCAGGAAGGTTTCGTCACGCGTGTCTATTCCGACCCGCTCGTCGCCATCAAGGCGATCAACGACAACCCGCCTGACCTTGGAGTCTTCGACATCAAGATGCCGGGGATCGATGGTATGGAACTTCTTCGCCGGGTCCGCGAATTCAGCTCGATACCAGTCATTTTTCTCACCTCGAAGGATGATGAACTCGACGAGGCATTGGGACTTGCAATGGGTGCCGATGACTACATCTCCAAGCCATTCTCCCAGCGCCTGCTTATTGCCCGCATCCGCGCGATACTGCGGCGGCAGGATCTCGAGCGGGGCGAAGCGGCCGCCAACAGCACCGAACCCGAGCCGCCGCGTCTCGAACGAGGCCGCCTCGTCATGGATCCTGCCCGCCACAAAGTCATCTGGGGCGGCCGTGACGTCAGCCTGACCGTTACCGAATTCCTGATCCTGGAAGCACTCGCGCAAAGGCCAGGCGTCGTCAAAAGCCGTAACCAGCTGCTAGACGTCGCCTATAACGATGACGTCTATGTCGACGACCGCACCATCGACAGCCACATCAAGCGGATCCGGCGCAAGTTCCGGGCAGTCGATTCCGAGTTCGACTCAATCGAGACCCTCTATGGCGTCGGATACCGTTTCGACGAGTAAAGAGGACGCCGACCTTCGCTTGAAGTGGTCGGGTCGATGGACGCTCGCGCATCGTATTCTCGCGTTGAATCTCATCACGGTGCTGCTGGTTGGCCTCAGCACGCTCTATCTGGACGTCTTCCGAAACCATCTGAGCCGCGAGCGGGTGCGACAGACGCGGATCGAGGCAACTGCAACGGCACTCGCCATCGATGCGGCCGGCCCCGAGGACCAGGAGCCGATCCTTGCGACAGTGACCAAGTCGACCGGAAGCCGGATGCGGATCTACCGGCCCGACGGCCAACTGATTGCCGATAGCTGGCATCTCACCGGGCCCACCTACGAACTGCGCGACCCCTCTACGCAGAAATGGAACAAGGATGTTGCGCGGGCGCTCGACCGCGGCTTCAACGCCATCGTCGGAGCAAGGCCACTTGATGAATTCATCGAGCCGCCAGTCGACCGCCTGCAGTCCTGGCCGGAGGCGGTTCGGGCCGAGGCCACGCGAAAAGCGACCACCGCCGTACGCAGTGCACCTGATCTTACTCCGGTGATATCGGCGGCGGTTCCCCTGAAAGCGGGTATTCTCCTAGCGACCACCAACGACCGGGCCTTCACGCGCACGGTCCGCAGCCAGCGGGCGATCATCGCCGCGGCGATGGCCGTGCTCGTCGCAATATCGATTTTCCTCTCACTGTTTCTGGCGCGCACGATTGTCCGCCCATTGCGGCGACTCGCGGTTGCCGCCCACCGCGTCCGCCTTGGTCGTTCCCGCGAGATCAGCGTCCCCCGCCTTCCCAATCGCCGCGACGAGATCGGCCTCCTTGCACGGGCTGTTGCCGACATGAGCCAGTCACTGAGGCACCGCATCGACAACATCGAAGCGTTCGCCGCCGACGTCACGCACGAGCTGAAGAATCCGCTCGCATCGCTCAGGTCGGCGGTCGACGGGCTCGATCGAGTCGAGGACCCCGAACTCCGGGAGAAACTGAAGCGCATCGTCCGCGAGGACGTCGCTCGGCTCGACCGGCTCATCGGCGACATCAGCGAAGCGGCTCGAACAGATGCCGAGCTTGCCCGCGCACGGTTCGAGAAAGTGGACCTTGGCTTACTGATCGAGAATATCGTCCACGCCTGGGAAACCCGCCGTGAAACGGGCGACGCTAGGATTGCCTTCGCCCGCCCCCGCAAGGAGACTGCGGTCGTCATGGGCAAACCCGACCGCCTCGCCCGCGCCATCAACGCGATCATCGACAATGCGGTGAGCTTCTCGCCTCCCGGAGGCCTGGTCGAGGTTGCCGCGGCCCGGGTCGGCGACAAGGTCCGGATCCGCATCGACGACGAAGGTCCAGGCGTGCCGCCCGAAGCCCGTGAGGCGATTTTTAACCGCTTCCATTCAGTACGGCCCGAGGGTGAGAATTTTGGCCGTCACTCCGGTCTCGGCCTTGCCATCGCCCAGGCAATCGTGAATGGCCATGACGGAGAGATCGACGTGCAGGACCGCGATGACGCCCCTTCGGGCGCCCGCTTCACCATCAGGCTTCCAGCAGCAGACCGTGAATGAATAAGATCGACCCTGCCCCCGGCCCTCGTCTTTCCGCCGAAACAGTCCATGCCAGCACCGTTGCAGTAGACGGTCGCGCGGTCCTCATCACGGGGCCGTCGGGATCCGGCAAATCCGATCTTGCGCTGCGGCTGCTCGATCGCGGCTTCTCGCTCGTCAGCGATGATCAGACCATCGTGAAAAGGTCCGGCGAACGGCTTCTTGCATCGGCTCCAGGCACAATTGCGGGCAAGCTGGAAGTGCGCGGCATCGGGATTGTTCAAATGGAGCACGTCAGCGATGTGCCGGTGGCGCTGATCGTCGAGCTGACGAGCGACATCCAGCGGCTTCCTGATGACAGCCGCGAAAGGCCGATCCTCGGCGTGAAACTGCCTCTCATCTCCACCGACGCGATGACCGCCTCGGCGCCCTCGAAGGTCGCTCTGGCCCTTGATCGAATGGGCCTGAAGTTCAAGTGACGGCAGCGCGGCGACTGCCGCGGCTGCTGCTCGTCACCGGGATGTCGGGGGCGGGCAAGTCGACGGTCCTTGATGCTCTCGAGGACATGGGTTGGGATACGGTCGACAACCTGCCTGCGGACCTTCTTACGCAATTCGTCCACGGCGGGGAGGAATGTCGAACGGCGGACGTTGCGATCGGGATGGACGTCCGCAGCCGCGGGTTCGATCCTGAGCGTCTGCCCGCGCAGATTCACGAAATCGAGGGCGTTGCAGCGGAAATGCTGTTTCTCGACTGCGCCGATGCAGAACTTACCCGGCGTTACGATGAAACCCGCAGAATGCACCCGCTCGCGGCAGACCGGCCTGCCGAGGATGGCATTGCGCAGGAGCGCGGCATTACGTTTCCGCTGCGAACTGCAGCGGATATTGTCCTCGATACGACCGACTTTTCACCGGCGGAACTCCGCGAAGAGCTGCGGGGACGCTACGGAACGGATACGGACCAACCGGTCGTGACCATCGCTTCCTTTGCATTTGCCCGCGGGATCGCTCGCACAGCTGATCTCGTGTTCGACCTGAGGTTCATCTCGAACCCCCACTGGGTGGAGGAACTGAGGCCATTGACCGGCGCTGACACTGCCGTGCGTTCCTATCTGGAACAGGAATCGGCCTGGGGTGAAGCGATGGATCGCATCGAGGCGCTTCTCATCGACTGGATTCCCCGCTACTGGGCCGCGGGCAAAAGTTACGTAACCGTCGCGTTTGGATGTACGGGAGGGCGGCACCGATCGGTGGCCGCCGCCATTGAAACGGCGGAACGGTTACGGCGTGCCGGATTTGCACCGAATGTGCGTCACCGTGATCTCGCCTCGCAACCGAGGGACACGATCGAACGGCATCCCGGGCGCTCTCCGGAGAGCGAGGACGAGTTGAGTCGATGATTGGACTAGTGCTGGTGACCCACGGCCGCCTCGCGGCCGAGTTCGTCACCGCGATGGAACATGTGGTCGGACCCCAGGAAGCGATCGAAGCGATCTGCATCGGACCCGATGACGACATGGAAGGCCGCCGCAAGGACATTGCCTCCGCAATCGGACGTGTGGAACAGGGTCAGGGCGTCATCATCCTGACCGACCTGTTCGGTGGAACTCCATCGAACCTTTCGATCAGTCTCATGAAGAGTGAGAACATCGAGGTGATTGCGGGCGTCAATCTGCCGATGCTGATTCGCCTCGAAGGCGCACGCAAGGTCATGCCCGTGCACGCTGCAGTGGCAGCCGCGCGCGAAGCGGGCCGCAAATATATCTCGGTCGCAAGCGAGATTCTCGGGGAAGCGGCGGCTTGACCGCCGTCAGCCGCGAAGTCCGAATAGAGAACCAGCGCGGACTCCACGCCCGTGCGAGCGCGAAGTTCGTCAATCTCGCAAGTCAGATCGATGCCCGGATCGAAGTCGAAAAGGACGGTAATCGCGTCTGCGGCACATCGATCATGGGACTGATGATGCTCGGCGCGGCAAAAGGCGATTCCATCCTTATCCATGTCGAGGGTGAAGGGGCCTACGAGGCTCTCCTGCAGCTCGTGTCCCTGGTAGAGGACCGCTTCGGGGAGGAATAATGCCTCGGGAAGTCACGGCTTATTCCAATTCGACCGTAAAACTGCTGCGTTCGCTGCGCGACAAGAAATCGCGGCGGGCGGAGGGGCTCTTCCTCGCCGAGGGTTTGAGGATCCTCGCTGAAGCCCGCGACAGCGGCATGTTGCCACAGATCATCGCCTTCTCGAGTGAAGGGGCAAGGCATCCGCTTGCAGCCGAAATCATCGAGGCGACCGAGGCTTCGGGAGGCGATGCCATTGAAACTACGCCCGACATCCTCTCGAAGATGAGCGGCAAGGACAATCCGCAGATGGTCCTTGCTGCCTATCGCCAGCCCGACACATCGCTCGACCACATCGAGCGCGGTAAGGCGCCTCTCTGGATAGTTGCCCAGGCGCTTCGCGACCCGGGCAACATCGGGACGATCCTGCGGACGGGCGACGCGGTGGGGGCTGGGGGTCTGATCCTCCTCGACGACAGTGCCGATCCTTTTTCCGTCGAAGCCGTCCGGGCCTCGATGGGAGCCTTGTTCACGCAGCAGGTCGCGACCGCAAGTTGGGGCGAGTTCGTGGCATGGCTGAGAAGCAGCAAGGCGCAGCTGGTGGGCACCAGCCTCAAGACATCGCGCGATTATCTCGAGGCCGATTACGAGCAGCCCTGCTTTCTGCTGATCGGCAATGAGCAGCGGGGGTTGCCGCCCGATTACGAAGCCGAATGCGACCTGCTGGTGAAAATCCCGATGGCCGGCCGCGCCGACAGTCTCAATGCGGCCGTGGCGGGGGCGGTAATGGCATTTGCAATCAAGGCGAGCTGGCGCCCATGAAGCGCCGCGCGGCTTGCCTCAGGAGACTGCTGCGCTGGCCGCTATGCGACCTCGGATCTCATTCGGCAGCGATCTGGGGCGGGTCGCTGACGTCCTCGTCAGTGAGCTCCAGTTCGTCGTCAGCGTAGCGCGGCAGCGCCTCAACCGGCGTTAGAACGTCGATATCGCGCCTGCCCGCCTCGATATTGAGGTCTCGGAACTTGCGCGCAGTAACGAGAGATCTCGTCTCAAAACTCGCAACGAAGCTATTGTAATTGTTGACCGCAGAAGCGAGCCCCGATCCGACGCGGCGGAGGTCGTCGGCTGCCTTCGCAAGCCTTTCGTAAAGCTCCTTTCCAAGCTCACCGATCTGCCGCGCTTCCTTGGCAAGCCTTTCCTGCCGCCACACCGCTGCAACGGTGCGCGCAATCGCGATGAGGTTGGTCGGGGTTGCAAGAAGAACCTTCTTGTCGAAAGCGTAGTCCCACAAGCCCGCGTCCTGCTCGAGCGCAGCGGTGAGGAAATGCTCGCCCGGGATGAACATCACGACATAGTCGGGCGCATCCTCGAACTGGGACCAGTAATTCTTGGCACCGAGCGTGTTCACATGGGCACGGATGGCCGATGCGTGGGCAGTAAGATGCGTGGCCCTTTCGACCTCGTCGATTGCCCCGAAAGCGTCCTGGTAGTCGTTCAGGGAGACCTTGGCGTCGATGACCAGCGACTGTCCGCCGGGAACCCGAACCACGACATCCGGCCTAAGGCGGCCTCCCTCCCCGTCCGACACGGTGACCTCGGTGGCGAAATCGCAATGCTCGGACAGGCCGCACGTCTCGAGCACGTTGCGGAGCTGCTGTTCGCCCCAGCGGCCCCGCGCCTTGGGAGCGTTTCGGAGGGCATTGACGAGCTTGGCGGCCTCCGCCGACACTCGCTCGGTCCCAGTGCGCATCGCCTCGATCTGGCCTGATAGGAGCCCGAACGCATCGCGGCGCTCGGCTTCCACCTTCTGCACCGTCGTTTCATAGCGCTCCAGCCGATCATGAACCGGCTGCAGGAGGGCCTTGAGGTTCTGGCCTGAACTCTCTTCCGATTGCCGGAAGCGCTGATCCGCGCGCTTGAGGAAGGTTTCCTGGGCTTGCGCGAGCAGCTTGGTGCTGATTTCGGCAAACTGGCTCGAAAGGGCCTCCTTGGCCTCCATCAGTTCGGAAATCCGCGTCTCGAATGCTTTCTCACGCTCCAGCTGGGAGGCCTCGAGGGTAGCCAGCTTGATCACCGCTTCCCGGTTGGCGTCCCGTTCCCTCACCGCGTCGGCGAGCTGCGCACGCAGCCCGTCACCTGCCTGCTTGGCCGCAGCAGCCGAGCGCGCCCCGACCAGCCAGCCGATGATGCCGCCCAGGACAAGCGCGATGAGGACGAAAAGCACAGCTGCCGGACTCATGACCGTAAACCCCGTGGAACGAATAGGGAACTTTACGGCGCATTCCCTTCCTCGACAATAGGAACCGGCTGCCTCACAGCTGGTTCTCCACAGGATTCTCGGGAGCTCTAGACCATGTCCATCCGCAAGATGATCAGCCTGCACCCCGATGTGCAGGACCACGTCAACCAGCCCCTCGGGGACGCCGCGCACCATCTCATGTATTGTGCCCGGATGTGTCTCAGCTGCGCAGACGCATGCGCAGCGGAAAAGATGGACATGCGGCAGTGCATCCGCACCTGCCTTGACTGTTCGGACATTTGCGAAGCCGCCGGCAAGCTCGCCGTTCGCCGGACGGGTTCGAACGATCAGGTGCTGCGCGAGATGCTCGAGCTATGCGCTCGCGTTTGCGACGAGTGCGCAGCGGAGTGCGAAAAGCATGCGAACGAGCATTGCCGGCTTTGCGCCCAAATGTGCAGGGAGTGCGCGGCGGACTGCAGGGTCGCTGCCGAAAGCATTAAGTAGCTTGAGCTGCGTCAGGCGGCCTTAAGTCCCTGTTCTTTCCGCCACTTGGCAAGTTTCTTTAAGACCATGTCGCGCTTGAGGCGCGACAGATGGTCGATGAACAACACGCCGTTCAAATGGTCCATTTCATGCTGGAGGCACACGGCAAGAAGGCCGTCGATTTCCTCTTCGTATGATTTTCCTTCAACATCGTGCCAGCGCGCCCGGATGCGGTCTGGCCGCATCACTTCGGCATATTGCTCGGGCACCGACAGGCATCCTTCCGTGTAGGGAACCTCCTCGTCAGAGTGCCACAGGATCTCGGGATTGATGAAGACCCTGGGGTCCCTGACCGGTTCGCCGCCCTCCTCCTCCGGTTCCTGGAGATCGATGACTAGCAGCCGGACCGGAACGCCCACCTGGACCGCCGCAAGGCCGATGCCGGGCGCCGCGTACATTGTCTCGAACATGTCCGAGACCAGGATTTTCAACCCGTCGTCGAACGTCTCCACCGGCTTGGAAATCTCGCGGAGGACGGGATCGGGCGTCTCATAAATGCGACGGATGGCCATGGCGGGGATTTAGGCTTTCGGATCAGGGGGTTCAAGCAATCGGCCGGCGGGCTCTGAGAGCCTGGGCAAGCGTACCCTCGTCGAGATAGTCGAGCTCACCACCGACGGGAAGCCCGTGCGCCAACTGGCTCAATCGAACGGGAAACGCCTCGAGCCGCTCAGCCACATAATGTGCGGTCGTCTGCCCCTCCAGGGTGGCGTTCATGGCGAGCACAACCTCGTCGATGCCGCCCTTGGATACCCGGGCCACGAGCCGGTCGATGCTGAGATCCTCGGGCCGGACCCCCTCGAGCGCCGAAAGACGTCCGCCAAGCACGTGATAGCGGCCCGGAAACAGGCGCGATCGATCGAGCGCCCAGAGGTCGGCCACCTCCTCGACGACACACAGCGACTTCTCGTCGCGGCGCTGGTCGTTGCAAATGCTGCAAGGGTCGGCCGTGTCGACGTTGCCGCAGACCGAACAGGTGCAAAGCCTGTCGGCGACAGCGCCCAGCGCGGCGAGGAGCGGCTGGAGCGCCGTCTCACGCTTTTTCATGAGATGCAGCACCGCACGCCTCGCGGACCTCGGGCCGAGGCCCGGCAGCCGCGCAAGCGCTTGCGACAATGCTTCGATTTCCTGACTGGCCACGCTAGGCGCTGAGGTAGGAAATTCCGCGCGCTTTCGCCATAGGGCCCTCATGCGCATCGTCTTCATGGGATCGCCGAGGTTCGCAGTGCCCAGCCTCGATGCGCTGGTCGGGAACGGACACGACGTCATCGCGGTCTACTGCCAGCCGCCAAGACCCGCGGGGCGCGGCAAGGGCGAGCGCAAGACTCCCGTGCAGGAACGCGCCGAGAAGCTCGGGATCGAGGTCAGAACACCGCGGTCGCTGCGCGACGAAAAGGAACAGGCGCGCTTTCGCGCGCTTTCCCCCGATGTGGGCATCGTTGCTGCCTATGGGCTGATTTTGCCCAGCGCCATTCTCGAGGCTCCCGAGCACGGATGCATCAACGTCCACGCGTCTCTTCTGCCCCGCTGGCGCGGGGCGGCTCCGGTTCAGCGGGCGATCCTTGCGGGCGACGATGTCACCGGAGTCACCATCATGCAGATGGACGAAGGCCTCGACACGGGCCCAATGCTTTTGAAGCACGAGCTCGATATTAGTGGAATGAACGCTGGAGAAGTGATTGATAAACTGTCGTTTCTTGGCGCGAGCGCCCTGATCGACTGGCTCGAACACCCAACGCCGCCGACCAATCAGCCGGCTGAGGGCGCCACTTACGCATCAAAGATCGACAAAGCCGAAGCGAGACTCGACTGGAACCGGCCAGCCGAAGAACTCGAACGGCAGGTCCGGGCCTTCAATCCCGTTCCCGGAGCTTGGTTCGAGGCCAACGGGGAGCGTATCAAGCTTCTGGGCGCGCAGGTCGAGAAGGCCTCGGGATTGCCCGGCGAAGTCCTCGATGACAACCTGACCATTGCCGCCGGCTCCGGCGCTATCCGTCCGCTGCTCGCCCAGCGGGCAGGCCGCGGGCCAATGAGCACCGGTGAGCTGCTGCGCGGCTTCGCCATTCCGAAGGGCAGCATCCTGCCGTGACGCGCTGGCGACTGACGATCGAATATGACGGCGGGCCGTTCATGGGCTGGCAGCGCCAGGACCACGGGCCATCAGTCCAGCAGGCGCTCGAGGAAGCATTGGAGCGCATGACGGGGGAAGCAGGCCAGTTCATCGCAGCTGGCCGGACCGACGCCGGCGTTCATGCCCTGGCGATGAGCGCGCACGTCGATGTTCTCCGGGAGCTCACGCCGCACCGGCTGCGGGAAGGCCTCAACGCGTTGCTGCGCCCTCAGCCGATTTCGGTCCTGGAGGCGCAAGTCGTCGCAAAGGACTGGCACGCCCGCTTTTGCTGCGTCGGTCGCCGCTATCTCTACAGGATCCTCAACCGCCGTGCGCCGCCCGCGCTCGATGCCGGCAGGGTCTGGCATGTCGCAGTGCCGCTTGAAGTCATCAGGATGGGAGAGGCGGCCGAGCACCTGGTAGGACGTCATGACTTCACCACCTTCCGCTCCGCGCAGTGCCAGTCCGACAGCCCGATGAAGACCCTCGATCACCTCGAGGTCGCGAGGGTCGGGGAGGAAATCCATGTCACTGCGGCAGCGCGAAGTTTCCTGCATCACCAGGTGCGCTCGATGGTTGGCTGCCTGGCGATGGTTGGGCGAGGCCAATGGACGCCTGACGACATGCGCACTGCACTCGAAGCCAGGAACCGGTCAGCGCTTGGCTTCAACGCCCCGCCAGAGGGTCTCTATTTCGTCGAGGCGAGCTACCCCTAGACCAGCATTTCCCGCGCGACGGGGCGGCTTTCCCAGGCCTGCGGGCTCGCCGTTAATCCATAGGCCCCTGCACAGAAGACCGCGATGAGGTCACCAACATCGGTGTGTGGAAGCGCTACCTGGTCGCCGAGCATGTCGTAAGGCGTGCACAGGCACCCGGTAACGGTGACTTCCTCCACCGCCGGTGCGCCGAACCGGGAGGCGACCGCGATCGGGAAATTATCCATCCCGCGGTGACCAAGGCTTCCTGTCGCGCCGATCAGGTGATGCCCGCCCCCGTCCGTGGTTAGAAAGGTCTGGCCGCAGCTTTCGGTCCGATCCAGCACGCGGGTAAGGTAAACGCCGGATTCGCCGACCAGCCAGCGCCCAAGCTCGATGCTGAAACGGGTCGTCGCGAGAAGCGCGGGGGCATTGCACAGGGTCTGGTTGAGCGCTGCTGCAACCTTGTCGATATCGAGCGGCTCGTCGCCCGGTCGGCATGCGACGTCAAATCCGCTGCCAAGGTTGAGCTCGGGGAGCGGAAGGCCGATCGCCTCGGCAATCTCCCCGGCATGGGCAACCGTCACCCGGTGGACCTCGGCGAGGGCCTCGGAATCGAGGCATTGCGCCCCGGCGAACATGTGCAGCCCGCGCCAGTCGACACCGGCCTCGGCGAGACCGATCACGAGCTCGGGGACGCGCTCGGCATCAACACCGAACGGGCTGGGCTTGCTTCCGATCGTGACCCTTCCCTCCTCGATCGCGAAAGGCGGCGTCACCCTCACCGAGATCTTGGGTTGTACACCGACCTTCTCGCCGGCCTGAATAGTCCGTGCCGCCTCGCGCTCGCTCTCGACGCTTACGGTAGCGCCGACCTTCACGGCTGCCTGGATTTCGGCGTCGAGCTTACCGGGCCCTGCAAAGTTCATCGGGATTCCGGTCAGCTGCGCTTCCTGAAGACGTTTCAGTTCGCCCTGCGACACAATCCTGAACCCGTCGATGTACCTGCCGAGAAACTCCAGCAACGGCTCGTAAGGATTTGCAGTCACTGCATAATGGAGTGCAATGCCGTCCGGCATCGCTCCCTTGAACCGGGCGACCTGGGCGCCGACGATATTGTTGTCGTAGACGAACAGGGGCGTTCCGCCCGCTTCAGCCACCAGCTCTTCTGCCGGATAACCGCCGATCAGCAGCTGGCCTTCGTCCGAGGCGGAGAAATAAGGCGGGATCGGACCTGCTGGCTTCACTCGCGATCCCCCTTTGAAAGGCCTTATTCGGCCGCGATTGCCTCATATTCCTGAGCGGCGAGATATTTCTCCACATCGAGCGCGGCCATGCAACCGGTGCCCGCGGCAGTCACCGCCTGGCGATAGATCTTGTCCATGACGTCACCGCAGGCGAACACCCCGGGAACGCTCGTCCGGGTCGTGCCCGGCTCGACGATGATATAGCCTTCGCTGTCCAGCTTCAGCTGCCCCTTGAACAGCTCGGTTGCAGGCTGGTGGCCGATTGCGACGAACGCTCCTTCGGCTTCGACCCGGCTGATCTCTCCAGTGCGCTTGTTCCGAATATCGAGACCAACGAGCGCCTCGGGTTCGCCGCCGGCGACGAACTCCACCACTTCGCTGTCCCAGATCACGTTGACGTGCGGGTTCGCAAACAACCGGTCCTGGAGGATTTTCTCTGCGCGAAGCGAGTCACGTCTGTGGATCAGCGTGACGTCATGGCTGTGGTTGGTAAGGTAGAGCGCCTCCTCGACGGCCGTATTGCCGCCGCCGATCACGGCGACCCGCTTTCCGCGATAGAAAAATCCGTCGCAGGTGGCGCAGGCCGACGCGCCCCTTCCCTTCATGTGCTCCTCGGATGGAAGCCCCAGCCACTTGGCTTGCGCGCCGGTCGCAATCACCAGCGCATCCGCAAAATATTGCGTCCCTCCGTCTCCGCGCAGCCTGAACGGGCGCCGCGACAGATCCACCTCGTCGATATGATCCCAGACGATCTTGGTGCCGACATGCTCGGCCTGCGCCTGCATTTCCTCCATGAGCCAGGGGCCCTGGATCACGTCACGGAAGCCGGGATAGTTTTCCACGTCCGTGGTGGTCGTCAGCTGTCCGCCCGGCTGGATTCCCTGAATGACGATAGGGCTGAGGCCCGCACGCGCAGCGTAGATTGCAGCCGTCAGACCTGCCGGCCCGGAGCCGAGCACGACAACGCGCGTCGAAATGCTGTTGCTCATGCCAAACATCTAGGGCGCTCGAAAGCGCCCCGCAATGTCGGCGTTTATGCGAAAAGTTAAATTGCCCTGCGGCCGGCGATGAAGTTCCAGATCAGCACGACAATGCCAATAATCAGCAGGATATGGATAAGGCCGCCCGCGACGTGGAAGGCGAAAAAGCCCAGGGCCCACAGAATGAGCAGGATGATGGCGATCGTCAGAAGCATGGGTATTCCTCCCTTGGTGTCGCCCGCGTAACGGTCAATTAGCAGGCGCGTTCCAATGGCAGGTCGCTAAACCAGGCGCGACTGTTTGACTGCTGCCTCGATGAACCCCGCGAACAGCGGGTGCGGCTGGAATGGTCGGCTCTTCAGTTCGGGATGGAATTGCACCCCGATGAACCAGGGATGGTCGGGGCGCTCGACGATCTCCGGCAGCTGATTATCGGGCGACATGCCGGAGAAAATCAGGCCCGCCCCTTCAAGCGCATCACGATAGTGGACATTGACCTCGTAGCGATGCCGGTGCCTCTCGCTGATCATGTCCGTCCCGTAGATGGAGCGAACCACGCTGTTGCCATCAAGCTTGGCGGGATAGGCTCCAAGCCGCATCGTTCCGCCAAGGTCCCCTCCCGCGGCACGCTGCTGGAGCCCCTCCTCGCTCATCCACTCGGTGATCATGCCGACGACCGGCTCAGACGTTTCGCCGAACTCGGTCGTAGATGCCTCGGCGATGCCGGCCTGGTTCCTCGCCGCTTCAATGCAAGCCATCTGCATCCCAAGACAGATGCCGAAGAAGGGAATTTCGCGCTCGCGAGCAAACTTCACGCTGGCGATCTTGCCCTGGCTGCCGCGCTCCCCGAAGCCGCCAGGAACGAGGATACCGTGCAGTGGCTCGAGTTCGGCCGCGATTTCCGCCTCGGGATGTTCGAATATCTCTGCATCGATCCATTCGATGTTGACCTTGGCGCGATTGGCGATGCCGCCGTGGACAAGGGCCTCGCGCAGGCTCTTGTAGGCGTCAGGCAAGCCCACATATTTGCCGACCACGCCGATCGTCACCTCGCTCTCGTAATGGTCGATGCGGTCCATGATCTCGCGCCAGCGCCCGAGGTCCGGCTCTGGAGCGTCGCTGATGTTGAACGCGCGCAGGACTTCGTCATCCAGCCCCGCCTCGTGATATTGAAGCGGAACGTCATAGATGTTGCGTGCATCGAGCGCCGGGATGACCGCTTCGGCCCTCACATTGCAAAAGAGCGCGATCTTGGCGCGCTCGCCGTCAGGAAGGGGCTTTTCCGAGCGGCATAGAAGTACCTCCGGCTGAACTCCGAGGCTCGAAAGCTCACGAACGCTGTGCTGCGTGGGCTTGGTCTTGAGCTCGCCCGCCGCGGCAATCCAGGGCACGAGGGTCGTGTGGACGCTGACCGTCTGGTCGCGCCCCAGATCGTTGCGCAGCTGGCGGATCGATTCGATAAAGGGAAGGCTTTCGATGTCCCCGACCGTGCCGCCGATTTCGCAGATGACGAAATCGCAGCCGTTCGTGTCACCAAGCGCGAATTCTTTGATTGCATTGGTGACGTGCGGGACGACCTGCACCGTTGCTCCAAGATAATCGCCGCGCCGTTCCTTCGCGATTATGTCCCTGTAGATGCGGCCAGTCGTGATATTGTCCGATTGGCGCGAGGAAACGCCGGTGAAGCGCTCATAATGCCCGAGGTCGAGATCCGTCTCCGCCCCGTCGTCGGTCACATAGACTTCGCCGTGCTGGTAGGGTGACATCGTCCCAGGATCGACGTTGAGATAGGGATCGAATTTCCGGATTCGGACCTTGTAGCCGCGCGCCTGGAGAAGCGCCCCGAGGGACGCTGAGAGGAGACCTTTTCCAAGCGATGAAACCACGCCGCCGGTGACAAATATGAACCGCGCCATGGGGTCCGAGGCTTAGGGGGACAAGCGCCGCGGGCGCAACCCACGACGCGAAAAAAATTCTGCGCTGACCGCTTACTGGGCCAACGGAACGGCGGGAGCCGGCTGATTCTGTTGCGGATTTGTCGTCGGCTTCGCCGGCGCCGGTTGCACAGGCTGGGATTGCTGGGTCGGTGCGAGCTTGCCGGCCAGCGACGTATCGATCTTCGCCGGCGTACGCGTCGCTCCTGCGATCGCTGCCATGACGATCGACAGAAGGATGAACGTAGCCCCGAGGATCGCCGTCGAACGGGTGAGAAAGTCGGCCGCGCCCCGGGCCGTCATGAAGCCCGAGGAGCTGCCGCCGACGCCAAGGCCGCCGCCCTCGGACCGCTGCATCAGGATAACCGTAATGAGCGCAAGGGCGATCAGCGATTGAACGATCAGCAGGAATGCGAACATGTCGGGCTTTCGAAATTGGAAGATGCGCGCCGCGACTTAGTCGGCGCCGACCATCCTTTCAACACGTTACTGCCCCGGCTTCGTGTGCATGCTGCCTTGAACGGCGCTTCGATCTGTTCGGCCGGCTACCCGACCGTCGCTATCGGCATTGCGGAGCGCTCCGCTGATCGGGAGCGCAGCTTAGCCGGCGGCCGCCGCCTCGATTATGGGGATGAAATCGTCAGCCTTGAGGCTCGCGCCCCCGACGAGGGCGCCGTCGACGTCCGCGATTCCGAATATTTCGCCGGCGTTGGAGCCTTTGACCGAGCCGCCATAAAGGATGCGGACTTCGCTTCCCTTTCCGTACTGTTCACCCAATTTCGCGCGAATCGCAGAATGCATCTGCGCGATCTCGCCGTCGGTCGGAACCTTGCCGGTGCCGATGGCCCAGATCGGCTCGTAGGCAATTGCAAGCCAGGGACCGCCGGCAAGAGTTCGCGGCAAGGAGCCGCGGAGCTGCGCCATCACCGTTTCGACAGCAGCGCCTCTGTCTCGCACCTCGAGGCTCTCGCCCACGCAAAGTATCACCCCGAGACCCGCCGACAGTGCTGCCTCGGCCTTGGCCCTGACGTCGCTGTCGCTTTCCCGCTGCTCATCGCGTCGTTCGCTGTGCCCGACAATGGTGAGGGTCGCGCCGGCATCCACAAGCATTTGCGCAGAAGTGCAGCCCGTATGGGCACCTTTCTCCGACCGATGAACGTCCTGGCCGCCGATCCGGAAGTTCGGGACTGCGCGCGCGGCGCGCTCGACGAGGATTGCCGGGACGCACAGGGCGACGTCGACGGTAGAATAGGGCTCCGAGGCCGCGGCGATCGCCTCGATCTCACGCAGATCCGAGGAAAGACCGTGCATCTTCCAGTTTCCGACGACGAGCTTCCTAAGCACCATGGCTTCCCCTTTTCCCGGCGGCCCCTAGCGGCGCGGCTTGATGCACGCCAGCCCGCCCCCTAAAGCAGCGGCCGTCTTCCAATCGCACCGGGAACCCGATGCTCTCCTTCTTCCGCCGCGTTTCTAAGTCCAAGATTGGTACGGGGGTCATGGCCTTCGTACTCATCGCCATCCTCGGCGGCTTCGCGCTTGCCGATCTGTCAAACTTCGGCACGGGCAATCTCGGGCTCGGCATGGCCAGCGGAACGCTTGCCAAAGTCGGCGACCAGGAGGTGAGCGAGCGGGAAATGTCCGACGCGATGCAACGGCGCCTCCAGCAGGCCCGCCAGCAGCGAGCCGATGCCGACTATGCGAGCGTCATGGGGGACTTCAACCCGCTGTTGGATTCGCTTGTGGACGAGCGGTCGCTGATGGCCTTCGCAGACAAATATGATTTTCCCCTCTCTAAGAGGATGATCGACGCCGAAATCGCGCAGCTGCCCGGCACCAAGGGCCTCAACGGGCAGTTCAGCGAGCAGGGCTACCAAGCTTTCCTGGCCCAGCAACGGCTGAGCGACGCGGAAGTGAGACAGGTGCTTGCCGGCGGCCTGTTGCAGCGGATGCTCCTGACGCCCGTCGTCACCAATGCGCGCGTCCCCGTCGGAATGGCGACGGTCTATGCCTCGATGCTCCTGGAATCGCGGCAGGGAGAAGCGGTCAACGTGCCGCTCGATCCCTTCAAGAGGGGACTGCAGCCGAGCGACGTACAACTGCAGCAATTCTATGCTGCAAATCGCGCTCGCTACATGATCCCCGAGCAGCGCGTCCTGCGAATCGCACGGATCGGGCCTGAGCAGGTCGCGGGTGTCGCTGCCTCCGATCAGGAAGTGACTGCCTATTACAACGCCAACAAGACCACCTATGCGCCGAGCGATACCCGCTCGCTGAGCCAGGTGGTGGTCCAGGACCAGGCAACAGCCAACGCCATTGCGCAACGTGCCAGAAGCGGCGCCACCCTTGCCGCCGCAGCGGCACCGGCAGGGAGCGGAGCGGCTGTATCCACGCTTCAGAACCAGACCCGCGCCGCCTATGCAGGCGTTGCTGGAGACAAGGCCGCCAATGCGGTCTTTGCAGCAGCGAACGGCTCAGTCGTCGGGCCGGTCCAATCCGACTTTGGCTGGGTCATTGTGAAGATCGATTCGGTGGCTGCAGGCGGAGGCAAGACGCTCGATCAGGCCAGGGCTGAAATCGCGACCAAGCTGACCCAGGACAAGCGCAAGTCCGCGATCGAGGATTTGGTCGACAAGGTCCAGAACACGGTCGACAACGGCGGCAACTTCAGCGAGGCGGTGGCGGCCGCGAAGTTGCCAGTGACGACGACGCCGCTCATCACGTCCAGCGGTTCGTCACGAAGCGAGGCTTCATTCAAGTTGCCACCCGAGCTTGCGCCTGCGCTCAAGACCGGGTTCGACATTGCACCCAATGATCCGCCCGAGATCGTCACGCTGCCGGGCGATTCTGGTTATGCGGTCGTATCGCCCGGGCAGGTAATTCCCTCCGCCCCGTCGCCGCTTGCAAGCATCCGCGAGCAGGTTGCGGGCGACTGGATCAACGACGAGGCGAGTAAGCGCGCCAAGGCCGCCGCTACGCAGGTCGCTGCAAAGGCATCGGGAAATGTATCGCTTGCCGACGCGGTCAAGGCAGTGGGAGCGGCAATCCCTGCGCCCCAGCCCGTCGCTGCTCGCCGGATCCAGCTCACCAATGCACAAGGCAATGTTCCGCCCGCGCTCAAGCTACTCTTCGCCGTCGGGCCAGGCCATAGCCGCATGGCGCCTGTGCCCCAGGGCGGCTTCGTAGTCGTGAAGGTTGACAAGGTGGTCCCAGGCAACGCGCTCGTAGCGCCGGGCCTCATCAGCCAGGTGCAGGGAGAACTTAACCAGGCGAGCTCGCAGGATTACGCTCAGCAGTTCATTTCCGACGTGCGTCTCCACATGAAGGCGAAGCGCAACCCGGGCGCGATCGAGGCATTCAAGGCGCGGCTGGTCAGCAGTGGCGGCTGAGCCGGCCGCCACCGCTTGACGTATCCATATTTGTTGCCTACACGTTCCCCGTTCGTTCTTATCGGGGAGTGATTGCCGATGCTCACCGCCAAGCAGCATGAATTGCTGCTCTTCATCGAGAACCGTCTGAAGGAAAGCGGCATCAGCCCGAGCTTCGATGAGATGCGCGAGGCGCTGGATCTCAAGTCGAAGTCCGGGGTGCACAGGCTCATCTCGGCACTCGAGGAGCGTGGCTTCATTCGCCGGCTCCCCAACCGAGCCCGCGCACTCGAGGTTCTCAAGCTACCCGAGACCCGTCCATCAGCAACGATAACCCCGCTCCGGCCAGTGTCTGCAGCGCCGGCAAACGATACGATGGAAATTCCCCTTCACGGCCGAATTGCCGCGGGCACGCCCATCGAGGCTCTTCAGGGAACGGAGACGTTTGCGGTTCCGGCAGCCCTCCTTGGAACGGGCGAACATTACGCGCTTGAGGTCTCGGGCGATTCCATGGTCGAGGAAGGCATTCTCGACGGTGATTTCGCTCTTATTCGAAAGGTGGACACGGCCCGGGATGGCGAAATTGTCGTCGCCCTGATCGACAATGAGGAAGCGACGCTGAAGACCTTCCGGCGTGAAGGGCGAATGATCCGGCTCGACCCGGCAAACAGCCGTTACGAGCCGCAGCGCTACGACGAGAGCCGGGTGAAGATCCAGGGCAGGCTGGCAGGGCTCATCCGCCGCTACTGAAGCGCAG
Source organism: Sphingomonas agri (assembly GCF_038148795.1). Taxonomy (NCBI): domain Bacteria; kingdom Pseudomonadati; phylum Pseudomonadota; class Alphaproteobacteria; order Sphingomonadales; family Sphingomonadaceae; genus Sphingomonas; species Sphingomonas agri. The sequence goes on along the minus strand of NZ_JBAPEU010000002.1, from coordinate 85,020 downwards.
CCGGCACTACTTCGCGGTATGACGGGGGCCCTGACCGAGGCGCTCCGGGAACGCGCGTGCGGTGTCGGCCGCGCTCGGATGGAGGACGCGTGTGGAAGACACGCTTTCCCTATGTTAGGGGCCCTCGTCCATTGCACTGCAGCATGAAGAGAAGAGGAAAGCGCGGTTGAGCGCAAGTGATACGTCGCGGCCGGTCGTTACGCGATTTGCCCCCTCCCCGACCGGCTACCTGCACATCGGGGGCGCGCGCACCGCCTTGTTCAACTGGCTCTATGCCCGCCACAGGGGCGGCAAGTTCCTCCTGAGAATAGAGGATACCGACCGCGCCCGTTCGACCAGCGAGGCGATCGACGCCATTCTGGACGGGATGCGCTGGCTCGAGCTCGATTGGGACGGACACGAATATTATCAGTCGCAGTTCTGGGCCAGGCACGCCGAAATCGCTCGGCTCATGCTCGGAAAGGGGGCCGCCTACCGGTGTTACATGACCCAGGAAGAGCTCGCCGAGCAGCGCGAGAAGGCGAAGGCGGAGCGAAAGCCGTTCCGCATCAGCAGCCCTTGGCGCGATATTGACGAGGAGCAGGCCGGCAGGCCCTACGTCATCCGCCTCAAGGCGCCCCGCGAGGGAGAAACCGCCGTCGAGGACGAGGTCCAGGGTCGAGTGACGGTCCAGAATGCGGAGATCGACGATTTCATTCTGCTTCGCTCGGACGGAACTCCGACCTACATGCTTGCCGTTGTGGTCGATGATCACGACATGGGGGTCACTCACGTGATCCGCGGCGATGATCATCTCAACAATGCCTTCCGCCAGCTGGCGATCATTCGCGCAATGGACTGGCCGGAGCCGACCTATGCCCATGTGCCGCTGATCCATGGCCCTGACGGCGCCAAGCTCAGCAAACGGCACGGCGCGATGGGGGTGGATGCCTATCGAGACGAATTGGGCCTTCTTCCCGAGGCCGTGAACAATTACCTGCTGAGGCTCGGTTGGGGCCACGGGGACGATGAAATCATCAGCCGCACCCAGGCGATCGAATGGTTCGACCTGCCGCAGGTCGGAAAATCCCCCTCGCGCTTCGATTTCAAGAAGCTCGAGAACCTGAACGGTCATTACATCCGCGAGGCCGAAAACGAGAGGCTCGCGGAGCTCGTCGCGCCGAAGCTTGGTCTGTCGGCGTCGCAGCAGGAATTGCTCGCCAGGGCGATGCCGGAACTGAAGGCTCGGGCACACACTCTCAACGAACTCGCCGATGGCGCGCGCTTCCTGTTTGCCGAACGCCCGCTTGAACTCGAGGACGCGGCCGAGGCCCTGCTCACGGCTGATGCCCGAGCGCTCCTCGCATCGGCGCACGAACTGCTTGTTGCACTTGCGAATTGGGACACGCCGTCGTTAGAGGCCGCCATCCGCGAGGTTGCGGAGGCCAGTGGCGTGAAGCTTGGGAAACTTGCCCAACCGCTTCGCGCCGCCCTCACAGGGCGCACGACCTCTCCGGGAATTTTTGATGTTCTTGCGTTGCTGGGGCGAGACGAAAGCCTCGCCCGGATCGCCGACCAGATGGTGGAGCCGAACGAATGACCGACAAAAGCGTGACCCTCGGATTGAACGGGTCCAACTACAATTACGCCGTTCTTGACGGAACGGTCGGCCCGGAGGTCGTCGACATCCGCAAGCTCTACGGCGAAACCGGAATGTTCACCTACGATCCGGGCTTCACGTCGACGGCGAGCTGCGAAAGCGCGATCACCTACATCGATGGCGAGAAGGGGATCCTCCTCCACCGTGGCTATCCCATCGACCAGCTCGCCGAGCACTCGACCTTCATGGAGGTATCCTACCTCCTGCTCCACGGCGAACTTCCGACCAAGCAGCAGCTGGACGAGTTCGTTCATACGATCAGCCGCCACACGATGGTCCACGAGCAGCTTGCAACCTTCTACCGGGGGTTCAGGCGCGATGCCCATCCGATGGCGATCATGTGCGGCGTCGTCGGAGCGCTCTCGTCTTTCTATCACGACAGCACGGACATCACCGATCCCGAGCAGCGGATGATTGCCTCGCACCGGCTGATCGCCAAGATGCCGACGATTGCTGCGATGGCCTACAAGTACAGCCTCGGCCAGCCCTTCATGTTCCCCCAGAACAGCCTCAGCTACACCGGCAACTTCCTCAGGATGACCTTCGGGGTCCCGGCGGAGCCATATGAGGTGAACCCGGTTATCGAGCGCGCGATGCGCCGCATCTTCATCCTCCACGCGGACCACGAGCAGAATGCATCGACGTCAACCGTGCGGCTGGCAGGCTCGTCGGGCGCAAATCCATTTGCCTGCATTGCCGCAGGCATTGCCTGCCTGTGGGGCCCGGCTCATGGAGGTGCCAACGAGGCGGCGCTCAACATGCTGCGCGAAATCGGCCGACCCGAGCGCATTCCCGAATATATCGCGCGCGCCAAGGACAAGAACGACCCGTTCCGGCTCATGGGCTTCGGGCACCGGGTCTACAAGAATTTCGACCCGCGCGCCAAAGTGATGAAGGCAACTGCCGATGAGGTGCTGAAGGAACTGAACATCTCCGACCCGGTGCTCGACGTCGCCAAGGAACTCGAGCAGATCGCGCTTCACGACGACTATTTCATCGAGAAGAAGCTCTACCCGAACGTCGATTTCTACTCAGGCGTGATCCTCAATGCGATCGGCTTTCCGACCGACATGTTCACGGCGCTCTTCGCGGTTGCAAGGACCGTGGGGTGGGTCGCGCAATGGAACGAGATGATCGCCGACCCGGACCAGAAAATCGGTCGCCCAAGGCAGCTCTATGTTGGCCAGACGCAGCGCGACTACGTGCCGTGCAACCGGCGCTAGGCCGCTGGTAGCGTAAGTGTGAACCGCGCGCCTTCCCCAGGCGCGCTATCCAGTGTGACGTCTCCGCCCATGGAGCGGGCGAGCCGCCGCGAGATCGCGAGGCCGAGGCCTGAACCGCCTTCCTCGGAGTGCGCCCGCTCGAAGCGCTCGAAGATGCGCTGCTGATCGGCGGCAGCGACTCCGGGTCCTTCGTCCGCAACGGTTACCGAGGCAGTAGCCGGCGTTCGCGAGAAACCGAGCCTGATCACTGCCCCCTTGGGCGAATAGCGAATGGCGTTTCCAATAAGGTTCACGAGGATCTGGATGACGGCGCGCTGCTCGCCATTGGCAAGGAGTGTATCGCTCGGCTCGAGATCTATCCTTACCTGGCGATCATCGGCCGATGAATCGAGCATGACGACCGCTTCCCCCGCAAGCACTGCAAGGTCGATCGAACGGTCAATGTGGCCGGGCTCCTGACTCATCGAGGTGAGGACCGACAGGAGGTGACGTGCGGCTGCCGCGATGTCGCTCCCGTAGCTCGCATAGTCGCTCCTTAGAGGTCCGTCGGAACGTTCGACGATCCGCTCGGCCGTCTCGATGATGCGGTCGAGCGGCGAGCGCAGCACCTCGTCGAGCGCTTCGTCAAAGGCCGACGGGCGACCGGCAGCGGGCCGTATCGCCGCAGCGTCCGTCTGCATGGTGCCGCGAAACCCGGCGAAGGTCCCGTCTGCGGCCGTGACCACCTCTCCGGCAAGCATGATCGAGCGGGCTTCGTCGGCGCGGCTGCGCGCGTGCTGCCCCGAAAATCCCCGGCGAGCAGCAAGCGCGCTGATTAGCGGCATTTCACCAGCATCGTCTTCTTCAAGCCGGACGACGCGGGTCAGCGGCTGTCCGGCAACCTTGTCCGATTCGACGCCGAGGAGCTCGGCAAGGTCGGATGACAAGGAAATGATGCGCAGTTCCTCGTCCGCAGCCCATTCGCTGCGCGCGCCGCCAGCCTCAACGTCCGTCCCGCCGCCCAGGATCGCGGCGAGCCGTGGGCCGGCGGGCGATCTTATCGTCCACCCCTCGAGCGAAAGCGCGATTTCATCGCCTTCCGGCGTAGCCTCAACCCACAATTCGATGTCGTGATCGGTCGACGCTGCGAGTGCAGGGCGCGACACCGGCATTGCAAGCTTGCGGGCAAGCTGCGCGACCGCGGCGATCTGCGGAAGAGCGAGCAGATCGCCAAGATCTGAGCCCGCCTCGCGCTGGAGCGCCTCCAGTTGCGGATCCGCCGAGATCAGGCGGCCCATGCGATCGAGCCGGCCAAGCACCGGACGCGGTTCGGAAGGAGCGCTAGCCACGTCCCTGTCCCAGCCGCTCGAGAGCTGCGCGGTAGGTCGGTGAGGTCGTCAGCCACGAACGCTTCGCCTGAGCCTGCTCATCGCTCATTGCATCAAAGAGGGCGATTGCAGCGCCAGCATCGGTGATGCCCAGCAAGTCCCCGATGCCGGCAAGAAGCCCCGCGCTGAAGTCACGTGATGTACCAGCGGTCTTCAGGAGAGCCATTACGTATCCGGCTTCCCCGGACAGCAACTCGCCCATGGCCGAATCGGTCGAGATGCCGGCGCGCCGACCCAGAAATTCGCCGATGAACGCTATCTCGCCCTCATTTGCCGCCGCGAGCACAAGCTCGTCGGTAAGGCCCCCGGCCTCATCCAGGAAATGGACCAGCGCAGAGGTTAGGGATTCGATGCTCCGTTCCTCGTCCCGCTTGTCGATGACCTGGTCGGACGCTTCGGCAAGCTCAAGGTCGGCAGCTGCGGCACCAAGCACGCCGGCGACTTCGCGCCGGAGCCCAGCCGCGACCGCGTTCGCGAGCGCCTCGGCGTCAGAAGGCGAAAGATCGTCAAAGGCGATCAGGCACTGGCCGAAGCGGTCCCTTCGGCGGCCGCGGCCGAGGATGAGAGCCATTGCCGCAGCGGCAACAGCGCCATGTTCGTGGCTGACGAGGCCCTGAAGCACTCGAGCTTCGCGGCGCCCGCTGCGAGCGCGGGCGGCAGTCGCAATCCGCTCTTCGTCGGCACGGCGAAGCAGAAGCGCCATGAGGCCGGGTTCATCGAGCAGTCCAGATGCTGTCAACGCCTCGATCAGCGCCGCGTCGCTCTCGTCATTTGCAGCCAGTCGGCCCGCCGGAAGCGCGGCACGGATGGCGCTTGCGACATCTCCGACAAGGCAATGTAGCATGGCGGTCATCAGGGCCCGCTCCTGCTCCGTTAGCCGCTTGGCAGGGTCGAGAAAAAAGTCGCGCCTCACGGTGTGCAAGCGTCCGCGGCCCGCGCTCCGCGCGGGCACGTTCCCGTCCGCTGCCGGAGCAGCAATGGGCCATTCTTCCGGCATCATCATGCCGACATATCGGTTTTGTGTTAACTTCGCGTCAACTCAGAAGGCAGGTGACGTACCCGCTGAACGACAAAGAACGACAGAGCGGCATAGCCGAGTACAGCCAGCAGATAGGCGGTCCAGACTCCTCCGAGCGCGAAGGGAATCGCAAGGAAGATCGCGTTTCTCCGCGACAGCAGCCAGGCTTCGGATGGCATCCCCGATCTCTCTATGCGCAACGCTTCTGCAAAGGCGCAGCCGGCACTCGAGGCCACCAGCGCCCCCCATCCCGTCCCGTGGCGCATCTCCCAGAGCCCTATTGCAAGAAGCGCGAGGCCGGCCGCCGGCCAGAGCGCGAGGCGCGGGAGGGTGCGTGAGGGCAGCGGCCTCAGCCTCAGACTGGCGAGCCTGCTCGCAACGAGGTCGAGCGGAGTTGACAGCAGCAGCAGGACCAGACCGGCGCCCAGCCAGCCCCTCGTAAAGCAAATAGCGCCGCCGAGCGTCAGAGCCAGTGCACCCCATAACAGCCAGGCCGGGCGAACATTGGTCTGCATGAGCTGCTCAGTCGCAATGTCCTCGAGCGGCGGAAGAATGTACCGGCTTGCCCAATCGTCCCGGCCGCCGCGCGAACTTTGGACTAGGAAGCGCTGAAAGTCGGCCAGTTCGGCAGCGCTTTCCACGAGCAGGGGCTCACCGCCCGCTTGCGTCACGGGGACCCGCCGCGCTCCCTCCTGGATGCTCCGCCGCAACAGCGTCGACTGAAGATCCCAGTCGCCGAGCATCGCTGCGGTTGATCCGAGCAAATTGGCATCGACGACGGCAATCCCAGCCCATCGAGACTCGGCATCAATTCGCTCGAAGCGCTCGTGCAATTCGTCGTCAGGCACCGTTCCCACCGAAGGCTCGCTGTCGCCTGCAAGAGCGACTGCAAGATCTACCGGCGGGGCGACGCCGTCACCGATAAGGAGGATTGAGGACCCGGCCTCGAAACGGCTTACGGCTTCGGTGACATCGCTGACCGGAAAGACGCCGATCCCGTCGAGCCGAAGTCTCTCGAACGCGTCCTGAAGCGCCTGCGGGATTCGCTCCACGACGACGACAATCGGGGCTGCCCCCGCCGCTCCCGCGCAGCGGACCTGATATTCGAGCAAGGTGCGACCGGCGAGTGGAAGCAGGGCGCGAAGGCCGCCGCTGTCGTCTTCCTGATAGGCGCCGATCAGCGCGCCGATGGCCATTTTCGCGACTGTCCCTCCCCCGCTTCGGCCCGCACCCGTTATAGTCCCTCTCTAATCGCTTTCGTGAAGCGTCAAAGATGATAAACTGCCGATTGCGATGACACCTACTCCCAAGCGCGCCGAACAATTGCCGCAGGCGCAAGAGGCGGCTGAACCGATCGAGCTGCTCAGTGCGGCCGCGGATTTCGTGGAACCCTCGTTCGACGAGAATCAATGGCGCGAGCAGAATGCGGAGGAGCGCGGGGCCGGAGGCCGGCAAGTGCTCGGCATCGCCTTGTCTGCGCTTGCGATTCTCTGGCTGGCTTACACGGCCTGGTCGGCTGGGCGCGTGCTTGGCGGTCAGCCGCTGTCCTCGCCGCAGATTGCGCAATGGATTGCCGTTGCTGCTGGCCCGCTTGCCCTGCTTGGGCTTTCCTGGCTGATTTTCGGCCGCACGCGCCGCAAGGAAGCAGAGCGATTTACCCGCTCGGTGGTCGTGATGCGCACCGAGGCCAGGAGCCTCGAGGCACTCCTCGAGGTTCTTTCACAGCGGATCTCGGACAGCCGATCCGAGCTGACGATGATCGCTCAGCACCTGATGCAGCTTGGCGATGAGGCTACTGGAAAACTCGGCGGAATCACCCGCGAGTTCGATGGGAGCAGCGAACGGCTGCGTCACCATGGCGAGGCGCTGGACCGCGCGGCGGAATCGGCGCGCAACGACATTGCGGTCCTCCTCGAGGATCTCCCTCGGGCCGAGCAGACGACGCGCGCCCTTGCGGAGGAGTTGCGTTCGGCGGGGGCCGAATCAGCCGACAAGGCCGGGTTGTTCGGCCAGCAGGTCAACGACCTTGCCGAGCGTACGCAAAGTGCCGACGAGCTCATCGCGGAAGTCACTGGCAGGCTCACAGCAAAGCTCGCCGAAATCGAAGCTGCCAGCGCAGCGGCCGTCGGGCGCGCCGGCGAGGCCGAGCGGGCTTGTTCGGGAACGCTCGATGCATTGCTCGAGCGAACGTCGCTGACGCTCGAACAGATCCGCTCCGGGATCGATGTCCAGTCTGCCGCGGTCGCGGCACTCGTCGCTCAGGCGTCGGCCGGTATCGGAAAGGCCGGTGCGGACGCAGCGGAATCGCTTGCAGCCAATATCAACCAGGCGAGCAGTTCGCTCGGCGGACTGTCGAGCCGCGTGGCCGAGCAGGAACGCGCATCACAGCGCATGCTTGCTGAAATAGAGCGGGGCCTTGCGCTCATCGACGAGCGCTTCACCGAGCTCGCCGCAAATGGCGATGAGCGAGCGAACCGTTTCCTCGAATCACTCAGCCGCGCGCGCGCCGAACTCGATGCTCTTGCCACCCACGCGAGCACGCAGGAGGACGTCATCGGCGCTCTTGCCGAACGTGCCGAAGGCCTGAGGGACAGCATCGATCGCCTCGCCGGGGAAATTCGCGATAATGCTGCCACTGCAATCGACGAAGCCCACGGAGGTGCCGAGCGCCTGATCGCCGCGGCCGCGGCCGCCCGCCCCGAGATCGCATGGCTGCGCGAGGCGACGGCCGAGGCAAGCGAGAAGCTGTCCGCAACGGGTGCCCAGATCGTCGAGCAGCGCGACCGGTTCGCAGGCTTGCTGTCGTCGGTTGACAGCGGCGTCGAGGATGCTCAGGCAAAGCTCGCCCAGCTCGCTTCGACGCTCGTTCAGGTCGAGCGCGAAGTCGCAGGTCTCAGCACCGAAACCGGCCCGGCGCTGGTCGCCTCCATGGTTCAGGTCAAGGATGCAGCCGCCCATGCCGCGGACCGCGCACGCGAAGCCATTGCGGCGGCCATTCCCGATGCCGCCGGTAAGCTTTCCGAAGAAGCGGCGGAAGCGGTTGAACGCGTGATACGCCAAACCGTCGAAGACCAGCTTCGTAACGTTGAAATCGTCGCAACACAGGCGGTGGAATCAGCCCGCACAGCCTCGGACCGGCTGACGCAGCAGATGTTCACGCTCGGCCAGACCGCCTCGGCTCTCGAAGCTCACATCGAGCAGACCAGCAAAGAGCAGCGCGAGAAGGACAGCGAAGCCTTCGCCAAGCGAGTGGCTCTTCTGATCGACTCGATGCATTCGGCAGCGATCGATGTCGGCAAGATCATGGCCGACGAGTTCGACGACAAAGCCTGGAATGCCTATCTCAAGGGCAACCGGGGCGTCTTCACGAGCCGCGCTGTACGGCTGATCGGCGGCAGCGAGGCTCGTGCGATCCGCACGCATTACGACAACGATGCGGAGTTCCAACGCTCGGTCAACCGCTACGTCCACGATTTCGAGGCCATGCTTCGGCGCGTCCTTGCCGAACGTGATGGCGGGATCATCGCGGTAACTCTGATGTCCTCTGACATGGGCAAGCTTTACGCTGCCCTCGCCCAGGCAATCGACAAGAAGCGCTAGAAGATCAGCACGACGGGCAGATGCGGCGATAGAAGTCGAGATCGTCCGGCGTGACCCAGCCGTAGCTCCAGTTTGCATAGTATAACGCAAACAGGATCGCACCGACGATGGCCGCCTTGATCAAGTGACGCCTGAGATCGAAGCGGTGCGGCGCGCTATCTGCCTGGCCCACGACCTTTGGAGTCCCCGCTTCCTCGTCTGTCCTGACGCCGAAGGGCAGCAGCACGAAAGCGCTGAAGGCGAAGAAAAGGAAGTAGATCGCGACGATAGAAGTGAACTGCATTCGCCAGCCTATTGCGCGAGCTGGAGCATCGTCACATCGACCAGCGGCTTCTTACCGGTCCAAAGGGTAGCGCAGCGGCGTACTGCAAGCCGAACGGATTCTCGAACGGCTTCCTCCTTGCCGCCCGGACTGTAGGCACGTGTGGCTGCATCGGTCGCGTCGGCGATAAAGTCCTCGCGGTCCTCCTCGACGGGTACTCCAAATGCCCTGACCAGCGGTGTTCCGGCTAGCCGACCGTCTTCGCCGAGCGGCACTGCGACAGTGATCAGCCCGCCATAGGCTATCCGCCGCCGCTCGTTCACGGTCGAGCCGTTGGCGGGAAGGATAACGTCGCCGTCGAGAACCAATTGGCCCACGCGCACCTCGTCCACCTTCTCCGGCTCCCCCGGCGCCAGGCGGATGACATCGCCGTTCTTCTGGACGATCGTGTGTGGAACTCCGTGATCAAGTGCCAGCCGCGAATGCTCGGCAAGATGCCGGGCCTCGCCGTGAACGGGCACGACGATCTCAGGTCGCACCCAATTGTACATTTCCACCAGTTCGGGACGTCCCGGGTGTCCTGAGACATGAACATGCGCCTGGCGCTCAGTGACGATCCGGACGCCGAGGTCCGAGAGCTGGTTCATGATGCGGCCAATCGCAACCTCGTTGCCCGGAATGATGCGCGAGGAGAAAATCACCGTGTCGTCCGGGCTGAGCTTCAAGTCATGGGTTCCGGCTGCGACCCGGCCGAGCGCCGCGCGCGGCTCTCCCTGTCCGCCGGTGGCTATGACGAGCAGCTGACTGCGCGGCAGCCGCATTGCCTCGTCGAACGATATCGGGGACGGAAAGTCCTGGAGGTAGCCAGTGGCCTGACCTACCCGCAAAATCCGTTCAAGCGAGCGGCCTGCTATGCACACCTGACGGCCTGCCTCGCGCGCGACGCGCCCGATTGTCTGCAGCCGCGCCGCGTTTGAAGCAAAAGTCGTGACGAGCACTCGGCCAGGCGCCTCGGCTACCTTCGCAAATAGGCCCGCGTGAACGCTTTCTTCTGAGCCGGACGGCGCATTCTGAAACACGTTGGTGGAGTCGCACACCAATGCAAGAACGCCCTCATCGCCGATTGCACGAAGCGTGTCGGGGCTCGGCGCCTCCCCGATGACCGGGGTCTCGTCGATCTTCCAGTCGCCAGTATGGAAGACGTTTCCGAACGGGGTCTCGATGAGGAGGCCGTTTCCTTCAGGGATCGAGTGAGACAGTGCAACGAAACTGACGCGAAACGGGCCAAGTTCGATGGTCCCTCCACGCTCGACGATGTTGAGCTTCACCTGTCCGGTGAGGCCCTCCTCCTCGAGCTTGCCGGCGATAAGCCCGGCGGTGAACGGCGTTGCGAACAGCGGCGCCTTCAGCTCCTCGGCCAGATAGGGCAACGCGCCGATATGATCCTCATGACCATGGGTGAGGACGATGCCGGCGAGCCGATCCTGGCGGTTCTCGATGAATTCGAGGTCGGGAAGAATGAGTTCGACACCCGGATAGCTTGAGTCAGCAAACGTCAGGCCAAGATCGACCATGATCCATTGGCCGCGGCAGCCATAGAGATTGACGTTCATGCCAATCTCGCCCGAGCCCCCGAGGGCGAGGAAGAGCAGTTCTTCACCAGGGATCATTTGGGACCGTGTACCGCGAGGTCGTAGAGGAGACTCAACCCCTGGATGGTTAGATCGGGCTCAATCGCGTCGAAGACTGGGGCGTGCCGATCGAAGAGTGTCGCAAGGCCTCCCGTCGCAATGACCGTTATCGGTTCGCCCACTTCCTTTTTGATGCGATGGGTGAGGCCCTCGAGCATCGCCACATAGCCCCAGTAGATCCCGATCAGCATCTGTTTCTGGGTCGTCCGCCCGATTACGCTGGTCGTATCGGGCACCTCGATCGCGATGCGTGGCAGCTTGGCCGCGGCGTCTACGAGTGCATCGAGCGAGAGGTTGATGCCGGGTGCGATGATGCCGCCAGTATAGGCACCTGTGGGACCGACAACGTCAAAGGTGGTCGCCGTCCCGAAATCGATAATCAGCAGATTTCCGTCGTACTTTGCATGGGCGGCGATCGCGTTGAGAGCCCTGTCTGCGCCGACATTCTGCGGTTCGTCCACGTCGAGCTGCAGCGGCCACGCCGCGGCTCCTTGTCCCGCGATGACGGCGACCTTTCTGAAGTATTTTTCGGACAGCACCTGAAGGTTGTGGAGGGCACGCGGCACGACTGTTCCGATGATCACTCCCTCGACGTCATCGCGGGCGAAGCCTTCCAGTTCCAGCAGCTGGTGCAGCCACACGGAATATTGGTCTGCGGTGCGCCGCGGGTCGGTCGCGATGCGCCAACGAGCCTTGATCACGCCCCCGCTCACGAGGGCGAAGACGAGGTTCGTGTTACCTGCATCGATGGCAAGGATCATGGCGGCGCCTTAGGCGAACTGGCGCGAGGCGCAAAGGTCAGGCTGTGGCGACCGCCGCGACCGGCTGAACCTCGACCTCGGCCTCGCCCTGCTTGGACAAGTAGGCGTGAATGGAGGCCACGACCTGCGCTCCGTCTCCGACGGCAGCGGCAACGCGTTTGACCGAACAGGCGCGGACATCCCCGACGGCGAAAACGCCCCGCCGGCTGGTTTCCAGCGGCAACCGGTCATCGTCGATTTCTTCCCCCGCGAACACGAAGCCGCGGCCATCGAGCTTGATCCCGGAATTTCGCAGCCAATCCGTATTGGGTTCGGCGCCAATGAACGAAAAAAGATAGCGCACTGCCCGGCGCGTGGAGGTACCCGAGCTCCGGTCCCGCCAGGTGACGGCCTGAAGGTCGTTTCCCTCCCCCTCCAGCGCGGCGATTTCGCACCCGACGACTACCTCGACGTTGGGAAGCGAGCGAATGCGCTCGACCAGATACTGCGACATCGTATCGTCAAGAGACCGCCGGGCAATGAGGGTAACACGTTTCGCCCTGCTCGCGAGAAAGACGGTCGCCTGCCCCGCGGAATTGCCTCCGCCAACCAGCGCGACTTCCTGGCCCCTGCACAGGTCCGCTTCGAGCGGCGATGCCCAATAATGAATGGACGAGCCTTCATAGTGCTCGAGCTGATCGACCCCGAGGCGCCGGTATCGGGCACCCGTTGCGATGACGACGGTCCGGGCCTGGATCTGCTCATTCGTCGCAAGCTTCACGTGGCAAGGTTCGTTCCCGCATTCGAGCGTGACGGCTTCATCGGGAATGGCGACCTCGACGCCGAATTTCTGTGCTTGGCTGAAGGCGCGTCCCATGAGCGCCATGCCTGAAATGCCCGTCGGGAAGCCGAGGTAGTTCTCGATGCGCGCAGAAGCTCCTGCCTGTCCCCCAAAGGAGCGGCAATCGATGACGAGCACCGAAAGTCCTTCGGATGCCGCGTAAACCGAGCTTGCAAGGCCTGCCGGCCCAGCTCCGATCACCACGACGTCATAGAGGCGCTTGGTGTCGATCGGTCCAACAAGGCCCACGCAGCGGGCGAGCTGGTCTTCAGACGGGTTACGGAGGAGCTGGCCGGTCGGACAAAGGACGATCGGCAGTTCTTCAGGCTCGACGTGGAAGCGCTCGACCAGCGTCTGGGCGCACGAATCCTCCTTGGGATCGAGCTGGTGGAACGGATGCCCGTTCCTTCGAAGGAAATTGGTGAGACGCAAGACATCGGCATCAGCCTCGTTTCCGACGATGATCGGCCCCGCGCCGGTCTCGATCAGGCCGACACGTCTCAGGATCAGGGCTCGCATGATCCGTTCGCCAAGATCAGCTTCGCCGACCAGGACTGCGCGGACGCGCTCCGGGGGGATTGCGACAAGCTCGACGTCGGTGAGCGCGACGGCATCGACGAGGTAAGGCCGGCCCGAGAGCTGCGCCAGCTCACCCATGAAGTTGCCGCGTTCGTGGGTCACGATATGGGAAGGCTGACCGCCGATGTTCTGGCTGATCTCGATCTTGCCTGAAAGCACCAGCCTTAACCCGATCCCCTTGTCGCCAACCCGCGCGACATGTTCGCCCGCCCGATAGGAGCGGCGCTCGCCGAAGCGTGAAAGCCGCGCGATCTGGTCATCGTCAAAGCGCAGGAACATCTGGTCCCTGCGGGTCGCGAAAATATCTGTTCGTTGATCCGTCAATTCGTGTCCCTTGGTGAGGGCGCCGGGCCGGCTCGAAGGGCGGCCCGACAGCTCTTCCTCAACTCACCGGCAGCGGTTCGGCGATCAGTGCAGGCGCGGCCTCGGCCGGCTGTCCCACCTGCTCACCCCGGATGAAAGCGAGAATATCGCGGTTGATGTCGTCGGCATGGGTCGTTGCCATGCCATGCGGATAGCCAGGATAGACCTTGAGGGCGCCGTGTTTGAGTAACTTGATCCCGATGAGCGCGGAATCGGCGATTGGCACGACCTGGTCATCATCGCCGTGCATCAGCAGGACCGGCACATCGATCGACTTCAGGTCTTCCGTGAAGTCGGTCTCGGAAAAGGCCTTGATGCAGTCATACTGCGCCTTGATGCCCCCCATCATTCCCTGACGGAACCAGTTACGGATCACGCCCTCGATCGGAAGCACGCCGGTGCGATTGAAGCCGTAAAACGGACCTGAAGCGATATCGAGGTAGATTTGCGCACGGTTCGCGGCGACCCCGGCCCGATATTGATCGAACGCCTCGATCGGCATTCCGCCGGGGTTGGTGTCGCTCTTGAGCATGACCGGCGGCACTGCTCCGATGAGAACCAGCTTCGCGACACGTCCCGCGTCCGCCCGCGCAACATAATGGGCCGCTTCGCCGCCACCGGTCGAATGGCCGACATGAATGGCGTTCCTGAGGTCGAGTTCGCCCGTCAGTTCCTTCAGGTCAGCGACATAGGTGTCCATGTCGTTGCCGGTGTCGGTCTGGGTCGAACGGCCATGCCCACGACGGTCATGCGCGATCACGCGATAGCCCTGGCCGAGAAAGAACATCATCTGATTGTCCCAGTCGTCAGCGCTCAAGGGCCAGCCGTGATGAAAAAAGATCGGCTGTGCGTCCTTTGGACCCCAGTCCTTGTAAAAGATTTCGGTGCCGTCTGTGGTCGTGATGAAAGGCATGGAGGGTTGGCCTCTGCAGTACGGGGCCCGGCCGGCAGGACCGGTGCTGCGTCTCGTGATCGCGCGCGGCACACCATGATCGGGTGAACCGGCTGGAACGCTTCGACTCGGTCGCGAAACGATGCCCGCCTACTACCAAGCGCGGTCGGCGGCGAGAGCCCGACTCGGCAGTCTACCGAAGGGAGATGTCCCCTGCCCTCACCAGCTCGACCGATCCGTCGTCGCGGCGAAGTCTCAACGCGCCGTCTGCTTCAATTCCGTCAAAGCAGCCGGACAGTGTCTCGGCCGCACTCGCGTGAACTGTAAGACTGGTGCCGACCGGGTGGGCTCTTGCAAGCCAGGCCTGGGCCATGAGTGCCGGTTCGCTCCGGCGCCAAAGCTCAAGCAGCCTTGCAAAGCTGCCGGCAAGCAGCGGCGCGAACACGGCCGGCGTGACCCGTCCCTCGAGGCTCGCGCAGACGCGATCTTCCAGTTTCGGCGCGGAGCCCAGGTTGACCCCGAAGCCCACGGCCACGCGTCCGCCGCTCCGTTCAAGGAGGATGCCGGCAAGCTTCCTCCCTCCGAGCATCACGTCATTGGGCCACTTGAGCATCAGCGAAAGCCCGTGAACCGCAACGTCGATGGCTTCGATAAGCGCAAGGCCGGCCGCAAGTGACAGGCTTTGGGCCGGCGGATCATTCGCGCGCAGACTAACGAGCGTGCTGCCATAAAAATTGCCTTTTGCGGGTACCCAGGCGCGTCCCTGGCGGCCCCTGCCCGCAAGCTGTTCGAGCGCTACCAGCCAATCACCTTCAACGGCTCCCGGATCAGCAATCAGGTCGGTATTGGTCGAACCGGCCTGTTCGACGATCCGGATACGGGTCAGAAGAGGCTTCCAGCTGCCTGGTCGGTCAGCGAGCCCAAGGGACCGATGAGCAGATAGCCAAGGGGTGAGACGATGAGTGCTGCCAACAGTATCAAGGCGCCCTGGAGAGGCTCGCGAACGCGCGCATAGGGCTCAGCCGGCTCGTCCATGTACATCACCTTGACGATGCGCAGATAATAATAGGCGCCAACGACAGTCCCCAGAATGCCCGCGACAGCAAGAGCGACATAACCACTCGCAATCGCCGCCCTGAACACCATCAGCTTGGGCCAGAATCCGAACAGCGGCGGGATGCCGGCAAGGCTGAACATGAAGATCGCAAATGCCATGGCGAAGGCGGGACGCGTCTGGGCGAGCCCCGACAGGCTCGCGATCGACTCAACAGGCCGCCCCTCCTCGTCGCGCATCCACAATACACACAGGAAAGCGCCAAGTGTCATCACGACGTAGACCGCCATGTAGAAGAGCACCGACGATGCGCCGCGCTCGCCGCCCGCCGCAAGCCCGATCAGCGCGAAGCCGACATTGTTGATCGAGGAATAGGCAAGGAGGCGCTTGATGTTGGTCTGCCCGAATGCCGCGACAGCGCCCAGGAATATCGATGCGAGCGATGCGAAAATGACGATCTGGCGCCATGCATCGGTGGCCGGGCCGAGCCCTTCGATGCAGAGCCGGGTCGAAAGGAGTACGGCAGCCGCCTTGGGGGCGGTACCGAAGAACATCGTCACCGGCGTCGGCGCACCCTCGTAGACGTCGGGCGTCCACATGTGGAACGGAACGGCGCTTATTTTGAAGGCAAGTCCCGCAAGCACGAATACCAGACCGAACAGCAGGCCCAACGACGGAGCGCCGCGGCCGAAAGCGGCAGCGAGACCGTTGAAGCTCACGGTTCCTGTAAAACCATAGAGGAGCGAGATGCCGTACAGCAGGATGCCGCTCGCAAGAGCTCCGAGGACGAAATATTTTAGACCCGCCTCGGCTGAGCGTTCGTCCGTCCGGCGGTAAGCGGCAAGCACATATGCGGCGAGGCTCTGGAGCTCGAGACCGACGTACAGCGAGATAAGGCTCGTTGCGGAAACCATCACGCTCATGCCGACCGCTGCGAAGACGATCAGGACCGCATATTCGGCCGAATGCTCATGATCACCGTCGAACCAGCCGTGCGCGGCTATGATCGCCACCGCCGCAGCCGGGAATATGATGGCCTTCCCGAAGCTTGCGAACAGGTCCGCCGACACGAAACCCTCGAAAACGGGGCCGCCGTGCGAGGGTGCACCCACCAGAGCCGCGGTGGCGCCAAGAAGAATTGCGACCGCGAGCCAGTTCGTGAGGGCAGACCCCCGACGTCCGGCAAAAGCCGCCACCATCATCAATATCGTTCCGCCGAACGACAGGATGAGCTCGGGCAAGAGCGGGGCTGCAAAGCGCGGGATCAATGCATTGCTCCATGGTCCATGGACATCGCGCCTTTGCCGAGCGTCACCTTCGAATCACCCGCCGGAGCCGATCGCTCGATCCGCGTGATCAAGCGGCCGACGTCGTTGCGGATCGGCAGCAGGAAGCTCTCAGGATAGATACCCATCCAGAAAACCGCGAGCGCGATGGGAGCAAGGAGCCACCATTCACGAAGGCTGAGATCCGGCATTGCTGCCGCATCGGCATTTCGGCGCGTTCCAAAACAGATACGCCAATAGAGCCAGAGCATATAGGCTGCGCCCAGGATGATGCCGGTCGTGGCGACAATCGCCGCCCAGCTCGACGCGCGATAGGTGCCGATGAGGCTCAGGAACTCACCGACGAAATTGCTGGTTGCGGGAAGCCCGACACTGGCCATGGTGAACACCATGAACAGGAGAGCATAGCCCGGCATGTTGTCGGCAAGGCCGCCGTATCGGTCAATCTCGCGCGTATGCAGGCGGTCATAGACGACGCCTACGCACAAGAAGAGCGCACCCGAGACAAGGCCGTGGCCGAGCATTACCAGCATCGCACCCTCGATCCCCTGCCGGTTCATCGCGAACAGGCCGAAGGTGACGAAGGCCATGTGGGCGACCGAGGAATAAGCGATCAGCTTCTTCATGTCGCGCTGCACGAGCGCGACGAGACTCGTGTAGACGACCGCAATACCCGACAGGACGAACATCAGCGGGATGAACTGCGCCGAGCCTTCCGGGAACATGGGGAGCGAGAAGCGGATGAAGCCATAGCCGCCGAGCTTCAGCAGCACGCCGGCGAGGATGACCGAGCCGGCCGTGGGCGCCTGCACGTGGGCATCCGGAAGCCAGGTATGGACAGGCCACATTGGAAGCTTGACCGCAAAGCTCGCCAGGAATGCCAGGAACAGCCAGGTCTGGGCCTCACGGGAGAAATCGTACGCCATCAGCGCCGGGATCGACGTGGTGCCCGCTGTGCCTGCCATGTAGAGCATGGCAATCAGCATCAGGACCGAGCCGGCGAGCGTGTAGAGGAAGAACTTGTAGCTCGCCTTGATCCGCTCGACCCCGCCCCAGATGCCGATGATGAGATACATCGGGATGAGGCCGCCCTCGAAGAATATGTAGAACAGGAACAGGTCCTGCGCAGCGAAGGAGCCCATGATGAGGGCTTCCATCAGCAGGAAATAGGCCATGTACTCGGGAACGCGCTTCTCGATTGCGCGCCAGCTAGCGCCGACGCAGATTGGCATCAGGAAGGCGGTGAGCACGATGAGCATCAGTGCGATGCCGTCGATCCCCAGCGCCCAGCTAACCCCGCCTCCAACCGGATGGAGCTCTCTGAACTGCCACTGCGCGCCGTTCGGGTCGTACTGCGCCCAGACGTAAAGGCTGAGGGCGAAATCGAGCAGCGTCCCGATGAGCGCGATCCAGCGCGCGGCCTCGGCCTTTGCAAAAAGACACAGCACACCGGCAGCGAGCGGGATGATGATCAGCAGACTCAGCAGCGGCAAAGAAGTCACTTGGCCCACCAGATCGCCCACGTCGCCGCACCGATAAGGCCCAGCAACATCACCAGCGCGTAGGAATAGAGATAGCCCGACTGAAGACGGTAGGTAACGCGGTTGCCAACGCCCACCGCATAGGCGGCACCATGCGGTCCGAAGCGATCGATCGTGCCTTCGTCACCGCCGTGCCAGAACAACCGTCCAAGCCAAAGCGCCGGGCGCACGAAGATGAAGTCGTAGAGCTCGTCGAAATACCATTTGTTGGCCACGAACCGGTACACCGCCGGAAACTGCGCAACGAAGCTGTCGGCGGCGCCGGGCGAACGAATGTAGTTGTTCCAGGCGATCCACAGCCCGATCAGCATGACGATCGAGGGGGTGAGCTTGACCCACAGCGGAGACGCTTCAGCAGCTTCCGCGAGCTCCCTGCTGAACGAGACTGCGCCTCGCCAGAACCCGGGGGCGCTTTCGCCGCCGATGAAGATCGCGTGGAACAGCTGGCCCGCGAGGAGAGCACCGAGCGCGAGCAGCACGATCGGCACCAGCATGGTGAGCGGGCTCTCATGGGGGTGGTAGCCGCCGCTGCCGCTGGGCACGTGACGAGGATCATGGGAGCTGTCGCCATGCTCCTCGTCGGGGGCATCGTGATGGCCGTGCAGCGCATGCTGGATATGCTCTGAGGCAGCCCAGCGCGGCGAACCGAAGAAGGTTAGGAAGATCAGTCTCCAGCTGTAAAAGCTGGTGAGGAGGGCCGCGAGCGAGCCGAGCCAGAAGGCGAAGGTCCCGGGCACACTGCCGTTTGCCCAGGCACTTTGCAGGATTGCATCCTTGGACCAGAAGCCCGCGAAGCCGATGCCTCCGCCCACATCGAGGCCGACGCCGGTGATCGCAAGGGTTCCGACCACCATTACCCAGAAGGTGTAGGGGATCTCCTTCCGGAGGGCGCCGTAATAACGCATGTCCTGCTCGTGGTGCATGGCGTGGATCACCGATCCCGCGCCAAGGAACAAAAGTGCCTTGAAGAAGGCGTGAGTGAACAGGTGGAACATCGCGGCGCCATAAGCGCCGACGCCAGCTGCAAAGAACATGTAACCAAGCTGCGAGCAGGTCGAATAAGCAATCACCCGCTTGATGTCGTTTTGCGCGCACCCGACCGTCGCTGCGAAGATGCAGGTGGCGGCGCCGACCCACGTCACTGCATGCATGGCGGTGGGCGACGTCTCGAACATCGGGGAGAGCCGGCAGACCATGAATACGCCGGCGGTGACCATCGTTGCTGCGTGGATCAGGGCACTGACGGGGGTCGGACCTTCCATTGCGTCAGGAAGCCAGGTGTGAAGGCCGATCTGCGCCGACTTTCCCATCGCGCCGACGAACAACAGCAGGCACAGGAGCGTCATCGTGTCGACGCGCATCCCGGCAAAGCCGATCGTCGAACCCGCCATGCCGGGGGCAGCGTGAAGGATCGCAGGGATCGATACTGTGCCAAAGACGAGGAAGGTGCCGAAGATGCCGAGGCTGAAGCCGAAATCGCCAACCCGGTTGACGACGAATGCCTTGAGCGCTGCGGCGTTGGCGGACGGCTTGTGATACCAGAAACCGATGAGGAGGTAGGAAGCGAGGCCCACCCCTTCCCAGCCGAAGAACATCTGTACGAGGCTGTCCGCAGTGACCAGCATCAGCATCGCGAAGCTGAACAGCGACAGATAGGCGAAAAAGCGCGGCTGGCTCGGGTCGTCCGCCATGTAGCCCCAGCTGTAGAGATGGACGAGGCTCGAGACGCTCGTCACCACTACCAGCATCACCGCAGTCAGGGCATCGACCCGCAGTGCCCAGTCCACTGTCAGCGTCCCTGACTGGATCCAGGTCATGACCGGCACGACCACCGGCCCCGCGCTTCCGCTTATGTACTGGAAGAAGATCGGCCAGCTCAGGAATGCCCCGATAAAGAGGGCACCAGTAGTCAGTGCCTTGGCCGCCGTCCGGCCCATCCATCGTCCTAACAGCCCGGCGAGGATCGCCGCGATCAGCGGCAGGAATACGATCAGAAGGACCGGGTGCATCAGCCGTGCATCCGATTGACATCGTCGACGGCGATCGAGCCCCGCCGGCGGAAGAATATCACGAGGATCGCGAGACCGATGGCTGCTTCCGCTGCGGCGACAGTGAGGACGAACATCGCGAGAACCTGTCCTGTAAGGTCGCCCAGAAAGGCAGAGAATGCGACGAGGTTGATGTTCACCGCGAGCAGTATGAGCTCGATCGCCATCAGCATCAGGATAACGTTGCGGCGGTTGAGGAATATTCCGAGCACGCCGATCGTGAAAAGGATCGCCGCTACGGTGAGATAATGGGTGAGGCCGATCACAGCTTCATCCCCTCGCCAACCGCGGGATCAAGAACCTTCACCGCATCGCCTGGCCGACGCCGCAGCTGGCGCGAGGCTTTGGGCGTCCGCGTATCCGAGCGTCTCCGGTGCGTAAGGACGACGGCGCCGATCATCGCCACGAGAAGGATGAGGCCGGCGAGCTCGAAGGCGAACAGGTACCGGCTGTAGAGGAGTTGCCCCAGTGCCACGATATTGGGGATCGGCGGCTTGGGTATCGCATACCCGCTCATCGTCGGGCCCGCCTTCCACGCATTGCCTGCGATAATGACTTCCCCAAGCAGTACGAGTGCAATGATGATCCCGAACGGCAGGTTGCTGGTAAAGCCGCGCCGCAAGGACGCGAAATCAATGTTGAGCATCATCACCACGAACAGGAAGAGCACGGCGACCGCACCCACGTAGACGATCACCACGAGCATCGCGATGAACTCCGCGCCAAGCAGCAGCATCAGACCCGCCGAATTGAAGAAGGCGACGATCAGCCAGAGCACGCTGTGCACCGGATTGCGCGCGAAGATCACCGCCAGTGCACTGGCGATGGTGAGCGTCGCGAACAGGTAAAAGGCGATGGAAGCAATCAAGCGGGGGACCCTGTTGCGGCGCGCTTATCGGTAGGGGGCATCGGCGGCAAGGTTCGCGGCAATGGCCTGCTCCCACTTGTCGCCGTTGGCGAGCAATTTTGCCTTGTCGTAAAGCAGCTCCTCGCGCGTTTCCGTCGCGAATTCGAGGTTCGGCCCTTCAACGATTGCATCGACGGGACATGCCTCCTGGCAAAGTCCGCAATAGATGCACTTCACCATATCGATGTCGTAGCGCGTCGTTCGGCGGCTGCCGTCTTCGCGCGGCTCTGCTTCGATGGTGATTGCAAGCGCGGGGCAGATCGCCTCGCACAGCTTGCACGCGATGCAGCGCTCCTCGCCATTGGGATAACGACGCAGCGCATGCTCGCCGCGGAATCTCGGGGAGGTCGGCGCCTTCTCGTAGGGATAATTGATCGTCGCCTTGGGCTTGAAGAAATACTTCAGCGTCAGCGCGTGACCGCGCATCATGTCCCAGAGGATGAACGATTTGAGCCAATGAATCATGCACCCGCCCCATAGCGCGTAAGCATCAGCCATCCAGAGACGAGCACGACAAAAACCAGGCTAAGCGGCAAAAAAATCTTCCAGCCAAGGCGCATCAGCTGGTCGTAGCGGTAGCGGGGCACCGTCGCCTTCACCCAGCCGAAGCAGAAAAAGAAAAAGCCCATCTTGAGGAACAGCCAGAACAAGCCGGTCAGCTCGGGCGTGAAGAGAAATCCGTAGAGCGGCTTCCAATCTACGGGCGGCAGCCATCCTCCCCAGAAAAGGATGGCATTAAGTGCACACATCAGGATGACATTGGCATATTCGCCCAGCCAGAAGAGGGCGAAGCTCATCGAGGAATATTCGGTCTGGTGACCGGCGACGAGCTCGCTCTCAGCTTCGACCAGATCGAAGGGGGTCCGGAACGTCTCGGCCATCGAGCTGATGAAGAACACCACCCACATCGGGAACAGCAGAAGGTTGAATCCGAACGCGTTGACGATGCCCAGACCGTGCCCCTTCTGCTCGAGCACGATGGCGCTGAGGTTGAATGTACCGGCATAGAGCACGACGCATATGAGTACGAAGCCGATCGAGACCTCATAACTGACCATCTGAGCCGCCGCGCGAAGTGCCGAGAAGAACGGGTATTTCGAATTGGATGCCCAGCCTGCGACGATGACGCCGTAGACGCCGAGCGAACTCGCGGCGAGAATATAGAGCAGCCCCACATTGACGTTTGCGAGCACGACGCCGGGCGCGAACGGCACGACCGCCCACACGATGAGCGCGACCGTGAACGTGACAATCGGCGCGATCAGGAACAGCCCCTTGTTCGCGCTGGTCGGGATGATGGTTTCCTTGAGAAAGACCTTCAGCCCGTCGGCAAAGCTTTGAAGCAGTCCCCATGGGCCAACGACGTTGGGACCTCGGCGAAGGGCGACTGCAGCCCAGATCTTGCGCTCGGCATAGATGATCATCGCCACCGCCAGCATAAGCGGCAAGGCGATGACCAGAATGCCGATGATCGTGGCCAGGAACCACGACCAGTCGTAGGAAAAGCCCCAGCGAACGAAGGTTGCGGTCACTCCGCGGCCTCCTGGAACTGAACGCCCCGGATCAGCTCCTCCGAGCAGCGCTGCATCGTCGGGCTATTGCGGCAGATCGCATTGGTGAGGAAGAAATCACCGATCGGGTACCGGATCTCCGCTTCGGCCTTGGCCGCAAGCTTGGGAGGCGCCCACGGGAGGTCGATCAGGCCCTCGCGGCCAAGCTGCGGATATTCGCTGATCATTTGCGCGCGCAGCTGGTCGTAGCTGTCGAACGGCAGTTTCTTTCCGGCGACTTCACTGACGGCACGGAGAATCGACCAGTCCTCGCGTGCCTCGCCCGGCGGAAACACCGCCCGCTCGCTCCACTGCACGCGCCCTTCGGTGTTGACGTAGGTTCCGTGTTTCTCTGCATAAGCGGCGCCCGGAAGGATGAGGTCGGCCTGCTTGGCGCCCTTGTCGCCGTGATGGCCGATATAGACCTTGTAGGCGCCCTTCAGCCGGTCGGACGGCATTTCGTCCGCGCCGAGGAGCAGAACGAGCTCGGGCTTGGCGGCTTCGAGGTCCGCAAGGCCACCTGCCTGAGCGTAGCCCAGAATCAGTGAAGCCATTCGCGAGGCAGAGATGTGAAGGACGTTGAAACCGTTCCAGCCATCTTTGACAAGACCAAGCGGCTCGACGAGCGCAAGTGCCGCACCGAGGCCCCCGGCGGCGAGCGCGCCGGGCCCGACGATCACCGCCGGACGCTCTGCAGCGGCGAATGCGTCCTTCACTGCCTTGGGAAGCTTGCCAAGGAGCTTGAGATCCTCGCCAAGCCACTCGACCTTCATGTCGAGGTCCGTCTTCGGGCCGATCGCAAAAATCTTCCCGCCCTTGCGCACGATCTTGCGGATGCGGGTCGCGATCAGCGGCGCTTCCCACCGGATGTTCGAACCGGCGAGCAGGACTGCATCGGCACTCTCGATCCCTGCGATCGTCGAATTGAAGGCGACCGCCGAGAGGCTGGTGCAGTCATAGGCAAGACCGGTCTGGCGCCCTTCGAGCAGGTTTGATCCCTGCCCTTCTAGCAGCTTTCGAGCCGCATACATGGTCTCAGCATCGAGAAGGTCGCCGGCAACGGCCGCAACCCTCGCCCCGGCCTTCGTCAGGCGGTCCGCCAGGATCCGGAGTGCGTCGCTCCAGTTCGCCTCCCGAAGCTTGCCCTTTTCCCGGATCCAGGGGCGGTCGAGCCGGTTGCGAACCAGCGCGTCCACATGGTGGCGCGTCTTGTCGCTGATCCACTCCTCGTTCACGTCCTCGTTGATCCGCGGGAGGATGCGCATCACCTGTCGTTGGCGGACATCCATGCGGATGTTCGAGCCGACTGCATCCATGACATCGATGCCATTGACCCGTCGAAGCTCCCAGGGACGGCTCTCGAAGATCTGCGGCCTCTGGAGGAGCGCACCCACCGGACAGACGTCCGCAAGATTTCCCGAAAGCTCACCACTGACAGCCCGCTCGAGATAGGAAGTGATCTGGCTGTCTTCGCCCCGGTAAAGCATTCCGATCTCGTCGACCCCGGCGACTTCCGAGGAGAATCGAACGCAGCGCGTGCACTGGATGCAGCGGGTCATCGCTGTCTTGATGACCGGGCCCATATATTTGTCGTCGATCGCCCGCTTGTTCTCCTCGAAACGGGAGAAACCGCGACCGTAGGCCATCGCCTGATCCTGGAGGTCGCACTCGCCGCCCTGGTCGCAGATAGGGCAATCGAGCGGGTGATTGATGAGCAGGAACTCCATCACCCCTTCACGCGCCTTCTTCACCATCGGCGTGTCGGTGCGAATGGCCTGGCCTTCGGCGGCCGGAAGGGCGCAGCTCGCCTGAGGCTTGGGCGGCCCCGGCGCCACTTCGACTAGGCACATGCGGCAATTGCCGGCGATCGAAAGCCGCTCGTGGTAGCAGAAGCGCGGGATTTCCTTGCCCGCAAGCTCGCATGCCTGCAGCACGGTCGCTCCCTGCGGGACCTCCAGCTCAACGCCGTCGACAGTGACCTTGGGCATTTAGTGAGGCGTTCCTGCAAGCGACAAGGAGGGATTGTTGAGACGCTGATAGAGGGCGTCCGCCAGTGCGGCGCGAAGCGCCTGGCGACCCGCGTCAAGCCGCGTTCCGGCGGACAGGCATCTGGTGAGGCTCGCGGACATGGTCCCGAAGGTCACCGCCTCGTCGCTGCTTCCCGGATCGGTCTTGATTAGTGCCGCGATGGCAGCGGGGTCGGTATCGGCCATGCATGCACCCATTTCGTCGACCGCCGGGTTGCGCCCGGTCGTGACGAACCAGCTGCGAAGATAGCGCTTTTGCTGGAGCGGAAGGGGCTGGAGATGGCCAACCGCCTCCGAGCGAGCAAGGAGCGCTTGCTCGGCGAGCCGTCCACGAAGGAGATCCTGCGAAAATGCAACGTCCTGCGGACGAAACTCGCCGTTCGGGTAAACGCGCATGAAGCAGCGGTTGTCGTCGGCAAGGGCGTGGTAGCTTAGGCTCGCCGAAGCAGCCGAAGTTGCCCCGAGGAGCTGGCGAACCTGCGCGGGACGGCTCTCGGCAAGGCAGGACACAAACCGATGCAGATTGTCAGGGGCGGCCGAGGCAGGCGCAGCCAAGGACGCTGCTGCTGCAACTGCAGCCGCGAGAGATGCATGTCGAACGATCACCGCAGTCTCCATCAGCTTTGGGCCATTTCGAGGCGCGCCTCGGCGGCGCGATCGCGGAGCATAACCCCGCGTATTGACCCGGACGGGCTTTGATAAGGCTGCCTCCAGTACAGCGAGGAAGTGCGAGATGTCCGGCCGTCTCATTCGGCCGCCTCCAACAATTGCCGGCCCGCGCGCTCGGCGATCCGACGTTCGAGCTCGGGGCGAAAGTGGCGCACAAGTCCCTGGATCGGCCAGGCGGCGGCATCGCCCAGCGCGCAGATGGTGTGGCCTTCGACCTGCTTCGTCACGTCGATTAGCTTGTCGATATCGCCGACTTCGGCATCGCCTTCACGCAGCCGCTCCATCATGCGCCACATCCACCCCGCCCCCTCGCGGCACGGAGTGCACTGGCCGCAGCTTTCGTGCTTGTAGAAATAGCTGATCCGGCTGATCGCCCGAACGATGTCGGTCGACTTGTCCATCACGATGACGGCCGCGGTCCCCAGTCCACTGCCGAGCGCCTTCAGTCCATCGAAGTCCATCGGCGCGTCGAGAATCTCGCTCGCAGGTACCAGGGGGACCGAAGAACCGCCGGGAATGACGGCCAACAAATTGCTGAAATCATCAGCGTTCTTTCCGCCTCGGATCCCGCCGCCATGGCGGCTGATCAACTCGCGGAAGCTGATCCCCATCGATTCCTCGACCACGCAGGGCGTGTTGACGTGGCCGGACAGCTGGAAGAGCTTGGTGCCCTCATTTTTCGGATTTCCGATGCTCGCGAACCATTCCGCACCGCGGCGAAGGATGGTCGGAACGACGGCGATGCTCTCGACATTGTTAACTGTCGTCGGACAGCCATAAAGTCCCGCACCCGCCGGAAACGGAGGCTTGAGACGGGGCTTTCCCTGCTTGCCCTCGAGGCTTTCGAGCATCGCGGTTTCTTCGCCGCAAATGTATGCGCCGGCGCCGCGATGGACGAACAGATCGAAGTCATAGCCCGAACCCGCAGCGTTCCTGCCAAGGAGACCGGCTTCATACGCTTCGGCAACAGCACGCTCCAGGACCCGGGTTTCCTGAATGAATTCCCCCCGGATATAGATGTACGCTGCCCGCGCCCGCATCGCGAAAGCCGCAACTAGCGCGCCTTCGATCAGCTTGTGCGGGTCGTGGCGGATGATTTCCCGGTCCTTGCAGCTCCCCGGTTCGGACTCGTCGGCATTGATCACCAGGAAATTGGGTTTCCCGGGCTTGGGCTCCTTGGGCATGAAGCCCCACTTCATGCCGGTCGGAAACCCCGCCCCGCCGCGGCCGCGGAGCCCCGACGCCTTGATGACGTCGATGATGGCATCCTCGCCAACCGACATAAGGTTCTTGGTATCATCCCAGTCGCCGCGCTGCTTGGCAGCCTTCAGCCACGGCTCCTGGAAGCCGTAGACATTCGTGAAAATGCGGTCCTTGTCGGCGAGCGGCCCGGTATAGCCCATCAGAAAGCCCCCGCCTGGTGGGCAACGAAGATGCACACGAGCACGATCACTGCGAGCACTCCAAACTTGATCATTCCGCTCACGAGCTTGAAGGCGAGAAAGGCCAGCACGACAGCAGCGAGGATGGCGAGGATGACCGTCATTTCAGCCGCTTCGCTCCAAGCTTGTTCTGCGCCAGCATCACGATCCCGACGCACAACGCGAGGATGATTGCGATCTTGAGGATCTTGAGCACGATCCCGATCAAAAGGATGCCGAGGATCACGGCGACGATCACGCCGATCACTGCGCCCCCTCCTTCGCCGGACCCGCCATTGCAGTCCATTGCGAGCGATAGTCGTAATTGCGCTCGGCCATCTTCTTGAGCGTCGTGGGTCCGCCCATCGGGCAGCTTGTCTGCCGGTCGACCTGGGGGCCTGCCTTGGGAGCCTTTCCGGAGGCCAGCGCATCGAGGATCGCGCCCATGCTGTCTGCGGTCAGGTCCTCGTAATTGTCGTCGTTGATTTGAACCATCGGCGCGTTTGCGCAGGCACCCAGGCACTCGACTTCGGTCAGCGTGAAAATGCCGTCCTTCGTCGTATGCCCCTTCTCGAGCCCGCGCGAACGGCAGGCCTTGAACAGGTCGTCCGAGCCGCGAAGCATGCAGGGCGTGGTCCCGCACACCTGGACGTGGAAGCGGCCCACCGGCTGCAGGTTGAACATGGTGTAGAAAGTCGCGACCTCAAGAACGCGGATGTAGCTGGTGTCGAGTTCCCGGGCGATGAATTCCATTACCGGGATTGGGAGCCACCCTTGCGTGTCTGTCTCGGCCCCGACCTGCCGCTGGGCGAGATCTAGAAGCGGGATTACTGCCGATACCTGGCGTCCTTCCGGATAGCGGGCGATGATCTCCCTCGCCTTGCGAGCATTCTCGGCGGTCCACTGGAAGCTCTCCCAGCGGGCACGCTCCTGTGCATCGTCGACAAAGGAACCCTGCCCAGCCATCAGCGATCCACCTCCCCGAAGACTGGGTCGATGGCCGAAAGTACAGCGGTCGTGTCGGCGAGCATGTGCCCCTTCATCATCATGTCCATCGCCTGGAGATGACTCATCATCGTCGGGCGGATCTTGCAGCGGTACGGCCGGTTGGTCCCGTCTGCGATCAGGTAAACGCCGAATTCCCCCTTGGGACTTTCGGTCGCAACATACACTTCGCCGGCGGGGACGTGATATCCCTCCGTGTACAGCTTGAAGTGGTGGATCAGCGCCTCCATCGAGCTCTTCATCTCCGAGCGCGACGGCGGAAAAACCTTCCTGTCCGCCGAACCGACTGGGCCCTTGGGCATCTGCGCGAGGCACTGGCGCATGATCTTCGCAGACTGGCGCACTTCCTCGACGCGCACCATGAAACGGTCATAGCAGTCGCTGTTCGTACCCACCGGGATCTCGAAATCCATGCGGTCATAGACTTCGTACGGCTGGGCACGCCGGATATCCCAAGGGATCCCTGCTGCCCGGATCATCGGCCCCGAGAAGCCCCAGGCGATGGCGTCGTCCTTGTGAACGATGCCGATGTCGACATTTCGCTGCTTGAAGATGCGGTTGTCGGCAACGAGCGCAATCGAATCCTCGAAGAGCTGGAACCGGTTGTCGAGCCAGTCCTGCAAGTCGACCAGGAATTTTTCCGGCAAGTCGTAACGAACGCCGCCCGCGCGGAAGTAGTTGGCATGCATCCGCGCGCCCGACGCCCGCTCGTAGAATTGAAGCGTGTCCTCACGCATTTCGAACAGCCACAGGTTGGGGGTCATTGCCCCCACGTCCATGATGTGGCTGCCAAGATTAAGCAGATGGTTGGAGATCCTCGTCAGCTCCGCCATCAGGGTCCGGATGAATTGGGCACGAAGCGGAATCTCGAGCCCCATCAGCTTCTCGATAGCGAGCACGAAGCTGTGCTCCATGCACATCGGGGAGCAATAATCGAGACGGTCGAAGTACGGCAGCGCCTGCGCGTATGTCTTGTACTCGATTAGCTTCTCGGTGCCGCGATGCAGAAGACCGATGTGCGGGTCGACACGCTCGACGATCTCGCCGTCGAGCTCCATGATGAGACGAAGAACGCCGTGCGCAGCGGGATGCTGCGGTCCAAAGTTGATCGTGTAATTGCTGATCTTCTCGTCGCCCGGGTCGCGTACGTGACCAAGATCGTCGCGAAGTTCGATGCCCTCGCCCGACGCGCCGAGGTTGACTTCCACGATCCGGCTGGCCGGCTGGGTCCGGGTGTCGGTCATGACGCGCCTCCGGTCTTGCGCCGTCCCGCACCTCTTGGCTTGGGATCGGGGCCACCGTTTCGCTTGCTGACCTCGTCCTTCGCCTTCTTGGCGCGCGGCTTGCGGGCCTGCAGGGTCGCGGCCTTGTCGGCGGGTTTGCCGGCGCCAGTATCCGAAGGGCCGTCCGTGGTCTTCTTGACGTCTGCCGCTGTCTTCGCGCTCTGGGTCGATGTACCGCCGGGAGCCGGCACCGGCGAGGGCGCCCCCGGCGCTTCGCCGGTTGCCTTCTCGTCGCCCGGAAGACGATATTCCGGGCCCTCCCACGGCATCAGAAAGTCAAAGGTACGGAAGTCCTGCGGCAGCGCCACCGGTTCGTATACAACGCGCTTTTCAGCTTCCGAGTAACGAAGTTCGACATGCCCCGTCAGCGGGAAGTCCTTGCGCTGGGGATATCCCTCAAAGCCGTAGTCGGTGAGTATCCGGCGAAGGTCCGCGTTGCCGCTGAAGGCGACGCCGTACATGTCAAAGACCTCGCGCTCGAGCCATCCGGCGACCGGCCAGAGCCCGGTGACGCTCGGCACCGGCGTCTCCTCATCCGCCGATACCTTCACCCGGATGCGCCGGTTTTTGGTGAGCGACAGCAGGTGGTAGACGACCTCGAACCGTTCGGCGCGCTCGGGATAATCGACGCCGGCGATTTCCATCAGCTGCTGATACTCAAGACCCGGCGTGTCGCGCAGGAGCCGGCAGACTTCGACGATGGAATCTCGGGTCACGACGAGCGTGACTTCGCCGACAAGTTCGCGCGCCTCGACGAGCGCCTTCCCTAGGACCTTCTTGGCCGCCTCGACGACGCCGTCGTCGGGCGCCATCCTGGGCACGTGAGGAGCAAGTTTTACGGCCATCAGCGCTCAATCGTCCCTTCGCGGCGAATCTTCCGCTGCAGCTGCAGGATTCCGTAGAGCAGCGCCTCGGCCGTCGGCGGACAGCCGGGCACGTAGATGTCGACGGGAACGATCCGGTCGCAACCACGCACTACCGAATAGCTATAGTGGTAATAGCCGCCGCCATTGGCGCAGCTTCCCATCGAGATCACGTAGCGCGGTTCGCTCATCTGATCGTACACGCGCCTCAGCGCCGGAGCCATCTTGTTGCAAAGGGTCCCGGCGACGATCATCACGTCCGACTGACGCGGGGACGCGCGCGGCGCTGCGCCAAATCTTTCAAGGTCATAGCGCGGCATGTTCACATGAATCATCTCGACCGCGCAGCAGGCGAGACCGAAGGTCATCCACCACAGCGAGCCCGTCCGGGCCCAGGTGAACAGGTCCTCGGCGGTCGTGACCATGAAGCCCTTCTCATTGAGCGACTGCTGGACCTCGAGAAGCTTCTTCTGATCGACTTCGCCCGGAACCAGGCCCGAAATTCGCGCCAGCTCCTCTTCGGTGGGCATCCGGTCTTCAGGACCGCGGAGCATCACTCCCATTCGAGCGCTCCCTTCTTCCAGGCGTAGGCAAGGCCAAGACCAAGCTCGATCAGGAAAATCACCATCGCAGTCCAGCCGGTCCACCTGGTGAAGTCGAGGCTGACTGCCCAGGGAAACAGGAACGCCGCTTCAAGGTCGAAGACGATGAAAAGGATCGCGACAAGGTAGAAGCGAACGTCAAACTCGGCGCGTGCGTCGTCGAATGCGGGAAAACCGCATTCATATTCACTAAGCTTCGCCGGGTCCGGCTTGTGGGCACCGGTGAAACGGGCGACGATCATCGGGAGCACGACGAACGCCGTGGACAAACCCAATGCGACGATCAGGAACAAGAGGATCGGCAGGTAGCCTGCGGCAACGCTTGCCAAGGGGACACTCCAGGAACGAAAACTTGGCGGCTCTCTAGGACAGGGAACGTAGGCTCGCAACCACTTGACGGCCTATCTCAGCGCCCCGGCGATGAGCTTGTGCAGCCGCGAATGGATTTCACTGTTCGCAGCGACATATTCGCCGCGCTTGAACATCTGGTCCGAGCCGCGATAGTCGCTGACGAAGCCGCCTGCCTCGCGAACCAGAAGCACGCCTGCCGCCGTATCCCAAAGATCAAGATCGTCTTCCCAGAATCCATCCATCCGGCCGGCGGCCACCCAGGCAAGGTCGAGTGCCGCGGATCCAAAGCGGCGAATGCCGGCGACATGGGGCGCAACCGCCGAATAGATCTTTGCCCACTGGGGAATGTCACCGCGTCCCAGAAACGGAATGCCGGTCCCAATCAGCGTTTCTGAAAGGTCGCGCCGTGCAGACACGCGGAGGCGCGCGTCCTGCAGCCATGCACCCCTGCCTTTCTCAGCCCAGAAACTCTCGTCAGTGAGGGGCTGGTAGACAAGGCCCTGGGTGATTTCGCTTCCGCCGCTGGCCTTGCGTTCTTCAACAGCGATGGAGATGGAGAAATGGGGCACGCCGTGAAGGAAGTTGGTGGTTCCGTCGAGCGGATCGACCACCCATCGCGGCTTGTCGGGATTACCGGGAATTTCGCCGCCTTCCTCGAGTAGCATGCCCCAGTCAGGGCGCGCATTGCGCAACTCCTCGACGATGGTCTGCTCTGCCTGCTTGTCCGCCAGGGAGACGAAATCGCCGGGTCCCTTCCGGCTGACCTGCAGTTGCTCGACTTCGCCGAAGTCACGGCGAAGGCGCGGCGCAGCCTTGCGGGCGGCGCGCTGCATGACGGTGATCAATCCTGAATGGGCAACCAATGGTGATCTGCCTAGTCGGCCCGGCGAACATATTCGCGATTGTAAACGTCGACGACGATGCGTGTTCCGCTTGTAATGTGCGGTGGGACCATGACCCGGACGCCATTGTCGAGCACCGCAGGCTTGTAGCTGGATGACGCCGTCTGCCCCTTCACCACTGCATCGGCCTCGACGATCGTCGCTTCGACCTGCTCGGGGAGCTGAACGCTGATCGGCCGCTCGTTGTAGAGCTCCATGACCACGTCCATCCCGTCCTGAAGGAATTCGGCTGCGTCGCCGAGAAGATCCTCGGGTAACGACACCTGCTCGTAGCTATCCTTGTCCATGAACACGAGCATGTCGCCGTCATGATAGAGATACTGATAGTCCTTGGTGTCGAGGCGAACCCGCTCTACCGTCTCGGCGGATCGGAAACGGACGTTCGTCTTGCGGCCGTCGACGAGATTCTTCATCTCGACCTGCATGTAGGCGCCGCCTTTGCCAGGCTGGGTGTGCTGGATCTTCACGGCGCGCCAGATGCCGCCCTCGTATTCGATGATGTTGCCGGGACGGATGTCCACGCCGCTGATCTTCATGGATCGCCTTGCCTGTTGAACTGGATGGAAAGAGCCGCACCACCGGACCCTTGGCCGGCAGATGATCCGCGCCTCTAGCCGTTGCCCTTTTTGCCGGCAAGAAGGGGGTATGGATTGATCGGCATACCGTTCCACCAGCGCTCGTTCGGTCCCATCGTGTTGATTGCGAAGTGAAGGTGCGGACCCGCCGCGCTCGCATCGCCGGTGTGCCCCACCCGCGCGATCACCTGGCCGCGCTTTACCTGCTGGCCTTCGTGCAATCCCGGTGCGTAGCTGGACAGGTGGGCATAATAGAATTCCCACTTCTGGTCGGGCGAGCGCTCGTAGATGGTCATTCCTCCGCGCACGCTATTGAACAGTTTCTCGATGGTCCCGTCGGCAGCCGCTATCACCGGTGTCCCTTCAGCAGCCATGATGTCGATCGCATCATGACGGCGCCCTGCTGCGCGGGCAGCGTCAAACGTATCGGTGAGCTGGTCGGCCCTTACCCCCACGACCGGCAGGGCCAGGCCTGAGGGCGCGACACTCACCTGCTCTGCAACGACGACCGGCGGCGCATTTTGTGGCTTGATGGTCACGACCGGGCCGCTTCGCGCCACCTGCGGCGCGGGCTGCGGCACGACCCCGTAGAACCAGATCCAGAAAATGCTCGTCACGATAGCTGTAAGAAGTGCCGTGCCGATGACTCTGAGCATGGGTTCGCAACTCTCCGCCAATACCGCTGTTGAGTTGCAACGATGGAAGTATCAACTGTTTCCAAAATTCACGTCGGCTGTTCGGGCTGGGTCTACAAGCACTGGCGCGGGCTGTTATATCCCGAAGGACTGCCTCAAAAGCGCTGGTTCGAGCGTTATGCAGAGGATTTCGACACGGTCGAAATCAACGCGAGTTTCTACCGCCTGCCCCTCGCGTCGACGTTCGAAGCGTGGAGAGACAAGGCCCCTCTGGGCTTCCGGTACGCAGTGAAGGTCAATCGTTTTATCACACACATGAAGAAGCTTCTCGACTGCAGGGCCGAGGTGGATCGCTTCATCGCGCTTGCACGGCCGCTGGGAGAAAAGCTCGGCCCTCTTCTCTACCAGCTGCCTCCTAGTCTTCATAAGAACAGCGAGCGCCTTGAAACCTTCGTCTCCCAACTGCCCAGGGACCTCGAGCAGGTGGTCGAGTTCCGGCACAAGAGCTGGTACGATCCCGAGGTCGTCTCCGTGCTCGACAGGCACGGAATCGGCTTCGTCGCGCACGACCTCATGGGCGTGATTTCGCCTCGCTGGGCAAGCGGGAGGACGGCCTATGTTCGCTTTCACGGGGCGGCCGGGAAATATTGGGGTCGTTACTCCGAGCAAGCACTTCTGGAATGGGCGGACTGGTGCCTTGGCCAGGAGCGGCAGGGACGAAGTGTGTGGTGCTATTTCAACAATGACATCCACGGTCACGCCATCGAGGATGCCCGGACCTTGAAGTCGATGGTCGGGCAGATGCGGCGCTGATTGGCAATTCGGGCAATATCAAGCAGATTGGGGGGCGATGGCAGACCTCGAGCCGCCGCCCTATTACGAGGGGCCCACCCCTTTTGCGCAGCAGCGGTCGGATCTGCGTGCCGGGATCGGCCGACGAATTGCGGACAATCTCGATGCAACGCCGAGGCTCTGGAAGCTCTGCTCCAGTGCCAAACAGCCCATACAGCTCTATGTTTGCGATCAGTTTCTGACCGGCGATGCCTGCAGGGGAATGTGCACGAAGATCGACGAGGGTAGTTACCCTTCCCCCCTCTACGACAAGGAAAAGCACGAAGGCGTCCGCACGAGCTACAGCTGCAACCTCAACGTTCACGATCCGCTAGTCGCGGGCGTAGAGATGCGGATTTCAAGCTTCCTCGGCATGGACGGCGCGAACGGCGAACCGCTTCAGGGCCAGCGGTACCAGGAAGGGCAGCGCTTCCGCGAACACGCCGACTTCTTCTACATCGATCAGCCCTATTGGGCTGAATATGAACCTCACGGCGGCCAGCGCACCTGGACCGCAATGATCTATCTCAATGAGCCTGGCGCGGGCGGCGCGACACGCTTCAAGCTGCTCGATTTCGAGGTCGAGCCGAAACTCGGCCGCATCCTCATCTGGAACAACATGGCGCTCGACGGCAGTCCCAATCCCTGGACGCTCCACGAAGGCATGCCGGTCGAAAGCGGAACCAAGTACATCGTCACCAAATGGTACCGCGAACGGCATTTCATTTAGGCGAGAAACTCTCCAAAGGCCCGAACCGCATCAGCAGGGTCTTCCTTTCCCCAAACCGCTTGGCAGACGGCAAGGAAGTCGGCGCCGGCTTTGACGAGCGGCAGCGCATTGTCGGGAGTGATCCCGCCGATGGCGACGCAGGGAATTTCAAACAGGGTCGACCACCAGGAAAGGATCGAGGGCTCCGGCCGATATTTAGACGGCTTGGTCGAGGTGGGATAAAAGGCGCCGAAAGCGACATAGTCTGCGCCCGCTTCACCGGCCTCCATGGCGAGGTGGCGACTGTCGTGACACGTCTTGCCGATCTGTGCCGAGGGTCCAAGGAGCGCGCGGGCTTCCGCGATGTCGCCGTCGCCCTGGCCAAGATGCACCCCGTCAGCCCCAAGCCGCTTTGCAAGCGCCATGCTGTCGTTGACGATGAACGCTACTCCAGCGTCCGCACAGACGCGCTGCAACGGTTCGGCGAGCCGGGCCAGTTCATGATCTCCGACGCCTTTCACCCGCAGCTGGAAGGCTGCTGCACTACCCGGCTCCAGCGCAGCCTTGAGACGGTCGGGGAACATGCCGTCCACCTGCTGGGGGCTGATGAGATAGAGCTTCGCGGCCTCGGTGCGCGGCGCCGGCGGAAACTCTATCGGATCAAACTCGGCCGGGTCCAAGGTCAGGCCGGCATTTCTGACACGGACGCTTCATAGATTTCGTCGATGGCGCTGCCGAGCGTGCTGTTGAACTCCTCGTCGCTCTGCTGGTGACGCAGATCCGAAAGAAGGGCCCGGCTGAAGCTTGCAATCATGCCCGGGTTCTTGCTCAGCTCCCGGCAGGCTTCCTCGCGGCTGAAGCCGCCTGAGAGCGCGACCACACGAAGCACCTTCGGATGCGTGACGAGCGGCTGGAACAGGCCGGCCTGTGCCGGGATCGAGAGCTTCAGCATGACCCGCTCAGCGTCTGCAATCGCATCGAGATTTTGAAGAATTTCCTCGAGCAGGATGGAGTCGGCAGCCTGCCGCTCCGGGCTCTTGATGTTCACCTCGGGCTCGATGATCGGGACGAGGCCCTCTCCCAGAACCTGACGCGCGACGTCGAACTGCTGTCTCACGGCCGCAGCGATACCCTTGCGATTTGCAAGATTGATCACCGAGCGCTCTTTGGTCCCGAAGATGCCGAGCGATTTTGCGCGCCTCAGCAATGAGTCGAGCTCGGGCATGGGCTTCATCAGCTGGACCCCGTCCGCTTCCGCCTCGAGACCCTTGTCGATCTTGATGAACGGCACGACGCCCTGGTCGATGAGGGCCTGGGGCGTCGGCTTGCCCGCCACCTTCCCGTCCATGGTCCGCTCGAAGAGGATCGCGCCGATCACCTTGCCGCTTCCGAAGCATGGCGACGTGATGATCCGCGAGCGCATCTGGTGGATGAGCTCGAACATCTCCTCGTCGCTTCCCCAGGCGCCTTCATCGATACCATAACCCTTGAGCGCCTTGGGCGTGGATCCGCCCGACTGGTCCAGCGCGGCGATAAAGCCGTCACCAAGTTCGATCTTCGCGATCATCTCAGACTGGTTCATATTCGTGCCCCTGCTGTTCGAGGGCGACCACGCCCGGCAGCGGGCGCCCTTCCATCCATTCAAGAAATGCCCCGCCCGCGGTCGAGACGAAGCTGAAATCCCGTGCAACGCCGGCATGGTTCAAGGCAGCGACGGTGTCGCCGCCACCTGCAACCGAAGTCAACGAGCCTTCTTTCGTCAAGGCCGCCGCAGTTTTCGCAAGTGCGACCGTGGCGGCGTCGAAGGGCGGCGTTTCGAAGGCGCCGACCGGCCCGTTCCAAACGAGGGTACGGCAGGTCTTGAGCACGTCGGCGAGCGCCTCGACCGCGGCGGGGCCGATGTCGAGGATCATTTCATCAGGTGCGACCTCGTGCACGTTGCAGGTTCTTATGCTCGCCGGGTTCGCCGCAAACTCCTTCGCCACGACGACATCGTAGGGAAGATGAATGGTGCAGCCGGACGCCTCCGCCCGATCGAAAATGGCATTCGCCTCTCCCGTCAGCTCATGCTCGCATAGCGACCTGCCGACATCGATCCCGCGGGCTGCAAGGAATGTATTGGCCATACCGCCGCCGATGATGAGGTGGTCGACCTTGTCGACCAGGTGACCAAGTACGGCGAGCTTGGTCGAGACCTTGGCTCCTCCGACCACTGCTGCAACCGGCCGTTCTGGATTGCCAAGAGCGCGCTCAAGCGCATTGAGCTCGGCCTCCATTGCGCGCCCGGCAAAGCTTGGAAGATAGTGAGTGATACCCTCCGTCGAAGCGTGCGCGCGGTGCGCCGCTGAGAAGGCATCGTCGACATAATAGTCGCCAAGAGCCGCCATTGCCCTGGCAAGGTCGGGGTCGTTCTTTTCCTCGCCTTGGTGGAAACGGGTATTTTCAAGCACGCCGATGTTGCCCTCAAGCATCGTCGCAATGGCCCGCTGCGCCTCGGGTCCCTGGCAATCCTCGACGAATCGTACCGATCGGCCGGTAAGCCTGTGCACCGGAAGGACGAGCTGCGCGGTAGACATATCGGGTCGTTTCTCACCCTTGGGGCGCCCGAAATGCGATAGCAGCAGAACCACCGCCCCCCGGTCGCTCAGCTCAAGAATGGTCGGCAACATGGCTCGCAGCCTGGTGTCGTCGGTGACTTTCGCCCCGTCCATGGGTACGTTGAGATCAACGCGGACCAGGACCTTCTTGCCGGCAAGGTCCGAGGGGAGGTCATCAAGCGTCTTGAACCTACGCACTCGCTTTAGACCCCGCTATTCCTGCTGAGCATTCCAAGGTTGGTGCAGATCCTGCGACGAAGGTCAAAAGGCCGGTCTTGCAAGGTTTACCGGGCACGAACGTCGCTTCCTTCAACCAAGCTTCGCCATTGCGCAGCCGGTATCGACCATCCGATTGGAGAAGCCCCATTCATTGTCGTACCAACTAACGACACGCACCAGCTTGCCCTCGAGGACTGCCGTCTCGAGGCTGTCGATCGTTGAGCTTGCGGGCGTGTGCATGAGATCGATCGAGACGACCGGTTCATCGGTGTAGTCGAGAATCCCCTTGAGGCGATCGGTTCGCGACGCGTCCTTCAGAATCTGATTGACCTCGTCACGCGTCGTGTCGCGCTTGGGTGTGAACGTGAGGTCGACGAGGCTGACGTCAGGGACGGGAACGCGAATGGCCGACCCGTCGAGCTTGCCCTTGAGTTCTGGCAGCACTTCGCCCACCGCCCGGGCCGCACCCGTGGTCGTCGGGATCATCGACATCGCGGCGGCCCGCGCGCGGCGCAGATCCTTATGGATCTGGTCGAGGATCTTCTGGTCGTTGGTGTAGGCGTGTACGGTCGTCATCAACCCCCGTTCGATGCCCAGGGCGTCGTTCAGGACCTTGGCGACCGGCGCAAGGCAGTTGGTCGTGCAGGATGCATTCGAGACGATGGTGTGTTCGGGTTTCAGCTTGTCGTCGTTGACGCCATAAACGACAGTGAGGTCGACGCCTTTGGCGGGCGCCGAAATGAGCACGCGCTTTGCTCCTGCGTCGATATGCTTTTGCGCGCTTTCACGGTCCGTGAAGAAGCCGGTGCACTCAAGCACGAGTTCAACGCCCTGCTCCCGGTGCGGCAATCTTGCAGGATCCTTCTCGGCTGTGACGTGGATGCGCTTGCCGTTGACGACGATATCATTGCCCTCGGCAGCCACCTCGCCCGGAAACTTCCCGTGCACGCTATCATGCTTGAACAGCCAGGCGTTGGCCTTGGCGTCCGCAAGGTCGTTCACGCTCACGAGGTCGAGGCCGCAGTCGGGACGCTCGAGGATGGCCCGCGCGACGAGCCGGCCGATCCGCCCAAATCCGTTGATGGCGACTTTGGTCATTGAATTCCTCGCTGTTTCATGAAGTCCGTGATGCGGGTGGCGATCTTCTCGGGAGTAAGACCGAAATAATCGTATGCATCGCTTGCCGGCGCCGAGACACCGAACCGATCAATTCCGATCTTCAACCCATGCAGGCCAACATAGCGTTCCCAGCCGAAGGTCGTGCCGGCCTCGATCGAAACCCGGAGCACCTCTCGATTGCTGACATCCGGAAGGATATCGTCGCGATAATCCCAGGGCTGCGCGTCGAAGCGTTCGGTGCAGGGCATGGAGACCATGTCGGTGCCGATGCCCTGCGCTTCAAGGCGCTCTGCGGCAGCGATACCGATCTCGACCTCGGAACCGGTCGCAAGAATGATCACCTTGCGGGCATTCTTGGCGGCCTTCAGGCGATAGGCGCCGCGCGCACTGAGGTTCTCGGGCGCAGCTCCGGTTCGAAGAGGGGAAAGGTTTTGCCGCGTCAGCGCGAGGATGCTCGGCTTCTCGCTCGTCAGCGCGAGCGCCCAGCATTCGGCTGTCTCCACGGCGTCGGCGGGCCGATAGACGTCGATCTGCGGCATCGCCCGGAGGCTTTGCAGATGTTCGATCGGCTGGTGCGTTGGCCCATCCTCGCCAAGCCCGATGGAATCGTGGGTCATCACGTAAATGACGCGTGCTTCCTGCAGCGCCGAAAGCCGAATCGCCGGCCGCGCATAGTCGGTGAACACGAGGAACGTGCCGCCGTACGGGATAACCCCGCCGTGGAGCGCCATGCCGTTCATCGCCGCAGCCATGCCGAACTCACGAATGCCGTAGTAGATGTACCGCCCGCCATAATTCTCTGGCGTCAGCGGCTCCAGATTCTTCGTTTTCGTGTTGTTCGACCCCGTCAGATCGGCCGAACCGCCGATCGTTGCCGGAATGGCGGCATTGATCGCCTCGAGCGCCATTTCGGAGGCCTTGCGCGTGGCAACGGGTTTCAGGTCCGTAAGCAGCTTGTCGAGATAGGGCCGGAGCCACGCATCGCTGACCTTGCCGTTGTACCTCGCGAGGAACTCGTCCTTGCGGGGGCTCGCGTCGAGCCGCTCCTTCCACAAGGCATGGTCAACCCCTCCCCGTTTACCCGCGGCACGCCAGGCGGTGAGCACGTCGTCCGGAACACTGAAGGCCTCGTCAACAAGGCCGAGTTCCCTGCGGGCGGCCTCAACCTCGTCCTTGCCGAGGGCAGCACCGTGAGTCGCTGCGGTACCTTGTTTGTGGGGTGCGCCAAAGCCGATGATGGTCTTGCACCGGATGAGGCTCGGCCGCGGGTCCGCGAGCGCCTTTTCGATCGCGCGGCTGACGTCATTGGCGTCGAGGCCGTCGCATTCGCAGGTATGCCATCTTGCAGCGCGGTGCCTTTCGAGGACGTCCTCGTTGCGCGACAGTTCGGTCGAGCCGTCGATGGTGATGCTGTTGTCGTCCCAAAGGACGATGAGCCGGCCAAGCTTCAGATGTCCGGCAAGGCCGATCGCCTCGTGATTGATCCCTTCCATGAGGTCGCCGTCACCGGCGATCACGAAAGTGCGATGGTCGACGAGGTCGTCCCCGAAGCAGGCATTGAGGTGGCGCTCGGCAATTGCCATGCCAACGGCCATTGCAACGCCCTGACCCAGAGGCCCGGTCGTCACCTCTATGCCCGGAAGCTCGAAGTTCTCCGGGTGCCCTGCAGTCGGGCTTCCAAGCTGCCGGAAGTGTTTGATGTCCTCGAGCGTCGGCCGCGAATAGCCCGTGAGATAGAGCAGCGAATAGATGAGCATCGAGCCGTGGCCCGCCGAAAGGATGAACCGGTCCCGGTCCGGCCAGCGGGGATCGGCGGCGTCAAACTTAAGGTGGCGCGTGAAGAGTGCGGTTGCAGCGTCCGCCATTCCCATCGGCATCCCCGGATGGCCGCTGTTGGCAGCCTCCACTGCATCCATTGCAAGAGCGCGAATAGCATTGGCTAGGCGGCGGTCGGTCGGCTGCATGATCCCCGTCGATGCTGCAAGGCCCTTGCCGGATGGCCGGGCCGATGCGGGCCCTTAGGAAGCTGAGCCGTGAAGCGTCAATG
This sequence comes from Sphingomonas agri, assembly GCF_038148795.1. NCBI lineage: Bacteria > Pseudomonadati > Pseudomonadota > Alphaproteobacteria > Sphingomonadales > Sphingomonadaceae > Sphingomonas > Sphingomonas agri. The sequence goes on along the minus strand of NZ_JBAPEU010000002.1, from coordinate 44,564 downwards.
CTTGCCCGACTTTCCTAACTTGCGTAGCGGAGAGTGGATGGACGAAAGCGCGCTCTCTTCAGCACTCGAACGGTCCGATCGTGCGCTTCAGCGGATCGAGCGCGCGCTTGCGGGCCGGCAGTCGTCCGCGAACCGCGACGAGCAATTGCGTGCAAGAGTGCGCGAGGTCGTCGAGGAACTCGACGAACTGATCCGAGAGGCGGCAGCCTGATGGCCCGAATGGTTGACCTGACGATCGCCGGGCGCACCTACCAGGTGGCCTGCCGAGAGGGCGAAGAAGACAATCTGCGCGCCGCCGCTCGCCTCGTCGACGGCAAGAGCCGGGAGGCTGTTGCGGGCCTCGGCACACTGAGTGAAGCCCGGCAATTCCTCTTTGCCTCTCTCCTGCTTGCCGATCAGCTGATCGAAAACAACCCCGGGACGGTGGCTCCCGAGCCTCCGGCGCCGCCGCCGGCGCTGGACCCCAAGCTCGTCTTGCAGGCGGAATCGCTCGCGGACCGACTCGAATCACTTGCGATCGTGCTTGAGAACGAAACCGCGAACTCCTAGATCAGCCGGGACGGGCACTACCCGGTGCGCGCCTTCGGAAAATCCCTGAGGCGATAGAACATCCTAGGGAGCTGTCCCTGCCCCGGTCACGAGGTTTTCCTCTGGGTCGGGAGCATACGGTGCCCACCTGACGTTTTGGCGTCAGAGGATTTTAGGGCAAACGGCCATGGTGGTCCCGTCACCTCCTTTTTCGCCTGGTCCGCGGCCTGAGATGGAACCGTTGGGCAAGGAAGCACTTCGCCGGGCAGCGCTCGAGGCGCGCAAGGCATTCGTGCGCACCCTTTCCGATGCGGATCGGGCGCTGCTCGAGCATCGCCTCGCCGAACATCTAACCTCACTGTTTGCAGGAGTTGCAGTGGTCGGTGGCTATTGCCCGCTGGGATCAGAGATCAGCCCGCTGCCAGCGACCGAGGAGGCCCGCGCAGTCGGCGCGATCGTCGCCTATCCATGCTTCGGAAATCCCGCCAAGCCATTCCGCTTTCTCGCGGGCGACCCGCTGGAGCCCGGCCCCTTCGGGATCATGCAGCCAGCCCGGCGCCATCCGGTGGTTCAGCCTGACCTCGTTCTCGTTCCACTGATCGCGATTGACGGGCATGGCACCCGCGTCGGGCGCGGCAAAGGCCATTATGACCGGGCTCTTACCGGCCTCAAGAAGAATGGCGCGCGCCTGATCGGGGTCGGCTGGTCCATGCAGAGGCTCAGCGAAGAGATTCCCGCAGACGAATGGGACGTCCCGCTGGACGCGTTCGTGTCCCCCGACGGCCTTGAATTGTTCAAGCATCCAAGGTGAGTGCTGCTGTGGCAAAAGCCGCAGTTGAAAATCGGTGACGAACCCCTGATCCTTTTTTCTTAGGACCAAACTCTCCTTCTTTTACCGTATCTTGAGTGTTAACGTGGCAAGGCGCGACTGGTTTTTTAGAGTCGCACAGGGGTGCGCCATGTATTTCAAGGCGATCGCGGTTCTGGTGGTCATCGGCCTCAGCGTCCTACTGTTTGTAGGCATGAGGAAGGAAAACCGCGCCGACGCTGCAGCGGGGAATTGCTACGCGGCGGCGCAGGGCCCCTCTTCCCCGACCGTCTGCGAATAAGGACCTGGAAGACTCCTGATCGGAGTACTGCTATCTCGGCCCCATGGCTGAACCCTCGCCTCGGAAACTTGTCGGGATCGGGCTGATCCTGCTGCTGATCGTCGTCTGGGCGGCGTTCGTCGCAAGCATGGCGCGGATTGTCGGCGCTTGGCCTATGCTTCTTCAGGCGGCTTTCTATCTCGTCATGGGAATAATCTGGATCGTCCCGCTGAAGCCGCTGGTTCGATGGATCGAGACGGGATCGGCCAGGACCATTCGCTGAGGCGACGTTGAATTTACTGTATTAGCTGGCTATAACACCAAAATGGCGACCGTATTGCCTTCTTCCCGTCCGCTGGGCGGGCTGCGCACAAGCGCTACGCGGCTCAAGGGCCGCGCAGCAGCGCTGTGGCACGCGTATCCGCGCGAGACGATCGGAGTAGGCCTCTTCGGTGCAGTTGCCGCTGCCGCGATTGCGGCGACCGCCATTTTCGGAAATGGCAATGCCGATCGCTCGCCGGCAGCGCCGCCGGCGCCGCCGCCGATGATCGTGCGACCGATCGCGCCCGACCAGGCGGTGAAGGTCAATGCACAGATCCCGGTCACGAGCGGTCCCAATCCCGCGGCTTCCCCGTTCGCCTTCAAGGGGAATGCGACAGCGAGGGCGCAAGCGCTCAACTGCCTTGCAAGCGCCGAATATTACGAGGCCGGCAATCAGGACGCGGACGGCGAGCGCGCCGTTGCACAAGTCATACTGAACCGCGTCCGTCATCCGGCGTTTCCGGGCAGCATCTGCACGGTCGTCTACGAAGGTTCGACACGTCCGACGGGCTGCCAGTTCACTTTCACTTGTGACGGCTCGCTCAATCGGCAGCCCGATGCCGAAGGATGGCGCCGGGCGATGCGCGTCGCAGAGGCGGCCCTGAGCGGCTACGTTTATGCGCCCGTTGGCTGGGCGACGCATTATCACGCCGATTACGTCGTGCCCTACTGGGCTTCGACGATGGCCAAGAATGCCGTTGTCGGTGCGCATCTGTTCTACCGCTGGGCCGGCGGCTGGGGGCAGCCCCAGGTGTTCAGCCGTCACTATGATGGGCGCGAGCCGAGCGCCAGGGCGCTAAGGAGTGCCGCGCTCGCTGCCGTTCATGTCATCCCGAACCAGCAGGGCTCGGTTGCTGCCGCCATTCGCGACATTCCAGGAGCAGAACCGCTGAAGCTCGCGCCGTCGCTACGCGGCGATAAACGCGTCGCGGTGCGCTTCAATCTCGTCGCCCGCAAGGCTTCCGAGGAAGCGCCCCACGAGGCCTATACGAAGAAGTTCGAGGTCTCCGACAACCTCAAATGGTCGTTGTCGAGCGATCCGGTTGCGGAAAATCAGCAACCCCTTGGCAGAACGGCCAATGTCTCTCAGCCCCAGGCGGCGAGCGGGACGTCAGCCTCGCGCTAGAGCGGTCCAATTCGCTGCGCCCCCGAAGGGCGCAGCCGATCTCAATCGAAAGCCTTTCCATCTGTCCCGGGGACACCCTCCCCGGGGCCTCGCAGGCAATGGGTGACCGCCTGGTCCAAACTGGACGCACAGCGAAAATGGCGCGAGTGACGGGGCTCGAACCCGCGACCTCCGGCGTGACAGGCCGGCGCTCTAACCGACTGAGCTACACCCGCGTTTTTGGCGTGGCCGCGCACCTAGGAGCGGGGCTTGGGAGTGTCAACCATCGCAGGCTCCATTTCGTGCCGCTCGTCCTCTTCTTCCTCATTGACGTCGCCGGCATGGGTCAAGGTCCCGTGCTCGAATAGGAATCCGGCGATGTCCGGTGTCCCCGCCGCAGCAAAGATCGTCTTCATGATGATGAGCAGCGGAACGGAGAGCAGGGCGCCCGTAGTGCCCCAAACCCAGGCCCAGAAAGACAGCGACACAAGAATCGACAGGGGACTGATCGTCAGCCGATGTCCCACGACCATGGGCGTGAAGAAATTGGCCTCGATGAGGTGGAAGCTGATGAACGCAGCAGGCGGCATCAGGGCCCCCCACACGTCCGGATAGGTCATGAGGCCGCCGAGGAACAGGAGCAGTGCGCAGACGATCGGACCAAGGTACGGGATATAATTGGCGACTGCGACAATGCCGCCCCACATCACCGGCGAGGGCATCCCCAGCCACCAAAGTACAACAGCGGTCAGGGCTCCAAGCCCGACGTTGATGAGCGTGATCGTGCCAAGATAGGTCGACGTCGCATCGACGACCTGCTGGATCACGCGGGCAGTCGTCAGTGCACCCTCAAAGCTCCCGCGGCTCACGATTGTGCGCTTGCGCATCGTCGTCCAGCCAGCGAGGAAAAAGAAGATCACCAGCAGTGCGAAGAACAGCTGGATCAGCAGATGCGGAGCCGAGCTCAGGAGCAGGCTCGACACCGAATTCGGCGTTTCGATCCTGACCGCCCGCCCCTGCTCGTGATTGATCGTGATCTGCGAGGTCGTCCGGTCGATGAACTTGTCCAGATGTTTGTATATCTGGATGACCGGCTCCAGCGTCGATCTCACCTTCGGGATCTTCGAGGGCAGCTGTGCCACCCAGTCCGATGCCGGAATGACGATCGATCCGATTGCGAAAAATGCAAGCAGCAGGAAGATAAGAACGCACAGGCCAGCTGCAGCCTTGGAGGGCATGCCGCGCCGCTCGAACCATTCGAGGAGCGGCACCAGAGCGATTGCGACCACCAGCGCGGCGGTCACGGGCATGAAAAATTCGGCACCGCCGCGAAGAGCAAACGGCAACATGACGATTAGAGCGATGCCAGCGATGAGGGTGAGCGATGCAAGGAGGCGGTCGCGCTTGGCAGTAATTGTTTCCGCCAACATTCGTGCTTCGTCGAGGGTTTCCTCGTCGGGCTGCGCGTGCTTTTTCGTGCGGGCGTCCATTAGGGCAGCATAAGCCGCGACTCTTCGGGCGGCCAGCGAATTGGCGATCGAAACGGGCCCTCGCCGTCGGGGCGGCGGAAGTTCACGCACAGTGGCCGATGACGAGCGGGTGAACCAGCTATTGGCTGGCCGAAAGCGCTCGCTCCTCCGGCGAACATCGCAAGCCGCTAAAGGGCTGCGGTGCGGCAGGCCAGGGCATCGGTTCCCGGGAAAAGATGCCGCGCATGGTGCCCCTGGTCCGACTCGAACGGACACTCCGGTGAAGGAACTCGATTTTGAGTCGAGCGCGTCTACCATTCCGCCACAGGGGCTCCGCGGCTCGGCTCTAGCTAGCGGTGACGAGATCGGGCCGCAATGGTCGTCCGAGTTCCCAAGGTCATGTGCGGGAACGGCGATCAGGCACCGATCCCTTTTGCAGTTGCGCGAACGTGCTCACATATCCACATCAGCCTCATGATCAGCCGTGATCAGTGGCGAAGGTTCGTCGACCATCCGTTGGTCGAGTGGACTTTGTTTGCAATTGGGGTGCTCCTCCTTCTCGTGTCGCCCCTCGTCGGAGCGATTCCGGGCCCGGGCGGCCTCGTCGTTGCAGGCATAGGCCTTGCACTCGTCCTGAAGACCAGCAGCTGGGCCAAGCGGCACTACGTCAGGTTCAAGCGCTGGCAGCCAAAGGCGGGACGCTGGGCGGACTGGGCCCTGAGGCGGCCTAGTGCGCAGCGGCGCGAAGCGCTCCGCAAGGGCGGCGGCCCGGCCATCCGGAATTGACTTGGCGCTGCTCCTCTACTATCGGCGCGCACGACAGCGGCTGCCTCATGGGCGGCCCTTTTTCTTTGATCTTAAAGGCATGAGCGATGAAGCGCACCTTCCAGCCGAGCAACCTCGTCCGCAAGCGGCGTCACGGGTTCCGCGCCCGCATGGCGACGGTCGGGGGCCGCAAGGTGCTGAACTCCCGCCGCGCGCGCGGCCGCAAGAAGCTCAGCGCCTAAGCACGCTCAAGAAGCGGGCGGATTTCCTCGCCGCGAATGCTGGGAGCCGCGCGACTACGCCCGGTTTCGTTCTGCTCGTCCGCGACCGCAAGGATCATGATCCGGCGATGCGCGTCGGCTTCACCGTCACCAAGAAGATCGGCGGCGCGGTCGTCCGCAACCGAATGAAGCGTCGCCTGCGCGCGCTCGCCCGTGAAATCATGCCGCTCAAAGGCGTTTCAGGCGCGGACCACGTGATCATCGGACGGGCGAAGGGCATCGAGCGCGACTTTGAAAGCCTTCGCGAAGAGCTCGTCGGCGCCCTTGAGAGGCTCCGCAAACAATGATCGCCCGAGCGATGATCCTGATCGCCAGGGCATGGCAGAAGGGACCTTCCCAGGTCCTTCCTCCAAGCTGCCGCTATCAGCCGAGCTGCTCGGCCTATGCGATTACTGCAATTGAACGCTATGGGGCCGCCCGGGGCGGATGGATCGCCCTGAAGCGCATTTGCCGCTGCCACCCTTGGGGTGGACAGGGCTACGACCCCGTACCGTGAGGATCATCGAGTGAACGACAGTAAGAACCTGATCCTCGCGATTGTGCTGAGCGCACTCGTGCTGCTCGGCTGGAGCTGGGCCGCGAACCGCTATTTCCCGGCGTCGAACCCGCCCAGCACGAAGATCGAGGCAGGCAAGCAGCAAGCATTGCCGCAGTCCAATGCACAGCCCGTTCCTGAGACGCCAAGGAGGCTGCAGACGGTCGCTGCTGCACTGGGCGCGGCTCCGCGCGTCAGCATTCGAACGCCCATGCTTCAAGGTTCGATCAACCTGAAGGGAGCGCAGATCGATGACCTCCAGCTGCTCAACCACCGGGAGACGATCTCAAGATCCTCTCCGCCGATCCGTCTCCTCTCGCCTCTCGGTGCGCCGGGTGCCTATATCGCGCAGTTCGGATGGACCGCAGAAGGGTCGCAGGCGCCCACCCTCGACACGCTGTGGACAGCGGACAGCCAGACACTGACCCCGAATCACCCGGTCACGCTCAGCACGCAGATGCCCGACGGCGTTCGCTACCAAATCAGGATCGGCCTCGACGACGGGTACCTGTTCACGGTCCAGCGGAGCGTCTCCAACGGATCGGATCATGCGATACTGGTGCGCCCGATCGGGCTCCTGAGCCGCTCGAGCCAGTCCGTTGACCGCTCGACGTGGCAAAACCACGTCGGTCCCATCGGCGTGTTCGATGGAAAGGCGAACTACAGCGTCAACTGGAAGGACCTCGACCAGGGTACCCGCCAGGCATTCGACGGGGTCGGCGGCTGGCTCGGCTTCACCGACAAATACTGGCTGACCGCGCTCGTTCCCCAGGGCGAGATGAACGGAGAGTTCAGGAGGAGCCTAAGCGGAGGGTATCAGGCAGACTTTGCGCTCCCTGAAGTCAGCGTGGCGCCTGGACAAGGCCTTGAGACGACCACCCGGCTCTTCGCGGGGGCCAAGGAAAAAGCCTGGCTCGACCGCTACGAGAATGCGGGCATCGTAAAGCTGTCCAAGTCGATCGACTGGGGATGGTTCGAATTCTTCATGCGCCCGATTTTCGATCTCCTGATGTTTCTCTTCCACACCCTCGGGAACTTCGGACTCGCAATCATCTGCCTGACGCTGATCGTCCGCGCGGTCATGTTCCCGATCGCGCACAAGCAGTTTCAGTCGATGGCAGCGATGCGCAAGGTCCAGCCCAAGCTCAAGGCAATCCAGGAGCGGTTCAAGGACGACAAGCAGCGCCAGCAGCAGGAGATCTTGAAGCTCTACCAGGCGGAGAAGATCAATCCCGCGGCGGGATGTCTTCCGATCCTTCTTCAGATCCCTGTCTTCTACGCGCTCTACAAGGTGCTGCTGGTCAGCGTCGAAATGCGCCACCAGCCCTTCGTCGGCTGGATCAAGGACCTTTCGGCGGCAGATCCGCTGACGCCAGTCAATCTATTCGGGCTGTTGCACTTCACTCCGCCGGCAATGCTTGCAGTCGGTGTCCTGCCCATCCTCGTCGGCGCAACGCAATACCTGTCGATGAAATTGAATCCGCAGCCGATGGACCCTGCGCAGGCCCAGGTATTCGCACTGATGCCCTGGGTGCTGGTCTTCGTCATGGCACCGTTCGCGGCCGGCCTGCAGCTCTACTGGATTACCAACAACGTCCTGACCATGGCCCAGCAGTGGTTCCTCTACCGCAAGTACGGGCTGCATTTCTCGGACACGCATCCGGTTCACACATGAGCAAGCGACCGGATGAGGACCCAATGGAGCGCGCCCGCAAGCTGTTCGCGGGACCGATCGAGTTCCTGAAGTCGGCGCCCGATCTCAAGTTCCTTCCGGATCCGGACGCTCCGGAAGTTGCCTTTGCCGGCCGATCGAACGTGGGCAAAAGTTCCCTCCTGAACGCGCTCGCCAACCGAAAGGGCTTGGCGCGGACGTCGAACACGCCCGGACGAACGCAGGAACTCAATTTCTTCGACGTCGGCATGCCGCTGGAGCTTCGCCTGGTCGACATGCCGGGCTACGGCTTTGCGGAGGCACCCAGGGATCTGGTGAAGAAGTGGCGGTTTCTCGTGAACGACTATCTGCGCGGTCGCACTGTCCTCAAGCGCGCCTTGGTGCTGGTCGATTCAAGGCATGGTCTTAAGGATGTAGACCGCGAGATGCTGCGGATGCTCGATGATGCTGCCGTCAGCTATCACCTGGTCCTCACCAAGGGGGACAAGGTGAAGCCGTCGGCTCTCGGGCGGCTCTATGAAGAGACTGCAAAAGAGGCGGCCAAGCATCCTGCAGCGCATCCCACGATCTTCACCACCTCGAGCGAAACCGGTAGCGGCATCGCCGAGTTGCGAACGGCAATTCTCGAAGCAGCGACAACCTGAGGAGACCACGTGTTCAAGCTCATCATCGGCAACCGGGCTTATTCCAGCTGGTCGATGCGGGGCTGGCTCGCGTGCAAGCAATGCGGTGACGAATTCGAAGAGCTCGTCGTGCCGATGTTTGATGCCGATTGGGAAAAGCGTCGCGAGGGCGACGAGTTCGCCCCGTCGCTCGGCAAGGTACCCATACTCTGGGACAGCGAAATTGTAGTATGGGACAGCCTTGCGATCATCGAGTTCCTGGCGGATCGCTACGGCTCCTCCCTTTATTGGCCAGAGGACGAGGGAGCGCGCGGCATGGCCAGGTCCATGGCTGCCGAAATGCATTCGGGTTTCGCCAACTTGCGCCGCGAATTGCCCATGAACGTCCGAAAGAGCTTCCCGCCAAAGGAGCTCAACGAGGACATACGCTCGGAGATTGACCGGATCCTGCAGTTATGGGCGCAGGCGCGCGCGCGCTTCGGCGGAACCGGCGAGTATCTCTTCGGCGACTGGTGTGCGGCGGACATGATGTATGCGCCAGTGGTCACGCGTTTCATCACCCATGGTGTCGCAGTTCCCAATTTCGCGGGCGCCTACATGAAGGCCGTGCTCTCCCATCCGCATGTCGCCGAATGGATCGACAAGGCACAGGACGAGCCCTGGGTCATCGAGCAGTACGAAACGGGCAAGGCCGCCTAGGAGGGCCTCTTCGTGTCGGCATAGGGCGTGCCGTCACGGTGGACATATTTGCCCTCGGGCGTGAACGCGAGATCGATGTCCGAATAGCCTCCGCCTGTGTTGGTGCCGCCGCCGACAACGATGAAGGTGCAGTCCCTGTCACTCTCATTGCGCAAATGATGGCCATTGGTGCTGCCCTTGGGCCAGGCCGCACAGTCGCCCGCTCGCAGGGTCGTCGGACCGCCGTCCTCGACGAGGACCGCCTCGCCCTCGAGCATGACGAGAAATTCGTCCTCACCATCGTGCCAGTGGCGCTGGGATGACCAGGAGCCGGGCTTGAGCACGACATGGCTCACGCCGAAATCGGTAAGACCTCCCGTCGGTCCGAGCCGCCGATACCAGCGGCCCTGAACCTCGCGGTCGAAAGGTGATGGATAGCCCGTGCGGTTCACCTGGTCGATGGCGTCGAGATCAATCTTCGGCATGGCCCACCTCTTTTGCGGACACTGATAGGTGCCCCTGGTCGCGTTTTGGTTCTATTGGACGACACCTGCTCTGCAAGGAAATATGCGGGGCGCAAGAAGCCGGTCGAAATACCGGTCGATCCGCCGAGGTCAGCCGGAACACCGAACGGGCGCGCCCAAAACCGTCTTCGAGCGGGGTTTAGAAGGTTCCCTTCACCGACAGGGTGAACAACGGGCCCACGAGGTCGTCGTGCCGCTCGATGAAGGCGATCGGCGCGCGGTCGCGAAAGCCCGAATAGACCTTTCGGTTGAACGTGTGCCGGCCGTCGAAGACGTTGTCGACGCTGGCACGCACGGTCAGTCCGAGCACGTTCTTGTCCTCCACGTAGAAGCCTGCGATCCAGGGCAGGTCCAACGTCCGGTAAATTTCGGTCAGGTAATAATATTTCGCGTAGTGCCGATACTGGACGTACACCTCCCAGGCGAAAGGCGTCCGGGGAATGTCGTGACGCAGCTCGGCCATTCCCCAGCGGTCCTCGACGCCGCTAATGGGCCGGGTCCTGCCGGTGAGCGGATCCCGCACCCTCGTCCATTCGGCGCCTAGGTTCAGGTCGAGCTTGGCTCCGTGCCAGCCGACCGGGTCGAAATTGATCGTGCTGGTGGTCTCCGCTCCCCAGCGATCAGCGCGTGGCAAATTCCCGATCCCCTGCCCATCCGTGCCGATAGGGATCACGTCGACGATGTCCTCAACGCGATAATAGTGGAGGTTGAGCCGTGTCTTGCCCCAGCGGCCGAGATCGTGCGCAAGCTCGGTTTCGGCCTCCCAGCTTTGGGGCGGGACGAGGTCGGGGTTACCCGCGTTCTCGCGATCCTGGCTGAGCTGCGGCTGGGCAAGGAAGTCATAGAAACTGATTTGGCCGACGCGGCGGCGAAGCTTGAGGCTGACATCCCAGCCCTTGGCTGCATGCCAGCCGAGCGTGAGACTTCCCTTGGGTCGGAAGAACTTGCGCGGTGGACGATCGTCGTCCGTCCGGTCGAGCCGCGAAATCTCGGCTCCTGCGGCGAACTGAAAATCGAGTGTTGAAGCAAGCGGGCGACTGATCGCCGCAAGCCCTTCGTACCGGACCTCGGTGACCTTGCCGGTGCCCTCGGGGAAAGGGACTTCGACGAATTCCCCCCGATGATCGAGCTGGAACAGGCCGCCGCGCTGATCGAGCGAGTTGAACGCGCGCTCCAAAGACAGCTGCCAATCGTTGCGACCGGTCTTCCAGTGATATTCGGCGCGGCCGATCGTCTCGCCGATGTGCGTATCGCGACTGAACCTGGTCCCGAGCGGGTCTGCGCCGCTGCTGATGAACTGGGTGACGTCCGTTGTCACGATCGGCTCATGCTCCCAGTGCCGAACGCCAATCAGCTTCAGCCGGCCCGGGCCCAGTACGAATTCATAATCGCCGTTGATGTCGGCCGTATAGCCGGCAAGTGACCGCCTGTTGGTTCGGGAGCGAACTTCCCCGGTGACAAACTCGCGCCGATCGGTCTGGAACTGCGGGTTCCAGTACGGCGTGTAACCCAGCGTCAGATTGCCGATCGAGGAGCCGGGCCCGTCGATCCCGAGCTTCAGCTGCGTACTGATCTGCTCATATTCTGAATGGTACCGCTCCTCGCGCGTCTCGGTGAGGACGTGGTTGGGGTCAAGGATCCTTACCGGCCCACCAAGACCGCCGCGCCCATAGTCGTTCTTGACGGACAAGGTGTAATCGACCGGCCCAAGCTTGTTCGAATAGCTGATCGAGCCCCCAAGTATCTCTGGCTCGGTGAAATGGGCGCGGAAGTTGGTGTCCCATTCGAACTGACCGGAGCCGGCCTTGGTCGTCTTGAGGATGATGTTTGCAACCTGGCCCGAGAGCCCTGCGATGCCGAGGCTTGCTGCATCCACGATCTCGATCCGGTCTACTGCCGATGCCGAAGTCCGCTGCAGCTGATCGACTGCGCCGCCGGACTTGTTGGCGATGCGCTGCCCGTTGATGAGAACGTTTTCCGAGGCCTGACCGAGCCCCCGCTCGGTGTTGTCGACCGTGCGAATGGTAAAACTCGGAACCTGTTTGAGCATGTCGTAAGCCGTCTTGGGCGCAAAGCGGGCAAAGTCCGCGGGCGAATAGACGAGCTTTACCCCTGCTGGCGCCAGCTTGTTCGGGGAAGCGGATTGAGCCAGCGATGGCGTCGCAATGAGTGCGGCAGCGCTCGCCAATAGCGACAGTGGAAACCGCTGAGCGGACATGAGCCACCCTCCCCTTTGACGCACTAGCATGTGCTACAAATGTAGCGTGCTACATTTGTAGCGTCGTTGCAAGTCCGAATTTCGAAGCTGATCCGCATCGGTAGCGGGTTATCCCCGCAACGCGCCCCGGCGCGATGTCCGGACAAGCACCTTTGCCTGCCGCACGTAGCTTGGTACGTCCTTCGCGATGGCCTCCCCAATCGACCCGCTGGACCTTGCGTCCGAGCTCATCCGATCACCGAGCGTTACGCCGGCTCGCGGCGAAGTGTTCGACGTGCTCGATCGAGCGCTGACCTCACTTGGCTTCACTATCCACCGATGGGTGATGGGAGATGCGCCAGACGGTCCCACCGAGAACATGGTCGCAATTCGGGAAGGCACAGGTCCTCACTTCGGGTTTGCAGGACATTTGGACGTAGTGCCGCCCGGTGAGGGGTGGATAGGCGATCCCTTTGGCGCCGAGGTCACGGACGGCGTGCTCGTGGGTCGCGGCGCCAACGATATGAAGAGCGCGATCGCAGCATATGTCGCCGCGCTCTCGCGTCTCGACGGGCACCCGGGAACACTTTCACTGCTGATCACCGGTGATGAGGAGGGCTATTCGACCTACGGGACACCCCGGATCATCGACTGGCTCAACGAACGCCAGATCCGGCCGGACATGATCCTCATCGGTGAACCGACCTCGGTCGAGCGGCTTGGCGATACGGTGAAGATCGGCCGCCGCGGCTCGGTCAACATGTGGATCGAAGTGCCCGGGGTGCAGGGGCATGTCGCCTACCCGCATCGCGCAACGAACCCCATTCCGGCCCTGGCGCGCGTCATTGCCGCTCTAAATGCGCTGCACCTCGATGACGGCAACGATCAATTTCCGCCCTCGAACCTCGAGTTCACCGCAATATCGACCCCCACGAGCGCGAGCAACGTGATCCCGGGAAGCGCGACTGCGCAGCTGAACATCCGCTTTAACAATCTTCAACAGGGCGCAAAGCTCGTGAAGCGCGTCGAGGAGATTGCCGATCGAGAAGCGCCGGGCTCGAAGGTGACGGCGCGTATTTCAGGCGAAGCGTTCCTCACCCCTCCCGGACGGCTGTTCGATGTCGTCGTCGACGCTATCGAGGAAGAAACCGGCGCGAAGCCGGAGCTCTCGACCAGCGGAGGAACTTCGGACGGCCGCTTCCTGATCCAGCTTTGCCCGGTCGTGGATTTCGGCCTTCCCAACGCGACGATGCACAAGGTCGGCGAATGCGCTGCCGTGGCAGATATCCACGCCCTGTCGCGAATCTACGAGCGGATCGTGAAGAAGGTTGCCGCCTAGGCGACGGATTTTGCGTCTCGCCCGCGGGCATTGCTGCCCCAGGCCAGAAACTCTTCCTCGAACATCGGCGGCGCGAAGACATAGCCCTGGACGGTGTCGCAGCCCATCGCACGAAGAATGTCCGCCTGAGCGACCGTCTCGACTGCCTCGGCGACGATCTCGCATTCGACACCCTTGATCAGCTGGATCACCGCCTGGACGATGACGCGCGCCTTCTCGCTCGTCTCGATGTCTGCAATGAGCGAGGGATCGAGCTTCACCCGGTCGAGCGGCATCGAACGCAGTCGTGCAAAATTTGAGTAACCGGTACCGAAATCGTCGATGGCGATAAGGGCACCGTCGGCACGAAGGCTCGCGATCTCCTCGAGCACCGGAGCGCTCACCTCCATTGCCGCGCTTTCGGTGAACTCGAGCTCGATCGACGAGAGCGACACGCCGGCATCGCCGAACGCGTGACGCAGCTTCACGAAGAAGTCCGGCCGCTCCACCTGTCGCGGACTTACGTTGAACGCCAGGCGCCCCTCAAATCCGTTGCGCTGCCAGGAACCAAGGTTGGCAGCGACTTCGGCCACCACCCACTCGCCGATCTCGGCGACAAGCCCCGTCCGCTCGGCAATCGGGATGAAGGTCGTAGGAAGCCGCAGGCCTTCGCGCGGGTGGTTCCAGCGCAGCAGCGCTTCGGCCGCGACGAGTTCGCCCGTCACCAGGCTCATTTGCGGCTGGAAGGCGAGGACGAACTCGCCGCGCTGTACCGCCTCCGTCAGCGCTTTCTCCGTATCGACACGCTGCTGGTGATCGGCGGCAAGCTGCGCATCGAACAGGCAATACTGTCCCCCGCCTTTTGCCTTGGCATGATACATGGCGATGTCGGCCGAACGCATCAGCGATTCGATGCTCGTCCCATGTTCAGGCGAGAGTGCAACGCCGATCGAAGCGCCGATGTCGACGCTGTGCGAGCAGAGCTCGAAGGGTTCCGAAATGGCAAGCGCGATACGGCGCGCCACCCGCTCGATTTCGGCCACCGTCTCTATCTGCGGGAAGAAGATGGTGAACTCGTCACCTGCGAGGCGGGCAAGCAGCGGACGAGTCCGTGCATTCGTCACATATTCGGCATTGACCACTACGCGAAGCCGGTTCGCGACCATGATCAAGAGCTGGTCGCCCCGTGCGTGGCCGAGACTGTCGTTGACCAGCTTGAAGCGATCGAGGTCCACGAACAGCATCGCGGACTGGCCCTCCGAAACCTCGCTCATCAGCTTGTCGGCCTCGGAGCGGAAGTGGAGCCGGTTCGGCAGGGACGTCACCGGGTCGTACATGCCGAGGGCATGCGCATTCTCGATGGAAGCGCGGACCTCGGCGAACAGGCTGTCCACCGCTGCCGCAAGCTTGGGCATGGTACGCTGTACCGACGGCGGCGCCGGGGAAACGAGGTCACCGTCCTCGACGGCAAGAAGCCGTTCGCTGAGCGCAGCAAGCGCCCTTGCGCTCTCGCTGTTGGGGCGCTCGGCCGCGACGTAGCTGACGAGAAGGCAGAAAGCGCCGGCCACGAATGCGGCGACGATCTTCTGGTCGACCTGCGTCAAATAGATGAGCGCGCTGAGGGAAAAGAGAAAGGAGGCGCCGCCCGCGGCACATGACAGCGCCGCGTTGCTGATCTTCTGAGCCGTGCCTGCAGTCATCTCGCGTGATGCGCCTCAACGCGGCGAAAAATCTCCGCCGACGTACCCGCGGTAATGAATCGAGGTTAAAAAACTGTCATCGGCCCGAAGGCCTGCGTTTCAAAATGAGATAGAGGCTTCCACCGCCGCCATGGCGGCCGTGTGCACCACGGACCGCGGCGATGTCGCTGGCGTGCCGCGACGCCGCCAGCCAGTCATGCACGGCAGCACGGATCTTCCCCCGTTGAACCGGGGGTTCGCCGGGGCGATGGTGTCCGGTGATGAGCAGGATCACCCGGTCGCCTGACCGAATGGCGTCATCGAGGCCCCGATCAATTGCGCTCCATGCCCGGTCAAGACTCATGCCGTGAAGATCGATGGTCCGGTCCGGCTCGACCGAACCGCTCCGCAGCTTCTTGTCCCAGCTGCCATCCAGCGTCCGCTCGGCGATCGAGACCGGCTTGGATCCTGCATGTCCCGTTCGCCGCGGCCTGGTCGGCGGGTTTGCCGGCGCACTCGCCTGTCTTGGTTGCTCTCCTGGGGCACGGGGAGGCAGATTTTCTCGCGACAGGGGCCGAATCGTAGCGGCGACGCGGGCCCAGAGGTCGGCTTCCTCAGGGCTGAGCGAGCGCACGCGAGGCGACCCCCTTGGGGATCAGGATCAGCGCCTCGCCGGAGGCCGACATTCCACCTGCCGTCGAAACCGCCAGGTCGCCGGACCCCCAGAAGGTGTCGAAGCGGTTGGGTCCCTTGATCGCGCCCCCCGTGTCCTGGGCCACCCACAGGCCCTCGATCTCGGGTCGGTCGGCCTTGCCGAGATAAACAGGAGCACCAAGAGGCACGTAATTGGGATCGGCCGCAACACTTGCATGCGGCGTCACGGGAACATTGAGAGCACCAAGCGGGCCCGGGCCAGTCAGCTCCTTGAAGAAGACGTATGAGAGATTTTCGCGCATCAGCTCCCTGCCCTCGTCGGGGTTGGCGCGGATCCAGTCCTTGATCGCCTGCATGGAAGCCCCGCCCGCCGGGAGAATGCCGCGGTCCCGCAGGAGCCGGCCGATCGCGACGTAGTCGCGGCCGTTCTGGCCCGCGTAGCCGACCCGCATGACTGTGCCGTCATCGAGTCTGATTCGGCCCGAGCCCTGGATTTCAAGGAAGAACAGATCGACGGGATCCTTGGCGTAGGCGAGCTCGAGGCCCTTGCCGCTCAGCGCGCCGTCCTCGATCTCGGCGCGGGTGAAATAGAGGACGCAGCTTCCGGTCGCGTCGATCCGGCCCCGCCCTGTCGTTCCGTCGGACTTCGTGCATCGGACGAGGTCAGGCGGCAGCCGGTAGATAGGCACAAAGCCCGGCCGGGCCGTTCGGGAGCCCTCAATCTCCGGTTCGTAATAGCCCGTTGCAAAGGCGCGGCCATCGCCGACCCTCGTCCAATCAAAGCCATAATAGAAGAAGCCTGGAGCAAAGGTCGGATCGAGCGTGGCGGCTTGCGTGCACAAAGACCGCCAGTCGCTTGCCTGGGTGAGGCCCGATGAGTCAGTGCGCGACATCAGCGCGGGACAACTGGTCCGGAACGCCGCAAGGGCCCGGGCCGCCTGATCCTCGCCAAGGACATGCGGCGTATCGAGCCGAACTCCCGTCTCTGCGGCGTTGCGGCCGACGGGTGCAGAAACGCTCGGTGTCGGCTGGGTCGCAGGAGCCGGAGCTGGTGCCGGAATCGGAACTTCAGGCGGCGGTGTTGGCCGCGTCGCGCAGGCTGCCAGCAGGATGAGAGAAACGAGCGCGGACGCCCGTGCGAACCAACTCACTCTTCCTCGTCGGTCTCGACCAGGAGCCAGTTGGGGTCGCGTGAGCCGGTATCGCGGCGGAATGTCCAAAGGTCGCGGGTCTGGACTGCGTCGCTGAGAGAGCCGGCCACCACCTGTCCTTCCGAGTTGCGGGTCACGGCTGCGATATCGGCCTCGAAACGAACCATGATGATCGCGATTCCCCGTTCCAGGCTCGCCTCGGAAATCACCGCCTGATCGATCGTGACCAGGCGGTTGGCAAGCGTCAGTCCATCCTTGTTGCGCTGCTCCACAGCGCTCGCGAACGCCTCGTAGACGTGAGGTTCGACATGGGACCGGACTGCTTCAAGATCACCCTTCCAGAACGCCTCGAGGATCATCCGATAAGCGGATTTGGCGCCTTCAAGGAAGCGCGCGACGTCAAATGCGGGGTCTGCGGCAAGGATCGCGCGGACGCCCGGACCGGCGGTTGGCACGAATGCCATGTCGCCATTGTCCGCGGGAGCGGCGAGCGGGGCCGGAGGCTGGGCGACGGGCGGCGCAGCGCGCGCGTCGGGGTCGGCCGGCTTCAGGATTGGCTGCTGTTCATGGCCCGTGCGCTCGCCGAGCACGCTGTAGAGTCGAAGCCCGATGAACAAGGCAACCAACGCGAGTATGACGATAACGGTCAAAATCTGATCCTATGTAACTCAGCCGCTCAACATAGTGCGCTTCGGGTAAATATTCCAACACTGCACAACGCGCGACCCGGCATTGCGCCCCATAAATGCGACTGCTAGGCGCTCGATCACCAAACGCCGCACACAAGCAGCGGCTCCGGCACAGCACAACATTTTGTAAGGACAGCATTAATGGCGGACCAGGAACCGACTTCCGGCGGCAATGGTGCGGACAACACCCAGCCTCAGGTTTCCATCCTCGCGCAATATGTGAAGGATCTCTCCGTCGAGAACCCGAGCGCGCCCCAGGTTTATTCCTGGCAGGTCCAGCCAAACCTCGATGTGCAGTTCAACCTCAACGTCCAGGGTGCCGGCGAGGGCGTGCACGAGGTCTCGCTGAAATTCGACATTTCCGCACGCTCCGAAAACGGCGTTCATTTCGTTGTGGACCTGACCTTTGCCGGGCTCTTCGCGCTGCGCAACCTGCCCGACGAGGCACTTCCGCCCTTTCTCATGATCGAGGCTCCGCGGCTGCTGTTTCCCTTCGCTCGGCAGGTGATCTCGGAAGCAGTTGCGAACACCGGCTTCCCGCCCCTCCTCCTCGATCCGATCGATTTTGCCGCAGCTTATATGGCGCAGGTCGAGGCGGCGCAGCAGCAACAGGCCCAAGGCCCCCTCGGGCCCACTGGCCAGCCGGCGCCCGAGGAAGCCTGATCCATCGGAGCATTGACGGGGGATTGAGCCGATGAACCTGGCGCGATCGTTTGGATCCGTCGGCGGACTTACGCTCGCCAGCCGGATTCTCGCGCTCGTGCGCGATTCGCTGCAGGCCCGCTACGTCGGCGCAAATTTCGCCTCAGACGCGTTCCTTGTCGCCTTCCGGCTGCCCAACATGTTTCGGGCCTTCTTCGCGGAAGGAGCATTTTCCTCGGCGTTCATCCCGATGTTCAACCGCAAGCTTGCCGAGAGCGGCGGCGAGCGTGCAGCCGCATTCGAGTTCGCCGAGCGAGCGTTATCGGTGCTCTTTGCCTTCCTTGCGGGCATGACGGTGGTGATGCTGCTCGCGGCGTGGCCGCTGACAGCGCTGCTTTCGGGCGGTTTCCACCGCCAGCATCCGACACACGAGCAGTTTGCCTTCGCGGTTTCGCTCAGCCGGATCACCATTCCCTACCTGATGCTGATCTGCCTTGCTTCGCTCCTCGGGGGCATCCTCAATTCGCTTGAGAAATTCTGGGTCAATGCAGCCGCCCCCATCCTTCTCAACATCGCGATGATCGTGGGCCTGTTCGTGTTTCACGGAACGCCGGCAGAATCGGCGCGAGTGCAGGCGATCGCGGTCCCCGTCGGCGGCGTGCTTCAGCTCGCCTGGCTGTTCTTCGCCTGCCGCGCTGCAGGAGTGTCCCTCCGGCCCCGGGTGCCGCACATCGATCCTGAGGTGCGCCGTCTCATGAAGCTGATCCTGCCGGCTGCGATCGGGGCCGGCGCAGTACAGCTGAACCTCGTCGTTTCGACCGCATTGTCGGGCTATCTTCTGGGCGAAGGCTCGATTTCCTACATCTACTACGCCGACCGGGTGAACCAGCTTCCTCTCGGCATGATCGGCATCGGGCTCGGCACGATCCTGCTTCCAACGATCTCGCGGCTCCTGAGCGGGGGCGAGGATGCCAAGGCGATGGACACCCAGAACCGCGGGATGGAACTCGCCCTGTTCCTGACGCTGCCAGCGATGGTCGCACTGATCGTCGCTGCCGAGCCGATTGTCCGCGGCCTTTTTCAATATGGGCACTTCACGGCCGAGGACACGGTCAAATGCTCATGGGCCCTCGCGGGCTTCTCGATCGGCCTGCCCTCTTACGTCCTCGTGAAGGTCCTGACGCCCGGCTATTACGCCAGGCACGACATGAAAACGCCCGTACGATACGCGGTTCAGTCCGTCGCAGTGAACCTTGTCGGCAACCTCATCCTGATCCCGGTTCTCGCGCGCTATGGCTACGGCCATGTCGGCCCGCCGCTTGCAACTGCGCTCTCCTCCACCACCAACGTGTGGTTTCTTTACGCGACCCTTTCAAAGCGCGGACATTTCGTCCCGGACGACCAGTTGAGGCGCCGCCTCCCGCGTCTCGCCGTCGCTGCGCTGCTGATGGGAGTTGCAATCTACGGCGTGGACCAGTTGCTCGACCCCTGGCTCAACGGCCGCATCTGGGAACGATATGTGGCACTGACGGCGCTGGTTAGTGCAGGCGTCGCAGTCTATGCGGTCGCATGCTTCTTGACCGGCGCCTTCGTGCTCGATGATGTGAAAATCCTACTTAAGCGGCGAGCACGACAGGCATGACCGACACAAGGCGAGTTGTTTCCGGGATCCAGCCTACCGGTGGCCTTCACCTCGGTAACCTGCTCGGCGCGATCCTTCGCTGGGTAAGGATGCAGGACGAGGCCGAATGCCTGTATTTCCTCGCCGATCTTCATGCGCTCACCGTCGATGTCGACCCTTCCGAGCTGCGATCCAACGTCCGGGAAATGGCCGCAGCACTGATTGCGAGCGGGATTGATCCTACCAAGTCGACCCTCTTCCGGCAGAGCGCCATTCCTGCACATTCCGAGCTTGCGTGGATCCTCCAGGGCACCGCCCGTATGGGCTGGCTCAACCGGATGACGCAGTGGAAGGACAAGGCGGGCAAGAACCAGGAAGGCTCGTCCGTCGGCCTGTTTACCTACCCGGTCCTACAGGCCGCAGACATCCTGCTTTACAACGCTTCCCATGTTCCCGTCGGAGAAGACCAGAAGCAGCACGTAGAGCTGACCCGCGACATCGCGCTTAAGTTCAACAATGACTTCGACGTCGAGCTGTTCGTTGCACCCGAACCCTATATCGGTGGAGGCGCGGCTGCACGGGTGATGAGCCTGCGCGACGGACGCTCCAAGATGTCGAAAACCGACCCTTCAGAAATGAGCAGGGTCCACCTCACCGATACCGACGATGCAATCGCGCAGAAGATCCGGAAAGCGAAGACCGACCCCGATCCGCTGCCCGCAGATCCTGCGCTGCTGGACAACCGCCCCGAGGCAAAGAATCTCGTCGGCATCTATGCAGCGGTGAAAGACCAGAGCATCGAGCAAGTACTCGCACAGTTTGCAGGCCAGGGATTTGGCGCGTTCAAGCCGGCACTGGCCGACGCGGTCATCGCGCTCATCGCACCGATCCGTTCGCGCCTCGAGGATCTGCGCCAGCATCCCGAGGAGCTAGACCGCATACTTGCAGAAGGGGCCGCGCGGGCAGCTGCTCTTGGAGCGCCGGTGCTGGCCGCGGCGAAGGTCGCCGTTGGCCTTACCAGATAGCTCCGCCTTGCCCACTGACGCCCAGTCTGCTGAACCGCTGCCCCTGCTCTTGTCCGAGCAGCTCAAGAGCATTGTCGCCGAGGCCGGGCCCGAACGGCTGTCCTTCTCCGAGCTTGCAGCCCGCCTGCAGTGGCGCGCCTGGGGCGGACTTCTGCTCATCTTCTCGGCCATCAACGTGCTGCCGCTGCCTCCCGGCACCAGCGTCTTCTTTGCAATCCCCCTCCTCATTGTCTCCGCACAGATGGTCATCGGACGAGCAAGCCCCTGGTTTCCGGCCCGGCTCGACCGTCGCGGTGTAAGCCGCCAGCTGCTGGCTCGCCTCGTCGTCAAGATGGACTGGGCCGAAGCACGCGTCGAACGCATCTTCAAGCCGCGTCTGCCAGGGCTGACGGGACGAGTTGCAGCGCGGCTCATCGGTGTCGTCTGCTTCCTCCTGGCGCTCCTTGCAGCAATTCCCATTCCGCTGTTCCATGTCGCACCGGCGGCCGCGATCATCCTGTTCGGCCTCGCTCTCATCTACCGGGATGGAGCATTGGTTATGGTGGCGACGGTGGCGGCGGTGCTGAGCGTGATTGTCGACATCCTTATCATCGGATCGGGCGTCGCCATCCTCAGCTACGCGGCTTCGTGGTTGCGGCACTAGCAAGCTGTCGCCCACGCCTCGTCGGCGGAGCGCCACGCTTCATCGACCGTTCACCGCCGTTCGTAGTATGTCGTTCTTACCAACAGAATCACGCCCGCTCGAAGGGAAGTCAGCATGCGTACCCGGAAACTTGCAGCGGCGATTGCGCTCGGCATCGGTGCCCTCGCGCTTTCAGCCTGCGCCGAACAGATCAACACCACCGTCTCACGCTATCAGGCGATGCCCGCGCCACAGGGACAGACGTTCTTCGTCGTGCCGGCAGGCGGCATGGCAAACAATGGCGGTCTGGAATTCCAGCGCTACGCTGGCCTCGTCGCGCAGCAGCTCCAGGCCCGTGGCTACACGCCGGCAAACAGTGCCCAGAGCGCCAACATGATCGTCCAGTTCGGCTATGGCGTCGATCGCGGACAGGTCCGCTACGTCGAGGACCCCTTCTATAGCCCCTTCGGCTACGGCGGTTTCGGGCCCTGGGGCGGCTTCTACCGGCCGCGCTTCGGCTGGGGCTGGGGCGGCGGCTATTACATGGGATGGAACGACCCGTTCTGGTATGGCAGCGGCATCGACAGCTACGTCGAATATCACAGCCAGATCGACCTCCATATCCGGCAGGCCGGAACCAACGCTCCGCTGTTCGACGGCCGCGCCCAAGCGCGATCGGAGACCGACCGCCTCGACGTCGTGATCCCGGGTCTTGTCGATGCGATGTTCACCGGCTTTCCCGGCCGCAGCGGCGAAACGGTGAAGATCACCATTCCGACCCGTCAGGTTCCGCGCAGCTAAGTCTGCGGCGGCCTCAGAAAGAAAGGGCCTCCCGGAGCGATCTGGGGGGCCCTTTATCTATCAGCCTTGCCTTAGTGGTCAGCCTTCGAGCTGGCGCGTCAACAATCGGATATCCGCGTCGAGTTCGGCATCGCTTGCGCGCAGTTTCTCGATCTGGCGGACGGCGTGGATCACGGTGGTATGGTCACGCCCGCCGAAGCGCCGACCGATATCGGGCAGCGACTTGGGAGTGAGCTGCTTCGACAGGTACATCGCGACCTGGCGTGGGCGGGCGACTTCGCGGGCCCGCCGGGCCGAGGTCATCTCCGCCTTTCGAATCCGGTAATGCTCGGCGACCTGGGTCTGGATCTCGTCGATCGAGATCCGGCGCTGATTGGCCCGGAGAACGTTCGCTAGCACCTCTTCGACGAACGCCACGTCGATCTGACGGCCGGTCATCATGGCGTAGGCGCCGATGCGGTTGAGCGCGCCTTCCAGTTCGCGGATCGAGCTCGTCACGCGCCTTGCAAGAAAATCGATTACCGGCCGCGGCATCTCCACGCCGGGAAGCGCCTCGAGCTTGGACACGATGATGTTGAACCGGAGCTCGTAGTCGGCCGAGTTGATGTCCGCGACGAGCCCCCAGGACAGGCGCGAGAGGATGCGGGGCGCAATACCGTCAAGGTCCTGAGGCGCACGGTCCGACGTGATCACCAGCCGCCGGCCGGCAGTGATGATCTCGTTCATGGTGTGGAAGAATTCTTCCTGTGTCGAATCCTTGCCGGCGATGAACTGGACATCGTCGATCAGCAGCAGGTCCGCATTTCGCAGGCGCTGCTTGAACCCGATCGTGTCGTTCTCCTTGAGCGCGCGGATGAACTCCACCATGAACTTCTCGGCCGACATCGAAACGACGCGCGCGCCGCGATTGCGAGCAAGAAAGGCGTGGCCAATCGCGTGAAGCAGGTGAGTCTTGCCGCGCCCGGTGCCGCCATGGATGAATAGCGGGTTGAACGTGACGGTGGGCGAGGTCGCAAGTGTCCGCGCAGCGGTCGCGGCGACTTCATTCGCCTTGCCGACAACAAAGGTCTCGAAGCGGTAGCGCGGATCGAAATTGGGAGCGTTCGGATCCCGTTCCGCGGGCGGCGGCGCTTCCTCGAGAATCAGCAGCGGCGCGGGCCTTGGCGCGTCGGCAGCAGCGATGACGCGAACGTCGCGAACGACCGGCAAGACGGTTTTCCAGGCGAGCGTCAGCCGCTCTCCAAAATGCGAGCGAACCCAGTCTGCCATGAATTGGCTGGGCATGACGATGTCGAGCGTGCCGCCGTCGGGTTCGAACGCGCCGAGCTCGGCCGGCTTCAGCCAGCCATCGAAGGTACGTGCTCCAAGATCGCGGCGAAGACCTGTGCGGATCGATTCCCAGGCCGCTTCGATCGGCGCTGCGACGGGCGCCCCGGCCGGCTCAAGTGACGTACTTACCCCGCCCGATTGCACTGGTCCGCGCCTCCCTCGTCTAAGTCCCCTGCAAGAGGCAACGCGATCCCGCTGCGTGCCGACCGAGTCGCGCGCCTTGGGTCTCTCTTCTCTCTTGCCCCCGGCACGGATTCGCGCCCGGAAAGTCCTTTCTGAGATTGTCAGCGGCTGCTTGCAAGTGCCGTTTTTTCACAGAAGTGAAATAATACAGCTTGACATAGGATTATGGCCGAAACTTAGCGAAAATGGCTGAAAACAGCCGTTTTCTTGGTTACGTAAACGTTAACCCTCGCGCGAATCGCCGGAATTACTGCATTTTTCTTGCAGTCCAGAAACGGGACGGGCCGCCGGTTTCCCGACGGCCCCCGAAACACCCATCTCGGATGGTTTTTTAGCCGAGCGACGCAACCCGCTTTGAAAGGCGCGAAAATTTGCGCGCTGCCGTGTTCTTGTGGATAACACCGCGCGCCACACCACGGGCGATCTCGGGCTGAACGGCCTTCAGCGCTTCAGCTGCTTCCGACTTCTTCCCCGACGCGATCGCCGACTCGACGGCCTTGATGAAGGTCCGGATGCGGCTCACCCGCGAATGGTTGATCGTCTGGCGCGTCGCGTTGCGGCGGATGCGCTTTTTGGCCTGCGGCGTATTCGCCATGAAAGTTCCTCGTTTTTCGTGCGGCTCAATGAAAAAGCGGCGCAAAGCCAAACGGCTGCGCCGACGCGGGCGTTCCCCTACTCAGAGAGGCCCCAAAGGTCAATGCTGGCATTTGGGGCAGTAGAATGTCGAGCGGCCGCCCTGCACGATTCGCTTCACCGTGCCCCCGCGTGCGCAAGCCTCGCCCTCGCGATCATAGACCGCAAATGATTTGGAGAAATATCCCAGCTCTCCGCCAGGAGCCACGAAATCGCGGAGGCTCGATCCTCCTGCGGCAATGGCCTCTGCAAGCACGTCCTGGATAGCAGGGACTAGGCGCTCGAGACGCTTGAGCGAAACAGAGCCGGCTGGACGCCGCGGATGAATGCCTGCGCGGTACAGGGCTTCGCAAACGTAGATATTGCCAAGCCCAGCAACGATGCCCTGGTCAAGAAGGGCAAGTTTGATCGCGGCAGTCCTTCCGGCAAGGCGCCGCTTCAGCTCGCTCGCGCGAAGGTCGAGGGGCTCCGGGCCCAGCGCCCTGAACGGCGGCCAAGCAGCGAGCTCGTCCTTTCGCAATAGGTCGAGCGAACCGAAACGACGGGGATCGTTCAGCGCGAGCCTTCTGCCCTCGTCCGTCTCGATGATAAGATGATCGTGCTTGGCCGTTTCGCCGGGGTCGATCCGCCAGTGCCCCGACATTCCAAGGTGGAAGACGAGAATGTCACCGCGATCAGTTTCGATAAGACCATATTTAGCGCGGCGGCAAAGGGCGGTCACGCGGGCTCCGACGAGCCGCTGACCCAGGTCCATCGGCAGGGCTCGCCGCAAATCGGGCCTGCGCGCCTCGATCCGCGCGATGCGGCGGCCCTTGAGAACATGAGCAAGGCCGCGCACGGTCGTCTCGACTTCGGGTAGCTCTGGCATTGCCACGCGATATGGCGAAGGCGCGGCAACCCCGCTAGAGGCGCACACCCATGACGAAACAGGTCAATTTCGGCGACGAGCTCGTAACCCCCGAGGAAAAGACGCGTCGCGTCGGTGCGGTCTTCAGTTCGGTAGCGCGACGCTACGACCTGATGAACGACCTCATGTCTGGCGGAATGCACCGGCTTTGGAAGGACCGTTTCGTTGTGCGCGTAAAGCCGCGCGCAGGCGAAAAGATACTCGACATGGCAGGGGGCACCGGCGACGTCGCCTTTCGGCTGGCCCGTCGCGGTGCACAGGTGATGGTCGCCGACATCAATGCAGACATGCTCGAGGTCGGGAGGGACAGCGCCCGGCGTCGGAATCTCACCGGCCTTTCGTGGAAGATCGAAAATGCGGAAAGCCTGAGTTTTCCCGACGCGAGCTTCGACGCCTACACGATCGTATTCGGCATTCGGAACGTGTCTGACATCCAGGCAGCGCTCAGGGAGGCGCATCGCGTTCTGAAGCGCGGAGGCCGTTTCTACTGCATGGAATTCTCCTCAAGCGACTGGCCCGGCTTCGCAAACCTCTACGAGACCTACGCCTCCAAGGTGATCCCGCGCGTAGGCAAGCTCGTCGCCCATGACGAGGAGAGCTACCGCTATCTCGTCGAAAGCATCCGCCGATTTCCCAGACCCACTGCCTTCAAGGCTATGGTGATCGACGCAGGCTTCGTTCGGGCTGCTTCAGAACCCATGCTCGGCGGACTGGTCACCATCCATTCGGGTTGGAAGATTTGACCACCAGCGTCACCCATTTGTGGCGTTTGCTGAAGTGGGGCCGAACCCTCGCCAGGCATGGTGCGCTGCGCGGGATCGAGGAAGACCCGTTGACGCCGGCGCCGGTCCGACGCCTCGCGCGGATCGCGCGCTTTGGCGCCCGGATACCGCCCCACCCCGAATATGCCGAGGCCCTCGTCGCGATCGGCCCTGCTGCGGTCAAGCTTGGTCAGGCGCTGTCGACGCGGCCGGACCTCGTCGGGGAGCGGGCGGCAGCCAACCTCTCGCAGCTCCAGGACGACCTTCCCCCCGCCCCTTTTCTCGCAATCAAGCAGACCATCGAGGCGTCCTTCAACGCGCCGCTCGAGACGCTCTTCTCGCGATTCGATGAGGAACCGGTCGGCGCAGCCTCCATCGCCCAGGTGCACCATGCGATCACGACCGAGGGCCGTGAAGTGGCGGTCAAGGTCCTGCGCCCGGGAATCGAGGAGGAATTCGCGAGGGCCATCGAGACCTACGAATGGGCCGCCGCGCACGTTGAACGCTATGGCGGCGAAGCCGAACGCCTTCGTCCGCGTCTCGTCGTCGCCCACTTCCGGCAGTGGACGGCGCGCGAACTTGATCTCCAGCGGGAAGCGGCATCGGCTTCCGAACTGAGGGAAAACATGGTCGCCGAACCCGGCTATTACGTCCCCGAGATCGACTGGCGCCGCACGGCACGGCGGGTTCTGACGCTCGAATGGCTCGACGGCATCAAGCTCAACGACCGGGATGCCCTGATCGCTGCGAAACACGATTGCGGAAAGCTCGCGCAGACGCTCGTTCGTGCGTTTCTGCGCCAGGCCGTCGTCGACGGCTTCTTTCATGCCGACCTTCATCACGGAAATTTATTCGCCCTGTCGGACGGGAGAATCGCGGCTATCGATTTCGGCATCATGGGCCGGATCGACAGGAGGGCTCGCATCTGGCTCGCCGAGATTCTCTACGGCCTCATCACCGGCAATTACCGGCGCGTTGCCGAGATTCACTTCGAGGCACAATATGTTCCCGCGCACCACAACGTGCAGGAATTCGCAACCGCGCTTCGCGCTGCCGGCGAGCCCATTCGGGGACTTCCGGTGAAGAACATTTCGATCGGCCGAATGCTCGAAAGCCTGTTCTCGATCACCCGGGACTTCGACATGCCGACGCAGCCGCATCTTCTGTTGCTCCAGAAGACGATGGTCATGAACGAGGGTGTCGCCTCCGCGCTCGATCCCGACATCAACATGTGGGAGACCGCCGAGCCGTTCATCGGGGAATGGATCCGCTCCGAACTCGGCCCGGAGGCCTATTATGCCGACCGCATCATTGACCTCGTGCGGGCGGTGAAGAAGCTTCCGGAGCTGATTGACCGGCTGGATCAATATTACCCGCCCCGCGGAGCCGCGCCGCCTTCGCCGCCGCTTCCGGATATCGCCGTCATCGAGCATCGCAACTGGTGGAGCTTTGCGGCGGCCGGGGTCATCGGCGCGATCATCGGCGCCCTGCTCTTGTTTATGCTAGTGTAGACGCATGGCTCGGGTCCTGCTCATCGTCGGCGGCGGCATTGCGGCATATAAGTCGCTCGAGCTGGTTCGGCTGTTGAAGAAGTCCGGCCACTCGGTCACGCCCATCCTCACCAGGGGAGGCGAGCATTTCATCACCGCTATGAGCCTCGGCACCCTTGCTGAAAGCCAGGTATTTACGTCGCTCTGGGAGCTTAAGGACGAAATCGAGATCGGGCACATCCAGCTGAGCCGGTC
This sequence comes from Sphingomonas agri, assembly GCF_038148795.1. Classification (NCBI taxonomy): domain Bacteria; kingdom Pseudomonadati; phylum Pseudomonadota; class Alphaproteobacteria; order Sphingomonadales; family Sphingomonadaceae; genus Sphingomonas; species Sphingomonas agri. The sequence continues at coordinate 17,018 of NZ_JBAPEU010000002.1, read as the reverse complement.
AGCCGATTTCGTGCTCGTTTGCCCGGCCACGGCAGACCTCATCGCAAAAATGGCCGCAGGCATTGCCGACGACCTCGCGACGACCCTGCTGCTCGCGACCGACAAGCCCGTGGTGATCGCGCCGGCAATGAATGTTCGCATGTGGCTGCACCCCGCGACGCAGCGCAACCTTGGCCAGGTGAAAGCCGACGGAGTGCGCGTGATCGAACCGGCCGAGGGCGAGATGGCGTGCGGGGAGTTCGGACCTGGCCGGCTGCCGGAACCCCGTGAGATCGTCGATCAATTGTCCGCACTCTTAAAGTGACCCTGGCCGGCAAGCACATCCTCGTCACTGCAGGCCCGACACACGAGCCAATCGATCCCGTACGGCTGATCGCCAACCGATCCTCGGGCCGGCAAGGCTTTGCGATTGCAGAGGCTGCAGCGGGCGCAGGAGCGAAGGTCACCCTGGTGGCGGGACCTGTTGCACTGCCAACGCCGCGAGGGGTCGAGCGCATCGATGTCGAGACCGCCGAAGAGATGGCCAACGCGGTCTTCTCGGCGTTGCCGGCGGACGGAGCGGTCCTCGTTGCCGCCGTTGCCGACTGGCGCGTGGAGCCCTCTTCGACCAAGCTGAAGAAGGGCCGTGGTCCGCCGCAGCTGCATTTCCTCCCCACTCGCGACATCCTTGCCGAGCTCGGCGCAAGCCGAATGCGTCCTCGCCTGCTCGTGGGCTTCGCCGCCGAAACAGACGATATCGTCCCTCGCGCCATTAGGAAGCGCACTGCCAAGAAGGCCGACTGGATCCTCGCCAACGACGTCTCGGGAGATGTCATGGGTGGACAAAGAAACCAGGTTCACCTCGTCACGGCCGAGGGTGTCGAAGACTGGCCCGAAGGAAGCAAGAAGGAAGTCGCCCTGAGGTTAATCGACCGGATGGCGGCCGAACTTGCGGACATGGAACGAGCTGCTTCTTAATCGACATCAATGCCGTTCAAGAGTAATTGTCGGCGCCTTCAACCTCAGGGGCCGAGATGAAACATCTTCTTTTATTCGCAGCAATCGGACTGACGGCCGCAAGCCCCCAGGCGGTGAGCGTCGAATCCGCGAACGGAGACTGGAGCCACCTCCCCGCCCTCAGCGCACGAGGATACGACCACCTGAACTCGGTCATGATGGCCAAACTCTACGAAATTGCTGCCGAAGGCCGCTGCCGGCTGCCGGGTTTTGCGGCCAATCGCATCGACTTCGACCTGACTTTTGCGGCCCAGTACGACAAGGACGGAAGCCTGCGCCGGATCGTCATTCCAAAGTTCAACTGCGCTGAGGCCGAGAGCGTCATCGGGGGTACGGTCCTGGAGATGCTCGAGGGCGGCGACTATCGCCCGACGGGCAAAAATCCCTATGGCTGGTACCGGGGCAAGTTCAGCTTCAGCTTCGAGGGAAAAAGCCCGATCGAGGCCTAGCGCCGTCCGCAGGCCCGGCAGCTCTGGTCCGCAGGGATGGTAATCGTCCTCCAGGCGAGCCGTTCACCGTCGAACAGATGAAGCTTGCCGGTCTGGTCATCGCCGACCGCGGTCAGTGCATTGATCGCAAGAAGTGCCGCGAAGCTTCCGACCGTCGCGGTCAGCGCTCCCAGCACCCCGAGTTCCGCGCAATTGTCACAATCCTCGGCATCGAATGCGTCCCCCACGAAGCAGCGATAGCAGGGGCGAAGGCTAAAGAGGCCCACCTGGCCCTGGAACTGCACGGCAGCAGCCGACACGAGGGGAATTCCCAGGTCGACGCAGGCATCGCTGACGGCAAGCCGCGTCGCGAAATTGTCGCTGCCGTCGATGACCAGGTCGTGGCTTTCAACGAGCCTTGCGGCATTGTCGGGGCCGATGCGCTCCTGGACCGGGGTAGCCTTCACGAAATGGTTCAGGCGATGCACGAACTGAAGGGCGAGATCCGCTTTGGAATAACCCGCGTCCCGCTCGCGAAAGAGCGGCTGGCGATGAAGGTTGCTGAGATCCACGACGTCCGAATCGATGATCGTCAATCGACCCACCCCGGCGCCCGCAAGGGCCGGAATGACGGAACTGCCGATCCCCCCGGCCCCAACCACGCAGATGCTGGCCGCCTTCAGTTTGCGCTGGCCGGTCCCGCCGATCTGCGGAAGGACAATGTGCCGCGCGTATCGCTCGAGCTCGGCGTCGGAAAGGTTCACTGCCCGGTCGACCCGAAGCCCCCGATGCCGCGCCGAGTATCGCTCAGCGCTTCGACCTCCCGAAACTGCGCCTTGAACACGGGCCCGGGCACGAGCTGAGCAATCCGTTCGCCGCGGCGGACACTGAAAGGCTCGCTACCGAGATTGGCAAGAATGACCTTCACCTCACCGCGGTAATCCTCGTCGATCGTGCCCGGCGTATTTAAGCATGTGACGCCGTGCTTGAGGGCAAGGCCGGACCGTGGGCGTACCTGGACCTCGTAGCCAGTCGGGATCGCGATGGCGAAGCCTGTTGCAACGGCGTGCCTTTGGCCCGGGACAAGCGTCAGATCCTCTGCAGCGACGACGTCGAGGCCCGCCGCCCCTTCCGTTGCGTAGCTTGGAAGCGGAAGGCCCTCCCCATGCGGCAAGCGCCGCAGCTCGATCTCGATCATTTCGCCTTCTTCCGTGTCGTTCGCCGACCCTTCTTCACGGGCGGACCCTTTGCCGAGCGCTCGTCGATGAGGCGAACAGCTTCGTCCAGGGTCATCGACTTTGGATCGCTGGCCTTGGGCAGAGTGGCATTCGTGGACCCATCGGTGACATAGGGCCCGTAACGTCCTGCCATCACCTTAATGTCGCCGCCGCTCGAGGGATGCTTGCCAAGCACCGCGATCGGCTCGCGTGAACCTCCGCGTTGGCGTCCACCCCCGGAGGCCGCGTCGGCAAGCTTCGCGACGGCGGCATTCATCCCGGTGTCGAAGACCTCCGCCGTCGAACCAAGCTTTGCATATTTGCCGTCGTGAGCGAGATAGGGGCCGTAGCGGCCTATGGAGGCGGTGATCGGCTTGCCCGTTTCCGGGTGAGTGCCGATTTCGCGGGGAAGCGAGAGAAGCCGCTCCGCAAGCTCGCTCGTCACGTCCTCGAGCGGCACGTCCTTGGGGATTGATGCCCGCTTGTCTTCTCGTTCCACATAGGGTCCGAAACGACCGCTTTTGAGCGCAATTCCCGCGCCGAGGTCGGTCGGGCCCTCATTCTGTGTCTGCTCGCCGCCCTGGCCGAACTTCTGGGTGTAGCGGCAGTCCGGATAATTGGAGCAGGCGACAAATGCTCCGAACCGGCCGCCGCGAAGTGAAAGCCTGCCGTTTCCGCACTGCGGGCAGACCCGGGGGTCACTGCCGTCCGCACGCGGCGGGTAGAGCCATGGAGCAAGAAACTGGTCCAGAGCCTGGGTGATCTCGCTTGGCTTCTGGTCCATGACCTCGCCCGCCTTGGGCTTGAAGTCCCGCCAGAAGTCTTCGAGCAGCCTGTGCCAGTCGAGGCGTCCGCCCGAAACGTCGTCAAGCTCCTCCTCGAGTTCTGCCGTATAGTCGTAGCTGACGTAGCGCTCGAAGAAGCGCTCGAGAAAAGCCGTGACGAGCCTGCCGCTCTCCTCGGGCACGAAACGCCCTTTTTCCACGCGGACGTACTCGCGGTCCTTGAGCGTCTGAAGCGTCGCTGCATAGGTCGACGGCCGCCCGATTCCGAGTTCCTCCAGCCGCTTGACGAGGCTCGCCTCGGAATAGCGAGGCGGCGGCTGCGTGAAATGCTGAGTGGCATCGACGCCCGTCATCAGGGGAGCATCGCCCTCGCGCAACGCCGGCATGCGCGCGCCCTCCTCATCCTCGGCTTTTTCGTCTCGTCCTTCCTCGTAGAGGGCAAGATAGCCGGCAAAGAGCACGACCTGTCCGGATGCGCGAAGCACCGCCCTACCGGCGCCATGGGCCAGCTCAACTGTCGTTCGTTCCAGCCGCGCGGACGACATCTGGCTCGCAAGAGCACGGTTGTAGATGAGCTCATAAAGCCGTGCGTGATCGCCCGAGGCGGCGCGCGGGCGATCGAAATCGGTCGGTCGAACGGCCTCGTGAGCTTCCTGGGCGTTCTTGATCTTGCTCGTATACTGACGCGGGCGATCCGGCACGAAACCTGCGTCGTAGCGGCTTGTGATCGCCCGTCGCGCAGCGCTTACCGCCTCGGGCGCCATGTCGACGCCGTCGGTACGCATATAGGTGATCAGCCCGTCCTCGTAGAGCGACTGGGCGACACGCATGGTGTGGCTCGCGGAGAAGCCCAGTTTTCTTGCAGCCTCCTGCTGGAGCGTCGAGGTAGTGAAGGGCGGCGGCGGGTTCTTCGAGAAAGGCTTGGTCTCAACCGAGGAGACCGTGAAGCGCCCCGCTTCGACGATTGCCTTGGCGGCCTCGGCATCGCCCCGCGTACCGATCGTAAGCCGCTCGATCTTCTTGCCGTCGAGTTCGACAAGGCGCGCGGTAAAGCGCTGCCCGTCGGTTTCGAAGGCCGCGCTCACCTGCCAATATTCCTGGGAATTGAAGAGCTCGATCTCGCGCTCGCGGTCGACGATCAGCCGGAGAGCGACAGACTGCACGCGGCCCGCAGACTTGGCTCCGGGGAGCTTGCGCCAGAGAATCGGCGAAAGCGTGAAGCCGACCAGGTAATCAAGGGCGCGCCGGGCCCTGTAGGCGTCGATCAGGTCCTCATCGAGCCCGCGCGGCTTCTGCATTGCCTCGGTGACCGCAGAATTGGTGATTGCGTTGAAGGTCACGCGCTGGACGTTGGCGGGCAAAGCCTTCTTCTCGCGAAGCACTTCCTGGACGTGCCAGCTGATCGCCTCGCCTTCACGGTCCGGGTCGGTCGCAAGAATGAGCGTGTCGGCTTTCTTCGCCTCTTCCGCAATCGCCCGCAATTGCTTCGACCGGTCGGGAGAGACCTGCCATTCCATGTGAAATTCCCGGTCGGGATCAACCGAGCCGTCCTTGGCCGGAAGGTCGCGCACGTGCCCGAAGGACGCGAGCACCCGGTGACCGCTTCCCAGATATTTTTCGATGGTTTTCGCCTTGGCCGGCGATTCGACGACAACGAGTTTCAACGAATGTCTTTCTTTACGTACGTACGCGCGATGGTGATGGGCCGCTTGGCCGGGCGTCAACTGGCGCCGCCGTGTCTCCTGGCGGACGGAGCCGTGTAAAACTGCCGGAACAGGACGAGGATCCGAAGCTCTCCCACCAATGAAGGGTGGGTCACGCTAGCGCATTACCAATGCGCGGTTCAGTCCCTCTCTTCAGACGGACGATGTTCTGACGATGCTTCCAGAGCACCAGCACCGCGAAGGCGAAAAGCATGGACGCCAGGCTCGAATGAAGCATGAGTGCGCTGATGGGGGCGCTGATCGCTGCGCTCATTCCTGCGACGGAAGAGAATCGAAGCGTCAGCAGCACGACAATCCAGATGAGGGCGTAGGCGGCGGCGGCGATCGGAAGCAAGACAATGAGCACGCCGAAGAAGGTCGCGACCCCTTTCCCGCCGCGAAACTTGAGCCAGACGGGATAAAGGTGGCCAACTAGGGCGCCGGCTGCTGCGGCGGGCCCCGCCTCAGGAGCAATAAATCGCTGCGCGATGAGGATCGCCGCGGTTGCCTTCAGGCAGTCAAGCACCATCGTCAGGACCGCGAGTATCTTGCTTCCGGTCCTCAGGACGTTGGTTGCACCGATATTGCCGGAGCCGATGTCGCGAATGTCTCCTTTTCCCGCGATGCGCGTCAAAAGCAGACCAAATGGGATCGAACCCATAAGATAGCCGATCGCCAGGGCGACGAGAGTTTCGCGGGACATGAACCGGTTGGTAGCAAACCGGAACGCGGGTGCAACTTGCAGCTCACCGCATGCCACGCCACAAAGTCCCGCGTGGACCCATCGGCTCCGATCCTGTTCTTCGACTCCGGCGTTGGCGGTTTGTCGGTGCTCGCACCAACGCGCGCGCTTCTGCCCAATGCGCCGATCGTCTACGCGGCCGACAGCGCCGGCTTTCCCTATGGCAAACGCAGCGAAGCCGAGATCGCGAGCCGGGTCCCGGCCCTCCTCGGACGGCTCGTAGAGCGCTTCCGTCCCCGCATAGCGGTGATCGCCTGCAATACCGCGAGCACCATTGCGCTGGAGCACGTCCGCTCGGCCCTGGAACTACCGGTGGTGGGAACAGTGCCGGCCATCAAGCCCGCGGCCGAGATTTCCAAGAGCCGGTTCATCGGCGTCCTTGGCACCGAAGCGACCGTTCGCCAGCCATATGTCGACGATCTCGCGGCGAGATTTGCAGCTGACTGCACACTCATTCGTCATGGTTCGCCCGAACTGGTTGAACTTGCAGAAAGGAAGCTTCGCGGCGAAGATGTCCCTGCCGGTGCCGTGCGCCTCGCCGTGCAACCGCTGTTCGAGGCTCGAGGCGGTGAGCGTATCGACACAATTGTCCTTGCCTGCACACACTTCCCACTCCTCGAGGACGAGCTGCGCAGCGCCTTTCCTGGAATAGCCTACATTCACGGAGGCGAAGGCATCGCGCGGCGGATCGCTCATCTCACTCGGGATCAGTCCTGGCCACCCAAGCCGAGCGGCCTCATGCTATTCACATCGCCGGCGCGGCGCCCCTCCCCCGAAGCGCTCGCCTCTTTTGGCATTGAGGACATCCAGCTATTCTGAAAAAATTGAAACCGTTTCTGAGTGGAAATCTCTAAGAGCCGAAGCTAAGGGCGGCATCGAGCGAGTACGGGCATTTGGATTACGAGCGCATCTTCAAGTCCGCGATCGAGCGCCTTCACGACGAGGGCCGCTATCGCGTGTTCATCGACATCCTGAGATCCAAGGGGAATTTCCCAAATGCCCATTGCTTCGGCGGCAATGGGCCAAAGCCGATCACTGTCTGGTGCTCCAACGATTATCTCGGCATGGGCCAGCATCCGGCCGTGGTCGAGGCGATGGAAAAGGCGCTCCACGAAGTCGGCGCCGGCTCTGGCGGCACCCGCAACATCAGCGGAAACACCCATTATCACACCAAGCTCGAAGCGGAGCTCGCAAGCCTTCACGGCAAGGAAGGCGCGCTCCTCTTCACGAGCGGATACGTTTCCAATGAAGCTGCGCTTTCGACCCTCGGGCGGCTCTTGCCTGGCTGCGTGATCTTCTCGGATGAATTGAACCACGCCTCGATGATCGCCGGCATCAAGAGCAGCGGCTGCGAGAAGAGGGTCTTCCGTCACAACGATCTTGAGCATCTCGAGGAACTGCTCGCGGCCGAGAGCCAGGAGACGCCCAAACTCATCGCCTTCGAGAGCGTCTATTCGATGGACGCCGACATCGCGCCGATCGGTGCGATCTGCGACCTCGCTGACAAATATGGTGCGCTGACCTACCTCGACGAGGTCCATGCGGTCGGGATGTACGGCCCCCAGGGTGGCGGAATTTCCGAGCGCGACGCGGTTGCTCACCGGCTCACGATCATCGAGGGCACCCTCGGCAAGGCATTCGGCGTGATGGGCGGCTATATCGCTGCTGATCGGATGATCATTGACTGCATCCGGTCCTATGCGCCGGGTTTCATCTTCACGACGAGCCTTTCGCCGGTGCTGGTCGCGGGCGCGCTCGCCAGCGTCAGGCATCTTAGGGGCTCGAACGAGGAGCGGCTGGTCCAGCAGGAGGCGGCCGCGATGCTGAAGGCCAAGTTCGCGGCGGCCGGCCTTCCTGCATTGCCGAGCACGACGCATATCATCCCGCTGCTGGTCGGCTGTCCGATCAAGGCAAAGAAGATCAGCGACATCCTGCTTGCCGAGTACGGGCTTTACGTTCAGCCGATCAATTTCCCGACGGTGCCGCGCGGCACCGAACGCCTCCGCTTCACGCCCGGCCCCCAGCATTCAGCCGAGATGATGGACACGCTCGTCGAAGCTCTCGCCGAGATCTGGAGCCGCCTGGAGCTGCGGAGAGCGGCCTAGCCATGAACAAGGAAACGGTTGTCCGGCGTGGCACCGATCCGGCGCATCCTTCCATCGAAACGCAGCTCGTCACCGCAGTCGAGCGATCGGAACTCCGGCACAAGCCGTTCGACCATATCTACATCGAGCAGCTGCTCGACCCCGAGACCTATGCAGCGCTCCTCGCCGCCATGCCGGACCGCCGCTTCTACCACGACCTCAAGCACAGGGACGCGGTCCGCAAGGATGGCACCAGCACCCGTCTCAGGATGTATCTCTATCCTGAGCTCCTTTGGCGCCTGCCCGCAAACCTTCGCGCGATATGGACGCCGGTTGCCCGGGCGCTGTGCTCGCGAGAACTCGAAAACGCCTTCAAGCGCAAGTTCCGATCGGCGCTCGAGCAACGGTTTGGGAAGCCAGCCGAGAAGGTTGGATTATATCCAGTGCCGATCCTGCTCAGAGATCAGCCGGGCTACAAGATTTCGATCCACAGCGACGTCGGAAAAAAGGCAATCACAGTGCAGTTCTACCTGCCTGCCGACGATTCCCAACGGCATATCGGCACGATCTTTCACGAAAGCGACAAGGGCGCCGGAGCCAAGAAGACGACGCAAATGCCGTTCATGCCCTCGACCGGCTATGCCTTCCCGGTAGCGCTCACGAAAAGCTGGCACAGCGCGGCGCAAACGAAGAAAGCGGATGGCGAGCGGGTAACGATGATGGTCACTTATTATGTCGCGGAAGGGCTCAAGGGCCTCCTCTATCGCCGAGCGCGCCGCGCACTGCTGTCACTGGGTCTTCACCCCGAGCGCTGAGCCGCGGCAACGAGCGCGCAGCCGCGCGACTTGGTTCTTGCAGAAGCCCCCGTCGATGAGGCCCCCGTCTCAAGGACCAGCGGAGATAATCTTGGTTCGGCCCCTCGGGCGGGCGCCAAACACTGGCGAATCCTCGCCGGCTGCCCTAGTCAGGCATTATGCGCATTGCCCTTGCTGCCGACCATGCCGGCTATCGGCTCAAGGATGAACTCGTCGTGTGGTTGCGCGAGCAAGGCCACGAGGTGACGGACCTTGGAACCAATGGCCCTGAAAGTGTCGATTACCCGGAATATGGAGCAAAGCTTGCCTCCGTCGTCGCGCGGGGGAAAGCAGAACGCGGGATTGCCGTTTGCGGCTCGGGGATCGGCATCTCGATTGCAGTCAATCGCAACTTGCGCTGCCGCTGCGCGCGGGTCGACGACCCGCTCTCGGCCCAGCTTGCCCGCGAGCACAATGACGCCAACGTCCTCGCGCTTGGCGGCCGCCTCATCGGCACCGACATGGCTAAGGCCTGCGTCACCGCGTTTCTGGGTACCGATTTCGCCGGCGGGCGCCACCAGCGCCGCGTCGATCAACTTTCACACGAACTGCAGGACAGCGATTGATGGCCACCGCCGCAGAGCTCGACGCCAACGCCAGTTACCGGGTGCCGCACGGCTTTTTCACCAGCGGACTTTCCGAAATCGACCCTGCCGTCGAGGACGCGGTCCGTGACGAGCTTCGCCGCGAGCAGACCCAGATCGAGCTGATTGCTTCGGAGAATATCGTGAGCAAGGCCGTGCTCGAAGCACAGGGCTCGGTCCTCACCAACAAATATGCGGAAGGCTATCCCGGCCGTCGTTACTACCAGGGGTGCGCCCCTTCCGACGCCGTTGAGACGCTCGCGATCGAGCGCGCCAAGAAGCTTTTTGGCTGCCAGTTCGCCAACGTGCAGCCGCATTCAGGCGCACAGGCCAACGGGGCTGTAATGATGGCGCTCCTGAAGCCCGGCGACACGATCATGGGGCTCAGCCTCGCAGCCGGAGGTCACCTGACGCACGGCGCTCCTCCCGCGCAGTCGGGCAAATGGTTCAACGCCGTTCAATATGGCGTTCGCAAGGACGATCAACTCGTCGATTTCGACGAGGTCGAGCGGTTGGCGAGGGAGCATCGACCAAGGCTGATCATCGCCGGCGGGTCTGCCTACCCGCGTCATTTCGATTTCGCACGCTTTCGCTCGATCTGCGACGAGGTCGGGGCCCTGTTCCTGGTCGACATGGCTCATTTCGCAGGACTCGTCGCGGCGGGCGAGCACCCCTCTCCCTTCGGTCACGCTCACGTGGTGACGACGACCACGCACAAGACCCTGCGCGGTCCCAGAGGCGGTATGGTGCTGACGGATGACGAGGATATTGCGAAGAAGATCAATTCAGCAGTGTTCCCCGGACTTCAGGGCGGGCCGCTGATGCACGTGATCGCTGCCAAGGCGGTCGCTTTTGGCGAAGCGCTCCAGCCGGAATTCAAGACCTACGCCAAGGCAGTTATCGCCAATGCCAAGGCCTTGGCGAACGGCCTTAAGGCCCGCGGCGCCGATCTTGTCGCCGGTGGGACGGATACGCATCTTGCGCTCGTTGACCTCAGGCCGCTGGGTCTCACGGGCAAGGACGCGGACGAAAGCCTCGAGCGCGCGGGCATCACCTGCAACAAGAACGGCGTTCCCTTCGATCCGCTGCCTCCCGTTAAGACCAGCGGCATCCGGGTCGGGTCGCCTGCCGGAACGACGCGCGGCTTCGGCGAACTGGAGTTTCGCGACATCGCGGGGATGGTGGCGGACGTGCTCGACGGGCTCAAGCAGAGTGGTCCGGAGGGCAACGGCGCGGTCGAGCACTCGGTGAACGAGCGCGTGCGCGAGCTGTGCGCGCGCTTTCCTATCTATCAAGGCTGAAGGATGCGTTGCCCCTTCTGTGCGCATGAGGACAGCCAGGTCAAAGACAGTCGGCCCAGCGAAGATGGCGCAGCGATCCGCCGTCGGCGGCAGTGCGAAGCGTGCGGCGCCCGCTTCACGACGTTCGAACGCGTTCAGCTTCGTGACCTCACCGTCATCAAGAAGGACGGCAAACGCGAATCCTTCGATCGCGAAAAGCTCGCCCGCGCGATAGGACACGCGTGCCGCAAGCGCGATATCGATCCGACCAGGATCGACCGACTCGTCAGCGGCGTGCAGCGGCAACTGGAAACCCTTGGCGACGAAGTGGCCTCGGTGCGCATCGGGGAAGCTGTGATGGCGGGCCTCAAGGCCCTCGATCATGTCGCCTACATCCGGTTCGCGAGCATATATAAGGACTTCAGCGAGCCGGGAGACTTCGCCGAGATCGCCGAGCGCGTCGAGAAGGAGGCGATCCCGCCGCCGGGGCACGACAAGTTGCTGTGACCGAACCTGCCAAGCCGATCATCATTCTCGTGCGTCCCCAGCTCGGCCAGAACATCGGCAAGGCCGCTCGGGCCATGCTCAACTTCGGGCTGACCGAAATGCGGCTCGTTGCTCCCCGCGACGGCTGGCCCAATCCTGAAGCAGGACCTGCCGCAAGCGGAGCGGACATCGTGCTCGAACGGGCGCAGCTCTTCGCCACGGTCGAGGAGGCCGTTGCCGACTGTTCGCTGATATTCGCTTCGACCGTGCGCCGACGCGACCTCGTCATGCCGGTCGCCGGACCGGGTGAAATGGCCGACAGCATCACCACCTCTGGCCAACGGTGCGGGATACTTTTCGGACCCGAGCGCTCCGGCCTCGAGACGGAGGATGTTGCACTTGCCAATGCGATCGTCACCGTCCCAATCAATCCAGAATTTGGTTCTCTCAACCTTGCGCAGGCAGTCATTCTCCTTGCCTATGAATGGTCAAAGCGCAGTTCTCTTGTCCAGCCGACGGCCAAGGAGCTCGAGCCCCGCGCACCTCATGCTGAACTTGAAGGTCTCATCGCGCAGCTGAACGAGGAACTCGACACCAAGGGCTATTTCCGCCCTCCCTCGCGCACGCAGGCGACGAAGAACACGCTCCGGACGATCTTCACCAAAGCCGGATGGTCATCGCGTGAAATCAAGGCCATAAGAGGCGTGATCCGTGCACTCGTCGGCCCGGCTCGTCGCCGGGACTGACCACGCAAGCGGGGTCGTTTCACTCAAATTGGATTCCTGCGAGGCGTTCTTGATGTTTGTTGCAGCGTTCTTGCTCGTTTCAGCACAGGCGGCCGCCGGCCAGCAAGCGTCGGTTGCCCCTCCGAGCGCTCCCGCGCAGGCACCGAAGAAGGAAAAGAAGACCTGCCGCGTCGATGATGCGGACAGCGGCTCGCATATGTTCACCGCGTTTGCCTGACCGCCCAGGAATTACAGCAACGCGGCCAGGGCGCCGTGGGTGGTTCGCATTCGGGGATCAGTGGCAAGGCCACGGATTACTGAGCCGCACGCCTTGCTGAATCCTTGAAAACCTTGACCTTGAAGCGGCAGCCCCCTAGGTGCGCCGCTTCGCAATTGGCCCCGCACTCCGGTGAAGCGGCGGCCCTGCCCCGAGCAAGTCGACGGCAGCGCGGCTCCGGAACTTGTGACTACGCAATTGGAGAATTGATGTGACGAAGCGCACCAGCGCCAAATACAAGCTCGACCGCCGGATGGGCGAAAACGTCTTCGGACGGCCCAAGAGCCCTGTAAACCGCCGCGAATATGGGCCCGGCCAGCATGGCCAGCGCCGCAAGAGCAAGCTCAGCGACTACGGCATTCAGCTGCGGGCCAAGCAGAAGCTCAAGGGCTATTACGGCGACATCACCGAGAAGCAGTTCAAGAAGAACTACACGCAGGCAATCGCCATGAAGGGCGACGCCTCGCAAAATCTCATCGGCCTTCTCGAACGCCGCCTCGACATGATCGTCTATCGCGCAAAGTTTGCGCCGACGATCTGGGCGGCGCGTCAGCTGGTCAGCCACGGCCACATCCGTGTGAACGGCGTGAAGTGCAACATCGCCTCGCGCCGGGTTAACGTCGGCGACGTGGTCGAGCTTGGGAGCAAGGCGCAGGAAATGGCGCTGGTGATCGAGGCCCAGAGCCTCGCCGAGCGTGACATCCCTGACTATGTTGTTCCGGACGGCACCGCCAAGATCACGTTCACCCGGGTGCCGAAGCTCGACGAGGTTCCCTATCCGGTGCGGATGGAGCCCAACCTCGTGATCGAGTTTTACTCGCGCTAAGATTTTTCAATCGCGCATCAACGGAAGACAAAATGGGCGGCCGGGTCAATTCCGAGCCGCCCATTTTGCAGTCAGTGGCCGATCGTGTGATCGAGCAACTGTCCGATGGAAAACAAGCGAGCGACTTGGCGCTGGCGCAGCGGACTGTTAGCGCGCGCCCGCATGTTGGAACTCCCACGCCCGCCGCTGCCAGAATGGGCGCCTCACGAGGCGGTCTGGATCGGTTTTCCCAGTGATCCGGAGCTTTGGCTCGGCGATCTCAAGCCGGCGGAACGGGAAGTCGCGGCATTTGCCCAAGCGGTTCATGCCGGCGGCAAGGGAGAGAAGATCTGGCTAGTTGCTGCGCATGAGGGTGCAGCGGCGATCGCACGCGAGCTCTGTCCTTTTGCAGAAGTGATCGTCGAGCCGTTCGGGGACATCTGGCTGCGTGATACGGGTCCAATCATTCTGGGCAGCGACAATGGTCGCAGGGCGCGGGGCTTCTGCTTCAACGGTTGGGGCGGGAAGTACGACCTTGAAGGGGATCAAGACATTGGCGAACGCCTGGCACAGCGCGCCGGCCTTCCGTTCTCCAAGGCAGAATGGATCCTCGAGGGCGGGGCGATCGATGGCGATGGATCCGGTACCGTCATCACGACCGAGCAATGCCTCCTCAACCCTAACCGCAACGTTCTTACCCGCGAGGAGGTCGAGAAACGGCTCTTGGAAGAGCTCGGCTTCGAACGTGTGGTCTGGCTAGGCTCGGGCTTGATGAACGATCACACCGATGGCCACATCGACAATCTCGCCCGGTTCGTTGCCCCCGGCAGAGTTGCCATCCCGACCTGCGCCGGTGATGATCCGAACGAAGCCGTTTACAAGGATGCAGCACGGCGCCTCGGTGACGCGCATCTCGACATTGTCACCCTGCCCTCGCCAGGACGCGTCACGAATGAGGAGGATGACATCATCCCGGCGAGCTACATGAACTTCTACATCGGCAACGCCGCCGTCGTGGTGCCTCAATATGGAGCGGCCAATGACAGGGGCGCCGTCGAGGTGGTACAGGCCCTGTTCCCCGACCGCATTGCAATTGGCCTGCGCGCCGACCACATCCTGACCGGCGGTGGAAGCTTCCACTGCATCTCCCAACAGGTTCCACAATGAACAAGCTCACCGTCGCGGCGCTGCAGCTCTCTTTTACCGAGGATACGGACGCGAACATTCGGGCGGTCAGCGACCTTGTGCGCGAAGCGGCCGGCCGGGGGGCCCGCGTGATCCTTCCGCCCGAACTCTTCGAGGGGCCTTATTTTTGCCGCGTCGAAGACGAAAGCCTTTTTGCAACGGCGAAACCCACTGCCGACCACCCCTCGGTGCGCGCGATGCAGGAAGTTGCAAAGGAACTTGAGGTCTGGATTCCGACCAGCTTTTTCGAGGCCGAGGGACCGCATCACTACAACTCGCTCGCCATGATTGGCCCCGACGGCAAGGTCGCGGGAGTCTATCGAAAGAGCCACATCCCCGATGGCCCGGGCTACGAGGAAAAATTCTATTTCCGCCCGGGCAATACGGGCTTCAAGGTGTGGGCAGGGCCGGATCATTCGACCCTCGGCGTCGGTGTCTGCTGGGACCAGTGGTATCCGGAGACGGCGCGCGCGATGATGCTCATGGGTGCCGAGGTGCTCTTCTATCCGACCGCGATCGGGTCCGAACCGCACGACCCCGATCTCGACACGTCCCGGCTCTGGCGGCGGGCCATGATCGGTCATGCAGTTTCAAATGTCGTGCCGGTGGTGGCCGCAAACCGCATCGGTACGGAGCATGGTCAACGCTTCTACGGCCACAGCTTCATTTGCGACCAGCGCGGCGATATCCTTGCCGAATTCAAAGCGGAGGAAACAGGGGTCCTGGTTGCTACACTCGATCTTGCCGAGGCGAAGAGGCACAGGGCCGCGTTCGGTTTCTTCCGCGATCGCCGGCCAGAGCTTTACGGAAGGCTCGTCGAGGACGTCTAGGCGGGGCGCGCTCCGCAGGAAATGACGCAGGTGCGCACCTTGGGGCGCTCATGGACGTGCAGGCTCTCCGGTTCGCCCGGGATTACTTGCCTTCGGGTGGAATTAGATCCTCCGCCGCGACGATCCGCCACTCGCCGGTCCGCTTGAGCCACGTGTCGGTCCATACGAACCGGCCTTTGGAACCATCCTTGCCAATCCAGCTGTCGCTACCCTGGGCGAGCGCGGTGTCGCCGTAAAAGCGGACGATGACATCGTTCATGGTGTCGGCCGCCATATGCTGGGCGACACGGGGCACATCGGCAATCTCATCGGCCTTTCTAGAGAGCTTGCCCTTCGTGTCGACGCCGAGGAAGTCGTCGGCAAGGATCCTGCGTGCAACCGCGGGATCGCCCTTCACCAGAGATTGTCCCCAGGCCTTTTCCATGTCGCAGATTTGTCGAAGCGCCATCGGATCGTGCCGTCCTTCGCCCGTGCAGGCCGCGGATGCCGGTGCAGCGGCACCAAGAAGGACCAAGCCGATCGAGGCGTAGCCGGTTCTCATGCAACTCTCCCCCCAAATCAGTCCGGACGGAGCCTGATCGCCCTTTCGAACACGCTCTCGAACATCGCTCGATCGAGCCGGCCCGTATTCTGATTGTAGCGCGAGCAGTGATAGCTCGACAGGAGAATCCGGCCGTCGGACGCCTTCGCTTCGGCGCCATGACCGAATTTCGCCGCGGCGGGCCTTAGACAAAGCGCTCTTGCCGCTGCGACATGGGCAATTTGCCCCAGAGCGACCAGCACGCGAACGCCCGGCAATTTTGCCAGCGCCGCCTCGAAATAATTTCTGCAGGTCGCGATTTCGCTTAGCTCCGGCTTGTTTTCCGGAGGGAGGCACTTGACCGCATTGAGGATGACTGCGCCCTCGAGGCGAAGTCCGTCGCCGGGATCAGCGCGATATTCGCCCGTCGCCAAACCGAACTTCAGAAGGGTCGCGTAGAGCAGTTCGCCTGCAAAATCGCCGGTAAAAGGCCTTCCGGTGCGGTTCGCACCATGTTTGCCGGGCGCAAGGCCGACGATGGCGAGCCACGCAGCACGGTCGCCGAACGCGGGAACGGGAGCGTTCCACCAGCCGGGATGCTGGTCGCGGCACTCCTCGCGAAATCTCACCAGCCGTGGGCACAGCGGGCAATTGCGGGGCGCTTCGGCCTCGGGAATTGGCGAGACATCGGCAGGACTGGCGAACTCCATAATGCTGACCTAGGCGAGCAGCCGTGACGGACGCAACGCACCTCTACGCGATCGCGGTCGGTTCAAACCGGCCGCATGGCAGCTATGGACGTCCTGCCGGCGTGGTCGAGGCAGCGATTGCGCATCTCGACCAGGAATTCGGGTTGTTTGACGCATCGCCGATACTGCTCAATGCCGCGCATGGCGGGGCGGGTCGTGATTTCGCCAATGCGGTCGCGATCGTCGAGAGCAAGCTCGACCCTCTCGAGATGCTCCGTCGCCTCAAGAGCATCGAGCGCGAATTCGGCAGGCGTCCGGGCAAACGCTGGGCATCCCGCGTGCTCGACCTCGATCTCGCCCTCTGGAGCGGTGGACGCTTTCGCTCGCGACAGCTTACAGTTCCGCACCGCCGGCTGGCGGAACGCAGCTTCGTCCTCCAGCCACTCGCCCTCATTGCCCCAGCCTGGCGCGTCGGAGCCTTGAAGATCGGACATCTTGAACACCGCCTTGCCCGCCGCGCCCCACGAGGGTAACCGCGGCGCCTAGGTGGGCCCATAGCTCAGTCGGTAGAGCAACTGACTTTTAATCAGTAGGTCGCTGGTTCGAATCCAGCTGGGCTCACCAATAGAAACAACCGGCTGGCGTCGCGCTGCTCGAATTTTGTCCAAATTTTGCGGCAGAAAGATTTAGAGCGTCGGCCGTTTTCGGTTGTTTTTGCAGTGACTCGGCGACTTCGCGACCGAGAGGTCGGGCTCAGCCGAAGGTTGGGATGTGGAAGGCGCCCTTGTTGTCGGCATCGACGAACCCGTCGGGCCAGCGCTGGGTGAC